>NZ_JBEPDK010000007.1:0-596879 GCF_040300265.1 Kribbella sp. NPDC000426 | reverse complement strand
GCGCCGACGCCCTCGGCATCATCAGCGACCCCCGCTACACCCAAGAACTCCTCACCCAAGCCCACAACCACCCCACCACAACCCCGACCACCGCCACAGACACCCCCGCCGACACCGCCGCCGACACCGCGCCCGCCGACACCGCCGCAGACACCGCCGCCGACGCCGCACCTGCCGGCGCCGCGCCCGCCGGCGCCGCACCTGCCGGCGCCGCACCTGCCGACGCCGCACCTGCCGACGCCGCACCTGCCGAGTCCGCCGAGACCGCCGCCGCACCCGCAGGCACCTCAACTCCGGCCCCGACCCCTGTCCAGCGTTCGGCGACGCGCTCCGAAGCCGCCCCCGGCCCCCGCCCCGCAGCACCAGACTCACAAACCGGCGTCGGTGCGCGACCCGGGTCGACGGGCTCGACGTCGACCGGCACGGGACCCGCAGCCGCGAACTCGCAGGCCGGCACCAGCACCCGATCGGAAGTCGCAGGCGGCGCCGCATTCGGCCCACTCGACCGCACGAGCGACGCACCACGCTCGTCGCCGGACCCTGCCCGCGGCCGCAGTACGGCGAGTCCGGCAAACCCGCCGTGTGACGGCTCGTGCAACCGCTCGACCGACACGCCCTACCTGTGGCCGAACCCGGCCCGCAGCCGCAGTACGGCAAGCCCGGCAACGCCGTGCGACAGTCCAGGCGATTGTTCGAGCGGCGCGCCGCGCAGACCGTCCACGTCGGCAGACCCGGCACGCAGCGACACGAGGGCACGCCCGGCCAGCCCGCCGTACGACGGACCGAACGGCGGTGACACCCACGTGGCTGACCCGACCGTTGACCCCAGCGCTAACCCGGTCGAGCTGCGGGAGCCTCCGTTGGAGGACGGCGCCGGACCGTACGATCCTGATCCGCCCAGTGACCCGTTCGACAATCGACTGCCGGAGTACATCCCCGGTCCGCGTAGCGAGCCCGACGACGGCGTGCCGATGGATGCATCCGCGCAGCGGGCGCTCGACGCACGTCTTGCCCAGATCAAACGTGACGCCTACGCCAATCCCGCCGACTCCGCGAACTCCGCGAACTCCGCGAACTCCGCGGGTCGAAGCGGTGGACAGGTGCGCCCTGGTCAGACTGAGGTCTTCGTGCATCTGACCGATCTCACGCTGGCCACCGGGACCGGTGTGCTGCGCGCCGAGGGGATCGGTCCGTTGCTGGCCGAGCAGCTCACCGAACTCGTCGGCCACGGGCCGTACACAGTGAAGCCGGTGATCGACCTGAACGACGCCGTCAGCGTGGACGCCTACGAGATCCCCGCGCGGATCCGGGAACGGGTGCGGCTGACCTACCCGGTGGAGTTGTTCCCGTACGGGACCAGGGAAAGCCACCGTGGCATCGATCTGGATCACATCGAGCCCTACGACCCGTACGGCCCAGCCGGGCAGACCAGCACCGGGAACCTGGCGCCGCTCAGCCGGTTCGCACACCGGGTGAAGACCCATGCCCACGGGTGGGATGTCCGGCGCGTCGATCACAAGACCTTGGAGTGGACGACGCCGCACGGGTTCATGTTCGAGGTCGGTCCGACCGGGACGCACCGCCTGCCCAACCGGAGACCGAATAGCTGATCCAGAGCTAGATGTACTGATCAGCCACGTTGGTTGAGAAAGTGTGACGACACGCGGTGAGTGTGGTTGATGCGTGAAGACCTCCCCCTGGGGAGTGGAGCTGTCTAGGACCCCTCCGACCACCAGAAGGTTGTCGCTTCCACGCCAACGCTGCTTTGACCCCACGTGCCCCGGTATCGCTATCGCGTCTGGTGGATGACGGCTGGCCCGTCGTGGGTCGCGGAACTGTTCCAGGTGGTGTTCCCGACTGCGAGCCGGTGGGCTGCCTGCGATCGCGAACTCGGCGAGGCCGCCATGCCGGGCCGGTCATCTCCTCCACGCGACCAGCTGAACCGGACGCGGCCGCACGCTGGATCGTCAGCCGCTGCTGCTGCCGCTGCTGCTGCCGCTGCTGCTGCCGCTGCTGCTGCCGCTGCTGCTGCCGCTGCTGCTGCCGCTGCTGCTGCTGGCGCTGCTGCTGGCGCTGCCGCTGCCGGTGTTGGTGCGGCTCCTGGTGCCGCTGCCGCTCCAGGTGCCGCTGCCTGTGCCGGTGCCGCTCCCGCTCCCGCTCGCGGTGCCGCTGCCGCTGGCACCGGGGCTGGCTCGCTCCGGCTTGGCCCAGGCTTGGGCGAGGGCGGCTCGCTGACCAGACCGGCATACCCCGCCTCGACCGTGCACTCCGTACGGCCGCGTTGCCGAAAGAACCACGTGTCGTATGCGGACCGGATCACGGGTGAGCGGATGATCCGCGGGCGCGATCTTGCACGTCGACGTGATGACACTCGGCAACCGTCCCGACGGCGGCGGCCGGCGCTACCTCGGCCGCGCCAATGCCCTGAAGTACCGCGCAGCCACTACCGGCAGGCCCTGCAACTCCCACCGCAACCCCAGGCCCAGCGCTCGTCCGTACCGTTCTCGGCGACCACCCCCGCGTCGCCTACATCGAAGTCCATGACGACGAAACCGTCACCACCGCGACCGCCGTCCCGCGTCACGCAGTGGACTGTTTCACCGACTGCGGCATCACCACCATCGAACAAGTCGCGTCCGACAACGGATCGGCCTGCCACTCCGACCTTTACCCCGCGCCGACCTCAGCATCACATCGAAGAAGACCCGGCGCCGCTGACCGACGGCAGAATCGAGAGGTTCCATCCCACCGCCCTTGACGGCGGCCGGGACTTCGCAGACCTGGGCGAGCGTCTTCCGCCGACCACTCAAGCCAGCGACCACCCCAAACTGGGTTGGTGAAGCCGGTCATGCTGTGTGGTCCCGTCAAAGCAAGCGCCCCGGTGGTTGTCCACCGGGGCGCTTGGGAGCTTTGGTGGGGTCAGCCGGTGAAGGGTTCCGCGGCGACGATCTGGACCGTTACGGGCTTGCCGTTGGGGGCCTCGTAGGTGGCCTTGTCGCCCTTCTTCTTGCCGAGGATCGCGGCGCCGAGGGGGGACTGCGGGGAGTACACGTCGATGTCGACCGACGCGTCCAGGGCGAGCAGTTCGCGGGAGCCGAGCAGGAACGTCTCGACGTCGTCGTCGCCGGCGAAGGTGATCGACACCTTCATGCCGGGCTCGATCTTGCCGCCGGCCTTCGGGGTCTCGCCGACCCGGGCGCGACGGAGCATGTCCTCGAGCTGCCGGATCCGGGCCTCGATCTTGCCCTGCTCGTCCTTCGCGGCGTGGTAGCCGCCGTTCTCCTTGAGGTCGCCCTCGTCCCTGGCCTCGCTGATCCGCTGCGTGATCTCCGCGCGGGCCGGGCCCTTCAGGTGCTCGAGCTCCGACTTCAGCTGGTCGTAACCGTCCTGCGTCAGCCAGACAACGCTGTCCTCATCGATCTTCTGCGTCACGGGCTGCTCCTTGTGTCGATGGAATGGGCAGGAAAATACTGCTGGCCGCCGTCGTCGACGGCGACCAATCAAACGAGCGTAGCAAGAGACCGCCGATCACGCAGGGGTTCTAGGGCGATCCAAACGCTCGGAAAGCGCTTGCTCGGAAGGTTTTCGCCACCAGGAGGCGAGAGTCGCGGCAATCGGTTGCCGCGTCAGGTTGACCCGGACTGTGCAGGGTCAGTGCGGGCGGTGCTGGTCGGCCGTCGTACAGCCGACGAGTACGACGGCGGTTGCGGAGCGTTGCGTTGTCAGCGTGACCGGAAGTACCTGGTGGCGGGGCGAATCCGCCTTCACCGTCACGGTCACCTCACCGACGATCGAGAAGTCGGCCGCCTTCGCCTGCAGCCGGCAACTGGCCTCGACCGATTTGGTCCGGTCCACCTGCATCGTGGCCTTCGCGCTGGTCGGCGAAACGATCTGGAAACCGTTCAGTTGCGAGGTGACCGGCGGATTCGACTGCACCCAGGCAGCCCACACCAGCCACACCAGCCCGGCCAGGATCACGACCCCCAGCCCGGCGATCACGAGCGGTCGCCGGGACCGCGCGCGCCTGCCGTACCGGCTGTTCAGGTCGGAAGTCTGGGTGGCGGCTGCTGGCTCGGTCACAGGTTGTCCAGGGGGTCGGTCGTGGGTTTTGCCGGAGGTTGGAGGACCATTGTGTCTTGTGAGTGGAGATCTTCGGTTGTTGCATGTGCACGCCCACCCGGATGACGAGTCGAGTAAGGGAGCCGCGTCGACGGCCAGGTACGTGGCCGAGGGCGTCGAGGTGATGGTCGCCACCTGTACCGGCGGCGAACGCGGATCGATCCTGAATCCGAAGATGGACCGCCCGGAGGTACTGGCGAACATCACCGAGATCCGCCGCAAGGAGATGGACGCGGCGCGCGAGATCCTCGGTATCCGGCAGGAGTGGCTGGGCTGGGTCGACTCGGGCTTCCCCGAGGGTGATCCGCTGCCGCCGCTGCCCGAGGGCTGCTTCGGCGCGCTGAAGGTCGAGGACGCCGCCGCGCCGCTGGTGAAGCTGATCCGCGAGTTCCGGCCGCAGGTCGTCACGACGTACGACGAGAACGGCGGCTACCCGCACCCGGATCACGTCATGTGCCATCAGATCACCGTGGCGGCCTTCGAGGCGGCCGGCGACAAGGACGCGTACCCGGAGCTGGGCGAGCCGTTCCAGCCGCTGAAGCTGTACTACCACCACACGTTCCACTACGAGCGGATGAAGGCGCTGCACGACGCGATGGTCGCGCGCGGCCTGGAGTCGCCGTACGCCGAGCGTCTGAAGGACTGGAAACCGGACCCGGAGAACGAGCGCCGGATCACCACCAGGGTCGAGTGCGCGGAGTACTTCGCCACCCGGGACAAGGCACTGCTGGCCCACGCGACGCAGATCGACCCGGACGGTGGCTGGTTCACTGTTCCGCTCGAGGTGCACCAGGTCGCCTGGCCGACCGAGGACTACGAGCTTGCGCGGAGTCTGGTCGAGTCGGAGCTGCCTGAAGATGACCTGTTCGCGGGGCTGCGCTGACGGGCGGGCATGACAGTGAGAGACTGGTGGCGTGACAGCGACGACCTCCCTTCTGACGGCCGAGATCGACCCGAACACGGTGAAACCCGGTTGGGTCGCGCTGTTGATCGTGCTCGCTCTCGGTGCCGCCACGGTGCTGCTGTGGCGCAACATGGGCAAGCAGCTGAAGCGGATCGACGTGCCCCACGATGGTGCGGACGACCCAGCACCGTCCGACGGCCCAGTGAGTCCGGACAGCTCGCCGTCCCAGGATGGCGCTGCGGACACTACGACTTCGGAGCCGACGGCGACTTCGATTCAGACCCCGACGCCGACTGAGCCGGACGAGTCGAAGCAACACTCTGAGCACTGACGCCATGACAGTGCGGTAACCCTGGTCACGAGATGGTGTCGGACTGGGCAGCCCACCTCCGCGTGACCCTATAGTGAGCCGGGTGCTGAATGGTGCCCCTCCCCGGTCCGCTCGGTGAGCGCGACTCGCGCGACCCGCGCCGCCCGGCATCGCATGCCCGGACGTCTGGTCGCGGCCGGGGTCGGTGCTGTCGTCATCGCCTCGGTGGCTCTCGTGGTCGCGCTGTTCGCGGCCGGCAGCCAGCCGCGTGACCTCGGCGGGATCGGCGGTCCGGACCTCTTGATCTCGTGGCTGCTGCCACTGCTCAAGCTGATCTCGACGCTGGCAACGGTCGGCTGTGCCGGCGCGCTGCTGGCGGCGGTCGTGCTGCTGCGGATCGAGGGCGGTCCGCTCGGCGTACAGGGCCGGCGTGCGGTCCGGGACGCGAGCAACTCGGCGATCATCTGGGCGGTCTGCGCGTTCGCCAACGCGGTAGTCACCGCGGCGATCCTGCTCGACACCCCGGTCGGTCTGCTGCGGATGCGGCTCGACGACGCGCTCGGCGTACCCGAGGTGAAGGCGCTGCTGATCACGGGCATCCTGGTGCTCGCGCTGGCGATCGGCATCCGCCGGGTGCAGACGTCGTCAGCGGCAGGGCTCGGCGTATTGGTCGCGATCGCGGCGTTGATCCCGACCGCGGTCACGGCGTACCCGCGGAACGAGTCGTACGTCGTGCTCGCGGGAGCGGCGCTCGTGCTCCATGTGATCGCGGCGACTACCTGGGTCGGCGGGCTCGCGGGGCTGGTCCGGTACGGGCGGGCGAGCCGGACCGGGCTGCCGATCGTGCTGGAGCGCTACAACCAGGTCGCGTTCATCTCGTCGATCGCCGTGCTGATCAGCGGTCTGATCAGCGCAGCCGGGCGGTTGGCCGCGAAGGGCGGCGGCTGGGGTTCGATCCTCGACCCGCTCACCGGTGACGCGTACGGCGCTCTGCTGATCGTCAAGATCGCCGCGTTCCTGCTGCTCATCGTCCTGTCCGCCCTCCACCGCAGCCGCGCGCACGGCGACCTCGTCGACGGCGGCCAGCCGTTCTGGCGCATCGTCGGCATAGAACTCTTCATCATGGCGCTCGCCCTGGGCCTCTCAATCGCCCTGTCCCAGACGATCTGACGAGAGCTGCGGTCAGGACGACACGCTTCGGGTCACGCATTGTGACGGGCTGGCTTAATGTGGCCTGGACCAATGACCAGGTGAGGTGTCATTTGCCCGAGCTGCGTAGCCGGATCAGCTTCGACGTGCTGGAGTCCGACGACGACTTCGTCCTCGACCGTCTGACCAAGAGTCTTGCGAACGAACTCCGTACAGTCGGGGAGGTCTCACTGCCGGTCGACGAGCCGGCCGACGACGACAAGGGCGCCGGCGAGTTGGTGCTCGCCACGCTCAATGTGTTGACCGCTGTCGACCCGCTGCAGATCGAGGCCGTCATACGCATCTTGACGAGCTTCCGCCGCCGCAATCCCGATCGAAGGATCAGGGTGGCGGTGGGAGACGCGAAGATCGAGATCGACAACCCGAGCGCGGAGCACGTCGACGAATTGGTCGAGGCCTTCCTCGCCGCAGCCAAACGCCGGAAGCGCTGATGGCCAGGCACGCGCTGCTGCTCGGCGCGGCAACGTTCCCCGCTGATCCCGCGTTGCGGAGCCTGCCCGGTGTTCGGCACGATGTCGATCAGCTCAAGGCCGTGCTGGATCAGGCCGGACAGTTCGAAAGCGTCGATGCGTTCGTCGATCTGGGCAGAGACCAGATGGTCACCAAGATCGAGCAGTTCTACCAGCAACGACGGTTCGGTGATCTTGCGCTGCTGTACTACTCGGGGCACGGCCTGCTGGCCGATAGCGACGCCGAGTCCTTGTTCCTCGCGACCAGGGACTCGGACAGCAGGGGCTCGTTGCATGCGTCGGGGGTCGATGCCGACGGCGTACTGCGCCATTGCCTGAACACCACCAAGGCGACGCAGAAGGTCTTGCTGCTGGACTGCTGCTTCTCCGGAGCGTTCGAGCTGCGCAATCGCTTCCGAGGCGGCGTGCGTCAGGAGCCCCGCCGTGGACTGCGTGAGCACGGGACGTTCGTGCTCACAGCGAGCACGCACCTACGAGCCGCGAAGGCCCAAGGCGACGGTCTGCCGTCCGTCTTCACTGCTGCGGTGCTCGACGGTCTACGTGGAGCGGCTTCGACATCCGACAGCCAGCCATGGATCACGACGAACGACCTTGCCCGCCATGTGCATCAGGCCTTGCGCACCTTCGGGCCGGTGGAGTCGAGCGAGGGAGTCACCGAACCGATCAAGCTCGTCGGAACGGCACCGTCATCCGGGCCGCGGGCCGGAAACCAGCCGCAATCGCAGGGCGGTGATGCGGACGCGGATCTCGATATCGATCAATGGCGACGGCTCGTCAACTACTACCGCAGGTGTCTGCGTCGTGGTGCGGAGCTGGGGTCGTTCCTACAACGGATGCAGCGGGACACGTACATCGTCTCAGCCCCCGGCCCGGAGGCGGTGTTCAGCGCCGGACCTGACCAGCAGCCGCACAATCCGGAGTTCGCCGCATTCGCTGCCAAGCAGGGATCTGATCAGCAGATCAGGTACGGGTACCCGGTCTTGCTGATGCCCAGCGGCGCCGGGAGCAGAGATCACCGATTCGCTCCGCTGCTCGTGTGTGATGCGATCGTCACCGCACAAGGTCAGGTGCTCGCGAGTCCGCCTGAGCTGAATCGCCCGGTTGGGGTGGAACTCGGACTGACAGACCCGGAGCTCGATGATCTGGCCCGGCAAGTTGACGAGACTTTCGTTGCCGGTGACAGGCATGCGCTCGCCGAGGTGGTGCGCCGTCTGATGGAAGTGCTTGGTTTGCAAGGCGCGGGTTCGATGGATCCCGCGCAGCTGTCGGGTCAGATCGCGGCCGGGCCAGTGAATCGCGTGCAGAACACGGCGATTCTGTGCGCGGCAGACCTCAGCCAAGGTGCGCAGGGCCGGTTACTCGAAGATCTCGAGAACCTCTCGACGAAACCGAAGGAGAGCCTCAGCTCCTCGGCAGGGACCCTGGCCGAGTTGGGCAGCGCAGACGAGCGTCAAGCCGGCCCCATCACGATCGTTGCGCCCGACCGTCTGAACGAAACCCAGGAACAGATCATCAGATCAGCGATGACTCAGCGGCTCACCGTTGCACAGGGGCCGCCGGGAACAGGGAAGAGCCAGTTGGTTGCGGCGCTAGTGGCGACCGCGACGGCCGCTGGTCAGACGGTGCTGGTCGGCTCGACCAACAACCGAGCTGTCGATGAGGTCTGTCAGCGAATCGATGCCTTGCTGGGCCCTGGCTTGCTGATGCGGACCGGAAATCGTCAGGTCGTCGCTCGCGAGTCCGACGTACTGCGTCACTTGATCCAGCGCGGTGCTGCGGCCGACGTCGACGCGCGGACTCCAGCTGCCGAGCTGCGGATCGCCGCAGAGGAGATCGGCGAGCTGCGGGCCGCGCTCGATCTGCAACGTCAGCTCGAACGGGATCTGGCTGACCTGGTGGTCGAGCGTGCTGGACACCAGCCGGTCGAGCAGTCCGATGAAGAGCTCGTGCTGGGTGTCCGGCTGGCAGAGCGGGCGGCCGCCGGAGGACTGTTCGCCTGGTGGTGGCGCTGGCGGCTGCGCTCTCGCGGCTGGTCGGCGCAGGGACCCCTCGCGGAGTTCGCGCTTCGACTGACGGTGGAGCTCAAGTGGCGGTCGGCTCGACGCCGGCTGGCGGAGCTGCCGGACGTGTCCGCCGTCTGGCATCGACTGGGCGGACTGACGGCCGAGGAACGGCCGCAAGCGAGCCTGAGGCTGCTGTCGGCTCAGCTGCAGGATCGCCTGCGATCAGGGCATAGCAGCCTCGAGACGCGGATCAGGGAGCTGTCGAAAGCACCGCCACGAACGTGGACGGGGTTCACGAATCTCCTACGCACGTTGCCGGCCTGGGCGACGACCACCATGTCTGCCCGAGGGTTGCAGCCGCAGCCGGAGATCTTCGACCTGGTCATCATCGACGAGGCCGCGCAGTGCACGATTCCGGCAGTGTTGCCAATGCTGTTCCGGGCTCGGCGGGTGCTCATCATCGGCGATCCGTTCCAGCTCAGCCCGGTGGTCACCCTGCCCGCCCCGGTCGATGTAGAGATGCAGCGCGAATCAGGGCTCAGCCGGGAATGGCTGGAGCGCCGGCAACTGACCTTCACGAGGTACTCCGCTTACGAGGCTTTCGAGGCCGTCGCGGGCCGCGTCTTCCTGCTGGATGAGCATTACCGTTGCCACCCGCAGATCATCGCGGCTCCGAATCGCCGCGTGTACCAGCACCGACTCACCGTACTGACGCCGCCGACCGAATCGAACGGGGACACGGTTACCTGGCGCCACGTCACCGGAGCCTTCAGCCACGGCGGCTCTGGTTCGGGGTGGAATCGCGCCGAGATCGAGGCAGTGGTCGACGAAGTACGTGAGCTCAGAACGGCGTACCCCGGGTCCTCCATCGGGGTCGTCACGCCGCTGGCCGCCCAATCGATGGCCTTGGACTGCGCCCTCAACCGAGCGGGCATTCCGCCGGACGAGGTCGTCCGCGGGACGATTCACAAATTCCAGGGCGGCGAGAAGGACATCATGGTCATCTCGCCTGTAGGCGCCCACGGTGTCCGTCGGCCGACCCAGCATTGGCTCGTCAATCAGCTCAATCTCTGGAATGTCGCGATCACCCGGGCGAGATCCCGTCTGATCGTCGTCGGCGACGAGGACTGGTGGTCCGGACAGAGTGGGCTACTCCCAGAGGTCCTGCGGCCCGACAGCGGCGATGAGGTCGGTGCTGGAGCTGATGATGCGACGGACAGGCTGCACGCAGCCTTCCGTCGGGCAGGCCTGGATGTCGCCCGGGACCAGCGGGTCCAGGGGCGACGGTACGACTTGCTGGTCGAAGGAAAGCTGCTGGTGCACGTCGACGATCCTCGCGGGGACGCTGATGGACGCGCGTTACGGAAGGTTCTTGCGACGCTCGACGTGCGGTGCCGGGGCTACGACCTGGTCCGCGTTCCGCTCTGGCGTTGCCTCCATGACCCGGAACAGATGGTTTCGGATGTCCTCGCCGACGTTCGATGAACTCATTGGCTGTCGGACCAAGGGGCGTTCCGTAGGTCTGTCGTCGTACGTCGCTCGCGGTCTGCTGGCCGGTCCTCAGCCGCCCGGCCGATGGCGATCAGCGAGACGATGTGCCAGCCGGCGCCTGGTTTCAGGTCGTCGGTCAGGCTCTCGAGGTTGAAGGCCCGGAACTGGCGGCAGCCGAGGTCCATGGCATGGGCCTGCAGCGTCAGGTGTGCGACCGATTGGCCGAGGTCGTAGTCGGCGAAGTCGGAGTAGGCCCAGTCGGTGTCTTCGACGTACCGGTGAGCGATCGTCACGATCAGCAGGGACGCGCTCGGCGCCCAGCGGGCCGAGCTGCGGGCGAGGTGTTTGACGACGCGATCGTGCTCGGGCTCGCCGCGGCGGGCCACGAAGTACGCCCAGGGCTGGGAGTTGCCCGCGGACGGCGCCCAGCGGGCTGCGTCGAGGAGGAGCTCGACGTCGTCGTCGGTGACGGTCCAGTCGGGGTCGAACCACAGCGGGCTGAAGCGGCTGGCGAGCAACGGGTGCACGGGCATGCACCAGTCCAACTGCTGCGTGGAGCGGTCCATTCCGTACGGTTGGGGCATGGCGAACGAGCTCGGGCGATCGACCAGTCCGTACCTGCGGCAGCACGCGGAGAATCCGGTCGAGTGGCGGGAATGGTCGGACCGGGCGTTCGCGGAGGCGCGCGAGCGGGACGTGCCGATCTTCCTGTCGGTCGGGTACTCCGCTTGCCACTGGTGTCATGTGATGGCGCACGAGTCGTTCGAGGACGCGGAGACGGCGGCGTACCTGAGCGAGCACTTCGTGAGCGTGAAGGTGGACCGGGAGGAGCGGCCGGACGTCGACGCGATCTACATGGCGGCGACGGTGGCGATGACCGGCCAGGGCGGCTGGCCGATGTCGGCGTTCCTGACGCCGGCAGGCGAGCCGTTCTTCTGCGGGACGTACTTCCCGAAGGACGCGCGGGGCGGTATGGCCTCGTTCCGGCAGGTGCTCGAGGCAATCACCGACGCGTGGACGAACCGGCGCGAGCAGATCGACGGGATCGGGAAGCGCGTGGTGGAGCAGCTCGGCGCGCAGCAGCAGCTGACCGGGGGAGAGGTCGACCTGGACCGGGCGGTGCAGCTGCTGAAGACCGACTTCGATCCGGTTGACGCCGGGTTCGGGCAGGCGCCGAAGTTCCCGCCGTCGATGGTGCTCGACTTCCTGCTTCGCCACCACCGGCGCACCGGCTCACCGGACGCGCTGCAGATGGTGGCGGCGACGTGCGAGCGGATGGCCCGTGGTGGGATGTACGACCAGTTGGCCGGCGGGTTCGCGCGGTACTCCGTGGATGGTCAGTGGATCGTGCCGCACTTCGAGAAGATGCTGTACGACAACGCGCTCCTGCTCGATGTCTACACGCAGTGGTGGGCCGTGTCCGCGGATCCGCTCGCGAAGCGCATCGCCGAGGAGACCGCGGACTTCCTGTTGGCGGAGCTCCGTACGCCGGAGGGCGGGTTCGCGTCCGCGCTCGACGCCGACACCGATGGGGAAGAGGGCAAGTACTACGCCTGGACGCCGGATCAACTGCGCGAGGTGTTGAGCGCGGAGGATGCGGACTGGGTCATCGAGCTTTGTGACGTGACCGGGACCTTCGAGCACGGTACGTCGGTCCTCCAGCTCCGGCGGGATCCCGATGACGCCGGGCGGTGGCAGCGCGTTCGGCAAGCGTTGAAGGAGGCGCGGAGTGTCCGAACCTACCCGGGACGGGACGACAAGGTAGTTGCCGCGTGGAACGGTCTGGCGATCACGGCGCTGACCCGGGCGGGAGTGGTGTTCGGCAAACCGCAGTACGTCGAGGCTGCTGCCGCCGCGGCTGGATTGATCCGGGACGTGCATCTCGACGGGCGGTTGTATCGGACTTCGCGGGACGGTGTGCGGGGGAGTGCGGACGGCGTACTCGAGGACTATGCGGCGTTTGCCCAAGCCTGCTTGACGTTGCTTGGGGCGACCGGAGAGATCGAATGGTTCGAGACCGCGGAGTCCTTGCTGGACAGGGTTCTGGAGCAATTTGTTGCTGATGGCTCCTATTTTGACACCGCGGCAGACGCGGAGCAGCTGGTGTGGCGGCCGCAGGATCCGACGGACAACGCCACGCCGTCCGGTGTGAGCCTGGCCGCGGAGGCGTTCACTACGCTGGCGAGCCTGACCGGATCGGTCCGGTACGAGACGGCTGCTGCTGAAGCGCTGAAGGCGTCCGCGGCCATTGCCGAGCGGGCGCCGCGGTTCGCGGGCCGGGCGCTCGCCGTCGCCGAGACGATTGCCGGCGGCCCCCTTGAGATCGCGATCGTCGGTCTGCAGCCCGAGTTGATCAGGACCGCGTTCACCGACGCGCCCTGGGGTACGGCGATCGTCGCCGGCGAGTCCGGTCTCGCCGTACCACTGATGGAGGGTCGCGACCAGCGCGCGGCGTACGTCTGTCAGAAATTCACCTGTCGTCTGCCTGTCACGTTGCCGGAACACCTTCGGCGCGAGTTGCGCCCTGCGGACTGACAGCTCGCCGAACGCAGGTTTTCCCCTTCGTTTCGGTCAAATCCCTTGACTCACGGCGACCGGACCGCAACAGTCGGTCCTCAAGTCGGATGTAACAGAAATCGCATGATTCGACACGCAGTGTCACAAATGAGGCAGTGGCACTGCTGGGTCAGCATCCGGCGCGTCCCCAACTGAATTCGGTCGCTGCGCCCAAACAGCGACCACACCGTGAGGAGATGTTGTCTTGAGACGACTGACATCAGCAGGGGCGGTGGCCATCGTCGCGGCAGCGGGTCTTGCCACGACGTTCACCGCTTCGACCGCGGGTGCCGCCGACCGGGCGGTTCCGCTTCCGGCATCCGGCTTCAACCAGCCCGCTGCCGTCCAGGCCGAACAGGCGCTGACCGCGCAGACGGCCGCAGCTCTCGGTCTCGGCAGTGGTGAGCAGCTCAAGGTTCGCGACGTCGTGAAAGATGCCGACGGCACCGAGTATGTCCGCTACGACCGCACGTTCAACGGCCTGAAGGTCGTCGGCGGTGACCTGATCGTCAAGCGCAAGGGCGAATCGATCGGTCAGGTCACCTACAACCGCGGCGCGAAGGCCGTCGAGGTCTCCACCAAGCCGACCTTGTCGCAGTCGGCCGCGCTCGCCAAGGGCGCGCAGGCAGCGAAGTTCAAGGCCTCCGGCAACAAGGGCCAGTTGGTTGTCTTCGTGACGCCGACCAAGCCCGTGCTCGCTTACGAGGTCGTCACCACCGGTGTGAAGCCCGACCAGACCCCGTCGGTGCTGCACTCGTTCATCGACGCCAAGACCGGCGCCGTTCTCGACCAGGACGACGAGGTCAAGACCGGCACCGGCAACTCGATGTACGCCGGCACGGTCACCATCGGTACGTCGGGCTCGTCCGGCAACTTCTCCATGACCGACTCCAGCCGCGGTGGCAACTACACCACCGACCTGAACGGCTCGACGTCCGGCAACGGCACCACGTTCACCGACGCCGACGACACCTGGGGGACCGGCGCCGCGTCGAACCGTCAGACCGCCGGTGTGGACGCGCACTACGGCGCCCAGCTGACCTGGGACTACTACAAGAACGTCCACGGCCGTAACGGCATCTTCAACAACGGCCAGGGCGCCCGCTCGCGCGTGCACTACGGCAGCTCGTACGTGAACGCGTTCTGGGACGGCACCCAGATGACGTACGGCGACGGTCAGGGCAACACCCACCCGCTGACCGCGATCGACGTGGCCGGCCACGAGATGAGTCACGGTGTCACCGAGGCGACCGCCAACCTGAACTACTCCGGTGACGCGGGCGGCCTGAACGAGGCCACCAGCGACATCTTCGGCACGATGGTCGAGTGGTACGCGAACAACTCGAGCGACCCGGGTGACTACCTGATCGGCGAGAAGATCAACATCAACGGCGACGGTACGCCGCTGCGCTACATGGACAAGCCGTCGAAGGACGGCGCCAGCGTGGACTGCTGGTCGACCAGCACCGGCGGCCTCGACCCGCACTACTCGTCCGGCCCGCTGAACCACTGGTTCTACCTGGCCTCCGAGGGCACCGGCAGCAAGACCATCAACGGCGTGACCTACAACAGCACCGCGTGCAACGGCACGACGTTCGCCGGTGTCGGCCGCGACGTCGCCTCGAAGGTCTGGTACCGCACGCTGAGCACCAAGCTCAGCTCGGGCAGCACCTACAAGGACGCCCGTGAAGGCGCGATCACGTCCGCCAAGGAGCTGTACGGCGCGGACTCCGCGGAGTGCAAGGGCATCGAGGCCGCGTTCGGCGGGATCGCGGTCCCGGCCGGCTCGGCTGCCTGCGGTGGTGGCACCACGCCGCCGCCCACCGGCGACAACCTGCTGCAGAACCCGGGCTTCGAGTCCGGCGCGGTGAACTGGACCGGCACCTCCGGCCCGGTCACCAACAACACCGGCCGCCCGGCGCGTACCGGTAGCTGGAAGCTGTGGCTGCAGGGCAACGGCCGCGCCACCACCGAGAACGTAGGCCAGTCGGTCGCGATCCCGGCATCGGCGACGACCGCGAGCCTGTCGTTCTGGATCCGGATCGACACCGCCGAGACCACCACCTCGACGGTGTACGACACCGCCAAGGTCCAGGTCGTCGACGGATCGACCACGACCACGCTGGCGACGTACTCGAACCTGAACAAGAACACGTCGTACGTGCAGAAGACGCTGAACCTCTCGGCGTACAAGGGCAAGACCGTCACGGTGAAGTTCGTCGGCCAGGAGGACTCCTCCGCGCAGACCAGCTTCGTCATCGACGACACCTCGCTGACCGCGAGCTGACCGACGTCCGGGGTGCGGGCCCACCGCCCGGGTCCGCGCCCCGGATCCCTTTGGCCGAAGGAGATCGGTCCATGAAGAAGCTCCTCGTCGCCGCGCTCGGCACCGCACTGGCGGCCGGCGCGCTGATTGCCCACGGCAACGTCGCTACCGCGGCGGAGTCACCGGACATTTCGGTCACCAACACCAAGGCCCATCTCGACCAGCTGCAGTCGATTGCCACCAGCAACGGCGGCAACCGGTACACGGGCCGGCCGGGGTACAAGGCGTCGGCCGACTACGTGAAGGCCAAGCTCGACGCGGCCGGCTACACCACCACCTTGCAGTCGTTCAGCACCTCGGCGGGTACGTCGTACAACGTGATCGCGGAGTGGCCGCACGGCGACGCGAACCACGTCGTGATGACGGGCTCGCACCTGGACAGCGTCAGCGCCGGTCCGGGGATCAACGACAACGGCTCAGGCAGCGCCGGCGTACTCGAAACCGCCCTCGCTTACGCTGCCAGCGGCCAAACCCCCAAGAACCGCTTGCGTTTCGGGTTCTGGGGATCCGAGGAGCTCGGGCTGCTCGGATCGAAGTACTACGTGAACAACCTGCCCGCGGCCGAGCGGGACAAGATCGAGCTGTACCTGAACTTCGACATGATCGCGTCGCCGAACCCGGGGTACTTCGTGTACGACGACAACCCGGCCGGCGACGGCGCCCGTGACGACCTGGTCTCGTACTTCACCGGCAAGGGCGTGCAGACCGAGTTCATCGACGTCCAGGGCCGCTCCGATCATGCGGCGTTCCGTTCGTTGGGGATTCCAACGGCCGGGACGTTCTCCGGCGCCGAGGACATCAAGTCCTCGGCCCAGGCGTCGAAGTGGGGAGGTACCGCGGGGCAGGCGTTCGACCCGTGCTACCACCGGTCCTGCGACACCATCAGCAACCTGGACCTGACCTCGCTGGACCGCCAGATCGATGCCATCGGCTACATGATCTGGACCTACGCACAGAAGGACTACACCGGCGGTCCGCCGCCGTCGGGTGACAACCTCCTGCAGAACCCGGGCTTCGAGTCCGGTACGGCGAACTGGACGGGGACGACCGGCGTGATCACCAGCAACACCGGTCGACCGGCCCGCACCGGGACCTGGAAGGCATGGCTGCAGGGGAACGGCCGCAGCAGCACCGAGAACATCGGGCAACCGGTGACGCTGCCGGCGTCGGCGGCCGCGTTGTCCTTCTGGGTCAGGATCGACACCTCGGAGACCACGTCCTCCACGGTGTACGACACGCTCAAGGTGCAGGTCGTCAACGGCTCCACGACGACCACGCTCGCGACGTACTCGAACGTGAACAAGAGCACGTCGTACGTGCAGAAGACGCTCGATCTCTCGCCGTACCAGGGAAAGACGGTCACGGTGAAGTTCGTCGGCCAGGAGGATTCGTCCTTGCAGACGAGCTTCGTGATCGACGATGTCGCGGTGACCGCGAGCTAGATCTTCGTGCAGAGCTTGCCTGGTGGGATGGCGGCTTCGGTGAGCAGCTTGTTCACCGGGGCCGCCAGCGGCTTGACCTTCGGGTCCTCGATCCGGGCGGTCTTCCCGTTCGCCGTGACCGCGAGGATCATGTCGTCGGGGTGCTTGGTCGTCGGCTTGGTCGCGACCAGACTGGCCCAGTCGACCTGCTGAGCGGCGGCGCTGATGCTCGCCAGCAGGCTCGGATCCAGCTTGCACCGGATCGTTTCCTTGCCGCGCGCGCTCACGGTCGCGACGCCGTCAGGGCTGATCAGCACCTGGTCGTCGAAACCCGCGAAGCCGCCTTTGCGGCTGACCGTCAGCGGCAGACCGGCGCCGACCGGCGTCGACTGCGTCACGCTCGCGGTCGGCAGTGTCGGTGCGGACGGCGTCGGGGTCGTGGGTGCGCCGCCGGCGCCGGACTCGTTGCCGCATCCGCTCAGCACGACGAGTCCTGCCAGGGCGGCGATTGCTGTGTATCGGCTCAGGTTCGTCACGCACTATGGATACACGTTGACCGTGCGTTCGTTGCAGCTGTGATGGGACTGAAATATTCAGACCACCGGCGAGACCAGGTCGACCATTGCGCGGGTCAGCTGGACCCGCTGTTCGAACAGCTCCTTCGGCGCGTCGGCCTGACCGAGCACCTCCAGAGGCAGTGCGGTGAATGCCGCGCGTACCAGGAGCGAGCCCAGGTACCCGTACAGCACCTCGTCCTCGGACACCTGCATCCCCTCGGCTTCGAGTCCGTCCAGGAACGATTTGAGGATGACCCTGTGCACCGCGGGCAACGCCTCCGGTGCCAGCTCGCCGGCGTGCGCCAGCCCGATCAGCAGCTGCCCCAGGTCGAACCCGACGGCCTGCGGGCAGTCGAAGCCCCAGTCGATCACCACGAACTCCTCCGGCTTGCCCTCTGGCACCAGCAGGTTCTGCGGGCTCGCGTCTCCGTGCTGGTAGCACTGCGGCAATGCCTCGAGTGCATCGAGAACCGCGGGGATGCGCTCGCCCAGCTCGAGCAGATCGTCCCGCAGTCCGTGTTCGCCGAGGTTGCAGACCGCAGCGCCCAGCAACGGGTGCTTCCAGGTCTGCGGGTCCGCCAGGGCGGGCAGCGTGCCACGGCTGACTCGACCCTCCGCGTAGAAGCGCAGTCCGATGCCCGGAGTCGTGACATGCTCGCGGGGGAGAAACGGCTCGACCAGGTGCGGCTGGCGACGCGCGGACAGGCGTCCCAGCAGGTACGCCGCACGCTCGAACCGGTCGATCGGCCACGGACCGGGCTCCTGGGTGATGTTCTCCATCCACAGCGTGGCGCGGTCGTCGTCGTACACGTCGATCCGGTACGTCGCCGGGAGCCGCATGCCGTCCGGGAGAAGCCGGGCGATATCGCTGCGGTGGACGGCGATCTCCAGCTGCCAGGGCACGTTGTGGATGAACGACTCGCGGAACTCCTCCGGCAGCATGTGCAACATCGGCCAGTGCCGGACCGACTGGAACTTCTTCACGAAGCAGGACCACTTGACCCCGTCGGCCGTGCCGAAGACCCGGTTGAGTGACTCGGTGCTCGGCGTGCCGATCGGGTAGTCGACCGGCTCGACCCGGACGTCGGCGGGCACGGCCTGCGGATCGCCGGTGATCGTCCGGACCAGGGCGGTGAATTCGTCGTCCGGCAGGGCATCGCGCCCTAGCGGTTCGAGTGCGGTGATCATGTTCCCCCCAAGGAAGTAAAGCCACCTTACCAACGGTATAGTAAAGTGGCTTTATGACTTCCGTCAACGACGTTCCGGGCCGGCTGCAGGGGCCTTGGTCCGGACACATCGCCGGCCTGCTCGGAGCCGCGTTGAAGCGGATCCGGGAGGAGATCCTGGCCACGTCGGAGGATCGCTACCCCGGCCTGCGGGTCTCCCACTACCGCCTCCTCGAGATGATCCCGCCCGACGGCGCCCGCATCACCGACCTGGCCGAGGTCGCGGTCATGACCAAACAGGGCCTCGGCCAGCACGTCGATTACCTCCAACGCCTCGGGTACGTCGAGTCCGACCGGCTCCGCGCCGACCGCCGGGTCCGCCTGGTTCGCCGTACGCCGAAGGGCGATGAAGCGGCCGCCTACAGCCAGGCGGCCATCGAACGCGTCGAAGAGATCTGGTCGGCCCGCCTGGGCCCCGAGCGCTACGAGGCCCTCCGCGAGACCCTCCGCGAACTGGGGTTTCAGAGTGGGTCGAGGAGTTCGACGTAGCCGTCGGTGCCGTGGACGCGGATGCGTTGGCCGTCTTCGATCAGGCGGGTGGCGTCCGGTACGCCGACGACGGCGGGTAGGCCGTACTCGCGGGCGATCACCGCGCCGTGAGTCATCAGGCCGCCGACCTCGGTCACCAGTCCGGTGATCGCGACGAACAGCGGTGACCAGCTGGGGTCGGTGTGGGACGTGACCAGGATGTCGCCGGCCTCGAGGTTGGCCTTCGAGATGTCGAGGATGACGCGGGCCCTGCCTTCGACGGTCCCGGCAGAGACCGGCAGCCCGACCAGTGCGCCGTCCGGCAGGTCGTCGCGCCGGTACTCGCCGGCGACAGCCTCGCCGTCCGACGTGAGGACGCGAGGTGGGGTGAGTAGTTGGTAGGTCTGGAATGAGTCCTTGCGTGCTTGGAGGAGGTGGGGGTCGAGCTTGTTGGTGCGCGCGAGCTCCTCGAACGTCAGGTAGAACGCGTCCTCCTGCTCGGGCAGGACGTTCGCGCGTACGAGGCGGTCGGCCTCTCGCAGCAGGGCCTGCTTGTAGACGACGTACCGGCTGATGATGTTGTACTTCGGGTACTCGCGGTATCCGATGAAGACGCGGACCCGCTCGATCATCCGCCGGGTCTCGTCGGCCTTCTGGTCACCGTCCGGCAGGGCCCGGAGGCGTTCGAGCAGCTCTGCCTCCTTCTGGTGCGCTTTGCGCAGCCCTTCCTCGAAGCGTCGCCGGGCGGCGCCGGGCTCGAAGAGCTTCACGTTGTCGAGAATCAACGGCACGAGAGTCGTCGGCCGCTCGCTCCACCGCGGCCTCGTGATGTCGATCTCTCCCGAGCAGCGCATGCCGTAGCGGACCAGGTACGCCTCGATGGCGTCGCGCGCCTCGGCCCCGCCCGGGTACTTCGGCAACTCGGCGAGATAGCCCTCGTCCTCGACGCCCTGCAGGAACTCGACCAGCTCCGGGTACGGGCGGATCACGTCGGCGACGTCGAGCAGCGCCAGCCCCATCTCCGAGGTGATGTTGTTGGGCGCGGACAAGGTGAGCGTGTCAGCGGCGTTCTTCTCGCCCAGCCATTCCTGCAAGTGGTCGTTGAGCCACCAGGTGGCTTCCATCCCGGCCATGATCGCCCGGACACTCAACGGGTCGGTGAGGACCTGCTTGTGCTCCTGAAAAGCCTTGAGGAGGGCGTCGAACAGCGCGGGACCGGTCAGGTCTGCGAGGTCTTCACGCAGCTTGGCCAGGGACGTCTGACTGCGTTCGATGAGGCCCGTGACGATGGCGGGGTCGGTCTCGATCGGCGCGGGTGTGGCGGGCGGCGTACTCCGTTTCTCGTCCGGGCGGGTGGGGATGAAGTCGCCGCGGTCGAGCAGGGTCTGCAGCGCGTCCCTGATCAGCGGATCGCCGCGGCCTATCAGGTCGAGGAAGGCGGCGCGGGCTGACGGTGAGGCCAGACGCGCGGTGGCGTCGACGAAGAGGCGTCCGCCGGCAACCTTCATCGGTGCCATCGCCGTCAGCTGCCAGATCGAGATGCCCAGGGGCTTCATCGCGTCGGTCATCATCTGTTGGTGTCCGACCGACAGGTAGACGTGGTTGTCCTGGTCACCGCTGTCGGGAACGGGGAAGAGGGTGGTGATCGGGCGGCTCTGGACGATCTGGAAGTCGTCGTCGACCAGACACCACTCGATGTCCTGTGGACGGCCGAAGTGGGCTTCGATCCGCCGGCCGAGCTCCACCAGCCGCAGTACCTGAGCATCGGTGAGCGCGGGCACTTCCTGCTGCTCCGGATCGAGCGCCAGGGTTTGTGTGCCGCCGTTCGGTAGGGCGCGGATGGCGAGCTGTTTGGCGGCGATCGACTTGGCGATGATCTGACCGTCACGGACCTTGAAGACGTCCGGGTTCACCAGGCCGGAGACCAAGGCCTCGCCGAGCCCGAAGCCGGCGTCCACGGCAGCGACCTTCCGGTTGCCGGTGACGGGATCGGCCGTGAACAGGATGCCGGCCGTCTCGGCCAGGACCATCTGCTGCACGACCACGGCGAGCTGGACCTTCCGATGGTCGAAACCGTTCCGCATCCGGTAGGTCACGGCCCGCTCGGTGAACAACGACGCCCAGCATCGGCTGACGTGCTGAAGGATCGCCTCCGCGCCGACGACGTTGAGATAGGTGTCCTGCTGACCCGCGAACGAGGCTGTCGGCAGGTCCTCCGCCGTCGCGCTGGACCGTACGGCATACGCGACGTCGTCCCCGAGCCGCTCCACCGCATCAACGATCGGCGCGGCGAGATCCTCGGGCATGGCAACCGCTTCGAGCGACCGACGGATCTCCGCGCTGACGGCGGCGACACCTTCACGATCGTCCGGGGCCAGCCGCGAGAGTCGATCCAACTGGTCGTCGATCGACGGCGCCGCCGCCATGATCCGCCGGAACGCGCACGTCGTCACGCAGAACCCCGGCGGCACCCGCACCCCGTCGATCCCCGACAACACACCCAGATTCGCACCCTTCCCGCCGACAGCACCGACCTGGAACTCGTTGATCTCCTCGAAGTCCACGACGTACCGGTTGTCCACAACGTTGCCCTTTCTGGTGTCCGGCGGCATCTCCTGTGATAGGAGAATCGCTCATGAAACCTATCCGTATCGGCGCTCAGGTCGCCCCGCAAAAGGCAGCGGCGTACGCCGACATCCGGCGTGCCGCGGCAGCGGTCGAGGAGCTTGGGGCGGACCTGCTCTTCACCTGGGACCACTTCTTCCCGCTGGGGAAGTCGGCCGACGGGACGCACTTCGAAGGCTGGACGATTCTGGCCGCGTGGGCCGAGCAGACGTCCCGCATCGGTCTCGGCGTTCTCGTCAGCTGCAACTCGTACCGCAATCCCGATCTGCTCGCGGACATGGCCAGGACCGTCGACCACATCAGCGGCGGCCGGGTCGTGCTCGGGATCGGCGCCGGGTTCAAGGAGCGTGAATTCCTCGAGTACGGCTACGAATTCCCGTCGGCAGGTCGCCGGGTAGCGGAGCTCGACGCTGCCTTGCCGCGGATCGAGAAGCGGCTCGCCGCTTTGAACCCGCCGCCGCTGGGTCCGATGCCGATTCTCATCGCCGGCGGCGGTGAGCAGAAGATGCTCCGGATCGTCGCCCGCCACGCCGACATCTGGAACACCTTCGCCGAGGGCGACGACCTGGTGCGCAAGATCGGCCTGCTCGAACGCTACTGCGCCGAGATCGGCCGTGACCCCGAGTCGATCGAGGTCTCCGTCCACGTCGGCGGCGACCCGTGGGAGAACGGCCCGGCACTACGCGAGCTCGGCGTCAGCCTCTTCACCCTCAGCACCAGCGGACCTGATTACGACCTCGACACCGTTCGTCGCTGGATCACCTGGCGCGACGAGCAGAACGGCTGACGTGCGCGGTGGCAGAATGCCTCATATGGGCGGACTGTCGTTGCGGTCAGAGGATTCGTTTCTTTCGATCGCCAGTCGGGGGTCGATCCTGTCGATCGGATCCGTGGGGTCGGTGCTCAGCATCGGATCGGTCGGGTCCGCGCTGTCGGTCGCGTCGGTGGGGTCGACGCTGTCCGCGTTCTCCGCGGGCTCGGTGCTGTCCGTCGGGTCAGCGCTCTCGGCACGCTCCCGCTGGTCGCTGTTGAGTAGCGACGGCGATCACGACGTACTGAAAGCACCGCCCCGCGGTGCGTTTCACGCCGGCGCGGGGGTCGCGCTGGTTGTGCTGCTGGCGGCGCTCAGCCACCGGCGCTAGCCGGCGTGGTACGTCGCGATGCTGACGGCGATGTAGTGGCAGATGAAGGCGGCCACGGTGAACGCGTGGAAGATCTCGTGGAAGCCGAACCAGCGCGGTGACGGGTTCGGGCGCTTGGTGCCGTAGACGACGGCGCCGATCGAGTACAGCCCGCCGCCGACCGCGATCAGCGTGACGACCGCCGCGCCGCCGGCGTGGTAGATGTCGCCCATCCAGAAGATGGCGACCCAGCCGAGCGCGAGGTAGATCGGCGTGTAGATCCAGCGCGGTGCGCTGAGCCAGAAGATGCGGAACAGGATGCCGGCGGTGGCGCCGCCCCAGACCAGACCGAGCATCAGCAGCCGGTCCTTGCCGTGCAGCAGGACCATGCCGAGCGGGGTGTAGGTGCCGGCGATCAGCAGGAAGATGTTGCTGTGGTCGAGCCGGCGCAGGATCGCCTCGCCGGTCGGGCCCCAGTAGAAGCGGTGGTACAGCGCGGAAATGCCGAACAGCAGCATCGCGCCGGCGGTATAGACCGCGGCGGCCAGCCGGGCGTCGGCGTGCGGGGCCAGGCAGATCAGGACGATGCCGGCGGCGGTGGCGAAGGGAAACGTGCCGGCGTGCAGCCATCCGCGGAGCTTCGGTTTGAGGGGTCCGAGCCGGCCGGAGAGCCGGTGACCGAGTTCCTGGGGCTGGGCGCTGGTAGCGGTCATCGCCGTCCTTTCGAGGGGTGCCGGGCGGTTTATACCTACGCAACCGTAACCTACGGAACCGTAGGTTGCATGGGTCAGAAGGATGAAATGTAGGCGACGTCACCCGGTCGGCGCACCACCACCCGCGGTTACGACGCACGAACCGGCAGGAAAGTTCGGCCTGCCCGGCAGCTTTCTGTGAGGCACTCCGAGGGCTCTCACCCACGCCTCGATGTGGGCTAGCCTCGTGACCGAGAGTCTTTGAGGAGAGCACCCTGCCCATGCGGACACCTGGCAAGCAGAAGCTGCGGGACGCGGTCTACGGTCTGTACGAACGCCGGCTGATGCGATCGCTGTCGCCCGACCGGATCCCGCGGCACATCGGCGTCATCATCGACGGCAACCGGCGCTGGGCCCGCCAGGTCGGCGACCCGGTGTCGCGCGGCCACGAGGCCGGGGCGAACAAGATCTCCGAGTTCCTCGAGTGGTGCGACGACGTCGGCGTCAAGGTCGTCACGGTGTGGATGCTGTCCACCGACAACCTGACCCGCCCGGCCGACGAGCTGGAGCCGCTGCTGCGGATCATCGAGCAGACCGTCGAGGAGCTGACCGCGATCGGACGCTGGCGGATCCACCCGGTCGGCGCGCTCGACCTGCTCCCGGGCAGTACGGCGGAGGTCCTGAAGGCCGCCGAGACCGCGACGCACGACAACGAGGGCCTGTTCGTCAACGTCGCCGTCGGGTACGGCGGCCGCCGCGAGCTCGCCGACGCGGTCCGTTCGCTGCTCCTCGAGGAAGCCGCGAAGGGTATGTCGATCGAGGAGCTGGCCGACCGCGTCGACGTCGAGCACATCGCCCGGCACCTGTACACGAAGGGCCAGCCGGACCCGGATCTCGTCATTCGTACGTCGGGGGAGCAACGCCTGGGCGGATTCCTGCTCTGGCAGAGCGCGCTGAGTGAGTTCTACTTCTGCGAGGCGCTCTGGCCCGATTTCCGGCACGTCGACTTCCTTCGCGCGATCCGGAGCTACGCCCAGCGAGAGCGTCGCTTCGGCACGTGACGCCGCGTCCGCAGCGCGCACACGTCGTACGGCGACGCAGGTAGTAGGCGTACGTCGCCGTACCGAGGGCCGCGCCCCACACGACCCAGAGGATGCCGGGGGCATTGATCGCCCAGTTGTCGCCGTCCAGGGGTAGCTGGGTGTTCATCAGGCCCGCGGGAACGAGAACGACGGCAACGATCGAGGCCGGCACGATCGCGAGCAGGGGCGGTACGCGCTTGCCTGCCTTGAACCAGATCCAGCGCGGGTAGACCTCGCCCCAGCGGTGCACGAGGCCGTGGGTGAGTACGCCGCCGGCGAGTCCCATTACGGCCAGGCCGAGGCCCATCTCGAGCATGCCGGGCGTGTCGGCCATCATCCGGTGGAAATCGTCGGTGATACCGACGGGCCAGCCGAAGTACCAGGCGACGCGGGTGAACTCGTACGGAAGGTTCGCCACGACCGCTACAGCGACGGCGATACGGCCCCACCTGAGCGCAGCTTCACGGCTCTGCCATGCCTTCTCCCGATCGCCCCGGCCGCATGACACGCAGTCGTTGCGGCTACGGCGGTGGTAGGCGACGGCCGTGGCCGCCCACAGGACGCCGCCGATGAACAGGATGATCAGGTTCACCCGGTGCCAGTACAGGATGTCGCCGACGCCGCCCTGGGCGCCCGGTACGCCGGTGAACGCGAAGACCACCAGTGCGGGAGAAAGCGCGACGACCGCGATCAGTGTGTAGTCAGGGATCACGAGCGCCAATGAGACCGCGAGTACGGCGGCAATCGTCTGCAGGACCGATCCACGCGGGCGCATCCGGGTCATCAGGACCGCAAGCACGGCGCCGGCGAGTCCGATCGTTGCCATCACCGGCGCGACCACGTGCACCGGCGTACCCTCCAGGATCGACGCGGTGGCGCGGTCGTCCGGCACATGCGCGAACGGGTAACCCGCGCCGCCGAGGCTCCAGTAGACGCCGAGTACGCCGTACAGCAGGGACCAGGCAGCGGTGGCGTACCCGATCCATGACGGCCAGTTCTTCCTCATGTACCGAGCGTCGCCGGGCGGACCGGCGTACCGGATCACCCGCTGGAGTGAACCTGCTCCCTCGGCCGGTGGAAGGTGTAACGCCGTGTTAACCCCGTGGCCGGGCGTGTCGGGCTGCGCCGTTTGCGGGGGGCTCCTACTCTGGCAGAGACGGTCGGAGGGGAAGCCGGCTGTCACGGGAGGCCCGATCAGTTTGAGAATCTCGTTCCAGCCGGTTGCCCCATGAGGGGCCGAACGGAGTCCCCGAGACCTCCGGTCTCGAACTCACTGATCGTCGTTGCCGCTCGCGCGGCACGGCAGGGGTCAACACCGGACCCCGAGGGCGGCACCCGACCCATCACCTAACCACTGGCGGGCCGGGGCGAGGGTGTACGTCACGGCCTAGAAGAGGACGTGCGACATGGCCATCCACGCCAAGACGTCAAGTACCTCATCAACACCGGACCAGCGCACCTTCGTGCTGGACACCTCGGTGCTTCTCTCGGACCCGCACGCGATGCTGCGGTTCGACGAGCACGAGGTGGTCGTCCCGGTGGTCGTTGTCACCGAATTGGAGGCCAAACGGCATCACCCGGAACTCGGCTACTTCGCCCGCACCGCGCTGCGACTGCTCGACGAGCTCCGGATCCTGCACGGACGTCTGGACGCGCCCCTGCCAGTGGGGGAGAAGGGTGGAACTCTCCGGGTCGAGTTGAACCACACCGACCCGGAGACGCTGCCGGCCGGTTTCCGGCTCGGCGACAACGACAGCCGGATCCTGGCCGTGGCCTGCAACTTCATGGCCGAGGGCAAGGACGTCACGCTGGTCTCCAAGGACCTGCCGATGCGGGTCAAGGCGTCGGCGTGCGGTCTGCAGGCCGAGGAGTACCGAGCAGAGCTGACCCTGGAGTCCGGCTGGACCGGGATGGCCGAGCTCGAGGTCGAGACGCACGTCGTGGACGACCTGTACGAGAACGGCTCCGTGGAGCTGCCGCAGGCCGGCGAGTTCCCGACGCACACCGGTCTGGTGATGCTCTCCGACCGCGGCAGCGCGCTCGGACGGGTGATGCCGGACAAGCGGATCCGGCTGGTCCGCGGTGACCGCGAGGCGTTCGGGATCCGAGGCCGGTCCGCCGAGCAGCGGGTCGCGCTAGACCTGCTGCTGGACCCCGACGTGGGGATCATCTCGCTCGGCGGCCGCGCGGGTACCGGTAAGTCCGCGCTGGCCCTGTGCGCGGGCCTGGAGTCGGTGATGGAACGCCGGCAGCACAAGAAGGTCATCGTGTTCCGGCCGCTGTTCGCGGTCGGCGGGCAGGAGCTCGGGTACCTGCCGGGCACCGAGTCCGAGAAGATGGGGCCGTGGGCGCAGGCCGTCTACGACACGCTCGGCGCGCTGACCAGCGGTGACGTGATCGACGAGGTGATGGACCGCGGCATGCTCGAGGTGCTGCCGCTGACCCACATCCGCGGCCGGTCGCTGCACGACGCCTTCGTGATCGTGGACGAGGCGCAGTCGCTGGAGCGGAACGTGCTCCTGACCGTGCTGTCCCGGGTCGGGGCGAACTCGCGGGTCGTGCTGACCCACGACGTGGCCCAGCGGGACAACCTGCGGGTCGGTCGTCACGACGGCGTGGTCGCCGTGGTGGAGCAGCTGAAGGGTCATCCGCTGTTCGCTCACGTCACGCTGACCCGCTCGGAGCGGTCGCCGATCGCGGCGCTGGTCACGGAGATGCTGGACGATCTGCAGCTGTGACCGGGGTGGTGGGGCGGGGAAGGTATTTGTAAGGAGCGTTACAGCTTTTAGCTAGTAGCTCTCTGTAAAGCGGTGGTAAGAACAGTGCGGTCGCCACGCGGCGGCCGCACTGTTCGTTCGTGACCTGCTTGTGATCACGCACGGTTTACGCCAGAGTATGTTCTCGTTGCAGCCGACGGGGGTCGGGTTTTCTCGGAAGGACAGATGAAAGCGAAGCGCTCCGTCACGGCTCTCGCAGTTACAGGGATCGCCGTAGTCTCCGTTGTCGCGGGTATCGA
Organism: Kribbella sp. NPDC000426; assembly: GCF_040300265.1. Classification (NCBI taxonomy): domain Bacteria; kingdom Bacillati; phylum Actinomycetota; class Actinomycetes; order Propionibacteriales; family Kribbellaceae; genus Kribbella; species Kribbella sp. NPDC000426. The sequence continues at coordinate 569,283 of NZ_JBEPDK010000007.1, read as the reverse complement.
CCTCTTCAGCTCCCCCGGGAGCAGCAGCGCCTCGGAGAAGGTCTCAGGGCGAGCTGAGATGGCTGTCATCAACAGCGGGAAGGTGCTCTCCGGCGCGGCCACGCCGTCCGCAGCCCCGAAGACGACCGGCTCGGTCGCGAGCGAGGCCGCCGACGCGATCCGGATGCGGAACCAGGTCGAGCTGATCACCGCGGCCCAGGACGCGGCCGACGTCAAGATGAAGGCCAAGAACGCTGCACTGCGCCGGTACGAGGCGCTGGCGAAGGCCGACCGCTCGGTCCAGGAGGAGCGGGCCAGCCGGGACGCCGAGCGGAAGAAGTACGAGGGCACGCCCAAGGAGGTCGCGATGAACCTCCTCCCCGACCACGGCTGGAGCCAGAGCCAGTTCAGCTGCCTGGAGAAGCTCTGGAACAAGGAGTCCCGCTGGAAGGTCAACGCCGACAACCCGACGTCGACGGCGTACGGCATCCCGCAGGCGCTCCCCGGTAACCGGATGGCGGCGTACGGCAAGGACTGGCGCACCAACCCGGTCACCCAGATCAAGTGGGGCCTGGACTACATCGAAGCCACCTACGGCTCCCCCTGCTCCGCCTGGGGCCACTCCCAAGCCAAGGGCTGGTACTGAGTTACCGTCTGGCGTGGCGGAGATTGCGCGGGGCTGGAGTGAGCGGGGCGAGTTGGTACTGCGGCGCCGTGACGACGGGGCGCTGGAGTTGCGGGTGAACGGCGTGTTCGTGATGGACGACCAGGAGACCTCCAGCGAGGAACTGCTGGCCTCGGCTGCGCTGGCGGCGGTGCAGCGGCCTGAGCGAGTGCTGGTGGGTGGGCTGGGGCTCGGCTACACGGTGCGTGCGCTGCTGGCCGACTCCCGGCTCGGCCAGGTGATCGTCGCGGAGATCGAACCGGATCTGGTCGCGTGGATGCGCTCCGGCCTGGTTCCGTCGATCCTGGACGACCCGCGGGTCGGCGTGGTGGTCGGTGATGTGCGTGCTGTCGTGACAGACCTGCCTGACGCGTCCGTCGACGCGATCCTGCTGGACGTCGACAACGGCCCGGATTTCCTTGTCTACAACGAGAATTCGGCCATCTACACGTCTGGCTTCCTCGCCACTTGCCGGCTGAAGTTGCGCGCTGGGGGCGTCCTCACAGTCTGGTCGTCGTCCGCATCTGCTGACCTGGAGTCAGCCGTCACGACGGTCTTCGGCAAGTGCCAGGTTACGGATGTCCCGGTCCGCCTCCAGGACCGCGACGAGACCTACTTCGTCTATCAAGGCAGCTCCTAGATCTCTTGTGGCGTTGTCCACAGGTTGTCGATCGGGGCGTTCCGGCGACGCTGAGCGACGTACTCTGCAGGTATGGGTGATGACGTGGAATTCAGGATCGAGCACGACACGATGGGCGAGGTCAAGGTGCCTCGGGACGCGTTGTGGCGGGCGCAGACGCAGCGTGCGGTGGAGAACTTCCCGATCTCCGGGCGGCCGCTGGCGCCGGCGCTCGTGCACGCGCTGGCGCAGATCAAGGCTTCGGCCGCGGTGGTGAATGCCTCGCTCGGCGTCATCGACGCGGGCCGGGCGGACGCGATCGTTGCCGCGGCGGACCAGGTTGCCGCGGGGGAGTTCGACAAGGAGTTCCCGATCGACGTCTTCCAGACGGGTTCGGGGACGTCGACGAACATGAATGCCAACGAGGTGCTGGCCACCCTCGCCACCCGCACGCTCGGCGACGACGTACACCCGAACGACGACGTCAATGCGTCCCAGTCGAGTAACGACACGTTCCCGTCGGCGATCCACGTCGCCGCGACCGCGGGCGTCGTGCAGGAGCTGTTGCCGGCACTCGAGCACCTCGCGGATTCCCTGTCTCGTAAGGGATCTGAGTTCGCCGACGTGGTGAAGTCCGGGCGCACGCACCTGATGGACGCGACGCCGGTGACGCTCGGCCAGGAGTTCAACGGGTATGCGCAGCAGATCCGCCGCGGTGCCGTGCGGGTGCGAGCGACCCTGCCCCGGGTCGCCGAGTTGCCGCTGGGCGGGACGGCGGTCGGCACCGGGATCAACACGCCGCCGGGGTTCGCGGCCGCGGTGATCACGGAGCTGAACCGGCGGACCGGGCTGGAGCTGACCGAGGCCGAGGACCACTTCGAGGCGCAGGGCGCGCGCGACGGGCTGGTCGAGCTGTCGGGGCAGTTGAAGACGGTCGCCGTGAGCCTGACGAAGATCTGCAACGACCTGCGCTGGATGGGTTCCGGTCCGCGTGCAGGGCTCGGCGAGATCTCGCTGCCGGACCTGCAACCTGGTTCGAGCATCATGCCGGGCAAGGTAAATCCGGTGATCTGTGAGGCGACGCTGATGGTCGCCGCGCAGGTGATCGGCAACGACGCCGCGATCACCGTGGCCGGTGCCGGAGGCAACTTCGAGCTGAACGTGATGCTCCCGGTGATCGCCCGCAACCTGCTCGAATCGATCACCCTGCTGGCGAACAGTTCCCGCCTGCTCGCGGATCGTTGCGTCGACGGCATCACCGCGAACGTCGACCACGCCCGCGCGCTGGCCGAGTCGTCGCCGTCGATCGTCACCCCGCTGAACCGCTACATCGGCTACGAGAACGCCGCCGCGGTTGCCAAGAGTGCTTTGAAACAAGGGAAAACGATCCGCGAGGTCGTGATCGAGAACGGTCACGTCGAGAAGGGAGACCTGACCGAGGAGCAGCTGGACGCGGCCCTCGACGTACTGTCCATGACTCGGCCCGCCCGTGGCTGAGTACTGGGAGTCGGGGACAACGATCGAGTGGGTGTACGAAGGGAGCGGGAGGCACGCGGACAAGCCGAACGTGCGGCCGATGACGGTGGTGCGTGACGACGCGGACGGGCTGGTCGCCTGGCTCGCGCCGGGTACGCCGTTGCTCAGGCCGGTCCTCGTCGACGGGCGGGAGATGCGGCATGCCGGACCAGTCGCGATGTTCACCGAGGAGCGGGTGCTGAAGCTCGACATCTGGCACGGCACCGGGATCCTCAAGGTATCGCCGTCCGGGAAGCCGTGGTCGGTCTGGTACTTCTGGGATGAGGACGGGACGTTCCTCGGGTGGTACGTGAACCTCGAGCGGGAGCATGTGCGCGACTGGGAGTCCCGGCGTACCAGCACCGTCGATCATGTGCTTGATCTGTGGATGAAGCCCGACCGCACCATCGAGTGGAAGGACGAGGACGAGCTGGAAGGAGCGGTCACCGCCGGACGGTTCACTGCGGCCGACGCGGAGCGGATCGTTGGTGACGCCCACGCCGCCATCCGGGACATCGAGGCGTGGACGTCCCCGTTCTCCGACGACTGGCAGTTCTGGACGCCGCCGCCGACCTGGCGCCTCCCTGCCGCACCGACGACCCACCAGCCCACCCTGATCGCGGAGGAGCTCCACAGCTGATGCCACGTGCTTTGCTTCTCACCGGAGGCAGTGGCGTCGGCAAGACCACCACCGCCCAGGCGATCGGTGGTGTGCTGACAGGCGCCGGCCACACCACCGGCGTACTGGATCTGGACGCTGTTGCCCAGTTCGGCCCGCCTCGCCCGGCGCGGAGCTCCGGTCTGCGGTTCAGCGACCACCTGCGTATCGACAACCTCGCGGCGGTCTGGCAGACGTACCGAGCGGCCGGGGCCGACTTCCTGATCGCCAGCGGGCCGGTGTTCACGGCCCAACTCCGGGCCGCCTATACCGAGGCGCTGCCCGACTGTGCCGTGCAGGTGGTGCGTATCGTCACGGCGCCTGAGCGGATCGCCGCCCGCACCCGTACGACGCGTGGACCGGAGTGGGATCTGGCCACGGCCCTCGCGTTCGCCGAGACGCATCAGCCCATCGAGGACTACACCGTCCGCAACGACGGCGCGGTGGCGGACACGGCGGGGGAGATCCTCACGCTTGTGGGCTGGCCGGGGAGCTGACAACACAGGTCGGTCACGAGCGGTTGCAACTGGGGCGGATGGGCTTAGCTTGGAAGTATGTACACCATTGAGTTGGAGGCCGAGGAGCTACAGATGGTCCGCTCGGCGCTTGGGTGCTACCTGCAGGCCTTCGGGCACAACGAAGCAGATCTCGTCAAAGCCACCCGCGCCCTCCTGGCAAAGCTCCCTGAGCAGATCGAGACCAAGGCCGGCTGAGGTCACACCTCCAGCGGTTGCAGGACGGCGACGGGGATCGTCCGCCGTGCCTTCGTCACGGTTCTTTCAGCTCCGCGGACGCACCGTGAGGGGGACCGGCTTGCGGGTGTCGGTGAAGAAGTCGTTGCCTTTGTCGTCCACCACGATGAACGCGGGGAAGTCCTCCACCTGGATCTTCCACACGGCTTCCATGCCGAGTTCGGCGTACTCCAGGACGTCGACGGACTTGATGCAGTCCTGCGCCAGCCGCGCCGCCGGGCCGCCGATCGAGCCGAGGTAGAAGCCGCCGTGCTCCTTGCACGCCGCCGTCACCTTCGCCGACCGATTGCCCTTGGCAAGCATCACGAACGACCCGCCGGCCGCCTGGAACTGGTCGACGTAAGCGTCCATCCGCCCCGCCGTCGTCGGCCCGAACGATCCGGACGCGTACCCCTCGGGCGTCTTCGCCGGTCCCGCGTAGTACACCGCGTGATCGCGCAGGTACGAAGGCATCTCCTCGCCCGCGTCCAGCCGCTCCTTGATCTTCGCGTGCGCGATGTCGCGCGCCACCACCAGCGGCCCGCTCAGCGACAGCCGCGTCTTCACCGGCAGCTTCGACAGCTCCGCGCGGATCTCGCTCATCGGCCGGTTCAGGTCGATCCGTACGACGTCGCTCGCGTCATCGAGGTGCTCGTCGGTGGTGTCCGGCAGGAACCGCGCCGGGTCCCGCTCGAGCTGCTCGAGGAACACCCCCTCGGGCGTGATCTTCGCCAGCGCCTGCCGGTCCGCCGAGCACGACACGGCGATCGCGACCGGGCAGGACGCGCCGTGCCGCGGGAGCCGGATCACGCGGACGTCGTGGCAGAAGTACTTCCCGCCGAACTGTGCGCCGATCCCGAACTCCTGGGTCAGCTTGAAGACCTCTTCCTCCAGCTCCAGGTCCCGGAACCCGTGCCCCAGCGGCGATCCCGTGGTCGGCAGCGTGTCGAGATAGTGCGCGGAGGCGTACTTCGCGGTCTTCAGCGCGTACTCCGCCGACGTACCGCCGACCACGACCGCGAGGTGGTAGGGCGGGCAGGCCGCCGTACCGAGGGAGCGAATCTTCTCGTCCAGGAACTCCATCATCCGCGACGGGTTCAGGACGGCCTTGGTCTCCTGGTACAGGAACGACTTGTTCGCCGAGCCGCCGCCCTTGGCCATGAACAGGAACTTGTACGCCGGGTCGCCGTGCTGCGGGGTCGAGTAGAGCTCGATCTGCGCCGGCAGGTTGGAGCCGGTGTTCTTCTCGTCCCACATGTTCAGCGGGGCCATCTGCGAATAGCGCAGGTTGAGCTTGGTGTAGGCGTCGTACACGCCGCGGCTGATCCACTCCTCGTCGACCGCGCCGGTCAGCACGCCCTCCGACTTCTTGCCCATCACGATCGCGGTGCCGGTGTCCTGGCACATCGGCAGGACGCCGCCGGCGGAGATGTTCGCGTTCTTGAGCAGGTCCAGCGCGACGAACCTGTCGTTCCCGGATGCCTCCGGGTCGTCGATGATCCGCCGCAGCTGCGCGAGGTGCGCGGTCCGCAGGTAGTGCGAGATGTCGTGCATCGCCTCCGCGGTCAACGCCTGCAGCACCTCGGGCTGCACCTGCAGGAAGGTCCGATCGCCCGCCGTGAAAGTGCTGACACCTTCCGTCGCCAGCAGCCGATACTCCGTCTCGTCAACACCCAACGGCAACAGATCGGAGTAGTTGAAGTCGGCAGACACCGGGCATACCTCCACAAGGACTGGACTGGACGGCTAAAGCCTAGTTCTCCCCGGACCGCGCGCCGACGCGACCTCCGTCTCACACGGGGGTGAGGCAACCCTCACCCACGCACGACCTGCCAGGCTCGCCGCACCTCGAGCCCCAGAGCAAGTCGCTGGTAAGCGCGCTGGTGCGTGCCCATCCGCGCTGTCCATCGGCTCGCCGGCTGGGGGACCTGCGCTCGCAGCAGCCAGGACAGCAGGAACATCACGACGATGCTTACGACAAACGGGACGCCACCGAAGGCCAGGCGCTCCTGCCCGGTCAACTGCGCGAGCAGGACGCATGCCACTCCGCCGTAAAGGCTGACGAACGCGAGCAGGTACAGCGCCGCGACAACCCTTGGCCTAGGTACCGCACCCCAGTTCATGAGGCTCAGTATGAGGCCGGTTCAGGGTCCGCATCAGGGGTGAATCGGGGGAGAAACGGGCGGCGGCTGGAGCGTCTCGCGCGTATGGTTTTGGCGTGGCCCAGGATGACGTTCCTCAGGAGAACCGACCGCAGGATGCCGTGCCCGCGCAGGCGGCGAGCGGTGACGAGTTGGCGTTGCGGCGGCGGGTGTCCGACCTCGAGAGGGAGGAGGTCGCCGACGTACTGCGCGAGGCCGCGGGCGAAGGCCGGTTGTCGTACGGCGAGCTGGAGGAGCGGCTCGAGACGCTGTACGGCTCCAAGACGTACGGCGAACTCGTCGAGCTGACCGCCGACCTGCCGAACGGCCCGCGCGCCCCGGGTACGGCGGGCGTCCCGTCGGTCACCCCGCAGTACAGCGGCGCGATGGTCGAGACCGGCCCGGTGATCAACGTGTTCATGTCCGAGACCAAGCGGATGGGCAACTGGCTCGTCCCGCAGCGGCAGGAGGTGAACGCGGTCCTCGGCGACGTCACCCTCGACTACACCGAGGCGCAGATCCCGTACGACGACATCCAGGTCGACGTGAAGTCGATCCTCGCCGACGTGAAGATCCGCGTCCCCGCGAACGCGATCGTCCTGCTCGACAGCAACCCCATCCTCGGCTCCGTCTCCGAACAGGAAGCCGGCCTCAAGGCCGTCCCCGACCCGAACGCCCAGCCCGCCGCCCCGAAACGCTTCCACATCCGCGGCACCGCCATCCTCGGCGAAATCAAAATCAAACGAGGCCCCCGCCTGAGCAAACGCCTCGGCCTCACCTAGCCCGCCGTACGACGCTGCTCCTCGAGCACCGTCGCCAACCACTGCTGGAAGGCCGGCATATCGCGAACATTCTGCTGGTTCAGCCGGACGCCCTTGGCGGACCTGTCCCACGGATGGACCAGTAGCGACCGGTTCCCAGGTATCCCGGACACGATCCCGATCCCTCGTACCGCGCTCCACGGCAGGTATTTCCGCCGCCCGTACCGAATGCCTTCCCGATCCACCACAACACTCGGCCGCTGCGCGACGAAGCGGTACGCCCCGCTGCCGATGAAGCCGGCGAACAACGCCGCCCACAGGAGATCCCCGACGAGGTCGCGCTGCACGCCATGGAGCAACAGGTTCAGCGCGGACAGCACCAGGCCCGCTAGCGTGACTGGGTACGCGACAAGCGTGGCCCGTCGCCGCAACGGAAACCCCACTCGTCCGGTACGACGCCACTCCTCGTCCCAAACCTCCGCCGAAGCGTCTCCCATGTCCCGCATCAGCCCACGCCACCTTCCTGCGCCGCCTGCCGATGCTCGGCCAGTAGCTCATCGAGCCAGCTCCGGAACGCTGCAAGGTCGTTCACGTGGTGCCGGCTGAGGACGAGGTCCTTGGCCCAGACGTTCTTCGGGTGGATCGGTAGTTGGCGGAACGGGTTCTGGCCGCGGATCAGGCCGATGGAGCCGACGTCGGTCCACGGCATGAAGCGACGGCCGGCGCGGACACCCGTTCGGTCCACGACGACATACGGGCGTTGGGTGATGAACTGCCAGGCGAGGGCGATCGCGATGCCTGCGTACCCGACGATGATCAGGTAGCCGAAGTACCGCGAGGTGCCTCCGTCGAGCATGTCCGGCAGCCGGCCGATCGAGAACAGAGCCGGTCCCAGAAGCAGAAGGAGGGGCAGCTGCAGGAGGGCCGAGCGGCGTACCGGAAACTCCACCCGCCCATTGCGGTGCATCTCGACCATCCAGGCCTCGGGCAGCCGCTCGCCCATTACCGCCATGCCGCCCCCAGCCGTCGCCCCATCCCCGAAGCGAGATCACTCTAAGGCAGTGCGGGCTCCTGCGGTGGCTGTCCAGCGGCCGGCTCGGTGGGTGATTTTGATGGGGTGGTTGAAGGTCGTGGAGATGAGTGGGGTGGTGATCACGTCGTCCACCGGGCCGGCGGCGAGGATCTGGCCCTCGCGGAGGAGGGCTGCGTGGGTGGTGCAGGTGGGGAGTTCTTCGAGGTGGTGGGTGACGAGGAGCCAGGCGAGGTGGGGGTGGGTGGTGTGGATGTGGTCGAGGGTTTCGAGGAGTTGTTCGCGCGCGGCTACGTCGAGACCGGTGGACGGCTCGTCCAGGAGTAGCAGCCGGGGGTCGGCGATGAGGGCGCGGGCGATCAGAGCCCGTCCGCGTTCCCCCTGGGAGAGGGTGGTCCAGGGGGAGTGGGCCAGCGAGCTGATGCCGAGCAGGTCGATCAGCTCCAAGGCGCGCTCGGTCTGAGCAGCCGTCGGCTCCCAGCGGGGCATGCGTTCGATGGTGCCGGTCAGGCCGGTGAGGACCACGTCGACGATCGAGAGCGGCGAGCGAAGCGGGTGGCGCGGATTGACGTGACCGATGGACTCGCGCAGGGTGCGGATGTCGACCGTACCCAGTCGCTTCCCGAGGATCTCGACCGTGCCGCGGGTGGGGTGGGTGACCGCGCCGCAGAGGCCGAGCATCGTGCTCTTGCCCGCGCCGTTCGGCCCGAGCAGAGCCCATCGCTCACCTTCGCCGACCGTCAGCGACACCCCGGACAGCAGCAGTTTGCCGTCCCGGACGAAGTCGACATCTTTCAGTTCGAGCACCCGTAAACCTCCTCGTGCAACGCCTTCAGCTCTTCCGCACTCGCTTCGCGCCCGGTCTCGTCCGTACGTCGTTGCACGTGCTGCGCGAATTCCCGTTCCTGCGCAGCCGACAGCCGTACGCCGTACACGGACTCCAGCACGTGTGCGATCCCACCCTTACCCGACTGGCTGTTTACCCGGACGACGGCCTCGTACCCGCGCCCGACGTCCGCCGGGTCGATCGGCAGGTACGGCACGTCCCAGAAGCCGTCACCCTGGACGGCGAAACCCTTCCGGATCGCGTCCTGGTGCGTCCCGGAGAAGGCCGTGTAGACGAGCTCCCCGACGTACGGGTGCCGCGGGTGGATCGGCATCCGCGTGCAGTACTCGACCACGTCACGGATCCGGTCGATGTCGGAGAAGTCGACCATCGGATCCACCCCCTGCGCGTGCAGGTTGAGCGCGAGCGTCGCGATATCCACGTTGCCGGTGCGTTCGCCGTTCCCGAAGATGCAGCCCTCGACCCGTTGCGCTCCCGCGAGTACGGCGAGCTCGGCGCAGGCGATCCCGGTGCCGCGGTCGTTGTGCGGATGCACCGACAGGATCACGCCTTCGCGCCGCGGCAGGTTCTGGTGCATGTACTCGATCTGGTCGGCGTACACGTTCGGCGTCGCGGCCTCGATGGTGGCCGGCAGGTTCATGATCACCGGCCGCTCCGGCGTCGCGTCCCACTGCTTGGTGAGGTGATCCGCGAGGTCCAGCACGTAGTCCGGCTCGGTCAGGTTGTACACCTCGGGCGAGAACTGGAACCGCACGGAATCGCCCGCCAGCCGCAGGATCTCCTCGGACCCCGCGTAGATCATGGATGCCAGTTCGTCCCGCGTACGACGCAGTACGACGTCCCGCCACGTCGGCGCGGTCGCGGCGTACATGTGGATCACCACGTCACCGCGCATCCCGGCGACGGACTCGACCGTGCGCGCGATCAGATCCGCACGGGCCGGGGTGAACACGACGATCGTCACATCCGAGGGCACCAGGTCCGACTCGGCGAGCAGGCGGACGAAATCGAAGTCGGTCTGCGACGCGGACGGGTACCCGACCTCGATCTCTTTGTAGCCGATGGCAACCATCAGCTCGAAGAATTTGCGCTTGCGGGCCGGATCCATCGGCTCGGCCAGCGCCTGGTTGCCGTCGCGGAGATCGACCGGCACCCACAGCGGCGCGGCGGTGATCCGGCGGTCCGGCCAGGTGCGGTCGACCGGCGCGACCGGGACCTTGGCGAAGATGTCGCGGTAGCGGTGGCTGGGCATGGGGGAGGGCTGCTGGCGGTTCATCAGAGGTGGTCCTTCCGGAGCGATGGGAGGACCGGCAGGCGAGTGCACTCCACGGAGGGAGCGCCGGTCGAATCAGCTCCCGCCGTGGCGGCCAAGAAGGAGGAGACCCGAAAGCTTGCGCATGCCGAGCACGCTACCAACTCCTCAGACAAGCTGACAACCTGAGGTCTCGTAGAATGGTCTGATGATTCGCCGTCACCCGTTAGCTGAGCAGGCCGCGGAGGAGCTCCTGCGCCGGATCGGGAGCGGTGAGTGGCCGCTCGGCGCCAAGCTTCCCGGCGAGACGACGCTGGCCGCGCAGCTCGGCGTCGGCAGGTCGACGATCCGCGAGGCCGTCCGCGAGCTCGCCGGCCGTCGTGTGCTCGAGAGCCGTCAGGGCGCGGGCGTGTTCGTCATCGCGCTGCAGGCCGCCGAGGACTGGGACAAGGTACTGCGGAAGGCCGACATCACCGACGTCCTCGAGGGCCGGCTCGCGATCGAGACCGAGGGCGCCCGGCTCGCGGCGGTCCGTCGTACGCCGGCCGATCTGAAGAACTTCCGCTACACGCTGACGGACCGCAAGCGTGCAGCGTTGAGCGCGCCGGACGACTGGTACATCGAGGCCGACATGGCGTTCCATCGCGCGGTCGTCGTGGCGGCGCACAACGCCGTACTGACCGAGCTGTTCGACTCGTTCGCGCCGCGGATCCGGCGGGCGATGATCGACATGCTGAAGCTCGACGACCAGCATCGCCACCGGCACGACCAGGCCGCCCACGCGGCGATCGCCGAAGCTATCCGCCTGCAGGATCCCGACCTCGCCGCGGCCCGCTCCCGCGCCCATCTCAGCGCGGTCCGCAACACCCTCACCTAGTCGCGGTGCTGGTCCAGGAGCGACCGCAGCCAGGGCGTCAGCGCTTCGAGGTCCTCGACGTTGTCCTGCGGGATCGAGATCGGCCGGGTACGGCGGTCCGCCGGGTTGACCTGCACCGTACGGGCGAGCGGCAGACCGGTCGGCTCGTCGATGCTGGTGATGCCGGACCAGGGCAGGTTGCGGCCGCGGGTGATGCCCTCGGCATCGACTGTGATGACCGGACGGTTGGTGATCAGCTGCCACGCGGTGAGCGCCGTACCGTAGACGAACGCGGCGAGCGCGGTCAGCCGCAGTACGCCGAGCGCACCCGAGACGCCGTCAGCCCGCAGATGGTCGACGTTCGTCCACGCGGACAGCACCATCAGCAGCGCGAACCCGGCCAGCCGGATCGCCAACCGGCCGCGGCGTGGCAGGAACACCACGCTGCCTTTGGACTCCAGCTCGGACGTCCACGTCTCCGCCGACATGTCAGGCGCCCCACCGCGCCGTGTGCTCGGTCGCGGTCGGCGGGTCCGCGCCGTGCCGCGTGCAGGTGATCGCAGCCGCCTTCACCGCGTAGTCCACGACGTCGTGCAGGTCCTCGGCGGTCAGCCCGGCCAGTCGCTGCTCGCCCAAGAGATCACGCTCGAGCAGACCGGTGATGAGCGCCGCCATGAGCGAGTCACCGGCCCCGACGGTGTCGACCACCTGGATCGCCGGCGCCTTCACCTCGACCCGTACGTCGCGGCCGACGCCGAGAGCGCCCTCGCCGCCGCGGGTGATGACCACGCACTGCGTCCGCTTCTCGGTCAGCAGCTCTGTCGCGATGTCGTCCAGCGACACCCCCGGGCGGAAGAACGCGCAGTCCTCGTCACTTAGCTTGACGAGGTCGGACAGCGCGGCGAACTTCCGTACGGCGGCCCACGCGGTCACCGGGTCCGGGGTGATCGCCGGACGCGCGTTCGGGTCGAACGTGACCGTGACAGGCTGATCGGCGAGCGACTCCAGGAACCGGTGGATCGCCGTCGCACCGGGCTCGAGCATGGTCGCGATCGAACCGGTGTGGATCGCCGGGCAACCCCGCCGCAGCGACAACGCCGGCGGGTCCCAGGTCATGTCGAACTGGTACGTCGCCACGCCCTCGGCGTCCAGCGTCGCCGTCGCGGTGCTGGTCCGGAACCCGGGATCGACCGTCCCGGGAGCGAGCTGAACCCCGTTGCCGAACAGGTGGGCGCCCAGCAGGTCGCCGTACTGGTCGGTGCCGAAGCGCGCCACCAACTCGGTCGGCACGCCCATCCTGGCCAGTCCGACGGCGACGTTCGCCGCGAACCCGCCCGGGATCGCCTTGGCCTTCCCGTTCCCGTTGCGGGTGGTGGCTTTGGCGGCGGTACCGACGATGTCGACAAGGGCCTCGCCGATGACGAGGACGGGTGCGCTCATCGGGCGTGCTCGAAGTCGATGGCGGAGTACGCGCGCAGCTTGGACAGCTGGTGCTCGCTCTCGATACTGCGGATCGTGCCGCTGCGCGATCGCATCACCAGCGAGTGCGTCCGCGCGGTGGACCGCCCGTACCGGACGCCGCGGAGCAGCTCGCCGTCGGTGATCCCGGTCGCGACGAAGAAGCAGTCGTCACCGCTGACCAGGTCGTCGGTGTCGAGCACCTGGTCCAGGTCGTGGCCCGCGTCGAGCGCCTTCTGCCGTTCTGCGTCGTCGCGCGGCCAGAGCTTGCCCTGGATCTTGCCGCCGAGGCACTTCATCGCGCAGGCGGCGATGATGCCCTCCGGCGTACCGCCGATGCCGAGCAGCATGTCCAGGCCGGTGTCCGGGCGCGCCGCCTCGACCGCGCCGGCCACGTCACCATCGGAGATGAACTTGATCCGTGCGCCGGTCGCCCGGATCTGCGTGGCCAGCTCGTCGTGCCGCGGCCGGTCGAGCAGTACGACGGTGACGTCGTCGACCGAGGAGCCCTTGGCCTTCGCGACGCGGCGGATGTTCTCGGCAACCGGGAGCTGGATGTCGACCACCTCGGCCGCCTCGGGTCCGACGACGAGCTTCTCCATGTAGAAGACCGCGGACGGGTCGTACATCGAGTTCCGCGCGGAGACCGCCATCACCGCGATGCCGTTGTTCATACCCTTCGCGACCAGCGTCGTACCGTCGACCGGGTCGACTGCGACGTCGCACTCCGGGCCTTCGCCGGCGCCGACCTGCTCGCCGTTGAACAGCATCGGGGCGTTGTCCTTCTCGCCCTCGCCGATCACCACCACGCCGTTCATCCCGACCGTGCCGATCAGCGTGCGCATCGCGTTCACCGCCGCGCCGTCGGCGCCGTTCTTGTCGCCGCGGCCGACCCAGCGCCCCGCCGCCATCGCCGCGGCCTCGGTGACCCGCACCAGTTCGAGGGCGAGGTTCCGGTCGGGCGCATCTGCCTCGACCTCCAGGTGGGCCGGTGGCGTGGTCGGATCGCTCATGCCAACGGATCGTAGCCAACGAGTCTGACCGGTGTTCGGGCGGATTGCGGCTCGCGAGACACTGTGCGTATGAGTTCGACAGGTCAGGGTGCTTCCAACGAGGCTGCGGCGCGGGAACGCGCGCAGATCCAGGCGGAGGCGAACGAGTACCGCCAGGCGTACCGACGGGACAAGCGGAAGTCGCAGACCGTCGGGAACATGGTGTTCGCGCTGGTCATCTGCCTGGTGGTGGTCGCGTTCCTGATCCTGGTCACCTGGCGGCCGAAGCCGGCCGACGAGCCCAAGGCGATCGAGTACACGGCGCAACTGCAGGACGCTCACGCGACCGCGGCGTGGGTGCGCGGTCCGGAGCCGATGCCGGCCGGCTGGGTCGCGACCAGCGTCGAATTCCTCAAGCCCGAGCAGGAGCCGATGACCTGGCACCTGGGCGTCGTCACCACCGAGAAGAAATACGTCGGGCTGGAGCAGTCCAACGTGACCGGCGGTAAATTCCTGGCGGAGAAACTCGGCCGAACGTCCGACGACGGTACGGCGACCGTGACCGGCGTCACCTGGCAGCGCAAGGTTCTGCTCGATCGCAAGGGCGAGAACGCCTTGGTACTGGTCGGTTCCGGAGTCACCACGATCGTTACCGGAAATGCGGGATATCCCGCCCTTGAAGCGTTCGCTTCCGTCTTACGCTGACCATTTTCCGGGCATTCCCGACCACTTTCCGGACGGTCGTTGACATGCCCCCACAGCAGAGGGTTCGATCGAAGCTCGGCTTCTGACGCTCGGGGACTAGCGAGAGGGCCCGAGCAGCCATGCCCACCACGCTCACGCCGTCCCGGGCGGGGAGTTGATCCGGCGATGTTCGTCACGGGTCTCCTGCTGGGCGCCAACGGCTCGCCGCACCTCGGCGCCCCCTGGCAATTGCTGGCTTATCAAGGCGGCACCCTCTTCGGTTCGTCGCTGGAATCCGCGCGGGAGTGCGGATTCGACCAGTTGGTCGTGACGCTCGGCAGCGGGTCCGAGCAGATCCACGACCGGGTCGATCTCGACGGCGTGCGGGTGGTCGAGTCCCCGCACTACGACACCGACAGCTCGTCGATCGTGCCGGCCCTCGACGCGGTCGACCGGCGCGCGGACGGCATCGTCGTACTGCTCGGTGATCAGCCCGGGATCACCTCTGCGGCCGTCTGGTCGCTGGTCGCCGAGGCAGCGACGCCGATCGGAGTCACGCGGTACGACGACGGCGAGAGCTACCCGTGCTGGTTCGGGCGCGAGCTGTTCGGCGAGCTCCGCGGTCTGCGCAGCGACTCCGACCTGTGGACCCCGATCCACAACGGCACCCACCCGGTCACCAAGGTCGATGCCATCGGCAACATTCCGCCGCGGGCGACCACGTGGGCGGCGTACCACCAGATGCTCTCGGGCGAAGCCGTCGCCGCCGAGGAGTTGCCGCTAGACACGCACCCGATCCCGCTCGCCAGCCACCCGCGCCGCCGACGCCACGCCTCCAGCTGATCGCGGACCTCCAGCACTCACCAACGGCCCGCACGCGCCCGCCTGCACGCTCAGCGGCCCTCGTGAACCGGCCGAGGCGGCTCGTTGATGAGTGGTGCAGGTCCGCCCCTACTCGGCTCCGGCCAGTCGCAGCCCGACGATGCCGGCGACGATGAGGCCGATGCAGGCGAGGCGGGCCGGCGTCGCAGGCTCGTTGAATACGATGATGCCTAGCGTCACCACCCCGACCGAGCCGAGGCCGGTCCAGATTGCGTACGCCGTACCGACGGGGAGGCGATCGAGCGTCTTCGCGAGCAGCACGACTGAGATCACGCCGAACACCAGCACGCCGGCCGTCGGCCACAAGCGGCTGAATCCCTCGCTCGGCTTGAGGCTGAGCGCGAACGCAATCTCGAACGCGGCTGCCGCGAGCAGCACAAGCCACGCCATCAGCCAGCCCTACTGGAGTATGCGCTCACGCGGCCAGCGCTCCCCGCAGGTGGCGGTGCGTCACCTGTGCGACGCGGGCGCCGAGTGCGGCCGCCGTGCGGAGGTCGGTGGCCGGGGGTGCCTTCTCCGCTGAAAGGTCCGCGTCGGACTGGGCCATCGCGCCCATCCAGCTGCCGAGGCGGTTGAGGTCCTCGATGCTCGCGGTGCTCTCCGCCCAGCCCGGGTAGATGTCCAGCCCGACCCAGATCATCCCGTGCTGCGCGGCGAACACGGCCAGGTCGACCAGGCTGTTGAGCTTGTCGCCGGACATCGCTTTGGAGTTCGTGAACCCCGCCGCGATCTTGTCCCGCCAGCCGAGGTCGGCCGCCCAGATCCGCACGCTCTCCTCGGCGAACTTCTTGAACACCCAACTCGGACTCCCCATGTACGTCGGCGCGCCGAAGATGATCGCGTCCGCCGCGGTCAGCCGCTCCCACACGTCCTCGGTCAGCTCGTCGAGCGGGACGAGGTCCGTCACCGTCCCCGGCACCGAAGCGGCGCCGGCCGCGACCGCCTCCGCCTGCTTCGCGGTGTGCCCATACCCCGAGTGATACGCCACCGCGACGGTCGCGGTGCCAGGTGTCGTGCTCATGTGCTTCCTCCTGAGGACTTAGCGGACTACAGTCCGTCTTATGGATGACAGTACCGGACCACAGTCCGCTTCGCAATGGGCTCTGGAGGTTGTGGGTGAGCCGCGCCCGGAACGCGCGGACGCCCGGCGCAACCGGCTGCGCGTGCTGGAGGCGGCCGACCGGCTGTTCACCGAGCACGGGGTGAAGAACGTCTCCCTCGACGCGATCGCCGCGGAGGCAGGCGTGGGGAAGGGCACGGTCTTCCGCCGGTTCGGCGATCGGGCCGGCCTGGCGGTCGCGCTGCTGGACGAACGCGAGCAGGAACTCCAGGCGAAGATCCTCACCGGGCCGCCCCCGCTCGGACCGGGTGCGCCGCCGCTCGACCGTGTGACGGCGTTCCTCGACGCCTACCTCGAACTCCTGGACCGCCACGTCGAACTGTTCATGGACAGCGAGAACGCCTCAGACGGCGCCCGCTACCGAATCGGCTCGTACCACCTCTGGCACCGCCACCTCGCCCACCTGATCGAGGCAGCCCACCCCACCCTCGACGCCGACTACACCGCCCACGCCCTCCTGGCCCCCCTCGCCGCCGACCTCCACCACGCCCTCCGCACCCAAAACTTCGACCTCGAGCGCATGAAGTCGGGCCTCCGCGCGGTCGCTACAGCCTTGCTGCCAGCCTGAGCTCGGGAAGGTTGTTCAGCGAGGAGTAGGTCCGGTCGCCCGTCTCTTGGAACCCGTACGTCGCGTAGAACCGGCGGGCGCGCATGTTCGCCTCCAGCACCCACAACCACACCGTCTCGCAGCCCGCGCCACGAAGGTCCGCGCATGCGGCGTCGGCAAGCGCCCGCCCCGCCCCGGTGCCCCAGTGGGAGGGGTGCACGAAGAGGGCGTACAACTCCCCGGTGTTCGCCGGCGCTGACGGATCACGCTCGGGCCCGACACCGGCGTACCCGATCACCTCGGAGCCGGCGGCGGCGACATACAAGCGGGAGCGGCCCGCGGCGATGCTGTCGGCCCAGGACGACGCGATCGACACCGGGTCCATCGCGTCCAGGAAGTCCTGGGGCACCAGGCCGGTGAAGGCGCCTCGCCAGCTCGCAACTCGGGCCTCGGCCGCCGGCAGCAAGTCGCCGCGGCGGGCCGCGCGTGTGGTCAGCTGCATGGTCGGCAGGAGGTTGTTACTTGGGTTTTTCTTCGTGGGTGGCTTGGGCTTTGGCCAGGCGTTCGCGGGCTCCGTCGAGCCAGCGTTGGCAGGTGGTGGCTAGTTCTTCGCCGCGTTCCCACAGGGCCAGGGATTCTTCGAGGGTGGTGCCGCCGGCTTCGAGTTTGCGGACTACCTCGACGAGTTCCTCGCGGGCCTGCTCGTACGTCATCTCGGGTCGGTCGGCGCTCACTTGTTCTCCTCGGACTTGACTTCGACCGCGAAGCGGCCGTCGGTGACGCGTGCCTGCAGCACGTCACCGGGCGCCACCTGCGCCACTTCCCGTACGGCGGTGCCATCCGCCAGCTGCAACACGGAGTACCCGCGCTCCAGCGTCGCCTTGGGGGACAACGCCCGCACGCTCGCCAGCCGGTGCGCGATGTCGTCGCTCGCGCGATCCAGCCGATGCGTCAGCGTACGGCGACTGCGCTCGATCAGCGCCGCGACCTCGTCGGAGCGTCGCTGGAGATCCGTGACGGGCGCCGCCAACGCCGGACGCGAACGGATCGCCGCCAGCGCATGCGTCTCCCGATCCAGCCACGACGTGATCGCCCGCAGGCCACGCTCGCGCAGCAGTCGCACGCCGTCGAGCTCCTCGCGGACGTCAGGCACGATCCGCTTCGCCGCGTCGGTTGGCGTCGACGCGCGCAGGTCCGCGACCAGGTCGAGCAGCGGCGAATCCGGCTCGTGGCCGATCGCGCTCACCACCGGCGTACTCGTCTTCGAAACCGCGCGGATCAAGCCCTCGTCGGAGAACGGCAGCAGATCCTCGAGCGAGCCGCCGCCGCGCGCGATCACGATCACCTCGACCGAGTCGTCCGCGTCGAGCTTCCGCAGCGCGGTCATCACCTCGCCGGCCGCCGACGGACCCTGCACCGATGCGTACTCGATCCGGAACGCGACCGCCGGCCAACGCCGCTTCGCGTTCTCGAGCACGTCGCGCTCCGCCGCCGAGTCGCGCCCGCAGATCAGGCCGATCGTGTGCGGGAGGAACGGCAGCTTCTTCTTCCGGTACGGCTCGAAGAGCCCCTCGGCCGCGAGCAGCTGCTTCAGCCGCTCGATCCGCGCCAGCAGCTCACCGATGCCGACGTGGCGGATCTCGCTGACCGCGAGCGCGAGCGTGCCGCGACGGGCGAAGAAGTTCGGCTTGGCGTGCACGAGGACGCGTGAGCCGTCGTGTACCTCGACCGTCTCGAACACCCGCCGGTTGCAGGTGAACCGGAGCG
The DNA here is from genome assembly GCF_040300265.1 of Kribbella sp. NPDC000426. Taxonomy (NCBI): domain Bacteria; kingdom Bacillati; phylum Actinomycetota; class Actinomycetes; order Propionibacteriales; family Kribbellaceae; genus Kribbella; species Kribbella sp. NPDC000426. The sequence goes on along the minus strand of NZ_JBEPDK010000007.1, from coordinate 550,780 downwards.
AGATATCCGCATCGGTGTCCCGCAGCGTGCCGAAAACCGTCGTCGTTCCGCGGCCGATCGAGACGTCCGTCAGCTGCCCCTCGACCCACACGGCGCCGAGCTGGTTGATCCAGCCGGCAATACCGTTCGCGATCGTGCGAACGGCCGCGGGTGCTTCCGGCGACGTCTCCAAAGCCACGCCCCAGACCCTACGGCCCGCCACCGACAAACCCTAACGTTGAGTAATGCGCCCACTCTTGCTGTTGGATTTCGACGGCTCAACCTGGTCTGGGCCAGCAGCTGGGAACACGGTGCCAACCGCCTCCTCGGACCTCGCCTCGGTCTCCCCGAGCTGCCGACGATCATTTGGCCGGATCGGCGGCCGGTACGCCGTGGTTCGTGGAAGACGCCGTACATCGCCGAATGGGTGGGCGATCGGCCGTTCGTCTGGGTGGACGACGAGGCGGACGAGACGGAGTTCACAGGTGATCATCAGTTCGTCTTCCCGGTGGATGCGCGGATCGGTCTGACCGCAACGGATTTCGTCGCGATCCGGTCCTGGGCCGCCGGAAAATCCTTTGCGGACAAGGCGTATCCCACGCATCCTTGACGTGCTGGTAACACCTCCCACGGGGGAGCCGTCCGGACAGGGCGGACGGCTCCTCGAAACTGGCCCGTACCATGGGGATCGTGACTTCCCAGCCTCAGGACACCGGTACGACGACCGCCGTGGAGACCAAGCGGGTGCTGCTTGCGGCGCCGCGGGGGTACTGCGCGGGCGTGGACCGGGCCGTGGTGGCGGTCGAGAAGGCGCTCGATCTGTACGGGCCGCCGGTGTATGTGCGCAAGGAGATCGTGCACAACAAGTACGTCGTGGAGACGCTGCAGAAGCGTGGCGCGATCTTCGTCGACGAGACCGCGGAGGTGCCGGAGGGGGAGACTGTCATCTTCTCCGCGCACGGTGTCGCCCCGGTGGTGCACGAAGAGGCGGCGACGCGGCAGCTGAAGACGATCGACGCGACCTGCCCGCTGGTGACCAAGGTCCACCACGAGGCGAAGCGGTTCGCCGCGACGGACTACGACATCCTGCTGATCGGCCACGAGGGCCACGAGGAGGTCATCGGCACCTCCGGCGAGGCCCCCGAGCACGTGACGCTGGTCGACGGGCCCGACGACGTACCGAACGTCACCGTCCGCGACCCGGAGAAGGTCGTCTGGCTGTCGCAGACCACGCTGTCCGTCGACGAGACGATGGAGACGGTACGCCGCCTCCGCGAGCGGTTCCCGCACCTGCAGGACCCGCCGAGCGACGACATCTGCTACGCGACGCAGAACCGCCAGGCTGCGGTCAAGAAGCTTGCCCCCGAGGCCGATCTGATGATCGTCGTCGGCTCCCGCAACTCGTCGAACTCGGTGCGCCTGGTCGAGGTCGCGGTCGAGCACGGCGCGAAGGCCGGCTACCTGGTCGACTACGCCGACGAGATCGACGAGGCGTGGCTCGAGGGCGTCGACTCGGTCGGCGTCAGCAGCGGCGCGAGCGTCCCGGAGGTGCTGGTCCGCGACGTACTGCGCTGGCTCGCCGAGCGCGGCTACGGCGACGTACGCGAAATCACCACCGCGGAGGAGAGCCTCACCTTCGCCCTCCCCCGCGACCTCCGCACCGACCTGAAGGCCGCCGGCCTCCCCACCACCGGCACCTCCGACCACGCCTGGACTATCTGACTGTCACCTTGATGGTCTTGGTGATAGTGAACGCACTGTCCTTGGCGTTGCAGTACCGCACTTCGTAGCGCAGCGTGTACGTACCCGGCTTTGCGTAGGTGTGCGTATCGATCGAGTACGTCTCGCGGCCGGTCTTCCGCGTGGCGCCACCGCATCCGGCCGAACCGCCGTCCGAACCGCCTTGCTGGCCATCGCCCCAGTAGTAGTTCGTGCCGCCGGACAGGTTGAGGAACGATGTGTCGGCGGGCAGGTTCTTCCCGTCGACCGTGGGCACGATGACGGTGCCCGAGACAGTTACCTTCACCGCGACTGTGCGGCCGGTGACGGTCGGCTTGAGCACGACACCGACCTCGATCGGCCGAGTCGGCGGTGGCGTGTTCGTGGTCCCGGCTCCCGTTGTCGTCGTGCCCGTCGGCTTCTCGGTGCTCTGGGTGGTCCCGGCGCCCGGCGTGCCGGTCGTCCCTTGCGTGGTCGTGGTCGTTCCGGTCGAGGTCGGTGCGGTCGTGGTCGGGGCCGCTGTCGACTGCGTTCCGGTCGGGGGCCCGGTGGCGATCGTCACCGGTGCGCTCGGGCTGTTGGTGACCGGCGGGCTGCTGCCGAGGTCCGTGAGGTTGCTCGTGGCAACGGCGACGGCGACCACCGCGGCCGCGGCCAGCGTCAGCGCGCCGGCCGTACGACGACGCCGTACCGAACGGACACGCGCCAACACGGACTCGCTCGGGACTGTGGTGGGTGGCGGCGGATCGGCGACGAGCCACTCGAACTGCTGCTTGAGATCGTTGGTCATGGGTCAGCCCTCCTTCTGGGCCGGAGCGGAAACGGCGGCGACGAGGTGGTGCTCGCGGAGCTTGGCCAGTCCGCGGGAGACGCTCGACTTCACGGTGCCGACCGAGCAGCCCATGATCTGGGCGATCTCGGTCTCCGGCAGGTCCTCGAAGTACCGCAGGACCAGTGCTGCGCGCGTTCGGCGGGGGAGCGTGGCGAGTGCTCGCAGCAACACGTCCCGGTCGTCGACAGAGCCGTACTGTTCCTGCGCCCGCGGCTCGGGTAGTTGCTCGGTGGGTGTTTCGCCGCGCCACTTCCGGCGCCACCACTGCGTGCTGGTGTTCACCATCACGGTCCGGGTGTAACTCTCCAGCGCGTTCTCGTTCCGCAAGGAGTTCCGGTGGAACCACACCTTGGTCAGCGCTGTCTGCACCAGATCCTCGGCCAGATGCCACTCACCGGTCAGCAGGTAGCCGAACCGCTGCAGTGCGGTGAATCTCCCGTCCACGAACTCGGCGAATTCGTGGTCGCGTCCTGGGTCCATTCCCAGCCCCCCATCTCGTTCAATTCGGTCAGACTTGTGATGCCTGAGCGCAGCCGAAAGGTTGAGCTGTAATCCGACAGTGCGGAGCTTGTGATGTTGCGCCGGCGATCTGCACCTGGACAGGAGGTGTCCGGCGGCCGGCAGTGCACCCGAGCGCGAACGCGCCCGCGCGTACACCGTGTCGGCAGTGCACTACCTGTCCAGATGCAGATCAGACCGCGTCGTACTGCGTCTGGGCCTTGCTGATCGCGGGCATGTGGGTCTCGGCCCAGTCGGTCAGTACGCTGATCGGCTCGATCAGGGACGCGCCCATCGGGGTGAGCGTGTAGACGACCCGCGGCGGGATCTCGGCGAAGACCTCGCGGCTGACGAGGCCGTCGCGCTCCATCCGGCGCAGCGTCTGGGTCAGCACCTTCGGCGCGACCCGGCCGATGCCGTCGCGGAGCTCGGTGAACCGGAGCGGGCCGTCGCGCAGCAGCAGGACGACGAGCACCGTCCACTTGTCGCCGATCCGGTCGAGGATCACCCGGGTCGGGCAGTTCGGGTCGAACACATTCCCTTTGGTTACCACAAGGTACTTATAGCACGTTGAAGTAGCCAGTTACCAATAGATACCGTTGGCGGCGATCGCAGACGAGAGGACAACGATGAAGATCGCGGTGTACGGAGCAAGTGGCATGGTCGGCAGCCGGGTTGCGGCCGAGGCGGTGAGCCGCGGCCACGAGGTGACCGGCGTCACCCGGTCCGGCGGCGAACTGCCGGCCGACGTCCGCGCGGTACGGGCGAACGCCGACGACGTCGCCTCGGCCAAGGAGCTTGCGGCCGACTCGGACGCGCTGGTCGCGGCGATCGGGCCGAGCCGGACCGGCGGCGACCACCAGGACTACCTGGACGCGGTCGACAACCTGATCGCCGCGGTACAGGGGACGGCGACCCGGTTGATCGTGGTCGGCGGCGCCGGCAGCTTGGTTGTCAACGGCAACCGTGTGGTGGACGGCCCGGACTTCCCGGCGGAGTACAAGAACGAGTCGCTGACGGTGTCGCAGGCGCTCGAGAACCTGCGGGCGAGCGACGTGAACTGGACGATGCTGTCCCCGGCCTTCGTGATCGCCCCCGGCGAGCGCACGGGTGTCTTCCGTCTCGGCCAGGACGAGCCGGTCGGCGAGCAGATCTCCGCCGAGGACTACGCGGTTGCCCTGATCAACGAACTCGAGCAGCCGGCCCACAACCAGCAGCGCTTCACGCTGGGCTACTGAGCGCCTTGCCCAGGTAGCCGCGGGCGAGCATGGTGACCCACTGGTAGACGGCGTCCTCCGCGGGTGCCAGTGGGCCGGGCCGGAAGTGCGGCGACTCGGCGCCGCGCTGGACCGATTCGCACGCGGCCCAGTCCTCGCGGTTCGTGATGTCCCAGAACTCCACGGCGTAGGACGGATCCTTGACCTCGGGCCGGAAGTACCAGGAGCACTCGATCGCGGTCAGGCCAGGCGTGCGCGGCTCCATGCGATGTGTCATCACGTAGTCCGGGTGCAGCGAGATCAGCAGGTTCGGGAACAGGCCGAGGTAGTTCACCCGGCGCGGGTCGACGCCGTCGAGCGGCACCCCGTGAGACCGGCCGTCGAGCGACATCGTCTCGGCGTCCGGTCGCAGGTCCATCAGGCCGCCTACCCACGCGCCGGGAAGGTTCCAGTTGTCGCCTGACGTCGGTGGCGACACCTTGCAGAGCTCGGGGTGGATCAGCGGGCAGTGGTAGCACTCGTGGTAGTTCTCCACGATCGTCTTCCAGTTCGACGCGACGTCGTACGTGTGTCGCGCCTTCAGGACAAGGGATTCCGGCGCGTACGGCGCGACGAGCTCGGTCAGTCCGCCGACGTGATCCGTGAACGACGTCGCCGTACCGGTCGCGTTGACGAACAGCCAGCCCTGCCAGACCTCGGCCGGCAGTTCGACCAGACCATACGGTTTGGTATGGAAGCCGTCGCCCATCCGCGGCGCCGCCTTCACCGAGCCGTCGAGCTCGTACGACCACCCGTGGTACGGGCACACCACTGCAGGCCGCTGGCTGGTCTCGTCGCGCTGCAGCAGTTCGTGACCGCGATGCCGGCACGTGTTCGCGAACGCCCGCGGCCGCTCCCCGAACGTCACGATGGTCGCGATATCGCCGACGGTCACCTCGCGGTACGTCGTACCGTCGGACAACTCGTCGACGCGACCGAGGCAGGTCCACGTGCCGGCGAAGAAGTGCCGGCGCTCCCAGGCGAGCACGGCGGGATCGGTGTACGCCTCGCGCGGCAGCATGACCGATTCACCATGCGGCCGCAACGAAGCTTCCAGTGCGCGAGCGTCAAGCGGAGCCGTCATTGACCAACTATCGGGCGAACTCCACATATTTGCCCAGCACGTAGTCCCATCCCGTGTCGTAGCCGATGCGCGCCCGAGCGCCGTCGCCGCGGCGTTCCCAGCCGGCGTGCACCAGTTGTACTTCGGTGCCGTCGTCGGTCGGGCTGAACGTGACCGTCACCTGTCCCGCCTCGTCCGGGTCGCCGCCCGGGTGCCAGCTGAAGCCGACCTTCGCCGGCGGATCCCAGTCCGACACCGTGCCCCAGGTCGCGAGCTCGCCCTCGGCGCCGTACTCGACGATGCGGCCGCCGACGGCGCCTTCGAGACGGACCTCGCTTGCTGCGGCCTCGCCGACCGAGTGGCTGAACAGCGGCCACCAGGCCGACGTCTCCGCGGTGAATGCCTCGAACGCCCGCTCGACGCCGACCGGCACCACAACCGTCTTCACCAAGGGTGAGATGTCTTGCTCCACAGTCATTTCCGTTCCTCCTCGGTCCGCCTGACGTGGTCGGCGTACGCATCGAGCGTGTCGCCCCAGAACCGGTCGAGCCAGCTGCGCAGCTCGTCCAGACCGGACTGGTGCACCCGGTAGATGTTCCGGGTGCCGCGCGACTCGTGCCGCACCAGACCGACCGCCCCGAGCACCTTCAGGTGCTGCGAGATCGCGGGACGGCTGACGGGCACGCGCTCGGCCAGCACCCCGACCGAGCACGGCCCGCCGGTCCGCAATGTCTCGAGAATCACCCGCCGCGTCGGGTCCCCGAGCGCATCCAGCACCGGCCCCGCCGCTTCGAGTGATCCGTAAGTACCCACGAACGGTAAGTTGCCACTAACGGACCGAGGAGTCAAGCCTCAGTTGAACGGATCGAGGATCAGGCCGGCCTGTTGCGGGTTGCCGTCGTGGACGAGGGCTTCGTGGTTGCCGACGTCGTCGAAGGCGAAGCCGTAGGCACGGCCGTCGGCCATCTGGGCGTGGATGTTCTTGGAGTACTGGTTGGTGACGGCGTCCTGGTAGAAGTTGGCGTCGCTGGAGTCGGGTTGGTTGGGATTGGTGAGCAGCGTGGAGCGGTTGTAGCCCGCGCAGAGCGTGCGGGAGATCGGGCCGCGGACCTGGTCGTTCGGAGCGTCGAGCAGGTTGAAGCAGCCGAACACGCTGGCCGAGTCAGGCTTCTGGAACGACGTGACGACCGCGCCGGAACTGTTGGTGAAGTTCATGACGTTGCCGGACACGCGGCCGAAGTACTTCGTGTTGGGCTGGTCGCCGAACGGCGTGACGGTCAGCGTCTCCGAGCTGTACTTCGACCAGACCCGGTTGATGTAGTCGTCCATCGCGCTCGCGGGCAATACGCCGGTCTCGACGCCGTACAGCGGGGAGAGTGCTCGCAGTACCGAGCCGTCGGGGGCCTTCTGGATCAGGCCGCCCCAGCCGCTGGCGTTGAGCGCGTTGTAGACGGAGTTGTAGCCGCCCGCCTTCAGGTGGCCGGTCGTGTTCCCGTTCACGCTCACGGCGTACGGCGCGGAGAACATGTCCACCTGGGTGCTGTTGATCCACAGCCCGCCGTCGTTGAGCGTGTACTCCGACCAGCTGAACAGGATGTTCCGGTTGGGGTCGCTCGGGTTCTGCACAGCGGGCTGCACCAGGCCGCCCGTGGTCAGTTTGAAGACGAGCTTCTGGCCGTACGAGAAGTAGACCCGGCCGGAGAACTTCGGCATCTGGATCGTGACGGACTGCCCGTTCGACGGCCCGGTGATCGACGCGTCCGGCGCCGGGGTAGGCGGGTTGCCGCCTGCCGGCCAGGCGTGGAAGACGCCTGAAGCATCGGCCCAGCCCTGCTGGCCGGTGGCCAGGTTCGTGCCCAGGTTGTAGATGTACACCGCGTCGCCGCGGCCCGAGTTGTTCGTGATCGTCAACGGGATCGTCGCCGGTACCGCAGCCTCCGCCGGCCGGTCCGCGTGCGCCGACAGCACACCGGCGACGGTCGCGGCGGCCGCGGCGACAGCCAGCATTCGCGTTCTGAACCGCATGGTTCCTCCTCACGTCGGCCCCCCGAGAGAGCGCTCTCATCGTGTCGTGAGGTGACCACCGACTGTCAACAGCCCACCACTGTCGGCTTTCCGACAATCATCTAGCCGGCCTGCGTGGGCGGCCAATGTCTGGTGGGTTGCGGGTCCTCGATGGCCAGGAATTCGGGCGCGGTGAGCGGTCGGACGGAGGCCTCGATCGACTCCATCGCGGTCAGCTCGGACTCGGTGACGTGCAGGTCGCGGAGCTTGCGTGCGGTGATGAACACGCGGCGCTCGAACGAACCGACCGTACCGTTGTAGGCCTCGACCGCGGACGTGAGCGATCGACCGACCCGGCCGAGGTGTTCGCCCATCGTGCTGAGCCGCTCGTACAGCTCCCGGCCGAGCTCGAACACCTGCTGCGCCGATTCGGTCAGCGCCGACTGGTTCCACGCGTACGCCGCCGCGCGCAGTGTCGCGATCAGCGTCGTCGGCGTCGCCAGGATCACGCGGCGCTCAGCGGCGTACTCCAGCAGGGACGGCTCGATGTCGAGGGCCGCGGACAGGAACGACTCACCGGGCACGAACAGGATGACGAACTCGGGGGACGGCGACAGTCGCGTCCAGTACGCCTTCGACGCGAGTTGATCGACATGCGTCCGCAGATGGCGGGCATGCGCACGCAACCGATCCTCGCGGTACGCCGCGTCGTCGGACTCGCTCGCATCGAGGAACGCGGCCAGCGGGACCTTCGAGTCGACGACGATGTTCTTGCCCTCGGCAAGCCGCACGACCAGGTCGGGCCGCAGGACGCCGTCCTCGCCGAACGTCGTCGTCTGCTCGGTGAAGTCGCAGTGCGCGACCATGCCGGCCAGCTCGACGGTACGGCGCAGGTGCAGCTCGCCCCACCGTCCGCGGACCTGGGGTTTTCGCAGCGCGGTCGACAGCGACGCCGTCTCGCGACGCAACGCCTCGCCGCTCATCCGCACCTCATTGACCTGTTGATGCAGCTGGCTCTGCCAGGCGGCGCGGCCCTTCTCGAGCTGGTTCAGCTGTGCGTGCAGGCGATCGAGCGCATCCTTGACGACGGCCTGCCCGCCCATCTGCTGGCCGACAGACGTCCGCTCCTGGGTCAGCTCGACCACGCGATCCTCGGCCGCGTCCCGCTCGGCCGTGATTCGCGCGAGCTTGGCGCCGTCGCGCCCGCGCACCCACAACACCCCGAAGGCAGCACCCAGCAGCAGCCCCACCGCGAGGAAGAGCAGCATCAACAACACCGTCGTACCGGACATGTCACTGATAGTGCCGAAGCCCACCGACAGTTTCTGCGAACTACGCCTGCTGCCGGGGTGTCGCCTCGATGATGAACGACTGGCCGGCCGTCGGAACGACGTCGCTGAGACCGAGGCCGGCGGCGGCGAACAACGCCTCGTACTGATCGGTGGTGCGTTCCCGCCCGCCGGTCATGATCAACATGTTGAGGTCGGAGAACGCCGTACCGACGGGGTCGGGGGAGCGGTCGAGGAGTTGTTCCACGAGGAGTACGCGGCCGTCGGCGGGCAGCGCGCGGCGGCAGGTGCGGAGGATCTCGACCGACTCGGCATCCGCCCAGTCGTGGATCACCGACTTCAGCACCATCGCGTCACCGGCCGGGACGCTCTCGAAGAAGTTGCCTCCGACGACTTTGCAGCGCGCCGCGACACCGGATTCCGCGAGCAGTTCGTCCGCACCGGCCACCACGTCGGGCTGGTCGAACAAGACCCCGCTGACTGACGGATTGCGCTCGAGGATCCTGGTCAGCAGCCGGCCGCGGCCTCCGCCGATGTCGACCACGGTGCGGTAGCGGCTGAAGTCGTACGCCGCGGGAACCGCGTCGGCCACCGCGTCCGACCTGGACGTCATCGCCGCGTCGAACGCCGCCTGCTCGTCCGGATGCTTCGCGCGGTACTCCCACACCGGCTCGCCATGCACGGCGGGGAAGGCCGTCTCACCGGTACGGATGCTCTCTTCGAGCCCGGTATAGGCCTCCCAGTGCGACCCGGTGCCGATGAACCGGGCCCAACCGGCAGCCGAGTGCGGTGCGTCGACCCGCAGCGCCGCGCCGAGCTCCGTGTTGGCGAAGGCGTCACCGTCGGCCGAGTAGAGGCCGAGTGCGGTGAGCGCGTGCATGAGCCGGCCCAACGCCTCTTCGTCGGCGTTGGTCGCCGAGGCGAGCTCGGACAGGCTCTTCGGGCTGGTGGCGAGCAGGTCGCTGAGTCCCAGCCGGGCGGCGACGTGGATCGCCTGTGTCACCTGGTACCCGCTGGCCAGGCGATGCAGCTCCCGTGAAGCATCCATGGCGCATTCTGCGCCGACGGCGGTCAGCAGTCCATGGCTGGGAAGCTGTAGCCCTGGGCCTTCAGTAGCGGAAGAACCTTGTCGAGGGCCGCGACCGTCTGGGCGCGGTTCCCGCCGCCGTCGTGCATCAGGATGATGTTGTGGTTGTGCGCGTGGGTCATGATGTTGTGCACGATCGCGTTCGTCCCGGGACGGGCCCAGTCGCGCGGGTCGACGTCCCAGAGCACCTGGACCATCCCGGCGGCCTTGATGTCGGCGCGGACCTTCGGGTTCGAGGCGCCGTACGGCGGGCGGAAGCAGGTCGAGTGCGGTCCGTCGAAGATCTCGTGGTGCCGCTTGGCCGGTGAGATCGCGGTCAGCTGCGGGTGCGTGATCGAGTGGCTGCCGATTGTGTTGCCGGCGGCAAGCACCTGCTCGCGCAGACCCGGGTGCGCGGCCTGCATCGCGCCGAGCTCGAAGAACGTGGCGTGTGCGCCGTACTTCGCGAGCACCTGCAGCACCTTCGGCGTCCACAGCGGGTCCGGTCCGTCGTCGAAGCTGAAGAACAGCACCTTTTTGTTGCCTATGGCAAACGCTGCGGTCGGGTCCGGCGCCGGCTTGCGCGGTGTCGACGGCGGTGCGTTCAGCGTCGGTGTGTCGGTCGGTGTCGGCGACGGCGTGGCGGACCTCGTGGTCTGCGTGGTTGCCGCGGTCGTTTCCGGCTGGCGTTGGTGGCCGAGCGCCAGGACCAGTAGCGATCCGACGACGACGGCCAGCGCCACACCGGTCGCGACGAAGGCGGCAAGCTTTCGCGACATCATGCTCCCCTTGCAGATCGGGCGGTTGTTCCCCAGCAACAGCTCCCCCTCAGGAGCCTCACACCACTGAAGACGCCTTACCCGTCAGCAGGGTTGGCATCGCGATGTTGCGGTGCGATCTCGACTGTTGCGGTCGTGCCACGGTGGTACAGCCGGCCCTCGAGCGACTTCACGCTGGCGACCAGCACGAAGCTCATGCTGACCAGCAACGACCACGCGCCGAACTTCGCCGGGTGCACGAGATGCCACACGTTGACCTGGTCGGGGTAGTTCCACGCGTCGAGGAACGTGCCGGCGTTCTCGGCGATCCAGAGGAAGAACCCGATCAGCGCGAACGAGACGGCGAGCGGCATCCGGTACCGGCGTACGCCGACGGTGAAGAAGACCCAGGTACGGCGCAGCACGATCAGCAGACCGAGCGCGATCGGGATGCGCAGGTCGGGGAGCCATTGGTGGGTGAAGAAGTTCGCGTAGATCAGGACCGCGAAGATCGTGGTCAGGAACGGGCGGTAGTTGCTGACCCGCAGGTCGAACCGTCGCCAGGCCTGACACAGGTAGCTGCCGACGGCGGCGTACATGAAACCGGCGAACAGCGGTACGCCGGCGATCTTCGTCACGGCGTCGCCCGGGTACTGCCAGGAGCCGACGCGGACCTTGAAGAGCTCCAGCCCGAGGCCGACCAGGTGGAACCCGAAGATCACCGCGACCTCGCGCCACGTCTCCAGGCGCACCACCCAGAACAGCAGGGTCAGGGCGATGCAGTAGATCAGCAAGGCGTCGTACCGCGCGATCGGCAGGTCGACGTACTTCGAGACGGCCAGGCCCGCGAACAGGAACGCCGGGAACAGGCAGGACACCAGTTCCAGGCAGCCGAACCGCAGGAATTGCAGGCAGCCGAACACGAAGCGTGAGGGAATCCCGATGCGATCCGTCCAAGTGGTCACAGACTGGAGACGTCGCTTGCTCGCCGCTGGTTGGGACGGATAAATGAACGGTTGGGGAGGTGTGGCGATGGATCCGAGGATTGTGTACGAGACCGACCGGCTGGTGGTGCGCGACTGGGTGGACACCGACGGCGACCGCGTGTTCGACATCTACCGGCGCTGGGAGGTGTCGCGCTGGCTCGGCGCCGCGCCGCGGGTGATGGCGGACCGGGACGCGGCCGGCCGCACGATCGAGCGCTGGAACGAGCGCAACCGCGACACGACGTACGGCGTCTGGGCCGTCGAGGAGCGGGCCAGCGGGGAGGTCGCCGGGACGGTGCTGCTGGTGCCGCTGCCCGAGCCGTCGGACGGGACCGCGAGCCGCGGCGAGGTCGAGGTCGGCTGGCATTTCCATCCCGACGCGTGGGGCCGCGGGCTGGCGACCGAGTCGGCGCGGGGCGCGATCTCGCACGGGTTCAAGTCCGGTCTGAGCGAGATCTACGCGGTCGTACGCCCCGACAACGTCGCCTCGCTGGCCGTCTGCGGGCGACTGGGCATGCGTCCGCTGGGCCGTGTCGACCGGTGGTACGGCGCTTCGCTGGAGGCCTTCGTGCTCTGACGATTGGGGTACTTCGGTGTTCGCCGCGTAACCTTGACGCCCGTGGCACTCACCATCGGAATCGTCGGGCTCCCCAATGCGGGCAAGTCCACCCTGTTCAATGCGCTGACCAAGAACGACGTGCTCGCCGCGAACTACCCGTTCGCGACCATCGAGCCGAACGTCGGGGTGGTCGGCGTACCGGATGCCCGGCTGGGCAAGCTGGCCGAGCTGTACGACTCCGCGAAGGTGATCCCCGCCACCGTCCAGTTCGTCGACATCGCCGGCATCGTCCGCGGCGCGTCGGAGGGTGAGGGGCTGGGCAACAAGTTCCTCAGCCACATCCGCGAGTCGGACGCGATCTGCCAGGTCACCCGGGTGTTCCGCGACGACGACGTCACCCATGTCGACGGCAAGGTCTCGCCGTCCGACGACATCTCCACGATCCAGACCGAACTGATCCTCGCCGACCTGCAGACCGTCGAGAAGGCGATCCCGCGGCTGGAGAAGGAAGCCCGGCTGAAGAAGGAATCGGTCGCCGTCCTCGACGCGGTCCGCGAGGCGCAGAAGCACCTCGAGGCCGGTACGCCGGTGATCGCGACCGACGTGGACCGCGACGCGATCCGCGAACTGATGCTGATGACCGCCAAGCCCTACCTGTACGTGTTCAACTGCGACGCCGACGAGCTCGCCGACGAGGCGTTGAAGCAGCAGATGCGGGACCTGGTCGCGCCGGCCGAGGCGATCTTCCTCGACGCGAAGTTCGAGGCCGAGCTGGTCGAGCTCGGCGACGAGGACGAGGCCCGCGAGATGCTCTCCGAGATGGGCATCGAGGAGCCCGGCCTCGACGTACTGGCCCGGGTCGGCTTCGACACGCTCGGCCTGCAGACGTACCTGACCGCCGGCCCGAAGGAATCCCGCGCCTGGACGATCAAGCGCGGCGCCACCGCCCCCGAAGCCGCCGGCGTCATCCACACCGACTTCCAGCGCGGCTTCATCAAGGCCGAGATCGTCTCCTACGACGACCTGATGACCGCCGGCTCCATGACCGCCGCCCGCTCCGCCGGCAAGGTCCGCATCGAAGGCAAGGACTACATCATGCAGGACGGCGACGTCGTGGAGTTCAGGTTCAACGTATAAGGAAAGAGGAGGGGGAGTTGGGGTGGGACGGCGACGTCGTGGGGTTCCGCTTCAACGTCTGACTGCTTCCATCGGTGACCAGTCCGCTTCGGCCGGCTCGTTCGGCGAAGCCAGGCCGGACAGCAGGATGTCGAGGTAGCGCCGGGTCTCGGTCACGAACTGTTGGAGCATCGGCATCACGTCGTACGTAGTGTCGCGGTAGGTCAGTTGAACCTTCATCGCCGGGCGCAGGATCAGCTGGCCGCTCATGCGAATCGGCGCTCCGGTGTGGATCGTCCCCAGCACCACGCCGTCACCGAACTTAATGTTCGAGGCCATCTCCACGCGCGGTACAGCCGAAGTGTCGGGATCCTCGTACTGGAACGAGCCGCTTACGTCCATGGCTTGCAGGTCGGCCGAGACTGTCAGGTTGTCGCGATGCTTGTCCTGGATGTCGAGGTCGTGGAGCATCGACAGCACCGACACGCTCCCGGACGGCATGTACGTGAACGGTTGCATGATCCGGAGCCGCTCTTGGAACTCTGGGCGGATGTCGCCAACCCAGTCGTTGAGTGCCTTCTCCCACTGCTTCTGTTCGGTGCAGATCGGGAAGGAAACCGACCTGGGGCGGGCAGGCTCGGTGTCGTTGAAATGCGCCATGCCCCACGCCATGGCATCGAACGCGCTTCGGAGGTTGTGGAGCGCGTCGCCGAGGTCGAGCGACCATTCGTGTTTGGGGATCCCTCTCGGAACTCGCGCGACCAGGTCGATCCCCAGAAGGTCCTCGCGCAGCACCCCATCGACCGAGACAGGGGCGCTGGAGTGCCATTCTGCGAACTTGGATTGCAGAAGCGCCAGGTGGGAGTTCCCTCGGCTCCACTTGAGATCCGGCCAGGTTGTGAAGTTGATGCCACCGATGAGCCGGATCGGCTCGGCGTACGGCGGTTGAGCGTCTTCTTCGGTGGCATCCTCTAGCACGGAATGAAGCATGGCAGGCGGCACCGACAAGCCGTGACGAGCTCGCCGTACCGCCCGGCGTTCGGCAGAGTGCTACCTCAACGTGTTGGACTTACTGGCATGGCAGATCTGGGGAACTTCGAAGAGGCTTACGACCAGGCCGAGGCTGCTTATATCGGTGGGTTGCGCGCGGGGCTTGGGAGGGATGAGCTGGGCCGGTTGGCTGGGGTGGTTGCGGGTGCGGCTGGTGAGTTCAATGCGGAGGCGTTTCGGAGTCTTCGGACGGCGTCCGGTGAGGATCGGGAGGAGCTGGATCGGCTGACGGATCTCACTGAGACGCTTAGTGAGCTCTGGGCCGAGGTGCACTCCGCCTATCTAGGTCAGTAGTTGTTGTAGTTGGTCGGGGACTGTCAGGTCGGGGATTTCTGACTGTTTGTCGGTGATCGCGCGGCGGAGGAGCTGCAGGTCGAGGGGCGCGTGGGCGAGGGTCGCGTCGATCCGGGCGGCTTGGTGGCGGGCGATCATCGTGGCGAGTTGTACCTCGATGGGGACGGTCGGGATGGGCTGGCCGTGGCAGGTGAGGGTTTGGCGTTCGCGCCATACGAGCGGGCTTCGGGTTTCGACCAGCAGCTCGGCGGTGGCGGGAGCGTCGATGTGGGCCAGCTCGACCTTCACCTGGTTGATCATCCAGCGGCCGAAGTACCAGCGCTCGCCCGCATCGCCCCACTCGAGGGTCGGCTGGGCGAGCGTGCTGAACCACAGGCTCGGATCAGGCGGCTCGGGCGGGGTCGGCAGGACTGTTGCCGCGTGGGTGATGTCGTCTGGCGTGCGTACGGCGATGTCGATGTCGCCCGGGACGATCGCGACCCCGCGAAGCGCCGTCGCCGCGCTGCCGAGGAGCATCCACTCGATGCGGGCGCCGTTCAGGGCCTCGGCGACGGTCGCCAGCGTGGTCGTCCACATGGTTGGTGAAGGTAGCTGCCCCCGCCGACATTCTCCGGCAGGATGACGTGCGTGCTTACTCCTATCCTGGCGACCTCGGATCCGTATGCGGCTGCTGATGAGTTCGTGGCGAGCGGGTGGAGGCTGGCGTACTCGACGCCGAAGGACTCCGGGGATCCGATGGCTGTGGTGGAGTTACGCGGCGGACAGGTGATGCTCGGGGTGGACTCGGAGCAGTTCCTGCCGGCTGAGGCGCGGGACCATCGCGGGGCGGGCGTCCAGTTCTACGTCGAAGTGCCTGCGGACGCGATCGACGACGTACATGCCGCCCACCAACACCCAGGCCCCATCGAGCAACGCGCGTGGGGCGTGCGGTCGTTCGTCGTGAAGCTCGCCGGCTACAACTTCATGATCGCGACCGAACAGGGCTGACGCTCAGTGCGATTCTGCGACTTGCTGGGCGGCTTCGCGGACGAGGGTTTTTAGTTCTGGGGGTTCTAGGACTATGGCGGCGCCGGCTTGGGCTAGGACTGCGGATTGGGCTTCTTGGGGGTTTTCGAGGTCGGTGTGGATGATCCACCAGCCGTTGGGGGCGGGGAGCATGGGGTGGGTGGGGCGGAAGCGGCGTACTGCGTGGTCTCGGACTTTGAGGGTGGTGGGGTAGGAGGGGCGGGAGGCCTGGAACTCTCGTTGGGACTGGGTCCAGTAGGTGGCCAGGTCGAAGTCCGCCGGTCTGGTGAAGGGGGTGGTGGTGAGGGTAGCTGAGGTTAGGCGGGAGAGGCGGAAGGTGCGGAGGCGGCCGTCGGTGCGGGCTGCTACCAGGTACCAGGTGCGGGCCTTGGCTACTAAGCCCAAGGGGGAGACGGGGAAGGGTGAGGTGCCGTCGGCGTAGGTGATCGACAGGTGCAGTTCTTCCCACAGGGCTTGGCGGCAGAGGTCTAGCCAGCGGGGGGTTTCGCGGCGGTCGTCCCAGCCGGCGTGGTCGATGAGGAGGCGTTGGCGGGCGTACTCCGCTTCGCGGCGCGTGCCCTCAGGGAGGGAAGCGATCAGCTTGCTGACGGCCTGATCGCTCGAGGCGTCGAGGCCCAGGTCGGCCAGCACGTGCGCCGTCGCGCCGACGAAGACGGACATGACTTCCGACGGGGTGAGGCCGGTCATCCGTGTGCGGTAGTCGGGCAGCAGCGCCCACCCGCCACCGCGCCCGCGGATCGAGTACACGGGAACGCCGGCGAGGCTCAGTACCTCGAGATCGCGCTGGATCGTGCGCGGCGAGACCCCGAGCGCGGCGGAGAGCTGCGCGACCGTCGACTGTCCGCGCGTCTGCAGGTGCAGAAGCAGTCGGAGGAGCCGTTCGGCACGCATCCACCGATCATCTCAGGAAAATAAGCCACTTACGGGCGTCTTTTCTTCCTACCGTCGGGCGCATGACTGCCGTCGAAGTCGAAAACCTCTCGATGTCCTACAAAGCTCCGGTCCGCAAGGGGGGTCTCCGGGCCGCGCTCGGCTCGCTGGTCAAACGCGAGTACAAGACGGTCCAGGCCCTCGACCAGGTCTCGTTCACGATCGCGCCGGGCCAGGTGTCCGGCTTCATCGGCCCGAACGGCGCCGGCAAGACCACGACGATGAAGATCCTGTCCGGGATCCTGCACCCGACCGGCGGCGACGTCCGCGTCCTCGGCACGATCCCGTGGCAACGCCGCTCCGCCTTCCTCAAGCGCATCGCGTTCGTCCGAGGCAGCCAGCCGGTGGGCGGATCGCAGGAACTGACCGTGATGGACTCCCTCGAGTACCAGCGTCTGCTGTACGACGTCCCGCGCCCCACGTTCCGCCGTACGCTCGCCGACCTCGAGGCTCTCCTCGATCTCGAACCCCTGCTGGAACGGCAACTCCGCGCCCTCAGCCTCGGCGAACGGATGCGCGTCGGCCTCGCGATGGCGCTGATCTACCGCCCCGAGGTGCTGTTCCTCGACGAGCCGACGATCGGCCTCGACGTCAGCGCCGCCAGCCAGATCCGCGAGTTCGTCTCCGAGTACGTCGAGCAGACCGGCGCGACAGTCCTCCTGACCAGCCACTACATGGCCGACGTCGCAACCCTGTGCCCGCGGCTGATCCTGATCGACCACGGCAAGGTCCAGTACGACGGCCCGCTCGCGGAGCTGTCCGCCCGGTTGTCGCCGTACAAGCTGATCCGGATCTCCACCCAGGGCGATCCGGCCGCGTTCGGCGAGGTGGTCGAGAAGGCCGACGGGCAGTGGGTACTGCGGGTGCCGCGCGACGAGGTGGCGGCGACGACCGGACGGTTGCTGCAGGCAATGGAAGTCGTGGATCTCGCCGTCGAGGAGCCGCCGTTGGAGAAGGTCATCGACCAGGCCTATCGCGAGGGGTTGCGATGAGAACCGCAGTCCTGCTGGGATTCCGGCTCCGGCAGGAGGTGCTGGAGTGGTCGGGCGCGTGGTGGTTCCTGCTGACGCTCGTGGTTCAGGCGGTCGTCGCGCCGCTGATCGGATTGTTCGTGTGGTCCGCCGTCTACCCGGACGATCCAACCATCGGGCGGTACTACGTCGCGATCATCCTCGTGACGTTGATGACGGAGTCGTTCGAGCAGCACACGTTCTCCGAGCGGATCTACGACGGGACGCTGAGCCACGAGCTGCTCCGCCCGCAACCGGTCGTGATCGGCGTCATCGGGATGAACCTCGCGATCCGCGCGTGGCTGACGTTGCTCGGGGCACCGATCGTGCTGCTGACCGGGATCGCGTTGCAGGTCGGATTCGAATGGTCGGCGGTGGTGCGGAGTACGCCGTACATCCTGCTCGCCGCGGTCCTCGTGTTCCTGTGGACGTTCCTGCTGGCGCTGACCGCATTCTGGACCGATCGCGTGCATGCGGTGGTCGGCTTCGGGAGTCAGCTGACGTTCCTGCTCGGCGGTACGGCGGCGCCGATCGCGCTGCTGCCGGATGCGTGGCGCCGGGTGGCCGAGGTGCTGCCGTTCTACGGCATGAATGGTCTGCCGGCCGAGATCGCTTCCGGCGGCCGGGGTTCGCTGGGTTATCAACTGATCTGGGTGGTGGTGCTGGTGCTCGTGGTCACGGTCGTTTGGCGGATCGGCGTACGGCGGTACACGGCGGTGGGATCGTGAAGCTGCTGCGGCTGGTGGGTGTGGGGTTCTCGATGGCGCTGCGGCGGAGTGTGGCGTTCCGGGTCAACCTGGTCTTCGACGTACTGCTGGCGTTCACCGGCCTTGGTACGGCGGTGGCCGCGGTGCTGATCGTGTTCACGCGGGCGGACAGCCTGGCGGGCTGGTCGAAGGCGGAGTTCCTGGTGCTGATAGGGACGTATCAGCTGATCACCGGGTTGCGTGGGACGTTCATCGATCCGAACCTGTCGTGGTTCCCGGAGACCGGGATCCGGAACGGGAAGCTCGACGGGTATTTGTTGCAGCCGGCATCGAGTCTGTTCCTGGCCAGCTTGTCGTTGTCCTCGCCGCTGGCGCTGATCCAGTTCGTGCTGGGCCTCGGTGTGCTCGGTTGGGGGATCGCTGGTCAGCCGCTGAGCGTGGCCGGGGTGGTCAGTTGGCTGGTGCTTGTCGTGGCGGGGCTGGTCGTGACGTGGGCGCTGAGTGTGCTGCTCGCATGCCTGGCGTTCTGGGCGCCGAAGCTGCAGCTGGATGTGTTCTTCCACTCCGCGTGGCAGCTCGGCCGCTACCCGACCGACGTCTTCGCCCGCCCGATCCGCGTCGTCCTCACCTATGTGTTCCCGATGGCGCTGATCGCCTCGGTCCCGTCGGCCGCGTTGCTGCGCGGACCGCGGGTGGGCGTGGTCGCAGCTGGGGTCCTTGCAGCCATCGGTGCGGCCGCGCTGGCAGGACTTGCGTGGCGACGGGGGTTGCGGCGCTACACCGGAGCGACGTCCTGAAATGCGTTCGCCCAGATCACGGGCGACGGGTTAGCGTCGCGGGCATGGTTGATGCCTTGTTCGGGGTGCCTCGGTTGGTGGCGATCTATGACTCGCTGGATGCTGGGCGGGGGGATCTGGAGCATTACGTCGCCATGGTGGGGGAGTTCGGGGCGCGGCAGGTGCTGGATGTGGGGTGCGGGACGGGGGAGCTGGCTTGTTGGCTGGCTCGTATCGGCGTCGAAGTCGTCGGTGTGGATCCGGCGGAGGCCTCGTTGGAGGTTGCTCGGGGCAAGGAGTTTGCGGATCGGGTGCGGTGGATCCATGGGGATGCGACGACGTTGCCGCCGCTGCAGGTGGACTTCGCTGTGATGACGGGGAACGTGGCGCAGGTCTTCCTGACCGACGAGGAGTGGTCGGCGACGCTGGACGGTGTGCATGCGGCGTTGAAGCCGGACGGGCGGTTCGTGTTCGAGACGCGGGATCCGGCGCGGCGACAGTGGGAGGAGTGGACGCGAGAGCCCACGCATCAGGTGCAGCCGGTCCCGGGCGGTGGGACGGTGGAGGTCTGGAGCGAGCTGGTCAGTGTCGAGCTGCCGTACGTGACGTTCCGGGGTACGTACGTGTTCTCGTCGGACGGCGCCGTACTCACGTCGGACTCGACGTTGCGGTTCCGGGAGCGGAGCGAGGTCGAGGATTCGCTGACCGCGGCCGGGTTCACGGTGGACGACGTACGGGAGGCGCCGGATCGGCCGGGCAAGGAGTGGGTCTTCGTGGCTAGGCGGCGGTGAGCAGCGCCGTCAGGGTGTGGTGGGCCGTCCGGGACATGACCGGGTTGGTCTCGACGTAGTACCAGAGGCAACCGATGGCCTGCGCGAACGACCAGCCCATCCCGCGGCGCCACTCGTCGTCATCACTGCCGAGCGCGCTGCGGAAGGCGGCGCGCGCGGTCGGGTCGAGGAGGTTCCACGCGGGCTGGAGGTCCATCGCGGGGTCGGAGACGGTGAACGTGCCGACGTCGATCACGCCCGCGAGCCGGCCGTCCTCGACCAAGAGGTTGCCCGGCATCAGGTCGCGGTGGGTCCAGGCGTCGGGCTTGGTGCGCGGTGTCGTACGGAGGTCGGCCCACAACCGAGCGAGGCCGTCGACGTCGATCAGGTCGCGGCTGCGCTCCAGCCCATCGACGACGTATTTGTCCTGCGAGGTCAGTACGCCACCGCGCCACGTGCCGGTGAACACGCGTCCGTCGGTCGGCTCCGCGCGCAACGCCAGCACGAATCGCGCCAGATCCTCGGCGAACGCTGTCGAGCCTGCCACGTCGGCGTCGTACGCGATCGTCCCGTCGATCCAGCTGTAGACGCTCCAGGGCAGCGGATAGTCGAGGCCGGGCACCCCGATCTCGACCGGCTCAGGAGTCGGGTACGGCGAGATGCGCCGCAACCGGCGGGCCGCATCGGCCTCGTCCTCGAGCTCGGCCCGCACCGTCGCAACGTCACCCGGCAGAATCGGGAACCGCGCCACGAGGTCGTCGCCGATCCGGAAGAGCGCGTTGACCGTCCCGTGTGACGACACCGAGCGAACCGCGAGCCCACTCCACTCCGGGAACTGCTCGCGCACCAGCCCCTCGACCAGCTCGACCGTCACGCTCAGCTGCCCCGCATGCATCACCACGCGCAGCAGTATCCGGGACGACAGGGTTCAGTGGGAGGCGAGTGGGCGGGCTCGGTCGGTGGCGAGGCGGATGGCGAAGGCGGCGAGGGCGGTGCCCATGAGGTAACGGTGGATGCGCATCCAGGCCGGGCGGGCGGACAGGAAGACGGCGATGGAGCCGGCGGTGATCACGAAGACGGCGTTCATGACGACGCCGACCGTGAGTTGGGTGAGGCCGAGGATCAGGCTCTGCAGACCGAGATGGCCGCGGGACGGGTCGAGGAACTGCGGGAGCAGCGAGATGTAGAGGATCGCGATCTTCGGGTTGAGCAGGCAGGTCAGCAGGCCCATGCCGAACAGCTTGCGCGGGCGGTCGGGGTTCAGTTCCTGGGTCGCGAAGACCGACGAGCCGCCGGGACGGAGAGCGTTCCAGGCGAGCCAGAGCAGGTACGCCGCACCGGCAAGCTTCAGCGTCAGGTAGATCTCGGGGACCAGCGCGAAGAGTGTGGCGAGACCGGCGCTCGCGGCGAGCAGGTACACAAGAAAGCCGATGCCGACCCCGGCGAGCGAGATCAGGCCGGCGCGGCGACAGCGCGGCCCGGACCGCGGCCGGAGTTTTCCACAGGTGAGATCGGCGGTATTCCACTCGCGGTTCGTCTTCACCCTCGGTTAGCGTGGGGTGCGTACGCCTGACGGTTTGTGAAGGAGACGGTATGAGCGACAAGTCCAGCGAGCCGGCGGACGATCTGCAGAAGAAGTTCCGGGAAGCGCTCGAGAAGAAGAACGCCGGGAAGCACTCGCATCCGGGATCCGGGGTGCGGGGGCAGGGCGTCGGCGACGCGCACAACGACAAGCAGAAGCGCCAGTTCAGGCGCAAGTCCGGCAGCTGAGTTCCGCCAACTGTCCATCCATCCGCATGAGCCCCGGGTTGCCGCCCGGGGCTCGACCTTTGTGACGGCCGGGAGTGGAACCGGGGCTCGACTAGAGTCGGTTTCGTGAGCGTTCCGCTGCATTTCGTGGTGAAGACCCGGCTGGTCGAGGTCGTCGAGGGTCTGGGCGAGGGCGCGGCGTTGCCGCCAGAGCGGGTGCTCGCGAAGGAGTTCGGGGTCTCCCGCTGGACGATGCGGCAGGCGATCCGGGAGCTGATTGCGGACGGGCGGCTGCGGGCGCGGCAGGGGCAGGGCACGTTCGTCGCGACGCCGAAGCTCGTGCAGCCGCTCGCGCTGGTGAGCTACACGGAAGCGCTCCGGGCGCAGGGTCATACGCCGGCACGCGAGGTCGTGGAGTTCGACGACCTTGCCGCGGACGCAGTACTCGCGGAGAAGCTCGACATTGCCGAGGGCGCGCCGGTCCACCGGCTCGAGCGGGTGCTGTTCGCGGACGGGCAGCCGATCGGGCTCGAGACGACGTACCTCTCCGTTGAACGCTTCCCGACCTTGAAAGAGGTGCTGGATCCCACCGGCTCGCTGTACGGGTGCCTGACCGGTCAGCTCGGGGTGCAGTTCGGCGAAGGGGAAGAGCTCGTCGAGACCGTCATCGCGACGCCTCGTGAGGCTGACCTGCTGAAGGCGACCCAGTCACTCCCGATGCTCCTGCTGCACCGCAAGAGCCGGGACACCGCCGGCCGCCCGATCGAGGCGGTCCGCTCGCTGTACAGGGGCGACCGCGTCGGCTTCCGCGCCACCCTCCGCCCCTAGATCCGCGCTGGGCCGGGCCCTAGATCCCCACCTGTTCGCCGTCGGTTCATCCGGCGGTCGGTCTCTTCGCACGCGCTCTTCATTGGTCCGGACCAATCTATGGTCCGACGAGAGGAGCGAGTGTGCGGGTGGTTGTGGTCGGTGGAGGTGTCCTGGGCACGTTCCATGCCTGGGAAGCGGTACGGCGGGGGCACGACGTGGTCCAGGTGGAGCGCGAGCTCGAGGCCCGTGGCGCCAGCGTGCGGAACTTCGGGCTGGTCTGGGTCAGCGGGCGCGCCGACGGCGCCGAGGTGGAGCTGGCGCAGCGGGCGCGGGACCTGTGGGCGGAGCTGCCGCGGATCGGCGTACGGAAGGCCGGCTCGCTGACGGTCTGCCGGAGCGAGGCCGAGGTCGCCATTGCCAAGGAGGCGGCAGCTCGGCCGGATGCGGCGGCGCGTGGGTTTCAGGTGCTCGACGCGGAGCAGACCCGGGAACGCAACCCGGCGTTGAAGGGCGAGCTGCAAGGTGCGCTGTGGTGCGCGCGGGATGCGATCGTCGAGCCGCGGGAGGTGGTGCCGGCGCTGCGTACCGAGCTGATGAAGTCGGACCGCTACCAGTTCCTCGGGGGCCGGGAAGTGCGCAACGTTCAGGACGGCCGGATCGTCGACGACCGCGGTGAGGCCCATGAGGGCGACCTTGTCTTCCTCTGCACCGGGGCGTGGCACAGCGGGCTGGTCCGCGAGCTCACCGAGGACCTCCCGGTACGCCGGGTGCGCCTGCAGATGATGCAGACAGCGCCGCTCGACGACGTACTCACGACCGCGGTCGCCGACGGGGACAGCTTCCGGTACTACCCGGCGTACAACGCCGATGATCTCCCGCCGCAGGCTCCCATCGCCGAGGAGCACCGGATGCAGCTGCTGATGGTGCAGCGCGCGCACGGTGGGCTGACCATTGGTGACACCCATGAGTACGACGAGCCGTTCTCGTTCGACGTGCGCAGCGAGCCGTACGAGTACCTGCGCGCGACGGCCGAAAGCATCCTCGGGCGCGAACTGCCCGCGATCACCCAGCGATGGGCCGGCGTGTACTCACAGGCGACCAACGACGAGGTGGTCGTACGGCGGGAAGTTGCTCGCGGCATCCACTTGGTGACGGGACCGGGCGGCCGGGGGATGACGATGTCACCCGCCATCGCCGAGGCGAGCTTCGAAGGGCTCGGCGCATGATCCAGCTCGCAGTACTCGACATGGCAGGTACGACGGTTGCCGACGGCGGCCTGGTGGAACAGGCATTCACCGCCGCGATCGGTGCCCAGGGCATCGAGCCGGGCACACCGGAGTGCGAGCGGATGATCGCGCATGTCCGCGCGACGATGGGCGAGTCGAAGATCACCGTCTTCCGTGCGCTGCTCGACCGTGAAGAGGCGGCGCAGGAGGCGAACGCGGCGTTCGAAGATGCCTACAGCAACCTGATCGACGGGCTGAAGCCGATCGACGGCGCAGCGGACGCGATCCGCCAACTCAAGGACGCCGGCATCAAGGTCTGTCTGACCACCGGCTTCTCCGAGACCACCCAACACCGAATCCTGACCGCACTCGGCTGGCAGACGCTGGCCGACCTCACTCTCTGTCCGGCTCAGGCGGGCCGTGGCAGACCGTATCCGGACATGGTCCTGAAAGCGCTGCTCGAGCTGAAGACCGACAGCGTGGCGAACGTGGCCGTGGCCGGCGATACCGCCTACGACATGACGACGGGGATCCGGGCCGGTGCCGGGATCGTCGCCGGCGTCCTGACCGGTGCCCACGGCAAACAACAGCTCGACGCCGCGGGTGCGACGCATGTACTCGAGTCGGTCCGGGAACTGCCCGGCCTGCTCCTCGATCGAAGGCTGGAGAAGTGAAGGCACTCAAGACCCTGCTTGCCGCGACGTTGGTGTTGACGGCAACCATCAGTGTGACGGCGTGCGGTGGGACCGGAGTCGCGGCCACCGGCGACGGCGGCAAGAAGACCGTCACCGTGTACACCGCGGACGGCCTGGGCGACTGGTACAAGACCCGGTTCGACGCGTTCACCCAGAAGACCGGGATCAAGGTCCAGACCGTCGAGGCCGGCTCCGGCGAGGTGGTGTCGCGGCTGCAGAAGGAGAAGTCGAACCCGCAGGCCGACGTCCTCGTGACGCTGCCGCCGTTCATCCAGAAGGCGTCGCAGGACGGCCTGCTGCAGAAGTACGCCGTAGCCGGCGCCGATCACGTCAAGGGCGTCAAGGGCGACGACTACGTCACGGTCGTCGACAACTACCTGTGCTTCATCGCGAACCAGAAGGCGGGTACGCCGAAGACGTTCGACGATCTGCTCGACGCGAAGTTCAAGGGCAAGCTGCAGTACTCGACGCCGGGTCAGGCCGGTGACGGTACCGCCGTACTGCTGCTGCTTCAGCACCTGCTCGGGAAGCCGGGCGCGCTCGACTACGTGAAGAAGCTCGAGGCGAACAACGTCGGTCCGTCCGCGTCGACCGGCAAGCTGCAGCCGAAGGTCAGCAAGGGCGAGCTGCTGGTCGCGAACGGCGACGTACAGATGAACGCGGCATCGATCGCCAACGACAAGTCGGCGTTCAGCATCTTCTTCCCCGCTGGTGCGGACGGGAAGCAGACCACGCTGGCGCTGCCGTACGTCATGGGGCTCGCGGCCGGTGCGCCGAACGCCGATGGCGGCAAGCAGTTGATGGACTACCTGCTCTCGACCGACGCGCAGCAGACGGTCTCGAAGGACGCCTTCGGGGTTCCGGCGCGGGACGACGTGAAGCCGACCGACGCGAACTTCCAGACGGTCGAGAAGGTGACTGCCGGCGTCGAGGTTTGGCAGCCGGACTGGTCCGCCGTGCTGAGCGACCTGGACGGCGATGTCGCGGCGTACACGAAGGCTGTTGGATGACGGTTCAGCTCGAGGACGTGACCGTGCACTTTGGCGGGACGTGCGCGCTGGAAGGGTTCGACCTGAGCGTCGCGGCCGGTGAGACGGTCGCGCTGCTCGGGCCGTCCGGGTCGGGGAAGTCGACCGCGTTGAAGGCGGTGGCCGGGTTCGTCCGGCCGACGCGCGGGCGGATCCGGCTGGGCGGGAAAGACGTCACCGACCTCCCGCCTGCCCGGCGGGGGATTGGGGTGGTCGTGCAGCAGTACGCGCTGTTCCCGCATCTGCGGGTCGCGGACAACGTGGCGTTCGGGCTGCGGGCGGCCCGCAAGCCCGCGAGCGAGGTCCGGCGGCGGGTGGGCGAGATGCTCGAGATGGTCGGGATGACGGCGTACGGGCGGCGCTTTCCGCGGGAGTTGTCCGGTGGGCAGCAGCAGCGAGTCGCGATCGCGCGGGCGCTGGCGATCCAGCCGTCGGTCTTGCTGCTGGACGAGCCGCTTGCGGCGCTGGACGCGCAGCTGCGGGCGGACATGCTCGGTGAGTTGCAGAAGTTGCGGCGTGAGGTGCCGGATATTGCGATCGTTTACGTCACCCACGATCAGTCGGAGGCGTTGGCGCTCGCGGACCGGATCGCGGTGATGCGCGATGCTCGACTTGTCGACATCGCGCCGGCCGCCGAGTTGTACGCCGCACCGCCGACGGCCTTCACCGCGTCGTTCCTGGGCGGGGCGAACCTGCTGCCGGTCGTGGTGGACGACGGTGTCATACGGGTGGCGGGCGTCGTGATCCCGGGGCTGAAGCCCGAGGAGGGGAAGAGCCTGCTGTGCATCCGCCCGCATGCAATCCGCTTCGAGCCGCCAGCGGCCGCTAGCGCGGCCGCGGCGGCTGGTGTGAGCGCGGCTGGTGTGGCGGTGCCGGGTGGTGCGGGCGCGCCGCCGGCGGCGGGTGGTGTGGGCGTGCTGGGTGCGGGCGAGGACACGGTGAGGTTGGTGGGGCGGGTGGTGGCGGCGCAGTGGCGGGGGGCTTCTAGTCAGGTGAGTTGTGTGGTGGATGGGCTTGCTGATGTGGTGGTGCGGGTTGATGTGCCGGCTGATCGGCGGGTGCCCGAGCTGGGAGCGGCTGTGGTGATTGTGTTGCCGGTGGAGGCGTGCAGCTTGGTGCCGGCGGGGGTGGGGTGATGGCTGTCGAGGCGTTGGGGGCCACCGTCGTCGTGAACAGCCAGCGGCGGGACGGGTGGTGGTTGTGGATGTTGCCGCCGTTGCTGGTGATCGCGGTGCTGGTCGTGTATCCGCTGGTGCTGGTGGCGATCGAGTCAATCCCCGCATGGGGTGACGTCGTCGGGTCGGTGGAGTTCCGGGACGCGCTGGTGCGTACCGTGCAGATCGCCGTGAGCTCGACGGCCGGCTGTCTGATCGTCGGAACGTTCCTCGCGGTGGTGATCAGCTTCGTGCCGTTCCCGGGTGCGCGCGTGGTCGCCGGGCTCGTCGACACGATGCTGGCGCTGCCGTCGTTCCTGGTGGCGTTGTCGTTCACGTTCATCTACGGCACGACCGGGATCCTGCGCGCGGGCGGGTTCCTCACGTCGCCGTGGTCCGTCGTACTGGCCGAGGTCGCGTTCTACACGCCGTTCGTGATGCGACCGTTGCTAGCAGCAATGAGTCGGTTGCCGCGGGCACAGCTCGACGTGGCAGCCAGTCTCGGCGCCGGCCCGTGGCGTGTACTGCGCCAGGTCGTGCTTCCCGAGGTCCGCCCGGCGCTCGTCGCGGGCGGCAGCCTGACCTTGCTGCTGACCCTGAACGAGTTCGGCATCGTGCTGTTCCTCGGTGCGAAGGGGACGACCACCTTGCCGATGCTCGTGCATACCAAGGGCATCGTGATGTTCGACTACCCGGGCGCGTGCGTGATCGCGGTCGTCCAGATCGTGTTGTCGCTCGGGCTGTACGCCGTACTGCGGATGGCACTGGGAGGCCGTCGTGCTCGTCTGGACTAGGACCGGGAAGGCAGTCGTCTGGACCGCGTTCGCCGTGGTGTTCGGGCTGCTGGTGTTGCTGCCGTTCGTGGTGGTGATCGCGGCGGCCTTTGCGGGCTCGTGGAACGGCGTACTGCCTTCGGATCCGACGGGGGCTCACCTGCGCGAGGCGTTGTCGGGTGACGAGCTCGCGTCGTTGTCGGTGAGTCTGCAGACCGCGTTCATGGGCGGGTTGCTCGCGGTGGTGTTCGGGACATGGGGCGCGATCGCTGCCTATGGTTCGCGGTTTGCGAGAGTTGCCGACGCGATGCATCACCTGCCGATCGCCGTGCCGTCGGTGGTGGTCGGGCTCGGCCTGCTGGTCGCGTTCTCGCGGCAACCCGTGCTCCTCAACGGGACCAAATGGATCGTGGTGATCGCACACCTGGTGCTGATGGTTGCCTTCAGCTACGGAACGGTTGCCGCGGCGCTGCAACGAGTCGATCCGTCGTACGCCGACGTCGCCGCCTCGCTCGGTGCCTCGCCGGCGCGAGTGCTGTGGCGGGTCCGGCTCCCGATGCTGCTGCCCGCCATTTCCTCGGCGGCCGGGCTGTCCGTCGCGTTGTCGATGGGCGAGGTCGGCGCGACAATCATGGTGTACCCGGCGTCGTGGCGGACCTTGCCGGTGAGTATCTTCGCGCTGACCGACCGCGGTCAGACGTTCGTCGCCGCGGCCGAGGCCGTGGTGTTGCTGGCGGCAACCGTCGTCCTCGTCCTCATCCTCGATCGGCTGCGGGGCCGGGCTGTGGAGCGGTGACGGACTCGAGCAGGGCAACCAGCCGGCCGACCTCGGGCTCCCAGCCCAGGCGGTGGTTGGCGGCGTCCTCGGCGTCGGCGAAGCCCGTGTGGCTGAGGACCATCCGGGTGCCGTCGGCAACTTCGGTCAACGCCACCTCGACCCGGGTCGGCTCGTCCTCGGTGCCGTCCCACTTCCAGCTGAACACCAGCCGGCTCGGCGGCTCGACCTCGAGGTAGCTCCCGCGGACCACGTGTGGCCCCATCTCGACGACGTACTCGCCGCCGACCCGGACGTCGGCCTGCACCAACAGATCGAGCTTGGGGTTCGGGCAGTACCACCGGGCCAGCAGTTCCGCGCGGGTCCAGGCGTCGTACACCCGGCCGATCGTTGCCGGAAGCACCCTTTCGATCCGGATCTCAGTGTCCATCGTCGTCCCCTCGCAGGAGTTCTTCCAACCGGTCAACGGTGCTGTTCCAGTACGTCGTGAGGTCGCCGAGCCACTGCTCCACCTCCGACAGCGCCTCCGGACGGAGCGTGCACACAACCGTCCGCCCGACCCGGCGCCGGCGCACCAGACCCGCGTCCACCAGCACGCCGACGTGCTTGGTGATCGCGGGCGGGGTGATCCGGTGCGGCTCGGCGAGCTCGCCCATCGTCGCGTCGCCCCGGCTCAGCCGGCTCACGATCGCCAGCCGAGTCGGGTCCGCGAGCGCTCCGAACGTTTTCGGCAGCCCAGTCAGCACCTGCAACACTTCACCAGTTGGTGAATTAATCTGTCAAGGGCGCACCTCGAACACCAGGTTGAACGGCGTCTCCGCCACGATCCGGAACCGAGTGAACCCGGCGGCCTTGGTGACGTCCCGGATCCGCGCCGGACCGGCCTGGGTGCCGAGCGCGAGCCCCACCGGCTGGGACAGTGACGCCGGTGTGCAGAGCAGCGTGGAGAAGCCGTAGTACGCCCGTCCAACCGGGTTGAGGTTGTCCTCGACGCGGTCGCCGGCCATCGGCTCGACCAGCATCCAGGTGCCGTCGGGCGCCAGCGCCTCCCGTACGTGCCGGGCCGCGCCGACCGGATCGCCCATGTCGTGCAGGGCGTCGAACGTCGTCACCAGGTCGAATCCGGACCCGCTGAAGCTGTCGGCCGGTGAGACCTCGAACGACACCCGATCGGCGACACCTGCGTCCGCCGCACGCAGCCGGGCGGTCTCGATCGAGGCCTGGTGGTAGTCCGAGCCGATGAACGTCGACCGCGGGAATGCCTCGGCCATCAGGATGGTCGACGAGCCGTGCCCGCAGCCGATGTCGGCCACCGTCGCACCCTGCTGGAGCTTCTCCACCACGCCGTCGAGCGCGGGAAGCCAGCTCGGCAGCAGATTGGCGTTGTACGACGGCCGGAAGAACCGCTCGCACCCGACGTGCACATCCGACGTGTGCTCGTGCCAGCCGACCCCGGCACCACTGCGCGCCGCCTCGATCGTGTCCGTGGTGTGCTGCAGCGTGCCCAGCGCGATCTGGAAGAAGCCGGGCAGGTACGCCGGGCTGCTCGGGTCGGTCATGGCGACGGCGTGCTCCGGTGGCAACGTGTAGCGGCCGGTACTCGCGTCGTACTCGACGATCCCACCTGCGGCCTGGGCGTTCAGCCATTCGCGTGTGTAGTGCTCGTCGGTGCTGGTCCGCTCGGCCAGCTCGGACGGTGTGGCCGGGCCCTGATCGCTGAGCGCCTGGTAGTACCCGAGTCGATCGCCCATCACCACCAGCGCCGCATTCAGCGTCGCACCTACCTCGTCCACAGCCTTGAACACGAAGCCCATCAGTTTGTCGGCGTCGATTGCAACAGTCATTTGCTTTGCCCCCTAGTGGTTTGCGTACCCGAGCGAACCTAGGCAACGTGGACTGACCGTCGCATCAGGTGGGGCACCTGGTGCACACTGCGAGACATGCTCATCGGGCGGGAGGCTGAGCGCCGGGTGATCGAGCAAGTGATCGCGGGGGCGCGTGTCGGAGCCGCTGGGGTGCTGCTCGTCACCGGCGAGCCCGGCATCGGTAAGACCAGCCTGCTGGACGAGGCCGCCGCACAGGCCGACGGACTGCGCGTCCTGCGTGCTCGCGGCGCCGAAGCTGAGCAGGAGGTGCCGTTCGCGGCGCTGCTCCAACTACTACGACCAGCGCTGTCCAGCCTTGACCGTATCCCCGGTCCCCAACAGTCAGCACTAGCATCCGCGCTGGCGTTGAGACCTGACACCGGCACTCCGGCGGACCGGTTCGCTGTCGGCGCTGCAACCCTGAGCCTGATCTGCCGGTACGCCGAAGACGCCCCGCTCGCACTGATCATCGACGATGCACACCTGCTCGACCGTCCGTCCGCAGAAGCCTTGCTGTTCGCCGCGCGACGCCTGGTGGCCGATCCGATCGTCATGCTGATCGCAGCCCGCGCGCACGAACCACATGCGCTGGAGGCCGACCTGCCGAGGCTGCAGCTCGACGGGATCACGCTCGAGGCCGCGCAGCAACTCGTGCCGCACCTGCCGGGCGACCTGGTCGAACAGCTCTACCGAACTGTGGCAGGCAACCCACTGGCCCTGCTCGAGCTCGCAGACGACCCGGACCGCTTGCACCGTACGCCGCCTGGTGTGCCGCTCGCAGTACCGACGATGCTCGCGGAAGCCTTTGTCAGCAGGGCAAACCGACTCGACCCGGATGTGCGCACGGCCCTGCTGGTCGCGGCGATCGACGACTGTGAACTCGGAGCCGTGGCGCGAGCGTGCGCAGAGTTGCGCGTGGACGTCGCGGTACTCGAGGAGGCAGAGGCAGCCGGACTGGTTGCGATCCGCGATGGTGAGGTCGTCTGGCGGCATCCTCTGGTCCGATCCGCTATCTACACGAGTGCTGATCCAGCAGCGCGACGTACTGCGCATCGCGCGGTTGCCCGCAGTACACCGGACGAGGACCGGCGTGCCTGGCACCTGTCCGAGGCAGTGCTAGGCGCTGACGACGAGGTGGCCGCCGCACTGGTCGTTGCGGCTGAGCACGCCGCGGCTCGCGGGGCGCATGCAGTCGCTGCGACGGCGTACGAGCGGGCAGGGCGACTGAGCGAGGGGCTGCAGGACCGCGCAGTCAGGCTGGTGTCCGCTGGCGAGGCGGCGTGGTCGGCCGGACTTGCGGAGCGGGCAGACGCCTTGCTTGCTGACGCGTTGATGCTGCAGCCGCCGCTGTCGGTGAAACTTCGGGCGCAGGAGATTCGCGGCGACATCGAAGTGAAGTGCGGCTCGCCGCGCCGGGCTCGCGACATCCTCGTGGCCGCAGCGGCCGAGTGCACGGACCCGGAGGTGGCCACCGGGCTGCTGGCTGATGCTGTCGGGGCGTGCTTTCGCCTGTGTGATGCCGCAGCAGGGCTGGAGGTCGCGCACGAGTTGGATCGGCTCCGCCCAGCGCTCGAGCGACCTGGTCCACGGATCATGGGCATGCTCGCGAGCGGTGTGGCGAAGGTGCTCGCCGGGGACGGCGGGATGGATCAGATCCGTGCGGCGATCGGGCTGGAGCCGTCGGACGAGCTGGACCGCGACCGCCGCCGCCAGGTGTGGATGGTGATGGCCGCGCTGTTCCTCCGCGAGACCGGCACCGGCCGGACGATGCTGCAGCAGGCGATGCTCGAACGGCGGGAGCAGGTCGCTCTCGGGACGCTGCCGGGCCTCCTGTTCGTGCTGGCGCGGGACGACGCGACAACGGATCGCTGGGCCGATGCGGAGACGTCGTACGACGAGGGGATCCGGTTGTCACGTGAGACCGGGCAGACGACCGAGCTGGCGATGAACCTGGCCGGACTGGCGTGGTTGTGGTCGCACGAGGGACGAGCGGAGTGCCAGGAGCTGGCTGCGGAGTGTCTGCGGATCTGTGCCGAGCAGGAGATCCACCTCGGCACGCTGTGGTCCCTGTTCGCGTTGGGCGACCTGGAGTTGGGACGGGGCGATCCGGCGGCGGCGCTACCGCAGTACGAGCGGCTGGTCGACGTGCTGGCCGAGTATGGGTTGAAGGATCCGGACCTGTCGCCGGCACCCGAGCTGGTTGAGGTGTACCTGCGGCTGGGGCGTGTCGACGATGCGCAGCGTGTGGCTGACGAGCACTCCGCTCTGGCTGAGGCCAAGGGCCAGCCATGGTCGTTGGCCCGGGCCGCACGGGCGCGCGGTGTTGCGGGTGACAGTGAGGACGACTTCCTGCTCGCGCTGAGTCGGCATGAGGTGACGCTGGACGCCTTTGAGCTGGCGAGGACACGTCTTGCGTACGGCGCATGGCTGCGGCGGGTACGGCGGCGTGTCGACGCGCGCACGCAGCTCCGGCTCGCGGTGGAGGGTTTTGACGGGCTGGGGGCGCTCGGCTGGGCTGACCAGGCCGCTGCTGAGCTCAAGGCGACCGGTGAGACCGCACGGCGTCGTGTGCCGAGCACTGCGGACGAGTTGACCCCGCAGGAGCGGCAGATCGCCGTACTGCTGGCTGATGGGCACAGCATCCGGGAGGCGGCGGCACGGCTCTTCCTGAGCCCGAAGACCGTCGAGTACCACCTGCGCAAGGTCTACACGAAGCTGGGCATCCACTCCCGCACGGAGCTCGCTGAGGCCTTGGGGCGAACGTAGGCTGGCGAGTATGAGGCAGCCGTTCACGGAGACCAGCGGAATCGCCCGGCACTGGGGCTTCGAGGATCTAGCGGCCAAAGGACCTGTCCAGCGGCTCACGCTGTTCACCGGCGTCCCGGTCTGCCTGATCACCGGGTACGCCGAGACCCGCGAACTGCTCGCTCATCCGGACGTGGTGCGCTCACCGCTCGACGGGCCGCACCGCGACACGATGCTGGACGACCTGATCAGCCGCACCGAGCGGCACATGCTCGGTGCGAACCCGCCGGACCACACCCGGCTGCGCAAGCTGGTCACGGCCGCGTTCACCCGCCGCCGGATCGACGCGCTGGAGCCGCGGATCCGCGAGATTGCGACCGGCCTGCTCGACGAGATGGCCGCGGCCGGCGACCGCGTCGATCTGGTGAACGCATACAGCTACCCGCTGCCGATCACCGTGATCTGCGAGCTGATCGGTATTCCGCCGGTCCGCCGCGAGGACTTCCGGCAGTGGTCCTCCGTGTTCGTGAACGCCTCCATGCACACCGCCGAGGAGTACATCGAGGCGACCACGCTGATGCTCGACTTCGTCCACGAGCTGATCGTGCAGAAGCAGCAGGCGCCGACCGACGACTTGTTGTCCGGCCTGATCGCGGCCCGTGACGGCGGCGACCGGCTCAGCGAGGACGAGCTGACCTCGATGATCTTCCTGCTGCTCGCGGCCGGCCACGAGACCACGGTCAGCCTGATCACGAACGGCGTACACGCGCTGCTCCGGCACCCCGACCAGCTGGAGCTGCTGAAGGCCGAGCCGGACCGGCTGCCCGCGGCGGTCGAGGAACTGCTCAGGTACGACGGCCCGCTGCAGGCGGCGATCCCGTACATCGCGCAGGCGCCGATCGACATCGCCGGGAGCCGGATCGAGGCCGGCGAGGTGATCGTGTTCGCGCTGCTGCCGGCGAACCGCGACCCGCGGAAGGTCGAGCGACCGGACGAACTCGACATCACCCGGCCGGACTCCGCGCACCTGGCCTTCGGGCACGGGATCCACCACTGCCTCGGTGCACCGCTGGCCCGGCTGGAGGGCCGGATCGCGCTCGGCATGCTCTTCGAACGCTTCCCCGACCTCCGCCTGGCCGAGCCGGAGCGCGACCCGGTTCGCACGCCCGGCCTGCTGATGAACGCGATCCGCGAACTGCCCGTACAGCTCTGACCACAGTCGGCTGCAGGTCCTGAACATTCGGTGAACCGCGCCTGAATCACATCAGTGGGATTGCGGCGATTTTGGTTCGGGATGGCATCCTTTTCCGGGTGACAGAGTTGATGGAGGTTGCGCGACACCTGCTGGGCATCGCGATGGCCTCGCACTGGCTGCTGCTCATCCTGTTCATCGCTGCGACAGTTGACGCCGTGTTCCCGGTGGTCCCGAGCGAGGGCATGGTCATCACCGCAGGGATGGCCGCGGCCGCCGGCCACCAGAACCTGCTGCTGGTCATCGCGGTCGCAATGGCCGGGTCCGTCATCGGCGAGTCCATCTGCTATCTGCTGGGCCGAGGCTCCGGTCCGGCGCTGCATCGCTGGATGAAGCGCCAGGAGCGCCGCCAGCAGGTCTATGAACGGGTGTCGTCCGCGCTGCACTCCCGCGGCGGGCTGATCCTGATGACGGTCCGCTACATCCCCGGCGCGCGGATGGTCGCCACGCTGACCGCGGGCGCCACGCGGTACTCGTTCAAGAAGTTCATCGTGTTCACGTTCTTCGGCGTGACCATCGCCTACACGTATGTCGCGCTGCTCGGTTACCTCGGCGGCGACGCGTTCGCGCACGACCAGTTGAAGGGGCTCGCGTTCAGCCTCGGCCTGGCTGCGATGATCGGTCTGGTCGTCGAGACGTCCCGCCGGATCGCGGTGAAGCGCCGCGCGGCGAAGATCACGAGCGCCTAACGATCCCCACCCCGGTTTCCGGCCGGGGGCGTGTCCCGGACCAACCTCGGCCGGTTTTCGTGCGTCAGTAGGGGCGTGGTGAGGCCTGGGGTACACCTCGCGGGCGCCGCGCTCGTTGTCGCCGCGGTGCTGGCCGGATGTGCCGACGTACCGCTGGAAGGCGCTCCGTCGGTAGGCACATCACCCAGCGCGTCGACCGGTACGTCGCCGTCGCGCAAGCCGACTCCAGCGCCGACAACCGCCAAACCGACGGCCAGCAGCACGCCGAAGCCTCCGCCGCCGAAGGCGAGCGGCACTCTGCCGGCTGCGGCGCCCGTCCTGCGGTCGTTCCCGGCACGCCTGCCGAACGGCAAGCCGCCACTCTTCGTGGTGGTCTCGTTCGACGGCGCCGGTGATCTGGCCCTCTGGGCCCGTTGGCGCGCCGTCGCGAAGCAGGTCAACGCGCGGATGACGTTCTTCCTGTCCGGCCCGTACCTGTACCCGGGAGATCACCGTACGGACTACAAGCCGCCGTACCACCAGCCCGGCGCCTCCGACATCGGCTGGGGCGACGCCGCCAACGTGCTCGCCCGTACGAAGGTACTGCGGGAGGCGATCGCCGAGGGCCACGAGATCGGCACCCACGCGAACGGGCACTTCTGCGGCAAGAACGGCGTCGGCCGCTGGACCACGGCGCAGTGGACCGCCGAGCTGAGCGCGTTCGACCGGATGGTGCGGACCGGGCCGACGCTGGCTGCCGGCAAGACCGTCATATCGCCGTTCGACCCGTCGACAGTCAAGGGCATGCGGACTCCGTGTCTGGAGGGCAACCGGCCTGCGTACCGGCAGGCGATGGTCCAGCGCGGCATGCTGTACGACGCGTCCGCGCCGGGCTACATCACCTGGCCGAAGAAGCAGAACGGCCTGTGGGACTTCCCGCTCGAGTCAGTGACCCTGGCCGGCACCAGCAAGAAGACGCTGACGATGGACTACAACCTGTGGTTCGCGCAGACCCAGGCGCGGAAGGCTCCGCTCGCCCAGGCGCCCGCGCTGAAGGCACAGGTGCTGGCGACGTACCAGCAGGCGCTGGCGAAGTCCCGGGCGAGCGGCAACCCGCCGCTGTTCCTCGGCAACCACTTCAACCGCTGGAACAACAGCGTGTACTCGGACGCCCTGGCGGACTTCGTCAAGCAGACGTGCAGGCAGCCCGACGTACGCTGCGTGTCCAACATGGAGCTGGCGAGCTGGCTGGCGAAGTACGGCGTACCGACCAACCAGACTCGGCCGTCATAGCTTCAGGTAGCCGTAGGCGCTCTGCCAGGTGCCGCCGTCCTTGATGCGGCCGACCACGAGGCGCTGCAGACGGGTGTCCTGCGGGAGCTCGTCCAAGCGGTCGGTGCCATGGGTGCGGAACGTGAAGAAGATCGCGCTGTCCTGGCTGTCGTTCGGTGTCCCGTACGGCGTGAAGCGGCGGCCGAACTTCACCATGTTCGAGTCCTGCGGCAGGTTGTCAAGCAGGTACGGGTCGATCAGCCAGGACCACAGGTTCGCGGTCTTGACCGGGTACTCCGGGAAGTACCGCGGGAAGAACTCACGCGCCTGCTGGAGGCTGTCGTCGACCAGCTCCGGGGTCAGCGGACCCGTCTCGGGGATGTGTACGCCGATGATCCACTCACCGGTTTCTGTGCCGGGCACGGGGTCCTTCTCCGTGACCTGGAACAGCATGTACTGCAGACGTCCCAGCGTGTAGAGGTTGCCGACCCAGAAGTTCGTCAACCACCAGTGCGTCTCCAGGCTGTACTCGCCGTGGGTACGGCGGCTGACCTTGAGCTGCTGTCCGAGGTCGGCCAGCGAGGCCCAGCTGATGTCGTCCGGGATGCCGCGGCCGGAGTGGTACGCGCGGATGTCCGGCACGGTGTCCAGGTACGCCTGGACCGAGTTCCGCGGGTCCTCCGGCATCCGGAACTCCGGCTCACTTCCGAGCTTCCCGATCGCGGCCCGGATCTGGTCGGCCAGATCCTTCACCACCGCCGCATCCGGCGTGAACGCCTCCGCCGCCTCCCGGTCGGCATCGGCGAAACCCAGCAGGCGGTACTCCTCAGCAGTCGTCACTTCTCAACGGTAACCGATGTAAACGAGCCAGAGACTTACGATTCGCGTCGTGAACAGGGGTAGGACGGTGGGTATGGGCTATGAGCGGTTTCTGCCGGCAGCGCAGTTGCGGGAAGTGATCGACCATGTGTGGTTGGTCGACTCCGCACCGCTGCCCTCGCTGCGGCAGGAGATCCTGATTCCGAACGGCCGGCCGGGGCTTGCGGTTGCACTCGGTGATCCCGGTACGCGACACGATCCGGTGACGCGGGCCGAGTGGCCGAACGCGGCGTCCGTGTTCGGCGTCATGACGCGGCCGCAGGTGATCGGGCAAGCGGGTGTGTCGAGCTACGCGGGCGTGGAGTTCACCCCGTGGGGACTGGCGTCGCTCGGCTTGCCTGCGCTGGTTGACGAGGTGCGGCAATTGGCGGACTGGGTGGGGCCGGCGACGACGGCCGGTCTGGCGGCGGAGTTGCGGTCGGTGCCATTCGGCCAGGCGCGGGCGGACCGGCTACTGGGCTTTCTTGCGGCACGTATGTCGACCACAGCCGCGCCGCCGATCGTCGCCGAGGCGGTACGGGCGATCGACGAGTTACGCGGGCAGGTCGCCGTGGCAGACGTCGTACGCCGGTGCGGCACGTCGTACAGCACCTTGTACCGGGTGTTCCGGAAGTACGTCGGGATCGGGCCGAAGCAGTACGCCGAGATCATCCGCTACTACCACTTCGTCGGCGGGCTGCTGGGCGGTCCCGCCGACGCCGCAGCCACCCTGTCCGCGCTCCACGGGTACTACGACCAGGCGCACGCCGCACGCGACTTCAAGCGCTACACCGGGGTCAGCGCGACCTCGTTCCTCGCTGTACAGAACGGCATCGCGGCCTTGATGCACGGAAGATCCGTCCAAGACGACCGTGGCCGGGATGGGTGACGATACGACGCATGGGACGCATTGTGCATGTCGAAATCGTTGCCGAGGACCACAACCGGGCCGGGGAGTTCTACCGCGAGGTGTTCGGCTGGCAGGTGACACCGGCCCCGGTGCCGGACGGGTACCTGCTCGCGGAGACCGGGCCGGGCGAGGGGATCGACGCCGCGATCATGAGCAGCCGGTACCAGTCACAGCCGGCGATCCCCTGGATCGAGGTCGACAACCTCGAGGCAACCCTGGAAGCCGCCCGCGCCGCAGGCGGCACTCCAGTCGGCACCATCCAGGAACTCGCCGACGTCGGCCGCCTCACCTACCTCCACGACACCGAGGGCGTCCTGATCGGCCTCCGTCAGCGTTCTTCGGCTAGGCCTAGGTAGAGGATTTTGGGGTTGAAGGGGTTGAAGGCCAGGGAGGGGATGCCGTCGTTGTGGTTGTGGTGTTTGGTGAGGGCGCCGGTGGAGGGGCGGAAGCGGTAGAGGTCGGCGCCGAAGTTGGCGAAGGATGTGCCGTAGCTGAAATAGATGACGTCCGGGTCGACCGGGCTGGCCCACATCTTGTTGCCGTTGATCAGGTCGGCGCGGCTCTGGTCCAGGACCTCGCGGAACTTCAGGCCGCCGTCGGTCGACTCCCAGATGAACCGCGTCGCCCGGTCCCGGTCGTACCCCTCCATCCAGACCTTGGACGGATCGGCCG
The DNA here is from genome assembly GCF_040300265.1 of Kribbella sp. NPDC000426. Lineage (NCBI taxonomy): Bacteria > Bacillati > Actinomycetota > Actinomycetes > Propionibacteriales > Kribbellaceae > Kribbella > Kribbella sp. NPDC000426. The sequence continues at coordinate 512,640 of NZ_JBEPDK010000007.1, read as the reverse complement.
GCGAGATCGTCAGGCTGAACGCGTTCACCCGCTCCACGGGGCGCGAGCGGGTCCAGCTCCGTCCGGCGTCGTAGGTGACATAGACACCGTCGGACATCACGCCGATGACGACGTGGTCCGGGTTCCGCGGGTCCACGACAGCGTCGTACACGAAGAGATCGCGAGCAGGCAGTACGCCGGTACGCCGCCACGTCAGCCCGTCGTCGGACGAGTCGTACAACTGCCCGTCCCCGGCGACGACGCGCAACCGGCCGGACCGCGCGTCCAGTGCCGCCAGCCCGCCGCCGTCGACCGGTCCGGGCACGGTGCTGACCTTCGACCCGTGGACGCGGTGGATCGGCTGGTCGTTGACGCTGTAGATGTACGCCGAATCGCCCGGCCCGGGCTGGACGTCGTACGTGCTGAGGTCGTCGGGCGCCTTGTCGAGCAACTGCCAGCTGCAGCCGGCGTCGCTGGAGCGCTGGATGGACTGCTTGCCGATGGTGATCAGCGTGTTCGGCTCTTCGAGCGCGGCGACCTTCGCGTACGTGACGGCGCGCAGCTTGCCGGTCGTCGGCGCGAGGGTCTCGCCGTCGGACTCGGTGATCGTCACCGAGCCGTCGCCGTACACGGTGTCGCAGTGCGGTGCGTTCCAGAACCAGCCGGGATCAGCTTGGGAGGGGACGAGTGCAAGCAGGACGGTGAGGGCACTACCGAGGGCGGTCATGCCTTAGATTCAAGGCGTTTCCGGGCATGCCGGACCAGCGCTTGCCCTGGCGGACAAGCGTCATGACGGGAACAGGTCAGCCCGCGGCGGTGTCGATGTGCCGGGCCAGCACCAGGTCGTCGTCGGTGATGCCGCCGGCGTCGTGGGTGCTGACCCGGAACGTGATCGTGGTGTAGCGGATGTCGATGTCCGGGTGGTGGTTCATCGACTCGGCCAGCTGTGCGACGGTCGCCACCAGCCGGATCCCGTCCAGGAAGGCCGGCGCCTTGACCTCGCGGACCAGTTCCTTGTCCACGACCTTCCACTGCGGCAGGTGGTCGCGAATCGCGAGATCGATCTGGTCGTCGGTCAGCAGCTCAGCCATACGCTCACTCTAGCCCTGCCCGGCATGCCGTTGCGCATTGCTCAGGGGCGGCGGCACCGTGGTGCAGCCAGGAAGCCGAGCAGTGCCAGTACGCCGCCGGCAGTGACGATCGAGCCGAAGACCCACGGGCGCGGATTGTCCGCGTTGAACGCCAGCAGCGTCCCGCTGATGGCCAGTCCGGTCGCGACGCTCATCGTCGCGGCCATCTGGCCGGCGCTGCTGTTGCGGCCGGAGTTGCTGTGGTCGGAGAGGTCGAGCGTGAGCACGGACAGGCTCGACGAGCTGAGGCCCATACCGATACCCGCGAACCCCCAGCCGACCAGACCGATCCAGGTCGTCCCGTCCGTCCACGCCAGCAACGAGGTGACAAGCAGTCCGACTGTCATGAAGGCCAGCCCGGTCCGCAGTACGGTGACTCGCTCGATCCCGTGCTCGCGACCCTGCAGCCACGAACCGAACGCCCAGCACACTCCGGTGATCGACAACGTCACACCGGCCTTCGACGGGCTGAAGTGGTGCTCCAATGTCAGCAACAGCGGGAGGTACGCACCGGAGACAGCGAACGCAGCGCCTCCCAGCGCGCGTACTGCGACCACGGCCGGGAAACCGCGCTGCGCGACGAACATGCCCGCAGGCATCACCCGTACGGCGGCTCGCGCGAGGACAGCGAGCGCCACGACAACCGCCGTACCGCTGATGATCGGATGCGCCTCGAGGTGGTCACCGGCCAGAGTCATCGAGAAGAGCGCGACCGAGGCGGCAAGCGCCCAGGGGAGTGCGGCTCGCCACGCCTCCAGCTCGGCGACGTCGTCGACGGTCCGTTCGGGTGCCTCTGCGGTTGCCGACTGCCGCATCGCCGGGCCGAGCAGCAGCCAGCTCGGGACCAGCAGGACGATCGCGCCGAGCAAGACCCAGCGCCAGCCGAACTGCTCGGTGACCACGCCGGTCAGCACAGGTCCGAGCACGGACGGCAGGATCCACATCGCGGCGAACAACGAGAACATGCGCGGCCGCAGTACGGCGGGAAGCGCGCGAGCCACAAGCACGACCAGCGAGACGTCGAGCAGTCCCTCGGCCAGGCCGCTGAGCAGGCGGCCGGCGACGACCATCGGCATCGCGGTCGCGGTCCCGACCAGGAGCTGGGCGAGCGCGAACGAGATCGCGCCCGCGCGCAAGGTCGGGATCGGTCCGCGGCGGTCGGACCAGAGACCGGCGATCGCGAGCGAGATCAGGTAGCTCGCGTTCGGCGCCGCGTTCGCGAGACCGAAGCTGCCGAGCGCGTCGAACTCGCGGACCATCGTCGGCAGCGCCGTACCGACCGCGCGGTTCTCGAACGCGCCGAGCGTGACCAGCCCGATCACGCCGAGCACCAAGGGCAGGTGCTGTCCGGTGAACAGCCTGGGGCGGGACTCAGTGGTGGAGGGCATGAAGGATATGGTCGAAGTTCAAGTTCACTTTAAGTCAAGTGCCGTGGCAGGCGGAAGATCAGCACGAGTACGCGGAGCACGAGGACAGCGCAGATCACCAGCAGGTTGTAGCCGATCAGCTGGTACAGCGTCATCGAGGACGTGACCTGCGGCCCGCCCGGCGTACCGAGCAGGAGCACGGCCATCAGACCGGCGGTGGCGCCGAGGATCGCCAGCAGGGCCTGGTGAAGCAGGCCGGTGATGTGCCGGCGGTCGCGGTCGTCGGCGAGCAGCCGGACGTTGACGCCGAGCCGTCCGCTCTCCGCGGCGGCCGCGATCCGGTCGATCCGCCGCGGCAGCCGTCGCAACATCGGCAGCAAGGTCGCCAGCTCCTCGGTCGCCGTACGGCGTAACGCGTCCGGCGCAAGGCGGTCCGTGACCTGGGTCGCGGCGAACTGACGCGACGCGGCAACGAGATCGAACCCAGGGGAGATCCGCGAGATCGTCCCCTCGATCGTCGCCAGTGCGCGGAACACCGCCGCGACCTCGGGCGGTACGCCGAGATCGTGCGAGGTGATGATCTTGAACAGGTCGTTGAACATGGCCGGCCCGAGCGTGACCCCGGCGGCGAGGTGCCGGGTCATGAACTGGCCGACGGCACGCTCGAGAGCCCGCTCGTCGATGACATCGGGGCGGTACACGATCTCCAGCAGGGCGTCGGTCGCGGAGACCGGATCGCCGTGGTCGATCGCCAGCAGGAAGCGCTGCAAGGCATCGCGCGACGCCGGATCGAGGCGGCCGACCGAGCCCAGGTCGAGCATGCCGATCCGGCCGTCCGCGAGCAGCAGGAAGTTGCCGGGATGCGGGTCGGCGTGGAAGACGCCGTCGATCGCCACCTGCCCGAGCAGGCAGTCGAAGAGCGAACGGCCGAGACGGACCGGATCCAGGCCGCGGTCGGCGATCGCCTGCCGGGCGTTGCCGAGGCCGATACCGTCCAGGCGCTCCATCGTGAGGACGCGCCGGGTGGACCGCTCCGGATACAGCTGCGGTACGACGAGGTCGTTGCTGGACGCAACGGAACGGCCGGCCGCGACCGTGGTCATGTTGCCGGCCTCGACGGTGAAGTCCAGCTCCTCGCGCATCGCGTCGGCGAACCCGTCGGCGAGCGCGCGAACGCCCATCGAACGGCCCCAGTCGGTGTTCCGCTCGAGCAGGCGGGCGAGGCGGCGGACGATGTCGAGGTCGCGGTCGACCAGCGCCCCGATCCCGGGCCGCTGCACCTTCACCACCACGGCGGCACCGGCGTCCGGGTCGGCTCCACTCCCGGCGGCGCCGTCGCGGAGGCGCGCTGTGTACACCTGAGCGACCGAGGCGGCGGCCAGGGGCGTGGTGTCGAAGTCGGCGTACAACTGGCGGGGTGGGGCGCCGAGCTCCTCGGTGAGGACCTGCTCGCTCTCCGGCCAGGGAGCAGGGGAGACCTGGTCCTGGAGCCGGCTGAGTTCGGTGGCGACCGCGCTCGGGATGATGTCGCTGCGGGTGGACAGCACCTGGCCGAGCTTCACGAACGTCACACCGGCCTCGTCGAGCGCGAGTCGCAGCGAACGGGCCAGATCGGCCTGGCCGGCGGCGTTCTCCCGGCCGGGTCGCCGGCGGCCGCGCAGGTACGGTCCGAGGCCGTGCTTGATCGCGATCCGGAGGATCTGCAGGTACCGCCGGGTGCGGGCGATCCGGCCGCTCAGGTCCCGGCGCAGATCGCGGGCCCGGGGCAACGACCCGGTCGGCACCAGGGCCTCGGCGAGGACCAGGAACACCAGTCCGGCCAGCATCGAGAACAGCGTCGTCAGCACCAGGAACGCGATCGCCACGCCGTTCGACCCGGTGTACGGCGGTTTGCCGACCAGCGCGTTGGCGATCGGGCTGAACAGGCTCAGCGTGATCGCGGCCGCCAGCACCATCCGCACCACCCCGAACCGCACACCCAGCAACCGCTGCGCGACCGGCACGAAGATCACCAGGAACACACCCAGGCTGAACAACCCCGCAACCACAACATCCATGCCCGGAACGATAGGGGCTGAACCAGGGCGCCCGGTTCCCCCACACGGGTGAAGGATCCCGGACCACCCCCGCCCCCGGTCGCATTTGGTGGGTAGACCCAGCACGTGGTGGGTTCTCCACCCTGACTCAGGGTGGGGAACCCACCAGTTCGCTGGTGGACCAGGCAAATTCGGTGGTGGACCAGGCAAATGGTGAGCCCCTGGCGCCGGGTGGGGCCAGGGGCTCGAGTACTGCGGTCTTGCGGGTAGCGCCTCAGGCCGGGCGGCGGCGGATCTTGTTGCCGAGCCAGACGATCGGGTCGTACTTGCGGTCGGCGACGCGCTCCTTCATCGGGATCAGCGCGTTGTCGGTGATCTTGATGTGCTCGGGGCACACCTCGGTGCAGCACTTGGTGATGTTGCAGAAGCCCAGGCCGTGCTGTTCCTGCGCCGCGTGCTGCCGGTCGGCGGCGTCGAGCGGGTGCATGTCCAGCTCGGCGACGCGCATCAGGAACCGGGGACCGGAGAACGACTCCTTGTTCTCCTCGTGGTCCCGGATCACGTGGCAGGTGTCCTGGCACAGGAAGCACTCGATGCACTTGCGGAACTCCTGCGAGCGCTCCACGTCGACCTGCTGCATCCGGTACTCGCCCGGCTTCAGGTCCGCCGGCGGCTTGAAGGCCGGGACCTCCCGCGCCTTCTGGTAGTTGAACGAGACGTCCGTGACCAGGTCCCGGATCACCGGGAACGTGCGCATCGGCGTGACCGTGACGACCTCGTCCTCTTCGAACGTGTTCATCCGGCACATGCACATCAGCTTCGGCATGCCGTTGATCTCGGCGCTGCAGGAGCCGCACTTACCGGCCTTGCAGTTCCAGCGGACCGCCATGTCCGGCGTCTGGGTGGCCTGCAGCCGGTGGATGACGTCGAGGACGACCTCGCCCTCGTTCACCTCGACCTCGTAGTCCTTGAGCTCGCCGCCCTCGGAGTCCCCGCGCCAGACGCGGAATTTGCCCTTGTAACTCATTTGGCCGGCAGCTCCTCATCCGTCAGGTACTTCTTCAGTTCGTCGACCTCGAACAGCTCCAGCAGGTCCTCGCGCATCGGGATCTGCTGTTCCTCGGTCACGTTCACGTGGCCCTCGGCGTCGAGCTTGCAGACCAGCAGCTTCTTGCGCCACTGCGGCGACATCTCCGGGAAGTCGTCGCGGGTGTGACCGCCACGCGACTCCTGCCGCAGCAGCGCCGCACCGGCCACGCACTCCGACACGGTCAGCATGTTCCGCAGATCGAGCGCCAGGTGCCAGCCCGGGTTGAACTGCCGGTGACCCTCCACCGTCATCTTCGCGATCCGGCCGCGGAACTCGGCCAGCCGGCCGAGCGCACGCTCCATCTCCTCTTCCTTGCGGATGATGCCGACCAGGTCGTTCATCGACTGCTGCAGGTCCTGGTGGATCGAGTACGGGTTCTCGCCGCCCTCGAGCTCGAACGGCGCCAGCGCCTCGGCCGCGGCCGCGTCCACGTCGGCCTCGTCGATCTTCGGCCGCTCCTGCAGACCGTCGACGTACGTCGCGGCGCCCATGCCGGCCCGCCGCCCGAAGACCAGCAGGTCGGACAGCGAGTTGCCGCCGAGCCGGTTCGAGCCGTGCATGCCGCCGGCAACCTCACCGGCCGCGAACAGACCGGGCACCGTCGACGACGCGGTGTCCGGGTCGACCTCGACGCCGCCCATCACATAGTGGCAGGTCGGACCGACCTCCATCGGCTCCTTGGTGATGTCGACGTCGGCCAGCTCCTTGAACTGGTGGTGCATCGACGGCAGCCGCCGGGTGATCTCCTCGGCCGGCAGCCGGGTCGACACGTCCAGGAACACACCGCCGTGCGGCGTACCCCGGCCGGCCTTCACCTCGGAGTTGATCGCGCGCGCGACCTCGTCCCGCGGCAGCAGCTCCGGTGGGCGCCGGTTGTTGTCGGCGTCCTTGTACCAGCGGTCGGCCTCTTCCTCGTTGTCCGCGTACTGCGCCCGGAACACGTCCGGCACGTAGTCGAACATGAACCGCTTGCCCTCGGAGTTCTTCAGTACGCCGCCGTCGCCGCGGACCGACTCGGTGACCAGGATCCCCTTCACCGACGGCGGCCAGACCATGCCGGTCGGGTGGAACTGGATGAACTCCATGTTGATCAGCGTCGCGCCGGCCCGCATCGCCAGCGCGTGCCCGTCACCGGTGTACTCCCAGGAGTTCGAGGTGACCTTGAAGGACTTACCGACACCACCGGTCGCCAGCACGACGGCCGGTGCGTCGAACAGGATGAACCGGCCGGACTCACGCCAGTACCCGAAGGCGCCGGAGATCGCGTCGCCGTCCTTCATCAGCTCGGTGATCGTGCACTCGGCGTACACCTTGAGGTTGGCCTCGTAGTCGCCGGTGGCCTCGAAGTCCTCCTGCTGCAGCGAGACGATCTTCTGCTGCAGGGTACGGATCAGTTCCAGGCCGGTGCGGTCGCCCACGTGCGCGAGCCGCGGGTAGGTGTGGCCGCCGAAGTTGCGCTGGCTGATCCGGCCGTCGGGCGTGCGGTCGAACAGTGCGCCGTACGTCTCCAGCTCCCAGACCCGGTCGGGAGCCTCCTGCGCGTGCAGCTCGGCCATCCGCCAGTTGTTCAGGAACTTCCCGCCGCGCATCGTGTCGCGGTAGTGGACCTGCCAGTTGTCGTTGGAGTTGGCGTTGCCCATCGCGGCCGCGCAACCGCCCTCGGCCATCACCGTGTGCGCCTTGCCGAACAGCGACTTGCAGATGATCGCGGTCTTCTTGCCCTGCTCGCGGGCCTCGATCGCCGCGCGCAGGCCGGCGCCGCCGGCCCCGATCACGACGACGTCGTAGGAGTGTCGTTCCAGCTCAGTCATATCCAGAAATCCCGGTCAGTTGATGATGCGCAGGTCGGAGAACCATCCGGCCGAGAGGGCCATGATGTAGAAGTCGGTCAGGATCACGGTGAACAGCGACGTCATCGCGAAGGTGCCGTGCTTCGGGTTCAGCTTGGACACGAAGGTCCAGTACCGGTAGCGCATCGGGTGCTTGGAGAAGTTCTTCAGCCGGCCGCCGACGATGTGCCGGCAGGCGTGGCAGGACAGCGTGTACAGCCACAGCGCGACGAGGTTGATCCAGATGATCACGGTGCCGAGGCCGATGCCGAAGCCGCCGTCCTTGCCGTGGAAGGCCTGGATGCCGTCGTAGACGTTCAGCAGACCGAAGACCAGCGCACCGTAGAAGAAGTAGCGGTGCAGGTTCAGCGCGACCAGCGGGAACTTCCGCTCACCGGTGTAGGTCTTGTGCGGCTCCGGTACCGCGCACGCGGCCGGCGCGAAGAACAGCGACCGGTAGCCCGCCTTGCGGTAGTAGTAGCAGGTGCCGCGGAAGCCGGCCAGGATCACGAACGTGATCAGGCTGAACGGCAGGAACCGCGGGAAGGCGCCGAACCAGGTGCCGAGGTGGCTGGAGCCTTCGACACAGCTGCTCGTCAGACACGGCGAGTACAGCGGAGTGAGGTAGTGGTACGCGTCGACCCAGTACCACTTGTTCATGAAGATCCGGATCGTCGCGTAGACGATGAAGAACAGCAGGATCACGCCGATCCGCAACGGCGCGAGCCACCATCGATCCGTTCTCGCGGTCTTGAGGCCGACCTGTGCGCGGCCCGGGCTGTCTACTCCGGTGGCCGCCATCAGGGAGCGTGCCTGTCAGGCGCGCCGAAGCCTTCATGCTCCGCGTCTGTCCACATGGACGCGTCATACTCCACGTCGGGAATCTCCTCGAGTTCCTCCGGAACGGGTCCGGGCCTGTGCCTGGGGTCGGGCGGGCCGAGCTCTGCGAGATCGTCGCTCAGCCGGGCCACGTCGGACACCAGGCGGCGAATGCCGAGGGTGTCACCGTACTCCTGGCTGAGTTTGCCGACGGCACCGTGTAGCACTTCGAGCGCGCGGGCCACCGCGGCAACGCTGTTGTTGCCCTCACTCATGCCGACTCCAGTGATGGTTATGTAGCTGTCAGTATGGGCACACTTTGCCCCCGCGGAGCGCCCAACGGAAGACCCGTCGGTACGGCGTGTTTCCGGTTAGGGTTACCTCAGTTGCGACCGTGCCGACGGGTGGAGTAATGGAGCGAATCCGGCCTGCAGCACAAGCAGATTCGCCGGTGGGGTGAGCGTCTCGACCTGCACCAGCCCGGCTGGTCGGCGCGGCTCGTCGTACCCCTCCCAGGACCACGGCAGCACCTGCTGCCCGAGCACCAGGGCCGGCCGTCCGTCGAACCGCACCATCGCACCGTCCGGCAGCCCGGCCAGGTCCTGGATGGTGGTTCGTTGCCGTCGGCTCCGCGCTTCGACCCGCTCGTGATGCAGTACGGCGTCCATGGCGGCGGCCCGGGGACGCTCGTACAGCCCGGTCGCGGTGGCCCAGGCCCCGGCGTACAGCAGGAAATCCCTGCGTCGGCAGTAATGACACGGGCGGTGCCCGGCGGCGAGCGCGACGGCCTCGTCGAAGAAGAACAGCGCCGTCCAGCGGCCGGGCGGCATGGGATCGCGCCGGATCCCCTTCCAGTCAAGGACGCAGCAGATCCACGCCTTCGAGCGCCACCGGGTCGTGCCCAGGCGGCGGTCGGGCGAGTGCAGGCTGCCGCGGTTGCCCATCAGCAGACCGCGGCCCGGGTCGGCCACGATCTCCTGGGTGGGCAGAACCCTGTTCTGCAACGGCATACGGGCATCATGGCGGACTCGGCGGACAGTTTCTGGCAGAGTCGCGACAATGCAGACAGTTGTGGGAGTCGCCGTCGTCCGCGACGGTCTGGTGCTGGCGGCCTACCGGGTGGGCGGCGGCTGGGAGTTCCCGGGCGGGAAGGTCGAGCCGGGGGAGACCGACGAACAGGCCGCGGTGCGGGAGATCCGCGAGGAGCTCGACCTGGAGATCAAGGTCGGCGACTCGCTCGGCCCGGGCGTGGACATCTCGGCGGACTACCGGCTGCAGGTCTATCTGGCCACCGCCGTCGCCGGAGATCCGGTACTGCGGGAGCACGCGGAGCTGCGCTGGTTCGCGCCGGCCGAGCTGGACGAGGAGGACTGGCTGGAGCCGGATCGCCCGTTCGTGAAGGCCCTCCGCGATCGACTGTGATTTGTATCTGAGTGGTAGAAGTCACACCGCAGTACGCCACCGGAACCTCACCCAGCGAAACTGTATGGGTCGTTTGTATGGGTTGTACCTGGTGAGTGGTCTGATCCGCCGACGAGAATCCTCCCCTGAGGACTTCTGGGGAGGAGTACGTATGTCGGTGTATCCGGCAGTTCCGGTGGTGCGAAGGGAAGACTTCGCGCCCGAGATCGTCTGCGAGGTGTACGAGCTCGGGTCGCACCGGCGGACCCCCGCGGCGGTCAGGGAGCTGACCAGCCGGCAGGTCACGATCGGCCGGATGATGTCGACCGGCGCGAAGGACGCGGCGATCGCCCGCGAGCTGGGCCTGTCGCTGCGGACGGTGCGCGCCGAGATCAGCGCACTGATCGCCGGGCTCGGTGCGAAGTCCCGTTTCCAGGCGGGTTGCCTGCTCGTCCGCCGCTTCGGCTGACAGAACCGGCGGAACTGTCCGAGGGCCGACGTAGGCTTTCGGCATGGTTGAGCTTGCTGAGCGCCGGCTGATGCTGGTGCACGCCCACCCGGACGACGAAACCATCAACAACGGTGCCACGATGGCGCGCTACGTGGCCGAAGGCGCCCACGTCACGCTGATCACCTGCACCCTCGGTGAGGAGGGTGAGGTCCTCGTCCCCGAGCTCGCCCACCTGGCCTCCGACCAGGACGACGCCCTCGGCGAGCACCGGATCGGTGAGCTCGCCAACGCGATGGCCGAGCTCGGAGTCACCGACCACCGCTTCCTCGGCGGTGCGGGCAAATATCGCGACACCGGCATGATCTACAACGACGAGGGCAACGCCGACGTCCCGCACGAGACCCGCAAGGACAGCTTCTGGCAGGCCGATCTGGTCACCGCGGCGAACGATCTGGTCCCGCTGATCCGTGAGCTGCGGCCGCAGGTCCTTGTGACCTACGACCAGTGGGGCAACTACGGCCACCCCGACCACATCAAGGCGCACCGCGTCGCGACGTACGCCGCCGACCTCGCCGCCGCGCGGTCGTACCGCGAGGACCTCGGTCCGGCCTGGGACATCCCGAAGATCTACTGGACTGCGATGGCCGAGTCCCGGATGCGCTCGCAGCTGCGGATGCTCCGCGACGCCGGCGACACCACGACGTTCGAGGGCCTGGACCCCGACGGCCCGATGCCGCCGATGATCACCCCCGACCGGCTGATCGACTGCATCATCGACGGCGAGCAGTTCGTCGACCGGAAGATGAACGCGATGAAGGCGCACGCCACCCAGATCACCGTCGACGGCCCGTTCTTCGCCCTGTCGAACAACCTCGGCAACCAGATCTGGGGCTCCGAGCCGTACCGCCTGGTCAAGGGAATCGCGGCGCCGGACGCCGACGGCCTGGAGCACGACCTGTTCGCCGGCCTCTAGACGATCTGGGTGGGTGACCTGTGAGGTGACCGTTCCCACACGCTCGGTTGAGGCATCAACCTTCGAGCAGGCATAACCTGCAGTGGTGTCCTCATCCGAGCGCAGTGGGAGCGTCCCGCCTGCGGAGTTCCGTACGGCGCTCGGGCGGTTCGCGTCGGGGATCACGATCATGAGCACGCTGCAGGACGGCGTGGCGCACGCCATGACCGCGAACGCGTTCACCTCGGTGTCGCTCGACCCGCCGCTGGTGCTCGTCTGCGTGGACAAGGGCGTGCGCATGCATGCCGCCGTACTCGACTGCGGGTACTGGGCGGTGTCGGTGCTGTCCGGTGCGCAGCGGGAGATCGCGGAGCGGTTCGCCCGGTCCGGGCGGGACCTGTACAGCCAGTTCGACGGTATTGGTACGACGGCCGGCCCGAAGACCGGCTGCCCGGTGGTCGACGACTCGCTGTCCTGGCTCGAGTGCCGCACCTGGGCGACGTACGACGGCGGCGACCACACAATCGTGGTGGGTGAGGTGCTGAGCCTCGGCACCGGCGAGCCGGCCGACCCGAGCGCGCTGATCTACCACTCCAGTCACTACCGGAATCTCCCGGGAAACTGAGCGTTACCGCGGGGCAACCAGGGGCTGCCCCGGCGGTCGGAGGACCCTTCCGCGTCCCGTAAGATGTCCGCTTGTGCCTTGACCACGGCTCGAGCAGGAGGACTCTGTCCGGTGGGGAGAAAGCAGCTCGCGGGGATCATCGCCGCCGCGGGGCTCGGCGTGCTGGTCGTGGGGTACGGAGCGGCGTTCGCCTTCGCCGGCGACAAGATTCCCGGTGACACGACCGTGCTCGGGATCCCGATCGGCGGTCTCTCGAAGGGCGATGCGAAGGCCAAGCTGGACGCCGGTCTCAAGGACCGGATCGCGGCCCCGATCGCGCTGAAGGCGGGCGAGTCGAAGTTCACCGTGGCACCGGCCGACGCCGGGCTGACGGTCGACGTGGATGCCACCGTCGACGCCGCGGGAGCCGGACGCAGCCTGTCCCCGGCCCGGATCTGGCACGCGCTCACCGGTGGGGACGCGGTCCAGCCCGTCGTCGAGAAGGACGACGCGCGGCTCAAGGCCGCCATCGACAAGCTGTCCGCCCAGGTGAACCGGCCGGCCACCGAGGGCACGATCACGTTCAAGGGCACCACTCCGGTCACTCACCAGCCGGCTCCCGGGCTGCAACTGGACGCCGCGAAGGCGCCTGCCGCCGTAGTCGCGGCGTACCCCTCGGACGGGAACCCGAAGGATCTTCCGGTCGGCGTGACCCAGCCGAAGGCCGGCAACGACGCGATCAAGAAGGCGCTCACGGACTTCGCCGAGCCGGCCATGTCCGGCCCGGTCCGGCTGACCGTCGGCGCCAAGTCGGTCGAGCTCGAGCCGGCCGAGATCGCGCCGGCGCTCACGCTCACCGCGCAGGACGGCCAGGTCATCCCGGCCCTGCGGACGAAGCTGCTGGAGCCGTTGTTCCAGCAGCGGTTCAAGGCCCTCGAGACGCTGCCCAAGGACGCGACGGTGCAGATCGTCGGCGCCGGGCCGAAGGTGGTCCCGGCCGTCGACGGCATGGTCGTCGACCGGGCCAAGGTCGGGGCGGCGATCCTGGCGATCCTGCCGAAGCCGACCGGTGAGCGGCGGGCCGCCGTACCGCTGACGCCGACCAAGGCGGCGTTCACGACCGAGCAGGCGACGGCGCTCGGGATCACCCAGAAGATGGGCGAGTTCCAGACCCAGTTCCCGCACGCGCCGTACCGCAACACCAACATCGGCACGGCCGCGCGCAAGATCAACGGGACGCTGCTGAAGCCGAACGAGACGTTCAGCCTGAACAAGATCGTCGGCGAGCGGACCAAGGAGAACGGGTTCACCGAGGGCTACATCATCAGCGGCGGGAAGTTCGAGAAGGACCTTGGCGGCGGGGTGTCGCAGTCCGCGACGACCACGTTCAATGCGGCCTTCTTCGCCGGCCTGAAGGTCCTCGAGCACAAGGCGCACAGCGTCTACATCTCCCGCTACCCGGTCGGCCGCGAGGCGACCGTCGCCTGGCCGAACGTCGATCTGAAGTTCCTCAACGACTCCGGCCACGGAGTCCTGGTGCAGACGATCTTCAAGCCGTCCACCCCGGGGAGGTCGGGCAGCATCCGGGTGATCATCTGGGGCACCAAGGTCTGGGACATCACCGCCGGGCAGTCGGAGAAGTCGAACTTCAAGCAGCCGGTCGTCCAATACAACCCGGACCCGAAGTGCGAGGCCCAGGCGCCGACCCCCGGCTTCGACATCACCATCTACCGGTACTTCGCGAAGAACGGCGCCCGGGTGAAGACCGAGCAGTTCACCACGAAGTACAACGCCGCCAACGACATCCGTTGCGGCCCGAAGCCCGGCACCACCACGACACCTCCGCCGGGCGGTACGACGACGCCGCCTGGCCGGGTCAAGCCGCCGACACGTCCGGCCAGCTGACGCCGGTCGTCAGCTGCGGTGGAGCGTGTGGAGCTCAGCGGCGACCTGGTTGAACAGCTGCTCGTCGATGACCGCGCCTTCACGGCGTACCTGCTGCGGGTCGATGCGTAGCACCCGATCGAGCCGTACTTCGCTGGGCCGGTGTTCCTTGTCCCAGGAGCCGCTGCCGATGTCCAGCCAGACCCGGCCCCAGCGCGCCTCGTCGGCGGCGTCGCGGTCGTGGTCCTTGCTGGTCAGGATCAGCGCCAGCAGGTAGGCGTCGTCGGAGCCGACCACCAGCACCGGCCGGTCCTTGCCCCGGTGGTGGTCCTCCTCGAACGGCACCCACGTCCAGACGATCTCGCCCGGGTCGGCTACTCCGTCGTCCGGGTGTGGCTTGTACTCGACGTGCACGGTCCCCTCGAAGTCCCCGGGGTACTCCGGACGCTCCACCACGTGATCCGCCATAGGACGGGAGCCTAACGCCCCTCACATCACAGCGGCCTCACACCGTTCCACTGACGTGCACATCACTCAGACGCGTAATCGGGGCGCGATCCTCGCCGTCCTGCTCACCGGCCAGTTCATGGCCAACATCGACACCGCGGTCGCGAACGTCGCCGGACCGTCGATCGGCGCCGATCTGCGTGCCTCCGAAGGCGCGGTCGGCCTGGTCGTCTCCGGGTACGTCGTCGCGTTCGCCGTACTGCTGATCACCGGTGCGCGTCTGGGCTCGTCGCTCGGCTACCGGCGGACGTTCCTGCTCGGCCTGACCGTCTTCACCGCGGCATCCGCTCTGTGCGGCCTCGCTCCGGGCATCGCCACGCTGGTGGTTGCTCGCTTCGTCCAGGGCGCCGGTGCGGCGCTGATGGTGCCGCAGGTGCTGAGCGGCATCCAGTTGCACTTCCAGGGCCGCGATCGGCTCAAGGCGCTTGGCTACTTCTCGATCGCCCTGTCCGGCGGCGCCGTGGCCGGTCAGCTGCTCGGCGGTGTGCTGATCGCCGCCGACATCTTCGGCGCCAGTTGGCGGCCGATCTTCCTGGTCAATGTGCCCATCGGCATCGCTCTGGCCGTGGCAGGCCGTCGCTTGCTGCCTGCCGATTCTGTTGCGCGTCGCGACCGCCTGGACCTGGCCGGCGTACTCGCCTTGTCCACAACGGTTCTGCTCGTCATCGTGCCGCTCCTGCTCGGCTCCGAACGCGGCTGGCCCACCTGGTCCTGGCTCTGCCTCCTGCTCAGCCTGCCCGCTCTGGCCCTCTTCGAGTACGGCGAACGTCGTACGGCTGCACGTGGTGGACGGCCGCTCGTAGCACGGCAGGTACTCGCCGACCGCTCGGTCCGCGCCGGTCTGCTCGCCCACGGGTGCACGAGTGGCACGTACTTCGCTCTGCTCTTCGTGCTGGCCCTCTACCTCCAGGGCGGTCTGCACAAGGGTCCGGCGTACTCCGGCTTCGCCATGGTTGTCTGGGTGGCTGCGTTCGGTCTGGCGGGACCTGTCCTGCCGAGGCTGCGCAGGGGAGTGCGGTGGATGCCTGTGATCGGCTGTCTGGTTCTGGCACTCGGCTATGTGTCCGTGCTGGCCTACCTGTTCCTTGGCGGACACGCTGGTCCGCTGCTGTTCGCTCTGCTGGGCATTGGCGGGCTGGGGCTTGGTATCAGCGCCAACACCCTCATCGGCGCGGTCACGTCGCGCATGTCCTCGGAGTACGCCGCTGACCTGTCCGGAGTGGTTGCGACGAACGCACAGCTGTCTGGAGCGCTAGGTGTCGCGCTCGCCGGCTCGACCTACGCCGCGCTGGCTGGGGACCCCAGTCGGGCGCTGGAGGTCGTGGTAGCGGGCTTCGTCGTACTGACGCTGATCGGGGCCGGTGCGGCTCACCGATTGGTCAGATAGCGGTACCTGTACGCCTCGCGGTAGCCGAGGCGGGTGTACGTCGTCACGGCGGCGGCGTTCTCGAGCAGCACCTCGAGGTACGTACGCCGCCCGTCCTGGGTGCCGGCCCAGCGCGCGAGCCCTTGGACGATCGCAGTGCCGAGTCCGCGGCGCCTGTACGCCGCGCAGACCCGGATTGCGTCCACGCCGAGCCAGTGACCCGTCATAGAGCCCCGCCCGACCGCCACAACCTGCCCGTCGAGCGTCACCGAGGCAAACACAGCCTTCGCGGCTCCCTCCAGCACCTTGGGGGCCACATCCGGCACCGGGCCCTCGAAGGCGCCTGCGTACCACTGGGCGTTCGGCCGCTCAGCCAGTTGTACGTCGTACCCGGGCTCGGCGTTCACGTGGTCGAGCGTGGTGTGCATGACCAGTACGTCGGACTGCTCCGGCCGCGCGTCGACCCACCCGCAGGCGCGGATCTCTTCCTCCTGCGGGCTGCCGAGCCGGACCTGGGCCTGTGGGGGAAGGCCTCGCTCGGTGTAGAAGTCCTCCGCTTGTCTGAGGACATCGGGGACGGGCATCCCGGGGCTGCCCGTCGGGAGGAGCGAGTTGCCCCGGCCGGTCCAGCCCGACGATGCCCGGAGCAACCAGTGGCCGATGTACGCCCGCTCGACCGCCGGGCGGCCCAGCGCCGTGGTCAGGAACAGCTGGTCGACGTCCACCGGCCGCAGCGGCATCTCGGGGATGGTCTTGGCCGCCGTCACGTCAGCGGCCGGGATCTCGTGCACGGTGCTGTCCGCGTGGCGGACAGCCAGGCTCTGGGGGTCCCAGGACTGGAGAACCCCGATAACGTCGGTCAGACCACCCGGGATCCGGTGCCGGACGACGACACGGTGGCCGATATCACGGGCACCGAGGCCTGACACGATCCGGACTCCTGGCAAAGTGGGCGAAGTACTACCGTGATACTAGAGACACGAGCATCACCGCATCGCAGCACCCCGAATCCGACGCTGCGCTTGCCTGCCATAGGAGGAGTAGCAGTGACCTACGTCATCGCGCAGCCGTGTGTTGACCTGAAGGACCTCGCCTGTGTCGAGGAGTGCCCCGTCGACTGCATCTACGAGGGCAACCGGATGCTGTACATCCACCCCGACGAGTGCGTCGACTGCGGAGCGTGCGAGCCGGTCTGCCCGGTAGAGGCGATCTACTACGAGGACGACACCCCGGAGCAGTGGAAGGACTACTACACCGCGAACGTCGACTTCTTCAACGACCTCGGCTCGCCCGGCGGTGCGTCCAAGCTCGGCAAGATCGACAAGGACCACCCGTTCATCGCCGCCCTGCCCCCGCAGGAGCACGACGAGTAAGAAAAAGAAGAAAAGAAGAAAAGAAGAAGTGAGGGTGGTCGCTGCCCTGCCCCCGCAGGAACACGACGAGTAAGCACCCGGTCACAGAAATGGGACGCCCGGTTGGGCGTCCCATTTCTATTGGTCCAGTACGTCTACATGGACGTGGTCGAGGTGGCGGAGGATCTTCGGGTCGCCCGTGCGCTCCGGCGGCGTGTAGTCCCGCCAGCCGATGTCCGAGCGGCCGCCGGCGGTCCAGATCTTGTCGCTGAAGATGACCGTCTTGATCTTCAGCAGGTCGGCCCGCGCGACCAGGTACTGCGCGATCGCCCAGCCCTTCGTGGTGTGCGCCGCCGAGATCGGCCGGACGAACACGTCCACGGCCCGTCCGTCGTAGTGCGCCGACCCTTCCATGTGCCCGGTCGAGACCCCGCCCGCGGCGTACCCGCCGGTCGACAGCTTCCCGAACGTCCGGATCAGATCCTTCCGGACCGCGTCCGCGCGCGGCGTCAGCCCGTTGGGCCCGATCTTCTCGGTCGGCGCCGAGTCGCTGTTCATGGTGCAGCTGAAGACGCTCTTCGACTGCCCGGTCAGCGCGGACGCGAGGACCCGGGCGTCCGCCTCGTGATCGGCGTACGCCGTCGGGAACGCGCTGCGCTGCACCTTGTCCGCGGCGACCGTGATCGCGAGCGTCTGGTAGTTCTTGATCTTCACCAGCGCGTCGTAGAACTTCCCGGTCGCGTAATACGGGTCCCGGACCTGAGTCGCCGTACCCCAGCCCTGTGACGGCCGTTGCTGGAACAGGCCGAGCGAGTCGCGGTCGCCGTGCGCCAGGTTGCGCAGGTCGGACTCCTGGTACGCCGTGGCGAGCGCGATCGTCGCCGCTCGGGCCGGCAGACCGCGCCGTACGGCGGTGCCCGCGATGATCGCCGCCGACTCGGCCTGCTCGAAGTCGAGCACGACCATCTGGCCGTTCACCGTGGCCGTGCACTGCTCACGCGGCGGCAGAAGATTGCCGACCTGCTTACCGCCGAGCCAGGCAATGCCGACGCCGACGGCAAGACTGAGCACGCCAATGGCACCCACGGCCACGAGGGCACCACGCTTCACCGGCATGGCCCGCTCCACAAAAGTTGTCGGTGCCAGCTGATTGGGTACGTGCCATGTCCCGGTTCCGCCTGTACCCGACGCCGACGCAAGAGGCTGCGTTGCTGCGTCAATGCGGGCAAGCCCGCTTTGTGTGGAACCTGGCACTTGAACAGTGGGCGATGTGGACCCGCGACCGACGTCGCCCGCCCGGGTACATCGAACAATCCCGCCAGTTGACCGAGGCTCGCTCCGCCTTTGCGTGGCTGCGGGCCGGGTCGCAGATGGTGCAGCAGCAGGCGTTGCGAGATTTCGACCAAGCTGTCAGGCACTTCTACGCCGGCAGTCACGGACGCCCGACCTGGCGTAAAGCCGGATTGTGCGAAGGGCTCCGCGTTGTCGGTCCGAAGGCGTCGAGAGTCGTGAAGTTCAGCCGGCGATGGGCGGCGGCCGATGTGCCCAAGGTCGGCTGGGTGCGGTTCCGGTTGTCGCGTGCCATACCTGACGCCAAGTCGTATCGGATCACGCGCGACCGTGCGGGTCGCTGGCACCTGGCATTCGCCGTCGTACCGGAGCCTATTCCTGCACCTGGCACGGGCGAAGCGGTCGGCGTTGACCGCGGTGTGGCCGTATCCGCCGCCCTGTCCACCGGTGAGCTCCTGATCTGCCCTGGCCTGTCGGCGACTGAGCGGGCGCGCCTCAAACACTTGCAGCGTCGTCTGGAACGGTGCCGACCTGGGTCGGCTCGACGGAGCCGGATGAAGGTCGCGATCGCGAAGCTGCACGCTCGGGCGGGCGACCGGCGCAGGAACTGGGTTGAGCAAACCAGTACCAACCTGGCACGGCGATTCGATGTCCTCTGTTTGGAGAACCTTCGCACCGCCCAGATGACCAGGCGGCCCAAACCCAGACCTGATCCTGAGCAACCTAGCAAGTACCTGCTCAACGGTCGCCACGCCAAGGCCGCCGTCAATCGCGGCATCCTGGCCAGCGGCTGGGGAGCCTTGGTGACCCGTCTGACTCAGAAGGCGCCAGGACGAGTCGAGCTGGTTAATCCCGCCTACACCTCGCAAACCTGTAGCGTGTGCGGGCATTGCGCCTCGGAGAACCGCCAGAGCCAAGCGGTGTTCCGATGCGTTGCCTGCGGACGCCGGGCGCACGCGGACGTGAACGCGGCAGTCAATATCGCGGCCGGACGGGCCGTCAGCGCACGCCGAGAGACGCTCGAACCGGTCTCGTCGAAGCGTGAACCCCAACTCGCTACCTCCGCGTAGTCGTTGAAATCCCCGCCGGACGAGTGGGGAGGACGTCAAACCGCTCCCAACGTCGTCGGTAACCCCGAGAGGGACAGGCACGTCAATCACACAGTAATTGACGTGCCCAAGCTGCCGGTGGTTGGCAAAGTCATACTTTCGTACAGGTCAGGCGTTGGCGTGCAGCGCCTCGTTGAGGGTGATGCCTTCGCCCTTGCGCGGGCGGGCCTCGACCGCGCCGGTGACCGAGTTGCGGATGAACAGCAGGCCCGGCTGGCCGGACAGCTCACGGGCCTTGACCGTGCTGCCGTCCGGGAGCGTGATCTTGGTGCCTGCCGTCACGTACAGGCCGGCCTCGACCACGCAGTCGTCGCCGAGCGAGATGCCGGTCCCGCCGTTCGCGCCGAGCAGGCAGCGCTTGCCGATCGAGATGACCTGCTTGCCGCCGCCGGACAGGGTGCCCATGATCGAGGCGCCCGCGCCGATGTCGCTGCCGTCGTCGACCACAACCCCCGCCACGATCCGGCCCTCGACCATCGACGTACCGAGGGTGCCGGCGTTGAAGTTCACGAAGCCCTCGTGCATGACCGTGGTGCCCTCGGCCAGGTGCGCACCCAGCCGGACGCGGTCCGCGTCGCCGATCCGGACCCCGGACGGTACGACGTAGTCCGTCATCCGCGGGAACTTGTCCACGCTGGTCACGCCGAGGTGCTGACCCGCGGCGCGCGCCCGCAGCCGGACGTTCTCGATCTCGTCGACCGGGACCGGGCCGAGGGAGGTCCAGGCGTTGTTCGGGAGGGCGGCGAAGATTCCGTCGAGGTTGACGCCGTGCGGGCGGACCAAACGGTGGCTGAGCAGGTGCAGCCGGAGGTACGCATCCGCAGTACCGGCCGGGGCCTCGTCCAGCACGATCTGGGTCGTCACCACCTCACGCCGTACCTGCCGGAGGTCGTCGTGGCCTTCGGCGGCGATCATCGCGGCCGGCGCCTTGGTGTCCTCGGGCCGCGCTCCGAGCGCGGGCGCCGGGTACCAGACGTCGAGGACGTCTCCGGCGGTCGTCACGGTCGCAAGGCCGAAGCCCCAGGCATGCACGGCATTCTCGGTCATGGCTACACCCTAATTCGGCGGCGATCCGGCGCGAGGCGTGGTCTACTCTTCGGATGCTTCCCGCCTGGCTTGAGGTCGTGTCCGATCCGGTTCTCGAGGCTACGAAGGCGCCTGCGGTCGGGGCGTTGAGTGGGGAGCTGTTGCGGCAGTGGGGATCGTCCGAGGTGTGGCGGTTGTCGTACGGACTGCGCAGTGTGATCGTGAAGCGGGGGACCGACGGGCAGGCCGACGAGGCCGCGTCGTACGAGCGCTTCGTCGTACCGCTGGAGCTGCCGGCGCCCGCGCTGCTGCACCGGTATCGCTCGGCGGAAGCGGGTGTGCTGGTGCTGGCGGACGTCGGGCGGGTGACGCTGGAGCAGGAGCCGAGCGCGGAGGGCTTTCTCGTAGCCGCCGAGTTGGCGGCGACGATCCGGTCGCGGGAGGTGCCGCAGCGCAGTGAGTTCCCGCCGGAGCGGGTGAAGGAGATGGCAGACCGGATCGGGCGGATCGACTTCGATCTCAGCCCGCTGACCGAGGCGCTGGCCGCGCTGCATCTTCAGGCTCCCGTCGCGGTCGTGCATGGTGACTTCGTGCCAAAGAACCTGGTCACCGACGGCACGCGCTGGACCGCGATCGACTGGCCCGGCACCTATCTCGCACCGCACCTCAGCGACCTCTACACCCTGCTTCGCGACGCCGAGTCCCTCGGGCACGACCGCGCTCCGATCGTTGCCCACTACATCGATGCCGCAGGCGCCAATCCTGCCCTGGTCGAGCGGCAGCTCCTGGTCGGCGGCGGTTGTTTCTACCTGGTCGCGTTGAAGTTCATCGTCGAGGAAGGCCTGCGGACGATCCCGGATTCGGTTAACTGGATCGACGGGCTGCTGACCGAACTCGCGGATGTGGTGGGAGCGCTGGCGTGAAGCTCCTGGTGCTGGGCGGTACGAAGAACCTCGGCCGCCACGTCGTCGAGGCAGCCCTTGCCTCCGGCCACGATGTCACGCTCTTCAACCGCGGTCAGACGAACCCATCACTCTTCCCATCTGTACGCCGCCTCGTCGGCGAACGCGCCGCGCCTGACGTGCTGGCGACGGGCGAGTGGGACGGTGTGATCGACATGTCCGGCTTCCTCGTCCGCGACGTCTCGTTGAGCGCCTCGGTACTGCGGGACCGCTGCGGTTTCTACACGTTCATGTCGTCGATCGCGGTCTACGCCAGCAAGATCACGCCCGGGATGGCGGAGTACGCCGACCTGCTGCCGTGGCCGGACGGTGCACCCGAGGACCACTTCACGATGGACCTCTACGGCCCGTCGAAGGTCCGCTGTGAGTCGCTGTTGACGGAGATCTTCGCCGACCGTACCGCCGCCGTACGCTCCGGCTTCGTCGTCGGCCCCTACAACCCCGACTTCGGCAACTGGGGCTGGGCCCTCGCCCACGGCCTCCCGATGGAATGCGCCGCCCGCCCCGACCAGCCCATCCAGTACATCGACGCCCGCGACCTGGCCGCCTTCCTCCTCCACCTCACCGTCTCCCGCTCGAGCGGCCCGTACAACGCGGTCGGCCCCACCCACACCATGACGGCCCTGGCCGACGCCTGGCGCTCCGTCGTACCCAACCCTCCACCCATGGACTGGCACCCCACCGAAGACCGCTTCCACCTCCCCCACGACGGCACCAACGACGGCACCTTCCAACTCTTGAACGACCGAGCCCTGGCCACCGGCCTCCACCTCCGCCCACCCGAACAATCAGCCCGCGACTACATCACCTGGGTCAGCAGCGGAAACGTTCCTCCCGAGCCGCCGCATTGATGTAGGGCATCCAGGGGCATCCGGGGGCAGATATCCACAGGCGCCAGTTGATGCCCTTCGCCACAGCTCCATGGCACCTAAGGTGTCGCTCCATGTACTTCGACCGGCCGCTGGTGCGCGCCTACGTGGACGAAACCGGCGACCGCGGTCTGTCGTCGAGATCGTCGCGGTACTTCGGCATGGTTGCGCTGGTCCTCGCCGACGAAGACGACTCGGTCATGCGGCGTGCGATCGGCGAGTGTCGTCGACGGCTGTCCGTGCCTGCGCACAAGCCGCTGCACTGGACCGAGCATGTGAAGCGCTACCCGCGCAGACAGTTCGTGGCATCGCAGCTCGCCGCAGTGCCGGGTGCAGTCCTCAACATCGTGCTGGTCGAGAAAGCCGCGGCCGCCGAGGCGATGTCGGACCAGGTCGCCTTCTACAACTTCGTTGCCGGCCGTGTCCTGGAACAGGTCCTGGACACCGCGGACCAATGGCCGGGAGGGCGGCGCGATGTCGTGATCACCTTCGGGCACGTGCGTGGCTTCCGGCACGAGGAGACCCTCGCCTGGTTCGAGAAACTGCGAGCGAGTGACTCGGTCGACCGCCCGTGGGACTTGCTCCGAGGCAGACCTGGGTTCCTAGGTCCAGGGCAGCTGGACGGGCTGCAGGCGGCGGATCAGTACTGCGGGATGCTGCGCGCTGCCCTGGAAGCCGATGAATTCGGCGGATTCGAGGCGCACCACCTGCTGGCGGTCCGGCCGCAGATCAGGTATCCCGACGGGTTCGAAGGGATCGTGCTCCCCGGCACTATGGCGGCGTACCCGTGGTGGCCCGTGGACGGGCTGTGAGCGAAGAACGAGGCCTTCGATGGTCCGGAGCGCCGCACCTGACAGGCGGGTCTGACAGCAGACCTGGCGTTCTCTCCGCGGCCATCGAAGGCCTCGTGTGCACGAGGATAGCAGCAAGCACCTGGGTCCACGATGGAAACGTTCCTCCGGCTCCGCCGCATTGATACGTAACATTGCGCCGTGATTATTGAGACCGGTGGTGGGCCAGGTGGATCGACCAGTGCGCGGGCTGGGTTCAGCAGTGTGGAGGGGAGTCGGTACTCCGGGACGTCCGGCGGGAGGCAGGAAGTCGGGCTGCCGGGGGTCGGGGGAGTGGTCCAGGCCGGTGATCGGTTGCGGTACAAGGTTTATCCGGAGCTGGATGCAGGGCTGACCTACTCGGCTACGTACGTCGCTGTCGAGCTGGTTTTCGCGGACGGGACGCGGTCGGCGGGGGTTGATCAGTACGGGAAGCCGGCTGATGCGGCCGGGCAGGGCGCGGCGAAGATCCTGTACGCCGACCAGTGGAACGACGTGCAGGTCGACCTCTCCGCGTACGCCGGGAAGACGATCGCGGACGTCGTGCTCGTCGTGGACGCGCCCGAGGCAGGACACGAGTTCGCGGGCTGGATCGACGACGTGGAGGTCGGGCCGGCGCCGGTGGAGCCGGACGGTACGGACCTCGCGGCGTACGTCGACACCCGCCGCGGTACGAACGCCAGCCACGACTTCTCGCGCGGCAACACGCTGCCCATCACCGCCTGGCCGAACGGGTTCAACTTCCTCACCCCGGTGACCAACGCGTCGACGTACCGCTGGCCGTACGAGTACCACCGCGCCAACAACGCGGACAACCGCCCCGAGCTGCAGGGCCTCACGTTCTCGCACCAGCCGAGTCCGTGGATGGGCGACCGCGACCAGCTGACGATCATGCCGGTCGCGGCGGCCTCGCCGCTGGGGGATCCGGCCGAGCGCGCGGTCGCGTTCAGCCATGACGACGAGGTCGCGCGGCCGGATCTCTACTCGGTGGCGCTCGCGAACGGCGTACGCGCGGAGCTCGCTCCGACCGACCACGGCGCGATCTTCCGCTTCACGTTCCCGGCCGATGCTGCCGGGCGGCACCTGGTGTTCGACACGATCGACGAGAACGGCGCCTTCGCGTACGACGGGACCGCGGTCACCGGCTGGGTCGAGAACGGCGCGCAGTTCGGGCGGACGCGGATGTTCTGCTACGGCGAATTCTCCTCCGGGCCGACTGCTTTCGGCGCCGCTGATGGCGGTCGCGAGAACGCGCGGGCGGCGAGCTTCGACGTACCCGAGGTGACGTTGCGGATAGCAACATCCTTCATCGGCGTCGACCAGGCGCGGCACAACCTGTCGCTGGAGCTCGAGGGCCGTTCGTTCGAGGAGATCCAGGCCGCGGCCAACGCTGCGTGGAACGAGCGCCTCGCAGTGATCCGGCCCGAGGGCGCGACGCCGCCGCAGCTGCGGACCGTGTACGGCAACCTCTACCGGCTCAACCTCTACCCGAACTCGCACTTCGAGAACGCGGGAACCGCCGCCGAGCCGTCGTACGTGTATGCGAGCCCGGTGCTTCCCGTTGACGGTGCGGCGACCGAGCGGTTGTCGAATGCGGTCGTCAAGCCCGGCAAGATGTACGTGAACAGCGGGTTCTGGGACACGTACCGGACTGCGTGGCCGGCGTACGCGTTCTTCTACCCGGCGTTGGCCGGTGAGCTGGTCGACGGGTTCGTGCAGCAGTACCGCGACGGCGGGTGGATCGCGCGGTGGTCCTCGCCGGGGTACGCCGACTGCATGACCGGGACGAGCTCGGACGTGTCGTTCGCCGACGCGTACCTGAAGGGCGTCGAGTTGCCGGACCCGTTGGCGACGTACGACGCCGGGCTGCGGAACGCGACCGTCGCGCCGGAGGCGACCGAGGTTGGGCGGAAGGGTGCGGAGAGCGGGTTCTTCGCCGGCTACGTGAGCACGGACACCGAGGAGAGCGTGTCGTGGTCGCTGGAGGCTTATCTCAACGACTTCGCGCTCGCGTCGATGGCGTTGCAGCTGGCTTCGGAGGTGTCTGGTGAGCGGCGTTCGCAGTTGTTGGAGGAGGCGGAGTACCTGCGCCGCCGGTCGCTGAACTATGTCCTGCTCTTCGACCCCGCGGTCACCTTCTTCCAGGGCCGCCTGGCGGACGGGACCTTCGCCAAGTCGCCTGCGGACTTCGACCCCGAGGAGTGGGGCGGCGACTTCACCGAGACCGACGGCTGGAACTTCGCCTTCCACGTCGCCCACGACCCACGCGGACTCGCCAATCTGTACGGCGGCCGTCGTGGCCTCGAGGCCAAACTCGACGCGTTCTTCTCCACCCCCGAACTCGCCGTGAAGAAGGGCACGTACTCGATCGTCATCCACGAGATGCTCGAGGCGCAGGCCGTCCGGATGGGCCAGTTCGGGTTCTCGAACCAGCCCGCACATCACATCGCTTGGATGTACAACTACTCCGGCGCACCGCACAAGACGCAGGCGATCGTCCGCGAGGTGCTGGACCGGCTGTACGTCGGCGAGCAGATCGGTCAGGGCTATCCCGGTGACGAGGACAACGGGGAGATGTCCGCCTGGTACTTGTTCGCCGCGCTCGGCCTG
Organism: Kribbella sp. NPDC000426; assembly: GCF_040300265.1. Taxonomy (NCBI): domain Bacteria; kingdom Bacillati; phylum Actinomycetota; class Actinomycetes; order Propionibacteriales; family Kribbellaceae; genus Kribbella; species Kribbella sp. NPDC000426. The sequence continues at coordinate 487,177 of NZ_JBEPDK010000007.1, read as the reverse complement.
TACCCGTTGCGGGTGGGTGCGCCGGAGTACACCATCGGCTCACCGCTCTTCCCCCGCGTCGTCGTGACGCCGCTCGGCGGTGAGCCCCTGGTGGTGACAGCCTCAGACGTTGGTCACCCCTACGTCCAGGACGTGCTCGTCGACGGCAAACCATTGCCCACGGCATCGATCACCGCCGCGGAACTCCACGCCGCGACCCAGCTGGACTTCGCCCTCGGCGCGACGCCGTCGGATTGGGCAGCCCTCGAGTCCCCGCCGGCGCTGACCCGCGACGACGCCGTACCGCGGCCGCTCGTCGATCTGATTCCCCGCCAGCCGGACAACCCGCTCTTCGACGACACCTCGGCCACCTCCGCCGAGGTCGAGACGGTCATCTGGACCCTCGCGTCGCCGGCAGCCCCCACCCTCTACACCCTCACCTCAGCCGACCTGGATTCTGCCCCCACCAGCTGGCGGCTAGAGGCCTCCACCGACGGCACCACCTGGATCGTCCTCGACGAGCGAACCAACCAGTCCTTCCGCTGGCCCCGCCAAACCCGCCCCTTCGCAATCCCGACCCCGGCAGAGTTCCAGCACTACCGCCTGACCCTCGCCCAACAAGCCACCCTCGCCCAAGTTGAGCTCCTGTCCTAACCCAGCCACCCGTTCGCCGAGTCGTGGAACGTGGCTCCCGAAATCGACCTAATTCCACGACTCGCGATTCACGCTCCGAGCCATTTGCCACGACTCGATGCGCGCGGGAGGCGGATCCGGCCGGTCTGGTTGTACCAGCGGCCGCCTCGTTTGAGGTGCGTGACGATCGCGCGCTCGAGAGTGGTTCGCTGGGGCAGCTCGTCCAGTAACGCCGGCGGTACGACGGGTTCGTCGTACCGCTGGTGGAACACATGCTCGAGCGGCGCCCAGTCAGCCTCCACCCGATCGCTGAAACCGCTGAAGCGCCGTTGGAATCGCATGATGTTGGAGGACGCCGGCAGGTACTGCGCCAGCTGGGTATCCATCAGCCACGAGTGACACGCGAATGCCTCAACCCGCTCAGGGAACTGCTCGACGACCTCGACGGCCCGATCGAACGAGGCATCGCAGGCCGCTTCGCTCAACGGCTCCCGACCCGCCGGCACATGCGTGTTCAACACCCCGTCCCATGGTTCCCGCTCGAACGCCAACCGCCCGAGCCTGAACCCCACTCCCGTGAACACCATCGGCAAGCCCCAAGTCGCATCCAACCCCGCGCGCCCCGTGAGCCGCCGCGACAACGCCAACTCCTCACCGAGCGCCCGCAACGACTCCCACGACTCGTCGTCGCTCAACCCGATCGTCGCGTGATAGTCCCGCACATGTGGCACGACCGCCAGGAACGCCCACACAAACAAATGCCGCCCGACAGTGCCCGTGTTATCAGGCAACGGCCCCCAAGCAGGATCCCCACCCCGCCGCTGCCCCATCTGCGCCAGCAACAGCCGATAAGAACAGTTCAACACCCACCACAGCTCAGGATCCCGCTGCGCATCCGGCCGCGCCGCCAACAGCGATTCGCGATCAACGTCCTCGATCCCCAACCGCGCACAAAGCCGCCCCACCACCTCATCAGACGGCAACGCAACCTCCGGCCCACCCACCCCACCAACAGGCGCAAGCCGCTCCACCACGCCGTCGGCGAACCCCAGCCGCCGCGCAACCTCGGCAGCATCCAATTCCCACCAGACACCAGACACCGGTCCGCCTCCCTCACTCGAGAGCCTTCAACAGACTCATACCGAACGGGGGGCTCCCAAGGGTTTCCCTCCACGAACGTAGCAGCCAAGGAGGTGACTAAGGTTCCCATGTGACCATCGAACGCCGAGACCAACTACTGGCCGCGGTTGAGTCCTCGACGTCATGGACCTCTCGGCCGGCTGGTGCGCTCCACAGTTCCGGCTGATTGTGCGGCCGGCGCAGCGACATGGGGATGAAGGATCTGGAGACTAGTTGCGATGGCTATCAGGATCGAGCTCTGGATCGACGGCCAACTGGTCGACGGGGCCGAGGAATGGTGGGACTTTCTCGAGGCATCCCTTCCAGACGACGGCGAAGGGACAGCTGGGTTCCCGCTGCTCGGACGGGTGGACCCCTTCGGCGAAGTGCTGGTCACTGGGAAGGAGTTGGGCGCACTGTCGGCTGAAGTACGGCAGCTCCTGCCTCAAGCCCTGGAGCAAGCCCGACCTTTGCTGGAGAAGCTCGCCGATCTGTGCGACAAGGGCAGCCTGGGTACGGCGGCCGAGCTGCGCTTCATTGGCGACTGAGACAATTGCCGCAGATGTCCTGCACAGATGCTCAGCGAGTAGCAGCCAGGACTGTGGCGAGGCCCTCTTGTAGGTCCTTGACGAAGTAGTCGGGGACCTCCAGTGACGGGAAGTGGCCGCCGGCATTGGGGGAGTGCCAGCGGATGATCTGGCGGTAGCGTTCCTGGGCCCAGGGACGTGGGCACTTCTCGATGTCGCGGGGGTACATGGTGATCGCTGTCGGGACGTCGACACGGAGGTCGGGTCGAGTGAGTTGTGGCTTTCGTAGTAGATGCGGGCTGCTGAGGCGCCGGATCGCGTGAGCCAATAGAGGGTGACGTCGTCGAGAATGCGGTCCCTGGAGATCGTCTCGAACGGGCTGTCCTGGGTGTCCGACCTCGCGGCGAACTTGTCGAGGATCCAGGCGAGCAGCCCGACCGGCGAGTCGACGAGCGAGTAGCCGATGGTCTGCGGGCGGGCCGCCTGTTGCTTGGCGTACGCCGCGCGGTGTTGCCAGAAGTCGTAGGTCTCCTCGGTCCACTGGCGCTCGACCGCGGTCAGGCCGTCCGTCGACAACCCAGGCGGTCCTTCCGCGAACGTCGTATGGATGCCGAGGACGTACTCCGGGAACCGGCAGGCAAGGACCGTGGTGATGTTGCCACCCCAGTCGCCGCCGTGCGCCAGGAACTTGCCGTAGCCGAGCCTCCCCATCAGCTCCACCCAGGCGGCCGCGATCTTCTCGGTACCCCACCCGGTGGCGGTCGGTTTGTCGCTGTACCCAAAGCCCGGCAGCGACGGAGCCACGACGTGGAATGCCGGCGTACGCGCGTCCTCCGAATCCGCCGAGTGTCTGGAGCGAACCGAGGCAATCGTTGCACGGCCGGCCAATGCGACCTCGTACGGTTTGGTCTGGCTGGCCGAACTGATCCGAGGCAGTTGCATCGAGCGTCGTGACATAGAATCGGTCAGCTGGTTGGAGGGCCTGAGCTTGACCGATCTGCATCGCGGACTGAGGTTTACTCAGTGAGTGTCGAACGCCGTGACGAAATGTTGGCTGCGGTAGAGCACGCCAGCGACGGCCGTGAGCGCCTTAGGCTCGTGGTCCAGCGGATGCTGAATGAGGGAGTCGCTGACGATGCTCTTCTGGAGGACCTAGGACAGATCCGAGGATTGGTTTCGGAGGACGACGAAGAGAAGGTCCTCGACGTCATGGACCTGTTGGTTGGTTGGTGCGCATCGCAATTCCGGCTGAGGCCATCGGAAGAGAAGATGAACGACTGAGGCCCACCGTGCCAAATGCCATGCGGCGGGTACTGCTGATGCATCCGGCCGGCGGTAGGTGTTCTCGCACCAGAGGCCGCGGACGCACGGGCCTGGCTGACGAGAACTGTTGGAGTCGGAGTTGGATGTGGTTCGGTTTCCGCGGATGCGGCGTGATGTGCTGGACACGCTTGCTGTCTTGTTCGACGTCGAGTACCAGGAGCGGGCCTGGATCCGCGGGGAGGGTTTCCAGCCCGGGCAGCACGACGACTTCGACTACCACGTACATATCCTGTACGACGATGCCGCCGTCCTTCCTGACCCTGCGGACTCGATAGGAACCGTGCTCGTAGCGGGAGATGAGATCGAGCGGCTGCGGAGTCTCGGGCAGCTCCTGGATGTCTTGCTCGCAGAGCACGGGGATGTCGGCGCAAGCGTCTTCATGGCGGATCCGCGATGGCCAGAGGTCGGCCGCCTGGCAGGGCTCGCGTCGGCAGCAATGATCCGCAGCTGGGGCATGCAGCAGCCGTAGTGCGGAGGCCGAGGAAGTCCTCGAGGCTCGGCGTTACAGGAATCTGGGAAGTTGCAGGTTGCTGCAGTTTTGTAGCTGGGATGCATTGGTGACTGATACTTTTCGGTCGGCGCTGGTGGGGTCGGGGGACCCTAGGCTGTTGTGTCAGGTCGTCCACGCCCAGGGGGATCCATCATGGCCGTGTCCAGGCTGTCTTCTCGTGCCCGCCGTCGCCGCGTTCGCTTTGCGAAGTTGGCGGCGGTTTTTGTTGCGCTGGCGGTGCCGCTGGCAGGCGTCGGGCCGGGGCTGCCGGTCACGTCCGCGGCTGCGGCCGGTACGCCGCCACCGATTCCGCCGGCGGCGATGTCGGGTAAGGGTGAGGCGAAGGCTCCGGCGCAGCGGCTGGGGGCTGGGAAGTTGCCTGCGCCGCTCCCACCGCGTCTCAACAAGGTGCAGCCGCCGTCGTTGCGGGACATGTTCCCCATCACGCCACCGAAGTCGGTCAATGCTGCGAAGGAGCAGCCGGCGCCGAAGGCTGTGAAGGCCTCGCCGCCGGAGTTCACCGCGGTGAAGGGGTTCGACAAGCTGACGAGTCGTGAACTGCCGGAGAAGCGGGATCGGTTCTCGCAGACGTTCGAGAACGCGGACGGCACCGAGACCAGCATGTTGTCTCCGGCGCCGCTGAACTTCCAGAAGCCGGACGGTTCGTGGGCGGAGATCGACGCTAACCTGCAGCCGCGGGACGGTGGCGGCTGGGAGACGATCTCGACGGAGATCTATTCCTGGATCGCGGCCCAGGCGAGCGCTGATCCGGTGGCCGGGGTCCAGTTGGGCGACGACCACAACATCGCGTGGGGTGTTGCCGGTGCGGCGGCCGTCGACGGCCAGATGGCGGGCAGCACGGTGGTCTTCCCGGATGCCTTGTCGAGTACGGATCTGGAGTTGGACTCGCAGCCGCGCGGTATCAAGGAGACGCTGGTCCTGAAGTCTGCGGCGGCGCCTCGCTCGTTCGTGTTCCCGCTGAACCTGAGCGACAACTTGACCGCGTCGCTGGTGGGTCGTGATGTCGTCCTGACCGATGAACACGGCACCGAGCGTGCCCGGATCCCCGCCGGCACGATGGAGGATTCGAACACCGTCGAGGTACGGGCGACCTCGAGCGCTGTCACGTACGAGCTCACCACGGTCGATGGCCGGCAGGCGTTGAAGGTGACCGCGGATAGCGCTTGGCTGGACGATCCCGCGCGCGTGTTCCCGGTACGGATCGACCCGACCGTCATTCCGACCGACAGGGTGACGCCGACGTATGCGGTGAGCGCGGGTGTGAACGGCTCGATCAGCGGCGGGAGCGATCTGCAGGTCGGGTGCCGTCCGGCCGCGGGTACGACGAACTGCTCGTCGACCAGCGGATGGAACGCGTACACGTCGCTGCTGTCGTTCCCGAGTCTGGTCGATGCGTTCAGGTACGACACGATCGTCGCCGCGCAATTGGAGGTCTACAACTACCAGGCTGACACCTGCTCGTCGCGCGGGCTGGACGTCTACGGCGTCATGGAGGGCTGGCAATCGACGCCATTGTCAAGCCTGAAGTACCCCGGTCCGCAGACGACACCGTCGGTGGTTGCGTCGAAGAGCTTCTCCCGCGGCTACGTGTCGAACACGACGGGTACGACGGCATGCCAGCCGATGTACGACGCGCTGCCGTTCAACTCGGCGGGTGTGTCCTGGCTGCAGAGTCTCGTCGACGGACAACGGTCGAACTTCGGGTTCGCGCTGTTCGCGAACCAGCGCACCGACCGCTACTCGTGGAAGAAGCTCGCGGGCATCAGCACCGCCAACCCGCCGAAGCTCGCGGTCACGCATTCGCCGTACCACGCCGCGTACGCCTTCCGGGCACAGCCTGCGGAGGACTATGTCACGCAGGACAAGGCCGGAAAGTTCCCGATGACGATCACGAACCTGGGTGGGTTCACGTGGCAGCCGGGCAACGACTACATGAGCTACCGGATCTACAAGGACAAGAAGCTCCAGAACTGGGCGGTCCTGACGACGCCGGTGACGACGTCGGTGCCGCACGGCGGGAAGATCAACCTGGATGTCGCGGTCGGTGCGTTGCCTGGGACGGCCGACGGTGTCGACTATCAGATCGAGTTCTCGATGGTGCATCGAGATACGACGATCAATCGCTGGTACACCGACTGGGGCGTCGTACCGGCAGCGCGGCTGATCACGATCCAGAACGTTCCACCTGTGGTCGATCTGGCCAACGTCTGGCCGTTGAACGGTGCGCAGGCGAACACGCTGACGCCGCAGGTGTGGGCGGCGGGGATCGATCCGGATGCGCCGCCGAGCACGCTCCAGTACAGCTTCCGGGTGTGTGAGGTCGTCGATGACAACCCGCTCGTCGGATGCTTCTTCAGCGGCGCGTACTCGTCGTCGAAGACGTGGGTGGTGCCGGCGGGGAAGCTGTCCTGGAACCGCGAGTACCAGTGGCAGATCTATGTCCAGGACAACGACGGGCAGCACACGATCGGCGAGCCGATCACGATGTTCACCGACGTTTCTCAGCCGGCGATCACCGGTCATATCGCGAACAACGACGGCCAGTCGCAGGACAAGCCGTACGACCCGGCGGTCGGCAACTACACCGCGTCGGCACTCGACATCGTCGTACCGGTTGCCGGTCCGGAGCTGAATGTCTCGCGGACCTACAACAGTCTGGATCCGCGGCGCGACGGCCTGTTCGGCGCGGGGTGGACCAGCCGGTACGACATGCGCCTGATCATCGAGAACGACGGCAACGCGCTGGTGACGTATCCCGACGGCCGGCAGGTACGGTTCGGCGCGAACGCGGACGGCACGTTCGCCGCGCCGCGCGGTACGAAGTCGGTGCTGACGGCAACCTCTGCGACCGGGCCGTGGCACCTACAGATCGCGCCGGGTACAACGTACGAGTTTGCCCAGGGCACCGGCAAGCTGAGCAAGATCGCCAGCACTCAGGGCCAGCCGTTGGTGCTGACCTATCGCGCCGACGGCACGCTGGAGTCCGCGGCGAGTCTGAACGGCACCGGCCGGAAGCTCACCTTCACCTGGACAGCTGACAACAAGCACGTGGCCTCCGTCAGCACACAGCCGGTCAACGGAACTCCGCTGACATGGACCTACGAGTACTCGAACGACGTACTGACGAAGTCGTGCAACGCCGACCAGAAGTGCACGGACTACGGTTCCGCGCAGGGGTCGCACTATCGCAGCGCGGTCCTCGACAGCAAGCCGGACGGCTACTTCCGGATGTCCGACGACGGCAGCGACAACGACGCGACGAACGAGATCGACATCGCGCGGAACGATGCGTTCGGCGCCTACGCGAACGTTCAGTTCAACCAGACGAGTCCGCTAGCGGGTGTCGGTGAGGCGGACAAGTCGGTGTCGTTCACGGGCAACTCGTGGGTCTCCTTGCCCAATGGTCTGGCGACCCGCAGTCGCGACGAGGCCGTCGAGCTGTGGTTCAAGACAACTGGCGGGACCAGTCAGCCGTTGCTCGGCTATCAGAAGGAGAGGCTGGGTAGTACGACGACCGGTGGTATGCCGGTGCTGTATGTCGGCGGCGACGGCAAGTTGCGTGGTCAGTTCTGGCATGGCTCAGCGGCGCCGATGTCGTCGTCGGCTCTAGTGAACGACAACCAGTGGCACCACGTCGTGCTGAGTTCGATGGGAACTCGGCAGTCGCTGTACCTGGACGGTGTCGCGATCGGGACGATCACGCAGAGCGTGGTGGACCATTCCCAGTTCGCGGTCAACGAGATCGGCGCGGCCGTCGCTGCGGCGCCGAGCGCGTGGCCGTCGTACGGCACGCAGGCTTTGACGCACTTCACCGGCCAGATCGACGAGGTCGCGCTGTACTCGCACCCGCTGACCACGAGGGACGTCGTTGCCCACTACCAGCAGGGCCGCAACGCCGCGGATCAACTGTCCTCGATTACGTCGGCGGCCGGCCGGACAACGGCCGAGGTGGAGTACAACCCGGCCAGCGACCGGGTTACGAGGTATGTCGACGAGAACGGTGGCGCTTGGACGGTCGGCACGCCGCAGACCGTGCTCGGCGGCGGCATGTTGCGGGCTCCTTCGCTTCGTACCGTCCATGTGACTGCACCCAACCACACCGACTACGCCTATGAGTACGACGCGCTCAACGGCGCACTGCTACGCACCGGTCGCCCGGCGGGTCAGGATACGGCTCAGCCGCCGTCGGCGGGCACGACACAAGACTGGGACACCGGCGATGGGTACGCGATCCGCAGTTACACGCATGACAAGACCGGTCAGCTGACCGCGGTCACGAGTGAGGTGGGTGGCCAGGTCAGCATGACGTACGACGATCGCGGCAACGTGACGTCGACCAAGACCTGCCGCGGCGCGGATGCGAACGGCGCCGGGACCGACTGCCACACGGCGTACACCACGTACTTCGCGAACACCGCCTGGCCGGCTCTGGATCCGCGGTGGGACAAGATCTGGGAGACCCGCGACGGTCGTTCCTCGGGGCCGACCGACAACACCTACAAGGTCAATCGCAACCTGACTGTCTCCGGCGATGTGGCATCAGAGTTCAGCCCTGACGGTGGGTTGAAGACGTACTCCTACACCGACGGCGTGCAGACCGGTCCGGACGGGAAGGTCATGCCGCCAGGTCTGCTCAAGACGCAGACGGTCAAGGTGACCGCATCGACCAACGCGGTGACACAGTACCTGTACGACCAGTACGGCGATCTCGTGCAGACGACGGCTCCGTCAGGCCTGGTGACGAAGTACACCTATGACGAGATCGGCCGGAAGAAGACCGAGACCCAGATCTCGGACACCTACCCGGCCGGGGTCACGACGACGTACGACTACGACAACATGTCACGGGTCGCCGCGATCACCGGTCCGGTGACCACCGACGCAGTCACCGGCGAGCAGCACCAGCAGAAGGCCGAGCTCGAGTACGACGCCGACGGCAACGTGACCAAGACGACCGCACGTGACCTGAAGACCTCGGACGACCCGCGGGTCACGACAATGACGTACGACGACCGCAACCGGCTGGCGTCGACGGTCGATGCCGACGGCAAGGAATCGCAGCAGGGGTACGACGACGCCGGCAACCGGACGTGGTCGGAAGATGCCGACGGCAACCGGTTCGAGTACAAGTACTCCGACCTGAACATGCTGACCGAGGTCTGGGACATGAACCTCCCGGCCGACCCAAACAACCCGCCGACCGACGGTCCGCGTGAGGGGATCGACTACGCGGTCCGGTCCAAGACGCAGTACGACGATGCTGGACGAAAGCGCGCCGAGGTCGACGCGATGGGCCGGCTGGTGACGTACGACTACAACCTCGACGACACGTTGAAGACCAAGACACTCGAAGGCTTCCACGACCCCACCGGTGCCACGCATAAGTATCTGTTGGAGCAGGACACTTACGACGGCGCGGGGAACCGAACCACGGCGATCACGGACAACGGCAAGACCACCACCGCGTACACCCTCGACTCCATGGGACGAGTCCTGACCGAGACGCTCGGTCCGACAGGTTTGCAGCGGAAGACGACCTACAGCCACGATCTCGCCGGCAACGTGACCAGCGAGCAGAACACCGGCGACTGGTCGAACGCCACCATCGCCGGCCCGACCTCAGTGACCGATGCGACGAGCTATGTGTTCGACGCGGCAGGGCGGCGGGTGTCGCAGACCGTCGACAACACCTCGGGCGCGATGACGACGTCGTGGACATATGACCAGCGAGGGCTGGCGACGTCGATGACGACGCCGCGCGGCAACGCCAGCGGGGCAGTAAAGGCCGACTTCACCACGACGTACGTGAACGACGAGATCGGGCGGCTGATCAAGACGGTCGCGCCGACGGTCAAGGCAGAGCACGACGGGGGTGCGGCGGCGGATGTGCAGCCGACTGCGATGGTGGGGTACGGAGCTTTCGGGCAGGCGACGTCGTCGAAGGATGCGCTGGGCAACGTCTCGAAGTCGGCGTTCGACAAGCTCGGTCGCACGGTTGAGGTGAGTGGGGCGTCGTACACGCCACCGGGTGGTAGCGCAGTGACGCCGAAGACGAGCTTCTCCTATGACGCGGTCGGGAACCTGCTGCAGCAGATCGACGAGCGCGGCAACGCGACGAACTTCACCTACGACCACCTGAACCAGCAGGTGCAGGTCGACGCCCCGGGCACGACGAACGACGAGCGGGCGATCACGAAGATCACCTACACCCCGAACGGTGACGTGGAGTCGACCACGGACCCGTTGGGTGCGGTGAAGAAGTACACCTACGACGACCTCGACCGGGTCGTCACCTCGACCGACGTCGAGCGCAAGCCGACCGCGGGCAACTTCGTCACTCGGCTGACCTACGACGACTTGGACAACGTGGTTGCCGCGCAGTCGCCGTCGGGTGCGGTGGAGCAGAGCAGCTACGACACGCTCGGCCAGCTGACGCAGTCCACGGATCCGAACAACGTGGTCACCAAACTGGGCTACGACTATGCAGGCCGCCAGGTGGTTTCGACTGACGGGATGGGTCGCAGCAGTGTCGCGGCGTACGACAAGGCCGGGCAGTTGGTCTCGTCGAAGACGCTGAACGCGTCGAACGTCGCGCTGGGCACGACCTCGCTCGGGTATGACCTGGACGGTGATCTTGTCTCGTCGACGCCGGCGTCGGGGAACCGCGCATCGACGTACACCTATGACGCGCTCGGTCGCCTGATCTCTCAGGTGGATCCGGTGTCGGCGACCGATCAGGTCGGTGTCTCCTACGGGTATGACGCCGCGGGCAACCGGACCCGCTACACCGATGGCCGCGGGAACTCGACCACCTACACGGTCAACGTTCTCGGCTTGCCGGAGAAGGTCATCGAGCCGTCGACCACGGCTCATCCGGCGCTGACGGATCGGACCTGGACCGCGTCGTACGACGCCGCCGGGAACGCGGTGTCGCTGCTGTCCCCGGGTGGGGTGCAGCGGACCCGCACGTTCGACGCGGCCGGGCGGCTCCAGACCGAGACCGGTGCCAACGCGGAGGCGCCGACGACGACCCGCAACCTGACCTACGACCTGGACGGGCGGCTCGCGACCTCAAGCGCGCTCGACGGCGTCAACACCTACAGCTACAACGACCGCGGCATGCTGCTTCGCGCCGACGGCCCGTCCGGCACCTCGACCCAGGGCTACGACTCCGACGGTCAACTGACCCAGCGCATCGATGCTGCTGGAACGGCCGACTTCACCTACACCAACGGTCGGCCGACCACGGTCACGGACCCGGTCACGCGTGTCTTGCAGACGCTCGGCTACAACGCCGCGGGTCAGCTCGCCTCGATCGATTACGGCTCCTCGCGGGTCCGGACGATCGGGTACGACGGCTACGGCCGAATGAACTCCGACGTACTGAAGGCCGGCACCACGTCCGTGTCGTCTATCACCTACGGGTACGACGCCGACAACAACATCACCTCGAAGAACACCACCGGCGTGGCCGGCGCCGGAAACAACACCTACGCCTACGACCAGCTCGGTCGACTCACCTCCTGGACCAAGGGAACCACCACCACCGCCTACGGGTGGGACGCCAACTCCAACCGCACCAAGATCGCCACCACAGCCGGCACCAAGCTGGCGTCGTACGACGAGCGCAACCGGCTCCTGGACGACGGCACCTCCACCTACACCTACTCACCCCGCGGAGCCCTGCTCACGCAGACCACCGGTACGACGACCGAGGCCTTCAGCTTCGACGCGTTCGACCGGATGATCACCCGCTCCGACCGCGACTTCACCTACGACGCCCTCGACCGCCCCGTCCAGGCCGGCACCGCCCGGATGCGGTACGACGGCTTCAGCGACGAGGTCGTCTCCGACGGCACCCAGTTCTTCGGCCGCTCCGCCTCCGACGGCCTGTTGTCGGTCGGCTACGACACCACCAAACGCCTAGTCCTGGCCGACCGCCACGGCGACGTCTTCGCCGGCTTCGACCCCACCGACACCACCCTGTCCACGGGCCTCCCCGACTCCCGCACCTACGACCCCTTCGGCAACTCCACCACCGCCACCGGCCTCAAATACCGAGTCGGCTACCAAGGCGACTGGACCGACCCCCGCTCCGGCGACATCAACCAAGGAGCCCGCTGGTACAACCCCAGCACCGGCACCTTCAACACCCAAGACACCATCACCTACAACGCCGGCACATCCAGCTCCGTCCTCAATCTCTACACCTACGCCAGCGGCAACCCCCTCACGTTCATCGACCCCGACGGCCACAGTTCTAAGGACCCGGGCGACGGCGGCGGAAATTGCTACATGAAGACCATCGGATGGAACGACGGCGAGAACCCCATCCAGGTGATGATCTGCGTCAAACCATGCTCACTGACCAACACCTGCCCGAAACCGGTCATTCCGCCAACGGGAGGCTGTACAGGCAGCGGCTGTGACACTGGCTGCAAGGGCAAGGGCTGCGACGGCGGTGGCTGTACTGGCAGCGGCTGTGACACGGGCTGTAAGAAGAACTGTGACACGAGTTGCAAGAAGAACTGCGACCCACCATGCAAGGCGCACCGCTGCGATCCCAAGCCGCCGCCTCCTCCAGTCTGTGATGCAGCGTGCAAGAAGCGGAAAGAAGCCGAGGAGAAACGTAAAGACCTCGAGCAAGAGGCCAAGACAGTAGTTCAACCTCCACCCGGAGACCCTACCTGCGCCAGCGGCAACCCACTCTGCCCCGGCGACCCATCCCAGCCAGCAACCGTCGTCACCTCCGGCGGCGACCTAACCAACGAGACCGCCGACTGGTCCGACCAGCAGTACCAAGACGCTCTCAACCAATACGGCTCCGTAATCTCCAGCGTCTCCACCACCGGCACCTACAACTGGTTCGACATGGGTTTGACCAAGCCCGGCACGATCTATGACCCAGGCGAACCAAGCAGCGGCTGGGGAATGGCAGGAGCGGCCGGCGGCGGCGTCGGCGTAGCAGTCGGAGGAGGACTCTCTATCCCGCCCTCGGTCCTCGGAACCTTAGGCGGTCTGTTGGGCATAGCCTGGGCTGTGTCCCACGACGGGACTGGCGGGGCGCCCTCAAGTGGCGACAACTCTGGCGCAGCCGCACAACCACCCAACCCAGATGACGATCAGGGCGGAGGCGGGCACGAGCCCAAAACTAGCATCCCTCAGGAATCCGCTGACGTAATTCGTAGCATTCAGAAGGATGGCGTAATACCTCAGAGCGGCGTCAAAGGGCCGTCAGTGCCAGAGATATTCGATAACGACGGTCGGAGCGGTGGACAGATTTTACCGACCGCCGACCGTAATGGACGTGCGATCACCTATCGCGAATGGGGTACAGTCCCGCGCGCGGGGAATCCGAAGCCAGGCGGTGAACGAATCGTCACAGGCTCAGATGGATCGGTCTACTACTCACCCGATCACTACCAGACGTTTGTAAGATGGTAGCCATGACCACCTGGCAGGACGTATCGAGCTCTTCTGGACCGTGGGTCCACTACGCCGCATCCGGATGTCTGCCCTCGCTCCTCGACGCTGCGGCGACTGAAGATGTGCTACTCGTTCAGCTTGACGGAACTCGAATGCACTCACTTGAAGACTTATTCCGGGAGTACGTGCGCGAGTTCTCGTTCCCAGAATACTTCGGCTGGAACTGGGCAGCATTCGGTGAATGCATGAAGGTACTGGACGGTCAACCTGCGCGGGCATACCTGACGATCATTACGCATGGTGATGAGATTCTATCGGACGAGCCCGAAGAGCTGAACACGTATCTTCGCCAGCTCGAGAAAATCGGACGACGTTGGGGAAGTGCATTTGCCCTTGGCCCCGCGTGGGGTGGCGGCGAGGTTCCATTCCACACCGTCGTCATCGACGGCAGTGACACGCTCGACATCCCAAGGACGCACGTGGATGCGTGACAGGAGGGCATTGTCTGGCATCGTTGCCGTGATCGTCGAAGATCGTCGAACGCTTGAACAGCTGAGATGTAATGACTTTCGAGGTGGATCCGATCAAGTTCATCGTGCACGACGAGCCCGCGCTTCGAGGCGAGAGCAACTACATTGCGAGGGTCGATCTTGCTCCCTTCGGATTCGAAGATCAGGTGGAGCAGGTTTGGCTTCGGCGTATGGCCGACGACGGTGAAGCTGTTGTGTGTTGCATCCCGTTCCGCGCCTGCGGCCTCGCCTTACGAGACATGGTGCGACTGTCTGCTGAAAGTACCGTGATCGAGCTGGTCAGACCTTCGGGAAGTCGAGCCTTGAGGGCATTGATCGCGGAACTCGATGTAGAGGGGATCCGGAGGGTTAACGCCGAAGTCCAGGCACGGATTTCGCAGTCGGGACTGCTCTTCGAGTGGAGTGGTGATCGGCACGTGGCGATCGACGTGCCGCCCGGCGCCGATGCGGAAGCCATCATGGACTACTTCGACGCTGAAGAGGCAGCGGATCGCCTGTCCTGGGAGTGGAGCGACGTCGTTCGCTTCCGCATCTGAGTCTCGAGGAAAGCTCGCTTCCCAATAGCAGCTCAGCGGAGGATGCGCGGATGATGATCGGCGTGTGCTTCAAGCGGGAAGCATCTGCTTCCCCGGCGTTGGCGTGACCAAGCGCGGCCAGCCCGGCCCGCTCGCCGCCCGAGGCGGCCCCGAAGGGCGGTCGTTGTGGACCGGTGCCCGATCTGGGGGAATCAGACGACCACAGTTGCTGACGGTGGGGCGTTCGCTCGTGGTGCGATTCGGCGTGCGCCGAAGGCGCAGATGGTAAGCCGCCGCGAAGCGGTGTTCGGTTTGCGTTCCCCGGGTATCCCCGCAGTCGACGGGAGTGCGGTCGTTAGCGCCACGGTTCCGCATGCCGCCGGAGGCGGTCAGAAGGCAGCCGCCGCGAAGTGGTGTCCGTTGTGCGTTTCCCGGTTGTCGCAGGCGCTTGGCGGGATCGCATTGGCGCCGGGTGCAGTTCCGCGCGCCGCCGGAGGCGGCCAAAAGGACTGTCGCCGCGAAGCGGTGTCCTTTGGCTGGTGTTCGCGGCGGTTAGTTCTTCTTGGGGGCTGACGTAGCGCGGATGTGGAGTTCGGTGCGGAGGGTGACTGTGGAGGGTGGGCGGCCGGGGGAGGTGGTGCGGTCTTTGAGGAGTTGGCCGGCGGTGCGGCCCAACTCGTAGGTGGGTTGGGCGACGGTGGTGAGGCTGGGTACGACGAGGTCGGCCCAGGGGATGTCGTCGAAGCCGACCACCGCGATGTCGTCGGGGGCTCGGAGGCCTTTGCGGGCCAGGCATTCGAGGGCGCCGACGGTCATCAGGTTGTTGGTGGCAAACAAAGCTTCCGGGGGATCGGCGAGTTCGAGGAGGCTTTCCATGGCGGCGTACCCGCCGGCCTCGCGGAAGTCCGCGTGCCGCACAAGATCCTTGTCGTACCGGATCCCACCAGCACGCAACGCCGACCGATACCCACCAAGCCGATCCATCGCCGTCGACACCTTGCGCGGACCAGTGATGCAGGCGATCCGCTGATATCCACCGTCGATCAAGTGTTTGACGCCCTCAAACGCACCATGCTCGTTGTCGACCAGAACGGTGTCCGCCTCGACCCCCTCGACCCGACGGTCGATCATCACCAGCGGGATCTTCGCGTCCGCCAGCAGTTGCACGCCCTCCGCAGTCGACGTCGGCGAGATCACTACACCCGCCATCTGATCGGTCAGCACGGCCGAGGCGTACGCCGCTTCCTTCGCCGGATCCTCGTCCGAATTGCACAGGACGACGTGGTACCCCTCGGTCTGCGCCACATCCTCGAGCCCGCGCACCAAAGATGTGAAGAACGGGTTCTCGATGTCGGAGATGACGACGGCCCACAGGTTCGTGGAGGATTTGCGCAGGTTGCGGGCGACGCCGTTCGGGCGGTAGCCGAGTTCCGCGACCGCGGCGCGGACCTTCTCGGACAGCTCGGGGTCCACGTTGCGCCGGCCGCTCAGGACCCGCGAAACCGTCGCCGGAGATACCCCCGACCTACGCGCGACGTCGTAGATCGTCGTCATACCCGCTCCCCGCTGGAGATCCGATGGTCGTCTGGATCGCACTCTAACTCCGATCCGGACAGTTGCGTCCACGGACCACCGAGCAACGGCGCTCCGCGGACACAAAGGATCTCATGATGCGGTGGACTCCAGCAGGGCCAGGGCAGCGGCGCGGGCCGGCGCCGAATCGGCGGCCCCGTTGACGGTAGTCGACAGCGCTCCGGCGGCATTCGCGAGGCGTACGGCGTCCACCAGTCCGGCCCCGTCGGCGAGCGAAGCAGCCAGCGTGCCGCAGAAGGCGTCGCCCGCGCCGACGGTATCGACGGTCGCGACCTCGTAGGCATCGACGCGTTCCTCGTACCCCGCGTCCCGGTCCAGCACGAACGCACCCCGCGACCCGAGCGTGACGACGCAACCACGCAGATCCCAGTCCTCGGCCAGCTTCCGGGCGATCATCGGCACCCCCGAGTCGTCGCAGTCCAGCCCGGTGAGGGCCGCAGCCTCGACCTCGTTCGGCACCAGGATGTCGACGTACGCCGCCAGCGACTGGTCGATCGGGCCGACCGGCGCGGGCGTGAGGATCGTGGTGACGCCCGCGGTCGAGGCGAGCCGGAGGGCGGTGTGGCTCGCCTCGACCGGGAGCTCGAGCTGCACGCTGAGCACCTTGCTCGAGGTCAACACGTCCACAGCCGCCTCGACGTCCGCAGCGGTGATCGCCGCGTTCGCGCGGGACACGATGATGATCGAGTTGCCGCCGTCCGGCAGCACCAGCGGCAGCCCGACGCCAGTTCCCAAAACCGGGTGCCGCACGACCCAGGACGTATCGACGCCGTTCGCCGAGAGCAGCTCGAGGAACTCCTCGCCGTACCGGTCCGCGCCGATCGTGCCGACGATCGCGGTCCGCGCACCCATCCGCGCGGCCGCGATCGCCTGGTTCACACCCTTGCCGCCGAGGAACTCCGCGAACCCCGTCCCGTGCAGCGTCTCACCTGGCAACGGCCGCCGCTCCGCCGACGCGACGAGATCCTTCATGAACGAACCGAGCACGCAGACATCGTTCATGCCTGGTCCTCCGCCAGACGCTTGCCCAAGGCACCGGATGGGTGGAACTGCGCGAAGTCGTGATGGCTGAACGACCGCAGTACGACGAGGGCGCACGCCAACGCGTCGCCCATTGCCAGCGAGGCCGTCGTCGAGGCAGTCGGTGCCAGGTTCAGCGGATCGGCCTCGCGCAGCACCATCGTGTCGAGTGTGTACGTCGCCAACCGGGCCAGCGTCGACTCTTCCTGACCGGTCATCGCGATCACCGGGATCGTCCGCTCCCGCAGCATTCGTGCGAACGCGCACACCTCAACGGTCTCGCCGGATGCAGAGAGCGCCAGCACGATGTCGCGCGACGTCACCGCGCCGGAATCCCCGTGCAGCGCATCGCCTGAGTGGATGAATGTGGCCGGCGTACCCGTGCTGGCCAGCGTGGCGGCGATCTTCCGACCGACCAGACCGGACTTCCCGAGACCGGTCACCACCAGGTGGCCTTCGCACCGGGCGACCGCGAGCAGTACGTCGAGGAACATCCCGTCCAGGCGGCCCGCGAGTGCCGAGACGGCTGCGGCCTCGGTCTCGATGGCATCGCGCGCCGCCTGTAGTCCGCGTGCGACCAGGTCCCTGGACAGCTCGTCGGCCGTGCGGTGGGCGGACGCACGGTTCGGCACAACTGGCATCCCAGCGCCTCTCATCTCAGAAATCGATTTCCGCAGATTAGGCAGCGTGGCCGATCCGTGTCAACGCCTGCACGCAGGTCGAAACCCTTGCCAGTACGCGGGAAATCGGCAGGGTTGATCACATCGTCATCCCGTCGGCTCTTGACCGGCCAGGCCGCCGATCGTAGATTGCGAGAAATCGATTGCCCCTCGGCCTCCCCGAATCCCCGCCCGAAACACACCACCCTGGAGCACCTGATGGCCGCAACACCCTTCCCTGCCAGGCAGCTCACCCGCCGCTCCGTCCTGCGCGGCGGTCTGGGCGCCTTCGCCGCGACGGCTGCCGGCGTACCGCTGCTGTCCGCCTGCGGCGGCAACGACTCCGGCGGCAACGCCAAGGAGATGTCGTTCTGGAACTTCTACGGCCCGTCCGACGACCAGGGACCGCAGAGCAAGTGGTTCGTCGACACCGTCGCGGAGTGGAACAAGAACAACGACGTCAAGGTCAAGCTGCGCTACATCCCCGGCAAGGACTACCTGAACGGGACCACCCTGCAGACCGCGTTCCAGTCGGGCCAGGGCCCGGACATCTTCCTGATCAGCCCCGGCGACTTCCTCCGCTACTCCAACGGCGGCGTCCTGCAGGATCTCGGATCGGCGTTGACGGACGAGGCCAAGAAGGACTACCTGCCCGGCCTGCTCGAAGCGCGCAGCGTGGACGGCAAGGTGTACGGCCTGCCGATGGAGATCGAGCCGCTCGCGATGTACTACAGCGAAACCGCGTTCGAGTCGGCCGGTCTGTCCGAGGCCGATCTGCCGAAGACCTGGGACCAGACCATCGCGGTTGCGCAGAAGCTGACCAACAGCAAGCGGTACGGCGTGATGTTCGAGACGCTGCCCGGCTACTACCAGAACTTCACCTGGTACCCGTTCCTGTGGCAGGGCGACGGCAACGCGGTCAAGGACGGCAAGTCCGCGTTCGACTCGCCGGCCGCCGTCCAGGCGCTGAAGTTCTGGGGCGACACGATCAAGAACAAGGTTGCCCCGCGCAAGGCCCTCGGCGACGGTGGCGGTGACGTGGTATCGAACCTCGGTTCGGGCGCGGCCGCGATGCAGCAGAGCGGGATCTGGGCGGTCGCGGACATGCGGACCAAGGCGAAGACCTTCAAGTACGGCATCATTCCGCTGCCGACGCCGGACGGCGGCTCGGCGGCCACCGACCTCGGCGGCTGGGCCTTCGTCGCCAACTCGAAGGGCAAGAACCCGGAGGCCGCGGCGAAGTTCATCGCGTGGGCGCTCGGTTCGACCGATGCGGCCGGCGTCGAGCGGCAGCGGCAGTGGAACACCGTGGTGAAGACCAACCTGCCGCCGCGCAAGTCGGTGCAGCAGGCCGCGGACGCAAAGGGTGCGTTCGCCGACGGCGCGCTGAAGAAGTTCGTCAGCGAGATCGCGCCGACCGGCAAACCCGAGCCGCGGTTCCCACCGGAGGTGTACCAGCCGATCGCCGACGCGATCCAGGCCTGCCAGTTGAACGCAGCCGATCCGGCCAAGGCGGCGGCCGACGCGGCGGAGAAGATCGACACGTTCCTGAAGACCTACCAGGGCGCGCCGATCAGCTGATGGTGACGACAACAGTCCCTCCTACCAAGCCGCTGGTGAAGGCTTCGGGGAAACCCAAGGCAGGTATGACCAGAAAGCGGCGCGAGGCGTTGGCGGCATACGCCTTCCTCGCGCCGGACACGATCGGTCTGCTGATCTTCGTTGCGATCCCGATGGTGCTGGCCTTCGGGGTCGCGTTCTTCAAGGTCGATGGCTTCGGCAACTATCAGTACGTCGGACTGGCCAACTACAAGCTGATGGCCGGGGACGATCAGCTCTGGGCGTCGCTGAAGGTCACCGCGATCTATGTGGTCACGTTCGTGCCGATCGCGTTCGTGGTGAGCTTCGCGCTGGCAATGCTGGTCCGCAACCACTTCAAGGGCATCGGCTGGGTCCGATCGGCGTTCTTCCTGCCGAACGTCGTCAGCCTGGTCGTGGTCGGTCTGATCTGGCAGTTCCTGCTGGTCGACAAACGCGGGGCGCTCTCGAAGATCCTGGCGCCGTTCGGCCTCGGTGACGTGTCGTTCCTCGGTACGCCATCCCTTGCCCTAGGAACCTATGTGGTGATCAGTGTCTGGTTCCTGATGGGATACCAGATGCTGGTGTTCCTGGCCGGGCTGAAGGACGTGCCGAAAGAGCTCGAGGACGCCGCGCAGATCGACGGTGCGGGCTCCTGGCAACGATTCCGCTACGTGATCTGGCCGCTGCTGCGGCCGACCAGCTTCTTCGTCGTGGTGAACTCGACGATCGGCGCGGTCACCGGTCTGCAGGCGTTCGACCTGGTCTTCGTGCTCACCAAGGGCGGTCCGGCGCGCGCGACCAGCACGGTCGTGCTCTACATCTACGAGCAGGCGTTCACCTTCAACAACATGGGGTACGCCGCCGCGCTGACCACCGTGGTCGTGGCGATCCTCGTCGTCTGCACCGGCTTGATGTTCGGCGTCACCCGAGGAGGTCGCTTCGATGAGGATTAGAGTCCTCCCGATCCTGGCTCATGTGCTGGCGATCATCGCGGTCGCGCCGCTGCTGTGGATCCTGATCAGTGCGTTGAAGCCGGCCGAGGACGTGTTCAACTTCGGCTGGCCGTCGACGTGGACGCTGGACAACCTGCAGTACGTGCTGCTGAAGATCCCGATGCCGCGGTTCATGCTGAACTCCGCGATCGTGTCGGTGACGGTCACCGTGATCGCGCTGTTCTTCCACAGCATGGCGGCGTACGCGCTGGCCCGGCTGCGGTTCCCGGGGCGCGGGATCATCTTCTCCGGGATCATGTCGACACTGCTCGTGTCGCTGCCGGTGATACTAGTTCCGTTGTTTCTAGTGGCAAAGCAACTAGGTCTGCTCGACAGTTACGCCGGGTTGATCGTGCCGAGCATCTTTCATGCGTTCGGCATCTTCCTGCTCCGGCAGTACTACCTGAACATCCCGCGTGAGCTCGAGGAGGCGGCCGATCTCGACGGCTGCGGTTACTGGCGGCGGTACTGGAGCGTGATCCTGCCGCTCAGCCGGCCGGTGCTCGCGTCGCTGTCGGTGCTGTTCTTCCTGGCCAACTGGAACGCGTTCCTCTGGCCGCTCACCATCACCCGGAACCCGGATCTGCGCGTCATCCAGCTCGGCGTCTCCGGCATGCAGGGGCAGTACGCCTCGGCCTGGAATCTCATTCTCGCGGCCGCCGTGATCGCGGCCGTTCCGACGGTCGTGGTGTTCGTCGCGGGCCAGCGCCGGCTGGTCGACGCGATGAAGACGACCGGCCTCAAATGAAGGGCGCCTGTCATGAAACGTGGGGCACTGCTTGCCGTCCTGCCGCTGGTCTTCGGATCAGCGGCACTCCTCACCCAGTCCGCCGAACCGGCAGGCCATACCAAACCGTATGGTACGGCGGCCTCGGTCGGGACCGTGCAGGTCGACTCGAAAGGCACGCCCAGCAACAGCGACGGCGACCTCTGGCCGTCCTGCTGGGCGGGCAACGACAAGATGTACGCCGCCAACGGTGACGGCAAGGGCTTCAGCACCGACGGGGACTTCGCCGACATCGCCGTCAGCGAGATCAACGGCACGCCAGGGAACTTGTCCGGGGCAACGATCTCCAAGGGCGATCAGGTCGGCTCGGTCTGGAGCGGTGCCGGCTACAACCGCAAGCCGACCGGGATGGTGTGCGTCGGGGACACGCTGTACCTCGCGGTGCAGGACCTCGCGCTGGACTTCAACGACGTACCCGCAGCGACGATCCTGAAGTCGACGGACCACGGGAAAACGTGGACCTGGGACAACACCAAGCCGATGTTCTCGAACCACGTCTTCACGACGATCTGGTTCGCGGACTTCGGCAAGGGCGGTGCGCTGGCGCCGGACGGCTACGTCTATGCGTACGGGCTGGACGGCAACTGGCGGGACTCGTTCGACGACACGGTTGCCGATCCGCAGAGCGTGTTCCTCGCGAGGGTGCCGAAGAACAAGGTGCAGGACCGCGGCGCGTGGAAGTTCTACACCGGCGCCGGATGGTCGTCGAGGCTCGCGGATCGCAAGCCTGTGCTCACCGACACGCGGCGGTTGTACGCGCAGACGTACGGCACGAACGCCTCCAACCTGAGCGTGATCAGCCAGGGCGGTGTCACGTACCTCGCGAAGCAGAAGCGGTACGTGTACACGTCGTGGACGGAGTACACCTTCGAGTTCTACGAGTCGCCGACGCCGTGGGGTCCGTGGAAACACTTCCTGAGCAAGGACTTCGGCGGGTACCCGTGGTCGACGTCGAAGTACGGCGGGTACGGCGTGACGATCCCGTCGAAGTTCGTCCAACCCGACGGCAACACGATGTACATCCAGGCGAACGTCTGCCCGTGCGGCGGCGGTGGCATCGGTACGTCGGTCTACAACTTCAACCTGCGCAAGCTGGTCATCACCCCGTCGACCAACGCGCCCGCCACCAACCTGCCCGGCCCCGGCAACCTCGCGGCGCCGGCGTCAGGTGCGGTCGCGATCTCGAAGTCGACGAACTCCGGCAGCCTCGCGTTGATGAACGACGGCGCAAAGACGGGCAGCGAGTCGGACTTCGACGACGAGGTGAAGGGCACCTCGTGGTGGGGGTACGAGTGGCCGGCGCGGCACAAAGTCAACAACGTCGAGTTCACGTCGGGCGCGGTCTCGGCCGAGGGCGGCTACTTCACCGGTCGGCCGCGGGTCCAGGTCAAGCGGAACGGCGAGTGGGTCGAGGTCGGCTCGCAGACCGTTTCACCGGCGTACCCGGGTGATGCGTCCGCCGGCGCGAACACGACGTACACGATCACGTTCCCGGTGCAGGAGACCGACGGCGTGCGGGTGATCGGGTTGCCTGGTGGGACGCGTTCCTTCACGACTGTGTCCGAGCTCGCAGTCCGGTACGTCTCACAGCTGGCAGACGGTGGCTTCGAGGGCACCGGCGGCGGGAAGCCGGCTTGGCTCTTCGAAGGTACGGCGGCCAACGGCGTCGACCGCGGCCTCGGCTTCGCGCACTCGGGCGCCAACAACGGCTGGATCCGCTGTACCTGCACGGGTTTCAGCGACCTGTACCAGACGGTCCCGGTCACGCCGGGCGCGACGTACACCTTCGGCTCGTGGATCAACGCCTCCGCCAACCTCCCAGCAGACCAGGGCCGCTTCGGCGTCCGCGCCGGTACGACGGACCTCGCCAGCACCACGTTCGGCGCCGGCACCGGCTACGTCCACCACGAGGTCACGGTGAAGGTCCCCGCCAACACCCACGAGGTCACCGTCTACGCCGGCTTCAACGCCCCCAACCTCGACACCTGGATCCAGGCAGACGACTTCACCGTCAGCTGACCCCGCTTTCCGGAAAGAAGTCGTCACCCACCGACGACTTCTTTCCGGAAAGGACGCAGGGCATGACCATGGGTCTTCACTTGCAGCAGTTGGCAACCGTCGTCGTACAGGTCTGATACCAGCCGCCGAACCAGCGCTGTGCCGATGCCCTGCCGGTGCCACTTCGGCGCGACCGCCATCAGGTGGATCTCGGCGGCCTGCGGGAAATGCCGCCGATAGAGCAGTACGCCAGTCGGCTCGCCCTCCGCACGGGCAAGCAGGCCGGGGAGCTCGCGAGCCGCGTTCACGTATTCCGCGTTGGCCTCGGGTATGCCGAACCAAGCCGGTAGCTGCTCGATGAGCTTCTCGGTGACGCCGGCCAACTCGTTCGACCCGTCCACCGCGGAGATATCCATCGTCGAACACTTGCACAGCTGCGGACCCCCGCCACTCATCAACAAGGGCTCCGGTGTGCCTACGGCCAGGGGAGGAGGTTCGGTGCGGGGCCGGTGACTGGGCCTGGGGTTGGGCGGCCGGCGTACCAGGCGGTTAGGTCGGTCAGGGCACCGGTGAGCGTGACGGTCTCGCCGGTGCCGTTGTCCCAGGTGGTGTCGTCGGACTGCAGGACCAGGTGGATGCCGTCGGGGGTGCGGGGGCGGAGGAAGTCCAGCAGGTGCAGGCAGAACGAGGAGGACCAGCTGGCAGAAGTGACACCCAGGTTGAGGTCTGTGGTGTGGATGGTTAGTTCTCGCCAAGTGGCCTGGAGGCCGGCGGAGAGGTTGCTGTTGCGGTGGAGGATGGGGAGGGGCCAGTCGGTGGGGCTGACCTTGTCCCAGGAGGCGAGCAGGGTGGTGACGGCCTGGGTGAGGTGGGTGCGGAGGTCGGCGGCGGAGCGGTCGGCGCCGGCTTCGATGGCGGCGTCGCGGGCGGGGCGGCCGCCGTCGTACACCTCGATCAGGCGGCCCTCGAGCGCCTCGTCGACCTGACGGGTCATCGCCTCGGAGAAGTTCGCGATGTGCGTGATGACGTGACCGCGGGACCACCCGGGCAGGTCCGAATCGCCGCGGGCGGTCGCGTCGTCCAGGTCCGCGACGAGGGCGAGCAACTGCTCGGCGGAGGCGCGTACTTCGTTCAGGGCCACAACAGCTCCGTTGTCCATTGGTCCTCGAGCCGGTAGCGCAGCCGGGTGTGCCGGCGATCCGGATCGGCCTGCCAGAACTCGACCTCTTCCGCTCGCAGCGTGTAGAGCGTCCAGTTCGGCGCGACCAGCTCGGGGTCGTCGGCGATCCGCTCCGCCTGCTCCTTCACGGCCACGTCGATGTCCGTGGGATCCGCGAGTACGGCGCTCTGCAGCCCGACCAGCGCCTCCGCCCGAGCCGCCTCCGGCCGCATCAGGAAGTCGCGCGCCGATTCCTCCGGATCCGCCGGTGAGACCGTGCCGAGTACGCGGACCTGCCGTCCGAGCGGGATCCAGTAGAACGTGAGAGCGGCGTACGGCGAGGTGGCGAGCTCGTCGCCCTTGCGGCTGGTCGACGTCGACGCGAACTGCCAGCCGTCGTCCGTCACGTTCTTGAGGATCAGGACCCGCCCGTTCGGCCGGCCGTCGGCGCGGACCGTGGACAGGGTCATGGCGCACGGTTCCGGCACCTGCTCGTCGATCGCGCTCAGCAGCCACTCGACGAACAGCGGGTGCGGCGTCTCGGGCGCAAGTGCGGGATCCCAGGCGGGCGGAGTGCCGGTCAGCGTCGGTACGGCGCGCAGCCGGGTGCGGAGGTCGGTCACGCTTCGAGACCCTAGGCGACGTATTCACATGGCAGCAACCAGATTTCCCATTAGGATCACCGAGTGAGCACGCTGGCCTTCGCCCTCGCCGCGACCATCAAGCACGACGGCCACGGCGGCGTCGCAGACCTGCTCGCGACCCCCGCGGACGCCGCCGCGTGGTTGGAACAGCACCAGAACCAGCTCATCGAGATCCTCGGCCGCCCACTGGCCGACCACGCCCGGCGCTCCGCGCCGCGCGCGCCCGCCGCCGCGGCCGACCATCCCGGGCGAGCTACGCCGGCGGCGACCGCCCCTTCCGGGCGAGCTACGCCGGCGGCGACCGCCCCTTCCGGGCGAGTGACGGCGGCGGCCGACCCTTCCGGGCGAGTGACGGCGGCGGCTCACGCTTCCGTGCTTCGTGTCGGAGGCGATGGTGAGTTGGACGCGCGCTTGCATGACGAGCTTGTGGGGATTCGGCGGGCGGTGCGGGCGATGTTTGCTCGGGCGGTTGCGCCTGCGGCGCCCAGCCGGGCTGATGCTCATCTGTTGATGGATGTCGGCGCGGCTGTGGGGATGATCAACCAGGCTGCAGGCCGCCTGGGATCCCAGCGGCTGGTGTGGGAGAGAGATGGGGAGCCGGGGGTCGCATGGCATGCGAATACGGCGGATCCGGTGGAGCTGGTGGTGGCCGCTGTCGGTCGATCGGCGATCGAGTTCTTGAGCGGGCCGGATCGGGTGCGGTTGCGGGCGTGTCCGGCGGCTCGCTGCGTGAAGTACTTCCTTCAGGACGATCCGCGGCAGATGTGGTGCTCGGCGTCGTGCGGAAACCGGGAGCGGGTGAACCGGCACTACCGGAAACGGCAGTCCGGATAGCCTGTCGGCTATGACCATCGCGCGTTTCAAAGACTTGTGTGTCGACGTGTCGTCGCCGAGTGAGATGGTCGCGTTCTGGGGCCGGGTGATCGGCCTGACCGCGCCCGCCGACAACCCGAACGTGCTGGTCGGCGACACGCCGGAGAAGACGATCTGGATGTGCAAGGTCCCGGAGTCGAAGACGGTCAAGAACCGCGTCCACCTGGACCTGATCACGGGCGCGATCGAGGACCTCGAGCGCGCCGGCGCCAAGGTCCATACGCCGGCCACCGAAGAGCAGCAGTGGACCGTGATGACGGATCCCGAAGGTGGGGAGTTCTGCGGATTCGTCCGCGACACGGTTCCGGCGTACCGGCTGATGGAGCTGATCGTCGACTCGGCCGAGCCGGAGAAGCAGGCGCGCTGGTGGGCGGGCGTGGTCGGCGGCGATTTCATGAGCCGGCCGGGTACGCCGTACTTCTGGCTCGAGAACGTGCCCGGCCTGCCGTTCCGGTACTGGGTCTTCGTGCCGGTGCCCGAGCCCAAGACGGTGAAGAACCGGGTGCACTGGGACGTCACGGCGCCCGCGCTGCAACCGGTGCTCGACGCGGGTGCGACACTGCTGCGGCCCAAGGACGACGAGATCGGCTGGCACGTCTGCGCCGACCCCGAAGGCAACGAATTCTGCGTGTTCCTTCCCCCGGAGGCCTGATGACCAAGCTGGACCTGACCGCGAGCGCACCGGATCTGACCGAGGCGCTGGTGAACGTTTCGTCGGTCAGCGGGACCGAGGAGAAGCTCGCGGACAAGGTCGAGAAGGCGTTGTCGGCGTACGGTCATCTGAAGGTGTTCCGGCACGGCAACACCGTGGTCGCGCGGACCGATCTCGGGCGCGACGAGCGGGTCGTCATCGCCGGTCACCTCGACACCGTCCCGCTCAACGACAACCTGCCGGCCCGCCGCGCCGACGGCCTGATCCACGGCCTCGGCGCCTGCGACATGAAGGGCGGCGTCGCGGTCGCGCTCCGGCTGGCGGCGAGCCTCGACGAGCCGAACCGGGACGTCACCTACGTCTTCTACGACTGCGAGGAGATCGAGGCGGAGCGCAACGGTCTCTTCAAACTGACCCGGTCCAACCCCGAGCTGCTCGAGGGCGTGTTCGCGGTCGTGATGGAGCCGTCGAACGCCGTCGTCGAGGCCGGCTGCCAGGGCACGATGCGGATCGAGGTCACCACCCGCGGCGAGCGGGCGCACTCGGCCCGGTCGTGGATGGGGTCGAACGCGATCCACGCCGCGGGCGAGGTGCTCGCGCGGCTGGCGGCGTACGAGCCGCGGCGGGTGCCGATCGACGGGCTCGAGTACCGCGAGGGGCTGAACGCGGTCGCGATCAGCGGCGGCGTCGCGGGGAACGTCGTACCGGATCTGTGCACGGTGACGATCAACTACCGCTTCGCGCCCAGCCGGTCCGAGGCGGAGGCCGAGGAGCATCTGCGCGAGGTGTTCGAGGGGTACGACGTTGCCGTGACGGACTCGGCTCCGGGCGGGCTGCCGGGGCTGGAGCGGCCGGCCGCGGCGGCGTTCCTCGAGGTGGTCGGGGGAGAGCCGCAGCCGAAGTTCGGGTGGACGGACGTGGCGCGGTTCACGCTGCTCGGTGTACCGGCGGTGAACTACGGGCCGGGCGACCCGCTGTATGCGCACAAGCAGGACGAGTTCGTGCCCGAGGCCGAGATCGAGCTGTGTGAACAGCGGTTGAGGAGTTGGTTGACTCACCGCGCCTGAGCCGTCCGCGTTACCGGTCAGGCCATAATCTGGACGTATGTCAGAACCATCGATCCACCCCGACAGGCCGGCCGGCCTGGTCGGCCAGCAGCAGCGCGGGCCGATCGTGATGCGGCGCAAGCAGGTGCAGCACTCCACCTCCGAGCAGCGGCTGCTGGACAGCCGCGGACCGTCGGACTGGGTGCACACCGACCCGTGGCGGGTGCTGCGGATCCAGTCGGAGTTCATCGAGGGGTTCGGCATGCTGGCCGAGCTCGGCGCCGCGATCAGCGTGTTCGGCTCGGCGCGGACCAAGCCTGACGATCCGATGTACGCCGCCGCCGAGGAGACCGGGCGGAAGCTGGTCGCGGCCGGGTACGCCGTCATCACCGGCGGCGGACCGGGGGTGATGGAGGCCGCGAACAAGGGCGCCTCCGAGGCCGGCGGCGTGTCGGTCGGGCTCGGGATCGAGCTGCCCTTCGAGAACGGCCTGAACGAGTGGGTCGACATCGGGATGAACTTCCGGTACTTCTTCACCCGCAAGACGATGTTCGTGAAGTACGCCCAGGGGTTCGTGGTGATGCCGGGCGGGTTCGGCACGCTGGACGAGCTGTTCGAGGCGCTCACGCTGGCGCAGACGCGGAAGGTCACGTCGTTCCCGGTCGTGCTGTTCGGTACGGCGTACTGGGGCGGGCTGGTCGACTGGCTGCGGAACACGATGCTCGCCGACGGGAAGATCTCGGCCGCCGATCTGGACATGTTCGTGGTCACCGACGACGTCGACGAGGCGATCAGCTACATCATGAAAGCCGGCGAGCTGGCCGACGCCGCGGCCGAGGAAGCCGCCGAGGCGGCCGCGCGGGAGGTCGACAGCTCGTCGGAGAAGGCGCGCCGGCTGGGGTCCGACGGGAGCTGAAATCCCGGGTGATGGTTCGGTTGACTCGTCCGGCATGGCACGATCGGACCCGTGATGTGGTTCTTCGGGCTGATCGTCGTGGTGTTGATCGGGGCTGTCGCGGTAGTGGCCTCGGGTCGTTGGGGTGCCATGAGCACGGCGTACGACGACCGGCCCGACATGACCGTGCCCGCGCGGCAGGCGCTCACGTCGACCGATATCGAGTCGGCACGGTTCGCTGTCGGGGTGCGCGGCTACCGGATGGACGAAGTCGACACGCTGCTCGAACGGGTCGCGAAAGAGGTCGCTGAGCGGGACCGCCGGATCGCGGACCTGGAGCGGGCGGTCGCGCCGATCGTCGAGGCGCCGGACGGTGCGGGCTTCTCGTCCAAGTCGCCGTACGACGCGTCCGAGTTCGAGGACACCGGGCCGCACCAGCCGATCCTCGTCGGCGGGGACTTCCCCGCCGGCAAGCCCGCTGAGGACGAGCCTGAGGAGTCCACGGCAGAGGTCCCGCAGGTCACACAACCGGCACCTCCCGCCGCCGAACAGCCAGCTCCTGCGGCCGAGGTGGCAACTCCTGCGGCCGAGCTGATCCCGCCGGCCGCTGAGCCCACGGCCGAGTCCGAGCCGGCCCGCGCTGAGCCCGCGGACGACGACGAGCCGGAGACGTCTGAGCTGCCCCGAACCAGGCACGAGGCAGCCGCCGACGAATACGAACGCCTGCAGGCCGAGGCGCGCGCCCTCCTAGAAGCCCAGTCCCAGCCCGTCACCCCCCGCCGCACCCCCGCCACCCCCACCCAACAGCCCCCAACCACTCAGCCGCCAGCAGCCCCGCAGCCACCCCAGGCATCCACCCAGCCGCTGGATCAGCAGCCGCCGCAGGCGTTTGCCCAGCAGTCGCCGAGCCAACAGCCGACGCTGCCGTCGAGCCCGCAATCGGCGGACCAAGAACCGCCGCAGGCCTTCAGCCAGCAGGGCCCGCTGCAGTCGGAGCAGCCGTCGCGGGATCAGCAGTCGCCGCAGGCTGCACCGCAGGAGCCGACACCCTCGGTTGGTGCGCAGCAGGTGCCCCAAGCCTCGACCCAGCTGTTAGCTGACAGCCAGCCAGTTGCGGGCGAGTATGCCGGTCCTGCCGTGCACTCGACCCAGGTGGCGGAGCCGCAGCAGCAGTTGCTGCCGGAGCGGCAGCTGGCCGACGTGCAGCAGCCCCCGGCCGAGCAGGCCGGTCCGGCGACACACTGGACGGAGGCAGAGGCGCCGCAGCAGCGGGCCGACGGGCAGCAGGCGCCAGGCCAGCAGACCGCGCCCCCACAGCATTGGACGCAGGCGCAGGAGTCGCAGTACGTCGTGCACGACGAGCAGGCGGCTGCCCAGCAGCAGTCGGCTGACGGGCGGCGGGCGCCAGGTGAGCAGGTTGCTCCTGCACAGCACTGGACGCAGGTGCCGGAGTCACAGCAGCAGTTGGCCGACGTACAGCAGCCCCCGGCCGAGCAGGCTGGTCCGGCGACACACTGGACGCAGGCAGAGGCGCCGCAGTCGGCTGACCAGCTGCGGGCGCCCGGTGAGCAGGCCGCACCTGCACAGCACTGGACGCAGGCGCAGGAGTCGCAGTACGTCGTACGCGAGCAGCAGGCGGCTGCGCCGCAGCAGTCCGCTCCGCAGCAGTCCGCCCCGCAGCAGTCGGCGCCGCAGCAGTCCAACCCGCAGCAGTCCGCTCCGCAGCAGGGTGGGCAGCAGGGGGAGGGGTGGCAGTTTTGGCCGCCGGCTGAGCAAGAAGGGGAAGGCGCTTATCAGCGGCCGAGCTGATGGACGGGACGGGGAGTTGTCACGCGGAGGCGTCGGTCGTGTTGGGGCTGGCGCCGGAGGATGCTTGGGCCGTCGTGATGGACTGGGAGCGTCAGTCCCGCTGGATGCTGCTGACGCGCGTCTGGGGGACTGAGAACGACGGCATCGGGGTCGGCGGCGGGGTCGCGGCGCGGACTTCTGTCGGTGGCGTCGGGTTCACTGACGACATGGTCATCACACACTGGGATCCGCCGCGCGAGTGCACGGTGAAGCATCTCGGCAAGGTCGTCCGCGGCACCGGCACGTTCACGATCGCGCCCGTGTCCAGCGGCAGCGTCTTCACCTGGGAAGAGAACGTCGACCCGCCGCTCGGCCGCCTCGGCTGGATCGTCGCGCGGCCGGCGTTCGAGCTGATGATGCGAGTCTCGTTGCACCGCCTGGCTCGAGAGGTGCAGGCATGACGGTGGTCGGCCCGGACGGGCAGCCGCGGTGTGGGTGGGCGACGTCGGCGCCGGAGTACATCGAGTATCACGACAACGAGTGGGGCAAGGAGATCCGGACCGACGTCGGGCTGTTCGAGCGGATGACGCTCGAAGGGTTCCAGTCCGGGTTGTCGTGGATCACGATCCTCCGCAAACGGGAGAACTTCCGCAAGGCGTTCGCGTACTTCGACCCGGAGACGATCGCGAAGTACGACGGCGCCGACTTCGACCGGTTGATGGCCGATCCCGGTATCGTCCGCAACCGGCTGAAGATCAACGCGACGATCAACAACGCCCGCGCGCTGCTGGAGCTCGACGACGGCGAGTTCACCGAGCTGCTCTGGTCGTTCGCGCCGGCCAAGCACAAGGCGCCCAGAACGCTCGCCGACGTGCCGGCCACCACGCCCGAGTCGGTGGCGATGTCGAAGGCCCTCAAGAAGAAGGGTTTCGTCTTCGTCGGACCCACCACGGCGTACGCGTTGATGCAGGCGACCGGCATCGTGAACGACCACTTGAAAGCTTGTATAGCCCGCTGAATCTCGTGCACGTGCAGCTGCCTTCTGCATCTGCAAAAGGCTCTTTGGCGAAACGCAAACACAAACGGCTGAACGAGTTGTGCACCGGGCACTGAACGTGATGAGGTGTTCATCGGGCTCCCCGACTGTCAGGTGGTTGTCCGGCCGTGACTCGCCCGGCCGGAACGCGGTCTGGGAGCCCACCAAACGTTCTACGGCAGCTGGTTCGTGCCGTCGGGAGTGAAGGCTGTTCGGAAGACATCCGTTCCGGACAGCCCACTCACCTGCGTGCCCTTCGGTGTGACGGTGAGGTAGAGATTCGCCTCGGCGAAGGCGTCGGCCGCATCGTCGTCCGCAGTACCGAACTGGCGCGTCCAACTGCGGGCGTGGTCAGGCGAGTACTTCGTCAGTACGCCGTCGAACTTGCCGAGCGGCGTCTCCAGCGAACCGTCGGTGAAGCCTGCCACGTAGAGGTTGCCGGCAGCGTCGACGGCCGCCGCGGCGCCCTTGTCGTTGGTGGATGTGCCGAGCTGGTCGCGCCAGGTCAGGTTGCCGTCGGAATCGGCACGGGCGATCAGGAAATCCTTGTCGCCGTTGAGAGTTCCGGCAAAGTCGCCCGCCGTGTAACCCGCGAGATAGACACCGCCGTGCGGGTCCGCGGCGAGCGCCCATACTTCGTCCGATGCCGGAGTGCCGAGCTGCTTCACCCACACCGGAGCGCCGTCGGTCGAGTAGCGCGCGAGCAGACCGTCGACGCCACCATCGCCAGACATCATTCCGCCCAGATACACCGATCCGTCGGAGACGGCGACCGCCATCCCCTTGTCCTCACCGGCACTTCCGGTCTGCCGCAACCACACCAGTCGTCCATCACCGTCGAACCGAGCAACGAACACATCCTTGTCGCCCTGGTTCGCCCCACCCAGAGCGCCCTTCGTGTAGCCGCCGACATATACATCGGTTCCCGACACCGTCACCGAGTAGCTGCGATCCGCCAACCCAGGTACGCCGAACTGCGTCAGCCACCGTCGATTCCCATCGGCGTCGTACTGCGCCACGAACCCGTCGTCCGTCGCGTTTCCCGCATGCATACCGTCCAGATCGCCGTTCGTGTACCCGGTCACCACAACGCGCCCGTCCGCGTCGACCGCAACGCCGTACGCGCGTTCGGTCCCGCTCGTCCCGAGCGATCGCGCCCACTCCCGCGAACCGTCCGCGCGGTACTTGACCAGCGCGACATCCGTCCCACCCGCGTACGGCTGCCCGTCGAGCGAGCCGGCCGCCGCGACCGCCTGATAAACGTTGCCTGAGGCATCAGTCGCGATCCCGCCGGCGCGGTCGTCGCCCGCCGTACCCGTCATCGCGGCCTGCATCGGGACGGCCGGCGGCTTGCCGATGTACCGGAAGATGTACTTCGCGCCTTCGGCGAACGTCGGTCCCCACACGTCCCAGTCGTGCCCGCCGTTCACGACGCGGAACTCCGACGTCAGGTTCGGCACCCGCGACGCCTGGTTGAACACGATGTGCGCCTCCAAGTCGAGGTCGTGGGTGGCGTCGATCGCCTTCGGGTTCTTGTACTCGTCGTCGCCGACCGCGATGAACAGATGCGACTTCAGTCCGGTCGCCGAGAACGACTTCAGCGCGGCCGGCCAGTTCAGCTTCAGGTACGTC
Source organism: Kribbella sp. NPDC000426 (assembly GCF_040300265.1). NCBI lineage: Bacteria > Bacillati > Actinomycetota > Actinomycetes > Propionibacteriales > Kribbellaceae > Kribbella > Kribbella sp. NPDC000426. The sequence continues at coordinate 454,259 of NZ_JBEPDK010000007.1, read as the reverse complement.
GACTCGACGAACGGATCCTTACCCTTGCCGAAGGCACCGAAATCGCGGGTGCTCGAATCGGCCGGCGGCAGCGGGAAGTACACCGCAGGACTCAGCGCGATCGCCGCGCCGAAGGCCTCCGGATGCGCCAGTGAGTACCGCAGCGCACCGGCGCCGCCCATCGAGTAACCGGCGATCGCCCGCCCGCTGCGGTCCGCGATCGTCCGGTACGTCGCGTCGACCTGCGGCACGAGATCCCGGAAGAACGCCGTCTCCACAGGCCGGCCAGGGTCGACGCCCTTGTAAGCGGAGTCGACGTACCAGCTGGCCCGGCTGCTCCACGGCGCGTCGGGCATGATCGCGATCGTCGGCGGGATCTCGCCGCCCCCGATCAGCTCGTCGAGCCGGCTCTTGACCTGGGTCCAGGCGCTCATCGAGTCCCCGCGCCCGTGCAGCAGGTAGACGACCGGGTACCGGCGGGTGGACGCGTCGTACCCGGCCGGTAGGTAGACGTTGTAGTTGATGTCCTCGCCGAGCGTCGCCGACCGCACGGCGGCGGACTTGATCACTCCCGGCTCGGCAGCAGGCCCGGATGGTACGGCGGTGAACCCGGGCACGACGAAGCTCCCGACCAGCGTGGCGGCAGTCAGGGCAGGCAGCAGCAGTTTCCTCACACGGCTGTTTGTAATCGCTTACGTAAACGATTACAAGAGGTGGTGTCGTACGTAAGAACGGGTAGTGGTGGGCCTACCGCGGCGTGTCGGAGTCTGAACAGGCGTCTGAGCCGACCACGACCCGTTCATCGGTACGCGGCTAGCGGCCGGTGAAGGTGGGCTTCTCTTTCGCGACGAATGAAGCGACGGCGTTGTGGTGGTCTTCGGTCCCGCCGGTCAGCTGCATCTGGCCCGCCTCGAAGGCGAGGGACTCGGCCAGGGTGTGGGTGGCGGAGTAGTTGACCGACTGGCGCACCGCGCCGTAGGCGACGGTGGGGCCGGCGGCGAGCCGACCGGCGAGCTCGGCGACAGCCGAGGAGAGTTCGGCAGCGGGGACGACGGAGGTCGCCAGTCCGAGGTCGAGCGACTCGGCGGCGGAGATGGTCCGCGGGAAGTACAGCAACTCGAGTGCCTTGGCGCGCCCGATCAGCCGGGGCAGCGTCCACGAGATCCCCGTGTCGCACGACAGCGCGATCCCGGTGAAGGCGAGATTGAACCCCGCCGTGTCGGCCACCACCCGGAAGTCGCACGCGAAGGCCATCGACGCGCCGGCACCCGCCGCCACGCCGTTGACCGCCGCGATCACCGGCTTCGGCATCTCGGCCAGCGCCAGCGCGATCGGCGCGTAGTGGTCCGGCACCGTGCTCCACAGCGCCGCCTGGTCATTGGCCTGCAGCAGCCCGATGTGCTCCTTCAGGTCCTGCCCGACGCAGAACGCCCGCCCGGTCCCGGTCAGTACGACGACGCGGGCCGCCGGATCCTCGGCCGCGGCCCGGATCGTGTCGCGGAGCAGAACCTTCGTCGGCGTGTCGAGCGAGTTCATCGCGTCCGCCCGGTTCAGGGTGATGGTGGCCACGCCGTCGGACACGGCGTACACAACGGAGTCACTCATCGTGGTCAGCTCCTTGACTGTCGGTGAGAATTTCAGTGCAGAGTCAGGCAGTTGTCGACGAAACGCCCGGCCGCGGGGCCCAGTCGTTCGGCGTGGAAATCGAAGAACCCGGCCGCCCGCGTGCCGGCCCAGTCGGCGGGCAGCAGCTCGTCCGGCAGCCCCGGGTCGCGGAACAGGAACTTGCGCCACTCGTGCACCAGCTCCGACCGTACGGCGAACGCCTGCTCGTCGCCGTTGCCGTCGGTCGCGTCCTGGCCCGCCTCGTCGACCAGCGCCTTCGCCTCGATCAGCCAGGCGTCGTACGACGCGCCGAGCTCGTCGAGTCTCCAGACCCGCCGGGCGAACTCGACGGCGCCGTCGTCGACCGGCGCGCGGAACCGGTCCGCGGCGATCCCTTCCATGCCGAGAATCTGGTCCACCTCGGCGTCGTTGCGCAATCCGACCCAGGCGCCGTCGGACAGCGGAGCCCAACCCAGGAAGGCGAGTTGGCTCGCCAGCTGTTCGCGGCGGCGGGCGTTCGGGACCTCGCGGAGGATGCCCAGATGCCAGTGCCGGTCCCAGTCGCCGGGGCCTTCGGAGCCGGTGACCACCGGCGTGCCGTCCGGGGCGGTCCGGTAGATCCGGGCGGCGGCGTCGTCGAGCCTGCGACGCGCCCGGGACGTCAGCGCGTACCCGGGCTGTCCGTCGATCCGGACCGGCTCCAGCCAGCCCTGCCGGACCATCCGGGACACGGCGGTGCGCACCGCCGGCGGATGGACGCCGAGCGGCGCGAGCAGCTGGACCAGGGCCGCAACCGGGGCGCGCGCACCACGCGCGCGCAGGTGGTCGCCGTACAGGTCGAAGAGGGCTGAACGGGCGTGCACAAGACTCGAGTCTGCCGTATGGTGCACGGCTCTGGCCTGGGATCGGGAATAATGGGGTCTGATACACACTGCGATACGCGCCGACGGCGCATCACCGCAACGGCGCCGGCGACGGTTCCCCGCGCGGTGTCGTCGCTCAACACCGACACTGGGAAGGGGTGCGCGCATGGCGGCGATGAAGCCGCGGACGGGCGATGGTCCGCTCGAGGTCACCAAGGAGGGCCGGGGGATCGTGATGCGGGTTCCGCTCGAGGGCGGCGGCCGGCTCGTCGTCGAGCTCAACGCGGACGAAGCGACCGAGCTCGGGAACGCGCTCAAGGCTGTCGTCGGCTGACCAGGTTCTCCCCGGGGTGCCCACGCACTCCTCTGACAATCTGCGACCCCGGTGGGTGCCTTTTACGGCACCGGCCGGGGTCGTTACGGTTGCCTCCTCCCCCTGATCAAACTCCAGTGAGGTCCTCCTAGTGGCTCGCCGCAGCAGTTCGTCCCCCTTCCCCAGCCTGCCCGGTGTGACCTGGCAGCCCGGTCTGCCGGTGCACGGATCCCCGACCTGGGTGATCGTCGTCGGCGACGAGAGCGGTCTGCCGGCCGCCGCGAAGGAGGCCGGCGAGCGACTCGGCGTCGACCTCGACCGGTTGCTCGAGGTGCAGCAGGACACCGGCTTCAGCGCGTCGGCCGGCGCGGTCGCGGCGTACCCGCTGCTGGCCGGCGAGGTGGCCGAGATCGTGCTGGTCGGTGCCGGCGACGGCAGTTCGAAGGACCTGCGACACGCCGGTGCGGCGATCGCGAGGTTCGGCCGCGGCAAGGACGAGCTCACGACGGTTGTTGCCGAGGGCATCGATGATGCGGGGCTGCAGGCCTTCGCCGAGGGCGTGGTCCTCGGCTCGTTCTCGTACACGCTGAAGACGGTCGATCCGGGCAAGCCCGCGGTCGGCAAGGTGACGCTGACCGACGGTACGGCGGATGTGCGCCAGCCGGCCGTCGACCGCGGCATCGTCGTCGGCCGGACCGGATGGCTGGCCCGGCAGCTGGCGATCACGCCGTCGAACGAGAAGGACCCGGCCTGGATGGCCGCGCGGGCGACCGAGGTGGCCGCCGCGACCGGTCTGGTGGCGACGGTCTGGGACGAGAAGCAGCTTGCCGCGGAAGGCTTCGGCGGCATCCTCGCGGTCGGGCAGGGTTCGACCAGGCCGCCGCGGTTCATCCGCCTCGACTACGTCCCGGCAGGCGCGTCCAAGAAGACGCCGTACGTCGTGCTGGTCGGCAAGGGCATCACGTACGACACCGGCGGCCTGTCGCTGAAGCCGCGCGAGGGCATGGTGTCGATGAAGCGCGACATGACCGGCGGCGGTTCGGTGATCGCGACGATGTCGGCGCTGCGCGACCTCGGTGCGAACGTCCGCGTCACCGGCCTGATCTGCTCCGCGGAGAACATGCCATCCGGTTCGTCGTACCGCCCGGACGACGTGATCCGGCACTACGGCGGCCGGACCACCGAGGTGAAGAACACCGACGCCGAGGGCCGGCTGGTGATGGCCGACGGTCTCGCGTACGCCGTGAAGGAGCTCAAGCCGGACGTCCTGGTCGACGTGGCCACGCTGACCGGCGCGATCAAGGTGTCGCTCGGCGCGATGCTGTACGGCGGCATGTTCGCCACCGACGACGCGCTGGCCGACAACCTCGCCGACGCCGGCCGGATCTCGGGCGAGGAGGTCTGGCGGATGCCGCTCCCGCCGGAGTACGAGGACCTGATCGCGACTCCGATCGCCGACTCGGTCAACAGCTCGAAGGGCCCCGGCTCCATCACCGCCGCGCTGTTCCTGAAGGCCTTCGCCGGCGACATCCCCTGGGCCCACCTGGACCTCTCGTCGATCGCCGAGTCCCCGGCCGACCACTTCGAGTACTCCGTCGGCGCCACCGGCGCCGGCGCTCGCCTCCTCACCACCTGGCTGACGAGCGAAGCACCCACCGCCGGCATCGGCTGACTCACCCCACCTCCCACCCCCACCCCATCCCCCACCCGCGGGATGGGTTCACCTATCCCGTTGTGGGTTCCACCCCCGGGGTGACGGCGGTGAACCCACCACGCGGTGGGTCAACCCATCGCAGGCGGGTTATCCACAGATTGCGCGAAGGGGCAGCGGGGAGGGGGTGGGGGGAATGATGCTGGGTGGATGAATCCAGAGCTTGGGCGAGTCGCGGTAGGGCAGGGCGGCGTTGTCAGTCGCGCCCAGGCCATCAGGGCCGGATACACCCCGGAGCAAATTCGTGAACGTCTGACTGACGGCAGATGGGAGCGGGTTCGGCGCGGGTACTACGCCGAGCGGGCTGACCTCGCTGCCTTGGCGCCGTGGGAACAGGAGCTGTTTCGTCATCGGCGACTCGTTCATGCTGCGATGAACGCCATGCGGCAGGGCTCGGCCGTGGTGAGCCATTACTCGGCATTGATCCTGCACGGCATTCCGGTTTGGCGTGCCGACCTCGCCGAGGTTCAGTTGACGCGGACGAGCGGACGCGGCGAGGTCAAGGCAGGAGTCCGGCATCATCAGGGTCGGCTGATCGCGGCGGACGTCACGCGGGTGGACGGGTTGGCGGTCACGTCGGTGCCGCGAGCCGTGGTCGAAACCGCGAGTACGACGTCGTTCGAGGCTGCTGTGATCAGCGTCGATGCGGCGCTGCGCCGGCCCGATGTGTCCGTCGGCGAGTTCCATCGCCTGCTGACCGTGACCGACTGCTGGCCCGGCGGACCGACAATCCGGTCGGCACTTGCGTTCGCCGACCCGCTGGCTGAATCCGTCGGCGAGTCGCGGCTTCGCGTGCTCATGCACAACGAAGGACTGCCGCCGCCGGTGCTCCAGGCCGTGTTCGAGGACGACGCCGGGTTCATCGGCCGGGTCGACTTCTACTTCCCTGACTACAACACGGTTGTCGAGTTCGACGGCTTGGCGAAGTACGGCGGTGCCTCTGATCTCACACTGATCAACGAGAAGGTCCGCGAGGACCGCCTCCGAGCGTTGGGGCTGCAGGTGCTCCGGCTGAGGTGGGTCGATCTCGCGTACCCGGCCCGTACGGCGCTGGCGATCCGCAAATCGTTCGACATCGCCCGGCGTACACACTTGGCGGGCTGACCCGCCGTGCTGTGGGTTCCCCGCCGGTACTACGGGGTGCGAACCCACAACGGGATAGGTGAACCCACCCAAGGAGGGCCGGCGGGCCGAGGGCGGGGGTGGGGGTGGGGTTAGGCGATGGCGTCGAGGTCGGTGACGGCGTCGGGCGGGAGGAGCAGGTCGCGGGCGGCGATGTTCTCGCGCAGGTGGGTGAGTGACGACGTGCCGGGGATGACCACGCTTGTCGACGAGCGTTGCAGGAGCCATGCGAGTGCGACCTGTTGTGGGGTGGCGTTCAGGCGTGCCGCGACCTTGGCGAGGGTCTCGGACTGGAGCGGGGTGAAGCCGCCCAGCGGGAAGAACGACGCGAAGGCGATGTTGTGCTCGGCGGTGTAGTCGACCACGGCGTCGTCGTCGCGGCGGACCAGGTTGTACAGGTTCTGGACCGTGACGATCGGCGCGATCTCCTGGGCCTCGCGGATCTGCGTGATCGTGACGCCGCTCAGGCCGAGGTGCTTGATCAGGCCTTCCTGCTGGAGTTCGGCCAGGGCCGTGAAGGCCTCGGCGATCGACTCCTCGCTGCCGCCGTCGTGGGCGGGGGTGCGGAGGCCGACCACGTCGAGTACGTCGAGGCCGAGGTGCTCGAGGTTCTCGTGGACCTGCGCCTTCAGGTCGTCAGGGTCCTGCGTGATGTTCCACGAGCCGTCGTCGCCGCGTCGCGCGCCGACCTTCGTGACCAGGTGCAGGCCGGCCGGGTACGGGTACAGCGCCTCCTTGATCAGCTCGTTCACCACGACCGGCCCGTAGAAGTCGCTGGTGTCGATGTGCGTGACGCCGAGGTCAACGGCTTCCCGCAGTACGGCGATGGCCTGGTCGCGGTCCTTCGGCGGGCCGAAGACACCGGGGCCCGCGAGCTGCATGGCGCCGTACCCCATCCGGGTGATGGTGAGGTCCTCGGCGAGGGTGATGGTTGAGTTCGTCATGCTTCCACTGTTGCCCGGAGCACCGAGACCAGGGAGTACCCCGCTGTTCCTGGGAGTGACAGGACCCAGGCACCCGGGCAGGGTCCGGACTACCGTGGGAGTCATGGAGAGTACGAACGCGCTGGGCGACTACCTCCGGGCCAGGCGCGAGCAGGTCAAGCCCGAGGACGTCGGCATCCGGAGCATCGGCCTGCGCCGCGTCCCCGGGCTGCGCCGCGAGGAGGTCGCGATGCTCGCCGGCATCAGCTCGGACTACTACCTCCGCCTCGAGCAAGGCCGTGACCGCAATCCGTCCGTGCAGGTTCTCGAAGCGCTCGCCGACGTACTGCGACTCGACGCCGACGCAACCGCCTACCTGCGCAGTCTCACCCAGGAGCGCCCGGCTCCACGACGGACCGGCGAGAAGGTCCCGGAGAGCATCGTCGAGCTGATCGACGGGCTGCCCGACAACCCGGCGTACGTGCAGAACAAGTACACCGACTGCCTGGCCGTGAACCCGCTCTGCGCGGCGCTCTCCCCGAACTACGAGGTCGGCGTCAACCTGCTCACCGCAGTACTGCTGGATCCTCGCGAACGTGAGCTGCGCCGCGACTGGGAGGACCTGACGGAGGAGGGCGTCGCGATTCTCCGCACCGTGCTCGGCCCGAACGTGGACGACCCGCGCCTGAAGGAACTGGTTGGCGATCTGTCCGTCCGCAGCGAACGCTTCCGCCAGCTCTGGGCGCGGCACGACGTCCGCCCACGCAAGGGCCGGCTCAGCCAGTTGACGCATCCCGCCGTCGGCGACCTCGACCTCCGCTCGGACAAGCTCACGATCGGCGGGACCGACAGCATGACGCTGGTGATCTTCCACGCCGTACCGGGATCGCGCGACGTCGAGTTGCTGGCCCTGCTCGGCAGCCTGATCGCGTCCAGCGACGAGCAGCCGCAGCCGAGCCCGAAGGAGTCTTCCTAGCCCGGGAAGCCACCGTCAGGCCCAGCGGCTGAACGCGCGGATGATCCCCGGGTACGCCGCGAACGCCGTGCCCGTGTGATCGACGGGGCCCATGTGGTGGACCGTGACGTCGGCGCCGCGTGCTCGCAATGAGGCTGCACAAGCCTCGGCGTTGGCGGCCACCACGTCGGTGTCCTTCGTACCGCTGTAGAGATGCACCGGGACCCGCGGCGTCCAGTCGCGACACACCTGATCGGCCGCTCGGACTGCCCGCAGCAGGCGACCGGTCGGGTGCTGCAGCTGCTTGATGAACGCCGGCGTGAACAGCTTCTGCGGCGTGTCCGGCAGCGCAGCGACGATGTCCTCATAGGAGTGTGTGCCGTCGAACAGCCCTTCGACGGTCGCCGCGTACGGCGCCTGGAACACTTCACGTGGATCGTCGTACAGCCCGACGGTCCGGTTCCACGCGGTGATGAGGTACCCGAGGTAGAACGTCGCCGTCGGCGGCAGGACACCGGCGGTGAAGACCGCGGGCAGCTCGCTGCCGAGCAGGTCGTACGGACCGGCGACGGCCTGGATCGAGCCCATGCGGAACGGGCCGACCTCGCCGCGGCTCAATGCCCGGCCGAAGGCCATCGACGCACGCCCGCCCTGCGAGAAGCCGGTCACCAGCACGTCCCGCTTCAGCGCGATCCCGTGCTTGGCCGCGAAGGTCCGTGCCGCGAGCAACAAATCGCCCGACGAGGTCGTCTCGGTCCTGGTGTCGAGGTACGGCGGCTTGCCCGGACCCAGCCCGAGCCCGAGGTAGTCCGGAGCCAGGCCGACCAGCCCCTGACCCGCGAACAGCGCCGTGACCAGCCGATCCGTCGACGTATCGTCCACCGACGCCGCCGCGGCCTTCGTCGCGTTGGTCCCGTGCAAGTACTCCGCGACGGTCAGCGCACCGCGACGCCCGTCCGGCAGTACGACGATCCCGCTCGCGGTCGTCGGCCGTCCGTCGTGGTCGATCGTCCGATAGATCAGGCGGTACGCCGTCACGCCGTACGCCGCAGGTGGTGTGCCGGGGAAGTCGGCGGACGCCGCGTTGAGCTGAGCCGTGGTCAATTGCGCGACCGGCACCGCTGAGACCACCGAGCCGCGCGGAGCATGCACGCTGGAGACGGCGGCCTCGGACAGCGTCGGCCGGCTGACGGCGCCGAACGCGGACAGCGGGAACGTGAGCAGGGCAGCAGTCGCGATGGTCGCGGCGACAGTTTTCGTCAGGCGAGATGTCATATCTCAACCCAACCGCCGCCGCGGCACCCGAAGAATGGTGCGAAGCCCCGTACCGAGGTGGGGTTTCTCCTACCCGAGCAGGCTCGTGTACAGCTGGACGGTCCGGTCCGCGACGGCGTCCCAGCCGAACTGCGACACGGCCCGCTCACGCCCGGCCCTGCCCATCTCGTCCGCGCGCGCCGGATTGTCGACCAGCGCGTTGATCCCGTCCGCGAGACCGCGTTCGAACGTGTCGGTGTCGTTCTCGTCGTACGGGACCAGGATGCCGGTCACGCCGTCGTCGACGACCTCGGGGATGCCGCCGACCGCGCTCGCGACGACAGCGGTCCGGCAGGCCATCGCCTCCAGGTTCACGATGCCGAGCGGCTCGTAGATCGACGGGCAGCAGAACGCCAGCGCGTGGGTGAGAACCTGCCGGACCTGCTCGCGCGGCAGCATCTCCGAGACCACGAACACGCCGTCCCGAGCCAGTTTGAGGTCGTCGATCAGCGCGTCGGTCTCGGCCTTCAGCTCGACCGTGTCGGCCGCCCCGGCCAGCAGCACGAGCTGCACGGACGGGTCGAGGCGCAGGCCGGCGCGGAGCAGGTGCGGGACGCCCTTCTGCCGGGTGATCCGGCCGACGAACGTCACGTACGGGCGATTGAGGTCGACACCCAGCCGCTCGAGCACCTGCGTGGACGGGTCCGGGTGGTAGAACTCCGCGTCGATGCCGTTCGAGATCACGTGGACCTTCGCCGGGTCGATCGACGGGTAGCAGTCGAGGACGTCGTCGCGCATCCCGCGGCTCACCGCGACGACTGCGTCGGCCGCCTCGTACGCCGTCTTCTCGGCCCAGCTCGACAACCGGTACCCGCCGCCGAGCTGCTCGGCCTTCCACGGGCGACGCGGCTCGAGCGAGTGCGCGGTGACGACATGCGGTACGTCGTACAGCAGCTTGGCCCAGTGGCCGGCCATGTTCGCGTACCAGGTGTGCGAGTGCACGAGCTGAGAGTCGCCGACCGCGGCGGTCATCGTGAGGTCCGTGGACAGGATGCGCAGCGCCGCGTTCGCACCCGGCATCCGCGGGTCGTCCTCGGAGTGCGCGGTCGCGCCCGGCCTGGGCTCGCCCATGCACTGCACGTCCACGTCGATCAGCCGGCGGAGCTCGCGGACCAGGAAGTCCACGTGCACCCCCGCCCCGCCGTACACATCCGGTGGGTACTCACGCGTCAGGATGGCGACCTTCATAAGCTCCGACCATAGGTCATCAGGCCACGTGTGTCGGCACCCAGAACCTCAGCTTTCCGTGTCGTTCGTCTTCCAATTCGCCGCCGGCCGCCTCGATCACCTTGCGCGAACCGACGTTCCCGGTGTCGCAGGTGACGAGGGCCGGCTCGATGTCCAGGGCGGCCGCGATCGGCAGCGACTGGGCCAGCATCTGGGTCGCGTACCCGTGCCGGCGCGCGGACGGGCGGACGCAGTACCCGATGTGGCCGGCCACCTCGAGCAGGGCCGGGGTGAGCCAGTGCCGGATCGACAGCCGGCCGAGGAACTCGATCCCGTCGACGAACCACAGCACGGTCTGGTGCACGATCCCCGGCGGCAGCTCGGTGGCGGGATCCGCCTCGGCCTTGATCGCCTCGACCAGCCGGTGGAACTCCGCCGGGTCGGCCGCCTGTTCCCGGGTCCACTCCTCGTCGTCGGCGGCGATCGACCGTGCACCCATCCACCGCTCATGATCCGGACCGAGCTCGTCCCAGGCCGCGAGAAACGATCGATGAACGGCAGTGGTCGGTACGACGAGGATCGGCATCTTTACAGTGTCGCGACACTCGCAAGCGCTTATGCCTTGGGGTATCCGGAGCTAAGGTGCGGACATGGCAAAGGCGCCCAGAGTTCTCGGAATCGTGCTGGCCGGTGGTGAGGGGAAGCGGTTGATGCCGCTGACGGCGGACCGGGCCAAACCGGCCGTGCCGTTCGGCGGCAGTTATCGGCTGATCGACTTCGTCCTCTCGAATTTGGTCAATGCCGGGTATCGAAATCTCTGTGTGCTCACCCAGTACAAATCGCATTCGCTCGACCGGCACGTCACGCTGACCTGGCGGATGTCGACCCTGCTCGGCAACTACGTGACCTGCGTCCCGGCGCAGCAGCGGCTCGGCCCGCAGTGGTACCAGGGCAGCGCCGACGCGATCTACCAGTCGATGAACCTGATCAGGGACGCGGACCCGGAGTACATCGTGGTCTTCGGCGCCGACCACGTGTACCGGATGGACGCGTCGCAGATGGTCGCCGCGCATATCGAGCGCGGGAACGGCGTCACCGTGGCCGGCATCCGGGTGCCGCGGGTCGAGGCCAGCGAGTTCGGCGTGATCAAGACCGGTGCGGACGGGCACGTGATCGACGAGTTCCTGGAGAAGCCGGCCGACCCGCCCGGGTTGCCGGACTCGCCGGACGAGACGTTCGCCTCGATGGGCAACTACGTCTTCACCCGCGACGTCCTGGTCGACGCGCTGCGCAAGGACGCCGCCAACCCGGCCTCGCGGCACGACATGGGCGGCGACATCGTCCCGATGCTCGTTGCCGAGGGCAAGGCGGGGGTGTACGACTTCCAGGAGAACGACGTACCGGGCGCTCTGGACCGCGACCGGTCGTACTGGCGCGACGTCGGGTCGCTCGACTCCTACCACGAGGCCCACATGGACCTGGTCTCGATCCAGCCGGTGTTCAACCTGTACAACTCCGACTGGCCGATCTTCACCTCGCACCCGCAACTGCCCGGCGCGAAGTTCACCGACGACGCGACCGTCGGCGAGTCGATCGTCTGCCAGGGCTCGATCGTCACCGGGGCGCACGTTGACCACTCGGTGCTGGGTTCGAACGTGATCGTCAGCTCGGGCGCGGACATCCAGCGCTGCGTGATCATGGACAACTGCAAGATCGGCAAGAACGTCGTACTGAAGAACGTCATCCTGGACAAGAACATCGTCGTCCCGGACGGCGTCGAGATCGGCGTCGACCCGGACTACGACCGGGAGCGCGGATTCATCGTGTCCAAGGGCGGCGTGACGGTGCTCGGCAAGGGCCAGATGATCGAGGCGCCGAAGGCCGCCGCTGCCGACGAGGTCGCCGAGGGGTGACGGCCGAGACAATGTCCGAGCAGGGGGCGCTGTCCCTCGATGCCACCGACGCAGGGCATCGGGACCTGTTCGACGTGCCGCCCGCGCAGGGCGGTGACTACCCCGAGGTGGCGTACTTCGCAGGCAACTCGCTCGGCCTGCGACCGAGAGCGACCCGCGCCGAGCTGCTCGAGGACCTCGACGCGTGGGCCGCGCTCGGGGTCGAGGGCCATCTGGATGCGGCCCGACCCTGGCTGCCGTATCACGAGCTGCTGACCGGTCCCGCGTCCCGCTTGATCGGTGCGTTGCCGAGCGAAACTGTCGTGATGAACTCGCTGACCGTCAACCTGCACCTGCTGATGGTGTCGTTCTACCGGCCGACCCGGTCGCGGCACCGGATCGTCATCGAGGACGCCGCCTTCCCGTCGGACAGCTACGCCGTACGGTCGCAGGTCGCCTTCCACGGGTACGACGCCGAGGACGCGGTCGTCCGGCTGCGTCCGCGACCGGGCGAGGACAGTCTGCGGACGGCGGATGTCGTCGAGCAGCTCGGTGGCGACGTGGCGCTCGTACTGCTCGGCGGCGTGAATTACCTGACCGGCGAGTTGATGGACATCCCGATGATCACCAAGGCCGGTCATGCGGCCGGCGCGGTCGTCGGGTGGGACCTCGCGCACGCGGCCGGGAATGTGCCGTTGGCCTTGCACGACTGGGATGTGGATTTCGCGGCGTGGTGCTCGTACAAGTACTTGAACTCCGGGCCTGGCGCATTGGCCGGTGCGTTCGTGCACGAACGTCACCTCGGCACGGACCTGCCGCGGTTCGAGGGCTGGTGGAGCACGGAGGCGGCGACGCGCTTCGAGATGACGCCCGAGTCGCGGCCGCCGGCGAGCGCCGACGCGTGGCAGGTGTCGAACCCGCCGATCTTCTCGATGAGCCCGGTCCGGACATCGCTGGAGCTCTTCGACAAGATCGGCATCGAGGTACTGCGGGAGCGGAGTGTGCGATTGACGGCGTACCTGGAGAAACTGCTGGCGGACGTGCCGTTGCAGGTGATCACGCCGACGGACCCCGCGCGCCGCGGCGCCCAGTTGTCGTTGCGGGTCACGGCGATGCGGGCCGGTGAGCTGTCGCGCCGCCTGCGGTTCGAGTACGGCGTGATCGCGGACGCGCGTGAGCCCGACGTACTGCGCCTGGCGCCGGTGCCGCTGTATTCGACGTACCACGACTGCTGGCGGGCCGCGACGGCGTTGACCGAGGTGATGGCATGAAGGTCGCGATCGTCGGCGCCGGGCTGACCGGTTCGTTGCTCGCGTGTTTCCTGGCGCGGCGCGGGTTGACGGTGACGCTGTACGAGCGTCGCGCGGACCCGCGGGTTGCGCAGGTCGAGCGGGGCCGGTCGATCAACCTGGCGATCTCCGAACGCGGGCTGAACGCGTTGCGGCGGATCGGCCTGGTCGACGAGGTGATGGCGGATGCGCTGCCGATGAAGGGCCGGATGATTCATCCGGTCACCGGGCCACTGGACTTCCAGGCGTACTCGGCGTCGGGGGATCGCGCGATCAACTCGATCAGCCGCGGTGCGTTGAACAACGCGCTGCTGACGGCCGCGTCGGCTGCCGACGGGGTCTCGGTCGAGTTCGAGCATCGGCTGGTGGAGCTGGATTCTGCTGCCGGCCGGATGGTGTTCGCGACGCCTGCGGGCAAGGTCTCGGTCACTGCCGATGTCGTCCTCGGGGCCGACGGGGCCGGGTCCGCGGTCCGCGAGCAGTTGCTTGCCGAGGGCATCGTTGCGGAGAACGTCGAGTTCCTCGACTACGGCTACAAGGAGCTGTCGATCCCGGCCGCCGACGGCGAGTTCGCGCTGGACCCGGGTGCGTTGCACATCTGGCCACGCGGTACGTCGATGATGATCGCACTGCCGAACCCGGACAAGTCGTTCACCTGCACGCTGTTCTGGCCGGCCGGGTCCTTCGACGCGCTCACGTCGGGGGCCGGGATCGAGGAGCACTTCAGCACCAACTATCCCGATCTGTTGCCGTTGGCACCGAACCTGGTCGACGACTACCTGAACAATCCCGTCGGCGTGCTCGGGACCGTGCACACGCTGCCGTGGCAGGCCCACGGCCGTACTGCGTTGCTGGGGGACGCCGCGCACGCGATCGTGCCGTTCTACGGGCAGGGCGCCAACTGCGCCTTCGAGGACGTGGTCGAACTCGACCGCTGCCTCGACGACACCGGCGGCTCGTGGGCGCGGGCGCTTCCCCTGTTCGAAGCCCGCCGCCGCGAGAACACCGAGGCAATCGCCGAAATGGCCCTCGCCAACTTCGTCGAAATGCGCGACAAGGTCGCCTCCCCGGTCTTCCGCCTGCAGAAACGCGTCGAACACGCGCTGGAGCGACTCCTACCTGGCCGCTACTTCTCCCGCTACGAACTCGTCTCCTTCAGCAACACGCCGTACGCCGAGGTGCAGCAACGGGTCCGACGCCAGCACCAGCTTCTGGGCGCTGGAGCCGTCGCCGCGCTCGGAATCCTCACGACCCTCGCCCGCGCAAGGAAACGCCGATGAGCCCGCGCAAGGAGACGCCGAGGAACACGCCGTGCTCTCGCCCCGCGCCCACTCCCGTGCTCGCGCCCACGCCCGAGCTCCTGCCGGTGCTCGCGCCTGACCATTCCATACGGTTTGGTATGGAAGCCCTAGGAGGTACCGGCGTATGAGTCTGTGGTCGCCTGAGTTGCTGACTGGGCAGCCCGCATCGGTTGGGTTGCTTAGGCATTTTCTTGGCGGCGAGTTTGTCGAGAGTGGGGCGCGGTTCGCGAAGGTCTCGCCGGTGACGGGGGAGCAGATCTTCGACGTGTGTGAGGCCGACGAGGCGACCGTGGATGCGGCGGTGGGGGCGGCCAGGGCGGCGCTGCGCGGCCCCTGGGGGCGGATGAGCGAGCAGGAGCGGGCCGTCGTACTGCGTCGGGTTGCGGACGAGCTGGAGCGGCGGTTCGAGGATCTTGTCGCGGCCGAGGTGGGCGACACCGGGAAGTCCATCAGCCAGGCGCGGACGCTCGACATCCCGCGGGGTGCGGCCAACTTCCGGGCGTTCGCAGACTTCGCGACGACAGTGCCGACCGAGTCGTATACGACTGTGCTACCGGACGGGCGTCGCGCGCTGAACTACGCCGTACGGAAACCGGTCGGCGTGGTGGCGATCGTCGTACCGTGGAATCTTCCGCTGCTCCTGCTGACCTGGAAGGTCGCGCCGGCGCTTGCCTGTGGCAACGCTGTGGTGGTGAAGCCGTCCGAGGAGACGCCGTCGTCGGCGACCGTACTGGCCGAGGTGATGGCCGACGCCGGCGTACCGGCCGGGGTCTTCAACCTCGTCCACGGCTTCGGCCCGTCGTCGGCGGGGGAGTACCTGACCCGGCACCCCGGGGTGGACGCGATCACGTTCACCGGCGAATCCGCCACCGGTACGTCGATCGCCAAGGTCGCAGCTGATCGCGTGAAGGCGGTGTCGTTCGAGCTCGGCGGCAAGAACGCCGGCCTGATCTTCGCCGACTGCGACCTGGACGCGGCCGTCGAGGGCTCGGTCCGCTCGGTCTTCACCAACGGCGGCCAGGTGTGCCTGTGCACCGAACGCCTGTACGTCGAACGCCCGGTCTTCACGGAGTTCACCGAACGCCTGGCCGCGCGCGCCGCCGAGCTGACCTACGGCTGGCCGGCCGACGAGGCCACGATGAACATGCCCCTGATCTCCAAACAGCACCGCGACAAGGTCCTCTCGTACTACGACCTCGCCCGGCTCGAGGGCGCCGAGGTCGTCACCGGCGGCGGCGTACCGACGTTCGGCGACGCCCGCGACGGCGGTTGCTACGTGCAACCAACTGTGGTCACCGGTCTGGGGGCCGATGCCCGCACCAACCGCGAGGAGATCTTCGGCCCGATCTGTCACATCGCACCGTTCGACACCGAAGAAGAGGCCTTCGCGCTGGCCAACGACAGCGACTACGGCCTCGCCGCAACCGTCTGGACCCGCGACGTAGGCCGGGCCCACCGCGCCGGCGCCGCACTCGACGTCGGCCTGTGCTGGATCAACACCTGGTTCCTCCGCGACCTACGAACCCCCTTCGGCGGCGTGAAGTTGTCAGGCGTAGGCCGCGAAGGCGGCCGCCACTCGATCGACTTCTACACCGAGACAACCAACGTCTGCGTCGAGCTGTCCTGATCAGGGCCGGGACAGCTGCTCGATCAGCGGCGCCACCGCGTCGGCGCCGACGAACCTGCCGAGTTCGCTGACGTCCTGACGCATGCCTTTCACCGCGTCGACGGCCGTACCGGACCGCAGGACCGCTGCCAGCAACCTGCTCGCGGCCGGCGTCTCGCCGAGGCCGGTCGCGAAGATCACCAGCTCGAGGCAATCCCGGTACTTCGGCACCAGGCCGTGCAGCGCGTCGAGCTGCCCGGGCAGATCGTCCGGCAGCGGGCCGCTCAGGTCCGACATCCGGCCGATCGATGCCGCTACCGCCGACTGGAGCAGGGGAGGGACCCGGTCCGCCGCGCCCCGGTACCACCAAGTCAGGGCCTGGCCGTAGAACGCCCAGCCCTCGACCGGCTCGAGGACCGCCGCCCGCTCGAAATCGGCGGCCGCATCGGCATACCGGCCGAGCGCAAGGCCGGCCCGGCCGCGCCCGATCCACACGTGGGGGCGAGTGGGCAGAAGCTCGACGGCCCGCGTGTAGTCGCCCAGCGCCGCCTGATGATCGCCCGTGCGGTAGTGGAACCGACCCCGCATCGCGAGCACGGACCCGTTCCTGCCGGTCAGCTGAACGGCACGGTCGAACTCGCGCCGTGCCGCCGCCGTGTCGCCCAGTAGGTACAGGGCGTGGGCGCGAAGTGCGTGGACCGCGTGGTTGTTGGGGAGGAACCGCAGGATGCTGTCGAAGTCCTCGATCGCCGCCGCGTACCGGCCGCGCTGGAGCCGCGTCTGCGCCCGCTCGATCACGGCAGGCATGTCGTCAGGATTGCGTGCGATGGCGCGGTCGAGCTTGCGCATCGCCTCGTCGGGATCGCCGGCGTCTGCCCCGAGCAGCCGGCGTGTCAGCATGACCTCTCCGGAGTCCGGCGCGAGTCCGGCAGCCCGGTCCAGGTCGGCGAGCGCCGCCTCGCGCCGTCCGGCCCGGTTGTTGAGCTGTGCGCGAGTCGTCCAGAGCTCGACCGAGTGCGGCTCGGACCCGAGGGCGCGATCGAGGTCGGCCAGCGCCTCGTCGAACCTGCTGAGCTCGGTGTACACCTCGGCGCGCTCGGCCAGCGCCGGCAACGGTTCCGGATCCAGCTCGATCGCCCGGCCGAGGTCGGCGAGGGCCTCGTCGAACCGGCCCAGACTTCTGAACACGGACCCGCGGCCGTAGTACAGCAACGGGTTGTCCGGGTTGCTCTCGATCAGCCGAGACAGGTCCGGCACCGTGTCGGAGGCGTCGCCGGACACCAGCCGGCCCATCGCCCGCGCGACCGCGACCTCGATCTGGAGTTCCGGATCGAACCCTGGATCGAATCCCGGATCAGGCTCCGTCCGGCCGAGGATGCCGGACAGCAGGGCTCGTTCACCGCGGGCCTCGGTCGAGCTCGGATCGAGCTCCACCGCACGGTCGACGTCGGCCAGCGCCTCGGTGAAGCGACCGCTGCGCAGGAAGAGGTGGGACCGCCAGAGCAGCCAGGTCGGCTCCGCTGGGGCCAGAGCGATGGCGTGATCGAGGTCGGCCCTGGCCTCGCTGGTCCGATCCAGGTCCAGATACAGCGCGCCCCGCCCCGCGAGCAGGGCGGGATCGGCCGGCCGGAGCTCGAGAGCGCGGTTGATGTCCTCGAGGGCAGCGTCGTACTGCTCGAGGAGCCGGTGGACCTCGCTGCGGGTGGTGAAGACCATGCCGTACTGCGGATCCAGCCGGGCCGCCTCGTCCAGGTGCAGCAGCGCCTGGTCGTACTCGCCGAGGTCGGCGTGGATCTGTCCGCGCAGTTCCTTCGTCGCCGCGCCTGGGAAGAACTCATCGGCGTGGTCGAGATCGAGCAGGGCCGCCGCGTGATCTCCCGATCTGGTCTGCAGCTGGCTCCGCAGGAACCACCCGTACCACCGGTGCTGGTCGTCGAGGGACCGGTCGCCGGCCAACTGACCCAGCAGCGCGATCACGTCAGCAGGCTCACCGGTCAGCCGGCGAGTGAGGTCCGCGCCTGTCGTCCGCAATGCCTCGACACCCGAGTCGTCGCCCGCCTGAGCGATCGTTCGGGCCCACCGCACCGCACCGTCGCTGGTACGTCGGTACACGTCGATCAGGCCGTGCAGGCTGTCCCGCAACGCGGGCGTCCCAGCCGCACACAGATCGTGGTAGGTCTCCTCGAGTTTCAGGTCGAGCCATCGGTCATCGCGCCATCGCTCGAACACCGGCAGGTCGAGCGCGTCCTGCCGGCGACGGTAATGCTCGGCCAGCGCCCGATGACGGGCCGGCCAGTCGTCCGGGTCGGTCCGGCGGTACGAGCGGATCATCATCGTCCGGACCACGTCGTGGTAGTAGTAGCCGTCCGGCTGGGCGACGACGAACGGCAGCCGGCGTAACCAGTCGAAGTCGGCGGCCGCGCCCGACGCGATTGCCACGGTCTCACGGTCCAGCCGGCGGCACAGCGCGGCCGCCTGCGCTGCCCGCTGCCGGTCGAGGTCGGAGACGCCGTGCAGAAAGCGCTCGACAGCCGTGCCGGTCGAGTCGGAGGCCCTGATCGTGCCGTCCTTAGCGGCGGCGGCGAGCATGGCGACCAGCACCGGCAGACGGCCGGAGAGCCCGATGATCAGCTCGACGGTCGCGGGATCGACGATGCCGTGGGCGGCGAGGAGCTGGTGGGTCTCGGCCGCCGTGAACACCTGGAGCTCTACGTCGGCCCGGATGGTGAGGTAGCCGGCCCAGAGGTTCGCGTCGAGCGGCTCCTGGCCCGACACGACCAGGACGATGTCTTCCGGCAGGTCGCCGTACCGGCCGTCGAGCAGCTGCAGGAGCCAGCCGTTGAGGTACCGTCCGGTCGACTCGAACGCGTCGAAGAACAGCACCGAAGGCTGCCGCCTCGCGGCCTGCCGCAGGTCGGTGACGAAGGCCCGGCTGAGCACATCGACAGGTGACAGCAACAGGTCGAGGTCGTGCCGTCGTCCGAACCGGCGGGCCAGGAAGGCCCGGACCTGGTCGGCCTGCACAGCCGCCTCGTCTTTGTCGATCTCGTCGGTGAACGCACCGACGAACGGGAGGTCACCGGCAGCGCGCAGCGCGATCCGGGTCGCCGAGCGGGTCAGCAGCGAGGACATCCCAGCCGGCGCGTTCGGATCGGAGTCCACGGCCCGCCGGTCCTTCCGGTACTGCGCCAGCCTCCGGCCGAACGTCGTGCACTCGAGGCCGGACGCGGCGAGCGAAGTCGTCAGCTGCTCCAGCGCCGACAGTACGTCGTACCCGGAGCCGACGTACCCGGTGGCGTAGCCGCGCGACTCGGCCAACTGGCGCCACTGCCCGACCAGGCTGGTCTTCCCGACCCCCGCGGCACCGTGTACGGCGAAGACGAACCGGCGTCGCCCGTCGTCCACCGGCAGCGTCAGGTTGCGCTCGAACTGCGCCAGCGGCTCGGCACGGCCGATGAACGCACCCTCCTGCCGGGCCCGGATCCGGTCCTGCAGCGAAGGTTTCGGCTCGGCCACCCCGGCCCCCAGTTCGTCGCTCGGTGGACGTCCGATGCTATCCGACCGTGGGTACTTGGCGGGTGCCAGTCGGTAGGGCAAGGTGTTCCCGTGGCTGACGCGAAGGTGGTGCCAGGCAAAGCGGTGCCGCGGGGGCGGTTCCCGCACGTGAAGGTTTCGAACGGGTTCGCCTTCGTGTCGGGTACGTCGAGCCGGCGGCCGGACAACTCGATCGCCGGGGCGTCGGTGGACGCGATGGGGACGGTCGCGCTGGACATCCGGGTGCAGACGCGGGTCGTGCTGGAGAACATCCGGGACGTCCTCGCGGCGGTCGGGGCGGGGCTCGAGGACCTGGTCAGCGTGACGACGTACCTGGTGTCGATGAACGACTTCGGCGGGTACAACGAGGTCTATGGTGAGTTTTTCGACGAGTCCGGGCCGGCTCGGACGACTGTCGCAGTACATCAACTGCCTCACCCGCAACTGTTGATCGAGATCTCTTGTGTGGCGGCGATCCCGCTCGAGAAGGAGTGAAGATGACGAACCTGGAGTCGACGAACTTTCCGGAGTGGATCGAGGAGAACAGGCATCTGCTGAAGCCGCCGGTCGGCAACAAGCAGATGTTCCCGACCGGGGACGACTTCATCACGATGGTGGTCGGCGGCCCGAACCAGCGCACCGACTTCCACGTCGACCCGTACGAGGAGTTCTTCTACCAGATCAAAGGCACGATGCACGTCGACGTGATGACGGATGCCGGACCGGGCCGGGTGGACATCAACGAAGGGGAGATGTGGGTGCTGCCACGCAGCATGCCGCACTCGCCGCAGCGCGACGCGGACTCGATCGGCCTGGTGATCGAGCGGGTCCGGGAGCCGGGCACGCTGGAGAAGTTCCGCTGGTACTGCGCCAACTGCAACGGGATCGTGCACGAGGTCGAGCTCCAGGTGACCGATATCGTCGCCGACCTGCCACCGGTGTTCAAGGCGTTCTACGAGAGCGAGGACGCGCGCACCTGCCCGCAGTGCGGCACGCTGCACCCGGGTAAATGACGGTCGACGTCCACACGCATCTGGTCCCGCACGGCTGGCCGGATCTCGCGACGGCGTGCGGCGGCGACGGCTGGCCGTGGTTGCGGATCGACTCCGAGCGGGCCGCGATGATCATGATCGGCCAGAACGAGTTCCGCCCGATCGGACCGCAGGCCTGGGATCGCGGCGTACGTCGTGCCGATATGGATGCCGATGGCATCGATCTGCAGGTGGTCTCGCCGACGCCGGTGTTCTTCGGCTACGAGCGGCCGGCCGCCCAGGCCGTGAAGCTCGCGGAGATCTTCAACGACCTGACGCTGGAGACGCTGGCGGGAGACGAGCGGTTCGTGCCGTTCTGCCAGGTGCCGTTGCAGGATCCGGACCTGGCCTGTGCCGAGCTGGACCGGGCCCGCGCGGCCGGCCACGTCGGGGTCGAGATCGGGAACCACGTCGGCGACAAGGATCTCGACGATGCCGGGATCGTTGCCTTCCTCAACCATTGCGCCGAGACCGGTACGCCGGTGCTGGTGCATCCGTGGGACATGCCGGGCGGACCGCGGCTGGACCGGTGGATGGCGCGCTGGCTGACCGGGATGCCCGCCGAGACGCATCTGTCGCTGCTGGCGATGATCCTCGGCGGTGCCTTCGACGCGCTGCCGGCGTCGTTGCGGATCTGTTTCGCCCACGGGGGCGGCAGTTTCGCGTTCTGGCTCGGGCGGCTGGAGAACGCCTGGCACCGGCGCGGCGAGATCGTCCGTGGTTGCTCGCAGCACCCACCGTCGACGTACCTGGACCGGATCCTGGTCGACACGGTGGTGTTTGAATCAGCGCCATTGCGGCTACTTGTCGATACCTTGGGGGAAGACCGCGTTCTGGTCGGCAGTGACTATCCCTATCCATTGGGTGAGCGGCCGGTCGGGGAGGTGGTACGGAAGTCCGGCTTCCTGACCGCGGAGCAGCAGCACAAACTGCTGACGGCGAACGCCCTGAGCTATCTCGGGAGGTCTGAATGACCGAGGACCGATCGGTACTGACGCGTGAAGCGCGCGAGCCGGACGAGCAGCTGCGGTACGGCGACCACGCGGACCAGGTGATCGACTACTGGCACGCGAAGGAGTACCGCCCGCTGATCGTCTTCATCCACGGGGGTTTCTGGCGGCCGGAGTACGACCGCAAGCATGCCCGTCCCCTCGGCGAAGCCCTCTCCGACCTCGGCTGGCCGGTCGTCTCCCTCGAGTACCGCCGGGTGCCGGGCGATCCCGACGCGACGACGTCAGACATCCGTGCGGCGCTGGATGCCCTGCCCGACCTGGTCGACGTACACGCCGGCTACATCCTCGTAGGCCATTCGGCCGGCGGCCAGCTGGCACTCTGGCTCGCTGCGACCACCAACCCGGTCCGCCTCCGCGGCGTGATCGCCCTGGCTCCCGTGGCCGACCTGCTGATGGCAGACCGCCTGGACCTCGACGAGGGCGCCGTACAAGCCTTCATCGGCAGCGGCGTCCGCAACGACCTCGACCCGGTCCACCTCCCCGCCCCGATCGCCTCGGTAACCCTCATCCACGGCGTCGACGACACCAGAGTCCCCCTCAGCATCACCGAGTCCTACTTCGCCGCCCACCCCACCGCCCGCCTGGTCCGCGTCCCCCACTGCGCCCACTACGAACTGATAGACCCTCTGTCCACCGCCTGGCACGAACTAACCACCGAACTAACCCGCCTCACCGGCTGATCGGGGATGCGCCGCCAGACAGCGCCGCGGCCGGTCCCTTCGGGACTCACCCTCTGCTCGCTCTTGAGCTCCTCGAGCACGAGCCGGATGGTCTGGTCGCTGATCCCCGGCAGGGCTGTCCGGACGTCAGCAAGCCGGAACACCGGCGCGGCATGCTTCAGCACGTGAGTCCTGACGCGCTCCTGTTTCGTGCCTCCGCTGCGATGAGCAGCGGCTCTGCGCGCGAAGATCTGGTACGCCGACGCGAGCACGTTCACGAAGTACGACAGCCAGGGCCACGGGTCGGCCTGGTCGTCGTGCCAGTCATCGGTCGAGCGGAGAAGCGCGGCGTAGTACTCGTCGGCCGAGTCGGCGATGAGCTGTTCGAGCGAGACCCAGCGGCAGACCTCGTATCCGCCGTCGATCAGGAGAGCATTCGTCAGCGCGCGAGCGACCCGGCCGTTGCCGTCCGCGAACGGATGGATGACGAGCAGATCCAGCACGAACAGACCGACCAGAAGAACCGGGTGATGTCTGGCGTCCGCTTGAGCATCCCGATAGCGGCCGACGAGTTCGGTCAGGCACTCTGCGGTCTTCGCCGCTGGGACCGGTACGAACCTGACCGTCGTACTGCCGTCGGGTGAGCGGTCGACGACGAGATTGTCGTCGGTCTTGAGTTGGCCACCTGGATATGCGGTCTCCGACCAGAGCAGCCTGTGAAGATGCAGCAAGAGACCGATGTTGAGCGGATGCCAGTCCTCCTGGAACAGGTAGTCGAGCGCCTTGCGGTACCCGGCCAACTCCTGCTCACTCCGGTTCCGAAGAACGCCGGCTTTGCCGTCGATGATCCGCTCGGCCCGGGCGAGGTCCGGCACTACAACACCCTCGATGGCCGACGAGGCGGTGATGCTCTGGATCCGCGCACGGTTGGCAAGCTCGGTCAGCAAGGCGGGCAGTTGGTGCCGGTACAGCGCCTCACTACCGCGGCCGGTGTCGATCGACCGGAGGCGCATGACGATGTCGGCCGGGACCCGACCGATCACTCGGTCCAGGTCTGCGAACGAGCGCACCCAATCCTCCAAAGAAACCGATAAACATACTAAGTCCTTCTCATCTTAGTATGTTTGTTGGTTTTCTTGGCGCATTCCTGAGCCAAACTGGCTACGGTCAGTGGCCTGCGGCCACTGGTTGTCACCTCAGCTGATGCGTTTGGCGGCGGTGAGGAGGCCTTCGGAGGTGGGGAGGAGGGCTGAGACGAGGTTGTCGTCGTCGCGAACGGCGCGGATGAGGTCGCGCAGGGCCATGGTGTCGGGGTCGCGGTGGGACGGGTCGGCCACGCGGCCGCCGGTGAGGACGCCGGCGAAGGCGACGACGCCGCCGGGGCGGAGCAGGCGGAGGGCCTCGTGCAGGTACGCCGTGTTCTCGCGGCGGTCGGCGTCGCAGAAGACCAGGTCGTAGTGCCCGTCGGTGAGGCGGGTGACCACGTCGAGTCCGGCGCCGGCGATCAGCCGGAAGCGGTTGGAGGCGACGCCGGCGTCCAGGAAGGTCTTGCGGGCCAGGCGCTGGTTCTCCGCGTCGA
The DNA here is from genome assembly GCF_040300265.1 of Kribbella sp. NPDC000426. Taxonomy (NCBI): domain Bacteria; kingdom Bacillati; phylum Actinomycetota; class Actinomycetes; order Propionibacteriales; family Kribbellaceae; genus Kribbella; species Kribbella sp. NPDC000426. The sequence goes on along the minus strand of NZ_JBEPDK010000007.1, from coordinate 430,403 downwards.
TGTCGACCGTGGTGAGCGTGCCGTCGGCGCGCATCCCGCGCAGCAGGGCCAGGCCGGAGACGCCGGTCCCGGTGCCGATCTCGACGACCGCCTTGGCGCCCGCGCCGGCGGCGAGCATGCTCAGGGCGGCCGCAGCGCCGGGGCCGATCGGGGCGACACCGCTGTCCGCGGCGCTCGCCCGCGCACCGGTGACGACTTCGTCCTCGCCGGTGTAGTCCTCGGCGTACGCCCAGGACGTCGGGTCGATGCCGGTGGCGATGGCGTCCTCCCAGTGGTCGGCGGAGTGTTCTGCGGCTGCGGTACCCATGCTGAACCAGAGCCTAGCGGTTGGAAGTCCGCTTTCCGTGCTGCACGCGCGGAGGTTGCGCACTCTTGCTCATAACAACGGGCCCCCAATCAGATATGATCGTCCCCAGGAGGACGTGAGGGGAGGTGGTGAGGAGTGCGGTCAGGCGCGGATGACGTCGATACCGGCTTCCTTGAAGACGGTCAGCTGGCTCTCGTCGGCCTGGGCGTCGGTGACGAGGGTGTCGATCTCGCTCAGCTCGCAGATCCGGGCGAAGGCCCGCTGCCCGAGCTTGGACGAGTCGGCCACCACGACCACCTTCGCGGCCCGGCTGACGATCAGCTGGTTGATGTTCGCCTCGCCCTCGTGATGGGCGGTGGCGCCGGTCTCGTCGATCCCGTCGACGCCGATGAAGGCGATGTCCAGGGACAGGTCGGACAGGATCCGGTGCGACAGCGGGCCGATCATCTCGTAGGACTGCGGCCGGGCCACGCCGCCGGTCAGCACCATCTTCACGTGCGGCCGGACGATCAGCTCGTTGGCGATGTTCAGCGCGTTGGTGACGAGGGTGAACGCGGGCTCGCCGTGCTCCGCGGACAGCTCCGGGCGGGTCGCCAGCGTGCGCGCCACCTCGGAGATCGTCGTACCGCCGTTCATCCCGATCACCATGCCGCGCCGGACCAGCGTGGCCGCGGCTTGCGCGATCCGCTGCTTCTCGGACGCGAAACGCGCAGTCTTGTAGCGCAGCGGCAGGTCGTACGACACCGCGTTGGCCACGGCGCCGCCGCGGGTCCGGGTGAGGAGCTGCTGCTTGCCGAGATGGTCCAGGTCGCGCCTGATCGTGGCCGCCGAGACGTGCAACTGCTCGGCGAGCTCGTCGACGTCGATGGCGCCCTTCTCGGCGAGCGACTCGAGCAAGGTGTTGAGGCGTTCATAACGCTTCACCCGGGGCTCCTCCTTCACACAATCGGTCAGCCGGATGGCGGCTGGTTGGCACCATTCGATCACGTTCGAGCAGTTTCGACCATGACAAGTGCGGAGACGACATGACCCAGACGCCATTTGTGAGCACTGAGATCGCCACTCAGCCGGACCTCTGGCGACAGGTCGCGGACGGTTTCGCGCAGTACGGCGGTGCACTTCCGCAGGCCGGCCAACGGGTCGCCGCGGTGGGCTGCGGGACCTCCTGGTTCATGGCGATGGCGTACGCCGCGCTGCGCGAGGACCTGGGCCAGGGCGAGACCGACGCGTTCGCCGGCTCGGAGTTCCCGGCCGGCCGCTCGTACGACGCCGTCGTGGTGATCAGCCGCTCGGGTACGACGACCGAGGTCCTCGACCTGATCCGTGAGACCGACCTGCCGACGATCGCGATCACGGCCACGCCCGGCTCGCCGATCGTCGAGCTGGCCGATCACACGATCATGCTGGACTTCGCGGACGAGCAGTCCGTTGTGCAGACCCGGTTCGCCACCACGACGCTGGCGCTGCTGCGCGCGTCGCTCGGCCAGGACCTGACGAAGGCCGCTGCGGACGCTCAGACCGCACTGACCATCGACGTGGACGACCTGGCCAAGCTCGAGCAGGTCACGTACCTCGGCACCCGCTGGACGGTCGGCCTGGCGCACGAGGCGGCGCTGAAGCAGCGTGAGGCCGCGTCGGCGTGGACCGAGGCGTACCCGGCGATGGACTACCGGCACGGTCCGATCGCGATCGCCCAGCCCGGGCGTGGCGTGTGGATCTTCGGCGAGCCGCCGGCGGGTCTGCTCGACGACGTCGCCGCGACCGGCGCCACCGTCGTACACCACGACCTGGACCCGATGGCATCCCTCGTCGTGGCCCAGCGCGTCGCCGTCGCCAAGTCCCTCGCCCTGGGCCTCAACCCAGACCAGCCCCGCAGCCTGACCCGCTCCGTCATCCTCGGCTGAGTCCCGCGACCGCACCGACGACGGATGCGGCCACCAGGCCGAGTCCGACCGTCACCAGGGCTGCGTGGGTGCCGAGAGCCGGTACGAATACGCCGGCGGTCGCCTGGCCGAGGGCTGAGCTCCCGACCCGGAGGCTGGCGGCTGAGGTGCTGACTCGGCCCTGCAGTGCGTGCGGGCTGTACTGCTGCCGGGCCGCGAACATGGCCGGCAGCGCCGGTCCCTCGACGAGTCCTGCTGCGACGGCCAGCAGCAGGAGTACGGCGAACGTGCCGGCGAGCGGCCAGGTCAGTAGCACCAGGCCGTACGCCGCGACCGAGAGCATCACCACGTACTCCGGGCGCCAGCGGGCCTGCCGCCGAGCGAGCAGCAGCGCCGTGGTGACGCTGCCGATCTCGATGGCAGTCCACAGATAGCCCGCTGCGGACTTCGGCATGCCCAGCTCAGCCATGTGCACTGGCAGAGCGATCAGCAGGATTCCGGTGAAGCCCATGAGCAGGGTCGTAGTGACCGTGGAGGCCCGCAGCCGCGGAGTGCGCGCCAGGTGGACCAGTCCGCCGACGACCGAGCTGATGAAGGACTCGCCGCCACCGCCGACCGGTGGGAGTGCAGGCAAGCGGCTGATGGCGACGATGCTGCAGGCCGCGGCCACCACGATCACCACAACGGCTGCGTCGACTGAGACCACTGCTGCGACCGTGGCCGCGGTTGACGGCCCGGCGATGGTCGCAGCGCTGAAGCTGACCGACTCGAAGGCGTTGGCGCGTGCCAGCCGCTCCGGCCGGAACAGGCTCGGCAGCATGCTCGTGAAGCCACCACTGACCAGCGGCAGCGTCGCACCGGCGACCGCGGCGAGCACAGGGGGAATCCACTGCGCGCTGTGCCCGACGGCCGCAAGCAGACCGAGCATGACCAGCGCCAGCGTCGCCTGGTTGACCGCGAGCGCACTGCGCCGGTGTGAGGTCCGGTCGAGCCACGCACCGAGCAACGGGCCGGTGACGATGGCCGGCAGCGCATAGGCCGCGCCGGTGATTCCGGCGAGCGTCGGACTGTCGGTGCGATCCAGCACAAGCAGGACGAGCGTGAACGCGACCATCTCGTCGGCGAACCGCGCCAGCGTCGACGCGAGGTAATAGCTGGGCACGCCGAACCTCCTGTAACGCAAACTGATCTGTTACGCGTTACACTAACAAACGCGTTACGGGAGGAGTCCAGTGGAAATTCAGTCTCCGGATCGGCTGATCCGGCTCGCCGTCGACCTGGTGAACACCCGGACTCGGGACCCCGAGCAACTCACGTCGCCGGCCGCGGTGCGCACGTTCTTGCTCGAGCACGGCGAGTCGGACCCGATCGAGGTGGGCGAGGACGACCTGGCCGCGGTCCGTGCCGTGCGCGAGCGTGTGCGACCGGTCTTCCACGCCGATCCCGCCCAGGCGGCCGGGCTGCTCAACGGCTTGCTCGCCGAGTACGCCGTACGCCCGTATCTGTCCGATCACGACGGGGCGCCGTGGCATCTGCACGTCGCCGAGCCGGATGCGTCGTGGGCGGAGTGGCTGGCGGCGACGGCCGCGCTGGGGTTGGCGACGTTCGCGGCCGGGCACGGGTTCGAGGCGCTCGGTGTGTGCGCCGCGGTCGACTGCGAGCGGGTCTTCGCGAACCCGGCCGAGCGGCGTCCGCGCAGGTTCTGTACGCCGAGATGCTCGAGCCGGTCACGCGTCGCGGCGTACCGCGCCCGCCGCGGCTGACCCCGGGAGTTAACGGATGCGAAACCAGTTTCGCTGAGGTCTAGTATTTGCGAAAGCGCTTGCGCTACTGTGCGGAACGGTCGGCTCGCCGATCGCCATCCCCGCAGAGGAGCTTCGATGAACAGATTCGCAATCCGTTGTGCTGCAGGGCTTTCAGTGCCGTTCTTGCTGGTGGCCTGCTCCAGTGCGCCGTCCTCGACCGGTACGTCCGGCTCCGGCGGACAGGTGACGATCACGGTCGGTGACCGTCCCACGAGTTCCGATCCCGCCAACCGGGCGGCGTTCGACAAACGGGTCGCCGACTTCCAGAAGGCGAACCCGGACATCAAGCTGAACCCGGTCGAGACGCTCTGGGACGCGACCACGTTCCAGGCGCAGGCGGCCGGCGGTCAGTTGCCGGACGTGCTCAACGTGCCGTTCACCGAGCCGCAGGGCATGATCGCCCGCAAGCAGGTCGCCGACCTGACCAAGGTGCTCAAGGACGACGGCCTGCTGAGCGAGCTCAACCCGAACGTGCTCAAGATCGCCCAGGACCAGTCCGGCAACGTGTACGCCGTACCGACCGCCGCCTACTCCGTGGGCCTGGTGTACAACCGCGACCTGTTCAAGAAGGCCGGTCTGGACCCGGACAAGCCGCCGACGACCTGGGACGAGGTCCGCGCGGACGCGAAGCAGATCGCCCAGAAGACCGGCCAGGCCGGCTACGCGCAGCTGACCACGAACAACACCGGCGGCTGGATGTTCACCACCCAGACGTACGCGTTCGGCGGTTCGATCGAGAACGAGGACGGCAGCAAGGCGACGTTCGACGACGCGCCGTCGAAAGCCGCGCTGCAGTTGCTGCACGACATGAAGTGGACCGACAAGTCGATGGGCCAGGCGGTCCTGTACGACATCCCCGGCATCTCCAAGGCCTTCGCGGCCGGGAAGATCGGGATGTTCATGTCGGCGCCCGACGGCTACCGCACGCTGGTGCAGCAGAACGGCCTGCCGTCGGCGGCCTTCGGTATCGGGCCGATGCCGCAGCAGGGCGGTGAGCACGGCACGCTGACCGGTGGCAGTGTCCAGATCGTCAGCCCGACGGCGACGGACGCCGAGAAGGTTGCGGCCGTCAAGTGGATCAAGTTCAACTACCTGAACAAGTTCGTCGACCAGGACGCCGCGGTGACGGCCGCCAAGGCCGGCGTGGCCGGGAAGCTGCCGGTCGGTACGCCGGGTCTTCCGGTGGTCGCTGCCGACCAGTGGGCGACGTACCAGGGCTGGATCAAGCCGTACGTCAACGTGCCGCTGGAGCAGTTCGCGCCGTACACGAAAGTGGCTGCCGACCAGAAGATCATCCCTGAGCCGCCGGTGAAGGCTCAGGAGGTGTACGCCGCGCTCGACCCGGTCGTGCAGGCCGTGCTGGGTAACGCGAAGGCCGACATCCCGGCGCTGCTGACGAAGGCGACCGGCACCGTGAATGCCAAGCTCGGGCGCTGAGTTGCTTCGCCGTCTACGCAACGGAGTACCGGCAGTGCTGTTCGCACTGCCGGTGCTCCTGATCTTCGTGGTGTTCTCGTGGGGCCCGATCGTCAAGGGCCTGGTGATGAGCCTCCAGCAGACCAACCTGATCGATCCGGTCAAGTGGGTCGGGCTGGAGAACTTCCGCTACGTGCTGTCCGACCCCGGCGTCGGTCAGGCGACTCTGAACACCATCTGGTTCACCTTGCTGGCTTTGCTGTTCGGCTTTCCGCTGCCGGTGCTGCTGGCGATGTTCCTGTCCGAGCTGCGAGGCAGGTCCTGGCTGTACTCGACGCTGGCCTACCTGCCGGTCATCACCCCGCCTGTGGTCGCCATCCTGCTCTGGCGGTTCTTCTACGACCCGTCGCCGAGCGGGATGTTCAACACGATCCTCGGCACGGTAGGGCTTGGGCCGTACCCCTGGCTGGACAGTCCGTCGTCGGCGATGCCGTCGATCGTGCTGGAAGCCACCTGGGCCGGTGCAGGTAACGCAGTGATCATCTACCTGGCCGCACTGACCTCCGTACGCGCGGACCTGTACGAGGCGGCCGAGCTGGACGGTGCAGGCGTCGTACGGCGGGTGTGGCACGTGATGTTGCCGCATCTGCGCGGTGTCCTGCTGCTGATGCTGCTCCTGCAGGTGATCGGGACCATGCAACTGTTCACCGAGCCGCTGCTGTTCACCGGTGGCGGACCACAAGGGTCGACGATGACGATTCTGCTGCTCATCTACAACTACGCCTTCGTCAACGGCGACTATGGCGCCGCTACAGCGCTCAGTGTGCTGCTGGCGGTAGCTCTCGCCGTGCTGTCGGCGGTCTTCCAGTTCGCCACGCGTGGCTGGAGTACGGAGTGAGTGGCGAGCGGGGTGCGCTGTCGGACGCCGACCGCCGGCTCACCCGGGTCCGGGTGCCGTTCGTCATCGGACAGGTCGTCGTACTGCTCGGACTGCTCGTGGCCGGGCTCGGTCCGCTGCTTTGGTTGCTCAAGGCAGCGATCTCACCGACACAGGACAGCATCCGTTCGCCACTCGCGTGGTTCCCGTCCGGCCAGGTGCAGTGGGGCAACCTCTCCACTGCCTGGCAGCAGGCCCACATCGGCTACTACCTCGGCAACACCGCCATGATCGCGGCCGGTACGGCGCTGGCGTCGCTGATCGTCTGTACGACGGCCGGCTACGTGCTGAGCGTGCTGCGTCCGCGGTGGGGCGCAGTGCTGTCCGCGGGCATCCTGGCCACGTTGTTCGTGCCGCACATCGTCTCGCTCGTCCCGCTGTACCTGACCGTGCTGAAAGTGCCGGTGGTCCACGCGAACCTGACCAACACGTTCTGGGCGGTCTGGCTGCCGCCCGCGGCCAGCGCGTTCAACGTGCTGATCGTGAAGCGGTTCTTCGACGGCATCCCGCGCGAGTACTTCGAAGCGGCCCGTATCGACGGCGCCGGGTCGGTCCGCGTGTTCACCTCGCTCGTGCTCCCGCTGTCGCGGCCGATCCTCGGAGTGGTCGCGCTGCTGAGCATCATCTCTTCCTGGAAGGACTACCTGTGGCCCCTGCTGGTGCTGACGAATCCGGATCTGCAGCCGGTCTCGGTGGCGTTGCCCAAGATCGCCAAGGTGACGGAGCTCAACATCCAGTTGGCGGGTCTGTTCCTGGCCCTGCTGATCCCGGTGCTGCTGTTCCTGGTTTTCCAGCGAGCATTTCTACGTGGTGTGGGCCTGTCTGGGGGAATCAAGGCGTGAAACGTGTTCTGGTCACCGGTGCGGACGGTTCGATCGGCCGGGCCGCTGTCGACGGCCTGCAAGCCGCCGGGTACGACGTGACCGGTCTGTCGCTGCGCTACGACCACAGCAGTACGGCGGACCGGCCACTGGTCGGCGATGCGCGGTCGGCCGAGGACGTGACGGCCGCGCTCGACGGTGTGGACGCCGTACTGCATCTGGCGGCCATTCCGCATCCCAGCCTGGGTACGCCGGAGGAGGTGTTCGAGAACAACGTCGCCGCGACGTTCAACGTGCTGGCACAGGCCGGACAGCAGGGGATTGGGCGCGCGGTGATCGCGAGCAGCATCAACGCGTTCGGCGTGCCGATGAACGTGAACGAGGTGGAGCCGGCGTACTACCCGCTCGACGAGGAGGTGGAGGCGGATATCGCCGATGCGTACTCGTTGTCCAAAAGTGTCGACGAGCAGAGTGCGCGGATGGCGTGGCGGCGTTGGGGGACCAACGTGATCGCACTGCGCTTCCCGCTGGTCAAGAGTCGCGAGGAACTGTTGAAGTTCGCGGCCAGGGCCGATGGCGATCCGTCGGTGATGGCTCGGGAAGGCTGGGCCTACCTGGACCTGCGGGACGGCGTACGCGCGATCATCGCGGCACTCGAGTCGGCGACTGCCGGCGCCCATGTGGTCGGGCTGGCTGCCGACGACATCCTGATCGACCGCAAGACCGATGACCTACTGCGCCAGTACGCACCCGGCGTCCCGTTGAAGCGACCTGTGCAAGGACGTGCGTCGCTGGTCGACACCACGCGCGCACAGGAACTGCTGGGCTTCCGCCCGCGGTACTCGATCCACGATCAGGCGGTGTCCGCGATCACCACGTGAGGTTCGACGTACTCGATGCCCGGCTCGAGATCGCCGTCCAGCAGCCTGTTGGCGACCTGGCGGCCGATCTCCTCGAGGCCGACGTCGATCGTGGTCAGGTGCCGGGTGCCGCGCTGGTCGTGCATCAGGCTCTCCCAGTTGTCGACGCCGATCAGCGCGATGTCACCGGGTACCTGCCGGCCGGCGGCCCGGACGACCCGTTCCACACCGCGGCCGATCGCGTCGCTGCCGCAGAAGATCGCGTCCAGGTCGGGAACCTCGGCCAGCAACTCGGTCGCGGCCTGCTCACCCCACTCCTCGCGCCAGCGCCCGAAGCGGACCGGCGCCGCCCACTGGAGTCCGGCGTCGGCGAGGACCTGGCCGGCACCCTCGGCCCGCCGTTGTGCGGCCATGTCGTGCGGCTCGGCGGTGAGGTGAGCGATCCGGCGCCGGCCTTGGGACAGCAGATGGCTGATCGCGAGCCGCCCGATGGCGAGGTCGTCGGCGGTGATCGTGGTGTCCCGCGGATCCTCGGGGACCGTGAAGGCGTTGATCACCGGGACGTCGAACCGGCTGGTGAACGACGGGGTCCGGAACGACGTGCTGGTGCCGATCACGATCACACCGTCGATGCGGCGGGCGCGGAGCTGCAGGATGCTCTCGTTGACGTCGTGCTGCTCTTCCATGCGCGCGTCGTACAGCAGGATCGCCTGCTCCTTGGCGCCGAGCTCGGTGGCCGCGGTGGCCAGCACCACGCGGGTGAACGGGTTCGACGCGCGGTGCGTGAGGACGCCGATGGTCTGGCTGCGGCCGCGGGCGAACGAGCGGGCCAGTGCGTTGTGGCGGAAGCCCAGCCGGTCCGCTGTGACGCGGACGTGTTCCCTGGTGGCCTCCGAGATCCGGTCGGTGCCGTTCAGCGCCTTGGAGGCCGTCGACAGCGACACCCCAGCGGCAGCTGCCACGTCGGACAGGGTGATGACGGAATCGGCCATGTGCACATCGTAGTCAGCTTCGAGCCGTTGACACGGGGCCCGGGGCGTATCAGGGTGTGATTTGCGAAACCGCTTTCGCTTCCCCTGGGAGGAGCACACTCCATGACCCGTCGCCGCTCCGGCGCAGTCAGTCTTCTCACGGCCGGTTTGCTGCTGGCCGCCGTAATCCAGTCACCTGCCCGCGCTGCGACGACCGCTGCGCCGACTCTGACCATCACGCCGACCACGGTCGGCAACACCTTCACCGTCGGGCAGCAGGTGAAGCTGGGCTTCAGCACCGACGCCGCCACCGTCAACTGGACGGTCCGCGACGCCGGCGGCACCGAAGTGGCCAAGGGCTCCGCATCGGCTGCCTCGCTCAACGGCCAGCTCCCGCTGTCGATCAGCACACCGGGCTGGTACCAGACCGACCTCACCGCGGTCGCGGCCGACGGCACGACCACGCTGGGCGGCACCGACTTCGCCGTACTGACTCCGCATGACTTCTCCACCTCCACCGACACCCGAATCGGTGTCGCTGGTGCGCTGGGCTTCGGCGGCGCCAACAATCCCGGTCTGGAAGCTGTGCCGCTGATGGCGAACGGTGGAATCTCCACGGACCGGGACGAGGCGTTCTGGTCGGCGGCTGAGACCACCAAGGGCGTGATCGAGTTCCCGCAGCGGTACAACGACTACAAGGCCGCGCTGGACGCCAACAACGTCGACTTCCTGAACATCCTCGACTACGGCAACACGCTGTACTACCCGGACGAGGCCCCGTCGACCGACGAGCAGCGTGAGGCCTTCACCCGGTACGCCGTTGCCGCCGTGGACCAGTGGGGTACCGAGCACACGACGTACGAGCTGTGGAACGAGTGGAACCTGCGCGACCCGAACGGCGCCGCGAAGGCCAGCCCGGAGAACTACGTCGCCCTGCTCAAGATGGTGAGCGCAGCGGTACGGGCGAAGCACCCGGACGTGAAGCTGACCGGTCCGTCGCTGGCGGTCATCAACGACTGGCAGGGCTGGTTCACCAAGTTCGCCGACCTCGGCGGGCTGGACTACGTCGACGCGGTGACCATCCACCCGTACGTGCAGCCGCTGGACCCGGAGGCCTCGGTCACCTACGTCAACACGATCCGCAGCATCATGGCGGCGCACGGCTCGACCAAGCCGATCTACATCAGCGAGCAGGGCTGGGCCACCGGTACCAACCCCAGCGCGGTGTCCGAGCCGGCTCAGGCGCGCGACCTGGTCCGCGGCAACCTGCTTGCGTACGGCAACGGTGTGGCGCGCTACAGCTCGTACAACTTCATGGACTCGGGCACCGACCCGTCGAACGTCGAGAACCGGTTCGGCCTGGTGCGCAACCGGCTCGACACCCGCGGCGCACTCGTCCCGAAGCCGTCGTACGTCGCTACGGCTGTGCTCGCCCGCCAGATCGACGAGCTGCCACTGATCGCCCAGACCCGCTTCGGCTCCAACGGGTACGACGTCGCCTTCGACGCCGGCAGTGGCCAGTCTGTCCACGCCGTCTGGTCGACAACACCCGGCCTGGTGAATGTGGCTGCACCGGCAGGCTCCCAGGTCCAGATCACCAATCTGTACGGCGCGACCACGACGCTGACCGCGGATGCGGGCGGGCATGTGTGGGTGTCAGCTGGACCGGATCCGTTCTACGCACGCGGTGCGATCACTGGCGTGGCTCCGTCCAACCGGTTCGCGCTGTCTGTGGCTCCGGAGATCGCCGGTGACCCGGCGACGGGCACGCTGACGTTCACGAACCCGGATGCGGTTGCGCACGCGTTCACTGTGTCCGCCGGTGGCGCCGAGACGACTGGCTCGGCCGCCGCGGGTGCCACGGCGACGGCTGCCGTCAGCTATCCGGCACAGGACTCGACCGGAGCACGTACGTACACCGCGGAGGTCAGCGTGGACGGCCAGCCGGTCGGACTGGTGTCGACGACTGGCACTGCGACTCCACCGCTGTCCGTGACTGCTTCACACGTGCTGAATGGCACTGGGAAGGACCTGCTGCGGTTCCGCGTCACCAACGCGTCGTCGCATGCGCTTCCGGTTGCCGGGCTGGACTGGGCCTCCGGTACGGCGTCTGGGACATTGCTGGCAGGCTGCACGATCGGTGCGAACGCCACGCGCGAGGTCGACGTGCCGATCACCCTCACCGCGCCCTCCACCTGGTCTGCGAGTCTGCGGCGTACCGGTGAGCCCGACATCAAGGCCTCCGGGACCCTGCTGCCGGTCAGTGCGCCGACAGTTGCCAAGCGGCACACGGTGAAGCTGGACGGGGTCATCGACCCTGCGGTCGCCCGTCAGCCTGCGATCGCCTTGGAGGGAACCGGCACGCCGCCGGTGACCGGCTGGGGCGGGCCGAGCGACCTGTCCGGTTCCCTGTGGATCAACCACGACGACAACAACCTGTACCTGTCGGCCAAGGTGACCGATGACGTGTTCTCGCAGCCGAACAGGGCCGGCAACATCTGGGGCGGTGACGGTCTGCAGCTCGGTATGACCGCCGGTGCGCCGGGGGAGACGCCCCAGACGCAGGAGATCGGTGCTGCGTTGACCGACGCCGGTCCGGTGGACACGTGGCGGTGGACGCCGACCAGTGCGGCCGGTGTGCCGCCGGGTGTCCAGGCCAAGGTCGTGCGTGACGAGGCTGCCCACACCACGACGTACGAGATCGCGATCCCGTGGAGCACGCTCGGGTTCGCCGCCAAGGACCGGCTGCTGTCGACGACCGTGGTGATCAACGAGAACGACGGCACCGGACGGCGTGGCTGGCTGACCTGGGGCAAGGGGGTCGCGGAGACCAAGAACCCCGCCCTGTTCAACGCAGTCCGGCTTGCGCCCGAGGTGGCGCGGTAGCCGCCCTATAGCCGCCCTGTAGCCACGCTGTAGTTCCTCACTGACTCGGCGTAGGTGCCCTGGTCTGCTGCCCGAGGGGCACCTACGCCGAACCCTCTACCGCCCGCCTAGGATCGGGCCATGAGTCACACCGTGCTGGCCGAGTTGGTGGCCAATGTGCTGAAGGTCACCGCCAAGGCCGGGGACACGGTAGGCCCGGACGACACTCTGGTCATCCTGGAGTCGATGAAGATGGAGATCCCGGTGCTCGCCGAGGTGGCCGGCACCATCACCGAACTGAAGGTCGCCGAGGGCGAAGTAGTCCGCGACGGCGACCCGATTGCAGTCATAGAAGAGAAGTGATTCAACCGAAATGGCCGTCCGCGCGTCTTGTTCAGTGAGAGGTCTGGTCGGGAACTTCCGGCCGGGGCGCCGCGTTGAGCCGTCGTACGAACGACTCAGGGTTCTACCCGGGTCTTCCCGACGTGCGCAGAGGACGGTGACCGCGGCACCATGGCCTTCACGCTTATTGCCGAGAGGACCCAGGGAGGCGTCGCGGTGAAGCCCGCCGACACCAGGACCGCGCCCGCGCCGCAGGAGGCGCCGGAGGTGCTGCCCTCGTGGGACGAGATCGTTCGCACCCACTCCGCCCGGGTCTACCGGCTCGCCTATCGCCTGACCGGTAACAAGCACGACGCCGAGGACCTGACCCAGGAAGTGTTCGTCCGGGTCTTCCGCTCGCTGTCGTCGTACACGCCGGGCACCTTCGAAGGCTGGCTGTACCGGATCACCACGAACCTGTTCCTGGACGGCGCACGCCGCAAGCAGCGGATCCGCTTCGACGGCCTGCCCGAGGATGCGCACGACCGGCTGCCGGCCAAGGGCGAGGGCCCGGCCGAGAAGCTGGACTCCGACCTGTTCGACCACGACGTGCAGGACGCGCTCGACGCACTGCCCGAGGACTTCCGCGCCGCCGTCGTGCTGTGCGACATCGAGGGCATGACGTACGACGAGATCGCGGATGTCCTGGACGTGAAGCTCGGCACCGTCCGCAGCCGCATCCACCGCGGCCGCTCGATGCTGCGCAAGCACCTGGAGCACCGGGCCCCGCGGTCCGGCCAGACCCGGGTCGGCGGCCCGCCCGCCGACGGTGGCCTGTTCAGCGACGGAGGCGACCTCCGATGAGTCTGCACCCGCTCGACAAGTTGAGCGCCGTGGTCGACGGTGAGCTCGACCACGACTCCCGTGACAAGGTGCTGAGCCACCTGGTCGGCTGCGACACCTGCCGCGCCGAGGTGGACGCACAGCGCCGGCTGAAGGCCCGGATGGCCGGCCTGGACTCACAGGACCCGTCGACCGACCTCATGCAGCGCCTGATGGGTGTCTCGTCGTTCTCGACCGAGCCGCGCGAAGAGGTGCGCCCGGTGCTCACACCGGCGGTCAGCCTGTTCCCGCAGCGGTCCGCGTTCCCGGCCGGTCGCACCGGTGGCACTCGCCCGGGGCCCGCCCGTGGCACTCGGTCCCGCCGCCGCGCCGGCGTCCTGGGTGCAGCCGGATCCGCCGCCGCAGTCGCCTCCCTGCTCGGTACTGCGTTCGTCGTCGGCGACCCGTCCCGGTCGGAGCAGCCGCCGGCGCTGCAGCCGCCGGTCGCGAGCTTCTCCTCCGATCACGCGACCACGAGCGGCGGAGCGCCGTTCGCCGACCCGGTCGCCGTGCTGAACTCCTACAACGGTTCTGGGTACGCCGGGCTCACCTCGACGCTCCAGCCGGTGGCTCTGACAGGGCGCTGATCTGTGAGCCTGTCCCGGCTCGCCGTCCTGGTCAGCACAGCCCTGATCGGTTTCGGCCTGCCCACATCCGCAGCCGCCGTACCGGCCCTGTCCAAAGCAGACTCTCCGACCGCGGTGAGCTGGCTGCAGCGCGCGGCCGCCGCACCGAACCGGATCTCGTACCACGGCACGCAGATCATCACGGCCTGGGGACCGCAGGGCGCGAGCTCGGCGATGTTCGACATCACTCACGCGGCGTCACAGGGCTCCGAGATCAGCGTGCTCGGTTCGTCGTCCGCTCCGGGCGCGAAGGCGTTCGTCCAGCGCGCCACGACCACCGACGCCGCGATCGACGGCGGACCGTTGGCGCTGCTGCAGGCGACGTACCAGCTGGTCGACAAGTGCTGCACCGACGTCATCGGCCGGACCGCAGTGCTCGTCGAGGCCCTGCGGGACGACCAGACACTGGCTGCACGGTTCTGGATCGACAAGACGACCGGACTGCTCCTGCAGCGTCAGCTGTTCAGTGCGGACGGCAAGACGATGGTCCGGGCCACGGTCTTCACCGAGCTCGAGATCGAGAACTCCGAGTTCCTGGGCCACCTGCCGCCGATGCTGCCCAGCGGCGTCGAGGCCGTCGGCATGGGCAAGGTCGACAACCTGCGCTCCGAGGGCTGGGTCTGCGCCCCGGAGCTGCCCGCATCGCTCAAGCTGTACGACGTCCACCGCGACACCGCCAACGGCTCCCTGCAGTTCTCGTACTCCGACGGGCTGTTCAACGTCTCGGTGTTCGAGCAGCGCGGCTCGCTCGACCCGGCCGCGGTTGCGGGCTTCAGCAGCACCGACAGTCCGGGCGTCTACCAGCGGTACGGAATGCCGTCGTACGTCGTCTGGTCGTCCGGCGGGATCGTCTACACGCTGATCGGGGACCTGCCCCCGGACCAGCTCGGCGAGGTCGTCCGGGCGTTCGGGCACGACGTGCCGATCAAGCTGACGGCGATCGAGCGGCTGGGCACCGGACTGGCAAAAATCGCGACCTGGCTCACTCCGATGGGTGCACTCTCGCCGAAGCTGGGATAATCGAATGCGGAAGGTCCTCCGGTTACCCCCGGCAAGGGCCTCGACCGACGACCACGACGACGACGTGAGGCGGGGACCGTGACGAGCGACGACGCCGAGCCGACAGTTCCGAACCCAGCTACGGCGGATCCGTCCGCGGCCGCCGCCAGCACGCCTGAGCCGTCTGCCGGTCCCCCTCCCGCAGCCCCCGCACCGACCCAGCAGTCGCCGGTCGGAGCGTCGCCGCTCAGCGGCCTGACTCCGCCGTCGCTCGGCGCCGGCTCGATGCCGCTGCGCACACCGGGCTCCGACGCGGCGTACCGCCAGACGAACGGCGCCGGGGCCACGAACGGCGGACCGCAGGCGAGCGCCCGGTCCACCACCCAGCGCAGCTTCGGGCGGCCGGAGCCGCAGGAGCCCCGGTTCACGCCGCTGTACCCGGGTCAGGCCTGGCCGACCGCACAGCCGCAGTACCGGCCGACGTATGTCCCGCCGCCACCGGCCGACTGGCACGCGCAGCAGGCCCGGTCGTACACGAGCGAGCCGCCGAAGGTGAACCGCATCGTCACGATCGCGGCTCTGGTCGCGCTGATCATCGGCGTGCTCGCCGGAGCCGGTGCGGCGACCGTCGTCGTCGCGCTCGGCGGCGGCAGCAACGCCCCGATCGCCGATCAGCCCAACCCGCCGGTCGGCACCGGCGCCGACCCGAAGATCCGCACCGGCTCGGTCTCCGCGGTCGCCGCGACCCTTCTGCCGAGCGTCGTACAGCTGAAGGTCGAGGGCTCGGACAACTCCGACGCCACCGGATCCGGCTTCGTGATCGACAACGCCGGGCACATCCTGACCAACAACCACGTCGTCGCGGCCGCGGCGACCGGCGGCTCGATCCAGGTCGTGACGAACGGCAACAAGACCGCGACCGCCCGGCTCGTCGGCCGCTCCCCGGCGTACGACCTGGCCGTCGTGCAGGTGGTCGGCCTGGACGCGCCGTCGGTGCAGTTCGGCCGGTCCGACCAGGCGGTCGTCGGGCAGGACGTGGTGGCGATCGGTTCGCCGCTCGGCCTGGCCGGGACGGTCACGTCGGGCATCATCTCGGCCAAGAACCGGCCGGTGACGACCGGCGACGACACCGGCCAGGCGTCGTCGTACATCAGCGCGCTGCAGACCGACGCGGCGATCAACCCGGGCAACTCCGGCGGTCCGCTCGTCGACATGAACGCGCGGGTGATCGGCGTGAACTCCGCGATCGCGACCGTTCCGGGTGCCGGCGAGGGGCAGAGCGGCAGCATCGGGCTCGGGTTCGCGATCCCGATCGACCAGGCCCGGCGGACAGCGCAGCAGCTGATCGCGAACGGCAAGGCGTCGTACCCCGTGATCGGGGCGAGCGTGGACATGTCGTTCGAGGGCGGCGGCCGGGTCAGCGCTGTGACCGCGAACTCGCCGGCCGCGCGGGCGGGACTGCGGGTCGGTGACGTGATCACCTCGATCAACAACGAGCCGGTGGACAGCGCCGAGGTGCTGATCGTCGCGATCCGTACCCACCAGCCGGGAGAGGCCGTCCGGCTCGCGTACGAGCGCGGCGGGCGGTCCCGGACGGTTACCCTGACTCTCGCCCAGCAGATCGGCTGAACAGCTATGACCGGGCTCGATATAGGCTGGTCGGCGTCCGTGGAAAGAAGTGAGGTGGGGACATGTTCGGCATCGGACCACTCGAGCTGGTCGTGATCGCGATCGTCGCCGTACTCGTCTTCGGACCGGACCGGCTGCCGGAGTTCGCCCGGACGGCGGGACGTCTGCTGCGGCAGGTCCGTCAGATGGTCAACAACGCGCAGAACGACCTGCGTAGCGAGCTCGGTCCGGAGTTCGCCGACCTCGAACTCCAGGACCTGAACCCGAAGAACTTCGTCCGCAAGCACCTGCTCGACCCGATGGACGAGGACGAGAAGCCGGTCACCGAGTTCACCGAATCCGTGCCGGAGCGTCTCCCGGCCGGCCAGCGCCCGCCGTACGACCCCGAATCCACCTGACGCCCTACTTCCGCCGGAAGAGCAGGGCGGTCGCGACAGCACCGGCTGCCGCGGGCAGCAGCGCGAGGACTCCCCAGAGGGTCGTGTATGGGTGTACGCCGTACTCCGACGCGAGCAGGAGCGTCAGGCCCAGCGATGCTGTGATCAGAGTGGCGATGACGCCCAGGACGGCCGCAACCAGGCGGTGTGAGCGGGCCAGGCCGGCGACTGCCAGCCAGAGCAGCACGTCGAGGACGGCAACGCCGTACAGCAGGCCGTAGAGCGCCCCTGCGGACGCTTGCTTGCCATGCGAGGCGTACGCCGACGTGGCGTGGTCCAGCAGGCTGCGGCTGCCCGCCTGGTCGACGATCGCGATCACCGCGAGCAGGGCCGA
The DNA here is from genome assembly GCF_040300265.1 of Kribbella sp. NPDC000426. Classification (NCBI taxonomy): domain Bacteria; kingdom Bacillati; phylum Actinomycetota; class Actinomycetes; order Propionibacteriales; family Kribbellaceae; genus Kribbella; species Kribbella sp. NPDC000426. Next base: position 413,310 of record NZ_JBEPDK010000007.1, on the reverse strand, counting down.
GAGCCCGACCGCGATCAGCGCTGTGGATTTTTCAGAAAGTGACTGTCTCATGCAAGTGACTGTATCAGACAGTGACTTTCTGAAGCGTGCTACTGTCTGACCATGGCTACCGGTCTGCGGGAACGATGGCGCGTGAAGGCGCGACGGACGATCCAGGAGCGCGCGCTGGACCTGTTCGACGAGCGCGGGTTCGACGCGGTGACGATCGAGGAGATCGCCGCCGCGGCCGAGGTCTCGCCGTCGTCGGTCTACCGGTACTTCGGCACCAAGGAAGGCCTGATCGTCGCCGACGAGTTCGACACGATGAGCCAGGAGACGCTCGAGGAGATCCTCGACGTCGACGACCCGGTCGGCAGCATGATCCGGATCGTCCGCAACTACGAGGCGGCGCCCGAGGGCTCGGAGCCGGTCCCGTGGCGCCGGATCAGGTACTTCTTCAAGGAGCCCTCGGTCCGGACGGCGTTCTGCGCCTCCCTCGACCGCGCCGCCCAGCGGATCGCCCCGATGATGGCCGGCGGGCAGCTCACCGAGACCCAGTCCCGCGTCGCCGCGAACGCCCTGGTCTTCGGCTACTTCTCAGCCCTCGAGCAGTGGTACCTCGACGGCGGCGTGCACCCCGTCGCCCACTACGTCGAAGAAGGCCTCGAGCCCCTCCGCGCGATCTGGTCAGTCGGTGGCGAGTAGGTCGTAGGTGACCTTGTCGTCGAGGTGGGTGGAGATGTGGAAGGCGGCGCGTTCGGTGCCGACGTGCCGGAAACCGGCCTTCTCCGCGGTACGACGGGCCGAGGTGTTCGTGCCCGCCGTACGGATGAAGAGCCGGCGTCCGTCGAAGCCGTCCGCGTCGAAGTACCACTGGGCCACTCGCTGGATCGCCTCGGTCATCACACCGCGGCCCTGTGCGTCGGGGTGCATCCAGTAGCCCAGCTCGGCGTCGCGGACCTCGCCGCGGTGGATGCCGAACATGGTGAGATTCCCCAGCCCTTGGTCGGTTTCGGCGTCCGCAACGCACCAGTTGAACCGGCGGCCGGAGGCGGCCTGCTCGGCCATGTCCTTCAGCCAGAAGCGGGCGTCCTCCGCGGTGAACGGCTGTGGGATGAACGGCAGGAAGTGCGCGGTCGCCTGATTGGTCCGTGCCGTCGTGATGCGCGGGATCTCGTCCTCGCGCCACGTCCGTAGCCGCAGCCGCGGCGTCTCCAGGACCGGATTCTCGAACCAGGGGTGGCGCGGCTTCCGCTCGTCGTCGGGTCCGATCCACGCGGTCCAGGTGTCGACCCGCTCACCGCCTTCTTCCGCCATGTCCGGGATCGTCTCACCCAGGCGGAAGCCGGTCGCCCAGGCGACCCGGCGCGACGGCCAGTTCCGGACCTGCGCCCACCAGCGGATGACGTGGAAACCACAGGTGGAGAAGCCGAAGTCCAGGATCAGCCGCACCGCCCGGCTCATCACCCCGGCACCGCGGGCCCACGCCGACAGGCCGTAGTGCACGCGGGCGTTGCCGTCCACGTCGGGCTCCAGGGCGATGCTCCCGGCGTACCGGCCCTGGTACTCGATCACGAACATCAGCCGCTCGTGGCGCTTCCAGGCCTCGGTGATGCCGAAGGTGATCCACCGCCTCGCGTCCTCGTCGTTGCGGCGGGTGCCTTCGCGGTTGCGCTCGGCCTGCCCTTCGATGTCGTCGGGTCGGGGCGCACGAAGCGTCACCACCCCGTCGGTCAGGACCGGATGCTCAGCGGGAATCGGCACCCGGCCAAGTCAACACCAACCGGCGGCCACCTTCAGCCTGATTACGGGGCCGGCTTTATCGACCTGCGGGGGAGAGGCCGAGTTGGCGGCCGAGCAGGCCTCGGGGTTTGCCGCCCAGAGTCGTGGCGATCTGGTTGAGGACCTGGGCTGCGGGGGTGTCGGGGTCGGCCGCCGTGAGCGGCTGGCCGAGGTCGCCGCCGGAGCGGAGCCGTTCGTCCAGCGGGATCTCGCCGAGCAGCGGGATCGGGTACCCGAGGCGGGCGGACAGCGTCTCCGCGACGCGCGTGCCGCCGCCGGAGCCGAAGATCTCGATCCGGTGTTCGGGACCGCAGTGCGGGCACGGCAGGTACGACATGTTCTCGACCACGCCGGCCACCCGCTGGTGGACCATCTGCGCCATCGTCCCGGCGCGCTCGGCGACCTCCGCGGCGGCTTCCTGCGGCGTCGTCACCACGATGACCTCGGCGCTGGTCAGCCGCTGGCCGACCGAGATCGCGATGTCACCCGTGCCGGGCGGCAGGTCGAGCAGCAGTACGTCGAGGTCGCCCCAGTACACGTCGGCCAGCATCTGCACGAGCGCCCGGTCGAGGATCGGGCCGCGCCACGCGACGACTTGGTCGCGCTTCGGCTTCAGCATGCCGATCGAGATCACCTTCACGCCGTGTGCGGGCACCGGCATGATCATGTCGTCGACCGCGGTCGGCCGCTCGTCCGCGACGCCGAACATCGCCGGCACCGAGTGCCCGTAGATGTCCGCGTCCAGTACGCCGACCGACAGCCCCTGCCGCGCCATCGCGACCGCGAGGTTGACCGTCACCGAGGACTTGCCCACACCGCCCTTGCCGGAAGCGATCGCGAACACCTTGGTCAGCGAGTCCGGCCGGGCGAACGGGATCTCCTTCTCGGCCACACCGCCGCGCAGCTGCGTCTGCAGGGCCGCCCGCTGCTCGGCCGACATCACACCGAGGTCGATCTCGACCCCGGTGACACCGTCGAGTTTGCTCACCGCGGCGGTCACGTCGCGGCGGAGCGTGTCCTTCATCGGACAGCCCGCAACGGTCAGCAGAACACGCACGGCGACCACGCCGTCCTCGCGAACGACGACGGACTCGACCATGCCCAGATCCGTGATCGGCTTCTTGATCTCCGGATCCAGCACGCCACCGAGCGCCGTGGTCACCTGATCAGCAGTGGGAGCCATGCACCAAGGCTACGTGCTCACCCCACCGCACCCGACCACGGTCCATGTGACGTAGGCCCGGCAAGGCAACCCTAACTACAGGCCGGGAGCGCCGTAGATCGGGAACCAGCGGGAGAGGTCCTGCTCGAAATTGAGATCGGCGCCGATGACGGACTTGAGCTGGAGCTCGGTGGCGTTGTCGCGGCGGTCGGCGCCGGCGGGAACGAACGGGTACCAGGTGCCGCGCTTGTAGAGATAGACGAGGCCTACCGACTGGGTGCCGTTGCTGAAGGCGACCAGCGTGCACAGCAGGGCGTTGCCGAATCCGGCGTCGACCAGCGAGGTGTTCACGGCGTGCAGGTCGGTGACCAGGGTCTCCAGGTCGTCCGGAGCCGTCTGCCTGACCAACCAGGTGAAGCCGTACGAGTCCGTCGTACTGGTGAACTTGCCGTTGTCGAGCGCGAGCAGCTTGTCGACCTCGTCGCGCAGGGCCGAGAAGCCACCGCCTTCGGCCGCCTTGAAGCAGACCGATCCGCTGCCGGTCGGACGGTAGCCGGCCGCGGTCTCCAAGGTGATCGCGGCCGACGGAACAGAGAACAATTGGTCGAGGTTCGGCGGGACGGCTTTGCTCCGGCCGAGCAGGATATCGAGTAGACCCATGTGGCTAAGCTTGCTCGCCGAGCTCGCGGGACAGCACACCGAGGCGGTCGAGGCGCTTCTCCAGCGACGGGTGCGTCGAGAACAGCGACGACAGGCTGGCGCCGGCCTTGCCGGAGATCGCCGGGGCGAAGAAGAACGCGTTGAACGCCTCCGCCTGGCGCAGGTCGCGCGACGGTATCCGCGCGATGTCCCCGCTGATCTTGGTCAACGCCGACGCGAGCGCGGACGGGCGACCGGTCAGCATCGCGCCGGCCCGGTCGGCGGCCAGTTCGCGGTACCGCGACAGGGCACGGGTCAGCAGGAACGAGATCGCGTACACGGCGATCGACACGGCGATGATCGTCAGCACGATGACGGCGGTGTTCTGGTCGCGGTTGCGGCCGAGCCCGCCGTACAGGCCGAAGCGGGTGATCAGGCCGGCGAGGACGCCGAGGAACGACGCGATCGTCATCACCGCGACGTCGCGGTGGGCGACGTGCGAGAGCTCGTGCGACAGCACGCCCTCGAGCTCGTCCTGGTCCAGCCGGCGCATGATGCCGGTGGTCACGCAGACCACCGCGTTCTTCGGGTTGCGGCCGGTCGCGAACGCGTTCGGCAGGTCGACGTCGGCGATCGCGACCCGCGGCTTCGGCATGTCGGCCAGCGCGCACAGCCGGTCGATCGTGCCGTGCAGCTCCGGGGCCTCCTCCGGCGTGACGATCCGGCCGTGCATCGCGTACAGCGCGATCCGGTCGGAGAACCAGTACTGCACGAACAACGCACCGCCCGCGATGACGACCGCCAGGACGGCGCTCTTGGTCAGCGCGATCAGCAGTGCGACGAAACCGACGTACAGCAGACCGAGCAGGAAGCTGGTGATCAGCATCCGGCTGGACAGCCCGCGGTCAGGCGCGAATCGAGTCTTCATCCCACGTCCTTCCTCACCTGATAGTGAGGGTAGCTCGGGGTCAAACCCGGTCGTCCTCGCGGCTCTTCAGGTCCAGGTCGGCGAGCAGCGAGCGGAGCTCGGAACGGAGGAAGTCGCGGGTCGCGACCTCGCCGACGGCCATCCGCAGCGACGCCATCTCGCGGGCCAGGAACTCCATGTCCGCACGGGTCCTGGCGTCGACGTCGCGGTCGCGCTCGTACTGCACCCGGTCGCGGGCCTCCTGCCGGTTCTGGGCGAGCAGGATCAGCGGCGCGGCGTACGACGCCTGCAGGCTGAGCGCCAGTGTCAGGAAGATGAACGGGTACTGGTCGAACCGCACGCTCTCCGGCGCGAAGATGTTCCAGCCGACCCAGAACAGGATCGTCGCGGTCATGTAGACCAGGAACTGCCCGGTGCCGAGGAAGCGGGCGATCCGCTCGGACAGCCGGCCGAAGGCGTCCGCGTCGTACGTCGGCCGCGGTACGAACGTCCGTCGCCAGTCCCGCGGTACGTCGAGCCGCGTCGTACCGCGGAACAGCCGGCGCTCGTCCGAGGACCGGCGGTCGTCACGAGGCATCGTGGTCCCCCTCCTGCTCGCCAGGATCAGCGTGGTCAGCGTTGTCGGTGTGGTCGTGCTCCCGCCAGTCGTCCGGGAGCAGGTGATCCAGTACGTCGTCAACAGTCACCGCACCGAGCAAGCGGCCTTCGTCGTCCAGCACCGGCGCCGCGACCAGGTTGTACGTCGCCAGGTACTTGCTGACCGTCTGCAGGCTGTCATCCGGCCGCAGCCCGTCCAGATCCGTGTCCAGTGCTGCGGACACCAGCTCGGAGGGCGGTTCGCGCAGCAGCCGCTGGATGTGGCCGATCCCGATGAACCGCCCGGTCGGCGTCTCCAGTGGCGGGCGGCAGACGTAGATCATGGCGGCCAGAGCCGGGCTGAGATCCGCGTTGCGCACATGGGCGAGCGCGTCGGCCACAGTGGCGTCTACCGGCAGGATGACCGGCTCGGACGTCATCAGGCCGCCCGCGGTGTGCTCCTCGTAGGTCAGCAGCCGTCGTACGTCCTCTGCCTCCTCCGGCTCCATCAGCGTCAGCAGGCGCTCGGCGGTCTCGGTCGGCAGCTCGGCGATCAGGTCGGCCGCGTCGTCCGGCGACATCTCCTCCAGAACGTCGGCGGCTCGCTCGGTGTCCAGACCGTCGAGGATCTCGACCTGGATGTCCTCGGGCAGCTCCTCGAGCACGTCGGCCAGCCGCTCGTCGTCCAGCGCAGCTGCGATCTCCTTGCGTCGCTTGGCGGACAGGTCGTGCAGTACGCCGGCCAGGTCCGCGGCCCGCATCGAGTCGAAGGCGGCCAGGATGTGCGTGGCGCCCTGACCCTCCTCGTCCTGGGTGAACCCGGTGACGTCTCTCCAGTCGAGCACATAGGTCTGTCCGCGCCGCCGGAACCGCTTGGAGCCCTCCCGCACCGCCACCTTGGTCAGCAGCCAGTCGCGGGTTCTCCACTGCTCCATCGCCATGTCGAACACCACTGCGGTCGCACCCGTGTCGGCGATGGTGACAGTGCGATCGAGCAGCTCTCCCAGCACGAGTACCTCGGTCGCACGCTGCTCGAAACGCCGTACGTTGAGCAGGCCGGTCGTTATGACGTGGCCGACGTCGACAGAGGTGACACGGGTCATCGGCAGGAAGATGCGGCGCCGGGTGAACACCTCGACGACCAGGCCGAGCACGCGGGGCGGCTGGTTGTCCTGACGCATCATCGCCACCACGTCGCGGACCTTGCCGACCTGGTCCCCGTTGGGGTCGTAGACCGGCAATCCCGCCAACCGGGCGACGTACACGCGCGACGGTGATCCGGTCATGTCCGAAGGCTAACCCGCGGAGCCTACGTCTCAGCTGAGGACGCTTCGTAGACTTCTTACCTCGGGTTACGGCGAAGTGGGGACTGACATGCAGGGATCGACCGGGCTCGGGGCCGAGAGCGAGGCGGCGTACCTGGACCTGATCCGGTGGGGCGCGGCCTCACCGGTGGAGCTGGCGGCGCGGCTCGGGTGGCCGGTGGAGGAGGTGCAGCGGGCGGTCGACGGACTGCAGAGCGAAGGCTTCGTGCACCGTACGCCGGCGCCGGGCGAGCTGATCGTCCCGGTGCCGCCGGAGCTTGCCGTGGAGCAGTTGGTGCAGCGGCAGGAGGAGGAGTTCGAGCGGATCCGCAAGGCGGCGTACCGGCTGGCAGCCGAGGCGACCAGGCAGGGCGGCGCGCGGCGGACCGAGGAGCTCATCGAGATCGTCACCGGCGAGCCCGCAGTGGGGCTGGCCTTCGACCGGGTGCAGCGGACGGCTCGGGTCGAGATGCGTGAGCTGGTCGCACCGCCGTACGTCGCGTCGGCTGAGGTCAACAGCACGCAGCTGGCTAGGCAGGGCGCTGGTGTGGCCTATCGGGTCGTCTATGACAGCTCAGCGCTCGGAGACGCCGTACTGGCCGCCAGCGCCGTCAGCCACGTGCGAGCAGGGGAGCAGGCGCGGATTGCAGACGTCCTGCCGACCAAGCTCGCCGTAGCGGATCGGGAGCTCGCACTGCTGCCGCTGGACTGGGCTACACCGGCGCAGGACGCCGCTCTGCTGGTGCATCCGTGCAGTCTGCTCGATGCACTCGTCGCGCTGTTCGAGACCGTGTGGAACCGCGCCAGCCCGCTCTCGGTGACCGACTCGGACGGTCTGCAGGCGGAAGAGGCGATGTCAGCCGAGGACAGGCACCTCCTGTCGTTGCTGGTCGCTGGTCTGACCGACGATGCGGCCGGTGCGCGGCTCGGGATCAGCCGGCGCACGGTGGCGCGGCGGGTGCAGCAGCTGATGGAGCAGACGCACTCACGGTCGCGGCTGCAGCTCGGTTGGCATGCCCGAGACCGAGGTTGGCTCTGACCCGACCTTGACCTGATTGGTCGTGTCCCGTTTGCGCCAGGCGGATCGATAGCAGTCCGGGCGCAGCTCCACATGTAATGCGGGGATTGCTGCCCCTCCCCTCAGCTTGGAGCTGTCGTGTCCCTCTCCTCCGCCCGTCGCGGGCTGACCGCCGTGGGCGCGGCCGTGCTGGCGCTGAGCGCCGCCACCGTGCCCCCGGCCGGCGCCGCGCCCACTGGTCCTCCGGTGTCTGCTGGTTCGACCAACACAGTCACCCTGATCACCGGTGACAAGGTCTCCGTGACGACCGTCGCCGGCCGCCCGACCGCGACTGTGCGCAAGCCGAACGGCACTCCGGCCGGAGCGCACGTCATGGCCGTAGGCAACGACCTGTACGTCTACCCGGACGCCGCCCTCCCGTACCTCGCCTCCGGCGTTCTCGACCAGCGACTGTTCAACGTCACCGAACTCCTGACCGACGGGTACGACGACGCGCACAGCGACGGCACGCCGCTGATCGTCTCGTACAACCAGGCGCGCAAGCAGACACCGCCGGCGGGAGCCCGGCAGACCCTGGTGCTCAGCAGCATCCGCGGCGCCGCCGTGACCGCCGACCACGACCAGGCCACCGCGTTCTGGTCGTCCTTCACCGGCGGTACCCCGGCTGCCCGCGCGGTGCCCAGCGGAATCGCGAAGATCTGGCTGGACGGCAAGGCGAAGGCGAGCCTCGCCGACACGACGGCACAGATCGGCGCACCGGAAGTCTGGCAGGGCGGTGACACCGGTCAAGGCGTCGACGTGGCAGTCCTGGACACGGGCATCGACGCCGGGCACCCGGACTTCGCCGGCCGGATCGTCGCCTCCACCAGCTTCGTCCCCGGACAGGACGTCACCGATCGCAACGGTCACGGCACCCACGTCGCCTCGACGATCGCCGGCACCGGTGCAGCGTCGAACGGCAAGGAGCAGGGCGTCGCACCGGGCGCCGGTCTGCACATCGGCAAGGTCCTGGACGACAGCGGCAGCGGTCAGGACTCCTGGATTCTCGCCGGCATGGAGTGGGCCGCGCGTGACCAGCACGCCAAGGTGATCAGCATGAGCCTCGGCTCAGGTCCGTCCGACGGCACCGACCCGATGAGCCAGGCAGTCAACACGTTGAGCGCGGAGACCGGCGCCCTGTTCGTCATCGCGGCCGGCAACTCGGGTCCGGATCCGTACAGCGTCTCCGCACCCGGTGCGGCGGACGCTGCGCTGACTGTTGGTGCGGTCGACGGTGCGGATCGACTGGCCAGCTTCTCCAGCCGCGGTCCGCGACTCGGCGACAGTGCGCTCAAGCCCGACCTGACCGCTCCCGGTGTCGACGTACTCGCGGCTCGGTCGCACTACTCGCCCGAAGGGGAGGGGTCGTACGTCGCGATGAGTGGGACCTCGATGGCCACTCCACACGTCGCTGGCGCGGCCGCATTGCTGGCGCACGCGCATCCTGACTGGAGCGGGCAGCAGTTGAAGGACGCATTGGTCAGCTCGACCAAGACCACGGTCCAGTACAGCCCGTTCGCAGCAGGTGCCGGTCGGCTCGATGTGGCCGCCGCCGTACGCGGCACGCTGTTCTCGTCCGGCTCCGCCTTCGCTGCGGTCAAATGGCCGTACCCGGCGAGTGGACTGGTGCAGAAAGACGTCACCTACACGAACGACGGCACCGAACCTGTCACGTTGAACCTGTCCCTCAAGAACCAAGGCATCCCGGCGGGCCTCTTCAGTCTGACGGCCCCGCAGGTGACAGTCCCGGCCCACGGTACGGCGACTGTCGGTGTGGTCAGCCACCTCGACCTGGCGGCCGACGACGCCGGCTACAGCTCGATGCTCACGGCAACAGACGCCGACGGGACAGCCCGCGCGCACAACGCCATCGGCGTGAGCAAGCAGAGCGAACGAGTCAAACTGTCCATTCGCACCAAGGACCCGCATGGCGCTCCGTTGCCGGGTGTCGTCGTGCTGAAGGACATCAAGCGCGACGTCGTACCGCAGGTGTTCATGGTCGACGAGAGCGGCAGTCTGGACGTCAACGTGCGTCCCAGCACCTACGCCGGTTGGATGTACGCCGACGTTCGCGGTCTGGAGGGTGTTCACTCGCTGGGTCGAGCTGTCATCAGTCAGCCGGAGGTGGAGGTCGCCCAGGACCGGACGCTGATGTTCGACGCAGCCGGACTGCGCAAGGTCGCCGCGGTCACGCCACGACCGACGGAGAACACGTACGTCCGAGTGGACCAGTACCGCAGCTACGGCACCCTGCATCGCTTCGTCGACACGTATCAGCTCGAGTGGTGGCTTTACGACTCTCTCTGGGCCACGCCGACCCGCAAGGTGACACAAGGCTCGTACACGTTCGCGACGCGCTGGCGACAGGAGCAGCCGGCGCTGACCGTCGGTTCGTTCGGCGCCATGGTCCAGAGCCTCTCCCCGAAGCTTCCGGAAGGCGCCGGCATCAATCAGGCGGTTTATGTGGGTGACGGCGCGGACTTCGCGAAGTACGACGTCCGCGGCAAGATCGCGGTTGCCCAGCGCAACGACGTCGTACCGCCGACGGAGCAGGCAGCATCCGCTGCGCGCGCCGGTGCGAAGATGCTGTTGCTGTTGAACGACGGCTACGGTCCGCTGGATGCCTGGGCCGACCTGCCGATCGAGGATGCGCCGGCGCTGCCAGTGGCATCGCTGACCACCGACCAGGGTCGGCAGCTGCTTGCGCACAGCCCGAAGCTGCTGTCCGTGGTCTCGCATCCGTGTCCGGACTATCTGTACGACCTCGTCCAGCACCACGACGGAGCAGTGCCGAGTGACCCTGGCTATCGACCCAGTGCGCGGGACCTGGCGCGGATCGACGAGTCCTACCGAGACACCAAGCCTGGAGACGCGGTCGACGTCCGTTTCGACCTGTCGACCGACTTCACCTGGGCTGTGGCGGCCGCAGCCTCGACTGTGCCCGCGCAGGGTGACCACACCGTCTGGGTGACTGCCAGTCCGAAGGTGAAGTGGCTCAGCATGGCCGCCGTACCCGATCTGTCGCAGCAGGGGTCCTCGCTGTCCTATCGGGCAGGTAGCACGACGAAGGAGACCTGGTTCGGCGGCATCCAGCGGCCGCGGCTGTTGAGCGACAGCGCGCTCTCGACTCCGCCCTCGCGGGTCGGCGACATCATCAGCGTCTTCACCCTGCCCGGCTGGGCCGACTCCGGCCCACACCAGGGCATCGTGTACGACGTGGGCGCCCAGGTGACCACTGCGCTGTACCAGGGCGACACGCTGCTCGGTGAGGGAGCAGACATGCTCTCGGTCGAGGTGCCGCCCGAGTCAGCGCCGTACCGGCTGGTCGTCGACACCACGCGTGATCTACCTGGCCGGCCGTACTCGCCACGGACGCACACCGAGTGGGGCTTCGTCTCCGGTCAGGCCGACTACGCGAACCTGGAGACGCTTCCGCTGCTCCAGCTCGACTATTCGGTCGCGACGGACCTGTCGGGCAAGGCGAAGCGTCACACGGATCTCGAGGTGGCTGCCTCGCACCTTCCGGGTGCTGCGGGGACGGGGAAGGTCACTGCGGCGACGCTGGAGCTGTCGTACGACGACGGCGCGACGTGGCGACCGGTCCGGCTGCAGCGCTCCGGAGCCGGTTGGCGAGCCAAGTTGGACGCACCGGCGTCAGCCAACTACGCGAGTCTGCGGGTGACGGCGCGCGACGCGGCAGGTAACAGCGTGACCCAGACCGTCGAGCGGGCCTTCGGAGTGCGCTAGCCCCGCACTAGCTCAGCTTCGGGCGCCGGCGGATCGGGCGGTGCAACGTCGTCGGCGGCTTCCCACGGGTCGTGGCTCTGGTGGGCACCGGAGCCTCGGCCCGTGGGGTCGCGTCGTACCGTCCGGTTGCCTCGGTGATCTCACCGGTCGGGTCCAGGACGAGGATGTCGGCCTCGGTCTGCCAGCGTTCGAGCTGCGTGTCCAGGCCGGCCGCGTTCAGGCGGTCGGTCCGCAGTACCTGGGCGGCTTGCGTCCACTCGTCGGTACCCGGCGTCAGCCGCCGGACCGTGGCCTTCCAGCTCGCCAGCCGGTTGGTGGCCGGCTTGGCCGGTACGACGACCTCGACCGACGTGGCCGTCGCCAGTCCGGGCAGTGGCTGTTCGGCGCTGTCGGCCGCGTCCGCGAGAACGACGTACTGTCCGTCGACCGTGGCGAACCAGGCCGGTGCGGGCCGGCCACCGTCCCAGGCCAGCCAGACCAGCCCGGCCTTCTTCATCACCGCGGCGATCTCCGTCACAGCGTCCTCGTTCTCCACGGGCCAAGAGTGTCACAGTGAGCGATGTCACCGGGCAGGTCGCGTGCGTTTCGCCGTACGCTGCCGGTGACCGGTGGGTAACCGAGTGGAGGTCACATGTCGGAGCAGGTGCTACGCAGTCGACGGTCGTGTCTGGCCACGCCCGGGTCCAACCCGCGGTTCCTGGCCAAGGCGAAGGGACTGGATGCCGACCAGGTGTTCCTGGACCTCGAGGACTCGGTCGCCCCGATCGCCAAGCCGGACGCCCGGAAGAACATCGTCGCCGCGCTGAACGAAGGCGGCTGGGGCACGAAGCTCCGCGTGGTCCGGGTGAACGACTGGACCACCGAGTGGACGTACGCCGATGTGATCGAGGTCGTCGGCGGCGCCGGCGCGAACCTGGACTGCATCATGCTGCCGAAGGTGCAGACCGCCGAGCAGGTGGTCGCGCTCGACCTGCTGCTCACCCAGTTGGAGAAGGTCCACGGGTACGAGCCGGGCCGGATCGGCATCGAGGCGCAGATCGAGAACGCCCTGGGCCTGACCAACGTGAACGCGATCGCACAGGCCTCGCCGCGGGTCGAGACGATCATCTTCGGCCCGGCCGACTTCATGGCGTCGATCAACATGAAGTCGCTGGTGGTCGGCGAGCAGCCGCCCGGCTACGACGTCGGCGACGCCTACCACTACATCCTGATGCAGATCCTGATGGCCGCGCGGGCGCACGGGAAGCAAGCGATCGACGGCCCGTACCTGCAGATCAAGGACGTCGACGGCTTCCGCCGCGTCGCGGGTCGCTCGGCCGCGCTCGGCTTCGACGGCAAGTGGGTCCTGCACCCGGACCAGATCGCCGCAGCCAACGAGGTCTACTCGCCCCGCCAGGACGACTACGACCACGCCGAGAACATCCTCGATGCCTACGACCACTACACCTCGGCCGCCGGCGGCGGACGCGGCGCGGTCATGCTCGGCGACGAGATGATCGACGAGGCGTCCCGCAAGATGGCCCTGGTCATCTCCGCCAAGGGCCGCGCCGCCGGTCTGACCCGCACCGACATCTGGCAGCCGCCGGCGGACTAGGGCCCGACCTGGGCCATGATCGCGAGCAGGTGGCCGTCGGGGTCGGGGAAGAAGGCCATCCACTCCTCGACGCCGTTGTCGTGCTTGTGGATCAGGTGCGGAGCCTGCTCGAATTCCACCCCACGGTCGCGGAGTTCGTCGTAGGCCGTCTGGATGTCGTCGACGCGGAAGTACAGGATCGAAGGCTCGGCCGGCTCGTCGGTGGCGCTCAGGAACAACCGGGTGCCGCCGCAGTCGAAGAAGGCGAGATCGCCGAACGTGTACAGGTGCGGGAGACCCAGGACGTCGCCGTAGAACTCCACTGCTTTCTGGATATCGCTGACCGGTCGGGCGATCTGCCCGATGACACCTAGCTCCATCGCTTGGGCTCCTTGTCCTCGTAGCGCGCTGTCCGCGGGCACGCCGCGCCAGCTGCGAAGCTCGGCCCGGCGGTGCAGGCCGAGCTTCAGCAGGGCGTTCGCGACGTGGAACTTGACCGCGTCGACGCTGACTCCGCGGCGCTGCGCGATCTCGCGGTTCGACATGCCGTGGCGCACCAGGTGCACCACCCGCCACTCGGCAGGCGTCAGTACATCGGGATGTCTCGGTCGTCCGCGGGTGCCCACGTCGCCACGGTAAGGCCGGAAGGCGGCGAATTACCCTCCCCTCAGAGGCTCCAGACCTTGTAGATGCGGATCGGTTTCACCGGCGGGCCGTCCTGGTCGGGGTCGGCGATGCCCGCGGCGACCATCCGGTCGAACGTCGACATGCCCGCGATCACGTGACCGAGGACGGTGTAGTTCGGCGCGATGTTCGCGAACGAGTGGACGACGAAGAACTCCGAGCCGTTGGTCCCCGGGCCTTGGTTGCCGTAAGCAACGGTGCCGCGCGGGTAGGTCTCCTGGCCGGTCACCTCGTCCGGGAACTTGTACCCCGGTCCGCCTTCCTCCTGGCGGTAGATGTCACCGCACTGGAGCACGCCGAGGCGCGTCGAGTTCGTCAGCCGGAAGCACTGTGTCGAGTCGTAGAACCGGCTCTGCACCAGGTGGACGAAGTTGTGCACTCCGCAGGGCGCGTTGGCCCGGTCCATCCGGACGACGAACGGGCCGTAGTTCGTCACGAAGAACACGTCGACCGTGCCCTTCGCGCGGGCCGTCGGGGACGGGATCCGCACCGGCTTGGCGGCCGGGTTCTCGGGGGTCGGCGTGAATTCGCACGTCACGACCGGCTTCGGGTGCCGGACGGGCGTTGCGGAAGCCGTCGAAGTGGTCAGCGTCGCGGCGACGAGGGTGGCCGCGATCAGGGCGGGAATCGATCGCTTCATGCGACACACCGTAGTACTCCGATCGCACTCTGCAGAGGTTCCGGAAGGCTTTCTGAAGGTTTCGGCCGCGGACTCGATCATCCCGCGCTTCCCGCCTAAGGTGTTGCGGTCCACTGCGGAAGGTGTGGTTCGTGAACGGCGAGGTACTGGCAGGTCGGTACCGGTTGGTGTCCCTGCTCGGCAGGGGCGGTGCAGGTGAGGTGTGGCAGGCCGAGGACACCGTCCTCGCCCGCCAGGTGGCGGTCAAACTCCTCAGGAGTCTCGAGGGCGACCCCATGGACGCCGTCCAGCGGTTCCGGGCGGAGGCGCAGGCCGCGGCCCGGCTGTCGCATCCCAACGTCGTCGCGACGTACGACGTAGGCGCTGCCGGCGACCACGTGTTCCTGGTGATGGAGCTGGTCCAGGGCCCCGACCTGCAGAAGCTCATGCGTACTGCGGGGCTGCCGTCGGCCGATCTGGTCACGGACATCGCCGTCCAGGGCGCCCGCGCTCTGGACGCGGCCCACGAGGCCGGGATCGTCCATCGCGACGTCAAACCGGGCAATCTGCTGCTGGCACCCGACGGCACGCTCAAGATGACCGACTTCGGCATCGCCAAGCGCGCCGGCAACGAGACGACCGGACTGGGCGTCCTGCTCGGTACGGCGTCGTACGTGTCGCCGGAGCAGGTCCGTGGCGAGCCGGCCACACCCGCCAGCGACTGGTACTCGTTCGGCTGCGTCCTGCACGAGCTCCTGACCGGCACGCCGCCGTTCACCGGGCCGACCGTCGACGTGGTGATGCGCCAGCACCTCGACGCACCGCCGCCGCCGATCGCGCGGACCGACGTACCGCCGGAGCTGTCGAATCTCGTCACGCACCTGCTGGCGAAGAACCCGGCAGACCGGCCGTCGTCGTCCGCTGACGTCAGTGCGCTTCTCGCACCGGCCAACCAGACCCAGGTGCTGGCGTTCGCGCCGCCTGCGGCTGCGGAGGACGTTCTCGGCGTCGGCAAGTGGGAGGACGACGACGAGCAGGCTGCTACGTCTGCGCACCGAGCGCCGCGACAGGCGCTGCCGTTGGCAAAGATCGGCGTGGCGGCTGCTGTCGTCGTAGTCGGCGTAGTGGCCGCTCTGCTGCTCCGAGCCGGTCTGACGACCGATCCGCCAGCCCAGGCCGGTGGTACGCCGTCAGCGCCGGTGGTGAAGGCGACCAGTGCGCCCAAGACCACGCCGAAGCCCAAGCCTTCGACGACTCCGTCGAAGAAGCCCACGCCCAAGCCGACTCCCAAGGAGACGCCGCAGAACCCGCAGGCGGCTCTGGTGCAGAACCTGCGCACGCTGGCCGCACAGGTCCGTGCGACGCAGCAGGGCAGCCGCAGCAAGGCGCCACGCGACGCGGCGCAGCAGCTGGACCGGGCCGCCGAAGCACTCGACCACGGCGACCTGGACTCAGCAGCGCGGAACTTCTATGCAGCCCGGCAGCGTCTGTTCGAGGCGCAGCAACGCCACCGCTGGCAGGCGACCCCGCAGATCATTGCCCTGTTCCAGACAGTCGGGCAGGCACTCCCGCGGCCGCAGCACGACAACAACGAGTGAGCCACGCGACCTCCGCCAGGTGGTCGATGTCACAGCGGGTGTCACCCTCGTCCCGGGATGCTGGGAACCGCGATACTCGCGGGTAAGCCGTCCCGGGACGACAGGAGGCGCAGCATGAGCAGGTTGCAGCAGACCGAGGGGCTCACGGACATCCAGGAAGAGATCCTGAAGACGGTCCGGGCGTTCGTCGAGGCGGAGATCCTCCCGGTCGCCACCGAGCTCGAGCACCGCGACGAGTACCCGACCGAGATCGTCGAGGGCCTCAAGGAGCTCGGCCTGTTCGGGCTGATGATCCCCGAGGAGTACGGCGGGCTGGGCGAGTCGCTGCTCACGTACGCGCTGTGCGTCGAGGAGATCGCCCGCGGCTGGATGAGCGTCTCCGGCATCATCAACACACACTTCATCGTCGCGTACCTGCTGCTGCAGCACGGCACCGACGAGCAGAAGCAGAAGTACCTGCCCCGGATGGCGACCGGCGAGGTCCGCGGCGCGTTCTCGATGTCCGAGCCGGGCTGTGGCTCGGACGTGTCCGCGATCAAGACCAAGGCCACTCGCGACGGCGACGGCTACGTGATCAACGGCCAAAAGATGTGGCTGACCAACGGCGGCTCGTCGAACCTGGTCGCCGTACTCGTGAAGACCGACGAGGGGCAGGACTCGGTCTACCGGAACATGACCACGTTCCTGGTCGAGAAGGAGCCCGGCTTCGGTGAGGTCTCGCCGGGGCTGACCGTGCCCGGGAAGATCGAGAAGATGGGTTACAAGGGCGTCGACACGACCGAGCTGGTCTTCGACGGCTACCGGATCGACGGCGCGCAGATCCTCGGCGGCGTACCGGGCAAGGGCTTCTACCAGATGATGGACGGCGTCGAGGTCGGCCGGGTGAACGTCGCCGCCCGCGGCTGCGGTGTGGCGCGGCGGGCCTTCGAGCTGGGCATCTCGTACGCGCAGCAGCGGGAGACGTTCGGCAAGAAGATCGCCGATCACCAGGCGGTGCTGTTCCGGCTGGCCGACATGGCGGTGAAGGTCGAGGCGGCGCACGAGCTGATGGTGAAGGCGGCCCGGAAGAAGGACAGCGGCTCCCGCAACGACTTCGAGGCCGGCGTGGCGAAGTACCTGGCCAGTGAGTACTGCGCCCAGGTGGTGGAGGACTCGTTCCGCATCCACGGCGGCTACGGCTTCTCCAAGGAGTACGAGATCGAACGCCTCTACCGCGAGGCCCCGATGCTCCTGATCGGAGAAGGCACGGCCGACATCCAACGCATGATCATCGGCCGCCGCCTCCTCGAGGACTACAAGCTCTAAAGCTTGACCAGCACCCACCGCTGCGAATGCAGGGCACGGCACGCCGACGCATAGACGTTGCCGGAACCGAACGTCACGCAGCCATGGGTGTGGACGTTCTTCACGTAGGCACCGTCACTCTTCACGTCCAGCGTGAACCGCTGGTAGTCGGTCCCGTTGCACCGCACCGTCATCAGGCCGTTGATGCTGTCGTCCAGGCAGTAGCCGATGAAGGTGCGGTTCGAGAAGACCCTGGTGTTCGGCGGCGCGTTGGTGTCCCACTGCTGGTCCGTGTCGTGCGAGTTGCACGTCTGCATCCACAGACCGTCGCTGGAGTCCGCGATGCAGAGGTTCGTCCCGAGCGCCTTCATCATGTAGACACCCAGGTAGACCGTGCTCTGCGCCGGCGATGTCGCAGCTACCAGCCCAGCCGCAGCCACGGCCAATGTGCTCAGCACCCCGAGTAGCTTTCGCATGTGCTCTCCCTTGTCCTGGCCGCGGAGCGGCGGCCGGGACAACCATCCCGGGAGGTGCTGACGAAGTGCTGACGGTTGGCTGACGGCCGGGGCGCTGGGTCGACAGGCGGGGCGGTGCCGGTCGGCCCAGCGCTCGGCGGGGCAGGGGCTAGGGGGTGTGCGCCGGCGGCCGGGTGTGGCCGGAGCCGTGGCCGGACAGGAGCCAGATGCCGAGCTGGGTGATTTCGTGGCGCACGGATGCGCCGGCCCGGCGGGTGGTGATGAGGCCGGCCTCCCGCAGTACCGTCGCCTGGTGGCTGGCGGCGGCCGGGGAGATCCCGCAGCGCTTGGCCAGCTCGGTCGTCGTACAGCCGCTGACGGTGGCCTCCAGGGCCGCCGCGCGGGTCGAGCCGAGCAGTGACCCGAGCGGGTCACTCGACAGTGCAGGCTCCGCCGACGCCTGCCGCAGGATCCCCGGCGCGTGCTGGATCGGGTACACCAGGATCGGTTTGAGGTCCGGGTCCCGCAGCTTGGTCGGTACCTGCCAGCAGAACGCCGAGGGCTGCAACTCGATTCCCCTGCCATCGAGATACAGGTCGCGGTCGTTCATGTCCAGCACCTGCAGGACCGGTGCGACCCACCGGACCCGCGGATGCAGTGACGACAACAGCCGGTCCACCCCGTGGCGGGCCAACGCCTCCCCACGATGGGCGTGGTCCGCGGACACATGCGTGCCGATCGACTTCCAGTACGGCGCGATTGCCGCATCGTGGTATGTCCGGATGGCCCGGCCGAGCTTGTGCATCGAGGTCCGGCCGCCCTGCGCCAGCTCCCGCGTCCACGGCGACGCCGGACGGTACGTCCCGAGCAGGTCGATCTGGCTGCGCAGCTGTTGCCGCGGCGTCGCCAGCGTCTGCTCCAGCGCGGAGTCGAAGTCCGGTGCGGACTCGGCCGGCGTCAGGAAGTCGGGGGAGTAGCCCTTGGACGGGGTCAGCTCCAGCAGCAGCCGCATCTGGTCCGGTGCGACCTTGGTCCGCACGTGGCGGCGCCAGTCCTCGAAGATGAGCCGGCCGTCCGAGTGCTGCAGCATGTGCAGGCTGAGCAGCACCTCCCAGAGCGGCGCCGGCGTGGTCGCGACGGTGACGCGGGCAAGGTCCCGTGGCGTGAAGTGGATTCGAAGCACCGCAAGTCCCTCCCCTCGGTCGCAGAACGTGCTCGATTCCTGACCGAACGCGACGGCAGAATTCAATCAAGGCAGCGGATTGGTCCACAACCGTTTGAACATTCCAATCCGCAAGTACTCCTGGCCATGGCAAAAGGTTGCCAAGTCGGGTATCAGACGGTAGAGAACACCCGGGTCACAGCCAGTGGTTCCGCTTGAACAACCGGTAAAGGACGAAGCACGCCGAGGCCATCACACCGAGGACGACGAAGTACGCGTACTTGAGGCGGAGCTCGGGCATGTAGTCGAAGTTCATGCCGTAGATACCGGCGATCATCGTCGGCACCGCGAGGATGGCGACCCAGGCCGAGATCCGCCGCATGTCCTCGTTCTCGGCCACCTGCACCTGGGCCAGCCCGGCCTGCAGGATCGAGCTGAGCAGCTCGTCGAACGAGATCACCTGCTCCTTCACTCGCTGCAGGTGGTCGTCGACGTCGCGGAAGTAGTTCCTGGTCTCGTCGGCGATCAGCGGGTTGCGCAGG
Source organism: Kribbella sp. NPDC000426 (assembly GCF_040300265.1). Lineage (NCBI taxonomy): Bacteria > Bacillati > Actinomycetota > Actinomycetes > Propionibacteriales > Kribbellaceae > Kribbella > Kribbella sp. NPDC000426. Next base: position 394,219 of record NZ_JBEPDK010000007.1, on the reverse strand, counting down.
GTCGACAATGCGCGCATCGGGCCGGTCAGCGGCGCTACAGCCCGCTTGAGCTCCAGAACCTCGCGCTTCAGCTGGTAGACCTTGTCGATGTTCCGCCAGCCACGCGGTGTGAACATGCCTGTCTCGATCGAGTCGATGTCGGCCTGTACGGCGTCCGCGACCTCCAGGTACCGGTCGACGACGTGGTCGGCGATCGCGTGCAGTACTGCGCCTGGACCGGTGGCGAGCCGTTTCGGCTCCTTCTCGAGCTCCTGGCGCAGTCCGGTCAGCTCACTGTGCTCACCATGCCGGACCGTGACGACGAAGCCGGGTCCGCAGAACACCATGACCTCACCGGTCGCCACGACCTCGCTCGTAGCGGTCAGGTCCCGGTGCGGGACGTACGTGACCGTTTTGAAGACGGCGAACAGAGTGTCGGCGTACCGCTCGAGTTTGGGGCGCTGGTGTGCCTCCGACGCATCCTCCAGCGCCAGCGGGTGCAGGCCGAACTCGTGGCCGATGATGGCGAGCTGGTGGTCGGTGGGCTCGAACAGGCCGATCCAGACGAACCCCTGGCCGCGGCGGGCCCTGGCCAGCGCGTCGGTGTAGGAGTTGACCCGCTGGTCGCGGACGCCGTCGCGGTACAGACCCCAGTCGACCAGGGCGCCCTCGAGCTTGCCGGTGACCACGTCGTCCGGCGGGCGGCCGTCAGCGCCACCGCGGCGGGCGAAGACCCGTCCTACTCGGCGTGTCGCGCCCATGTCCCACCGTCGCCCGGCCATCACGGCGAGGCTATCAAGACGCGGTAACCAGCTGTCGGCAATGATGGGGGTGGACGCACGTGGAGAGGAACGACGATGACCACGCAGGGCATGCCCTCGATGGACCCCAGACCGACCGGTCTGACGATCGGGACGTACGACACCTACCGGGAGGCGCAGCGAGCTGTCGACTATCTCTCGGACGAGAAGTTCCCGGTGGAGCACACGACCATCGTCGGCAACAACCTGCGCCAGGTGGAGAAGATCACCGGCCGGCTCACGTGGGGCCGCGCGCTGACCGCAGGTCTGGCCAGCGGCGCCTGGTTCGGTCTGTTCGTCGGTCTGCTGCTGGGGCTGTTCACCACCGGCAACTGGCTTGCGGCGCTGCTGACCGGTGTCGTGCTGGGTGCGTTCTTCGGTCTCGTGTTCGGTGGGTTGAGCTACGCGCAGTCCGCGGGCCGGCGTGACTTCACGTCGCGGACCGCGGTGGTGGCGACGACGTACGACGTACTGTGCGACTTCAAGTTCGCTGAAGAGGCCCGGAACCACCTGGCCAAGCTGGCGCTCAAGGGCGAGGTCCACCCGCGGATGCCTGAGCACCCGGTGCAGCAGCCCACGACCGACCAGTGACGTATCTCTCGCGGCGGTGAGAGCCAGACCACGGTCCGGATGCGCCTGGACCCGGCAGCATGGGGAATCCAGGACCTGAGGAGGACCGCGATGCAGTTCGGGCGCAGCTACGAGGAGTTCGAGGTCGGTGCCGTCTACAAGCACTGGCCCGGCAAGACGGTGACGGAGTACGACGACCACCTGTTCTGCCTGCTGACGATGAACCATCATCCGCTGCACCTGGACGCGAACTACGCCGAGCAGACCACCCAGTTCGGCAAGAACGTTGTGGTGGGCAACTACATCTACTCGATCCTGCTCGGCATGTCGGTCCCCGACGTGAGCGGCAAGGCCATCGCGAACCTCGAGATCGAGTCCCTCCGCCACGTGGCGCCGACCTTCCACGGCGACACCATCTACGGCGAGACCGTGGTCCTGGACAAGTGGGAGTCGAAGTCCAAGGACGACCGAGGCATAGTCCACGTAGAAACCAAGGGCTACAAACAGGACGGCACCGTCGTCTGCCTCTTCCGCCGCAAGGTAATGGTCCCGAAGAACACCTACCTGCAAAGCCGGAGCGGAGAACAGCCCGGCCGCCCCACCCCAGCCTCCTAGACCTCGCCCAGCCCGCCCGTAGCCCGCGCCCGCCCGCCGCCCGCCTTGGATGGGTTTACCTAGCCTGTTGTGGGTTCCCCCACCGGAGTCCGGTGCGGGAACCCACAACGCGGTAGGTGAACCCATCCAAGGGGAAGCCGGCGGGTGGGTCGGATTCGGGGCGGCGGGTGTCAGGTCAGGAACAGCTCGATGACCGGGACCTCGACGTTCGGGCGTTGGATCGGGAGCTTGAGTGTCAGGGTGTCGGGGGAGACGCCGCCCATGCGGGTGTTCTGGGCGGTTTGGTGGGGGTCGTTGGCGACGCGTTTGATTTCGGAGGCGTCGTTCAGGAGTTGGGCGTACTTGACCTTGCCGCCCAGCCCGGGCAGGTGGACGTGGCCCATCGGCCAGGAGAACAGGTGCAGGTAGAGGCGGTCGCCCTTCTGTGTGTAGCGGGCGTCGGTCGGCGGCGTGTACTGCGAGGGCCTTGCGCCGCGGATCGAGCGCTCGTGCAGCCGCATCCACTCGCCGATGTCGGCCAGTGTCGCCAGGGCGCGTGGGTCGAACTCGCCGCGGCCGGTCGGGCCGACGTTGAGGAGCAGGTTGCCGTCCTTGGAGACCGAGTCGACCAGCATCTTCACCAGTGTCTCCGGTGACTTCCAGTCCAGGTTGTCGCGGTCGTAACCCCAGCTGCCGTTGAGCGTCTGGCACGCCTCCCACAGCACCGGTACGCCGTCGCGCTCCATCGGGCCGTCCGGCTGGTACTGCTCCGGCGTGACGAAGTCGCCCGGGATGTCGAGCCGGTCGTTGATGAGGATGTCCGGCTGCAGCTCCCGGACCATCGCCATCAGCTCCTCGGACCGCCACTCATCGCGACCCTTGCCGTTCCCCGGCCCGGGCAGCCCGTCCTCCCGGTTGCGGTTCGGGTACGAGAAGTCGAACCACATGATGTCGATCGGCCCGTAGTTCGTCAGCAGCTCACGGGTCTGCGCGTGCAGGTAGTCGGCGTACACCTGCACGTCGCGGCCCGCCGCCTTCGCCTGCGCCTCCTCGTCGTACCGCTGCGGGTGGACGACGTCGATCGGGAACTCCGGGTGGTGCCAGTCGATCAGCGAGTGGTAGAACCCGATCCCGAGCCCCTCGGCCCGGCACGCCTCGACGAACTGCTTCACCAGATCCTTGCCCGCTCCCCAGGCGGTGTGCGCGACCGTGTAGTCCGACACCTCGGAGTCCCACAGGCAGAAGCCCTCGTGGTGCTTGGTCGTGAGTACGGCGTACTTCATGCCGGCGCCACGGGCCGCGGCGGCCCACTTGCGCGGGTCGTAGAGGTCCGGCTCGAAGTGGTCGAAGTACGGCTGGTAGTCCTCGTCGGTGAGCCGTTCACGGTTCTTCACCCACTCGTGCCGGGCCGGGAGCGAGTACAGGCCCCAGTGGACGAACAGGCCGAACCGCCAGTCGCGGAACCGCTCGACAGAGGCCGCGGGAGGCGCATCAGTCATACAAACTTCTCCTTAGGTTTAACGGCCGCCCAGCCCGGTGACGAGCAGGCCGCGGACGAGGTGTTTCTGCAGCAGGACCACAAGCAGGACGGTCGGGATCATCGCCATCACCGACGCCGCCATCATCAGGTTCCACTGGGTGCCCTGCTGGCCGACGAACTGCGCCAGCCCCAACGGCACGGTGCCCTTGTCCTCGACGCTGTTGATAATGATCAACGGCCACAGGAAACTGCCCCAGAAACTGATGAACGTGAACACCGTCAGTACGGCGATGGCCGGCCGCGCGAGCGGGAGCATGATCCGGAAGAACGAGCCGAACGGACCGCACCCGTCCACCCGGGCCGCTTCCTCGAGCTCCGCCGGTACGGTCAGGAAGAACTGCCGCAGCAGGAACGTCCCGAACGCGGTGAATGCCCAGGGCAGGATCAGCGCCCAGTAGCTGTCCACCCAGCCGAGCGACTGCATCAGCCAGTACATCGGCACGATCAGCACTTCCTGCGGCACCATCAGGGTGCCGAGGAACAGCACGAACAGTTGCTCACGGCCCCTGAATTTCAGCCGCGCGAACGCGTACGCCGACAGGCTCGAGGCAGCGACCACCACCAGGGTTCCGGCCACTGCGACGAACAGGCTGTTCAGGAAGTACCGGTCGAACGGCGCGAACGTGAACGCGTCCGCGTAGTTCTTCCAGCGGATCTCGGAGCCGAACAGGTGCGGTGTCGGCGTGAATACCTCGTCGGCGGGCTTCAGCGACGTCGAAACGGCGTACACCAAGGGACCCAGGAAGACGATCGCGACGATGATCAGCAGCGTGTGCGAGACGCCGCTGCGGACCTTGCGAACGGCGCTGTTGGTCTCAGACGTCATAGTTCACCCACCGCTTCTGGCCGAAGAACTGGATCGCGGTGATGCCCATGATGATCACGAACAGCACCCAGCCGGCCGCGGACGCCAGCCCCATCTGGAGGAACTGCCAGCCCTGGTTGTAGACGTACATGACGATGGTCTGGGTGGCCACGCCCGGACCGCCCTGGGTCAGGATGAACGGCTGCGCGAACACCTGGAACGAGGTGATCAGCGTCATCGTGGTGGCGAAGAACATCGACGGCGTGATCATCGGCCAGGTGATGTAGCGGAACCGCTGCAGCGGCCCGGCGCCGTCGATCTGCGCGGACTCCAACTGGGACTGCGGCACCTGGTCGAGTGCGGCCGAGAAGACCAGGAAGTTGTACCCGAAGCCCTGCCAGATCGACATCGCGACGATGGCCGGCATGGCCCAGTTCGACGAGCCGAGGAAGTTCGGCGCGTCGATCCCGAACCAGCTCTGCAGGCCGCCGTCGATCAGCCCGCCGGGCTGGAACAGCAGCCGCCAGACCATCACGTTGGCGACCATCGGCGTCATCACCGGGATGAAGAACAGCACCCGGAAGATCTGCCGGCCCTTGATCTGCGGGCCCAGCCAGACCGCGAGTCCGAGCGAGACGACCACGTTCAGCGGCACGTACAGCACCACGAACAGCACGGTGTTGAGCACCACCCGGCGGAACACCGGGTCGTGCAGCAGGTGCGAGTAGTTGTCCAGGCCGAGGAACGAGCGGGTGCCGAACACCGGCCAGTCGAACAGGCTGATGCCGAGCGCCATCGCGGTCGGGAACAGCGTGAACAGGGCCAGCCCGCCGAGGCTCGGCGCCAGGAAGACCGACGCGTACCGACCGTCCCGGCGCAACGCGGGCCGGCGCCCCGCCCGGGCGGCACCCGAAGGTGCGCCCGGGGGAGCGACGGTTGTCGTGTCGGTCGCCATTACGACCCAGCGCCTGCCTGGTCCTGGATGGTCTTCAGCGCCTGGTCCGGCGGGATCTCGCCGTTCAGCGCCTGGGTTCCGAACCGGTTGAGCAGGTCGGCCACCTGGACCCAGTTCTTCGAGGTGACCAGCGGGATCGAGTTCTCGGAGGCGTAGTCGATGGTCTCCTTCGCACCGTCGATACCGGCGGCGGTGAACCAGGCCGGGTGCGCCACGGTGCGGGCCGGGTACGCGCGGCCGGCCTGGGCCAGCACGGTCAGCGGCTTCTCACTCGTCATCGACATGATGGCCTGGAAGGCCGCGTCGGGCGTCTTGCAGGACCGGGAGATGCCGAAGCCGGAGCCCGCGGTGTAGGTCTTGGACCCGTCCGGACCGGCCGGGATCGGCGCGATCCCGAGGTCGAACTTGACCTTGCCCTTGGTGTCGATCAGCGACCACGGACCGTTCAGCTGCATGGCGGCCTTGCCACCGGTGAACTGCTGGGTCTCGAAGTCCGGGTTGCCGCCCGGCACCTGCGGGGCGATCTTGTCGGTCTTGACGAAGTCGACGTACTGCGAGAAACCCTGCTCGAACTTCGAGTCGGTGAAGTTGAGCTTGCCGTCGGACAGCGGCTCGGCGCCGGTCATCGTCCGTACCCAGGACATCGTGCCGAGGTCGCCGGGGGTCGTCACCAGGCCGGTCTTGCCGGCGGCGGTCAGCTTCTTCGCGGCGGCCTTGAAGTCGTCCATCGTCCAGCCCGGCTTCGGGTCGGCGACGCCGGCGGCCTTGAACATGTCCTTGTTGTAGAAGATCACCATCGGGCCCGAGTCGTACGGGATCGCGATCTGTTTCCCGTCGGCCTTCAGGCCGTCCATGATCGGCTTGTCGAAGTCCTCGGTCTTCAGGCCGTACTTCTTCATCAGGTCGTCCAGCGGCAGCATCGCGCTGGCGTACGACGCCATCCGCAGGCTCTGCATGCCGATGATGCACGGCGCCTTGCCGCCGGCGAGCGTGGTGCCGATCTTCGACCAATAGCTGTCCCAGGGGGCGCCCTGGAGTTTGACGGTGATTCCGGCGTGGTCGGTGTGGGCCTGGTCGGCGACCTTCTGCCAAGCAGCCTGGTCCTCGCTGCCGGCGATCCAGAACGACCAGGTCAGGTCGGCCTTGTCGGCCGATCCCGAACTGCTACCGCCACTGCCGTTGTTGCCCCCGCAGGCGGCCACGGTAGTCAGGGCCAGAGCCGACAGAGCGGCGGTGACCCAGCGGCGTGTCCGCGCCGGTGTTGCTTTCATCGCTGACCTCCAGGGGAATTAACTGATTCATCCGATCTATAGTCGGATGCATTCCGCGGAGTCAACACCTCAGGGCCATAATTCACGACCTGAACCGGCAATTCAGCCCTAGACATCCGATGTATGGTGCTGGAACATCGGATGTCTCAGCAGATTCAGGAGGTGAGGCGATGCGCGTCACCGACGAGGCGATCGATCGGATCAAGCAGATGATCGTGGCCGGGGAGCTGCGGCCCGGCGATCGCTTGCCGCGGGAGGCCGACCTGGCTGCCCGGCTCGGCCTGTCCCGGAACTCGTTGCGCGAGGCGGTGAAGGCGCTCGCGCTGATCCGGGTGCTGGAGGTCCGGCAAGGCGACGGCACGTTCGTGACCAGTCTCGATCCGTCGCTGCTGATGGAGACGATGGGCTTCGTGCTCGACCTGCATCAGGACGCGTCGGTGCTGGAGTTCTTCGAGGTACGGCGGATTCTCGAGCCGGCCGCGGCGGCGCGTGCAGCGTTGCGGATGGCGGACGACGACATCGCGGCGCTCCGCAAGATGCTCGACGAACTCGGGCCGGAGCCGTCGGTCGAGGATCTGCTGGCCAGCGACGTTGAGTTCCACCGGGTGGTGGCGCTGGGGAGCGGCAATCGAGCGCTGGCGTCGATTATCGACAGTCTGCGGCAACCGACGTACCGGGCGCGGATCTGGCGGGGGCTGACGCAGAACGACGCCGTCGCCCGGACATTGGCCGAGCACCGCGCCATCCTCGATGCGATCGAGGGGCGCGAGCCGGAGGTGGCCAGGTCCTGGGCGACGGTGCATATCGCGGGCGTGGAACGGTGGATCCAGGAGGCGGTCAATCTCGACGAGGACGAAGCTCCACCAGAACTGCGCTCGGCATCGGGAGGGACAGTTCGACCGATCCGTCGTGCAACTCCAGTGGAGTACTGAGGAGTTTGCTGCGCTCGCCGAGGTCGCTCAGCTCGTCGTCGGTCGGCCAGTCAGGTAGGCCTTCTGCGGCCTTTGCGATGTCGCCGGCGCCGATCGCAAGCGTGGTTGCGGTCGCTTGCCAGGAAGGATCAACGCCTGGCAGTTGGAGGTGAATGGTTCTGGCCAGCTCAGGTGCGCCGTCCGACTTCGTCTGATCGAGCGTGAGGTTCCACAGCAGTACGGCGACGCGGTCGCGGTCACGGGACGCCCAGGCCTCGATGAGACCGTCGGCGCCGTCGCCGCTGAGGGTGACGGGGAGCTCCACCGGGCCGAGCCGACTCAGCAGAGTCATCGCATGGAAGCGCGGTTTCGCCAACCCGCCAACGGTCTGCAGGCCGAAGCCGCCGTGCAGCAACCGCGGCGGACGACCGAGCTCTTCGAAGTGGTCCGACGCCACCCAGTACGAGAGCGCGTCGATCCGGCCGGCCGCGGACTTCATCCCGCGGAGCAGGAACACCCCGGAGAAGACCGAGTCGTTGATCGGGTTGAAGTGCGTCGGCGTCACGCCCCACTCGGTCCACAACACCCGCGCGTCCCCGAACCCGTGCCGCTCCAGCGACGCCCGTACGTCGAGCGGCGGCGAGCCGTAGGTGTGCGTCGACACGAAGTCGACCGGCATACCATACCGTTTGGCATGGTCGAGGAGGTCGTCCACCCAACCGGCCGCCGCCGACGACGGGCCGCCGACCGCAAGACGCGGATCCACGGACTTCACGGCCGCCGCGGACACGTCGTACAGCTGCATCCATTCGGCCTTGGTGCCGGACCAGAAGACCTCGAGGTTGGCCTCGTTCCACACCTCGAAGTCCCAGGTCAGCACCTCGTCGAGCCCGTACCTGTCGACGAGGTGCTGCACGAGAGCCCGGACCAGATCGTGCCAGCGTTGGTACGACGCCGGCGGCGAGATGATCGCGCCGTACTCGAAGACCGTCTTCGAGGGATCGCTCGCGAGCTCACGCGGCATGAAGCCGAGCTCGACCACGGGCCGCAGCCCGATCGTGAGCAGCTTGTCGTAGATCGTGTCCACGACCGAGAAGTCGTAGCCGGACTCGGTGATCACGTGCGTGTCGTCGTGAAAGATCGCGTGCGCACGGACCGTACGGACGCCGATCTCGTCGTGCATCCTGCGTAGCGCGTCCTCGAGCTCCGCACCGATCTCGTGCCCGCCGGTGCGATCCGTGCAGAGCAGCTGGCTGAGCCGTTCGCTGCCGACCATCGGCACCCACGGCCGGTGCAGCTCGGTGCCCTCGGCAACCACATCCACGGCCACGGACACGGCCGGATCCGTGCCGTCGGCAACCAGTGGTACGGCGCCGGCGGTCGCGCTCGGGCGCCCGTTCGTCGCCGTCACCTCCGGCACGCTCACCACCGCATAGCGGTACGGCGTACCCGGCGTGCAGGTCGTGTCGACGTACGGCGGCGCCGGGATCGAGAGGATGTCGCGGCTGTGGTGATCGACCGGCTGCAGCGGGCCGTGCTCCCCGGCGCCGCGCAGGATCAGGTATCCGGCGGCGCCGTCGACCGGCGACCAGTCGATCGTCACCTGACCGACACCGCCGACCGCGCTGACCTCCTTGGGCGGGTCGAGGTCCGGGAAGGCGAACTCGCGCTCCTCGTCACTGCGGAGCGCGATCCGCTCGTCCCAATCGGTCCGTGCCGATCTCTCGGCGTCGTTCTGCATAAAGAGGGTCTCCTATTCGAGGCCGGATTCGAACTGTTCCATCCCGATCAGCGGCCGGATCCGGCTCTCCACCGTCCGGCTGGCGAAGCTCCGCCGGATCAGGTCGTTGCCGAACACGTTGCCGATGGCACCCATCACCATGGCCTGGTCGAGGGACAGGTACCGCTTCGCGATCAGCCCGGACTTCACCGCGACCGAGTCGTAGAACCCGCCGCCGCCGTACGCGTGCAGGTCGGTCTCGATCTTGTGCAGGTTGTCGATCGCCTGCCGTGGCGCGTACGCCATCGCGAGGAACGCGGCGTGCGGGGTGACGACCCCGTCGCCGTACGTCGGGTTCGGATTCGTGCCCTCTCGACAGCCCTCGAAGCCGCCGTCGTAGTTGGTGCCCTCGAGGTCGGACGGGTAACCGGTTGGATCCATCCCGAGCGGTTCGACGCCGTAGACGGAGTACCCGCCCTTCGGGTTCGATGCGGGGGAGAAGCCCCAGTAGCCGTACTTCGCGTCGTCGAGGCCGTGCTCGATGTGGGCGCGGACCGTGAGCGGGTGGTTGAGACCCCAGCTGCGCGGCGCCCAGGTTGCCTCGGGGACGAACAGGTCGGGCATCAGCGATTCGAACATGTCGCCGCCCCACGACGGGACGATCCGCATGCCGCGGTACGAGTAGGTGCCTTCGAAGACGTCGAGCCCGAGGTACGTCCGGTGCACGCCCTTCGGCTTCTGCTCGACCCACGACCAGTCGCACGTATCCGGGAAGGTGCGGTACGTCGCGAAGTACTGCGTGTGCGGCACCTGACCGAGCGCGAACCCCATGTACCCGGCGATGCGCGCCTCGGTGTTGCAGGTGTCGTAATGGAACTTGCGGTAGTACACATCCGGGCCGACGCCGGCGTGGTTGCCCTTGTCGGTCTCTTCGTCCGGCGGCGGCGTCTCGAAGAATCCGCCGCGCATCAGGCCGCCGGGCCGAGCATCGGGGTTGTAGTAGAACTTGAAGTTCATCCGGCCGAGCACGGAGTCGGCCAGCGCGCGAGCACGCGGCTCGGCGTTCCGGACGACCATCAGCGCACACGCGAACCAGGCGTTGTCGACGCTCGACACGAACGGCGTGATCGGCTTGGTGCCGTCCGGGTCGACCACGCGCACGTCGCCGGTCGCTTCGTCGTACCAGTTGAAGTACATCCCGCTCGGCACGTGGTGTACGGCGTTCTTCATCGTCGTCAGGGTTTGCGTGATCCGCCGCAGCGACTCCTGCGGCGAGATGATCCCGAGGTGCTTGGCGACGACCGTGCTCCACAAGTAGCCGCCGATGTTGGTCGGCGACGTGTAGTTGCTCCGCACCGGGCTCGTCACCGACTCGCCGATGTTGTCGGCCGGCAGGCCAGTGTGCTCGTCGGTCATCGCGACGAGGCTGCGCCAGGTGTCGCGGGCCCACCGCCCGACCAGGGCCTTGTCCTCTCGGCTCGGCTGCCATCCGCCTTTCAGCAGTACGGCGGGATCGGGCGTACCTCCGAAGGCGGGTGACGCGGTTCCGGCCAGCGCAAGCGCTCCGGTCGATGCGAGTAAGGTCCGGCGACTGATGTTGGCGGTCATCAGATGTCTCCTATTTGAGTCCGGTAATGGCAATGCCCTTGGTCACGTGCCGCTGGAAGGCGAGGAACATGACGAGCACCGGCAGTACGACGACGACCGCGCCGGCCATCAGCAGGCCGTAGTTCTGCGCGTTCTGTCCGGTCGAGTACAGCGCCAGGGCGACGGGAAGGGTGTACTTGTCCTCGGTCTGGGCGATCACCAGCGGCCACAGGAAGTTGTTCCAGGAGCCGAGGAAGGTGAGGATGCCGAGCGTGGCCAGCGCGGGCCTGGTCAGCGGCAGCATGATCCGGGCGAAGATGCCCAGCTCGCCGCTGCCGTCCACGCGGCCGGCGTCGATCAGGTCGTCGGGCAGCCCGAGGAAGAACTGCCGCATCAGGAACACGCCGAACGGCGAGACCAGGAACGGCAGGATCAGGCCGGGGTAGCTGTTGGCCAGCCCGGCGTTGGTGACGAGCACGAACAACGGGACGAACGTGACCATGCCCGGGATCATCAACGTGGCCATCACCAGCACGAACAGGGCGTTGCGGCCCTTGAACCTCAGCTTGGCCAGCGCGTAGCCGATCATCGAGCAGAAGGTCAGGTTGCCGGCCGTCACGACCAGCGCGACCAGGGTCGAGTTGACGAAGTACCGCGGGAAGTTCGCCTTCCTGAACAGGTCGCTGTAGTTCTGGTTGGTGGCGTCCTGCGGCCACCACGTCGGCGGGACGCGGAGCAGTTCGCCCTGCGTCTTGAAGCTGCCGAGCACCATCCAGAGGAACGGTGCGGCCACGGCCACCAGGCCGAGCACCCCGATCAGGTAGATCCACCAGGTACGGCGCATCACTTCTCCCTCAGCAGCCGGAACTGGATGAACGTGATCACCGCGATCACGACGAACAGGATGTACGCCATCGCCGTGGCCAGCCCGTAGTTGCCGAAGCCGAACTGGTTGTAGGTGTACATCGAGACCGAGATCGTGCTGTTCAACGGGCCGCCCTGGGTCATCACGAACGGTTCCTCGAAGAACTGCAGGTAGCCGATCCCGGTGGTCACGCTGGTGAACAGGATCGTTGGCCTGAGCAACGGCAGGATCAGGTACCGGAATCGTTGCCAGGAGCCCGCACCGTCGATCTGGCCGGCCTCCTCGACCGACTGCGGGATGCCCTGCAGGCCGGCCAGGAAGATGATCATCGCGGAGCCGAAGTTCCGCCAGACCGCCATCGCGATCAGCGACGGCATCGCCCAGGTCTTCGACGCCAGCCAGTTGGGTCCGTCGATCCCGACCCAGCCGAGCACGGTGTTCAGCAGACCCGAGTCGGGCGCCAGCACGAACCGCCAGATCACCGCGATCGCGACGATCGACGTCACCACCGGCAGGTAGTACCCGACCTTGAACAATGCCTGGAACCGCTTGACCCCACGATCCAGCAACACCGCCGCAGCCAGCGCCACCACCAGCGTCAACGGCACACCCAGCACCACGAAGTACGCCGTATTGAACGCCGCCTTGCGGAACGTCTCGTCCTCGAACGCCTTGACGTAGTTCCCGAACCCAACCCCGTCCACCGCAAACGGCGTCCGCAGATCCCGCTGCTTGATATCAGTAAAACTCATCCCCAACGAGCCCAGCACCGGGCCTGCCGTGAACGCGAGAAACAGCAGAACAAACGGCAAGACAAGAATCCAGGCCGCCGCGGACTCACGGCTGATTCTGCGGCGCGGGCGCCCGGGCGGCGGCGTACGTCGTACCGCCCGGGCCTCCGTCTCCGTGACGACAGTCATGGTGATCAGCTACCGCCGGCGCCGATCTGGGTGGCCTTGGTTTGGATGGCTTTGGCGGTGTCGGCGGGGGACTGGCCGGCCTTGGTCATCTTCTCCACCTCGGTGTCGAACTGGGCGGCGATCTGTTCCCAGTTGACGATGGCCGGCGGGGCCTTCGCGTCGTCGAGTTGCTTGCCGAAGACGGGCAGCAGCGGGTCGGAGGCGATGCTCGGGTCCTGCCACGCGCTCTTCACGGCCGGCAGGTCCGACGACATCTTGAACCACGACGCCTGCGTCTTCGCGTCCGACAGCCACTTGACCAGCTTCCAGGCGCTGTCCTTGTTCTTCGACGACTTGAACACGACGAAGTCCGACCCGCCGACGAACGACGTCGCGGTCTTGTTCTTCGGCAGCTGGAACACGCCGATGTTCGGCTTGATCGCGTCCCCGCCCGCCTTCGCCACCGAGCCCGCCATCCACGGACCGGAGATGAACATCGGCACCTGCCCGTTCACGAACTGCGCCTCGGTCTGGTTCGGCGGCAGGTCCGTCCCGGCGAGCTTGTCGGTGAAGAAGCTCTGGTAGTACTTGAGCCCCTCCTGCATCTCCGGCGTGTCGAACGTGAACGACTTCTCGTCGTCACCGGTGATGTTCGCCCCGGCCGACCACGCGAACGGCATCACGGTCTGCCAGGATCCGGTACCGCCCGGCTGCAGATTGATCCCGTACTTCGCGCCGGCCTTGTCCTTCATCGCCTTGGCCATCGCCTTCAGCCCGTCCCAGTCCGTCGGCGGCGTGCTGAAACCGGCCTTGGCGGCGAGATCCTTGCGGTAGAACACCAGCCGCGTCTCGACGTACCAGGGAACGCCGTACTGCGTGCCGCCGACCTTCGTGGTGTCCAGCGCACCCGGGTAGAAGCCCGAGTTGTCGAAACCCTGCGGCGTCGGGTCGAGCGCGCCGAGATCGGCGAACTCACCCATCCACGTGGTGCCGACCATCGCCGCGTCCGGCAGCGTGTTCGCGGTGATCGCGGTGGTGAACTTGCTGTGCGCCGCGTCCCACGGGATCGGCGTGACGGTCACGTTCACGCCCGGGTTGGCCTGTTTGAACTGCTCCATCAGCTTGGGCAGGTTCTCGCCTTCGGTGCCCATCGCCCAGACGGTCAGGTTCCCGGTCGCGGGTCCCTGGCTGACAGTCGTCGTGGCCTGGGAACCCGCATCGGGGGAGTCGCTCGACCGGCCGCAGCCGGCCAGCGCAAGTGCTGTCGCGGTGAGCGCAGCGCTGCCGATCACCAGCCGGCGGCGGATGCTGTGGGTGAACATCTGTTGTCTCCTCACTCGATAACATCCCCCGGTTGCGTGCCGCAGCTGTCCCGCAGCACGAGTTGTGTCGCCAGTACGTCGTTCCGCGCGCGCGACCGTTCCCCGGTCACCCGCTCATGCAGTCGCTGTGCCGCCAGCCGGCCGAGCTCGATCATCGGCTGCCGCACAGTCGTCAACCCCGGCGACACATAGCGCGCCGCCATCACGTCGTCCCATCCGGTCACCACAACGTCGCCGGGCACGTCGACCCCGTTCGTTGCGAACACACTCATCGCGGCCAGCGCCAACTCGTCGTTCGCACACACCAGCCCGTCGGGCGGGTGGGTGGTTGCCTGTAGCAACTGCTCGGCGACCGCCCGGCCGGCTTCCTCCGTCAACGGCACCCGGACCGGCTCCGGCACCGGCAGTCCGCGGGTGTCGAGCGCCTTCACGAACCCGGCGTACCGCTCGGAGACGTCGTACGAGCTGGCCGGATCGCCGACGAACAACAGATTGGTGCGGCCGTGCTCGAGCAACCGCGTGGTGAGTGCCTCCGCGCTCGCCGCGCTCTCGGTCCGGACCGAGTCGCAGCCGGTGAGCGGCGGATGCGCCACCAGCACCAGCGGCACGCCGGCCTTACGCAGGCCCTGGATCGTGGCCAGGTCCAGAGCGTTGCCATGGACAACGATCCCGTCGACCCGCCCGGCCAGGTCCCGCACGGTGCGGCTCGGCTCGGGGTTGCCGTGGGTCACTGTGATCACCACGCTCTGGCCGTGCTCACCGGCCCAGCGCTCGTACCCCATCAGCAGGTCGCCGTAGAACGGACCGGCGAGGTCCGGCAGCACGAGCCCGTGCGCCTCGTGCCGCTGGACGGCGAGACTCCGGGCGGCGCGCAACGGAACGTAGTTGAGCTCCTGTGCCGCCTGGTCCACCCGGGCCCGCGCCTTCGCCGAAACCGGCCCGGTCCCTTGCAGGACACGCGAAACCGTCGCGATCGACAGCTTCGCGAGCGCCGCGACGTCGTAGATCGTCGCCGGCCGCCCGGTGGGTCCGGATGCCACTGTGCTCACTCCTGAGGGGAAAGTGGAAGCGCTTACAGTTTGGATACCCTGCCCTGGATCGTTCAAACGGTCAAGGCCTCGCGCGCCATCGGCCGGTGGTCTGCGAGGATGCAGGCGTGACCACACAGGAGCGGGACGACCGGGTCTTCCTGGTTCGGCACGGTGAGACCGAATGGAGCAGATCGGGTCGGCACACGTCCGTCACCGACCTCCCGCTCACGCCCGAGGGCGAGCGGGTCGCGGCGGGGCTGAAGGAGCGCCTGGCGGGGGAGTCGTTCGACCTGGTGCTGACCTCACCGCGGCAGCGCGCGCGGCGTACGGCGGAACTGGCCGGCTATCCCGACGCCGAGGTCGACGACGACCTGGTCGAGTGGAACTACGGCGACTACGAAGGCATCACCACCGCGGAGATCCGCAAGACCGTCCCCGGCTGGACGGTTTGGGACGATCCGGTACCCCACGGCGAAACGCCCGCCGAGCTCACCACCCGCCTCGACCGGGTCGCCGCCCGCATAGCCGCCGTACCGGGCGATGTCCTGGTCTTCGGCCACTCGCACGCCCTCCGCGGCCTCACCGCCCGCTGGCTGGAACTCGACGTCACCGAAGGCCGTCACTTCGTCCTCAACACCGCCACCGTCTCAACCCTAGGCTGGGAACGCGGCTCCCCCGCCATCCTCCACTGGAACAGCTGACCGCCTTCCCGGAACTTATCTGGCGCTAGATGGCAGAAATGTTCCGGAGATCGGAGATGGGGCAGGTCGGCGAGCATGGGGTCGCGGTGAGGGACGGGTTCGTACGGCGGAGGACCCGCAGTACCTGTACGGCGGCATCGCACGCGCGGTTGGTGACATCGAACCACCCGTACCGCAGCGTGGCCTCGGCGCGCAGCGTCGCGCGGTTGTCACGGTCGAGGTCCCGCCACCGTTGCCGTGGTACCAGGTGGAGCCTCCCGTCGAGCTCCACCACCAGACCGAACCCGGCGTAGAACACGTCCGTGAACTCGCCATCCACCGCGCGTTGCCGCTGTCCGCGCGGGAGCCCGTGCCGGCGCTCGACATCTCGTAGATAGCGGATCTCCAGCAGCGAGTGTGATCCTGCCACTACATCGGCGATGATCGGCCGCAGCTTCCCGCGATGCCTCAGTCGCGGCCGGCCAGCGCACTCAGGATGTCCGCCGGAACCACCCGTCCGCTCTGGCAGGCCTCGGCGATCACCGCGGCGGCGTGGTCGACCGATGGACTGATGCCCACGATGTCGAGGACGGCGTCCGCGGGGGTACGCCGGGGTGGAGCGACCGGCGCGAGTCGATCGGCCCAGTGCTCGTCGCGGTGAACGACGATCCCGGGCTGCGGCCGGACCTTCCGCCGCTCGGGGACGGTGACGAAGACGGGCCGGTTGGCATCCGGTTTCAGCAAACCGAGTTGCTCGGCGGCGGTGTAATGGCTCCAGGCTGCCTCCGGTCCGGCGTACAAGAGTGCCGCGAGCAGGCGTTCGCCGTACCCGATCGGTCCGGTGTGGGTCGCGTAGACGCCCGGGTGGACGGCACGCCAGCGCCTGTTCCGCAGCGGCCCCCGGATCCTGTCCGCCGGCCATCCCGCGGCAAGCAGTTGAGCCCGCGAAACGATCTGGCCCTGGTCCCGGATCAGCGCATCGATCCCCTTCGCCTGCAACGGCCCGCGCCACCACCACTCCACGCCCCAGGATGACGGATCCTGCAGTCGTGGCGCTCCAGGCCTGTGGACAACACGAGAGTCGCGGTTTTCCGGAGCTTTTGTGGCAGTAGTTGGCTAATAAGTTCCGGAGAACTGGGCAACGAGGAGATCGATCCGGGCGTTGCGGTGGTCGGGGCGGAGGCGGGCGCCGTGGGTGAGGGTGGCCAGGCCGTGGAGGGAGCCCCAGAAGACTTCGGTCAGGGTCTCCGGGTCGTTACTTCCGAAAGGCTCCACCACGGCGCGGATCTCGTTGAAGGCATCGATGAGTGAGGCCGGCGTCTCGGACCGGCCGAACTGCAGGTCGGTCCGGCGGACGAACATTGCGTCGTAGACGGCCGGGTGCTGGTCGGCGTAGTCGAGGTAGGCGTGTGCGAGCGCGCGTAGCCCGGCCTTGTCGTCGGTTGCGTTCGAGCGGGCCGTGCGGAAGACGTCGGTGAGTTCCTCGATGCCTTCCAGGGCGACCGCGTCGGCGATCGCGTCCATGTTCTTGAAGTGGCCGTAGAGCACGGGCTGGCTGTAGTCGACGGCTTCGGCGAGGCGGCGGGTGGTGACGGCGTCCCAGCCCTCGGACTCGGCGAGATCGCGCGCGGCGCGGAGGATCAGCGTACGGCGCTCCTCGCGGGCCCGCTCGCGACGTGTCGGGGTCGGCATACTCCGGATCCTAGCACCGCTAGACAATCTAGCAACGGCAGTGTTAGCGTTGCTAGGAAAGTTAGCGCTGCTAGATCAAGGAGAATCTCGATGCGCCGCTTCACCACCGTCCTGACCGTTCTGCTCGCCCTCTTCCCGCTCACCTTCGGCACCCGGTTCCTGTTCGACGGGCCCGGCGCCGGAGCCGGCTACGGAATCACGGCCGCCGCCGGCGGCTTCTTCGTGGCGAAGGGCATCCGCGACATCGTCCTCGGCCTCAACCTGCTCGCGCTGTTCGCGCTCAAGCAGCGGCGCGCCACCGGCGTCCTGATGGCGATCACCACGCTGGTCCCGATCGTGGACATGATCACCGTCCTGACTCACGGCGGCACGGTCGCGACCGCGCTCGGCATCCACGGCCTGACCGCGGTCGTGATGCTGTTCGACGCCTTCCTCCTGCTGCGCGAGCGCCGTACGGTCGAGACGCCTCAGCCGGTCGGCGTCCACTCGTAGAGCTCGATCGTGCAGTACTCGCGGAACCCGAGCCGCTCGTACACCGACCGCCCGGCCGGCGACGATCCCAGTACGGCGTACTCCGCGCTCGCGTCGCGGAGTGCGCCGTACGTGATCGCTGCCCCGATCCCGCGACGGCGTACCTCGGGGACCGTCATCACGAAGTACAACCCGGCCACGCCCGCTCCGAGGAACACGGTCACCGTGCCGACGGGCGAGCCGTCGAGCCAGCCGATGTAGTGCTGCCACGGGTCGTCGTACCCGAGTTTCTGGTAGACCGACGCCACCCAGCGAGCCTCCCGCTCACCCTCACCGAAGCCGCGGCCGAGCGTCGCCTCCCACACCGCCAGGGCGTCGTCGTCGCCGACCCGCGTGAGCGACAACCCGGGCATCTCGGCCGGGACCAGTTCGTCGATCCGCACCGCCATCCCCGGCTCCGAGCCACCGTCCACAAAGCCCGCCGCGGTCAGGGCTTCGCGAGGGATCTGCATCGACGGACCGACATGCCAGCAGCCCGGCACGTTGTGTTTCCTCAACAGCGCAAGGGATTCCGCTGCGGCCCGTTCGTCGGACGCCGCCACGACCGCGTTGTGGTAATCGATGGGCGACCCGCCGATGGTCCACCGGGCAACGGCGTCGTCGCGCTGCTCGCCGCCGCCCGCGGCGCCCATCGCCATCAGCAGTTCGGTCGCGTTGTCCTCGATCGCCCGCACCAGCTCAGCGTCGTCCATCCGCCCAGTCTCACCGATCAGGCGAACGCCGCGCGACTGCTTTCCACCCACCCGCGGAACGTCGCCGCCGGTCGCCCCAGCAGCCGCTCCACGTCATCCGTCAGCATCCGCGCCCCACCATCGCGAACCAACTCCGCACCCCGCAACGCAACCGAAACGAACGCCTCGTCCAATCCCGCCGCGCGCAACTGCTCCGCATAGACCTCCAGCGGTACGTCGACCACGCGCAGCCTCTGCCCGAGTACGTCGGACATCACCGCGACCTGATCCGGCACGCTCAACAACTCCGGCCCGGTCAACGTGTACGTCTGCCCGTCGTGATCGCCAGACACCAACGTCGCCGCAGCAACGGCCGCGACGTCACGCGGATCGACGAACGCGTGCTCGCCGTCCCCGGTCTGGTTGGGAATCGGCTGCCCGGCCCGCATCGCCGGCAGCCAACGCAGTACGTTCGACGCAAACCCGGCGGGCCGCAGGATCGTCCACGCCAGCCCGCTCTCCCGCACCGCACGCTCGCCGGGCGCATGCCAGTTCCCCGGCATCCCTTCGTCGTCTGTGCCGACAGCCGAGAGCTTCACGATCTTCTGCACGTCACCGTCGACCGCGGCTGCGACCATCGCCCGATCGTGCGCCGGCACCTGGGGCCCTGGCGCACTGAGCAGGAACACCGTGTCCACGCCATCAATTGCCTTTCGCAACGAATCGGGATCGTCGAAGTCCCCTTGGACGAAACCAGGTCGCTCGCCACGCGTCATCCCCAGGGCCGGGATGCCCGAGGCAACCAGTTGACGGAGGAGCTCACTGCCGATGGTGCCGGTCGCACCCGTAACCAGGATCATGCCGCCACCCTGCCCGGCCCGCGCCACCGCAGGATAGGAACTTTCGGTACTACGGTGCGGCCCGCCGGCTGGCTACGCTCGAAGCGTGCACGACCCCTGGATCGAGACCGTCACCCTGAAACCTGCGACCACCCCGGTCACCGTGCTGCCGCCCGACCCGGCGACCACCGTGGTCTGGCGGATGACGCGCGCGGGCGAGAGCGACGTACTCGTCGCCGGTCCGCGGACCAAGGCGTCGTACCACGTCACGAAGGAGCTGCCGGTGTGTGTGCGGCTCCGGATCCGGCCGGGTCGGGTGATGGCGCTGCTCGACACCGCCGCGGACGAGCTGGTCGATCGGACCGTCCCGTTGGAGGAGGTTGTCGGCCCGTCGGACCTGGCGGAGCGCCTGGCGGACTATCGCGACCGTCCTGCCGCCGCGGTCGAGGTGCTCGGCCGCTTCCTGGTCGGTCGGTTGCCGCATCGGTTGCCCGACAGGTTGCGGCTCGTCAGCCAGGCCGTCGCCGAGCTGGCAGAAGGACCTGGCGGGATGGCGACGCCACGACGGGTGGACGAGACGGCGGCCGCGCTGGGGGTGAGCGACCGCTACCTGCGGCGCGTGTTCCGAGAGGCGGTCGGTGTGTCGCCCAAGCATTTCGCTCGAATAACCCGTGTACGCAACGTGATCGGGCAGTCGCGTGGGTCCTGGGCGGACGTGGCGGCGTACTCCGGGTACACGGACCAGTCGCACCTGATCGCGGACTTCCGCTCGTTGATGGGGGTCACGCCGAAGGCGTTCGCCACCGGCAAGGTCCCGCTCAGCAGCTGCTGACTCAACCTGGGAGCGCGTTCCACTGTTCCAGCGTGGAAACGAGCAGTACGGTCGTCGAGAGGGCGAGGAACTCCGACCGTGTGACGTAGCGAGCGTCCGTAGCGTCGTCACCCGCGGTGAGCGTTCCGCCGACGGCCGTGGCCTCGTAGTCGCGGATCACGTAGAGCGTTCCGTGCGGACCGGGCCGTTCGACCTCACCGACCAGATCCCCGACCTCGACGGTCAGGCCGGTCTCCTCGGCGACCTCGCGGGCGACGGCCGTGGGGTCGTCCTCACCCGGTTCGACCCGGCCGCCGGGAATCGACCACAGCCCCCGGCCCGGATCGTGTGCCCGCTTCACCACGAGCAGCCGGCGCTCCTCGTCGTACACGAGGGCTCCCACACAGTCGACGCGCTCCATGCACCGGAAGGATAGAGCTTCTGTGCATAAGTACCAGGGCTCGTCGGTGAACGCCGCTAGCATCATCGGTGACACCTGACCGGCGAAGGGACTCGTACCGCTCGTGCGCATCGACCTGCACACCCACTCGAACCGCTCGGACGGCACCGATCCGGTCCCCGTTCTGATGACGCACGCGCAGCAGGCGGGGCTCGATGTGATCGCGCTCACCGACCACGACACGGCCGACGGCTGGGTCGAGGCCCGGCAGGCCGCGGAGGAACTGGGGGTCGGGCTGGTGCCGGGGCTCGAGATCTCCTGCAAGCTCAACGGGATCAGCGTCCATCTGCTCGCGTACCTGCCGGATCCGTCGTACCCGCCGCTGGCGAAGGACCTGCAGGTGATCCGCGACGGCCGCACCGACCGGATCCCGACGATCGTGGCCCGGCTGAACAGCATCGGCGTACCGCTGACGGTCGAGGAAGTGCTGGCCCAGGCGACCGGTACGCCGTCGGTCGGCCGCCCGCACGTGGCCGACGCACTGGTCGCCAACGGCACGGTCGCGAACCGCACCGAGGCATTCGACCGGTATCTGGCCGACGGCCGCGCCGGGCACGTCCCGCACTACGCCCTCGAGCCCGGACGCGCGATCGACCTGGTCCGCGAGGCCGGCGGTGTGCCCGTGATCGCGCATCCGTGGGGCCGGTCCAGCTACAAGGTGATGACCGAGGAGAACCTCGCCCGCCTGGTCGAGGACCACGGCCTGGCCGGCATCGAGGTCGACCACCAGGACCACTCACCCGAGTCCCGGACGGCGTTGCGCGCGATCGCCGACAACCTGGGCATCTTCTACACCGGCTCCAGCGATCACCACGGCGCCGGCAAGATCGACCACGACCTGGGCGTCAACTCCACCGAGCCGGAGCAGCTGGAGCGGTTGCTCGAGACGGCGAAGAACAACGCGGCCGCCTCCGGTGCACAGGTTCCCGAGGCCTACCTTCCGTGAACAGTGTCATCAACGCGGGTCTGTTCAGCTCGGTCTTCGTCACGCTGTTCGTGATCATGGACCCGCCGGGCACCGTGCCGGTCTTCATCTCGCTGACCGCCGGACAGTCCCGCGCGGCGCGGAAGAAGGCCGCCTGGCAGGCGGTGCTGGTCGCATTCGGTGTGATCGTCGTGTTCGCGGCGTTCGGCCAGCAGATCCTGCAGCACCTCGGCATCACACTGCCCGCACTGCAATGTGCGGGCGGCCTGCTGCTCCTGCTGATCGCGCTGCAGTTGCTGACCGACACCGCCGAGGACCCGGTCCAGACCAAGAACGTGAACATCGCCTTCGTCCCGCTGGGTACGCCGTTGCTCGCCGGGCCGGGCGCGATCGTCGCCACGATGGTGTTCGTCCAGCGGGCGAACGGATCGCTGCCGGACGTGGTCGCGATCTCGGTCGGCATCGTCGCGATCCACATCGTGATGTGGCTGACGCTGCGGTTCTCCGGCATCATCATGCGGATCCTCGGCGAGAACGGCGTACTGCTCGTCACCCGGATCGCCGGTCTGCTGCTGAGCGCGATCGCCGTCCAGCTCGTCGCCGACGCGGTGGCCGACTTCATCAAGGCGGGCTGAGATGCTGCCCGGGATGCCGACGCGGCTGTTCGTCGCGACGCCGACCAAACTGCTGACGTTCGCGGACTGCAAGCGCAAGTACCGCTACACCTACCTCGAGACCCCGCGTCCGCCGAAGGGTCCGCCCTGGGCGCACAACACCGTCGGCGCGATCGTCCACGAGGTGCTGGCCGACTTCTTCGGGCGCTGGCCCGCGGCCCGTCGTACGCCGGACGAGGTTGTCGCGAAGATGCGATCGAGCTGGCGGAGCGAGGGGTTCCGCGACGAGCAGCAGTCACTGGACTGGCGCGATCGCTCGACCGAGATGGTCATCGGCTACCTGCGCGACACCGACCCGTACTACGAACCCCGCGGCGTCGAGCGCACCGTCGCCTTCACCACCGAGCGGGCGTCGTTGCGCGGCCGCGTCGACCGGATCGACGAACGCCCGGCACGTGACGGAAGCGGTGGCACCGAGCTGGCGATCGTCGACTACAAGACCGGCCGGCGGCCGCTGACCGCCGTCGATGCGCGGTCGTCGCTGGCGATGGCTCTGTACGTCCTCGGCGCCCGGCGGGTCCTGCACAAACCGTGCACCCGCGTCGAGCTCCACCACCTCCCGACCAACACCGTCGCGGCGGCCGACCACGACGAGGAGTCCCTCGGCCGCCACCAGCGCCGGGCCGAGTCGATGGCCGACGACGCCGCAGCCGCCGAGGCCCGCTGGCGCGAGGGTCTGACGCCCGCCGAGGCCGACGAAGCCTTCCCGCCCGAGCCGTCCCCGCTCTGCGGCTGGTGCGACTTCGCCAAGATCTGCCCCCAGGGCCGCCGCGAATCCCCACCACGCGACCCGTGGGCAGGTCTCGACGAAAGCAACCAGATCCCGACCGAAGAGGCCGGCTGAGTCTGCGTGCCAGCGCCGTGTGCGTTCGGTGCCAGCGGGTGGGTGAACCCTGAGGGTGGATGAAAGGGGTTCGCGTGATGGGTGCGAAGACTGTGAACAAGCTGGTGGTGCCGGGGGCAACGCTGCATTACGAGGTCGCCGGCTCGGGGCCGGTGCTGCTGCTGATCGCCGGCGGCGGGACCGATGCCGGCGTGTTCTCCGGGATGGTCGGGCAGCTCGCGGCGGAGTACACGGTCGTGACCTACGACCCGCGGGGCAACTCGCGGAGCCGGTACGACGGCGACGCGACGGACGAACGCGTCAAGCAGTCGGCCGAGGACGCGCTCGCGCTGCTCGACGCGGTCGGCGACGGTGAACCTGCTTATGTTTTCGGCAGCAGTTCGGGCGCGATCACCGGCCTCGAGCTGATCACGCGGTACCCCGACCGGGTCCGGATGCTGGTCGCGCACGAGCCGCCGTGCACCGAGGTCCTGCCAGACGCGGACGACGCCCGGGCGTTCTTCGGCGAGGTGTACGAGACCTACCGCCAGGACGGGCTGACCGCGGCCGACGTGGTGTTCATGATGGGCACCGGGATGGACGGCGACGCGATGCCGCCACTGGAGGACCTGCTGCCGGAGTACCGCGAACTCGCGGAGCGGATGCAGGCGAACGCGGCCAACTTCTACGAGCACAAGCTGTTGCCGTTCACCCGCTACGAGCCGGACCTCGACGCACTGAAGCGGGTCGCGGACCGGATCGTTCCGGCGGCCGGGCTCGACTCGCACCCGCACCTGCCGGGGCGGCCGATCGAGGTCATCGCGAACCACCTCGGCTGGCCGGTGGTGCTGTTCCCCGGCGGCCACGGCGGCTACTCGAGCCACCCGGGTCCGTTCGCCACCCACCTCGCTCATCTGCTCAAGACCGACACCGTCTAACCTGCGACCACCGGTCCGGGTGCGAGTCTGAGGGGTCTCGCACCCGGACCGGTTATTTGTGTTGACGGTACGGCGCTCCGCGGCGTACGGTCCCTGTCTGCCCTTGACAATCCGGCGTGGATTCGCACGCCGTCACAGTGGTGTCCGAACCCCCGGGTCCTTCCAGATTCGGGGCAGTTCCGCGTGCCGCTGTGCTCCTCGGACACCACCACGAGTGCGAGAGGAGGTAGGTAGTGGGTGTCTACTGGGCGATCGCCGTACGTTCCTTCCGGCGATTCTCGACGTACCGGATCGCCACCGTGTCGGGCGCGTTCACGAATTCGGTGTTCGGCTTCATCATGTGCGGCATCTACCTGACGTTGTGGCACGAGCGGCCCGGCCTCGGCGGGTACGACGTCGCCGACGCGCTGACGTTCGTGTGGCTGCAGCAGGGGTTGCTGATGCCGGTCGGGATCTGGGGCGCCACGACCACGGGCGAACTGGGGGAGCGGGTCCGCACCGGTGAGATCGCGGTGGACCTGTACCGGCCGACGCATCTGCTGCTGTGGTGGCTGTCGGTCGACCTCGGGCGGGCGCTGTTCCAGTTGCTGGTGCGTGGCGGAGCACCGTTGATCGTCGGATCGCTGGTGTTCGACCTCAAGTTCCCGTCAACGCCGTTGGCGTGGCTCGCGTTTGCGGCCGGAGTGTTCCTGGCGATCCTGATCAGCTTCGCGATCCGTTACCTGGTTGCGCTGTCCGGGTTCTGGATCACCGACACGCGCGGTATGGAGCAGTTGGCCCTCGTCCTGGCGACGTTCTTCTCGGGGATGGTGCTGCCGCTGGTGGTGTTCCCCGGCTGGATCGGGGAGGTCGCCCGGGCGACGCCGTGGGCCGCGACGATGCAGGTGCCGATCGACATCTGGCTCGGGCGGAGCCCGGGTGGCGCGGGGTCGGCGCTGCTGTTCCAGTTGGGCTGGCTCGCGGTGCTGCTCCTGTCCGCGCTGCTGGTGACATCGGTGGCGACCCGGAAGGTGGTGATCCAAGGTGGTTGAGCGGGTGCTCCGGGCGCCTTCGCAGTACTGGATGCTGATCATGATGTGGGTCCGGTCGTCGATGGCGTATCCGACGTCGTTCTTCCTGATGCTGTTCAGCTCGATGGTGCTGACCCTGATGGACTTCGTCGCGATCGCGCTGATGTTCAGCCACATCTCGTCGTTCGGCGGGTTCTCGCTGGCGGAGATGGCGTTGCTCTACGCAACGGCCTCGATGACGCTCGGGATCGCGGACCTGTTCACCGGGTCGATCGAGCGGGTCGGCGAGCGGATCCGGACCGGGTCGTTCGACGCGTACCTGATCCGGCCGGTGCCGGCCTTCCTGCAGACCGCGGCCGACGGGTTCGCGCTGCGGCGGATCGGCCGGCCGTTGCAGGCGCTGGTCGTGATGCTGTTCGCGTTCAGCCGGCTCGACATCGACTGGACAGTTGCCCGCGGCATCATGCTGGCAGTGTCGATCGCCGCCGGGTCGGTGATCTTCGGCGCGATCTTCGTGCTCGGCGCCGCGTTCCAGTTCGTGTCGGTGGATTCCGCGGAGCTGGCCAACTCGTTCACCTACGGCGGGCAGGCGATGACGCAGTACCCGTTGACGGTCTTCGGCAAGGAGATCGTGCGGGCCGTGACGTTCGTCGTACCGCTTGCCTTCGTCAACTACTACCCGGTGCTGTTCCTGCTGGGTAAGCCTGCCCCGTTGGGGTTGCCGTCCTGGATCGGACTGCTGTCGCCCCTGGTCGCGGCCGTCATGGTCGCCCTCGCCGCGCTGGCCTGGCGCGGCGGTCTTCGTCGCTATCGCAGTACAGGGAGCTGAGATGCCTGTCATCGAGTTGTCGGATGTGTCGCGGGCGTTCACGGTCACGTCGCGGGCCGGTTTGCGGCGGACGCGACGCGAGGTGCGCGCGGTCGACGGGATGTCGTTCACCGTCGAGCCGGGGGAGGTGATGGGCTACATCGGCCCGAACGGCGCCGGGAAGTCCACCACGATCAAGATGCTGACCGGGATCCTGGTCCCGTCGGGCGGCTCGATCCGGGTCGCCGGCGTGGACCCGTCCCGGAACCGGCTGAAGCTGGCGAAGCGGATCGGCGTGGTGTTCGGGCAGCGGACGACGCTGTGGTGGGACCTGCCGTTGAAGGACTCGTTCGCGGTGCTGCAGAAGATGTACGGCGTACCTCTCGCGCGCCATCGTGAGAACCTCGCGACGTTCGTGGAACTGCTGGATCTGGGCGACCTGCTCGACGTACCCGTTCGCCAGCTGTCGCTGGGACAACGGATGCGCGGGGACATCGCGGCCGCGCTGCTGCACGATCCCGAGATCGTCTACCTCGACGAACCCACCATCGGCCTGGACGTGATCAGCAAGGCCCGGCTCCGCGAGTTCCTCGCCGAGATCAACGCGGCCCGCCGTACGACGATCATCCTCACCACCCACGACCTCGACGACATCGAGGCCCTCTGCACCCGGGTCATGGTCATCGACCACGGCCACCAGATCTTCGACGGCACCCTGGACGGCCTGAAATCCAGCCAGTCCGCCCCACGCACCCTCGTGGTCGACCTCGCCACCTCCCTCCCACCCATCGCCGTCGAAGGCGCCACCGTCACCAAGGTCGACGGCCCCCGCCAGCACCTCACCTTCCCACCCACCACCAGCGCCGCCCCACTCCTCGCCCAGATCGCCGCCAACTACCCCCTCGTAGACCTCTCCGTCTCCGAACCCACCATCGAATCCGTCATAACCCAGCTCTACGCGCCAACCCCGTCCTAGCCGTCGGCTAGGCGAGATCGGCGGCCATCGAGGCGAAGACGACCTCGGGATCCATGCCCTTCGGATCCGCACGCCACCGCCGTACCGCATCCGGCAACTCGCCTTCGTCGACCGTCCCCACCCCGGCGCGGATCAGCCGCTTGGCCTCGGCGATCCCGATATCGACGTACTGCAGCTCGTTCAGGAAGTAGTAGTCGTGCCGGGCACCCTCGTTGTAGTGGAACTTCCCGGTGTTCCCGACGTACGTCCAAACGTCCTCATCCACCAACGCAGCCACCCACAGCTCCGTCTCCCCGTCCTTGACCAAGAACAACCGCGTCATCGTGAAGCCCCGTTCTGTCGATCCCGAACCTGCTGGCGGTTACTCGGTGTACCCGGCGGCGATGGAGAGTACGTCGGTGGGGTCTAGGGGTTTGGGGTCGGCGCGCCAGGCGGTGAGGGAGTCGGCTTGGTCGTCCTCGTCGAGGGTGCCGACGCCCTGGCTGATGAAGCGGCGTGCGTCGGCCGGTCCGATTGGTTCGTAGGTGAACCAGCGCTCCATGTAGTAGTCGTTGCGCAGGGCATTGTTGTCGTGGAACTTCCCGGTGTTCGCGACGTACGAGTACATGTGCTCGTGAGCCAACGCCGCCACCCACACCAGCCGGTCGTCCTCTTTCACCAGGTAGAGCTTCATCGCGCGATCCCCTCGCCTCGGTCCCGATCTGTCCCCGGTCGTCTTCGGTGTCCGGTCGCGGTGGGTCGTCGGTTGGTCACCATCTGTCTGGAGTCACTGTAGTTGTTGACCTTGACACGTCTTCCGCCCAGCTGTGTGAGGGCATCGATCCCGGGCGGCGTGCGAAGTTGGGCTGATGCTTCCACGCACTTCTGACGCGCAGCGGTCCGCTCGTCATCCGAGGTGGTGAGACTGCGCTCGACCTCGTACCAGCGGGTCGTCAGCTCCTTGACCTCGGCCGACCTGACGGAGTGCCATTGCACCTCGAGCCGGTCGATGTCCGGCGTGCCGAAATGCACGTGGATGCCCTTGTACCGCGAGCCGTCCGTGTAGGAATGCATCGCGTACAGAACCCGCCACCCCCGATCTGTCAGCGCCTCGGTCGTACTGCGCGCCGACGCGACAAGCTCGTCGGCTGACTCGGTCAGCACGGTGTATCGGAGGAGGTCCTCGACCGGATTCCGGTTGTTCGCATCGGACCAGGTCCGCAGCTTGCGAGCCAGCGACTCCGGGGATTTCACCCGGCGACTCAGCTGGTACGGCGAACTGCCGGTGGGGATCGAGGCGAGGAACTGGGCGGTGACCCGTGGCTCGATCTCAGCTGTTCGCCGGAGCAACTCGAGGCTCTTGCCGGCCGCCTTCGGGCCGTAACGGCGAGCGATCTCGTCCGCGGCGAGCGGCTTGTCGCCCCAGTCGAGTGGGCGGCGGGCCTCGAAGGCTCGACGGAGGGCAGCGAGGTCGGCCGGATGATCCGGCGCGCATGGCATCTGGTCCCCCTTGGTTTCTTGGTGGTCTTCTTTGACCGTAGGGAATGGGGTGGGGGGTTATGGGGTGGGTTTGGGGATCTGTGGATAACTCGGGTGGGTTATAGAAGGCTGGTGGGTGGTGACCTGGGGGTGGTGGGGTCGTTGAAATGCGGGTAGGGACCCAACCGGGTGGGTGATTCGGGGGTAGAGAAGGTATGCCGACGATGACGGGTGAGCCGGTGGCTGGGGTGACGGTGCCGCCGGGGGACGGGCCTGGGTTCGCGCGGTGGGTGCGGCCGCATCTGGCGGCGATGTCTCGGTTGGCGGCGCGGTTGGCGGTTGGGGCGGACCGGGACGACATCGTGCAGGAGGCGCTCGCGCGGGCGTGGTCCAAGCGTTCGCAGTACGACGCGAGCCGTGGCACCCCGTCGGCCTGGCTGCTCGCGATCACCGCCGACCAGGCCCGCAAGGCCGTACGCCGGATGCGCACCGGCCCGGACCTGTCGCTGGCCGACGCGCCCGACGCCGGACCGGTATCCCGTCCGGATCTCGACGCCCGGATGGATGTCGACCAGGCGATCACGGCGTTGTCCGCGCGACAGCGGCTCGCCGTCGACTGCTACTACTTCGCCGACCTGTCGATCGCCGACACGGCTGCAGTGATGGGCTGCTCCGAAGGCACCGTCAAGTCGACCCTCTCGGACGCCCGCTCCCGGCTCCGCACCTTGCTGGAGGTCACAGAATGAAGCCGACCGACGAGATCGACGACCTGCTGACGCGCGCGGGCGCTCAGTGGCGGGCCGATCAGGAGGCGCTGCCCGAGCCCGATCTCGAGTACATGCTGACCGGTGGCCGCAGACCCCGCCGCCGCTGGGTGCCGGCCCTCGCGGCCGCAAGTGTCGCGGTCGTTGCTGCGGGCATCATCGCCGTACTCCCGAACCACCAGGACCCGGCGCAGAGCCCGCAGCAGTCCTTTGCCCAAGGCAACCACCAGCCGAACGACGAGCTGCTCGTGAAGCCCGGCGACAAGGTCCAGGTGAGCGGCCGGATTATCGTTGCACCGGGCAAGCAGCCGGTCTTCTGTGCGCCGCTGGCGGAAAGGCTGATCGGATACCTGCCAGGTAAGGAGCCGGCGCCGAGCTGCCCCGATGACGCGGCGGTCAAGCTCAACGGCTTGAAGCTCGACCAGGTCGGCGGCCTGACCACGACCAAGGGCGTCAGCGTCGGCCATGCGACGGTCACCGGCATCTGGCGCGACGGCACGATCGACGTACAGGCGCAGTCGCCCGCGATCGAGCCGGAGCCGTCCGATCTGCCGAAGCTTCCGTGCGCGGCCCCCGCCGGCGGATGGCCGTCCCAGCCGAGCAACATCTCCTCCGCTGCGGTCAGAGCATTCCTTACCGCGAACGCCGCTCAGGCGTACGGCCCCGTCATCTACTACCCGAACGGCTCCTCGCGCAACGCCCCGGTCGTCGTGATGGTCGGCGTCGCACATGGAGATCTCGCCGCGTTCCGGGCCTCGTTCGAGAAGGTCTACAGCGGGAACCTCTGTGTGACGCCGGTGCTGATGAGCAACGCGGACAGCGATCGCGTCCGGACCGAGCTGGACACGATCCTCAGCAAGCAGCGCCTCGGCGTCTACATGAGCGGCGGCGCCGATGGGATGACCGGCGGCCCCGCGCCGCTTCAGCTGCTCGTCTACACCGAGCAAGTGAAGACCGCCCTCGCCCCGGTCGGTCTGGGCCTGCTCGACATCCAGCCTCAGGTGCGACCGGTGCGTTAGGCCAGCGTGGTCAGGCTTGGGTAGTCGTGGAAGAAGTCGACCAGGAGGCGAGCGGTCGCGGCGGGCTGGTCGATGGCCGGTGAGTGACCGGCGTCGGGGACGACCTCGGCCTCAACGCCGAGCGCCGCGGCCATCGCTTCCTGCACCGGGATCGGCCAGCCGTCGTCGGTCTCGCCGTGCAGGACCTGTGTGCGTACGCCGGACTTGGCGAGCTGATCCGTCTTGTCCTCGGCGTCCGTCAGCCGCCGGGTGATCTCGGCGAGGCTGATCGGCACGTTGCTGGTGAAGCGCGTCCGCAGGAAGGCAGCGATGTCTTCCGGCGGAGCGACGTACCCCGGGTTCTCGCGGTCGTGCCCGAGCTTCAGGTCGTACACCTGCTCGATCGGCAGGTTGTCCAGCCCGAACGCGAGCATCTGCAGGCCCTGCAGCGTCTCCTGGTCCGTGAACGCGCCCGGCCCCGAGCACATCAGCGAGATCGTGGAGAACACCGACGGGTCCGTCAGCACAGCCTCACGCGCAACCAGCCCGCCGAACGAGTGCCCGACCAGCTGGCTGTACCCGCCGAGTGCCTTGCTCATCGCCACCACGTCCGCGCCGAGCTCAGCCAGCGAGTACGCCGTCTTGTCCGCCGGACCGGCCGTCTCGTACTGACCGCGCTGGTCGACCGCGACGGTCCGCCACCCGTACCGGCACAGGTGGTCGACCAGCGGCGTGAAGTCCTCTTTGCTCCCGGTCCACCCCGGCACGAGCAGGACAGTGCCCAGCGGCGTACCGATCTGCGGTACTGCGGTGAGGGTGGCGAACGAGCCACGATCGGTCTCGAGGGTCTCGGGGTGCACCCCGTCGGGCAGCGTCAGCGTACGCGGCGTACTCACAAGTAAAGAGGGTAACTGCTCCGCTGTGTCAGGTGGTTCAACGGTGCGGCACAATGGCCGGGTGCCTCGCACTCTCGCGGTCGCCAATCAGAAGGGCGGCGTGGCCAAGACGACCACCGTCGCCACCCTCGGCGCAGCCCTGGGGGAGCTCGGCCAACGGGTGCTGCTCGTCGACCTCGACCCGCAGGCGTGCCTGACGTTCTCGGTCGGCATCGACCCCGAGGACCTCGACAAGTCGATCCACCACGTGCTGCTCGGCGGCGTGAAGGCGCAGGACGTGCTGGTCGAGTTCGACGACGCGCCGGACCTGGTGCCGGCCACGATCGAGCTGGCCGGCGCCGAGGTGCGGCTGGCCCGCGACAGCAGTCCCGAGCAGGTACTGCGGACCGCGCTGCGGCCGCTGCGTTCGTCGTACGACTGGATCATCGTGGACTGCCCGCCGACGCTCGGGCTGCTCACGGTGAACGGGCTGTCGGCGGCGTCCGACGTACTGATTCCCTTGCAGTGCGAGACCTTGGCACATCGTGGCGTAGGGCAACTACTTGACACGGTGCACGACGTACAGCAGCTGACCAACCCGGGCCTGCACGTGCTCGGCGTACTCCCGACGCTGTACGACGGACGCACGACACATGCCCGGGCGGTGCTGGAGACGATCGCGGACACGTACTCGCTCGACGTCCTGCAGCCGGCGATCCCGAAGTCGATCCGGTTCGCGGAGGCGCCGGCGATCGGGGAGACCGTGCTCAGTACGGCGCCGGCCTCGCCCGGCGCGAAGGCCTACCGGGCGTTGGCCGGCGCACTGCTTCACTGACCCGCGGTCGGCTGCTTCCGGATCAGCCGGTGCCGGAAACGCCACAGCGGTACGGCGATGATCGCGAGCAGCACGAGGAACGGCAGCATCGCGCCGACCGCGGTCGCGAGCGCGGAGAACACCGCGGTGAACGCGTGCCAGCCGCCCTTGAGACCGGCCAGGAAACCCTTGTCCTGCGCGGGTTCGGTCTCCACCGGCGGCTTGCCCTTCTCGGTCAGCGTCAGCGTGAGCGTCGCGAGATCGGTCTGCAGGGAGAGGTTCTTCTGCTTGGCCAGGAGCGCTTCCAGGTCGGACTCGCGGCGGGTGAGTTCGCTCTCGACCGAGACGATCTCGGCGATCGTGTTCGCCTTGGTCATCAGCGCGCGCATCCGCTCGAGGCTGGCGCGCTGGGACTCGATCCGGCTGGCGACGTCGACGACCTGCTCGGTCACGTCGGTGGACTCCTGGTGGATCTGTAGACGTTTGCCGAGATCGGAGAGCCGCTGGATCGCGGTCTCGAAGGACTTGGTGGGGACCTTGAGGACGAGGTTCGCCCGGGTGACCTTGCCGTCCGGGTCGCTGCCGGTGTCCTCGGACGAGACCTGGCCGTCGAGGCCGGCGATCGCGAGAACCGCCTTCTGGCGCATGTCCGAGACGTCGTCGCCTTCGACGGTCAGCGAACCGGTCTTGATGATCGCCCGCGTGATCGTCGGGTCGTCGTTGCCGCTCGACTGGGACTTCCCGGCCTGCGGTTGCGCCGGAGGTTGTGCCTTGGCGTTGCCGTCGGCCGCCTCGGAGCCCTGCTTCTGCACGGGCGCGGCCTCGCTCGTACCGCTGGTGTTGTCGTTGCTCGCTCCACAGCCGGACAGCAGCACGATCCCCGCTGTGGCCAGCACGGCTGTTACCGCTCTGATCCGCCCCATCACCCAGCCCCTCTCTCGTGGTTACCGCCCTAGGACGGCCCACGCGGGGCTGGGTGTTGCAGCCTCAGATCACCGTTCGGAAACAGTCACTCCGGCGCACTGAAGATCGGCGTCGTCGCCGGCCCGACAGCCTTCTTGGCCGGCGCCTTCCGAGCCCGCTTAACCGGCTTCTCCCCAGCCTCAGCACCGTCCGCCTCAGCCACCGCCACCGGCGCAGCCGCCTTCGCCGCGGCGGCCTTCCGCGTCCGCTTGACGGGCTGGTCCCCGGCCTCGGCATCCGCGGCAACCGGCTCAGCTACCTCCGCCGCAGCGGTCTTGCGCGTCCGTGTCCGCTTAACCGGCTTGTCCCCGGCTTCGGCGTCGCTCGCCTCGGCCACCGGCTCGGCCACCTTCGCTGCGGCGGTCTTGCGGGTGCGCGTCCGCTTCGCGGGCTTCTCGGCGGTCGTGTCGCCGGTCGGTGCAGTTGCCTGCACGTCCGACGCCTGCTCCGGCGCCTCGGCTGCCGTGACGTCGCCCGGCTGGGCCGCCTTCGACTCAGCCGTCTTGCGGGTGCGGGTCCGCTTGGCGGGCTTCTCCGCCGGCGCCTCGACCACGGCTGCTGACTCGACAACCTGCGGTGCCTCGGCGGCCGGCGCCTCCGCGGACTTGCGGGTGCGGGTGCGCTTGCGGGGCTTGCGGGTCTCGTCCTGGAGCGCCTCGGTGGCCGGTGGGACCTCGGTCTTCGTGGTGACGTCGGCGAGTTCCTCGACCGGCTGACCGGCCCGGGTGCGCTTCCGCGTCCGGTTCCGCTTGCGTCCCGACCGCGGTGCACCGTCGCCCTCGGAGCGCCCCTCGGGCCGATCCGACCCACGGCCGCGACGACCACGCGGTGCGTCCTCGCGGGACTCACGGGACTCGCGCGCCTCACGGGCCTCGGGAGCCCGGGCGGCGCGGATCCGGCCCTTGGCGTCGGTCGGGATGCCGAGGTCGTGGTACAGCTCCGGCGACGTGGAGTAGATCTCCTGCGGCTCGTCGTACGGCAGGTCGAGCGCCTTGTTGATCACCTTCCACCGGGTCACGTCCGGCCAGTCGACGAAGGTGACGGCGATGCCACTCGCCCCCGCGCGCCCGGTCCGGCCGATCCGGTGGATGTAGGTCTTCTCGTCCTCGGGGCAGGTGTTGTTGATGACGTGCGTGACGCCCTCGACATCGATACCCCGGGCCGCGACATCGGTACAGACCAGTACGTCGATCTTGTCGCCGCGGAACCGGGTCAGCGCCCGCTCCCGGGCCTGCTGGTTCAGGTCACCGTGGATCGCGGCCGCCTTGAACCCGCGGTCCTGCAGGTCGTCGGTGAGCCGGGACGCCTCGCGCTTGGTCCGGCAGAAGATCATCACCCGGCCGCGGTCCTCGGCCTGCAGGATCCGCGCCACCACCTCGGGCTTGTCCAGATCGTGCGCCCGGTAGACGAACTGTGCCGTGGTCGGCACCATCTGGGTGTCCTCGTGCGACTCCGCCCGGATGTTCAGCGGGTGCCGCATGTGGGTGCGGGCCAGCCCGATCACGGCCGACGGCATCGTTGCCGAGAACAACATCGTCTGCCGGAGCTCGGGCGTCTTGCGCAGAATGCGTTCCACGTCGGGCAGGAAGCCGAGGTCGAGCATCTCGTCGGCCTCGTCGAGGACGAGCACCTTGATGTGGCCGAGGTCGAGAACGCCCCGGTTCGCCAGGTCGAGCAGGCGTCCCGGCGTACCGACGACGACGTCGACGCCGTTCTTCAGCGCGTCCAGCTGCGGCTCGTACGCGACGCCGCCGTAGATGGTCAGCACGCGCACCGTACGCACGGTGGACGCGGTGGTCAGGTCCTTGGCGACCTGGATGGTCAGCTCGCGGGTCGGGGTGACGACCAGCGCCTGCGGCTTGCCTGGAGCGGCGAGCTCCTCGTAGTCGGCCTCGCCGGGGGAAATGGTGCGCTGCAGCAACGGAATCCCGAAGCCGAGCGTCTTGCCGGTCCCGGTCCGGGCCTGGCCGATCAGGTCGGTGCCCATCAGGGCGACGGGGAGTGTCATCTCCTGGATCGGAAACGGCTCCACGATGTTGACGCGGTCGAGCGCGTCGCAGATCTCGGGCAGCACGCCGAGCTCTCGGAAGGTGGTCAGGCTGATCGCCTCTCACATGCTTGTGCGGACAGATTGCTCAGGGGCCGGGCGCCTTGTTACGTGAGGCGCGGGGACACTGTGCAAGCACCTCGCACCAGCTTGCCCATCTGGGCGCGTCACCGGCGAATCGCCCACCAGTGTAACCGCTCAACCTGTCAACGCCGCTTCGTGTGGTTTGCGCCACTCGCGGGCCCGGCCCGACCGGGTGCCGGGCATCCTCCTACTCCGCCCTTCTTTTCCTCTCTTTTGTCCGTTGCCACCGCCCCCGGCCCGATAGGGTGCCGGGCATGGAGCAGACGGCCTTTGATGATCCCGCCTACCGGGCCGCGGCGGTGGATCTGCTGGGAGTGCTCGCGTACGGCGAGCTGACCGCGTTCGAGCGGATGGCGGAGGACGCCAAACTGGCGCCGACGCTGAACGACAAGGCGGAGCTGGCGGCGCTGGCGACCACCGAGTTCGGCCACTTCCAGCGTCTCCGGGACCGGCTGGTGGAGCTCGGCGTGGACCCGATGGACGCGATGGAGCCGTTCGTCACGCCGCTGGACGCGTTCCACGACCACACCGCGCCGTCGGACTGGCTCGAAGGCCTGGTCAAGGCGTACGTCGGGGACGGCCTGGCGAACGACTTCTACCGCGAGATCGCCTCGTTCGTGGACGCGGAGACCCGGGCCCTGGTGCTGGACGTCTTCGGTGACTCCGGCCAGGCCGAGTTCGTCGTCGACCGCGTCCGCGCCGCCATCGAGGAGGACCCGAAGCTGGGCGGCCGGCTGGCGCTCTGGGGCCGCCGGCTGGTCGGCGAGGCTCTCAGCCAGGCCCAGCGCATCGCCGCCGACCGCGACTCCCTGACCGCTCTGCTGGCCGGCAGCGTCGACCGCCCCGGCCTCGACCTGGCCGCCATCGGCCGCATGTTCACCCGTTTGACCGAGGCCCACACCGCCCGCATGACAGCCCTCGGCCTGCAGGCCTGACACGGCAACGGCCGCCTGCCCCTGGTGGGGTGGCGGCCGTTTGAGGGTGCCTGGGCTAGGCGGTTTTGGCTTTGCTGTTGCGCGACGAAATGATCGCGATGACGATCGCGGCGCAGATGATCTGGATCAGGTACTGGATCCAGTCCGGGCCCGATGTGTCCTTGACGCCGAGGAAGTAGGCGATCAGACCACCGATGAAGGCGCCGATGCCGCCGCCGAGGATGGTCCAGCCGAGGCTGATGTTCTGCTTGCCGGGGAGCACCAGCCGGGCCAGCGGCCCGAAGATGATGCCCGCGATGAGACTGACGATGATCATCCAGACCCAGTACACGGTTCCTCCTTGTGAGGGATGGCCGACCTGCGCGTAGCTGGTGCCCCGTGACAACCAGACCATTCACGACGCAGGTCTTACCGCCATCGTGCCCTCTCGACCGCAGTCCGCAACCCGGACACGCTCTACTGTGTCCGGACCGGGATCAGATCGCGCCGAACCCGACCTTGCGGGTCGACACCTCGCCGATCTCGACGTAGGCCAGCCGGTCGGCCGGGATCAGCACCCGGCGGCCCTTCTCGTCGGTCAGCTGAAGCAGACCGGTCTTCCCGGCGAGGGCCTCAGCCACCAGCTCCTGGACCTCTTCCGGGCTCTGCTCGCTCTCCAGCACCAGCTCACGATTGGCGTGCTGGACGCCGATCTTTACCTCCACGAAACCCTCCGGGCACGTTCCGACCGGCGGCTCTCGCCGGTAATGCTTTCGAGCCTATCCGCTGCCGCCGCCGAGCTCTCACCCGTCCGCCCAGAGCAGAACCTCAGCCGCAGGACATCGGCGGCAGAACCTCAGCTATCGGTGCGGGGGAAGCCGCGGATGCCGCGCCAGGCCAGCGAGGCGACCAGGTCGGCGGCGTGCTCCTGCGGGATCGACGGGTTGCCCTCACCCAGCCAGTACCGCGCGCTGACCTGCGCCATGCCGACCAGGCTGACCGCCAGCACCATCGACTGCTCGCGGCTCAGGCCGGCGTCCGCACTGATCACCTCGGAGACGGCTTCCGCGCAGGCCTGCGTGACCCGGTCGACCCGCTCGCGCACGGCCGGCTCGTTGGTCAGGTCGGACTCGAACACCAGCCGGAACGCGCCTTGCGCGTTCGCCACGTAGTCGTAGAAGGCGTGCATGGTCGCCGCGACCCGGAGCTTGTTGTCCTCGGTCGACTTGAGCGCGTCCTGCACCGAGGCGACGATCGCGTCGCAGGAGGTGTCCAGGAGCGCGAGGTAGAGCTCGAGCTTGCCGGGGAAGTGCTGGTACAGGACCGGCTTGGAGACGCCGGCCCGGTCGGCGATGTCGTCCATCGCGGCGGCGTGGTAGCCGTTCGCGACGAACACCTCCTGGGCCGCCTCGAGCAGTTGCGCGCGCCGAGCCAGCCGAGGCAGGCGGCTGCCGCGTTTCGGTGCGGTCTCGGGGGTCGTCGACACGGTGGTGCTCCTTCGGATGACGTTCCCCGAATCCTACCGGGCAGTCCTCCCCACCAGTAGCTTCCCCGCCGAACCGGGCCGCGATGGCACCGTCAGCGGTAATCGTCTTCCTCGTCGTCGCCCACCTCGCGGCGCTGCTCCTCCACGTCCGCGGGATTGGCGTCAGCAGGCACGTCCTCCTCGGCGGCTTCGTCGAGCGGGTCCCGGTCGGTGTCGTACTCCGCGTCGAACGCCGGGTCGTAGTCCGGGCCTTCGAAGTCGGTCTCTGACATGGCGCCTCCTTGCTCAGGTCGGTAGCGGCTGCGGATCGTCGTACAGGCCCTCGAGTACGTCGCCGTACTCCTCGATCCGGGCCAGTACGTCGTGCGGGAGGAACCGGAGCTCCTCCGGGGACCTGGCCGACGCCACCTCGTCCCAGTCGATCGGTGTGGAGACCCGTGGCTCGTCGGAGCCCCGGAGCGAGTACGGCGCCAGCGTGGTCTTCGCACTGGCGTTCTGGCTCCAGTCGATGAAGACCTTGTTGGGCCGGAGTGCCTTGGTCATGTTGGCGGTCACGCTCTCCGGCAGGGCCTCTGCCAGCTGCTCGGCCAGCTGTTTGGCGAACGCGCTGGTCTCCCGGGACGACGCGGGCTCGATCGGCACGTACAGGTGCATGCCCTTGTTCCCGGACGTTTTCGGCCAGCCCTCCATCCCGTAGTGGCCGAGCAGCTCCCGCAGGGCCAGGGCGACGTCGCAGCACTCGACGATGGTGGCCCCGGGCCCGGGGTCGAGATCGAAGACGATCAGGTCGGCCTGCGGGTCCCTGCCCTGGTCGGAGAGCCCGATCCGCCACTGCGGCACGTGCAGCTCGAGCGCGGCCAGGTTGGCCAGCCACACCACGGTCTGGATGTCGTCGCACACCACGAAGCTCATCTCGTCGCGTC
Source organism: Kribbella sp. NPDC000426 (assembly GCF_040300265.1). Lineage (NCBI taxonomy): Bacteria > Bacillati > Actinomycetota > Actinomycetes > Propionibacteriales > Kribbellaceae > Kribbella > Kribbella sp. NPDC000426. The sequence continues at coordinate 356,206 of NZ_JBEPDK010000007.1, read as the reverse complement.
CGGTCGAGCTACCAGGGGTCGGCAGCGTCTCGGTGCGCACCCAGGACGGCGTACCGCGGGGAGCGTTCTTCTCGAAGAAGTACGCCGCCTCGGTGCCGTCGGGCCACCGTTTGCGGGTCAGGGGCCGGTCGCTGAGGTGGGGGAGCAGGAGCTCGGCCACCTGGTGGTAGTAGTCGATCACTTCGGCCTTGGTGAACCCGGTCTGTGGGTACAGCACCTTGCCGAGGTTGGTGAGCTTCATGGTCTGCCCGTCCACCTCGGTCGTCAGCTGCTGCTGCGCGCCCGCCATGCGTCCCAGTCTCCACCTAGGAACAGTCCTAACATGGGTGGCGTGGATAGTTACGGGCCAGTAACCGGGGATGGCCTACCCCCGGAGCTGAATCAGTGGCCGGAGCGGCGGGTGCCGGTCGCGGGGGTGGATCTGCTGGTCAGGGACCTGCCTGGTGCGACGCCGGACCTCCCGCCTGCCCTGTTCGTGCACGGCCTGGGCGGATCGTCCCTGAACTGGACCGCCCTGGGTCTGATGCTCAACGACACGATCCGCGGGGTCGCCCCCGACCTCCCTGGCTTCGGCCGTACGCCGCTGTCGGGCGCGGCGGGGATCTCGGAGCAGGCCGCAGTGCTGGTCGAACTGCTGGAGCGTGAGTACGACCAGCCCGTGCACGTGTTCGGGAACTCGATGGGCGGGGCGTCGTCGGTCGCGCTGGCTGCGCTGCGTCCTGACCTGGTGGCCTCGCTGACTCTGGTGTCGCCGGCGCTGCCACATCCACGTGTGTCGGCCAGTGCGCTCTGGTTCACGGCGCTCGCCACGCCCAGGCTCGGCCCCGCAGTACTGCAGAGGTCGGCGCGGCTGCCGTTCGAGCGGCGGTTCGAGGCCTCGCTGGCGATGGTGTTCGGCGATCCGCGGTCGCTGGCGCCAGAGGTACGGGCGGCGTACGAGGCGGAGCTGCACCGGCGTGACACGGACCCGTGGGGCCGGCAGGCCACGGTGGACGGCGCTCGGAGCATTCTGCGGTCGTCACTGGCCAGACCGCGCCGGTCGTTGTGGGCGGACGCAGCCAAAGTGGAGTGCCCGGTCCTGTTGATCTATGGCGGTAGAGACCGGCTGGTCGACGCACGGATCCGCACCAAGGCCCAGCGCACGTTCCCGAACGCACGGCTGCTCTATCTGCCGCAGTCCGGACACGTGGCACAGATGGAGCATCCGGCCGAGGTGGCCCGGGCTTTCCGCCAGTTGATCGAGTCGAATCCGACGTCCGACTGAGACACGACTGAGCGACGGATCCGGTCAACTTTCCTCTCGCCTGACAAGTACTACAGATGACTTGTCGAACGAACGAGAGGACCACTGTGCGAGTGATCGGCAGAACCGCCCGAAGTCTGTCGCTGGGGATGGTCGCACTGCTCGGTGTGGGGACACTCACCGCTACCGCCGCACCGCCGGCAACACCACAATCGGTTGCTCAAGGCAACCAGTGGGATGTGAGTGCGGTGACCGGCGGCTACCGGCTCACGCTGCACCTGGACACCCCCGCCCCGATGCGTGCCTCGCTTCCGCTGCTGGAGGTCGACGGCAGACCGCTGGGTGTGGCGCAGCAGTCGCCGGACCGCAAGTCGCTGACACTGGTCAGCGCCGACCCGGCCGTGCTGAAGGCCCGCGACGTACGCCTGGTCTGGTCCGGCGACCTGGGTAAGCAGTCCGGGATGAGCCGGAGCATCACCGCGGCCGGCCCGACCGACGCCTACTGGTTGAAGGCGCGGCGTGGTCCGCTGCTGCCGGCCGACCCCGGCGCGCTGGGTAAGTACAAGGTCGACACAGCGGAGTACAACCTCGGCAACGAGGCTGTCTACCTGCCGGGCCTCGGCCACCGCTCGGAGCTGCTCGGCAAGGTGTACTCGCCGCGTGGTGCGGTCGGTCCGCGGCCGCTGGTCGTCTTCCTGCACGGCCGGCACGAGGTCTGTTACGGCGATCCGACCCACCCGTCCGACGACGACAAGCCGTGGCCGTGCCCGCCGGGCATGAAGGCGATCCCGAGCTACCGCGGGTACGACGGACCGGCGACAGCGCTGGCCAGCAACGGGTACCAGGTCGTGTCGATCAGCGCCAACGCGATCAACGCCTGGGACAGCGAGGCGTACGACGCGGGCGCGCAGGCTCGGGCCGAGCTGATCCTCGACCACCTGGCGTTGTGGCGGAAGTGGTCGACGATCGGCGGCGGCCCGTTCGGCACCAGGTTCGTCGGCAAGATCGACCTGCAGAACGTGGGGCTGATGGGCCACTCCCGCGGCGGTGAGGGTGTCGCGCGTGCCGCGGTCCTCAACGCGGACCGCGGCGGTCAATACGGGATCCGTGCGGTGCTGCCGCTCGCCCCGACCGACTTCGCGCGGGCAACCGTGCCAGGTGTGGCGATGAGCGTCGTACTGCCGTACTGCGACGGCGACGTGTCCGACCTGCAAGGACAGAAGTTCTACGACGACACCCGGTACTCCGTCGGAGGCGACGCCTCGGCGCGGTCGACGGTCACGGTTATGGGTGCCAACCACAACTTCTTCAACACCGAGTGGACGCCGGGGCAGTCCGCCGCGCCGTCGAACGACGACTGGTTCGGCGACGAGAAGGCCTCGCCGTGCGGCGCGAAGTACCCGGGTCGCTTGACGCCGAAGGAGCAGCAGGCGGTTGGTACGGCGTACGTCGCCGGGTTCTTCCGGCTGCAACTGGGACACGAGACGCAGTTCCTGCCGCAGTTCGACGGCTCCGACTCGCGGGCGGCGGCCGCGGGCAAGGCAGTCGTTCGGGTGGTGTCGCAGGGACGGGACGTGAACCGTCTGGACAAGGCACTGCCGGCCGGAGCGGTTACCGGGAAGGTGACTGCGACGGTCTGCGCTGGTGTGACGACTACTGGGCTGCGAGCTTCGACGCCGACCTGTATGGCGACTGATGACTGGTCCAACGCGCCGCACTGGGGTGCTGCGTGGTTCGCGGCCAAGACGCCGACCACTGCGGTCACGAAACTGCAGTGGAGTGGGACGAACGGGGTAGTGCGAGTCAACGTCCCGGCAGGGCAGCGGGACGTGCGGCGGGTTGCCGCACTGACGTTCCGCGCCGCACCGGACCCGGCCGGGGCGCCGAGAACCGATCTGAGCGTTCACGTGGTCGACGGGCACGGACGGGCGGCCGTCGTACCGGTGTCTGCTGTCAGTGACGCGCTGGTGCGGATGCCGGGGAGCAACGACAGCGGTCTGCCGAAGAACCTGCTCCGGACGGTCCGCATCCCGGTGTCGTCGCTGAAGGGCATCGACCTGCGTGACGTGCGCGCGGTGGAGCTCCGTACGGACAGGGTGGCCAGCGGGTCGGCGTACGTGAGCGATCTGGCCTTCTCGTCGCCAGGGCTGGGCCATTCGGTGCCTGCGGCGCTGCTGCCGAAGCTGTCCGCGTCGAGCGTCACGGTGAAGGAAGGCGACCAGGGCACGCACTCGGTCGACTTCTGGGTGACCATGTCGCGGCCGAGCATCCGGCCGGTCAGTGTGTACGTCGAGACCAACGGCGACCTCGGTGAGAGCGTCGGGGACGTTGGGCGGCAGTTGGTGTTCAAGCCGGGACAGGTGCGGCAGAAGGTGTCTGTGCCGATCACCGGGAACACACGGGACAGCTATGACCTGCCCTTCAGCCTGGTGCTGTCCGTACCGCACGACGGGCTGCTGAACGAGTCCTTCGGCGACGGTCTGGTCCTGGACGACGACCCGACGCCGTCGCTGACCTTGAGCAGCCTGAAGACGGCCGAGAAGACCGGCCTGGTCAACTTCGGCGTCAAACTGTCCGCTCCGAGCGACAAGTTCGTGTCGTTCAGCGGAGTGCTCAAGGACGGTACGGCGGTGATCCGCAAGGACTACACATCCGCCAACGACGACGGCACCGGCCCGGTCGACCGCGCCGTCGACGGGTACGTCGAGCCGGGGCAGACCACCGGCGAGCTGTCCGTGAAGATCCTCGACGACAAGGTCAAGGAACCGGCGGAGACGTTCACCGCGATCATCCAGCAGGTCGACGGCGCCGCGCTGAAGGTCCCGGTGACCCTCACAGCAACGATCATCGACAACGACTAGTACTACCGACGTGCCGGGCACCCTGGGGGCGCCCGGCACGTCGCGTTTCTGAGACGACTCTCCCGGGATGTGGACTCTCGCGGGACCGGGTTGGCGAGTGCGGGAACATGGAGGTGGGACAGATGGTTGAAAACCATCAGATCCCGTCCGACGTCTTCCTGAGGAGCCGACAACGTGTCGTCACTGCCACCGCTGGTCGAACCGGCCGACGAGCTCACGATCGACGAGGTGCGACGCTACTCGCGGCACCTGATCATCCCGGAGGTCGGGATGGCCGGGCAGAAGCGGCTGAAGAACGCCAAGGTGCTGGTCATCGGCGCCGGCGGCCTCGGCAGCCCTGCTCTGCTGTACCTGGCCGCCGCCGGTGTGGGCACCCTCGGCATCGTCGAGTTCGACACCGTCGACGAGTCCAACTTGCAGCGCCAGATCATCCACGGCCAGTCCGACGTGGGCAAGTCCAAGGCCCAGTCGGCCAAGGAGTCCATCCTCGAGGCCAACCCGTACACGAACGTCGTCCTGCACGAGACCCGGCTGGACAACGACAATGTGTTCGAGATCTTCGAGCAGTACGACCTGATCGTGGACGGCACCGACAACTTCGCCACCCGCTACCTGGTCAACGACGCCGCCGTGCTGCTGCACAAGCCGTACGTGTGGGGCTCGATCTTCCGTTTCGACGGCCAGGTCAGCGTGTTCTGGGCCGACAACGGCCCGTGCTACCGCTGCCTCTACCCGGAGCCGCCGCCGCCCGGCATGGTCCCGTCGTGCGCCGAGGGCGGCGTGCTCGGCGTGCTGTGCGCGTCCGTCGGCGCGGCCCAGGTGACCGAGGCGATCAAGCTGCTCACCGGTATCGGCGACCCGTCGCTCGGCCGGCTGAACATCTACGAGGCGCTCGACCTCAACTGGCGCTCGCTGAAGGTCCGCAAGGACCCGAACTGCGCGATCTGCGGTGAGAACCCGACCGTCACCGAGCTGATCGACTACGAGAGCTTCTGCGGCGCGATCACCGAGGAGGCGGCCGACGCGGCCGTCGGCTCGACGATCTCGGTGAAGCAGCTGAGCGAGTGGATCAAGCTCAAGGACAACGGCGAGAAGGACTTCGTGCTGATCGACGTCCGCGAGCCGAACGAGTACGAGATCAACCGGATCCCGGGCTCGGTGCTGATCCCGAAGGCCGACTTCCAGACCGGTGTCGCGCTGGAGAAGCTGCCGCAGGACAAGCAGCTGGTCTTCCACTGCAAGTCCGGCGTCCGCTCGGCCGAGGTCCTCGCGATCGCCAAGGGCGCAGGCTTCTCCGACGCCGTCCACGTCGGCGGCGGCGTGGTGGCCTGGGTCGACCAGATCGACCCGAGCCAGCCCTCGTACTAACGAACTAGAACGGCATCCGGCAGGACGCGATCGCCTCGGTGGCTACCGGATCACCGGTAACCACCGGGGCGTCGTCGCGTCCGGACAGCGTCCGCATGTACCCGACCGCGTCGACGGCGGCGCGACCCACCGACTCGCCCCTCCCGAGCTGGTACGTCGCACCTCCCGGACCGGTCAGCTCCACCTCGACGGCGGGCCGTTCTCCCCACCACGGCCCGTCGATCACGTCGTACATCACCTGCGCGACCAGCTCCTCGGCGTGCGGCCCGGCGTCGAACGGCCGGCCGAGCGCCTGGCAGACGTCATCGCGATGCATCCACAGGTCCCGCGCGAGCAGGATGTCGTGGATGTACCCGAGACTCAGCCGGACGCTCTCGAACCCGTCGATCGACATCGACATCCGCCGCATCAGCGCCGGTTCGGTCGAGATCTTCCGGGTCGCTTTCGCCCACACCTCATCGAACTCGGCCCGCAACCGCGCCGGCGGCGTACCGCGGTGTTCGTCAGCCTGGACCATCATGTGGGCGTCGATCCGCAGTACGTCGGGATAGACCCGCTTGGCCTTCCGGTAGCGGCGCGGGAACGAGAACAGCCGGTTCACGTCCTCGGCCTGCCCGATCAGGTGGCCGGCGATGTCCGCGACGTCCCACTCGTCGCAGACCGTACGGCGCTGCCACTCGTCCCCGTCGATCGACGCGAGCAGCCCGTGCCACGCCTGGAGCTCGGCGTCCCGATGGACCCGGCACCGCGGCCGGTCGGCCCGCCCTATCTGTTCCGCGAGTACTGCGCTCATTTCTTCTTCCCCCTGTTAGGTGCGTAGTGCTGGTAGAACATCTCCAGTACGACGGGGAAGAGCCGCGTGAACCGCCCCGTCTCGAAGGTCGCCTCCGGCTCGTTCGCCATCTGCTGCGACAACACCCCTGCCGTGATCGACGTGAACACTGCGAGACCCTCCTCGCTCGCAGCGTCCGGGTGCAGCCGGCCCACGTCCACCGCCGCCTGCAGACCGTCCTGCAGTACGCCGAGCGCCTCCTGGGCCGGCGCGTACGCCTCCGGGCTCGGCTCGAACCCGGGGATCGTCCGCCAGAACATCAGCTGCGAGTAGACCGGGTTCTGCATGCTCCAGCGCGCGTACGCCGTGGTGCCGATCAGATGCAGCTCCACGACGTCGTCGGTGGTGGCTGCGGCGATCGCCTCCCGCTGCGCGGCCAGGAACAACTCGGCGCCCCGCTGGAACAGCGCGTCGTAGATCGCGATCTTCGACGGGAAGTACTGGTACAGCGACGGCGGCTGCATCCCCAGCCGGCGGGCGACCGCCGACAGGCTCAGCGCGGCGACGCCCTCGGCCGCCATCAGCTCGATCGCGACGTCGAGGATCTCCCCGATCGTCTCCTGGCGACGCCGGGACCGCCGGTCCGGCACGGTAGTACTCATGCCTTGAGGAAAACCTACGACCATTAGGGAAGTCAATAGCTCGTAGGTTTTGACCTAACTGTCCCACCAGCCACGTACTGTCGTGACATGTGCAGAAACATCACCGTGCTCCGGGGACTCGAGCCGTCCGCTACCTCTGAGGAGGTCTACGCGGCGGCGTTGCAGTACGTGCGGAAGGTGACCGGCGTCGGCTCGCTGAGTGCGACCACGCGCGGCCCGATCGAGCGCGCGGCCACCGAGGTCGCGCGGATCACCGAACAACTGCTGGAGGAGATGCCGGCCCGCCGGACTCCGCCGCAGACCGTCCCACCGTTGCGGCGCCCGGAGGTTCGCGCGCGCCTCGGCCTCGACTAGAAGCTTCCCGTGGGGGACGAAGCGGAGGGTCGTCCGGCCCGCCGGCACCAGGGGGTGGTGTTCGGCCTGATCGTGGCCGGCGTGCTGTTGTCGCTGACCAGCGCCAACGCCGAGACCGAGCTGTCGCGACGTCGGCATGCTGCCTGCGACGGCACGCTGCCGTTGCCGATGAGTGCCTTCGTGCTCAGCTTCGCCGGTGTGGCCGTCGGGGCAGTGGCGCTGTTCCTGCTGCTGCGCTGGTTCGGGCGCAGCCGGCAGACGCTCGTGCTGATCCTGTTCTGGACCGCCGTCGCCGCCGTTGTGTCCGAGGTTTTCACCTTGGTGACGGTCCTCCAGCAGAGTCGCCCGATCACGTCCCTGTGCATCGGCTAGTTGGTAATGTCCCGTCGGGGAAACGGTTCCCCTTCTAGGGAGGCGCGGGATGCGGTTCGCGATCAAGACCAGGCCGGAACACACCACCTGGCAGCAGATGCGGGACGTGTGGATCGCGGCGGACCAGTTCGAGATCTTCGAGTCCGCCTGGCACTGGGATCACTTCTACCCGCTCAGCGGTGACATGCAGGGCCCGAACCTGGAGGCCTGGACGACGCTCGCCGCGCTGGCGCAGGCGACCTCGCGGATCCGCCTCGGCTGCCAGGTGACCGGGATGATCTACCGGCATCCCGCCGTCCTCGCGAACATGGCGGCGACCACGGACATCATCAGCAACGGCCGGCTCGAGCTCGGCATCGGCGCCGGCTGGAACGAGATGGAGACCGCGGCGTACGGCATCGACCTGTACCCGTTGAAGGAGCGCTTCGACCGCTTCGACGAGGGCACCGAGGCGATGATCAAGCTGCTCACCGAGAAGGTCGCCAACTTCGACGGCAAGTACGTCAAGCTCACCGAGGCGTACTGCAACCCGAAGCCGGTGCAGACCCCGCACCCGCCGATCACGATCGGCGGCAAGGGCCCGAAGCGGACGCTCCGCGCGGTGGCCCGGTGGGCGCAGCAGTGGAACGTGATCGTCCCGAGCCCGGAGGAGTGGAAGCCGCTCAAGGACGTCCTGGTCCAGCGCTGTGACGAGGTCGGCCGCGACGTCAACGAGATCACCTGCTCGGTGAACGTCCGGGTCGACCCGGACAGCCCGCTCGACAAGGCGGTCGCCGACGCGGCGGCGTACGCCGAGGCCGGCGTCGACCTCGTGATCATGAACCTGCCGCTGGACGCGCCGCCGTCGGTCCTGGAGCCGCTCGCGAAGGCGCTCGCGCCGCTGGCTTAGATTGACCTCGTGGATCGGGAGGAGTACATCGAGGCCGTCCTGCGGGCAGTGGAGTCGATCCCGGAGGGCAGCGTCGCGACGTACGGCGATATCGCCGAGTACGTCGGGCAGGGCGGGCCGCGCCAGGTCGGCGCGATCATGCGCGAGTACGGCGCGAGCGTGCCGTGGTGGCGGGTGATCCGCGCGTCCGGCGTACCGGCCGAAGAGGTCGGCGACGAGCAACTCCACCGGCTGCGGTCGGACGGGGTACGGATCACCAACGGGCGCGTGAACCTCCGCGACGCCCGTTGGGATCCGCAGTCCTAGACCCTCACTCGCCGTTCAGCGGCGTGCCTGCCTGCGAGGTGCGCAGGAAGTAGACGGGGTCGTCGAACGTGCCCGGGACCTTGCCCAGGCTCTGGATGACAGTGGCCGTACCGTTGGCGTGACCAACGGCGTACAGGTACGCCGACCCGCTGTCGGTGTCGATCGCGGCCAGCAGCGTGGACTGCGTGCCGCACTTCTCCGCGACGATCGCCTCGAAGCCCTGCCAGGTCGACGACCGGACGACCTTCACGACCGGCGTCAGCGGCGACGTGGTCGGGATGTGGATCGTGTACAGCGCGCCGGCCTTGGTGGTGGCCAGGAAGGTGTCGTACGTCGACGTCGTGCTGATCAGCGTCATCGTCTTCACGGCCGAGAAGCCGGCGTACGTCCCGAGCGGGTGGAACCCTTCCTTGTCGAGCTTCCAGCGCGCCAGCGAGCCGTCGGTGCGGAGCGCGTAGAAGTACTGCCGGGTCGGCGAGTCGCCCTTCGGGTACGCCGCCCGCGCGATCGAGGTGTAGGCGCCCATGTCCTCCATCGCGAGCCCACGGCCCCACCACGGTCCGTCCGGCACGTTGTTGATGACCGTGCTGTAGAGCGTGTCGCCGTACAGCGCGTAGCCGCTGTCGGAGCTGCCGCCCTCGGGCTCGGGCTTGAACTCCCAGGTCGCGCTCGCCCGCGTCTCGCCCGGCTGGGCGACCTGCGGACCGACCCGGCGTTCGCTCGCAACTGGCGGGCTGGCGGCGGACACCACCTGGTCGACATAGTTTCCCTGCGCGGTGATCGAGCCGAGATCCAGCGAGCAGATCGACTGGATCTTCGGGTTCGCCGTCTTCGTTGCGGAGGCAGTGGCGGTCCCCAGACCAGCCAGCAGAACAGCCGCCCCCAGGAGGGCGGCCGTGCGTCGCATCGTCCTCATTCGGTGCTCCTTATCGTTGGTTGCTTCCGAGGTACTCGATGCGCCGCGGGTGCGGAAAGTTATCGCCCGGCTACGTCCGTGTTGTCCGGTTTCCGGCTATCGCGACGAGGCCCGGGGTGGCTCTTCGCAGATTGTCGGTGGGGTCTGTTGAGATGGTGCGATGGTCAGCAGACAGGGGTCCCGGTATCGGTTGGTCCGGGCCGAGGGACGAAGCGCTGCGGCGCCTGTCCTGGATGCTGATCAGCAGGCCGTCGTGGATCATCCCGGCGGCCCGTTGCTGGTCCTCGCCGGTCCGGGGACCGGGAAGACGACGACGTTGGTCGAGGCTGTCGTCGACCGGGTGCGCAATCGCGGGCTGAGTCCCGATGAAGTGCTCGTGCTGACCTTCGGGCGGAAGGCGGCGACCGAGCTCCGGGATCGGATCACCGGCCGGCTCGGGCGGACGACCCGGGTGATGCCGTCGATGACCTTCCATTCCTTCTGCTACGCGTTGCTCCGGCGGTTCACACCGGCCGACGCGTTCGACGTGCCGCTGCGGCTGCCGTCCGGGCCGGAGCAGTCGCTGCGCCTGTCCGAGGCGTTGTCGGGCAGCCGTGAGGTCGGCGCGGTGCACTGGCCGGGCAGTCTGCATCCGGCGCTGAAGACGCGCGGGTTCACCGACGAGGTGCAGGCGGTGATCGGCAAGGCACGGCAGCTCGGGCTCGACCCGGAGGACCTGTCCGCGATCGGCCGGTCGGCGGAGCGGGCCGAGTGGGTCGCGGTCGGCGACTTCTTCGAGGAGTACCTGCAGGTCCTGGATGCCGAGCAGGTGCTGGACTACTCCGAGCTCATCCACCGCGCGGTGATCCTGGCGCAGCAGCCGTCGGTGCAGGCGAAGCTGCGGGCCGAGTTCAAAGCCGTGTTCGTCGACGAGTACCAGGACACCGATCCCGGTCAGGCCAAGCTGTTGCAGGCGATCGCGGGCGACGGCCGCGACCTCGTCGTCGTGGGCGATCCGGACCAGTCGATCTACACCTTCCGTGGCGCCGACGTCCGTGGTCTGCTGCGGTTCGCCGACGAGTTCCGGGCCCGGGACGGCGCCGAGGCCGCACAGATCGCGTTGGGGACGACACGACGGTTCGGTACGACGCTGCAGCGGGTGTCGCGCAACGTCGTGAACCGGCTCGGCGTGCCGGGTTCGCTCGACCGGGAGACGTTCGAGCGGTTCCGCAACCCGGATGCGTCGGCCTGTGTGTTCGGCCCGGGGAAGGTCGAGGCGAATCTGTACTCGACCAGTGGCGCCGAGCTCGAGCACATCGCGGACCTGCTGCGGCGGGCGCATGTGCAGGACGGCGTCGGGTGGCACGAGATGGCTGTGCTGGTCCGGTCCGGCAGTCGTTCGATCCCGCCGCTGCGGCGTGCGCTGTGCGCGGCCGGGATCCCGGTGGACGTCGCGGGTGACGAGTTGCCGCTGTCGCGCGAGCCCGCCGTACGGCCGATGTTGCTGGCGCTGCGGGCGGTGGCCGATCCCGAGACGCTGACTGTCGAGGTCGTGCGCGCGTTGGCGTTGTCGCCGTTGGGGGCGATGGACGCGGGGCAGCTGCGGCGGCTGGCCCGGGTACTGCGCCGCCGCGACCGGGATGCTGCGGGCGGCCAGCGGCTGCCGCGCTCGTCGGACGAGCTGCTGCGGGAAGCGTTGATGAACCCGCTGCTGCTCGACGAGGAGGCGTCCCCGGCCGAGGCGCGGTTCGCGGCGCTGGGCGAGCGGTTGCTCAAGGCAAGGAACATCGTGACCGCGGGAGCCGCGCCGGACGAGGTGATGTGGTCACTGTGGTCCGAGTCGCCCTGGTTACGGCGGCTGCGCGGACAGGCCGGGTCGGGGGGCGAGACCGCGCGCGCGGCCAACCGTGATCTGGATTCGCTGTGCGCGTTGTTCGATGCGGCCGGCCGAGCCGAGGAACAGGTTGGATTCAAGGGGGTTTCGGCCTTCCTGGCGGAGCTGGAGTCGCTGGACATCGCGGCGGACAACCGGTTCGACGGGACGTACCGCGAGGCCGGCGTACAGCTGATGACCGCGCACCGGTCCAAGGGTCTGCAGTGGCGGCTCGTTGTGGTCGCCTCGGTGCAAGAGGGGCAGTGGCCCGACCTGCGGCGGCGCGGGTCGTTGCTGGAGCCGGACCGGTTGGGGCCGGACGGGCTGATCGATCCGCTGTCGGCTGGTGCGTTGCTGGCCGAGGAGAGACGGCTGTTCTACGTCGCGATCACCCGGGCCCGGGAGCGGTTGATCGTGACGGCGGTGCAGGCGCCCGAGGCCGACGGCGACCAGCCGTCCCGATTCCTTGCCGAGCTGGACATTCCTTTGAAACTGGTCGCGGGTCGGCCGCGACGGCCGTTGTCGTTGCCGGGGCTGGTCGCTGATCTGCGCTGCGTACTCGCGGATCCCTCGTCGTCACCTGCGCTGAAGCGGGTGGCGGCCGATCGGCTGGCGCAGTTGGCCGACGCCGTTGACGACCGTGAGTATGCGTTGGTGCCGACCGCCGATCCGTCGCGGTGGTGGGGTGTGCGGGAGCGGACCCGGTCCGAGCGGCCGATCGCCGATCCTTCGCTCCCGGTGCCGTTGTCGGGGAGCGCGTTGACGACGATCGTGGACTGCCCGCTGCGATGGTTCTTGACGCGGCGTGCCGGCGGAGAGACACCGAGCACGTCGGCGATCGGCTTCGGAATGGTGCTGCACACGCTGGCCGATGCGGTCGCGACCGGGACGTTGCCCCCGTCGATCGACGAGCTCAACGGCTGGCTCGACAAGGTGTGGACGCAGCTCGACTTCGAGTCCGCGTGGATCTCGGACCGCGAGCGCGCCGAGGCGGAGCAGGCGTTGCGCCGGTTCGTCGCATGGCACCAGGGACGCCCGGACCGGACGCTGGTGGGGACCGAGGTGGACTTCGACGTGCTGCTGCCGGACGAGGACAAGCCTGCGGTCCGGGTCAAGGGCCGGATGGACCGGGTGGAGAAGGATGCCGAAGGGACTGTCCGGGTGGTCGACCTGAAGACCGGCCGCTCGATCCCGACCAAGCCGGCGTTGGCGCGGCATGTGCAGCTCGCGATCTACCAGCGGGCGATCAACTCCCGCCAGCTGAAGAAGCTCGGCGAGGACGCGGTCGCCGGTGGCGCCGAGCTGGTCCAGTTGCGGCACGACGACAACGGCGGCTTTCCGAAGGTGCAGCACCAGGGCCCGTTGGAGGCCGACGACGACGGCCGCACCTGGCTCGACGAAGCCGTCGACGACGCCGAGTCGATGATCCGTACCGAGCAGTTCACCGCCCAGCGCAACGACGGCTGCACCCGGTGCGAAGCCCGAGCCCTCTGCCCGATCCAGCCAGAAGGCCGGGAGATCGTCTGATGGCCGCCGCCCAACTCCGCACCACCGCAGACCTGTGTGACCTCCTCGGGATCCCGTTCTCCGATCAGCAGTTGGCCGCGATCACGGCGCCGCTCGCGCCGGGCGTGATCGTTGCCGGTGCCGGCTCCGGCAAGACGACCGCGATGGCCGCGCGCGTGGTGTGGCTGATCTGCACCGGACAGGTGAAGCCGGAGGAAGTGCTCGGGCTGACGTTCACGAAGAAGGCCGCGAACGAGCTCGACGTACGGATCCGCGACGACCTGACGAAGGCCGGCGTACTCGGATCGACCTTGCCGAAGGACCAGCATCCGCTGCTGGCCGCGCATCTGCGGAGCAACATCCCCAACTGGGAGCCCGAGGAACCGGGCGAGCCGGTTGTCTCGACGTACCACGCGTTCGCCGGCACGTTGATCGCCGAGCACGGCCTGCGGCTCGGCCTGGAGCCGGACTCGCGGGTGCTGGCCGATGCAACGCGGTACCAGCTTGCCGGCCGGGTTGTACGGCGGTCGGCCGGGCCGATCCGGTTTGCGTCGCACCACGTGCCGACGCTCGTCAACAGTCTGCTCGCGCTGGATGGCGAGCTTGCGGATCATCTGCTCCGTGCGGACGACATCCGCGACCACGACGAGGCCGTGCGGCTCGAGGTCGCCGCTGCTCGTAAGCAAACGGTGGAGGTGCGGAAGCTTGCCGAGACCGCGTTGAAGCGTGGCGAGATCCTGCAGCTTGTCGAGGAGTACCAGGCTTACAAGGCTGAGCGTGGCGTTGTCGACTTCGCCGATCAGATGGCGTTGGGCGCGCGGCTGGCGGAGGAATGTCCGGAGGTCGCTGCCGTCGAGCGGGCTCGGTACAAGGTTGTGCTGCTCGACGAGTATCAGGACACCTCGGTGTCGCAACGGCGTATGTTGACGGCCCTGTTCGCCGGAGGGGATGGGCGTGGCCACCCGGTCACGGCTGTCGGCGACCCCTGTCAGGCGATCTACGGGTGGCGCGGTGCCTCGGTCGCGAACCTCGACGAGTTCCCGGTGCATTTCCCGCAGGCCGACGGCACGCCGGCCCAGCGATACGTGCTGAGCATCAACCGGCGCTGCGGCAGTCGCATCCTCGCGGCCGCCAACCAGCACGCTGCCGAGCTGTACGAGCAGCATCCGGGCGTCATCCCGCTCGAGGCTCCGGCGGACGCTCCCGAGGGTGCGATCACCGTCGGACTGTTCGAGACGCGCTCGAAGGAGATCGAGTGGGTCGCCGACGCGATCGTCGCCGCACACCAGACCCGGAACCGCCGCTGGAAAGACATCGGCATCCTGATGCGGACCAACGTCGACCTCAGCGCGGTCCACGAAGCGTTGATCGCCCGCAAGGTCCCGGTCGAGGTCGTCGGTCTCGGCGGGCTCCTCGCACTGCCGGAAGTCGTCGACGTCGTCGCCACCTTGCAGGCCGTCAACGACCTGACTGCGAACGCCGCGATGCTCCGGATCCTCACTGGCCCGCGGTACCGGATCGGCCACCGCGACCTCGCTCTGCTTGCCAACCGTGCCCGCGCACTCGCCGATGCGGGGGAGCGGCCGGCTGCCGACGACCTGGTCGCTGCGCTGGACGCGGCCGTGGCCGGGATGGACTCGACCGAGGTCATCTCGCTGGCCGAAGCGGTCGACGATCCGGGCCGTTCGGAGTACGCGCCGGAAGCGCTGGTCCGCTTCAAGGAGCTGTCCACCGAACTCCGCGAACTGCGCGCCCACGCCGGTGAGCCGCTGCTCGACCTGGTCCGCCGAGTGATCAGCACGATCGGCTTGGACGTCGAGCTGACCGCGACCCCCGACCACGTCGACGCCGGCCGCCGCGACCACCTCGCCGCGTTCTTGGATGCCGTCGGCAACTTTGTCTCGACCGAGTCCGACGGCTCGCTCGACGGGCTGCTCGCCTACCTGGCGGCCGAGGAGGAGTACGCCGCCGGCCTCGACCTCGCCGTACCGAGCGAGGCCGACTCGGTGAAGCTGCTGACCACGCACCGGTCGAAGGGCCTGGAGTGGCCGGTCGTGTTCGTGCCGACGCTGGTCTCGAAGGTGTTCCCGTCGGATCGCGGCCGGGACAAGTGGACGACGAACGCGAAGGTGCTGCCGTGGCCGTTGCGCGGTGACGCGGACACGCTGCCGGATATTCACGACCTGTCGAACGCGGGGCTGAAGTCGTTCGCGGACGAGTGCAAGGACATGAACGCGCTGGAGGAACGGCGGCTCGGGTACGTCGCCTTCACTCGCGCGAAGGAGCTGCTCGTTGCGACCGGGCACTGGTGGGGGCCGACGCAGAAGCGCCCGCGCGGCCCGTCGTCGTACCTGTCGACGCTGAAGAAGCATGCCGGAGACCGCGTGATCGAGTGGGCCGAGCAACCGGAGCTGACGGCGGAGAACCCGGAGCTTGCGGAGCAGACGCAGGCGCCGTGGCCGACGGCGTACGACCTGGAGTCGTACCAGCGGCGGCTCGACGCGGCGGCGCTCGTGGAGCTGTCGCGGACGGAAGGTCCGTCGGTCGAGGCCGAGGAGTCGCTGCTGCTCGACGAGCAGGCGACGGTCGCGCGCTGGGACTCCGAAATCGAGCGATTGTTGTCCGAGGCAAGGGAAAGCCGGAGCCGCAAGGCGTACGACGTGACGCTGCCGGCCGCGTTGTCCGCGACGCAGGTGATGCGACTGGCCAAGGACCCCGACGGTCTCGCCGCCGAGCTCGCCCGCCCGATGCCCCGCAAACCCAACCGGGCGGCGCGGTTCGGCACCCGCTTCCACGCCTGGGTGGAGAGCTACTTCGGCCAGCAACTCCTGCTGGACCCGGACGACCTCCCCGGCGCTGCGGACGAGGACATCGTCGACGACACCGACCTCACCGACCTGATGGATGCGTTCCGCGACGGACCGTTCGGCGAAACCACGCCGTACGAGATCGAGGCCCCCTTCGCCCTCGCCCTCGACGGCCGCGTCATCCGCGGCCGCATCGACGCCGTCTACCAGGTCGTCCGCGACGACGGATCCCGCGGCTACGACGTCATCGACTGGAAAACCCACCGCTCCGAAACCGCCGACCCCCTCCAGCTGGCCATCTACCGCGTCGCCTGGTCCGAACTACTCAACATCCCCCTGTCCCAGATCACCGCAGCCTTCTACTACGTCCGCACCGGCGACATCGTCCGCCCCGAAAACCTTCCCGGGAAGGCGGAACTCACCCACCTCCTCAACGGCTGACTCAGCTCGCGGCAGCTTCGTCCAGCGCCGCGAGCACGGCTGCGATCGCGGGTGGGTCGGGCGGTTCGCCGTACGTCGCGGCGTAGACGTGCCGGCGTGAGCCGGGGATCTCGGTTGCGAAGATGCCGTCGACCTGATGGCTGCGGAGCGCGAGACCGGGCATCGTCGTTACGCCGAGACCGGACCTGACGAGGGCCTGCATCACCACCATGTCGTCGGACGTGTAGCCGACCCGTGGCTCGTAGCCCTCTACCGCGCACAACGAAGTCAGGTGACTGCGGCAACGATCGCAGCCGGCGATCCAGGTCGCGTCGGCGAGTTCGGCCAGCGTGACCGGCCGATCCTTCGACAGCAGGTAAAGCGGGTCGTCCAGCAGGTGGTGCAGCCGTACGCCGCTCGGCTCCGGCTCGGTCTCGTCGTACCGGAAGACGATCGCGACGTCGATGTTGCCGGTGCGGAGGAGCTCGAGTGCCTCTGGGGGATGCAGGTCGGTCAGGCTGACCTCGAGCTCCGGATGCTTGCCGGCCAGCGCCGCGACCGCTGCCGGTACGAGCGAGCCGATCGCCGACGAGAACCCCGCGAGACGAACCCGCCCGACCCGCAGGCCGACGTGCGCGGCGAGCTCGGCGTCGGCTGCGTCGATCCGGCCGATGATCTCGGCGGCCCGGGTAGCGAGCATCCGGCCGGCCTCGGTCAGGCGGATGCCGCGGCCGGCGCGCTGCACCAACTGTGCGCCGGTCTCGGCCTCGAGGCGGGACAGGTGATGGGTGACCGACGGCTGGGAATAGTGCAGTTCCCGCGCGGCGGCGGTGACCGATCCGTGGCGCGCGACGGCGTCGATGACGCGCAACTTCGTGACATCGAGCATGTATCAAACCCGTCTATGGGTGAGAACGAAACTTGGCATTAGACGCTATGGGTTGGGGTGGCGCACGCTCAAGACATGACGACGACAACGATCTCCACCAGTCAACTGACCGACCTCGCCGCGGGCGTCCGTACCGCGATCGACCAGCACGCCGATTGGCACGGCACCGCGCAGCTCGTGGCCGAGCAACTGCGCCGTCACCTGCCGACTCCCGACGTACTCACGGCCGAACAGCGCCTCGGATCGGACGAGACCTACCAGAGCCACACGCTGCACGTCGAGCCCGACGGCTCGTTCTCGATCATCGCGCTGGTCTGGCGACCCGGTCAGCTCACCAGGATCCACGACCACGTGACCTGGTGCGTCTTCGGTGTGATCCAGGGCGTCGAACACGAGGACCTGTACGACGCCGACCTCCGCTTGATCGGCCAGAGCGACAACCACGCCGGCGACGTGAGCGGCTTCGCACCTCCCGGCGACATCCACCGCGTCAACAACACGTCCGACACCACGGCGATCTCAATCCACATCTACGGCACCGACGTCACCCGCATCGGCTCCAGCGCGCGCCGCTACTACAACTAACGGCCCACGAGCGTGTCCGCCCGACCGTCACTCGATGAGGTCAGCCGGGACGATCCGCACTGAAAATGGCAGTTCTGCTTCGAACACGTCGTTGCCGCTGACAACGGCACGCACCTGGTACGAACCGTCCGCCAGTTCGAGCACGGTCAGCTCTTCCTCGACCGGGTCGAAGATCCAGTAGGCGGGCACGCCGGCCCGTGCGTAGAGCTCAGGCTTGAGAACTTGGTCGACCGTGCGCGTCGTAGACACGACAACCTCCACGACAAGAGCCAACTCGTCAACCCATCGCATCACGTGCTCCTTGTTGGGAAGCACCAGCAGATCGGGAACCAGCGCCAGCCGATCGTTGGGCCGGAATTCCAGCGGCCCTGGCAGAACCTTGAGGTGCTCGGGACAGGCTGAGGCCAGGTGCAGCATCAGCGCGCCGAGCGCTCGCTGATGAATCGTCGATGACATGTAGGTCACTAACAGCACGCCGTCGACAAGCTCGTACCGCGGGCCTTCATCCGGAGCCAGCTCTAGGTCGGCCACCGTGAATTCGCCTGGTTCAACCGGTCTCATGATCCGACTCTGGACCGAACACGCCTGCGGTGGCAGGGCAGATCAGCAGCTGCCCCGAGATGCCCTGGAATCAGACCGAGCGGTTGACTCGACGTGCCAGCTCGGCCGGAACGATCCGCACCGGGAACGGGTGCTCGGCTGCGAACGCCTCGTCGCCCTTGAACGTTCGCTCGACGTACTCTCCATCGGCCAACTCGAGGACCGTCAGCACGAAGGCATCAGGGTCGATGATCCAGTACGACGCGATGCCGGCCTTCTCGTACGCGTGGCGCTTCATGATCAGGTCGGTCGACCGGTTCGACGGCGACAGGACCTCGACGACGAGGACCAGTGTGCGCCGAGCCTCGTCTCCACCGACATCCTGGTACTGGAAGACCATCAGATCGGGTTGCAGGCTGGTCCGCCCGTTCGGCCGGAAGTCGAAGGGTGCGAAGAAGACCTCCATGTCCTCCGGACATGCCCTCAACAGCGCTGCGTAGCACACGCCGGCGGCCCGCTGATGTTCCTCCTTAGGCGCAGGTGTCACCAGTAGCCGTCCGTCGAGCAGTTCGTGCCGCATCCCGTCGTCGGGAAGTGCGTCGAACTGTGCGAGCGTGAGCTTCTGCGGCGTGGTGTCCACGAACCCCATCGTGCCTCCTTCGTCGTCATTCGACCAGCATGGCGGCTGTCAACGGGCAGTCGACACCATTTCGGGAATCTGCCCCGGGTTGCCCTGGGATGCCCCGGGATGCCCCGTCAGCGGAGGAGGGCGGACGGTGTCAGGGCTATGGGGAACGGGAGAGTGGCGTGGAAGGTTTCTTCGGCTTGGACTACGGCTTGGCAGGTGTAGCCGGTGGGGGTCAGGGCGAGGACGGTCAGTTCTTGGGTGATGGGGTCGAGGAGCCAGTAGGACGGGACTTGGTGGGTTTCGTAGAGGGCGCGTTTGAGGACTACGTCGGTGGTGCGGGTGGAGGGGGAGAGGACCTCTACGGCCAAGTCGGGTGGTTCGGTGGCGGTGTAGTTGCGGGGGCAGACGAGGAGGTCGGGGCGGAGCGTTGTGTGAGGTGTGGGGCGGAAGGCCAGTGAGCCGACCGAGATGAGCAGGTCGGGTGGGCAGGCTTGTTTCAGGGCAATCATCAACGCGATGACGGCCGCGTGGTGCGCGGGTGGTTGGGCGCCGGTGATGAGGAGACGGCCGTTGACTACTTCGTATCTTCGGCCGTCCCGCGTGGCTTCGAGCGTGGTCACTCCAACAGCTTGACCGATCTCGGCATCTCGCCGTCGGAGTTATCCACAGGCGATGGGATTCTGCAAGGTGCCGACGAACTGGAGGGAGCCGGCGACGTCGGTGAGGTCGACCATCTGCTGGTTGTTGCGGAGCTGCAGCCGGTTCAGGCACGACAGCGCGAACTCCGGCGTGAAGATGTCGTACTTCGCGAACGCGTCGGCCAGCTCCGGCGTCGCGGACTGGTAGTCGCGCACCGCGTCAGCGACCACCGACCAGAACTCGTCGGGCGTCAGCAGACCCTCCCTGTCCAGCAACGGAGACAGGAAGCGGAAGATGCAGTCGAAGATGTCGGTGAAGATCGACAGCAGCTTCTCGTCGTCGGGGACCTCGGCGCGCACCCGCTCAGCGTCCGCCGGGATCGGCGTCGACGGGCTGAGGACGGCGATCTCCTCCGCGATGTCCTTCATGATCACTCGGATCGGGATGGCGTCCCGCAGTACCAGGATCAGGTTCTCGCCGTGCGGCATGAACACCAGCTCGTAGGCGTAGAAGCTGTGCACCAACGGGATCAGGTACGCGTCGACGTATGCCCGCAGCCAGTCCGTCGGCGCGAGACCCGACGCCCGTACCAGCGCAGCGGCCAGTGATGCGCCGTGTCGATCGACGTGCAGCAACGACGCCATCGTCGCGAGCCGCTCACCGGGCTCAAGCGAAGGTACCGGGCTCTCACGCCACAAAGCCGACAGCATCTTCCGGTACGGCGATGTCTTGGCCGTCGCGTTCTCGTAGTACCGGTTGTGATACCCGGCCGCCGCGATCTCGCGCAGCACGCTGAAGCCGTAGCGCTTGAGCACAAGGTCGTTCGAGACCACCGAGTGGACCCAGTCGTTGATCGCCGGCGTCGCGGCCATGTACGACGGCGACAGCCCGCGCATGAATCCCATGTTGAGCACCGACAACGCCGTCTTCACATAGCAGCGGGCCGGCTGCGACCGGTTGAAGAACGTCCGGATCGACTGCTGCGGCTGGTAGACGTCGTCGGTCGTCCCGACGTAGATGATGTGCCGCTGCGCGATATCCGCCGCGAACGTGATCGACGTCTTGTTCTCCCACTGCCACGGATGCACCGGCAGGTATACGTAATCACCAGGATCGGCGCCCGCGACAACAATCTCCGCGGCGAAGCGGTCGAGTACTGCGCTGCCCAGCTCGGCCCGCAGCAGCTCGTCGTACGTCAGCGTGTTGCTGTGAGCAACCGTCGTCCGGTCCCGCCGGGTCGCGATCCAGACCAGCTGCACCGCCGCACCGGTCTCCGGCGCGTACGCCAGATAGTCGCTCACCCCGAACCCGAGCCGCCCGTTGTTCGCCACGAAACACGGATGCCCTTCCGTCATCGCGGCCTCGATCGCCTGGAAGTCCGCGGTGACCAGGTCCGCCGCGGTCAGGTCCGGCTTCGACAGCTTGTACGCCGCCGACGCCAGCGTGCTGCTGATCTCCTCGAGGTACACCGGCAGCATCTCCGCGCCGATCCCCAGCTGCTCGTGGAACGTCGTGATGAACTCGAGCGCGTCGATCGGCCCGCCGTCGTCCCGGACGATGCTAGCGGCATCGATCTCCCAGTGGTTCAACGGATACAGCCGGGCCGCGAACCGGTACCCGTCGACCGCGAACCCGTTGTCGACAGCAACAGGCGACAGGATCCGCTCGTGCGCGAACTCGGCCAGCGCCTTCCGCACCAGGGCGCGGTTGGCGACAGCCCAGACGTCCGGGTTCAAATGCGAGATCATCAGCCTGCCTCGTTCATCCGGTGTGCGTCGGCGTACTGGTCGCGGGTGCAGAAGCTCAACCACGCCTGCTTGTCTGCCAGCTGAACGACGCTGTGCTTGCGGAAACCCATCCGCTCGTTCAGTGCCTGGATCTTCACGTTCCGTACGTCGGGCTCGACCACGACCCGGTCGACCAGCGGATCGCTGAACAAGCTGTCCATGATCGTCTGGAACACCGCCGCGGTGAAGCCGGCGATCGGCGTGACCGGCGGTCCGACCAGGACGTGCATGCCGATGTCACCCGGCGCGACGTCGTACACCTTGCCGACCGCGTCGTACGCCGGCTCGTAGCGCTCCATCAGGAACGCGGGCCGGCCGTCGTGCTCGCCGAGAAAGGCACGGTGATGCGCGCTCTGCGAGATCTGCAGGTACTCCGCGTGCACGTCGGCAACCGACGCGTCCAGCAGACCCCAGTACCGCGCGTACGGCTGGGTGACCCAACTGTGCAGCGTGGTGACGTCCTCGGTCAGGTCGAACGGCCGGAGGCTGAGGGTGCCGAGGCCGGCGACGAAGCGCCGGTACGTCGGCTCGGGCAGTGCTCTGGTCATGGCGGACTCTCTGCTGTCGAGGTGGGCGGTCCTGTTAGCTAAGGCTTACCTTACTAGACGCTCGACAGTCCGAAGAACCGGGTCCGTATCCTGACGGCTGCCTCGTCCGTCCACACTGGTATGACCATGACGGATGCACTCGACATGCCTGAGCTGAAGGCGACCAGGCAGGCGCGGCGGGAGTTCCTCGACCGCCTCGAGCCGCTGCGCTCCGACCTGTACAGGTACTGCCGCCGGCTGAGCGGCAACGCGTTCGATGCCGAGGACCTCGTGCAGGAGTCGCTGGCCCGCGCTTTCACCCAGGCGGCCCAGGCGCACAGCCCGATCGTCAACCCGCGCGCCTGGTTGTTTCGGGTCGCCACCAACGCGTACGTCGACAGCTACCGCCGCCAGTCGCCTGTGCTCGTCGACGCGCCGGAGCAGGCCGCACCGGACACAGCTGACCCCGCAGAGGTCCGTGACGCCTGGGCTGAGCTCGTGACTCTCCTCCCGCCGCAAGAGCGTGCTGCACTCGCCCTGAAGGACCTCTTCGGCTTCACGCTCACCGAGGTCGCCGACGTACTGCGTACCTCGGTCGGAGCCGTCAAAGCAGCACTCCACCGCGGACGCGGGCGCTTGGCCGACCCGGATCGCTCGCTGAAGACCCGTGCGGCCCCGGACCGCCGTCTGCTCGATGCGGTCGCCGACGCGTTCACGGCGTACGACGTACCGCGGCTGACCGCACTGCTGCTCGCCGATGCCGACAGCGAGATCCTCGGCGTGCTGACGGAGTACGGCGCCGACAACATCCGCGAGGGGTCGATCGAGCACACGCTGGACCCGTCCAAGCCCTATCGCTACACAGCCGACGTCGTAGACCTCTGGGGCGAGCCAGTCCTGGTCATCCGCATAGTCCGCGACGGCCACGCGGCCGTGAACGACCTGATGCGCCTGACCACCGAGAACGGCAAGGTCCGCTCGATCCGCTGGTACTACTTCTCCCCGGACTTCCTCACCGAGGTCGCAGGCGCGCTCGGTGAGTCAGTGGAGCTCAACGGCCACCACTACTGACTACGGTGGAGGCATGCTGATCGCCGAGGACCTGCTGTTGCTCATGTACGACGACGAGACCGGCAAGCCGATCACCGGGTCCCCCGGCCTGGACTACGCGCTGGCCGGGGCGGTGCTGATCGAGCTCACGCTGCAGGGCCGGCTGGACATCACCGACTACCGGGATGCGGAGAAGCCAGGGCGGCTGAAGGTGACCAACGGTGCGCTGACCGGAGACCCGATTCTGGACGAGCGGCTGTCGTACGTGCTCAACAAGCCAGGGAAGAAGCCGAAGGACCAGATCGGTGCGCTGTCCAGGGGCCTCCGCGGCCAGTTGCTGATGCGGCTCGCGAAGCGCGGTGTGCTGGAGGAGGAGAAGGGGCGAGTGCTCGGTCTGTTCCCGGTGACACGTTGGCCGGCCATGGATGCGCGGCACGAGGGCGAGGTTCGCGCCCAGCTGCAGAGTGTGCTGATCCAGGGGCTGGCGCCGGACCAGCGGACCGGTGCGCTGATCGCCCTGCTCAGCGCGCTGAACGTCGTACCGAAGGTTGTTATCGGCGCAGTGGACAAGCGGGCGCTGAAGCGGCGTGCGAAGGAGATCGCCGACTCGGACTGGGCTGCGGATGCGGTCAAGAAGGCCGTCGCCCAGGTGCAGGCCGCGGTGACGGCTGCCATCGTGGTCTCCGCAACCGCAGGTGGCTCATCCGGTAGCTAGCCTGGCCTTGATCTCAGGTTTGACTACTTTGCCGACCTTGGAGCGGGGCAGGTCGGGCCAGACGAGGACCTGTTTCGGTGCCTTCACGCTGCCGATGCGTGCCTTCGCGAACGCGATCAGCTCCTCCGGCCCGACCAGACTGCCCGGCTGGAGTTGTACGACGGCGACGACGCGCTCGCCCCACTTCTCATCAGGTTGTCCGACAACTGCGCAATCCTGTACGTCGGTGTGCGCCATCAGGGCCTGCTCGACCTCGGTGGAGTACACGTTGAAGCCGCCGGTGATGATCATGTCCTTGGCCCGATCGACGATGTACAGGTAGCCGTCGCCGTCCAGGTAGCCGATGTCACCGGTGTGGTGCCAGCCGTACGCCGACGCCGCCGCGGTCGCATCCGGGTTGCGGTAGTACCCCCGCATCACCAGAGAGCCGCGGACGACGATCTCACCTCGCTCGCCCGAGGGAAGGAGACCGCCGTCCGGACTCATGATTGCCACCGTGACCAACGGTGACGGCCGCCCCGCCGACGACAGCCGGCTCCGCGCAATGTTGCCTGCAGCATCGAAATGCGCGGCGGGCGGCAGGATCGAGATCATCATCGGCGCCTCGGTCTGCCCGAACAGCTGCGCCATCACCGGACCGATCCGTTGCAGCGCCTCCTCGAGCCGGGCGACCGACATCGGCGCCGCGCCGTACCAGAAGCACCGCAACGACGACAGGTCCGTGGAGTCCAGCTCCGGCGCCGCCAGCACCATGTAGATCAGCGTCGGCGGCAGGAACGTGTGCGTCACCCCGTGTCGCGGTATGAGGTCGAGGAAGGCATGGACGTCGGGAGCTCGCATGATCACGATCTCCCCGCCGAGCGCCAGCACGGGGAAGCACAGCACCCCGGCCGCGTGTGTCAGCGGCGCCAGTGCGAGGTAGACCGGCCGCTCGCCGAACGGGTACCCCATCAGCGTCAGCGCGGTCATCGTCTCGAGGTTGGCGTTGCCGAGCATCACTCCCTTCGGACGGCCCGTCGTACCGCCGGTCCCGACGATCATCGCCAGGTCGTCCGGATCGGTCAGATCAGGCGCCGGTTGGGACGCGCCCCCGCAGAACGCGTCCCAACCGACGATTCTCCGACCGCTGGGGTGGGGGTCTGGGCCGGAGTCTGTGGGCTCCCCGTCGAGGCACACGAACGTGTGCACCTTCGGCAGTGAGTCCCGGATGCGGTCCACCAGCGGCGTGAACGCCGACTGGTAGATCAGTACTTCGCAGTCGAACTGGTCGAGCAGCTCACGGTTCTCCGCCGCTTCGTTGCGCGGATTGATCGGGCACCAGATCGCGCCGGCCCGGCTGATCCCGAACACGCAGCTGAACGCGATCGGGTCGTTCGCGGACAGGATCGCGACCTTTCCACCCGGCTGTACCCCGGTCGCCTCCAACGCGCCGGCGATCCGGTACGACAGCTGCTGCACCTCGGCGTACGAGAGGGTCTCGCCGTCCGTGGTGAGGCAGGCCGCATCCGGGCCCAGCGAGGCGCCCTTGTCCAGGTAGTCGACCAGTCGCACGACAACTCCTCTAGTGCTGCTCTAGTGCTGGACAGTCAGCTGCGGCTCGGACACCAGTCCGAAGCTCCGCAGTACGCCGAGCAGCTCGCGGTGACCGAATGCCTGGCAGCCACTCGCGAAACCGACCCGCTTCGGCGGCGTCTGCAGCAGCGAGTACGCCGCGTACGCCTGCATCAGACCGGTCTGCTGGTAGTTGCTGTTGCCGTGGATGACGCAGTGCGCGCGGCCGAGCGGTCCGGAGGCGTGCACCGAGTCGAGCGTCTTGTTGACCCGTGGGTTCTCCCGCGGCGGCATCTCGTTCATCACCTGACGCGCAGTCGCGGTCAGTGCCTCGTTGCGCTCGTCCGGCGCCATGTCCTTGGTCGCCTCGAGCGCTGCGGCAACGATCTGCGGTACCCCGTTCATCAGCGCCGCGTTGAACACACCGCCCTGCGCCTTGCAGTTGGCCACGCGTGGATCGCGCTTGAACCACACAGGGTGCGACATGCCACCCCACGGCAGCGACAGAGCCAGCTCGTGCTGCCCGGGAACGACCAGCTGCACCAGTCCCTGCGTGGGGAACTCGGCGTACTGGTTGTTCTCCAGGTAGTGCGCCTTCGACGTCGCAGCGTTCACCAGGATCGTGCGCGTGGAGGCGATCGTCGGGCTTCCGCCCCAGAACACAGCGATGTCCAGCGTGTCCAGGCCCGGCTGCTCGAGACAGAGCTGGGCTGCGATCTCACTGGTCGTGTACATCTGTGCGATGCCGGGCGCCAGCACCAGACCGGCCTCGGCGAACTGCGGACCGTACTTCTCGTCGCAGGTCATCAGCCAGTCCTGCTCACCAGTCGTGTCGGTGTAGTGAGCACCTGCGGCCAGTGCGGCCTCCACCGCGGCCGGACCGAGTTCGCTGAACGGTCCGACGGTGTTCAGGACGACGGATGCGCCCTTGAACAGATCGGTGAGTGCAGCGGTGTCATGGTCGACCGTGGCGATCTCGTAGTCGGCTGTCTCGATGCCGGGGACGTGCGCGTCCATCGAGGCCTTCAGCTTGGCCTCGTCGCGACCGGCGGCGACGAACGGGACGTGGTACTGCCGGAGGTACTCACACACCAGGCGCCCGGTGTAGCCGGAGGCGCCGTAGACGACGACTGGCTTGCTGCTCATGCGATCACATCCCCATTCCGCCGTCGACGGGCAGTCCGATACCGGTGATGAACCGGGATTCGTCCGATGCGAGGAAGACGACCGCGTCGGCCATGTCGGCGACCTCGCCGAGCCGGCCGGCCGGGGTCAGCCCGACCACGGCGGCCACCGCGGCCTCGGGCGACTCGAACAGCCCGAGCTGCGCGACGTCGTTCGCCAGGCCGGCGCCCATCGCGGTCGGGACCAGGCCGGGGTAGATGCAGTTGACCCGGACGCCGTACCCGAGCTTGCCGGACTCCATCGCGGCGACCTTGGTGAGGCGGTCGACAGCGGACTTGGTCGCGGAGTAGACCGCGATGCCCGGGAAGGCGATGGTCGCGGCGACCGACGCGACGTTGATGATCGCGCCGCCCTGACCGGCCAGACCCTCCGGACGCATCGTCCGCAGACCCCACTTGACGCCGAGCGTGGTGCCGAGGACGTTGACCTCGAGCATCTTGCGGATGTCGTCGGCGCTGACCTCGGTGAGCAGACTGGTGATCTCGATCCCCGCGTTGTTCACCAGGATGTCGAGGCCGCCCATGATGTCGTTGGCCGCGACGACCGCGTTCTCCCACTGGGCGTCGTCGGTGATGTCGTGGGCGACGAAGCCGTTACCCGCTCCGTACTCGCTGTCCAACGCGTCGGCGACCTTCTCGCCGGCGTCCTTCTGCAGGTCGCTGATCACGACTTTCGCGCCGGCTGCCGCGAGGGCTTTCGCCATACCCTCACCCAGCCCCTGGGCGCCGCCGGTGACGAGGGCCTTGCGGCCGGAGAGATCGAGTGAACCCATCTGTAGCTCCTTTGCTGACACGACGAGGCTGGCTGTTTCACACTCTGGCCAGGTCTTTGACACCCGTCAAGACTTTGTTTGACACTTGTCAAGAAATCTCCCCGCACCGGGACGCGCCTGGCCCGGGGCGGGGTACTCTGACGCAACGACCCGATGAGGAGAGGGCGGTGTGGCAGTGTCGTCAGCGAGTGCAACCGAACCGGCCCGGCCCGCCCGCGTCTCCGGGATCGACAAGATCGAGCGCCGCCGGGTCGCGCTGGCCGAGTCCGCGCTGAAGACCCTCGGCGAGCTCGGGTACGCGCGGACCAGCCTGCGGGAGATCGCGAACAACTCCGAGTTCACCCACGGCGTCGTGCACTACTACTTCCGCGACAAGATCGACCTGATCAGCTACTGCGTGCGCTACTACAAGACCAAGTGCGCCCGGCGGTACGACGAAGTGGTCGAGACCGCGACGTCGGGCCAGGAGTTGGTCACCGGGTTCCTGGCGAAGATGACGCAGACCCTGGTCGACGAGACCCCGATGCACAAGCTCTGGTACGACCTGCGCGCGCAGAGCATGTTCGAGGAGCAGCTGCGCCCGGACGTCGAGGCGATCGACAAGCTGCTGGAAGAGATGATCTGGCGCATCCTCGGCCGGTACGCCGATCTCACCGCGACCACACCGACCGTCGACGCGCCGACGGCGTACGCACTGATCGACGGACTGTTCGAGCAGGCCGTGGTGGGCTTCGCCGCGAACCCGGACAAGACCCCGGACCTGCTGACAGATCGGCTCCTGCAGGTCCTGCCCAAGCTCGTCGCAGCGTAGCTCGCATCGGCTGTTGCAGGTCCTGTCAGAATCGGTTGTCATTGCCACGATCGGCACCCTCGGCCAGGCGCTGCACGGCGGTATCCAATTGCTTGATCAGCGTTGGGCGGCCGCATCGCTGAGCTGAGTGGCTGCTTTGCGAATATGCGCGTCCAGGTCGGTGGCGCCGGGGGCGGCTACCCATTGGTTGAATCCGCTGCGGAAGATGGCGACCCCGACGTCAGCGATGAGCTGCGCTGTCGACTCATCGGCCCCGCGGTCGCGCAGCTGCGTCGCGAGGGCGGCGGCGACAGCGGCGAATTTCGCGTGGCCGCGTTCCTGCAGCTCAGGGCTGGCGGCGATGATCGCTTGACGCTGCGGGGCGTGCTCGGCTACCTGGTTGCCGAGCACGGGAGCGATGTCAGTGAGCGCCTGCAGTACGGCCTCGAACGGAGGAACGTCGGGGGCGACGCGTCGCACGGCGTCCGCCAGCAGTCCCGGTAGCTGGTCGGAGCCGGCGAATAGCACGTCCCGCTTGTCTGCGAAGTAGCGCGAGAAGGTGCGCCGGTTCAGGCCGGCCCGGCCAGCGATCTGGGCGACGGTGACGTCGTCGTAGCCATGTTCGAGGAACAGTTCGATGGCGGCCGCGCGCAGGCGTTGCTCACTCTCGGGATCCCACCTGGCCACAAGCCCAGTTTACCAGCTATGTCTCATTGGGACATCATCGTGCTACAGTGATGTCCCAATGAGACATCGAGTCGCGGAGGACCACATGAGCTTGAACGGACAGCGGATACTTCTCGTCGGAGGCAGTTCCGGCATGGGACTGGCGACCGCACGAACGGCCGCCCTCGAGGGTGCCAGGGTCACTATCGCCTCAAGTCGCCAAGATCGCGTCGACGCGGCGCTGCGCGAGCTACCTGACGGGTGCGCGGGAATCGCCGTCGATGTCCGGGACGAGACGCAGGTCGCCAACGCGCTCGAACGCGTTGGGGCCATCGACCACCTGGTGTTCACGGCCGGAGACAGCTTCACGCCTCGTCGGCTGGCCGAACTCGACCTCGCCGCCGCGCAAGGCATGCTCGCGGTCCGCTTCTGGGGCGCAGTCACAGTCATCAAGCACGCGATCACACGCCTGCGCCCGACCGGCTCGATCACGCTGATGACCGGCACGGTAGGTCAACGTCCTGTCTCGGGTGCGGCACTCGCGGCCGCAGGCGCCGGTGCGGCCGAAGCTCTGGTCAAAGGGCTGGCCGTCGAACTCGCTCCCGTTCGGGTCAACGCGGTCCGTGCCGGCGCCATCCGCACGCCGATGTGGGACCGCGTCCCGGAGCCGCAGCGCGACGCGATCCTCGCCCGCTTGGCGCAGAACACACTCGTCGGGAGCGTCGGTGAGCCCGAGCACATCGCCATGGCGCACCTCTACCTCATGCGCAACGACTACGTCACCGGCACCGTGCTCGACGTCAACGGCGGGTCGCTGCTGACTGCAGCCTGACGCATTCACCCTGCTGCGGGTCCGAGCCGTCGTCCCAGCAAATCCCCGCCCGGGGAGCCCTCGCCTTTCAAGCTGGCCGTGTGGTTCAGCTTCGCGGCCCATCTCGCGCCTGGGGATCGAGAGTTCTGTGATGAGCTCGATGCAGGCGACCCCCGGCGTACCGCTCAGGCCGACGAGTGAGAAGTTCTGCTGCAGTCAACGGATCTGCTCGTACTTCTCGTCCCAGCCGAGCAGTAGCCCGCCGTCCGCGAGGTGCCTTCGTTGGCTCCCGTCGGGTACAGCGCGCGCACCAGTCTCGTCCTTGGCCCCGCAGAGCATCAGCAGGTTGTAGCCGTCATCTTCGGCGGCTGGTTCACTCGGCTCCGCAGTCGGCCTTGCAGAGCTTGTCGGTGAGCGTGAGGATCGCCCCGGGCTGATCGGTGTCCGCCTCGGTCGAGAATTCCACGGTCCAGTTGCCGGCGGTCGTCTGTCCGGCCTTGCCCTGCTGTTGCTTCAGCCAGTCGGTGATCTGGCCGCGCGGGTTCACATGGGCCAGCTCCAGCGCCTGCGGTGCGAAATCAGTCAGCTTGGTCGTCGCCTCCGCGGCCACACCGGTCGCCTGCAGCGAGATCACCGGCGGGCGCGGCTGGGTGCCGATGAGCACCTGGACCGACGTGGTGCCCTGAGCGCAGGTCTGGTACGCCTCGTCGGTGCTGCACTTGTAGCCCTTGCCGGCAAAGGCTGTGACGACCTGTGCGGCAGTGAGGTCCGGCAGCTTCTCCTCGGGACCGGACGACGACGCGCTGCTGCTGTTGGTGGTGCCCGGCGCGGCGGAGCTGCTGGAGCTCCCCGCCGCGTCCGGCTTGTTGTCGCCGGACTTGCTGCCCGAGCACGCCGCCGTACCGAGGGCCATTACGGCGCAGGCCAGGACGGCGGCGCCGTACCGCGGGTTCAGACCGGCACCTCGATCGCCGCGTCGAGGGCGATCGTGATCATCTCCGAGAACGTCGTCTGGCGCTCCTCGGCGGTCGTCTCCTCCTTGGTGATGAGGTGGTCCGACACGGTCATGATGCCGAGCGCCCGGCGGCCGAACTTCGCCGCCAGCGTGTAGAGCGCCGACGCCTCCATCTCGATGCCCAGTACGCCGTACTCCGCGGTCCGGGAGACCAGGTCGGCCCGGTCGTTGTAGAACAGATCGCCGGAGAACACCTGGCCGACGTGTACGTTCAGCCCGGCCGCCTCGGCCGCGTCCACCGCCGCGCGGAGCAGCTGGTAGTCCGCCGTCGGCGCGTAGTCGATGCCGTGGAAGCGCAGCCGGTTCATCTGCGAGTCGGTGCTCGCGGACATCGCCACGATCACGTCGCGCACCCGCACGTTCTCGACCAGCGCACCGCAGGTCCCGACCCGGATGAGGGTCTGTACGTCGTACTCCGCGAACAGCTCGTTCGCGTAGATGGACGCGGACGGCTGGCCCATGCCGGAGCCCTGCACGGAGATCCGCTCACCCTTGTAGGTGCCGGTGAACCCGAACATGTTCCGGATCTCGGTGTAGCAGATCACGTCGTCCAGGTAGGTCTCGGCGATCCACTTGGCCCGCAGCGGGTCCCCGGGGAACAGCACGCGCGGAGCGATCTGCCCCTTCTCGGCGGCGATGTGAATACTCATGCGGGGATGCTCTCATGGTGCCGGGGTAGGTTGAGGCACGTGGCCTACTCCATTGACCCTGGTTCGCTTGCCCTGTCCCGTTCGGTTCTGGACCGCGCCGCCGACCGCCGTCGTGACGACGACTGGCTCGAGAAGGCGTGGGCCGCGCCCGACACCCAGGTGGTCGTCGTAGCCGGTGACAAGATCCGCGTGGTCGACGACCGTTCCGCACTGCTCTTCCTGGCGCCGGCCGCGGCGCCTGAGGGCATCCGGATCTTCCTGGGCATCGACCGCGAGTCGGGGGCCGGCATGACCGCGGACGGCCGCGCTGTCTTCGGCGTGCTGGTGGAGGGCGAGGCAGACGAGTCGTACGGCGGTCTGCGTGAGCTCGGCGCGCTGCTGGACGACCGTGAGGCCGGTATCGCGGTCAACGTGATCGGCCTGTCCAACTGGCATGCCGTCCACACCCACTGCTCGAACTGCGGCGACCACACCGAGGTGGTCGAGGCGGGCCACGTACGGCGCTCCCCGGCCTGCGGTCTTTCGCACTTCCCGCGCAGCGACCCGGCGATCATCGTGCTCGTCACCGACGACCAGGACCGTGCGTTGCTGGGTCGCAACGAGGCCTGGCCGGTCGGTCGGTACTCCACGCTGGCAGGGTTCGTCGAGCCGGGGGAGTCGCTCGAGGCCGCCGTACGGCGTGAGGTGCTCGAGGAGACCGGCGTTATCGTCGGCGAAGAGATCGTGTACGCCGGCAGCCAGCCGTGGCCGCTGCCCGCGAGCCTGATGCTCGGGTTCTACGCGAAGGCGTCGAGCTTCGACATCGACGTGGACCAGGACGAGATCGCCGAGGCCAAGTGGTTCACCCGGGAGGACGTCCGCGTGCTGGTCGAAGCCGGCACGATGGCCCTCCCGGGTGCGATCTCGATCTCCCGCCGCCTGATCGAAGGCTGGTACGGCGAGAGCCTTACCGGTAGCTGGTGATCACCGGCCCACGTTGGACCGGGCGGCCGCGATCCGGATCAGGACGCCCTCCCAGCGCTCGACCGAGCCGGCCTGCTCGAGCTGACGGAGCTTGCGGTCGACTGCGATGACGTACGCCGCGTGGCTCGGCCAGTCCGCCTTCGCGCTCGGCAGTGTGTCCGTCAGTGTGCAGCCATAGGTCAGGAAGCGGTTCGACACGTGGCTGTCGATGTTCCCGGTCCAGACAGTCGGCCTGACGTCGGACTGCGGACACGAGTCGACCGGTGGCGTGTACGACGCCAGGTTGGTCGGGTTGGTGAAGCCGTCCGGCCGCAGCAGCGTGTAGTAGGTGCCGTCCGGCGTCTGCGTGAGCCGGTTGAGGCCGTGGTCGCGGAGGACGGTGGTGTGACCACTCAGGCTGTCCACAACGAACAGACGCCCGCCGGTCACGCCGTACAAGTAGCCATCGCGCCAGGACAGTGCGCCGTCCTGTGAGCCGGTGACTGCGCTGAACACGGGCAGCAGCCGTAGCACGTCACCGGTTGTCGGGTTGACGACGAAGACGATGCCGTCGGCCAGACCCCAGATGTTGCCGTCGGGTCCGTACGTCAGTTCGTTGATGCTGGCTGCACCTGGCACCGGGACGATGTCGGAGAGCACCGCGCCCGTCGACGGGTCCACCTTGATCAGGTGGGCCTCGGTGGCCTTCGGGTCGGTGCCCTGACCGCCCTCGATGCTGGAACCGGCCCACACGTTCGCACCGGCCGGCAGGATCGACGCGATCGTCTGGTCGGTCACCAGGTTGCGGTAGACGGTGTGGCTGCCCGTCGGTACGTCGTACACGGTCAGGGCGCCGCCGTACTCGCCGTACGCCGGCGTGGTGCCGACGTACACGTGGTTGCCGTCGGGGACCACTGACACCGGCCTGTTCTGGTGGTCGCTGTCGACCAGGCTGAACAGTTCCTTCGGGTTGGTGGTGCTGTCCGGTAGCGACGGGTCCCAGAGGGACAAGCGGCCGTACGGGTAGATACCGACGTACATCTTGCCGGTGCCGTCCCAGGCCCAGCCCTCGACCTGTCCCTGGCGAGTGGTGACAGTGGACTTGCCGGTCGCCGGGTCGTAGATAGCGGTGGAGCCGTTGAGGTAGACGTTGACGAACACCTTGCCCGTGACGGGGTCCGCCAGCTCGTGCATCAGCGGCGACGGCACGTACTGGAACGGGGAGCTCCACTGAGCCAGCGTCCCGTCGGCCGGGTTGTAGCGGAACGTCCCACCGGAGTAGTTACCGGCCAGGCCATAGAGAACCGGTACGCCGTTCTCGGTCACCCAGCCGTAGCCGATGGATGCGCCACGCGTCAGCGTCCGCGGCGGTGAGACCGGACCGACAGTGTTGGTGTCCAGGTCGTAGTGCGTGAGGGCCAGGGTGTTGTTGGTGAAGTAGACGCCACCCGGTCCGGCTGCGGACACGCCACGAGCGGCGATGGGGTAGTCCATCACCTGCTGGCCGGTGGTGGCGTCGGTGTACTTGATCTGCTCACCGGTCACCGCGTCGACCACCACGAGTCGGCTGCTGGCGTTCGCGAACACTCTGCCGCCGGCGTAGTCCAGGTCGATGAAGTCCTTGGCCGTAGTGCCCGGGGGAGTGATGTCCTCGACCGCCTTGGTGTCGACGTCGATCCGGAGCAGGCGGGCGTTCGGAGTGGAGACGCCGACGAACAGCTTGCGGTGGTCGGGGTCGTAGACCGTGGAGCGCGCGTACTGCTGCACCGGGTCGAGTGAGCCGTAGTCGGTGACCTGTCTGTTCGACGGGTCGTACTTGAACGCGTGCGCCGTCGGGTACGTGCCGGCGTACACGTTGCCCTCTGCGTCAGCGGTCAGGCCGTAGATCTGGGACTCACCCGGAATCGGTTGGCCCAGGTCGGTCACCTCACCTGTGACCGGGCTGTAGCGGTAGAGGTGCGCGTACGGATAGGTGCCGAGATAGACGTCGCCGTTCGGCGTCACCACGATCGCCCAGCCGCCGGCGGCTCCCGGCAGCGGCACACTCCGGACCAGCTCGTGGGTATGCAGGTCCGCGACGTTGAGGCGGGCGTTCTCACCGGCGGGTACGGCGTACACAACGTCGCGCCCGTCGGGAGTGTGGCCGACCGCGCCCTCCATGACCGTGAGCGAGCTGACCGGCGAGCCGAGATCCAAGATGGCGTCATCGGCCGGCGCGAACGACCTCGTCGGCGGCCCGAGCGGCCAGGTCTCCGACGGGAACGGATCAGGCGGCGGTGCTGCCGCGGTGGCGTGCAGCCCACCCGCGGCGAGCAGACCGACGGCGACGACGAGGGTCGTCAAGGCATGACCGAAGTGACGGCGCGAGAACATGGGCGGACTCCCTGCGACGTAGTTCATCGCAAGGTATAACGGTCATGACCGTAATGTCCATAACTCAGGCGATATGACCTGAGTCGGGATTGTTCAGGCGGCGAGCTTCTCCGCGACCTGGGCCAGCGACGGGTTCGTCATCGCGGTGCCGTCGGGGAAGACCACGGTCGGGACCGTCTGGTTGCCGTTGTTGATCTTCTCGACCAGCTGTGCGGCGTCCGGGACCTGCTCGATGTCGACCTCGGTGAACTCGATGCCCGCGCGCTTTAGCTGGCCCTTTAGGCGGTGGCAGTAGCCGCACCACGGGGTCGAGTACATGGTGAAAGCCGACATCGGCGGACTCCTTGAGGAGTGGGAGGGGTTTATGTCGGGCCGCCCGTCTAGGGTTGCCTTCGACGTATTCGAACCATGCCGTAGGTGGTGCTGTTCCCGCGTGTCTCAACCCGTGAGCGACCTCACACGATCTGCTTCCGCCGAGAGCCTTCTCGAGGCGCTCGATCCGGAGCAGCGGGCCGTCGCGTCCGCGTTGCACGGCCCGGTCGTCGTGATGGCCGGTGCCGGGACGGGCAAGACCCGGGCAATCACCCACCGGATCGCGTACGGCGTCCAGACCGGGACGTTCGACCCGGTCCGCGTGCTCGCGGTGACGTTCACCCAGCGGGCGGCGGGGGAGATGCGCGGGCGGCTGGCGCAGCTCGGCGTACAGGGGGTGCAGGCCCGCACGTTCCACTCCGCCGCGCTCCGGCAGGCCCGCTTCTTCTGGCCGAAGGTGTACGGCGGGGAGCTGCCCCCGATCGCGGACCGGAAGTTCCCGCTGCTGACCGAGGCCGCGTCCCGCTGCCGGGTCCGGGTGGACACGCCTGCGCTCCGCGACCTGGCCGGTGAGGTCGAGTGGGCCAAGGTGAGCAACGTCCGGCCCGACGACTATGCCCGGCTGGCGCCGAAGTCGTCCCGGACGCTGGCTGCCTTCGACCCGCCGACGATCGCGCGGATCTTCGCGGCGTACGAGGACGTGAAGCTGGAGCGGGGGCGGATCGATCTCGAGGATGTGCTGCTCTGCGCGGTCGCTCTGCTCGCGGAGGACGAGCGGGTGGCCGCGGAGATCCGCCGGCAGTACCGGACGTTCGTCGTGGACGAGTACCAGGACGTGTCGCCGCTGCAGCAGAGTCTGCTCGACCTGTGGCTGGGCGGCCGGGAGGACGTCTGCGTGGTCGGCGATCCGGCCCAGACGATCTACTCGTGGGCAGGTGCCGAGCCGGAGAACCTGGTGCGCTTCGCTTCCCGGCATCCGTCCGCCACCGTGATCAAGCTGGTCCGTGACTACCGGTCGACGCCGCAGATCGTCGACGTGGCGAACAAGATCCTCGATGCGGCCGGTCCGACCGGTCTGCCCGGCCGGGTGACGCTGCGGTCGCAGAAGGAAGCCGGTCCGACTCCGGTCTACCGCGAATACTCCGATGAGGTGGCCGAGGCGGATGCGGTGGCGCGGGCGGTCGTGAAGCTGCGCGACGAGGGCGTGGCGCTGCGGGACATCGCCGTACTGTTCCGGACCAATGCGCAGTCGGAGAACTTCGAGCAGGCGCTGGCCGAGCGGAAGATCCCGACCGTCCTGAAGGGTGCGGAGCGGTTCTTCGAGCGGGCCGAGATCCGGCAGGCCGCCGTCCTGCTGCGGGGTCAGGCAAAGGCGGGAGACCTGTCGGACGACCTGGTGACGACGGTGACCGGCGTACTGGCCGGAGCCGGGTGGACGCAGGAGCCGCCGACCGGGACCGGTGCGGTCCGGGACCGTTGGGAGTCGCTGAGCGCGCTGGTGACGATGACGGCCGACTTTGCCGCCGCTCACCCTGACGCCCGGCTGCCGGACCTGATGGACGAGCTGGACCGGCGGGCGTCGATCCAGCACGCGCCGCTGGCGGAGGGGGTCACGCTGGCGACGCTGCACGCGGCCAAGGGCCTGGAGTGGGAGTGCGTCTTCATCGTCGGCGCCCACGAGGGGACGCTGCCGATCAGCTACGCCCAGACGCCGGCGCAGGTGGAGGAGGAGCGGCGGCTTTTCTATGTAGGCGTGACGCGGGCGAAGCAGCAGCTGTTCGTCAGCTGGTCGACGTCCCGCTCGCCGGGCGGCCGCGGGACCCGCGGTCCGACCCGCTTCCTCGACCCGATCGGCGTCCGTACGGCGCGGACCGAGTGGACACCGTCGTCACAGACCAGCTGGGAGCGTCCGTCGAGCGCCCCGCGGTCCAGCCGCCCGATCCCGAAGTGCCGGGTCTGCGGTCGCGGCCTGCTCGATCCGGGCGCCCGCAAGCTCGGCCGCTGCGAGGACTGCCCGTCCAAGATCGACCAGAAGCTGTACGACGCCTTGATCGAGTGGCGCACCGAGCAGGCCGAGTCCGAGCGGATGCCGGCGTTCGTCATCCTGACCGACGCCACGCTGACGGCCATCGCCGAGACCCGCCCGGCCGACGCCCAGGCGCTGCGCCAGATCCCGGGCATCGGCCACACCAAGATGGCCAAGTACGGCGAGCACATCCTCAACCTCTGCACCCGCTGACTGCCCTTTCGGGCAACCGGTCGCAGGAATTGTCTTGCCAGGCACGGGTTCCGGGGCGCACTCTGGAGGACGTGCCGCATTCTGCTCCCGGCAGACGTGGCAGTTAGGTGACAGAGGCAACGATCCCGGAGCGTGCGGATGGCGTCCCGGAGCGTGCCGGAAACCTGCAGTGGCAACCAGATCCGGTCGCCGCAGCGGCAACTTCCGGCCAACTTCGCAAACTGGCGATAAATAGTTTGCGGGCTCCGACGCGGACGGCGTACTGTTCTTTCTGCGGTCGAAGCCTGGCCGAAAACTTCAAACAACCATAGCGATCGAGCTAACCGCCCGCTTCGCCACAACGAGAGGAGGTGCCCTGGAAATGATTACCAACACGGTCAAGAAGCCGTTCAGCGACGCTGCCGCGCTGCCGTGCGCCCAGATCCCGGGTGCCTCGCCGCGCCTGCACGTCGCGACCGTTGTGCTCATGGCTTCCGGCTTTGCCCAGATCAAGGGCGGAGCTGTCGGCGATGTGAAGTACGGCGGTTCGGGTTCTCGGATATGGAGTCCACCGGTCTGACAAGCGTCAGAGCCGGCACCTCCAAGGCCGCGGAACCCACCAAAGGGTCCCGCGGCCCTTTTGTTTGTCCACAGATTTGGGGTTTGCCAACCGGTAGGCCTCACCGACGACAAGAGACCAGCATCCAAAAGTCACTGGGAGGTGACCGGAATGAGCGTTAGCTTCCTCGATGTCTTCACCGAGGTCGCAACGTCGCAGGACCTGCCCTGTCGGTCCTACGCGCCAGAACTCTTCTTCGCCGAATCGCCGGCGGATGTCGAGTACGCAAAGTCTCTCTGCACGACCTGCCCGCTGCAGGCCGAGTGCCTGGCCGGGGCGCTCGAGCGTTCCGAGCCGTGGGGCGTGTGGGGTGGCGAGCTGTTCGTCCAAGGTGTGGTGGTTCCGCGCAAGCGGCCCCGTGGGCGTCCCCGCAAGAGCGACACCGTTACCGCAGCCTGAACGACACCCAACCATCCGAAACGAGACCGAACGATGACCAACCAGACTTCACACAGGAGCACCGAAATGCATTTACTCAATGAAGATCTCGCTCGTGCTCATTGTCGGGCTTCACTGAAGGCCGCAGAGCAGAACCGGCGCTTCCGCCTCGCTCACCAGATCGAGAAGGCGCAGAAGCAGGCCGAGCGGGCAGGCCGGCGAGCTGAGAGGGCCAGCGCACGTGCGCGCCTCGCACTTGCCCGTCTCGTCTGATCCACCAGTACCACCAGCCTGACCAGCTGAAACAACTGAGGGGCGGCACCCACAGGGGGTGCCGCCCCTTCAGCGTTCCTGGATCAACAGCTGCTGTAATCCGACCAGCGTGA
Organism: Kribbella sp. NPDC000426; assembly: GCF_040300265.1. NCBI lineage: Bacteria > Bacillati > Actinomycetota > Actinomycetes > Propionibacteriales > Kribbellaceae > Kribbella > Kribbella sp. NPDC000426. The sequence continues at coordinate 317,850 of NZ_JBEPDK010000007.1, read as the reverse complement.
TCCCGCTGACGATCTCGTGGCGTGCGATCATCCCGGGTACGTCGGCCAGCGGGATCCACTCGATCCGGTCCGACTCGTTCCGCTCAGTCGGCTCCCCGACCCGGATCGCCGTACGTGCCCGGAACACGAAGTGCCGCGAGTCCATGATCCCGGCCGCCGGCTCCGACCGGATCAGCTCGGTGAGCCCCTCGGCCCGCCACCCGGTCTCCTCCTCCAGCTCACGCCCCGCCGCGGCCTCCGGGCTCTCACCCGCCTCGATGATCCCCATCGGCAGCTCCCAGGCCCACGTATCGGTCAGGAACCGATGCCGCCACATCAACAACACGTGGTCGTCCTGAGTGACCACTGCGGCGGCGATGTCCTTCAGCCGCACCGCGTGATAGTCGAAACGCTCACCGTCAGGCTGCTCGACGTCCAACCGCCGTACGCTCAGCCACCGATTGCCCCAGACCTCGGCCTCGCCGTGAACTGTCCATCGCACGCGGTGCAGACTAGGGCATGTCGCCCGACCCCACGCCTACTGCGCGGCACTCGGCACGGCACCTGCTCGCTACGGCGTGGGATCGGGCGACATACCCTGGTGCCATGGCGAGTGCTACCTGTGCGTTGTGTGGTCAGCAGGCGGAGTCGGAGGACGTGCCGTTGAGCTGGATGACCTCGATCGAGGACGGGCGCAAGCTCGTGTACTGCGACCGCTGTGCCCGGGAGAACGTCCGCAGCATCGAAGGCAAGCTCGACTCGGTCTACTGGTGAATCAGTACTGATCAGGCACCCGCATCGCGGGTCCGCCGACGTGGAGCCCGAGCGGCTCCGCGCGTCCCTTCGGCTCCTCCCACACCTCCTGCCGGCCGAGGACGGTCAGATCGAGGTACCGGTAGCAGTTGTGGAAGTCCTCGATGCCGCGCCCGAACGTCGAGTACGTGTGGAACACCTCGTCGCCGACCCGGAGGAACGTGCTGATCCCCGGCAGCTCCTCGCCGTTCATGTCGGCGGTCCACGGCCCGCCCGACCACGGCGTACCCTTCTCGTTCGCCAGCTGCTCCTGCGAGCGGAAGTGCAGCAGCACCGGCGCGACCCGGTCGTCGAGCGTGGCGTGGAAGTCGTAGTTGAAGTCACTCCCGTACGACGAGACCCACGGGAACGCCCAGCCCAGCCGCTCCTTGAACGCCGCGATCTTCGGGTACGGCGCCCGCGACACCGCCACCAGCGACGTGTTGCGCACGTACAGCTGGCGAAGGTTGCCGATCTCGTCGGCGGCCGACGAGCAGCTCGGGCATGCCTCGTCCCAGTCCGGGCCGAACATGAAGTGGTGGATCACCAACTGGTCCCGCCCGTCGAACAGGTCCAGCAGCCCGACCTCGCCGTCCGGCCCCGCGAAGACATACGGCTTGTCAATCCGGACCATCGGCAGCCGTCGGCGCTCGGCGTTGAGGCGGTCGCGCGCCCGCGTGACCTCTTTCTCCAGCCTGAGCAGCTCCAGACGGGCCGCGAGCCACTCCTCCGACGCAACCACCTCGGGCAGATTTCCGAACGTCGTCATGACCCGAACATAATCCCGGCGGGTGTCGATACCGGACCGCTTCGTCCGACGCAGAGGTGACAACACTCCTGTGGAAGGACCCCGATCATGACGCTCGCTCCGGAGACGGACACGGTGAGCACCGGCCGCCGGCAATGGATCGCGCTGGGCGTGCTGTGCCTCGCCACGCTGCTGGTCTCGCTGGACCTGTTCGTGATGCTGCTGGCGGTCCCGGCCGTGACCGAGGCGCTCGGCGCCACCGGCAGCCAGCAGCTGTGGATCCTCGATGTGTACGGCTTCATGGTGGCGGGCCTGATGATCACCATGGGCAACCTCGGGGACCGGCTCGGTCGCCGTCGGCTGCTGCTGATCGCGGCCGCCGTCTTCGGGATCGCCTCGATCGTCGCGGCATACTCGGTCAACCCCGGCATGCTGATCGGGGCTCGCGCGGTGCTCGGTATCGCCGGCGCCGCGATCGCGCCGTGCACGCTGTCGCTGATCTCCACGCTGTTCCCGGACGAGGGCCGGCGGGCGAAGGCGCTCGGCGTGTGGGCCGGCTGCTTCACGGTCGGTGCGGTGATCGGTCCGATCGTCGGCGGCGTCCTGCTGAACCACTTCTGGTGGGGCTCGGCGTTCCTGATCGGCGTACCTGCGATGGTCGTGCTGCTCGTCGTCGGGCCGTTCCTGCTCCCGGAGTACCGCAACGAGACGGCCGGGCGGATCGACGTACCGAGCGTGCTGCTGTCGCTGGCCGCGATCCTGCCGGCCATCCACGGACTGAAGCACCTGGCCGCCCACGGCCCGGGCGTGCAGTCGATCGGCGCACTCCTCATCGGGGGCGTGTTCGGCTGGATCTTCGTACGGCGGCAGCGGCGGCTGGAGGACCCGCTGGTCGACGTACGGCTGTTCACGCGGCGGACGTTCAGCGTGACGCTCGGGAGCATGCTGGCGTTCTCGATGCTGTCCGGTGGCGTGATGGTGTTCGTCGCGCAGTACTTCCAGCTGGTCCAGGGGATGACCCCGCTGGCCGCCGGGCTGGCGCTGGTACCGGGGATGCTCACGACGACCGTCGCGTTCCAGGTGGCGCCGCGGCTGGCCCAGCGGATCCGGCCGAGCGTGCTGATTCCGGCGGCGATCGCGTTCACGGTCGTCGGGATGCTCATGATGGCGCTGGCGACGTCCACGACGGTCCTGGTGGTCGCCTTCGCGATCCAGTGCGTCGGCCCGGCACCGCTGGTCACGCTCGGCACGAACCTGGTCATCGGCTCGGTCCCGCCGGAGAAGGCAGGCTCGGCCGCCGCGCTGACGCAGACCAGCAACGAGTTCGGCTACTCGCTCGGCATCGCAGTACTGGGCAGCGTGGTCACGGCGGTGTACCGCGGCCAGATGGACGGCCGCGGCGGCAACTCACTCGGCGAGGCGATCGCCCAGGGCGCTAGCGGCGACCTCCTGGACCAGGCGCGTGACGCCTTCACGAGCGGCCTCCACCTGGCCGCAGGAATCACCGCGGTGGCTCTGGCCGCCGTAGCGGTCCTGCTGGCCGTCACGTTGCGGGCGATCCCGGCCCTCAGGCGTCGGTGAAGCCAGGCAGGAGCTCTTCCAGCACGGAGCGGAACGGGGCCTCGGCCTCGAGCTGCGACAGCACGGCGATGCCGCCGATCCAGACGCGGTGGATCAGCAGGTACGACGGGGGCAGATTGAGGCGGAGCGCCAGCGACGCGTTGGGGGACCGGAAGTCACCGGTCCGGTTCGCCTGCGCGCGCATCCAGGCCCGGCTGAACTGGAACGTCTCCTCGCGGGCCGGCTCCGCGAACGGCGACAGGTAGTCCATCAGCTGCTCGGGGTCGATCTCCATCCGCGGCTTGATGAAGCCCTCGGCCTTGAGGCCGTCGCGAACCGCCTCGCCGTCGCCGATCAGCGAGATCCGCAGCAGCCGCCCGATCGCCGGCGGCAGGCCGTCCGGCAGCCGCGCGCACAGCCCGAAGTCGACCACTCCGAGCCGCCCGTCGGCCATCACCCGGAAGTTCCCCGGGTGCGGGTCGGAGTGCAGCAGACCGGCGTACTTCGGGCCGCTGAACATGAACCGGGCATACTTCAGCCCGATCTCGTCCCGCTCCTGCTTGCTGCCGTCGGTGATGTACGACGACAGCGGGCGGCCCTCGATCCATTCGGACACGATGACCGTGGGGGAGTGCTTGATGACCCGCGGTACGACGAACTCCGGGTGGTCCTTGAACGCGTCGGCGTACTGCTGCTGGGCCTGCGCCTCGCGGTCGTAGTCGAGCTCCTCGCCGATCCGCTCCTGGAGCTCCGCGACCAGCGGCTTCACCTCGAGACCGGGGACCACGGCGCCGATCGTCCGGGCGAACCGCCCCAGCTGCCTCAGGTCCGAGCGGAGCGCCTCCGCGGCGCCCGGGTACTGCAGTTTGACCGCGACTTCACGGCCGTCCTTGAGCCGGCCGCGGTGGACCTGACCGATCGACGCGGCCGCCGCGGGCAGGTCGTCGAACTCCTCGAACCGGTCCCGCCAGCGCTTGCCCAGCTCCCGCGACAGGATCGTGTGCACGGTCGAGGCCGGCATCGGCGGGGCGGAGTCCTGCAGCTTGGTCAGGGTCGCCCGGTACGGCGCCGCGAGCTCCTCCGGCATCGCGGACTCCATCAGGCTGAGCATCTGCCCGAACTTCATCGCGCCGCCCTTGAGCTCACCCAGGACGGCGAACAGTTGGTCGGCCGTCCGGCGCTGGAACTCGGCGAACACGGCCTCGGCGGGAGCGCCGCCGATGCGCTTGCCCAGGCCGACCGTCGCCCGCCCGGCGGCACCGAGGGGCAGGCTGGCAAGTTTCGCGGTCCGGCTCAGCGCCTTGCGAGGAAGGTCCGACACGTCTCCATTCTGTCCGGTCGCCCAAGCCGGGACGAACCAGGGGCGGTGCCCGGCACAGACATCGTGCCGGACACCGCCCCTACGACCTTGTGCGTCAGGCCTTGCCGAGGATCCGGTTCAGGTTCGTACCGCACTCGGGGCACTTGGCCTTCGCCATGCGCGTGCCCTTGTCGTTGACCTTGACCTCGCCGTCGGCGGTGCGCTTGGCCTTGCACTTGACGCAGTAGAACTCGCCGCTCCAGGTCTCTGCCATGAGGGCCCTCTCCTTGCTTGAATTCCAGCCCGGGGTCTCGCCCCGGGCAGTCGTTGGATGCTGAACGGCAGACCGTCCTGCCGTAGGCCGTGCGGCCCAGTCGGGATTCACCCTACGGCCTCCTGGCGCAGGCTCAAGCGCACCTCACGGTCAGCGCGCCGCCTGAATCCCGGGGGGAAAGCCCTTACCGAAACTTTCGCCGGCACGGAACAGGCTCCCGGTGATCCGCCTCCGGAGCAGCTCGGCTTCCCCTCCGAGCGGCCCCGGAGGCGGTCCGGGAGCCTGTTGCAGATGACGCTAGGAGGCGACGGCCGGACAGGCAAGCCCGCGTTGTCCACCCCTGTGGATAACTCTGTGCGCAACCTGTGGGACGCGCCGCTCGACGCTGTGGACACCCAGGGGAACAGGATGTGAACAACACGGGTCGACGGATTCAAGATCTGGCGTCTGACCTGCGGAAACGCCGATGCACAGGGTGTGGACCGAAGAAAGTTGTCGGATTCGGGGGGTACATTTTTGAGCCATGGCCGACTCTCCACCGCGCCCGATCCCGCCGTATGTGGATATCCGGCGCAGCAAGCGCCGCAAGCGGACGGTCAGCGCGTACCGGGACGGTGAGCGGGTGGTCGTGCTGATGCCCGACCGGCTGTCCGCCGCCGAGGAGGCGCGCTGGGTCGAGACCATGCTGGCGCGACTCGAGAAGCAGCGCAGCCGATCGCGCGTGTCGGACGAAAAATTGTTGGCCAGAGCACACGAACTCGCGTGTCGCCACCTCCCGGAAGTGCCCGAACCTGCGTCTGTGAGGTGGGTTTCGAACCAAAACAGACGGTGGGGATCCTGCACTCCGGCGGACAGATCGATCCGTTTGTCGACCAGATTGCAGTCGATGCCCGCCTGGGTGGTCGACTACGTGCTGGTCCACGAGCTCGCGCATCTGATCGAGCCGACCCACAACGCCACCTTCTGGAACCTCGTCCACCGGTACCCGAAGGCCGAGCGCGCCGAGGGGTACCTGGAGGGTGTCTCGGCCGCCGCCTCGCTCGACTTCGAGGACTTCTGACCTCCGATCACCCCGGCTCGTACGGCGTACGGGAAAGGGTGGGGTAGGGCCAGCCCCAGGGTCGGCTGGGTGGCTTCCTCCATGGCCGCGACCGGTCCCGGCCGGTCAGGCTTTTGCCCGTAGCCAGCGCCACGCCAGGAGCGCTGGGTGGGGTGCCCGAGGGGGCGCAGAGGGGCAGGGAAGCATGGCCAGGGGACAGATCACGGTACGGGCGGCGCGCTGGAGCGCCACCCATCCGTGGCGGGCGATCGCGATGTGGGTTGTCGTCGTGGCCGCCTGTTTCGCGCTCGGCTCGATGACCGGCACGAAGGAGTCGAAGAACGAGGGCGACATCGGCGAGGTGACCCGGGCGGACAACATCGTCAAGTCCGGCAACTTCGACGACCCGGACGTGGAGAGCGTGCTGATCACGGCGCCGTCCGGACAGCTCGACCAGGCCGCGGCGAACAAGGCCGCCGGCGTCGTCATCCAGCGCATGCGCGCCCTCGGTGGGGTCGCGGAGGTCGCGCAGCCGATGCCGTCGCCGAACAAGGAAGCGGTGATCGTCAGGGTCACCCTGAAGGACGCCGCCGAGGGGGCCGACTCCGATGCACGGGTGCAGCCGCTGCTCGACACCACCGCCCAGGTGCAGAAGCAGTATCCGGATCTCCGGATCGAAGAGGTCGGTGGACTGTCCATCGACAAGGCGCTCAGCGAGACGCTGGGCAAGGACTTCAAGCGGGCGGAGATGTTCAGCCTGCCGGTGACGCTGGCGATCCTCCTGATCGCGTTCGGCGCCCTGATCGCCGCTTCGGTGCCGTTGCTGCTGGCACTGTCCGCGGTCGCCGCAGCGATCGGCTTAGCGGCGGCGGCATCACACCTCGTGCCCGCGGTCGACGCGGTCAACAGCGTCATCCTGCTGATCGGTATGGCGGTCGGCGTCGACTACTCGCTGTTCTACCTGCGCCGTGAACGTGAGGAGCGTGCCAAGGGTCGCGGCCACGTCGACGCGGTCGAGATCGCCGCGGCGACCTCCGGACACGCGGTCGTCGTCTCGGGTACGGCGGTCATCATCTCGATGGCGGGCCTGTTCCTCGCCCGCGACGCAGTCTTCTCGTCCTTCGCGGTCGGCTCGATCCTCGTCGTCGCGGTGGCTGTCGTCGGTTCGCTCACCGTGCTCCCCGCCGTACTGGCGAAGCTCGGTCGGTGGGTCGATCGGCCGCGGATCCCGCTGCTGTGGCGCCTGACGGCGTCGAAGGGTCAGCCGCGGTTCTGGCCGACCGTGCTGAAGCCGGCGCTGAAGCACCCGATCGCCACGCTGCTCGTCGCCGTCACCGCGCTGCTCGCGGTCGCGTCGCCCGCGCTGGGGATGCAGCTGAAATTCCCGGGCACCGAGGACCTGCCCCGGACGACGTCGGTGATGAAGGCGTACGACCGGTTGACCGCGGCGTTCCCGAGCACGGGGACGAGCCACGAGGTCGCCGTCCGGGCGCCGGCCAACCAGGCGCCCGCGGTCAAGGCCGCGCTGGCCGACCTGATGCAGCGGACGAAGGACGACAAGCTGTTCGCCGCGGACGGTCTCGAGGAGCCGCGGGTCTCCAAGGACGGCACGGTCACGACGCTCGAGGTCGCCACGCCGTACGAGGGCGGCAGCCAGCAGGCTCGGGACTCGCTGACCAAGCTGCGCAAGGAGCTGATGCCGGAGACGGTCGGCAAGGTGCCCGGTGTCGAGTACGCCGTCGGCGGGTTCGTCGCCGCGGACGTCGACTATGCGGCGCACACGCGGGACAAGCTGCCGCTGGTGATCGGGTTCGTGCTGCTGCTGACGATGATCGTGATGATGGTGACGTTCCGCTCGGTGGTCGTCGCGGTCACCGCGATCGGACTCAACCTGCTGAGCGCGGGAGCGGCGTACGGCGTCGTCACCGCGGTCTTCCAGAACACCTGGGCCGAAGGGTTGCTGCACTTCCGGTCGAACGGCGCGGTCGTCAGCTGGCTCCCGCTGTTCCTCTTCGTGGTGCTGTTCGGTCTGTCGATGGACTACCACGTGTTCGTCGTCAGCCGGATCCGTGAGGCAGTGCAGCGGGGTGTGCCGACCAGGCAGGCTGTCGCCGAGGGCATCACCGGTTCGGCCGGCGTGGTGACCAGCGCGGCGGCGGTGATGATCGGGGTGTTCGCGGTCTTCGCGACGCTGAGCACGCTGGACATGAAGCAGCTCGGAGTCGGGCTGGCAGTCGCGATCCTGATCGACGCGACGATCATCCGCGCTGTCGTCCTGCCGAGCGTGATGATCCTGCTCGGCGACGCCAACTGGTGGGCACCGAGGTGGCTTCGGGGCAAGCGTGCCAAGCACGCATCGCCGCTCCCGCCGGCGCCCGAGGAGGAGCGCGAGCTGACTCCCGTCGGCTGAACCGCTGACCCGGCGCCCCACCCGAAAACCATTCGGGTGGGGCGCCTGTCGTCGTGGAGGATGGCGCTCATGCGAGCAGAGGTCCTGGGGGAGTTGGCGTCCGAGGTACTCGCGGTCGAGCGGCCGCATCCGGTGCGGGTGGCGATCGACGGCTGTTCCGCGGCCGGCAAGACCACGCTCGCCGATGAGCTGGCTGACGTACTGCGTGGGCGCACCTCGCGCGAGGTGATCCGGGCCGGCATCGACTACTTCAAGCGAGCGCCGGAACTGCGAACGGCGTACCCGATCGACTCGCCCGAGAGCTACTACCTGGACATGTGGGACTACGACGCAGTCCGCAACCAGCTCCTGCTGCCACTCGGACCAGATGGCGACCGCCGCTATGTCGTCGGGGTCCGCGAAACCTCTGCACGCTCCGCCCTCGACTCACCAGTCCAAACCGCCGCACCAGACGCCATCCTCCTCGCCGACGGCGCCTTCCTCCAACGACCCGAACTCGACGCGCACTGGGATCTCCGCATCTACCTCCACGTCAGCTTCGACACCGTCCTCCACCGAGGAACCGCCCGCGACCAGGCCTGGATGGACTCCCCCGCAGCCGCCGAGCACCGCTACCTGACCAGATACATCCCCGGCGAACGCATGTACGTCGACCAGATCCACCCTGCCACCCGCGCCCAACTAGTCGTGAACAACGAGGACCCAGCGGCCCCTCGTCTAACCCGCCGCGCGTAGCGGATCGCGGACCGCCTGCTGGGGACTGGGAATAGGCAATGGCATATCCCCAGTCCCCGAGGGCTCGTCCGCGGCTCAGTTAGTGGCCTGCTGGCGGGCGCGGTGGGCGGCGGCTTTGACTCGGCTTTGGCATTGGGGGGAGCAGAAGCGGCGTTGGCCGTTCTTGGAGAAGTCGACGAAGACGCGGTCGCAGTGGGGGGCCGCGCAGACGCCCAGGCGGCCGGCCAGGTCGCTACCGACGGCAAGGGCGAGGCCGGCGGCGCAGCCGGCGGCCCAGCCGTTGGCTAGTTGTTCGTCGGGGCCGTGGAAGTGGAGGCTCCACGGGCGGTCCCGGCCGCGGTCGAGTTGAGGGCGGGCGTTGGTGTCCAGGAGGAGTGCGTTGATCTCCGTGGCGGCCGCGTCCAGGTCGTCGGCCGCGGCGGCTTCGAAGATCAGCCGCATCCGGCCGGCCAGCTGCTTGAGGCGTCGGGCGTCGTCGACCGGCACCGACTTCGGGGGATGACCGATCGCCGTCAGGGCCTGCGCCACGGCTTCGGTGATCGCGTCGGGGTCGTCGGCGGGTGCGGCGTACGCGACGCCGCCGGAGTACCCGGGGGTCAGCCGGTTCACGTACTCGACCGCGGCGGCGAGCACGCTCCGTGCGTGACTATCAAAAGACACTTGACCGGTCATGACGCCTCTCTCTAAGCTCGTGCGTGACCGATCATATCCGTTTAGACAGTCATGGAGTCGCCATGAGTGCTGTTGCCACGCTGACCGAACCCTGGCGTGGGTTGTCCCGGACTGTCTGGATCCTGGTGGTCGCCCGCGCGGTGAACCGGATCGGTGCGTTCACGCTCCCGTTCCTCGGGGTGGTGCTGACGGTCGAGTTCGGTGCTTCGCTCGGACAGGCCGGCCTGATCCTCGCGGCCTTCGGCGCCGCGACGATCCCGTCCCGGCTGCTCGGCGGTCAGTTGGCCGACCGCCTCGGCCGGCGCCGGACAATCGTCCTCGGCCTGACCGGCTGTGCGATCGCCCAACTCTGGATCGCGCTGAGCCACTCGCTGTGGTCGGCGGTGCTCGCCACGATCCTGCTCGGCCTTGCGTTCGAGATCTACGAGCCGCCGAGCCAGGCGATGATCGCCGATGTCACCGAGCCGTCCGACCGCCCCGCCGCCTACGGTCTCTACAGCGCCGCACTGGCCGCCGCGGGCGTGCTGGCTGGTCTCCTCGCCGCCGCGCTCAGCCACTGGGATCTCCGCTGGCTCTTCATCGCCGACGCGATCACCTGCCTGTCCTGCGCCGCGCTGGTGGCGGTCGCCCTCCCGAGCGAAGCGCGGCATGGACTGGACGAAGTGACAGCGCCCGGTGGCGCACGGCTGGTCGCCAGCGATCGGCGACAGCCGGTGCGCGAGGAAGCCAGCTCGGCGGTGCGTGAGGAAGCTGGTTCGCCGGTGCTCGAGGGGCCAGGTGGTCGTCGCGGGGTGTCGGTCTGGCGCGATCGCCGGCTGCTGCTGCTTCTTGCCGGCGGGACTGTGTTCGCGACGATCTACATGCAGATCATCATCGGACTGCCGCTGACGTTGGTCGAGCAAGGGCTCCCGAAGTCCGGCATCGGGATCATCCTGGCCATCTCCGCGATCACGTTGATCGTGGCGCAACGGCTGCTGCGCGTGCGCAACCTCGACGACTTCCGGTCCATCGCCATCGGCTATGCGCTGCTCGCCGCGGGCTTGGTCGTCTGCGCGCTGGCCGGCAGCCTGCCGGTCTTCGTGGTCGCCTCGATCCTGTGGAGCCTCGGCGACCTCTTTCTCCTGACCCGCTACCTCACCCAAGCCTCCGGCCTAGCACCCGACGAGGCGCGCGGCCGGTACCTCGCCGTCTTCGGCCTGAGCTGGGGGATCGCGACCACGATCGCCCCGCTCACCGTCACGCAACTCCTCGAACGGACAGGCCCGACCGGCTTGTGGCTCATGAGCGCAGCGGTTGCCGGGGCGCTCGCAGTACTGCAGCCGTGGTTCAGGAAGCGACTGGCTCCAGCCTGACGGTCAGGCCCTTGGCGACGGGGGTGTTGCTGCCCTTCGCGACGTCGTCGGCCGACATCAGCACGTTGGTCTCCGGGTAGTACGCCGCGACGCAGCCGCGCGCCGTCGGGTACGACACCAGCCGGAAGCGCGAGGCACGCCGTTCGACGCCGCGGAACTCGCTGACGATGTCGACGTACGCGCCGTCCTCGAGGCCGAGCTCGGCCAGGTCGTCCGGGTTCACGAAGACGACCTCGCGGGTCCCGTGCACGCCGCGGTACCGGTCCTCGAGGCCGTAGATCGTGGTGTTGAACTGGTCGTGGCTGCGCAGCGTCTGGAGCAGCAGCCGGCCGGGTTCGGTCGGCAACCAGACCAGGTCGTTCGCGGTGAACTGCGCCCGCGCGTCGGACGTCTTGAACTCGCGCTTGTCCCGCGCCGCATGCGCCAGCAAGAACCCGCCGCCGTTGGCCCGCAGGCGGTCCTCGAAGTCCTCGTACCCGTCGGCGACCCGGCCGATCCGCTGCCGGATCAGGCTGTAGTCGTCCGCGAAGTCTGCCCAGGGAATCTCGCCGACGTCCGGCACCACGGCCCGCGCCAGCCCGCAGATGATGCCGATCTCCGACTTCATCTCCGGACCCGGGGGAATCAGGTTCCCGGTCGAGAGGTGTACGGCGCCTTGTGAGTCCTCGACCGTCACCGACTGCGGGCCGGCCGCGGTGTGGTCGTGGTCGGTCCGCCCGAGCGTCGGCAGGATCAGCGCCTCGCGGCCGGTGATCGTGTGCGACCGGTTGAGCTTCGTCGACACGTGCACGGTCAGATCGCACGCGCGCAGACCGCGATGAACGACCTCGGTGTCCGGCGTCGCGGACGCGAAGTTCCCGCCCATCGCGAAGAACACGCGGACGGCGCCGTCCCGCAGCCGCTTCACCGTCTCGGCCGCGTCGATGCCGTGCTCCCGCGGCGAGGTGAAGGCGAACTCGGAGTCGAGGTTGTCGAGGAACTTGTCCGGCATCTTCTCCCAGATGCCCATACTGCGGTCGCCCTGCACGTTCGAGTGACCGCGCACCGGGCAGGGGCCGGCGCCGGGCTTGCCGATGTTGCCCTGCAGGAGCAGGACGTTGACGATCTCGCTGATCGTCGCGACGGCCTCGCGGTGCTGGGTCAGGCCCATTGCCCAGCAGATCACCGTCGCCTTGGACTTGATGAACCGCTGGGTGAGCTCCTCGATCTCGGCGCGCCGCAGCCCGGTCGCCTGCTCGACCGCCGGCCAGTCGAGCTCGGTGTTGTGCTTGGCGTAGAGCTCGAACCCGCTGGTGTGCGAGTCGATGAACGACTTGTCCAGCACCGTGCCGGGGTTCGCTGCCTCGGCCTCGAGCAGAAGGTGGCCGATGGCAAGAAACAGCGCCTGGTCGCCGCCGATCCGGATCTGCAGGTGCTGGTCGGCGAGCTTCGTGCCCTTGCCGATCCAGCCGCGCGCGGCCTGCGGGTTCTTGAAGTTCATCAGGCCGGGCTCGGGCAGCGGGTTGACCGCGACGATGTCGCCGCCGTTGCGCTTGGCGATCTCGAGGTGGCTGAGCATCCGCGGGGCGTTGGTGCCCGGGTTCTGCCCGACGACGACGATCAGCTCGGCTTCCTCGAGCATCTCCAGCGTGACGGCGCCCTTGCCGCTGCCGATCACCTTCGACAGCGCAGTACCTGACGACTCGTGGCACATGTTCGAGCAGTCGGGCAGGTTGTTGGTGCCGTAGGCGCGGACGAAGAGCTGGTAGAGGAACGCGGCCTCGTTGCTGGTGCGGCCGGAGGTGTAGAAGACGGCGTCGTTCGGGTCGACGAGGGCCTTCAGGTGCCGCGCGACGACCTGGAACGCCTCGTCCCAGCCGACCGGCTCGTAGTTGGTCGCGCCGGCCCGCAGCAGCATCGGCTCGGTGATCCGGCCGAGCTTGCCGAGGTCGAACTCGGAGATCTCGTTCATCGCCTCGACCGAGTGCTCGGCGAAGAATTCCCGCGGCACCCGTTTGCGGGTCGCCTCCCAGGCCACCGCCTTCGCGCCGTTCTCGCAGAACTCCGCCGCGTGCTTGCGTTTGTGGTCGGGGTCCGGCCAGGCGCAGGACGGGCAGTCGAAGCCGCCGTCCTGGTTCATCTTCAGCAACACCTTGCCGGTCCGCGCGGGACCCATCTCCCGGAAACCGAACTTGAACGACGAAAGCACCGCGGGGACGCCGGCGGCCTTCTTCTTCGGCTGTTCGATATCGACCATGTTTCAACAATAGGTCCAGCTATCGACCGTCGCAGGTTTGATAGGCACGGTTGCGGATAAGTGGCGTGTCGCGCCATAGGGCGTCCGCGGGTTGTGTGCCGCGATCCCATAGTGTGCGGTGGCCGGGATTTCTACAGTCATCGGCCATGGAGACCCGTCGAGCCCTCGTCACCGGTGCCGCGTCAGGTATCGGCGCCGCCTGCGCCCAGCGCCTGGCCGCGGACGGCGTCCACGTGATCGCCGTGGACTTCGACCAGACCGGTCTGGACGCGCTGGACGGCATGGCGGGCATGGAGACGATTCGGGCCGACCTGTCCGACCTGGAGCGGCTGTCCGAGCTGCCGACCGACGTCGACATCCTGGTGAACAACGCCGGCGTACAGCAGGTCGCACCGGTCGAGCAGTTCCCGCCGGAGCGGTTCAGCTACATCATCCGGCTCATGCTCGAGGCTCCGTTCCGGCTGATCCGGCAGACGCTGCCGCACATGTACGGCGCCGGCTGGGGCCGCGTGGTGAACATCAGCTCGGTCCACGGTCTCCGGGCCAGCCCGTTCAAGGCGGCGTACGTTGCGGCGAAGCATGGGCTGGAGGGCCTCAGCAAGGTCGTCGCACTGGAAGGTGCGGCGCACGGAGTGACCAGCAACTGCGTCAACCCGGCCTACGTCCGTACGCCGCTGGTCACGGCTCAGCTGGCGGACCAGGCCGCGACGCACGGCCTGTCCGAGTCAGAGGTGCTGGACAAGGTCCTACTCGAGCCGGTCGCGGTGAAGCGGCTGATCGAGCCGGCCGAAGTGGCGGAGCTGGTGGCCATGCTGTGCGGCCCGGCATCCGCCTCCATCACGGGGAGCTCGTTCGTCCTCGACGGCGGCTGGACCGCCCACTAGTTCACGGCTAGCCCGCCACTAATTCAGGAGCCCGCCCATGACAGCTACAGAACCGGTCCGCACCCGTACGTCGATCGTCCGGGTGGTGGGCGCGAGTCTCGTCGGTACGACGGTCGAGTGGTACGACTTCTTCCTCTACGGTGTCGCCGCATCGGTGGTGTTCGGCGACCTGTTCTTCCCGAAGGGGGCGGAGCTCAGCGGGACGTTGCTGAGCTTCGCCACGTTCGCAGTGGGCTTCTTCGCGCGGCCGATCGGCGGCGTGGTGTTCGGGCACTTCGGTGACAGGCTGGGCCGCAAGCAACTGCTTGTGCTGTCGCTGTTGATGATGGGACTCGCTACCTTCGCCATCGGCCTGCTGCCGACGTACGCGCAGGTTGGAGCGCTCGCACCGATCCTGCTGACCGTACTGCGGCTCATCCAGGGCTTCGCGCTCGGCGGCGAGTGGGGTGGCGCCGTACTGATCGTGTCCGAGCATGGTGACCCCGCTAGGCGTGGCTTCTGGGCGTCATGGCCGCAGGCAGGTGCGCCGGCGGGGCAGCTGATTGCGAACGGCGTACTCGCGGGGCTGGCCGCGTTCCAGTCGGACGCTGACTTCAACTCGTGGGGCTGGCGCATCCCGTTCCTGCTGTCCGCAGTACTCGTGCTGGTCGGTCTGTGGGTCCGACTGCGGATCGAGGAGTCGCCCGTCTTCCAGGAGGCTCGGGCCAAGCAGGAGCCGGCGGACAAGCTGCCGCTGCTCGAGGTGATCACGAGGTACCCACGTGAGGTGCTGACCGCGATGGGTGCGCGGATGGCGGAGAACGTCAGCTACTACATCTTCACGATCGTCATCGCGACGTACGCGAAGGAGCAGCTGGGGATGGGAAAGTCGTTCGCACTGAACGCGGTACTGATCGGTGCGGCCATCCACTTCTTCGCCATCCCGGCGTGGGGTGCACTGTCGGACCGCATCGGTCGCCGGCCGGTCTATCTGATCGGTGCTGTCGGCGTGGGTATCTGGGTATTCGTCTTCATTGCGCTCATCGACACGCGCAACTTCGCACTGGCGACGCTGGCCGTGACTGTCGGGCTGATCCTGCACGGTGCGATGTATGGACCGCAGGCGTCGTTCTTCACCGAGCTGTTCGGGACACGGGTGCGGTACTCCGGTGTCTCGGTCGGCTACCAGCTCGCGTCGATCATCGCGGGCGGTCTGGCGCCGTTCATCGCGGTGGCGCTGCTGAAGGCGTACGACTCGGGCTATGCGATCGCCGTGTACGTCGCAGCGTGTGCAGTGATCTCCGTGATCGCAGTGACGTCGTACTCTGAAACGCACCGGCGGGATCTCACTAGTCTGTAGAGCCATGGAGGAGCTTCTGCGGCTGCTGGCCGAGGACGCGCCCGGGAGCGAGCTGTCCCGGGCTGCGGGCGAGGACGCGGTGGCACGCGACCTCGCCCTGCGGATCCGGGCCGGTATGGACGCCAGCAAGAAGCGTGAGGCCGAGCTGTCCGCGCTGGTCGACGTGGCCCGCGAGTTGGCGTCGGCGCGCGACCCGGGCGGCGTACTCGACACGATCGTCCACCGCGCTCGCACGCTGATCGGCACGGACGTCGCCTACCTGACGCTGTACGACGAGACGCGCGGCGACACGTACATGCGGGCCACGGACGGGTCCGTGTCGGCGGCCTTCCAGCAACTGCGACTGCCGCTGGGCGCTGGACTCGGCGGACTGGTCGCGGAGACCTACAAGCCGTACTGGACCGCGGACTACCCGTCGGACCGGCGCTTCCGCCACACCATGCCGATCGACGATGCGGTCGGCGAGGAGGGGCTCGTGGCGATCTGCGGTACGCCGCTCATCGTCGACGGCGCATTCGTAGGCGTGCTGTTTGCGTCCAACCGGACAGCGAGGCCTTTCAGTCGCGACGAGGTGTCGCTGCTCGGTTCGCTCGCCACGCTGGCCGCGGTGACGCTCGTCCAGGTACGGGCGGCCGCGGAGACAGCTGCTGCGCTGGACCAGCTGTCTGCCGCTCATGCCGGTGTCGAACACGCTGCAGCCGCACATGACAGGTTCGCCGACATCGTGTTGTCCGGCGGAGATGTGGACGCCATCGCCGCCGCACTGGCCGAGTTGCTCGATGTGTGGGTCGCACTGGTCGATGCTGCTGGCAACGAACTTGCCGTCGCCGGAGCGGTTCCCGAATCGGTGCCCTGGCAGGAGTCCGAGTCCGGTCGCCTGACCCGCATCGGTGACTGCTGGGTCGTCGCGGCGACCGCGAAGGGCGAACGCCTTGGTGCTCTCGTGATCGGAGGCGCTGACGACCTGTCCGGCGCAGACCGCCGCATCGTCGAACGGGCTGCTGTTGTCACCGCGCTGGTCCTGCTCTTCCGCCGGCAGTCCGCTGAGCAGTCCCAACGCGCACAGGCCGATCTGCTGGCCGACGTACTGAGTGGGAGCGCCGATCCACGCACCCTGACCGATCGGTTCCGGCTGCTCGCACCGAACCATCGCCACGACCGCCTCGTCGTCGCAGTCTGCCGCGGCGACCACACCGCCGTACGCGCGCGACTCTCCGCACCTCTGGAAGACAGACTGGTGCTGTCGGGTCCGTACGGCGGGGACCTGGTGCTCCTGTTCGCCCGTACGACGCCTGGTGGTGCGGCACGCGAGCTGGCCGACGTGGCGAAGCGTGGTGGTGTGACGATCGCCGTGACAGGTCCTGCGGCCTGGGGTGAGCCTCTGGTCGAAGCCCACCGCCAGGCCGCACGGCTGGCTGCGACCATGCTGCGGCTGGGCCGCGTGAGCGAGTCGGCGACACCTGACGACCTAGGCGTTGCCGGTCTGGTCGGTGCGTCCGATGTAGACGTCCGGGGCCATGTGAATCACGTGCTCGGCAAGGTCATCGACTACGACACCCAGCGTGGTACCGACCTGATCGGCACCCTCCAGGCGTACTTCGCTGCCGGCCAGAGCCCCACTCGTGCGGCCACCTCCTTGCACATCCACCCCAACACCGTCCAGCAACGACTGGACCGCGTGACCGCGCTGCTCGGTGAGGGCTGGCTGGCCCCGGACCGCTCGCTCGACATCCAGGTGGCGCTGCGCCTTCACTCAGCCCTCGGGTAGCAGGACGACCCGGCCGCGAACACCTCCTGCAGCGACGCGCTTGTAGGCGATAGCGGCGTCGTGAAGGCGGTAGGTGTCGGCGACCCGTGTCGAGAGGGCGCCGGTCTCGACCAGCCAGACGAGTTCTTCCAGGTCCGGGCGGTTCACGTGGATGAACATCTGCTCGACGGTGATGCCCCGCAGGTGCGGCGGGCGTGGACCTCCTTGTAGGTGCACATGGCGGCCGCCGTTGCGTACTGCCTCTTGTGCTGCGATTCCGACCACGGCCGCGTCGATCACGCCGTCCACACCGGCGGGCACGATCCGCCGTACCGCTGCAGCCAGGTCGTCGCTGCGGTCGATGAAGTGGTCCGCGCCCAGGTCTTCTACCAGCTGTTTGTCTTGTACGCCGGCGCTGGCGAGCACTGTGAGACCACGGTGCTTGGCCAGCTCAACGGCGTACCCGCCGACGCCTCCTGCTGCTCCGGTGACAAGCACTGTCTGTCCCTGCAGTGCGTTGACGGCCTGCAGCGCGGTCAGGCCGTTGAGGCCGAACGTCGAGGCGTTGGCCAGGTCGACACCTTCCGGTGCTCGCACCACTGCGTCCGCGTCAAGCACGACGTACTCCGCGTGCGTCTTGAGGGCTCGGCCCAACAGATCCGCCACTCCGACGACGGTCTGCGCTGGAGCCTGGGTGTTGGGACCCACGGCGTCCACGGTGCCGGCGACGTCCCAGCCGAGACCGAACTGCTCGCGGGCGGCGGTCAGTCCGAACTCCACCAGAACACCTGTGCTGACTGCCAGGTCCACCGCGTTGACCGCGGCAGCGGCGACCTTGATCCGGAGCTGGCCCTCAGCCGGCTCGGGTACGGCGGTCTCGATCAGCTCGATCGCATCCGGCCCGTCGAGCCGGCGGGCGACAAGTGCGCGCATATCGTTTCTCTCCTTGTGGATCGGGTTCGACACCCACTGTGGGAGAGCTACTCTCTATCGGGAAGTACGCACTTCAGGGTGCCTACCGTACGAGGAGGAGAGCCATGCCCACCCGCACCGCCGCCCAGCTCCGCCAAGAGGCGGCTCGTGAGTACGACGCGTTTCTGGCGACCTGCCCGGCCCGGCAACTCCTCGACCGCATCAGCGACAAGTGGGTGACGCTCATCCTCACCGCGCTCGCCGACGGCCCCCAGCGGTACTCCGACCTGTCGCGCCGCATCGCCGGCGTCAGCCAGAAGATGCTGACCCAGACCCTCCGCTCCCTCGAACGCGACGGCCTGCTCACCCGCTCCGTCACCCCATCGGTCCCGGTCCGCGTCGACTACGAACTCACACCCCTCGGTGGCACGCTGATGCCTCTGATCGCCTCCATCAAGACCTGGGCGGAAACCCACATGCCCCAGGTCAACACAGCGCGCGACACCTACGACAACGTAAGCACCACAGCATGACCGCCGACGACCCCCGCGCGGATTCTCCCGGCCCCGGCGCAGCTGTCGCCGACCGGCGCGTTGTGGTTGTTGTGGTGCCCGCTATTGGGACCTGGGCTCCGCCGGGCCGGGATGCCGACGCGTGGCGGCTGGCGTTGGCCGAGGACACCTACGAAGTACTCGCTGCTCTGGATCGCGTGGAGGTAGCGGTCGCGGTGGCCGGTGGAGACGAGGAGGCGGTCGCCGAGGTCAGTGCGCTGACGTGGCCGGGCACAACGACGTACGCCGTGGATCCCGATCGCCCAGTCCTGCACGCGGTGGAGCTCGCCGGTCCGGCCGCTGCGGTTGTCGCGGTGTCGCACGACGTACCGGACCTGCCCGGCCTGCTCATCGGCAAGCTCTTCCGCGCCCTCAGCACTGCCGACATCGCTGTCACACCGGCCGAGGACGGCACGCTCGCTGCCATCGGGACGAAGACGCCGATTGCCGACTGGGTTGCCGAGGTCGCGCCGACGTTCGACACGGAGCTGTCGGTCCTGGAGGCCCTCAAGCCGCGCCGGCACGCCGTCGCGATCGGTCCCGGCTGGCACCGGCTGCGGTCGGCGGCTGACATAGCGCGGCTGGATCCCGGTCTGGAGGGCTGGGACGCGACCCGGTCGCTGTTGCGCCGTGCCTGAGGCATGTCGGTCGAACGACCGACAGCTGTCGGTCGGCTGGCCAGGGACGTCGGGCGTTCACCCGCTGTGACGCGGGGCTTGCAGAGGCGAGTCTTTGACGCGGCAGCAAGCATCATCCGGGGGGATGTGTGAGGCGGATCCGGCTGGATTTACAGGGGTCGAGCTGAGTCTTCGTTCGCGGCTGCCGCGCCTGGACGACCCCGTCTCCGTCGCTTGCCGGAGCATCTGTAAAGGAAAGCAGCATGAACTACCCGCTTCGGGCCTTCGTTGCCCGAACAGTCCGCCGTGCCCGCAACCAGAAGACCCGCACCAGGAACCAGTCCGGCTTCACCCTGATCGAACTGCTCGTCGTGATCGTCATCCTGGGCGTGCTGTCCGGGGTCGTCGTGTTCGCGGTCTCCGGCATCCAGGACCGCGGCAACGCGGCCGCCTGCAAGACCGACAAGAAGAGCGTCGAGGTCGCCGTCGAGGCGTACTACGCGAAGAACGGCGCCTACCCGCCGGCCGGTGATCCCGGCTGGCTGGAGCTCACCGTCGGAACCAACCAGCTGCTGCGCAGTCGCCCGGTCGGCGACGGCTACACCATCACCCTCGGCGTGAACGGCCTGGTCACCGCGTCCGGCGCCTGCACCTGACGCCACCCCCGTGCTGTCAGGACGGACCGGTCGGAGGAGGCCCGGCCCGTCCGCAGCGCGTCGTTTCCGGTCAGACGATCATGCCGAAGGGACGTCATGAGAATTCCCGTGCCTGGCAGCCGGGTAGATCTGTTGCTCGAAGAACTCTGGAACGCCGGCGGTACCGACCTGCTCCTCACGGTCGGAATGGCGCCGCAGTTGCGCGTCCACGGTGTTCTGCGACCGGCCGCGGACCAGGACCCGCTGACCCGGCGGGACACCGACGCGATGCTCGCGGAGATCCTCAACCCACACCGCTCGAACGTCTGGCAGACGACGTACGAGCACGACTTCTCGTTCTCCTGGCGGGACAACGCCCGGATCCGCGCGAACGCCTTCACCCAGCGCGGCGACACCGCACTCGCGCTCCGCGTCATCCCGCGCAGCATCCCGACGATGTCGGAGCTGGGGCTGCCGCCGGTGGTCGAAACGTTCGCCCGGCTGCATCAGGGCCTGGTCATGGTCACCGGGCCGACCGGGTCGGGCAAGTCGACCACGCTGGCCTCGGTCATCCACCAGATCAACACCGATCGGGCCTGCCACATCATCACGATCGAGGACCCGATCGAGTACGTGCACGAACATCGTCGGTCCGCGGTGAACCAGCGCGAGGTCGGCAGCGACACCGCGTCGTTCCCGGATGCCTTGCGGGCCGCGCTGCGAGAGGACCCCGACGTACTGCTGGTCGGTGAGATGCGCGACCTGGAGTCGATCCGGTTCGCGCTGACCATCGCCGAGACCGGTCACCTCGTCTTCGCGACCCTGCACACCAACGACACGGCCCAGTCGCTGGCCCGGATCATCGACGTGTTCCCGCCCGAGCAGCAGTCGCAGGTACGGGTTCAGCTGGCAGCGGCGCTCAGCGGCGTCGTACATCAGCGGCTGATCCCGCGGATCGGCGGCGGACTGGTGGCGGCGTTCGAGGTGATGGTCGCGAACGCCGGGATCCGCAACCTGATCAAGGAAGGCAAGACGCACCAGTTGCGCAACGCGCTCGTCACCGGCCGGCGCGAAGGCATGATCACGCTCGAGCAGTCCCTCTCGGAGCTGATCGTCACCGGCGAGATCCGGCCGGAGGACGCCTACTCCCGCAGTTCCCACCCGAACGAGATCGAGCTCCGGCCGAGGCTCCGTGCCGGGACGGTGCAGGCGTGATGAGGCACCGCGGCCAAGCCAAACAGCCGCCTTCCACACCTCCGTCCGGCCCGATGCAGCCCGCCGATCTACCCGCTGAGCGTCGGCGGGCCACACTGCTCGCGGAGCGGCACGGTATCCCGCTGGTCGATCTGTGGACCGTCACGCCGGAGCCCGGTGCGACGGCCTTGATCGACGAGCAGACCGCCCGCCAGCTGACCGCCCTGCCGTTGGCTATCCGCGAGGGCGAGGTGCTCGTCGTACTCGCGGACCCGGCGCTGGGTCTGCAGGTCCAGGACGCGCTCGGCCGCCCGGTGCGGCTCGCCCTCGCGGCGGCTCCCGACATCGTTCGAGCGATCGACAACAGCTTCCGTGCACTGGCCGGGATCGACGAGCCGCTCAAGCAGTTCCAGGCGCGCGGTACGTCGCACGAGCCCGACGAGCTTGTGGTGAACGAGGACGCGCCGGTCGTCCAGGTGGTCCAGCTGATCATCACCCAGGGCCTGCGCGACCGGGCCTCCGACATCCACATCGAGCCGCACGACGACCGGGTCCGGGTGCGGTTCCGGGTGGACGGAGCGCTGCGCGACCAGCTCGACCTGCCGGGGGCGATCGGACCGGCGGTGGCCAGCCGGATCAAGGTGCTCGCCGACTTGAACATCGTCGAGCGGCGACGCGCCCAGGACGGCCAGATCCGGATGCAGGTCGAGGGCCGCGACGTCGACATCCGGGTGTCGACCGCAGCGGTCGTCGGCGGCGAGAAGGTCGTCCTGCGGCTTCTCGACAAGAGCCGGCCGCTGTTCCGGCTCGAGCAGCTCGGGATGCCGCCCGAGCTGGCGGAGCGGTACTCGGCGTTGCTGCGGACGCCGTACGGGATGGTGATCTGCGCGGGCCCGACCGGGAGCGGTAAGACCACGACGCTGTACGGGTCGCTCGGCGAGATCGACAGCCCGGAGCGCAACATCATGACGATCGAGGACCCGGTCGAGTACAGCTACGCCTCGATCAACCAGATCCAGATCAACGAGGCGGCCGGGATCACGTTCGCGACCGGGCTGCGATCGATCCTGCGGCAGGACCCCGACGTCATCCTGGTCGGGGAGATCCGGGATGCGGAGACCGCGCGCATCGCCGTACAGTCCGCACTCACCGGGCACCTGGTCCTGTCGTCGGTGCACGCCACCGACACCGCGACGGCTCTGCATCGCCTGCTGGACATGGGAATCGAGAACTTCCTCGTCGCCTCGTCGGTGAGCGCGGTGATCTCACAGCGGCTGATCCGCAAGGTCTGCGAGAACTGCCGCGAGTACTACGAGCCTCCGGCCGCGGAGCTGGCGTTCCTGCGCAGTACCGGCGCCGAGGTCCCGGTCGGGGGTCTGATCCGCGGTGCGGGGTGCAACTTCTGCGCGCACACCGGCTATCTGGAACGGACCGGCGTGTACGAACTGCTGCCGGTGACCGATCCGATCCGGGAGCTGATCGTCGACCGCGCACCGCTGGCCGAGATCCGCAAGGTCGCCTGTTACGAGGGCATGCGGACGCTGCACGAGGAGGGCGCCCGGCTTGCGCAGACAGGGGTCACCACGGTCGCCGAGGTGGTCCGGTCGATCTACACGGTGGGGATGCGATGACGAGATATGCGTACGTCGCGGCCAAGCCCGACGGGAGTACCAAGCGCGGTACGACGCGGGCCGAGAGCCGCGAGGAAGCAGAGCTGGCGCTGTACGAGCGGGAGCTGCGGAACATCAGGTTGTCTGAGAAGCCGGGCCTGCTCCAGCTGGAGATCACCGCGCGACGGGTGAAGCGGGAAGAGGTGATGCACCTGACCCGCCAGCTCGGTGCGTTCGTGGGGGCAGGGCTGCCCCTGACCGAGTCCGTGCACAGTCTGGGGCGCGAGGCGGAAAACTCGTCGGTCCGCCGGATGATGCTGGAGGTCGAGGACGGACTCCGCGACGGCGAGCGGCTGTCGGACTGCTTCGACCGGCATCCGCGGATCTTCCCCGAGTTCTACCGTGGCATCCTCCGCTCGGCCGAGCTCAGCGGCCGTCTCGACACCGCGCTCGGCCAGCTCGCCCGCTACCTGGAACGCGATCTCGAAGCCCGGCGGCGGATCAAGCAAGCCACCATCTATCCGGCGGTCGTTGCGGCGATGTCGGTGGTGACGCTCGTCGTCCTCGCCGGTTTCGTGCTGCCGCGGTTCCAGGCGTTCTTCGACAGCCTGGGCGCACGGTTGCCGTTGCCGACGCGGATCCTGCTCGCGATCACGAACTTCCTCACCGGCTGGTGGTGGGCGTTGATGATCGGTCTCGGCGCGCTGATCCTGCTGCTCGTCTACGTGCTGAGCACGACGCCCGGGCGGTATCTGCGGGACCGCCTGGTCCTCGCGGTTCCGGTGATCGGCCCGACCATCCAGTTCGCGCTGGTCGAGCGGTTCTGCCGGATCCTGTCCTCGATGGTCAGCGCGGGCGTCCAGCTGCCCCAGGCGCTACGTGTCGCGACCGGCTCGCTGCCGAACCGCGTCTATCGCCGGTCGCTCGGGGGTGTGATGGAGGCGATGCTGCAGGGCGAGGGGCTGGCCCGGCCGCTCGCGGCCACCAAGCTGTTCCCGGCCACGGCGGCCCAGATGATCCGGGTCGGCGAGGACACCGGGACGATGGACGCCCAGCTGGAGGTCACTGCGCAGTACTACGAGGGCGAGCTGGACTACAAGCTGAAGAAGCTGATCGGCCTGTTCGAGCCGGCCGTGATCGTGCTGATGGGCGGTGTGGTCGGCTTCGTGGCGATCGCGCTGGTGTCCGCGATGTACGGGATCTTCCGGCAGGTGCAGGGCTGATGCGCGAACGCGGTGAGAGCCTGCTGGAACTGGTGGTCGCGATCGCCCTGATGGGTGTCGCGGTCGTCGCAGTAATGGCGGGTCTGACGACGACGGTGCTGATGTCGGACACCCAGCGCAAACAGGCGACCGCGGTGACGACGGTCCGCAACTACGCCGAGGCGCTGCAGCAGTACGTCGCCGATGGCCACTACGTCGCGTGTGCCTCGACGTACGTCGTACCGGGCTTCACTGCGCCGCCTGGGTTCACAGCTCGCGTGGTGAGCGGGTCGGTGCAGTACTGGACCGGTGCGCTGTGGTTGCCCCTCTGCCTGCCGGATCGCGGACTGCAGCGGTTGCGGGTGTCGGTGGCGAGTACGGACGGGCGTGCGGCGGAGACGCTGGACGTCGTACTGCGGAAGCCCTGTCGGCTCGGGGATCCGCCGTGCGGCTGAGACGTACCGAGCAAGGCTTCACGCTGATCGAGCTGCTGATCACCATGACCCTGATGGGGGTCGTCACGGTCGGGCTGGCTGATCTGGTCGTCAACGCGCTGCACCAGATGAGTGCGACGTCGGACCGGCTGGACATGGCGCAAGATGCCCAGCTCGGTGCGACGTACTTCGCCCGCGACGTCGCCGCGGTGGGTCTGCGCGACTACGGAGCCGTCGCCGTGGACGGATCGCTGCCGTTCTCACCATCGGTGCAGCTCGACGCCGCGGACTCTGCCGGTGGTGTCGTCTGTGGTCCCTTGCCGGCCGCCGCGGTCCGGCTGCTGTCGGATTACTGGGACACGTCGGTCACGCCGGCAGTCCGGCGTACGGCGGTCGTGGCGTACTACGTGAACGACGCCGGGGAGCTGCATCGGGCGCGCTGCCTGGGTCCGAGTACTACGCCTTCGTCTGATCTACGGCTTGCGTCGAATGTGAAGCCGGGCAGCGTGACCGTCACCTGCTCGACTGCGTGTGACTCTGCCTCGCTTCCATCGTCCATCACCTTGCGACTGGTGATGTCGAGGCCGTCCACCGGCGACTACGAGGTCGCGCTCAGCGGTCTGCGGAGACAGTCGTGAGGCGCCGGGACGAACGCGGGTCCTCCCTGCTGCTGGTCCTCGTGGTCATCACGGTGATCGGACTGGCGCTCTCGGCCCTCCTGTCCCGGACCGACTCCGCGGAACGGGTGTCTGCGAGTCTCCGGGATCAGACCGAGGCGTCGTACGCAGCTGATGGCGCGATGGAGGCTGCGATCAACAACCTGCGCAACAGCGGGTACAACGGGGAATCGGGCCAGCGGTGCTTCGGACTGTCCGACACCCTGTCGCTCCTTCTGTTCAACGGACTCGACTCCGCCACGGTGACGTGCAAGCCGGATCCGAAGCAGGTGGTGGTGCACTGCCAGGACGCGAGCGAGTGCAATCGCCCAGACAACGCGCTGCTCACTCTGGGCCAGATCGCCGGCGAGGACGGCCTCACCGTCGACCAGCCGGCAGGCTCGAGCCTGCAGATCCACGGCAAGGTCGTATCCCACTCGTCCGTCACCGTGCCGGCCGGCAAGTTGAGCGCCGGCGCGCTGTCCGCCCTTGGCGGGTGCTCCGGGGACCTGCTGGGGAACCCGCTCTGCAACCTTGGCGAACTCCCGGGCGGCGACGACCCGGCGTACCCGTCCCCGCTGAGCAGCGTGCCCGCCCTGCGCGCCTTACCCGCGTGTACGACGCCGGGCTCGGTCGTCACGTTTCTGCCTGGCTACTACGACGACGCGGTCGGGCTGAGCGCGATGATGAAGAGCGACAGCCCGTGCCACGGGAGCACCTGGTGGTTCAAGCCGGGCATCTACTACTTCGACTTCCACAACGAGTCGAATCCCTTGCTCGACAGCGGCGACAACGTCTGGACGGTCGACGGCGGCAACCTGGTCGGCGGCACGCTGTCAGGCAGTTCGTGTGCGAGTCCGCTCGATGGCGCGACCGCCGGGGTGCAGTTCATCTTCGGCGGCGACAGCCGTCTGGACGTGAAGTCGGGCAAGGCCGAGCTCTGCGGCAGCTATTCCGCCACGGAGCCGCCGATCGCCCTCCGAGGACTCACCAGCGGGGCCGATTCTCCGGTCGACTCGACCGGGGCGAGCGCGTTGAGGCCGACCGCGGTCTCGCTGGTGAGCAAGTTCGGGCTGACCGCGACGCCGTCCCGCCTCGGTGCGGTCGACGGCGTCGCGGCCACCTGGAAGAGCTCGGTCGCCGACGACACCGCTCCGGTCACGATCAACGGCTTCGCTCCGCCTGGTCCGATCCCTGCTGGCTCGGTGCTGCGATCGGCGGCGTTGAAGATCACCCATCGGCACAGCGACATCACGTCGGCGGACAAGCTGGACGTGTCGCTAGACGTGGGCTCCGGTACGCCGTTGACCGCGTCGGTAGCCGGTGTCGCGGGCGGTACGTCGTACCAGACCGAGACCGTGCCGCTCGACGCGAGCGGCACGGGGTCGCTCGCGCAGGCGATCTATGCGGGGACGTTTACTGGAGCGAGCGTGGCTCTCACCGCTGGGCTGCCGGTCAAGGGTGACACCGAGGACATCGACGCGGTGCGGCTGGAGCTCAGCTACACGCCGCCTGCTCTGCGCGCTGCGGGCGGATGTGTTGTCGAGGGGCCGTATCCCAGTAGTACAAGCGCTTGCGCGATGGTCTCGGGTCGGGTGTCGGTTTTGGGCACGGTCTACACGCCCGCCGCGGCGCTTGACCTCAGCGTCGCTCCGGGAGCGCCGGTGGTTGGCGCCGGGGCGGTGGTTCGCGCGTTGCGCCTGACTGCCCTCGGGACGCTGTCCGGTGTGGCGATCGACGTACCCAATGATTCGCCCGCCTTCACCTTCGGGGTGCAGCTCACGGCGTACATCTGTCCCGGCGGCCTGATCTGCCCGCCCAGCGGCCGCCCTGCGCTGCAGGCCAGGATCGGGCTTGTCGACGCCAATCCGTCCGCGCCCGTCGCGGGACGGCGTGCGGTGACAGTCCTCGGATGGTGGCGGCCGGGCTGATGAGGTTGTGTCTGGTGCGACCAGATCATCAGGCGGCAGAGACGACAGTCTCTATCGCAACTGCGTCACGCTGCGTAGTTTGGTCCGCGGGGGGAGCCATGAATGATTTCGTCAGGGTCGTCGTCATCGACGATCACACCTTGGTCCGCTACGGCCTGACCGGTCTGGTGGACCATGAACCGGATCTGGAGATCGTCGGAGACACCGGCCAGCGCGCCGAGGCAGTCGGCATCGTGCTGTCGACCCGCGCGAACGTCGTCGTACTCGATGCGACGCCGCCCGACCACGACGGTCTGCGGATCGCCCGGGAGCTCCGCAACCGGTACGCCGAGCTCGGCATCGTCGTACTGGCACCGGAGGGGCAGGACAGCGTCCTGTTCGAGGCCCTCGAGTCGGGGGTGTCCGCTTTCGTCGCCAGGACGGCGCCCACGGACGAGATTCTGGCTGCGATTCGGCATGCTGCCGTCGCGCCGACCTCGTTCACGGCGACCGGGCTCGGGCCGGCCATGGCTCGGCGCGACCATCCGGCGGCGCAGACGCTGCTGAGCCCGCGTGAGGCGCAGGTGCTTGAGCTCCTCGGGCAGGGTCTGTCGGTCCGGGCGATCGCGGTGGCGCTGTCCGTGAGCGTGTCCACGGCGAAGACCTATGTCGAACGCCTGTACGAGAAGCTCGACGTGTCGAACCGCGCGCAGGCGATCATGACGGCACTCCAACGCGGCCTGATCGAGCCGAAGTCGTGAAACTTCTTTCTGTCTGACCCGTCACCTTCTTGCCGGCGGCTCGTTTCATCATGCGGCGGGGGACTTCGGGGGAAGTCCAGCTGATAGCCGATGCCGTTCAGGGGCGGCACCCGACATCAGCCCACTGCCGGCCGCACCCGGGGGGATACGGCCATCCAGGCAGCGGGATGCAGCAGTACGACGGGGATCGCACGGGGGATGAACACAGCAGGACACATCACGTGGAACAGCTGTATCCACAGGGTCGAGGGGATCCCGCGGAACAGCGAAACCAGCGGGGGAATCGCAGGTCGCGGGGGACGCGAAGATCCGGGGGGATCACGGGGGATCGCAGCGACCCAGCACACCGTCGGCATCGCGAACGGGGCGCGATGCCAACGGGAGACCAGCACAAACGGGGACCGCACCACAAACGGGGACGCAGCACCAGCGCGGACCTAGTACCAAACGGGGATCGCAACACGGGGAACGCAGTGCCAACGGGCATCGCGGTGGTAACGAGGAACGCAGTACCAACGGGAAGGCAACGCCAGCGGGACGCAGTACCAAACGCCAGCACGGCCGCAGTACTAACGGGGATCGCAGTGCCAACGGGGACGGGGACGTAGTACCAGCGCGGACGCAGTGCCAAACGGGGAACGCAGTGCCAACGGGGAACGCAGTACCAACGGGGGAACGCAGCACCACTGGGGATCGCAGTGCCCACTGGGAACAGGGGTCGCAGGACCGGCGGGGTGCGGGATTGGTGTGCTGGCGGGGGTTGTGGGGTGGGAGGGATCGCAGGGCTGGGGAAGTGTTGATGTCCTGCTGTGGGGAGGTGGGCCGGCCGTTCGGGTCGGCCCACAGCTGTAGAGGCCGGCCGTGCTGAGTGAGCCGTCAGGTGCGCGAGAGCTGCTGCCGTGCCCGGGCCGCTAGTTGCTTCACCGACGGATCCGTATCTGCGGGGAGCCCATCGAGCGGGAACCAGGCGAGGTCGTGGGATTCCTCGCTGACGACGTACTCCGTTCCGGCCGTCGCGATGACGAGGAACTGCACGTCGAGGTGGTACGCCCCGGCGCATCCGCCGCCGAGAAGTAGATGCCGCGAAAGCTGCAGCGGCTCCGGACCGATCGTCAGACCCGTGAGGCCTGACTCCTCGGTCGCCTCGCGGAGCGCCGCACCGGGCAGCGTCGTGTCGTTGGGCTCGCAATGGCCGCCTAGCTGAAGCCAACGGCCGACGGTCTTGTGCAACGTGAGCAGCGTGTTCTGGCCCGCACCGTCAACCACCAGCGCACTCGACGTCACATGCTCCGGCCGACAGCTCCGCCACATCCCGTCAGGATGCGTCGCGAGGTGTCGCAGGTAATGCGCCCGCAGCTCCTCCTGCTCCGCGTCGGGCGCACTCCAGCTCTCCAGGACCTCAACCGCATTCGCAAGAAGCACCCGGCAAGTCTCCCCGCGACCCGGGAACGGCTACTTGGCGGGGTTGTCGCCGTCGTCGTCCGAGGTGGAGTCGGTCGGCTTGTCCTCGTCGGTCAGGAAGTCGGTGATGTCGATGTTGGAGAGTTCGCCCGCGTGCTGCGCGAACCCGATCGGGTCATCGAGGTCGGAAGTGCTCGGCATCAGGTCAGGGTGCGACCACAGGTTGTCGCGACCGTCGACTCCGCGGGCATCGCGAACGGCGGCCCACAGGTTGGCGGCGTCGCGCAGCCGACGCGGTCGAAGCTGAAGACCGACCAGAGTCGCGAACGTCTGCTCCGCCGGACCGCCGGCCGCCCGACGGCGTCGTACCGTCTCGGAGAGCTGGATCGCCGACGGCATCCGGTCCCTGGTGGCCTCGCGTACGACGTCGTCCACCCAGCCCTCGACCAGCGCGAGCGTGGTCTCGAGCCGAACGAGCGCCGCCTTCTGCTGCTCGGAGTCCTCGGGCTCGAACAGGCCGCCCGCGAGCGCCTCCTGCATGGCCTCCGGGTTCTGCGGGTCGATGTCGGCCATCGCGCGCTCGATCTTGCCGGTGTCGACCTCGATACCGGCCGCGTAGTCCGCGACCGCTGCCAGCAGGTGCTGCCGCAGCCACGGCACCCCCGCGTACAGCCGCTGGTGCGCCACCTCGCGCAGCGCCAGGTACAGCCGAACATCCTCGTCGCTCAGCCCGAGCCCTTCGGCGAACTTTGCAACGTTGTCGGGCAGCAGGATCGCCTGACCGGTCGGCCCGAGCGGCAGCCCGATGTCGGACGAGCTCACAACCTCGCTGGCGAGCTCCCCGAGCCCCTGGCCGACCTGGGCCCCGAACACAGAGCCGCCCAGCTGCCGCAGCATCCCGGCCATCGGGCCTGCGAACTGCTGCGCCTCGGCGGGCAGCGCGTTGCCCATCGCACCCGCGACGTGCTCGGCGACCGGGTCGACCACTGTCTGCCACACCGGCAGCGTGTTCTCGACCCACTCGGCGCGGCTCCAGGCCGCGGAGGTGGCAGACACCTCGGGCAGCGTGGTCGCCTCGTCCAGCCAGTGCTCGGCGAGCCGGACCGCGTCCGCGACGCGATCGCCGTCGGCAGAAGTCATCGACCGGTCGCCTGCGGTGGCGACGGTCTTGCGGGCGATGTCCTTGGCCAGGTCCCAGTTCACCGGCTTGCCGTCGGTCGAACCGCTCAGCAACTGCTGGACCTGGGCGAAGATCGCGTTCAGGTCCGGGGCGCCGCCCGTGCCGGCCGCACCGGAGAACTGTTGGAACATGGCCTCGAACGGCGTTCCCTTGAACGGGTTGTCCGGGTTGTCCGGTTCGTCGCTCATCGGAGGGCCTTCCTGTGCGGGTGGGGCGTACAACTCCAACGTACTGGTTCCGTCCATCAGTTCCTCCACCGGCGAACGCATCACCGCTCGTGTTCGCCGGTAGGTGAGGAAGGCAACAGTCTCTCCGGGTACGCGGCACACCACGCACCGCAGCCCCCGGTACGCCGAAATGCCGGTAAGAAGGGGAGGTGATGTACGCACAGAGGGAGCTGGGAGGGAGAATTGTGCGATCGGGAATGGGATGGTGTGCGAGTGAGCACGGGGGACCGGCGGGAATGAGGGACGGATGAGCGACGCGATCAGGCTGCTGGACATACGGGAGAGCCCGTTGTCCAGCGACGAGGTGCTGGCTGCTGTCGCCGATCCGACGGCGGGCGGGACCGCGATCTTCATCGGCACTGTGCGCAACCACGACCACGAGAAGCCGGTCGACAAACTGGCCTACGAGGCGCATCCGGACGCGCTGGAGCACCTGCGAAAGGTTGCGCAGCGTATCTGCGACGACCCCGCGGTGACCGCGCTGGCCGCTATCCACCGCACCGGGGACCTCAAGATCGGTGACGCGGCCGTGATCGTCGCGGTGGCGGCATCGCACCGGGATGTCGCCTTCTCCGCGTGCCGGCGGCTGATCGACGACCTCAAGGCCGAGGTCCCGATTTGGAAACACCAGCACTTCATCGACGGTGGCAGCGAGTGGGTCGGCGCTCACTGACCCGTACGCTGGGCGCATGAAGGTGGCCGGATGAAGGTTTTGGCGTGGCTGGCGTTCCCGCTGATCGCCACGCTGCTGGCGATGTGCTGGGCAGCCTGGCGCGGCTGGCGCAGCCGTGAGCGGCCCCGGTCCGGCGGCGCCTTCGCCTCGGTCGAGGACTTCCGGCGGTTCAACGCCGCGATCGCCGCGCCCGGTCCACGGGCCACTCCGGAACGTCGCCGGGGCCTGGGTCGTCGTAATCATCAGCAGGCCTCCACCAAGATCGCAGGGCAGGGTTCGTGACACGTCGTACCGCCACATTGGTCACCTCGATCGTCGTGCTGCTCGTCTCGCTCGGGTTGGTGACCGCGTTCCCGGTGCCGTTCGTCTCGTTCAGCCCCGGTCCGGTGAAGGACACGCTGGGATCGGCGAAGAACAAGCCGGTCATCGAGATCACCGGGCACGAGACGTTCCCGACCACCGGGCAGCTCGACCTGACCACGGTGTCCGTGACCTCGCCGGACCGTCAGCTGACCCTGCCGCAAGCGATGCGCAACTGGCTCGACCCGCACCACGACCTGTTCCCGCGCGACATCATCTATCCGCCGGACCAGAGCGCCGACCAGGTCCAGGAGCAGAACACCGCCGAGATGACCGGCTCGCAGGACAGCGCGGTCGCGGCCGCGCTGCAGGCGGCAAAGGTCCCGTTCCACACGAAGGTGGCGACGGTCGCGGACAAGACGCCGGCCCAGGGCAAGCTGAAGCCTGGCGACATCGTGCTGGCCGTGGACGGCCAGCCGGTGACCCAGGTCCCGCAGGTCGGTGACTTCGTCCGCAGGCACAAGGTCGGCGAGAACGTCGTCTTCCTGATCCGTCGGGGCACCGAGGAACAGACCGTCGAGCTGAAGACCGCCGCGACGCCCGGTGACGCGACCCGCCCGATGGTCGGGATCACGATCGGCGTCGAATCGCAGGTCAAGGTCACGGTCAACCTCGGCCAGGACATCGGTGGCCCGAGCGCCGGTACGGCGTTCGCCCTGGCCATCTACGACAAGCTGACCCCGGGCCCGCTGCTGGACGGCAAGCACGTCGCCGGCACGGGCACGATCGACGCGCTCGGCGAGGTCGGTGCGATCGGCGGCATCCAGCAGAAGATCGCCGGCGCCAAGAACGACGGCGCCACGGTCTTCCTGGTCCCGGCGCCGAACTGCGAAGCCGCACTGCACGCGGACGTGAAGGACATCCGGCTGGTGAAGATCAGCACCCTGACCGGTGCGATCAGCGCGCTGCAGGCTGTCGCCAGCGGCAAGGGAGATGTTCCGTCGTGCAGCTGATGAGCGACCCGTACGTCCCGGTGACCCGAAGGGAAGACCTGCCGGCATGGAATCCGTAGGCACGCTGCCTCCTGACGCGCTCAACCGCGCGGTGATCGAGATCGAGAAGCACGTGAGCAGCGCGGGCTGGGACCAGCCCGCGCAGTTGTTCGCGCTGGTCCCGACCGAGGAACTGCTCCGGGCCGAACCGCAGCTGGCCGCGCAGCTCGGCGCCGACGACGCCTCCCAGCCGCTCACGCCGGTCGCCCAGGGTGAGCTTCCCGGCGGTCTGGAGGACGACAACCTGGCCGATGCGCTCGGCCGGATCGAATGGCCCGACGGAGTCGCCGGCTGCGCGCTGGCGATCGAGCGGATCGTGCTCCCGGCCTCGGCCGAGGCCGGTCTGTCCAGCGTCGAGTCCGACTCCCAACTGGCACAGCTGGCCGGCAGCGATCCGCGCCGGCACGAGGTCCGGATGGTCGCAGCGGTGCTCCGGGACGGCGGGCGCTTCGGCGCCGTCCGGCTCCGTGAGCACGACGAGGACAGCGCGGTGCTTTCCGGCGTCGACTTGGTCCCCACGTTGTGCGAAGTACTGTCTTTGACATTCGAACCTTCGGTCGGCAGCCGGCCGGGCGAGGGTTCCGGGGTCGACGGCATGAGTGACGAGGAGAAGCGACGATGAGCGACGGCGTCTACGACATGCCGGAGGAGCCACCGGCGCGCAGATCGCGGCGAACAGGCGGACGTCCTCGGGCCTTGCTGCCGACGATCGCGACCCTGATCGTCCTCCTGATCCTGTTCAGCGTCTTCACCGATGTCTGGACCCAGCGGCTCTGGTACCGCTCGGTCGACCTCGGCTCGGTCTTCAGCACCGTGCTCGGGACCCGGGTGTTGCTGTTCGTGGTCGTCGGGCTGCTGATGGCCGGCGCCGTCGTCGCGAACATCATCGTCGCGTTCCGCACCCGTCCCCGCGTCGCGCTCGCGCCTTCGCCGAGCCCGGGCTTCGAGCGGTACGGCGACCTGCTCCAGCAGCACGGGAAGATCGCGGTCGGCGTGGTGGCGACCCTCATGCTGGTCTTCGGCGGCTCGGCCGCGTCGGGGGAGTGGAAGGTCTTCCTGGCATGGAAGAACCGGACCCCCTTCGGTGTCACCGACAAACACTTCAACAAGGACATCGCGTTCTTCGTCTTTGACTACCCGTGGCTGCGCGTCCTGCTCGGCTTCGGATACTCGATCGTTCTGCTGTCGCTCGTCGCCGCGATCATCACGCACTACCTGTACGGCGGCTTCCGCCCGTCCGCGAAGGGGCAGAAGGCCTCTGGCGCGGCGCAGGTGCAGTTCTCCGTCCTGCTTGGTCTGCTCGTGCTGCTCAAGGCGTTCAGCTACTGGCTCGACCGCTTCGGTCTCACAACCTCGGATAGTCGGCTCTTCACCGGTATCTCCTATACCGGTGACAACGCGATCCTGCCCAGCAAAGAGATCCTGGCCGTCATAGCGGTCCTGTGTGCCGGTCTGTTCTTCGCCAACGTGGTCCGTCGGACCTGGTTGCTGCCCGGTGTCGGCACGGTCGTGCTGATCCTGTCGGCGATCCTCCTCGGCGCTCTCTGGCCGGCTGCCCTCCAGCAGTTGCGGGTGCGGCCGAGCGAGCCGGTGAAGGAAGGGCCGTACATCACCAAGAACATCGAGGCCACCCGTGACGCCTACGGCCTCGCGGGGACCGAGGTGACGGACTACCAGGCCAAGACGACGGCGACGCCGACGGAACTGCTGCAGGACACCGAGGTGCTGCCCGGCATCCGGCTGATCGACCCGAGCGTGGTCGGGCCGACCTTCGAGCAGCTCCAGCAGGTCCGCGGGTTCTACTCGTTCCCGACCGATCTGGACGTCGACCGCTACAAGATCGGCGACAAGGTCAACGACACCGTCATCGCGGTCCGCGAGGTCCAGGTCGACCGGCTTCCGGCCGGCCAGCGCAACTGGAACAACGACCACACCGTTTACACGCACGGATACGGCGTCGTCGCCGCGAACGGCAACCAGCGGGCCGCGGACGGTACGCCGGTCTGGACGGAGAAGGACCTGCCGCCGACCGGTCAGCTGGGTGACTACGAACCGCGGATCTACTTCGGCGAGCAGTCCCCGGACTACTCGATCGTCGGCGGTCCGGACGGCGGTCAGCCGGTCGAGCTCGACACCCCGGAAGGTAAGACCGGCGGCGACCCGACGCTGAACACCTACCACGGCAAGGGCGGCGTCTCGATCGGGTCCTTCGGCAACCGGTTGCTCTACGCAACCAAGTTCCGGGACGCGAACATCCTGCTGTCGAGCCGGGTGAACTCCGATTCGAAGATCCTCTACGACCGCACCCCGCGCGAGCGGGTCGAGAAGGCCGCACCGTGGCTGACGCCGGACGGTGACCCGTACCCGGCGATCGTCGACGGCCAGGTGGTCTGGATCGTCGACGGCTACACCACGTCGGACAACTATCCGTACTCCGAGAAGGTCGCCCTGGACGTCAGCACCCGGGACACCACCACCGGTCGCGGGACCATCGCGCAGCAGCCGAGCGAGAAGATCAACTACATCCGCAACTCGGTCAAGGCCGTGGTCAACGCCTACGACGGCTCGGTCGAGCTGTACGCATGGGACGAGAGCGACCCGGTCCTCAAGACCTGGATGAAGGCCTTCCCCGGCACGGTCAAGCCGCGCTCGGCGATCTCGCCGGCCCTGATGTCGCACCTGCGCTACCCGGAGGACATGTTCAAGGTCCAGCGCGATCTGCTGGCGAAGTACCACGTCACCGACGCGGGCACCTGGTACCAGAACAGCGACCTGTGGCGCGTCCCGGACGACCCGACCGCGGTCTCGTCCGGCGGCGACTCCTCGACGCATATCAGCCAGCCTCCGTTCTATCTCTCGTTGCGGATGCCCGATCAGACCGAGCCGAAGTTCTCGTTGACGTCGGTCTACGTGCCGAACGCCGAACGGGAGAACCTCACTGCCTTCATGGCCGTCGATTCCGAGGCGACCTCCCCGGACTACGGCAAGTTCCGAATACTGCGATTGCCCGGCAACCTGCAGATCCCTGGGCCGGGGCAGGTCTACAACAAGTTCCAGACCGACGAAGGCATCAGACAGGCGCTGCTTCCGATCAACCAGCCGAGCAGCGGCGCCAGAGCGCAGTACGGCAACCTGCTGACGCTGCCGCTCGGCGGTGGTCTGCTCTATGTCCAGCCGGTCTACTCGGTGCGGACGAGCGGGCCCGGTAGCTATCCGGTCCTGAGATACGTCCTGGTGTCCTTCGGTGATCGGGTCGCCTACGGCTCCACGCTGCAGGAGGCCCTGACCAAGGTCTTCAACACCAGCGTCGACACGGGTGAGCAGCCACCTGGCACCAAGACGCCGCCGGCGAACCAGCCGAACCAAACGGTCAAGCAGGCGCTGGCCGATGCGCAGGCGGCGTACAACCGAGCGCAGGATGCCCTCAAGAAGGGTGACCTCGCCGGCTACCAGGCCAACGTCAACCAGATGAAGACGGCACTCGACAAGGCCGCGGCAGCTGCTGCAGCCACCACGAGCCCGACGCCGACGCCGACCACGAAGCCGTCAGGGGCACCGTCGACACCGGCGTCAACACCGGCTTCGACACCCACCAGCCCGCCGACTTCGCCGTCAGGCTGAGTCGCAGGGAACTTCCCGGGGCGGCGACACCGACACACGTCGGGGTCGCCGCCCCGTTCCGTTGCCACCCGTCCGTTGCCTAGGGCATCAGGTCGTGGACTCCGGGTGGAAGCCGGCGGCGGTGTCGAGCACGTCCTCGTCGGTGAAGCGGTCGTGGTCGATCGTCACCTCGGCCGCGACACCCGGCGCGATGAAGTAGAACACCTCGTCGCCGGAGAACAGACCGTCGTACCCACCGACCTTGACCGGGGTCAGCTGCCACGATCCCGGCTCCCTCTCCTCGTACTCGACCAGGAAGTCGTGCAGGGCCTCGAGGTCGGTGAGCTTCTCGCCGCGGATGGTCTTGACGGTGAGGTCGACCTTGTACGCCCCGTCGGGATCGGGGCCGGTCTCCCAGACCCGGCTGTGGAAGGACACGTCCTCCCACTCGTACTCGAAGTCGCTCGGCGTGCCGACGCCGTCGGGAAGGTTCTCGATCACGAAGCCGTCCAAGGTGCCAGCCCTCTGCTCGGTCGATGGAGATGCCAGGGAGTACGTCGGAGTTGCTGAGGCAGGGACGGTCGCCGAAAGCCCGAGTGAGGCCAGGACGACCGCGCTCCCGATCACGATACGACGCGCGGACGGCACGACTCGGGAACGAAGCGATGAACGCGACATGACTGCCTCCTGGGAAGGGGGCGCCTCGCCTGCTGCGAGACGCCTTACGCCCAAGAAGATGCAGCGATCGGCATGCGCCGGAACACGCGAATTCGATCCTGTGGACAACCGGGAATCAGTGACCGATCAGCCGGTGCAGCCGGTGGAATGTCTGCCGGAACCCGAGCCGCGGCCACGTCCGTGACGACAACAGGTTGGTCACCCGCCAGTCGGTCACAACCGACGTGTAGCCGGTGTCGGCCGACCACTGAAGCACCTTCTCGCCCAGCGCGCGTCCGGCACCGAGCCCGCGTGCTGACGGCAGGACGGCTGCGAACCCGAGGAAGCCGGCGTTGTCCGGCTTGGCCAGCCCGCTGTGCGCGCTCGACTTGTCCAGCGAGCAACCGATCGCGGACCCGATGACCTGACCGTTGTACTCGGCAACGAAGGTCGCGTAGTCCTGATCCTCGATCGACTCCTCCCAGTCCGCCACGGCTTCCTCGAGCGTCGGGATCCCTCCGGACGAGAACACCGGCGACAGGCCCTGATGCTGGGGCAGCACGAGATCGAGCTCCGCGAGTATGGGGATGTCCGCGCGGGCTGCGCGACGTACGACGAGATCGCGTGCCGGGGGCAACGGAGCGTCGGGCACCGGGCGGACGGCGTGCGCGTGCTGCGAGCCGAAGGCCAGACGGAACCAGGCGTCGATCAGCTCGGCCTCGTCGGGCACCAGCACGTAGTGCGCGATGCGGCCGTCCTCCACCCACTTCGCGGCGGCAGCGCCGTACAGGTCGCGAATGTGCTCTGGCTCACGTACGGCGTGGCCGGCCGCCTCGACCCAGATGTTCGGCCCCCAGGTCGTCGACGGCTTGGGGGCTGCGAGGAGGTAGCCAGTGATTTCGCCGCCTTCGACCATGACCGCGCCGGACGCGCCCTCGGTCTCCCAGGCCGCCGTGACCTCGACCAGCGCAAGCCGCTCGTCCTCGTAGTCCGCCGGAAGCAAAGGGTGACGCTTGCGATGCGCCCGGTGCCGCTGGGCGAGCAGACTGGCAGCGGCTGCCAGATCCGCCTCCTCGAACGGGCGGATGAGGTCTCGGGACATACTCGGAAGGTACGCCGATCCGCCGCCGACGAACACGGGATTTCGGCACACCGGGAACCGATTTGGTTGCTCAGCCCAGATCCTCTAAACTAAAGACACAACGGCGCGGGGTGGAGCAGCTCGGTAGCTCGCTGGGCTCATAACCCAGAGGTCGCAGGTTCAAATCCTGCCCCCGCTACCACAGAAGGCCCGGACCATCAGGTCCGGGCCTTCGTTTTATGTGCAGGTCATGGGGTGTTGGTGATGATGACCTTGAGGGCTTCTTGTTCGGCGGCGTTGGCGAAGGTGTCGTAGGCCTGGGCGAACTGGTCGTAGGTGAAGCGGTGGGTGATGAACTTCTCGGGGGCGATGGCGCCGGTCTTGATGCTTTCGAGGAGTTCGGGGGCCGTGGTCGCGTTGACGAGGCCGGTGGTGATCGTGAGGTTGTTGATCCAGTGGCGCTCGATCGGGAACTCCACGCTCTCGCCGTGGACGCCGACGTTGGCGACGTGACCGCCGGGGCGGACCGACTCCAGGGCGGTGCCGAAGGTCGTGGGCAGGCCGACGGCTTCGATGGCGACGTCGACGCCGAGCCCGTCGGGGCTGAGCTCGCGTAGTGCGGCCGCGATGTCCTGGCCGGAGCTCACCTCGAGGGTCTCGGTCGCCCCGAAATCACGGGACTGATCGAGCCGGAACTTGTTGGTGTCGACGGCGATGACCTTCGCGGCGCCGGCGGTGCGGGCGGTCATGATCGCGGCGAGCCCGACAGGGCCGGCACCGATGACCGCGACGATGTCGCCGCTCTTGACGGCGCCGTTCAGGACGCCGATCTCGTAGCCGGTGGGCAGGATGTCACTCAGCATGGTTCCTGCTTCGGCAGAGACTCCCTCGGGCAGCGGAATCAGGCCGTTGTCGGCGAACGGCACGCGCACGTACTCGGCCTGGGTCCCGTCGATGAGGTGCCCGAAGATCCAGCCGATGCCGCCGAGCGTCTTACAGTGCGAGGTCAGGCCGGCCTTGCAGTAGTCACACGTCCCGCACTTGCTGATGCAGGAGATGATCACCCGGTCGCCGACCTTCACGTTCTTGCAGCCGGAGCCGACCTCGGTGACCACCCCGACGCCTTCATGGCCGAGGATCCGGCCGTCGGTCACGGCGGGAACGTCGCCTTTGAGGATGTGTAAGTCCGTGCCGCAGATCGTGGTGGCCTCGACCTGCACGATGGCGTCGGTCGGGTCCTTGATGGCGGGGTTCGGAACCTCTTCCCAGATCTTCTGGCCGGGTCCGTGGTAGACGAGAGCCTTCATCGGCACTCCCTTTCTCATCGGCCACGCGGGTGACTCGATCGGCACCAAGGGCGCGCACCGGTACCTAACGGATCGTCACACCGCAGCAGCCGGACGCGCATCTCATCTTGAGACAGCTCCGTGAACGCTGGGCCGGGCGCCGCCTCTCAAATCGAGACACTCTCCCGCGCGCGAAGTGGTGAGACTGATCAGAGCCGGGGATGCGCCCGGAAAGGGAGGAGCTCGCCATGACCACGATCGACGCCGATGCCCAAAGCGTCCAGGAGGTACAACCTGCGGCTGAGGCCGCGGCTCCAGCGGCCGGGGACCCGATGATGATCGGGCTGCCCAGTTTCATCGTGGGTTCGGTCGCGCTCGGTCTCGTGCTGGTCGGCTACGTGTCGGCGGCCGGGGTCGGGGCCTCGCTCGCCATCATTGGCGCGGCCACCGGACTGGGCCTGCTGATCGCGGCGATCTGGGCGGCAGCGGTCGGTCAGAGCGCGGTGGCCGGGGTGTTCGGCATCTTCGCCGGGTTCTGGCTCAGCTATGCGACGCTCGTGTTCGGCCTGCTGCACAAATGGTTCGCCATCGTTGAAGCGGACGCCCTCCACACGCAGGGGCTGTTCGTGATCTCCTGGCTGGTCGTGATCGGGATGCTCACACTCGCCACACTCCGGCTGCCGATTGCGTACACAGCACTCTTCGGGCTCATCGAAATCGCTTTGGTGCTGGTCCTGATCGGCACACTGCAGCAGTCAGCGGGCACGCTGAACGTCGCCGGTGTGGTGGTGTTCGTGTTCGCCGCGCTGGGTGTCTACCTGTTCTTCAACTCGGCCTCGCAAGCGACAGGTGGCAAGGCACTGCCACTCGGGCAACCGCTTGTCCGCTGAGGTCATCCGGCGGTACTGCGGAGACCGAGGATGAACGCGAGACCGTTGGGTGTGCCAACGCCAGTGACGGTGTCGTAGCCCTTCGCGGTGACCTGATCGGTGTCGGGACCTCTGGAGTCGAAGACGTCGACGGTCGCGCTGTCCTCGGCGGTAGCGGGCGTGTAGGCAGCCCTGTTCTGCTGCGGCATTGCCGGCGTGACTGGAAGTACGTCGTGGAAAGCTCGCGTCCCGGACAGCCTGTAAATCAGTGGGTTGATGAATCCGAAGCTGGACCGCTGTCCCTGCTGTGCGTCGGCCACCAGCCCGGCGACCAGCGGGGCAGCGAGGCTGGTCCCTGCATTCACCTGGGTCTGATAGCGACCATCCGCCGTGTAGCCGGTGAGCATGCCCGTGTCGAGGTCGGCGACGGCGGCGATGTCCGGCACGGCTCGGTTGACCACAGTCCGACCGCCCACCCGCACGTGCGACATCGACGGCGGGACAACGCCTTTCTGGTACGCCGGTTGTGCGTAGACCTCGCTGGTCCCGCCGCCGGCACCGGTGATGCCGAGGTCGCTCCACTTGCCCGCGTCGATCATCGCCGTGTTGTTCGACCAGCCCGTCTCGAAGATCCGGGTGTTGCCGGCGCCGAGGCTCAGCGTCGTACCGCCGACTGCTGTTACGAACGGATCCGAGGCGGTCGTCGTGAGGCCTGGTGTGTCGCCGGACGAGAAGTACAGGCCGACACCTTCGGCGGCCGCCCGGACGGTCAGAGCGTGCACGGCCTGGGGAGGCAGGTCGCCGATCGGGATCTGCCAGGAGTTGGAGACGATCGAGGCGCTCGGCCGATGTCCGTCCCCTTTCAGAACCGCGAGTACTGCGTTGAGCAGCGCCTGGTCTTCGTCGCAACTGCCACCGACGACCATCAGCTGATTCGCGCCGGGCGCCATCGCGTAGACGGCCTCGGAATCCATCTCGGCTTCGTCGTTGTACTGCGACGCGCTCCGAGTGCCGCAGTTCCCGCCGTCGAGGTGGACCTCCCGGAACTGGCTGGGTTTCGGCGCCGGAAGGTGATTGCGACGTGCGTACTCGCTCAGCGTCCGGAACATCTCGGTCGGCGCGTCACTCTCGGTCAGCGCGATCGTCTGGCCCTTGCCGGTGAACGCCCAGTTCGCTCCATAAGCAGCGCGCAGCTGCCGAGCGGAGTACCCACAGACCGGCAGTGAGCCCTTGGTCAGTCCCCGATACGCCGGGCTGAAACGGCGCACGTGCTCTGCCCAGTAGCGCGAGCAGGTGACCGGCCCGGTGCGTGCTGTGCGGGCCGCCGACGCCTTGGCGGCGCCCAGCCGAGTGGAACTCAGCTCAGGGGACGCTTCTATGGCAGTCGGTCCGAATCGGGCCTCGTACGCGTCCGGGCTCAGGTAGCGGTGGAACTGCGGATTGCCAGGCGTAGAAACCGCGGTGGCGAACTGCTCGGCATCGACGAGCTCCGGCTTGACCCGTACCTGCTGTGAGGTGCTGGGTTGCCCCAGCGCTACCCCCGCGAGTGCCACGCCCGCGCAACCTGCCAGCAGAGCGATAGTCCTGATCAAGATCTCTCCCCGTATGAGTGACCGACTCGGTCACCCTACGGGGTCAAGAGGTTACTTTACGGCGAGTTCGCCGAGCTCGGACCAGTCGTCCTGAGGGAGCTTGAAGTTGACGATGCGAGGAGTTTCCACGAGGTGCGGAGGCAGGTCTTGCTGCGCGGCCTTGAAGTGGGCCGAGGTGACGTGGTGGGTCGCCGCGTCGTCGTCGGCGAAGGCTTCGACCAGGACGTACTCGTTCGAGTCGTCCAGGGAGCGGGACCAGTCGAACCACAGGCAACCCGGCTCGGAGCGGGTCGCGGTGGTGAAGTCGGCGGTGATGGATGGCCAGTTGTCGGCGTGTTCAGGCTTCACCCGGAACTTGGCGGTGATGAAGATCATCAGGCTTCCTCCGCTGGATCGATGGGACCGGGACCGATGCTAGCGGTCGCGAGGCGGGTGGGCGGTCGCAATCTGAGATCAGCGGAGCGTGAAGCCGGTGCCCAGCGTGTCGCGCGGATCGAGAGTGAAGGTGGCCGTGCCGGTGCGGTACGCGCTGCCGGTGACCTCGGTGATGACGCCGGCCTCGGTCTGCTCCACGACCCGGCCGAGGAACGTCGTACCGACGATCGAGTCGTGGCGGAGGACCTGGTCGGGGCCGAGGCGTCCCTCGTCGTGCAGGAGGGCGAGGCGTGCCGACGTACCTGAGCCGCAGGGGGAGCGGTCTGCCTCGCCGTCGGCGAAGACCGCGAGGTTCCGTTGGTGCGGATTGCCGTCGACGGTGCCGAGGTCGTCGTACAGGATCGTGCCGTACAGACCGCTCAGTCGAGGATCGTGAGGATGGACGGCGACCGGGTCCAGCGCCCACTTGATCTCGCGGCCGACGGCGATCAGGTCCGCGTAGCACTCCGGCGTCACCGACAAGCCGACCGACGCGGCAGGCACGGAGGCATAGAACGCGCCGCCGTAGCTGATGTCCGCGAGCACGTCTCCGCGGGCGGTCGACACCGGCACGTCACGTTTCAGCACGTACGACGGAACGTTGCGGAAGGCAACGCTTGAACCGTCCACCCGAGCGGCGACCCGCCCGGACGGCACATCGATGACGACGTCCCGCCTCTGGACCAGACCGGTGTCGATCGCCCACGTCGCGAGCGCGATCGTCCCGTGCCCGCACGCCGTCGAGTACCCGTCCTTGTGCCAGAACACGACGCCGAAGTCAGCGCCGTCGTCATCAGCCGGTACGACGAACCCGCCGTACATGTCCGCATGTCCGCGCGGCTCGTTCACCAGCAACTGCCGTACTGCGTCGATCGCGTCGGACGACTGCGCCGCGACCCGGCGTTCGGCCACTGACGCGCCCGGGATCTCCACCGACGTCGCGATCCGGAACGGCTCGCCGGCCGTGTGGTAATCCACAACGCTGACATCATCCACGCGAACACCTTAGACAAACGAAAGCCGCCGCCCACCCCCGATGAGAGGGGTAGACGGCGGCTCGAGAGCGGCCTGGGACAGGTGGTCAGGCTGCTTGCAGTGTGCGGTTCCGGGCGGCCCAGACGGCTCGCCGCAGTGACGCTTTGTCCGGATAGCCGGCTTCTCGGCCGACCGCGTAGACGTCGTGGTTGCGCATCTTGACCATGCCGGCGACGTACCAGACCGGGCTGCCCTCGGCCAGCATGCTGATGATCATGTTCCGGGTGTCGGTGGTGATGTTCATTCTGACCCTCTCCCTTGGTCGCTCTTACTGATACGTCGACCCGGGAGGGCCGGAATCGACACGGCCCGAAAAGAAAATCTGGAAAAACAAAGCGCCCCGATCAGTGATCGGGGCGCTCGTCCGTGTGGGTCCCGGGGGGAGTGGGACCACCACACGTTGGGGGGGACTTTGACGTTAACGCGACCAAGGGGTCACGCCCGGTCGTTTCGGCGCCGATCCTTCGCCGAACGGTAGAAGTCCTGCGCTCAGCGGCTGTTGCGCCGGCGGTACAGCGAAGTCGCCAGTACGACGGAGAACAGGAGCAGACCAGAACACCAGGCAAGCGCGACTCGACCGCTGTTGCCCATCGGCGTACCGATCAGCAAGCTGCGGATCGTCTCGATGACCGGAGTGATCGGCTGGTGCTCGCTGACCGGCTGCAGCCACGAAGGCATCGACTCCGGCGGTACAAAGGCGCTGCTCAGGTACGGCAGGAACAGCATGAAGAAGCTGAGAGTGCTGGCCGACTCCACCGACTTGGCGATCACACCGAGACCAGCAGCCAGCCACGACAGCGCGACGACGTACAGCAGCAGTAGACCGACAGCCGCGAGCCAATCGACCACTCCGCCGCCAGGGCGGAACCCCATGGCCAATGAGGCGAGTATGACGATCGCAGTGGATGCCGCGTTGCGCGCCACACTCGCCACCACGTGTCCGGTGAGTACGGCGAAGCTGTGGATCGGCAG
Source organism: Kribbella sp. NPDC000426 (assembly GCF_040300265.1). Taxonomy (NCBI): domain Bacteria; kingdom Bacillati; phylum Actinomycetota; class Actinomycetes; order Propionibacteriales; family Kribbellaceae; genus Kribbella; species Kribbella sp. NPDC000426. The sequence goes on along the minus strand of NZ_JBEPDK010000007.1, from coordinate 273,962 downwards.
TGATCGCAGCCGGTCGATCATGCCGCCGTTCATGTCGTCAGCGACCACCATGGCGGTCGACGCGGCGCCGTACCCGGTGGTGAGCAGCAGGATCCCCGGTACGACGTAGTTCACGTACTCCGTGCCCGTGTTGATCGCGCCGCCGAACACGTAGACGAACAGCGCCATCATCAGCAACGGCAGCAGGATCGAAGCGAACAACGTGTCGACGTTGCGCCGCGCCAGCCGCACGCTACGGTCGATCATCGTCACCACGTCAGTGACTGCATGTGTCATGAGCAACCTCTCAGGCAGTCAGGGCGAGGAATACGTCGTCGAGGGTCGGACGGTGTGACGAGACCCGCTCCGGCTCCAGCCCGTTGTCGCGCAGTACGTCGAGCACGTGGTGCAGGTGCGCCGCCGTACCATCGGACGGCACGTTCAGCACCAGCTCAGTGGCGACCCCGTCGAGCACTCCAGTCGCTTTCAGCAGCTGTGCTTCGTCGGAGAACCGCAGCTCGATCCGTTCGCCACCGATCTGGCTCTTGAGCGCATCGGCCGTACCGCTCGCCACGATCCGACCGTGGTCGAGCAGCACGATTCGGTCCGCCAGCCGGTCCGCCTCCTCCAGGTACTGCGTTGTGAGCAGGATCGTCGTACCGCCACGGACCAGCTCGACGATCGCGTCCCACATCGCCGAACGGCTGGCCGGATCCAGCCCGGTCGTCGGCTCATCGAGGAAGATCACCTGCGGCCGGGCGATCAGGCTCATCGCCAGATCGAGCTTCCGCCGCATGCCGCCCGAGTAGGTCTTCACGCGCCGGTCCATGGCGTCGGTCAGCGCGAACTGCTCCAGCAGCTCCGCAGTACGACGCTGGGCAGTACGCCGACCGAGGTGCATCAGCCGACCGACCATGACCAGGTTCTCCCGACCGGTCTGGTTCTCGTCGACCGCGGCGTCCTGCCCGGTGAGGCTGATCGCCTCACGGACCCGGGCCGGCTCGCGCAGTACGTCGTACCCGGCGATGGTCGCCGTGCCGGCGTCAGGTCTGGTCAGCGTGGTCAGGATGCGCACCGCAGTGGTCTTGCCGGCCCCGTTCGGACCGAGCAGGGCGAGCACCGACCCCTCGTCGACACTCAGGTCGACCCCTGTGAGTACGTCGTTCGCGCCGTACGACTTCCGAAGCCCGATTGCTTCGACGATCATCGTCCCCTCCTTACTGCGTATCAAGTACGCTAAATAGCGTAGCATCTACGCAGTATCGCCAGGCAAGCCCTAAACTGACCTGGTGGAGAACGAGGAGCTGTCGGCCGACATCGCGGCGATGTGGCGGTTGCGGGAGGCCCCGCGGCGCGGACCGAAGCCGTCGCTGACGCTCGACGACATCGTCAGGGCCGCGATCGAGATCGCCGATGCGGAGGATCTGGCGGCCGTCTCCATGGCTCGCGTCGCGGAGCGGCTCGGCAACTCGACGATGGCGCTCTACCGGCATGTGAAGAGCAAGGACGAGCTGCTCGTGATCATGTCCGACGCGGCACTCGAGCGTCCGGAACCGATGCCGGAGGGTGTCGACTGGCGGACCGGGCTGACGTTCTGGGCGGACGGCGTACTCACGGCGATCCGTCGGCACCGGTGGTACGCGAAGGTGCCGATCTCGGGTCCGCCGGCCGGTCCGAACAACCTCGCCTGGTTCGACTCTGCGCTGGGCGTGCTGAAGGACACCGGCCTGCCGGAGGAGGCGAAGGTCGGCGTGGTGATGGGCCTCATCACCTACGTGCAGGGCGAGATCCGGATGGCGTTCGACCTCGCTGCCGGGTACGCGGACAATCCGGATGCCTTTCAGCGGTTCGGCTCGACGCTGCGGCGGGTCGCGGATCCGCGCGTCTATCCCGCGGTCGCGCGGACGGTCGAGGCCGGCGTGTTCGACCAGGTCGGGAGCTTCGAGGAAGACAACGAGGCGGACTTCGACTTCGGTCTGCAGCTCTATCTGGACGGCGTCGCAGCGTTCATCGAACGGGTCTGCGTCAAGGGTGAATGATCGCGTCGGCCGCCGGTGCGGTCGCGGCGATCAGGTGCGCGTTGCGTTCGTCGGAGCCGAAGGTCCGTTCGTGCGCTTCCTCGGGTGATCTGCCGAAGGCGCGGTGCCGGGCTTCGAGTCGCGAATGGCGGAGCGGCTCGGGTACTTCGACGTACCAGCACGCGTCGAGCAGGGTGCGGACTGTCGTCCATGGCGGCTCGTCGAGGAGAAGGTAGTTGCCCTCGGTGAGGACGAGCGTCACCGCAGGTGCGACGCCGATGCTCGCGGCGATCGAGTCCTCGATGCTGCGGTCGAAGCGCGGCGCCCAGATCTGCTCGTCCGGCGCTTCCTTCAGTCTCTTCAGCAATGCGACGAAGCCGTAGCCGTCGAAGGTGTGCGGCGCGCCCTTCACGTCTGCGAGGCCGAGGTCTTCCAACACCGACTGCGCGAGGTGATAGCCGTCCATCGGCACCAGCGCGACCTGGTGGCCGTCCGCGCTCAGCTTGGCGGCGAGTTGCTCGGCGTACGTCGACTTACCCGCGGCCGGCGCGCCCGAGATCCCCAGGATCTGCCGCCGCCCACGCGTCGCCAGCTCGACGGCGCGGTCGTAGGCGGCGGCCGAATCCAGGGTCTGCACCCGAAAATCCTAAGCGAGGTAACCGTCGGGGCGGATCAGAATCTCGTCGCCCGGCTGCGCGTGGTAGATCTCGAACGCCTCCGGTGAGGTGATGTCGACGGCGTACGGGTGGTCAGACACGGTGGTGGGGGAGAACCGCAGCAGGGTCTCGTGCGGGCCGCGGAACAGCTCGAACAGTCGTACTTTGTTGCCGGAGGCATCTACGAGCGGCGCATCGGGCGCGCGGTCGCCGGAGACGAGCGGGCCGGTGTCCGACGGGTCGCGGTACGAGACGTCCAGCTGGCGAGTGTTCTCGCCGCGTTCCATCGCCGACTCGTCACCCTCGACGTGCTTCTGCATCAGGTCCTCACTGATCCCGAGCACCCGCATCGCGTTGGTCCGGCGCTCGGTCTCGTAGGTCGCCAGCACCTCTTCGCGTCCGTCCGCCAGCTTCCAGCCGAGGTTGTATGCGTCCTGCACGCCGGTGTTCAGGCCCTGGCCGCCGGTCGGCGGGTGCACATGAGCGGCATCGCCGGCGATGAAGACGCGGCCGACCCGGAACTTTGCGGCGAGACGCACGTTCGGACGCCAGACGGTCGACCAGGTCAGGTCGCGAAGCTTCGCAGTACCCACACCGGCGTACTTGTCGACGAGCGCCTGCAGGCCCTCGAGCGAGGTGTCGGCATCGTCGCCGTCGAGCGGCGCGCCGAACTGGAACTGGTCGCCGCCGCTCAGCGGAGTCATCGCGATACCGGCCATCGGGTTGTCCTTGCTCGCGAACCAGTAGCCGACCTCGTGGTCGAGCCCGTCGGCCGCGACGTCGCCGAGCAGAGTGCGGATCGAGTCGTCGGTGGTGCCCTCGAATGCGATCCCCAGCTGCTTGCGGACGAAGCTCTTGCCGCCGTCGGCACCGACCAGGTAGTCGACCTCGACGGTCTCGCCGGTGGAAAGCTCGGCGGTGACCGAGTCCCCGGTCTGGGTGAAGCCGACGATCGCGGTGTCCAGCTCGACGTTCACGCCGTACTCCGCGAGCTTGTCGCGCAGGATCTTCTCGGTCCGCGACTGGCCGAGCATCCGGGCGTTCGGGTACGGGATGTCCGGAGTCGCGTCGACGGGCTCGGCCATCCGGCGCTCGCCGACCAGCTCGCCGGCGAGGTAGATCTTCATCAGCGGGATCGCGATGCTCTGCTCGAGCACCTGATCCACGACGCCGAGGTCCTCGAAGACCTCGAGGGTCCGCGGCTGCAGGCCGTCGCCACGCGATCCGTTGAAGAACCCGGTCGCCTTGTCGATCACGCGGACCGCGATCCCGCGCCGGGCCAGCTCGATTCCCAGGGTCAGTCCGGTCGGTCCGGCGCCTGCGATCAGGACGTTCATCTCTGGTCTCCTTGACTGAACTATGATTCACTGAATTCAGATTCAGTTTGAACGTGGCTAGGGTTCGGTGTCAAGGAGGTTGTCGTGACCGACACGGTGAGCCGCCGGCAACGGGCGGCCGGGACCGAGGTGGCGCTGAAGCAGGCCGCGCGGGAAATCTTCGCCGAGCGCGGATACCTGAACACGAAGATCACCGACATCACCGCGGCCGCGGGCCGCGCGACGGGGTCGTTCTACAACCACTTCGCGGGCAAGGAAGAGTTGCTCGAGGCGCTGCTCAAGGACATGTTGCTGGAGGCGGACGAGGCGGTCGTCGACGTCGCCGGGCACGACGCCGACTTCAGCAAGCTGTCAGCGATCCGCTGGCACGTGGCCGCGTTCTGGGGGTTCTACCAGGCGCATCTGCCGGAGATGGTCGCGGTCAAGCAGGCCGCGATGGCGGATCCGGAGCTCGGCCGGCGGTTGCAGCAGATCATGGCCGACGACGACCAGCACATGATCGAGCACTTCTCCCACCTGCCGCGTCCGCCCGCCGATCCGCTGGTCGCGATCTCGGCGATGAACGCGTTGATGGAGGGCTTCGCCTACACCTGGCTGGTCGTGAACCCGGCGAACGGCCAGACCATCACCGACGAAGCGGCGATCGACACGCTCACCAACCTCCTGCACCACGGGCTGGTTGGCTAATCGTCCTCGGGTGGTGCTTCCTCGCCGGAGCGTTCGTCGCGCTCGGCCCATTCCATCAGCGTGGCCAGCGAGTAGACGTTGTCGTCGATGTCCGCGTGCAGGTCGCCGAACTCGGCGTACCGCGCGGGGACGGTCTCGATCGTGAAGTCCTTCGGGTTCACGTCGTCGATCTCGTCCCAGCGGATCGGGGTCGACACCGTGCCTTCGGGGTTGCCGCGGACGGAGTACGCGCTGGCGATCGTGTGGTCGCGGGCGTTCTGGTTGTAGTCGACGAACAGCTTCTTCGGGTCGCGGTCCTTGCGCCACCAGGTCGTCGTCACGTCGTCCGGCGTCCGTCGCTCGACCTCGCGCGCAAAGGCCAGCGCGGCCCGCCGTACGTCGGAGAAGCCGTACTCCGGCTCGACCCGGACGTAGACGTGGATCCCCGAACCGCCGGACGTCTTCGGGTAGCCGACCGCGCCGAGTTCCTCGAGCACCTCGTGGACCGTGTGCGCGACCCGGCGGACCCGATCGAACGGGCAGTCGGGCATCGGGTCGAGGTCGATGCGCCACTCGTCAGGCTTCTCGGTGTCGGCGCGGCGGGAGTTCCACGGGTGGAACTCGACCGTCGACATCTGCACCGCCCAGGCGACGTGCGCGATCTCGGTGACGCACAGCTCGTCGGCGGTCCGGTTGTACCGCGGGAACTTGACGCGGACCGTCTCCATCCAGGGCGGCGCTCCGTGCGGCAGCCGCTTCTGGTGGACCTTCTCGCCCGCGACGCCCTCGGGGAACCGGTGCATCATGCACGGACGCTCGCGGAGTGCGTTGACGATGCCGTCGCCGACGGACAGGTAGTACTTGACCAGGTCCAGCTTGGTCTCGCCGCGGGCAGGGAAGTACACCCGGTCCGGATTGGAGATCCGGACCGTCCGTTCGCCGACTTCGAGCTCGATCGCCGGAGACTTGCCCTTGGACTCGGCCATGACGCCAACTTAACCGGCGCCGGGGACAAACGGCATCAAGCCAGCCGCGTGAGCCAGCCGCGGGTGTCCGGGGTGCGGCCGTACTGGAGGTCGAGCAGCGTGGACCGGATCTTGGCGGTGACCGGACCGACGCCGTAGTCGACGGAGTGGTCGCCGATGGTCAGCTCGCCGTCTGGCCAGGCGACGCGGCCGATCGGGGTGATGACGGCGGCCGTGCCGGAGGCGAAGACCTCGGTGATCTCGCCGCTGCGGACGCCGTCGCGCCACTCGTCGGCGGAGATCCGGCGTTCCTCGACCGGGTGGCCGAGGTCGGCGGCGAGCTCGAGCACGGAGGCGCGGGTGACGCCTTCGAGGATCGAACCGTTCAGCTCGGGTGTGGCGATGCGGCCGTCGGCGTACACGAAGAACATGTTCATGCTGCCGATCTCCTCGAGCCACTTGTGCTCGACCGCATCAACGAAGGCGACCTGCTCGCAGCCGTTGGCCACTGCCTCGGCCAGACCGGCCAGGCTGGACGCGTAGTTGCCGCCGCACTTGGCCGCGCCCGTCCCACCCGGCGTCGCGCGGATGCTCGAGGTCGTCAGCCAGATGGAGACCGGCTTGGGGCCGGTGTCGAAGTACGGGCCGGCCGGCGATGCGATGACGCCGAACAACACCTCATGCGACGGCCGGACGCTCAGTGCGGCCTCGGTGGCGATCATGTAGGGCCGGAGATACAGACTGGTCTCGCTGGCCTCGGCTGACGGCACCCAGGCCTCGTCAACGGTCACGAGCGCGCGCAGTGCAGCGACGAACTCGTCCTCCGGCACCTGCGGCAGCGCCAGTCGCTCGGCGCTCGCCGTGAACCTGGCTGCGTTCCGGTCGGGGCGGAATGCCCAGACCGAGCCGTCCGGGTGGCGGTACGCCTTGAGTCCCTCGAAGATCTCCTGTGAGTAGTGGAAGACAGCAGCTGCCGGGCTCAGCTTCAGCGGCGCGTACGCCGTCACCTTGGCGTCGTGCCAGCCCTGATCGACCGTCCAGTTGGCAACCACCATGTGGTCGGTGAACGACTGCCCGAACGCCGGGTCCGCGAGCACAGCCGCCCGAGCCGCTGCGCCGGCCGGGTCGCTCCGTAGCTCAACCGCGAAGTCCCACTTGTCTGCCACTGCCGTTGTCCGCTGTTCACCTGTCACTCACCGCACGCTACCCCTGCCCTCACCTCCAGCTCGACCCGCCGCCCACACTCCGGCCCTTGGTTGCCAGCAGCCTGCGTAGCTCCGCTGCACCGCGCTCGCTCTCGGGCACGACGCGGAGCACCCGCTCGGCAGCGTCGTCCACCCAGAGGTCGCGCCACTCGTCGGGCAGCTCGACCAGGACCCGCAGAGCCGTGGCCAGGGCGGCTGGGACCTCTCCGGCGACAGCCAGACTCTCGGCCAGGGCCAGGTCGAGCAGGGCGCGTTCGCCGATCCAGCGCTCCGGGCAGAGCTCTCTGGCTCGCTCCAGCAGGATGCACCCCGGTACGCCGTACCCCAGTCGCGCGCACACTCGTCCCTCGGCCCAGTGCTGCTGATAGGGCATCCAGTCCGTTGGCCGCGTGCCCAGGGCCTCGATGCCCACAAGCATCTGCAGCGCTTGATGTGCCTCCTCGCTGCGGCCAAGCTCGGCCAGGACCAGCGCGCGGGCCGCATGGGACATCGGCGACTCGTGCGCCGAGGCTTTGTCAGCAAGCTCCAGCAACGGTGGCAACGGACGCTGCTCGGCGAGACCACTGATGGCTTCTCTCGCGCACACCAGCGCCTCTCCGGCGCCGACTGCGGACGCATGTGCGGCCCACCACCAACGCCTCGCCGAACGTCGCTCACCAAGCCCGGTGAGCGTCTCTGCGATCAGGATGCTCAGCTCGACCGCCTCCAGCTCGTCACCGCCCCGCGCCTGCAGCAGCTGCAGCTCACTCACCAGCTCGGGCAGCAGAGCAGCTGGCGGAGTACCGCGGAAGTCGTCGAGGGCAACGGTCGCGTCGGCGATGCCGGCAGTTGCCACGACCCCTTGCCACGCCAACTCCAACGGGTCGGCTGTTTGCCCCGGCCGCTCTGCGCGGGAAGGCCTGGGCTCGAAGGTGACACTCAGCTGGTCGCCAGTGCCGAGCTCACGGTCGCAGAGCCGCGCCAGGTCAGCAGAGCCCGGCCGTTGCCCGCGCTCCACCTGCGACAGGTAGCTGTGGTCGTACCCGACGCGGGCTGCGAGTTGCCGCAGGCTCAGGCCGGCCGCCTGCCTGGACTGCCGCAAGTGCGTCCCGAAAGTCACCGCAGTAGTAGTCACAGAACCACCCCGTTCACGCTTCGAGCTCATGTGGTGCGTGCCGCGACGTTACAAGCCCTCGCCGACAAAAACCGTGAAAAACAAGGGCATGTGGGCTGTGGGCTGTTCCCACAGCCCACAGCCCACACCTGTTGTACGCAGCCCCCTCTGGTCATTCTGAAGAGGTGAACACACTGCAGCGACAGGCTCGCCTCTTCCACCTGATCCACCAAACCACCACCCTCGCCGAAGGCGTGGAGTGGTCCGACGGCACAGCAGCCCTCCGCTGGCGTGCCCCTCACCCCAGCACCTCCACCTGGGACGGCGGCGTGCAAGCACTACTGGAAGTCCACGCCACAGCCGACCGCGCGACCCTCCACTGGCTCACAACCGCACCAGACGTCACAAGATCAACCTCGGCACCACCAGCCGACCCCGTGCGGACGGTCTGGCTACCGGTCGCCACTCCGGACGGCCTCTGCTCCCGCTGCGGCCAACGCTGGCCCTGCCTCAGCTGCGGTCCCTAGCAGTGCGGGCAGGTGCGGGTGTGTTTGAGACAACGGTGTCAGGAGTTACTTGACGCGGTTTAGTGTGAAGGGGTTTTGGTTGGTTCGGTGAGGGGTGATCCGGGTGGTGGTTGATCCGCTGGATGAGTTGGATGCTCAGGTGGCCCGGCTTCGGTTGGTGGCGGACGAGTTGCGGTCGGCTCGGGCGAATCCGGTGCTGAGCGGGGACCAGGTCGAGCTGATCGAGGACGGGCCGACACTGCTCGCGGCGTACGAGGAGATGCAGCGGAGTTGCCGGGAGCAGATCCGGGCGCTCGACCGCGGGCCGTATTCGGCGCCGCCGGCGTCGCAGCAGAAGCTCGAGCTGGAGCGGTTGGGCGACGGACTGGTGTACCGGGCGATCTACGGGTTCGAGGTGTTCGAGTCCGAGGAGGTCATGTCGGTGCTGCCGGAGCTGCGGACGGCGGGTGAGCAGAGCCGGGTGCTGCCGCAGATGCCGATGAAGATGGTGCTGGGCGACGACAACATGGCCCTGGTCGCGTTGACCAAGCGGGCGCCGGCGGAGTGTCATCTGCTGATCCGGTCGACCGGTCTGCTCGACGGTCTGATCGCGACATTCGAGATGCTGTGGGGACTGGCCGTCCCGATGCCGGAGCTCGAGGCCACCGGTGAGGTGGCAGCACTGCGTGCTCCGGACCGGGATGTCCTGATGCTGCTGGCGGGTGGCGCAACCGACGACACGATCAGCCGGCGGTTGCGGATCAGTCCCCGGACGACCCAGCGCCGGGTCCGCGCGCTGATGGATGCCCTCGGCGCGCAGACCCGGTTCCAGGCGGGCGTTCAAGCCGCCCGCCGCCGCTGGATCTAGTTGATCGTCACCACCGTCCCGGCCCGGTTCGGGAACTCGACGAAGCCGGTGGAGCGCTTGTCGGTCGGCAGGCCCGACCAGGACGCGGTGACCTGGAAGGGCTTGAAGGCGCCCGGAGCCACCGGAGGCGAGACCTTGAGCGTGCTGCCCGACGAGGCGGTCACCACGTTGGTCTGCATCGTGTACTCCGTCGTGTCCGCACCGGGCGGGTTGGACAGGGTGATTGCGAGAACGCCCCAGACACCTGGAGCAGGTGCGGCCACACTGGCCGATGCCTGGTTCGAGCCGTCACCCTCGAACGAGAGGAACTGCTTCTGACCGTTCACGACCTTGTAGAGCACCAGCCAGATGCTGCCGGCCGGGTCCACGGTCTTGATGTTCCACTGCACCGCCTTCGTCTGCGTGGTCGCCGTCACCGGGTAGTCCGGCAGGTCAGCGTCCGCGGCACCTGCGGGCACCGCACCGGGCACCAGCGGAGCCGACACCACGCCGTACGAGCGGATCGGTGCGCCGGCCTCGCCTGAGGTGGCTGTGTACGACACCGAGCCGGTAGCACCAGACCCGGACACTGCGGTCGGAGCGAGTACGGACGTCGGTACGGCAACGACCGGGCTGCGCACTGTCTTCCCAGCGCCCTGCCAGGTCAGCCAACCGCTGGTGGTTGCACCGGAGTCACCGGTGTCCAGAGTGAGCTTCACCGTGAATGTCTTGGTCTGACCGGCCTCGGTGAAGTTCAGGATCGACGGTGTCACCACTGCCTTCATCCCTGGTACGGAGACCGTCGCCCGGTACAGGCCCGGAGTCACAGCGGTCACGCGTCGGGTGATGGTCTGAGTGCCCAGCAACTGGCCGACCGCGATCGACGGAGCGTTATAGTCGCTCGGGTTGATCGCAGGTACGCCCGTGCCGGTGTTGACGCCGCTGCCCTCCAGGTAGCCCAGCCAGTCCGCGTCACCCGAGTCGTAGACCAGACCGGGGTCCAGCATCTTGGAGGGCTGCACCTCACCGGCACCTGCGTCGAACGGGTTGGTGTCGACAGCTCCGCTGGCGGTGAGCACGTTGCCGGCAGTGGTCATCAGGGCAGACTTGACTGCCATCGGCGACCAGTCCGGGTGCTTCGACAGGTAGAGCGCTGCCAGTCCCGCCACGTGCGGCGCGGCCATCGACGTACCGGAGAGGAACGCGTAGCTCTGTCCGTTGTTGGTGGGCGGTGCGACCGCAGCCAGCACGTTCACACCAGGTGCTGCGATGTCAGGCTTCAGCAGGTTGCCGTGGCTCGCCAGCGAAGGACCGCGCGACGAGAAGTCGGCCATCTGCGGGTACGGCGTCTTGGAAGTAGTCGTGTTGCCCGGCACGAGTTCAGCCGTCGCTCCGTCCTGCGCAGCGTAGGACTTCACCGTCAGCGCGTCCGGTGCGTTGAGATGCACAGTCGGTACGGCGTGGGAGTCGCCGACCATGTCCTGCGGGAACAGGTTGAGCAGCACCATCCCGACACCACCTGCTCGCTTCACCTCGGTGGACTTGTCCACTCGAGCGTTGACACCCCGCTCGCACGCGACGATCTTCCCGACCGTCTTGCTCGGGTCCAGAGTGTTCGCCATACAGAGCAGTGCGTCGGCGTCGCTGGCACTCGCGTTCTTCACCGCAGCAGGGCTGACCAGCGGCTTGCTGCCGGTCGGCATCGCCACTGTCGTGCTGAGGCCGGCGTACTTCTGGCCGTTGCCGAGTACGACGGTCCCTTCGTACGGCGCGACCGTGCTGGCGCCGACCGTGGTCACCCACGGGGAGGTGTTGTCGAGGGTGGACGCGTCCGGACCGGAGTTGCCACCGGCCGCGGAGACGAAGACACCGGCCGACGCTGCGGACAGGAATGCCAGCTGGATCGGATCGGTGTGCTCGGACTCGAAGATCGAGCCGACCGAGTAGTTGATGACGTCGACGCCATCCGCGACCGCCTGGTCGATGGCGGAGAGGATGTCGGAGGTGAGGCCGCCAGAGTTCTGTCCGTCCTTGCCGGACCAGAGTGCCTTGTACACAGCGATCTTGGCGGCCGGAGCGACACCGGTGATCGTACCGAAGCCGACACCTCCGACCGAGACGTCCACGTTGGCCCGGCCGGCCGCGGTCGTCGCGGTGTGGGTCCCATGGCCCTCACCGTCGCGCGGCGAGACGTAGTCGGCCCGCTGGTCCGGTGGGACCAGGCTGAGCCAGCCGTCGCCGAAGTACTTCGCACTGATCAGCTTGGTGTTGCACTGGTCGGCGGTGAAGTCCTCGCCGGCCTCGCAACTACCTGTGAAGGTGCTGCCGTCAGCCTTCTCCATGATGGTCGTCGAGCCCGACAAGTAGGGGCGGTACGGGTCTGCCGCGGTCGGCGGCTTCGTACCGAGCTTCGGGCCGGACAAGGAGGCGCTCTCGGGCCAGATGCCGGTGTCGACGACGCCGACCACGACGCCCTGGCCCGCTGTCGCAGTACCGCCGAGCGCGTTCCACACGCCGGTCTTGCCGGACAGCTTGAGGAAGTCGGTCGACTTGCGGTCGTCCAGAGCGACGTGCAGTTGGTCAGGTACGACGGAGACGACGCCAGGCGTCTTGCTGAGCTCGTTGACCTGCTTGGAGGTCAGCGAGGCGGCGAAGCCGTTAAGAGTGGTCGAGTAGTCGTGGTCGACCTTGGCTCCGACCTCTGCCGCGACCTGTGTGTGCTTACCGGTCAGGAAGGAGCGGTACGCCTTCGCATTGCTGCTGTTGACCTCGATCTTGCGGCCGGCCGCCGGCTTGGTGGCCTTGAGCCCGGTCACACCGCCCTGGTACGTCGCCAGCGGCTTGTCGGCCAGCGTCACGACGTACCGGCCCGGTGCGAAGCTCGACCGGCCCTGCGGGGTCGGGGGAGGTGTTGCTGATCCTGGTGGAGCCACCAAGGCGGTGGTGATCAGCGCGGCGCCGGCCAAGAGTGCGGCACGCCTGCGCAGGTTGGGATGGTTCACGTGATGCCTCCACGGCATGTTGTCCTGGCCGTGGGCTGTAGCCCCGGCCGCCCGCCCCCGAGCCCGGACGCGGAAGAGCCTGCCAATCGGCCGCTCCGACCACACGGTTTTGGCTCCAACTGGCCGCTGGCGAAAACCCGCCATCCGGCGGCGGCCGGTTCCCGACAGCGTCGGATTCCCGCCGTGGGTGACGCATTGACGTGGATTTATGGAGGCTCTCTACTAAATCCATCGTCGAGGAGGTCTCATGCGTGCACGGTGGCTTGCTGTGGTGGTTGGGGTGCTGCTGGCCGGGGTCACGGTGCCGGCGCAGGCGGCGAACATTCTGAGCAACCCGGGATTCGAGACCGGGTCGTTGAGTGGCTGGAGCTGCTCCGGCGGCTCGGTGGTCAGCAGTCCGACGCGCAGCGGTGGCTATGCGTTGAACGGTGCGGCGACCAGCTCCGACTACGCGCAGTGCAGCCAGACGGTGTCGGTGCAGCCCAACACGGCGTACACGTTGTCCGGCTGGGTGCGCGGCTCGTACGTGTACCTCGGGGTGACAGGTGGGTCGTCCACCTGGACGCCGTCGGCGGCGAGCTACACGCAGCTGAGTCTGTCCTTTACGACAGGAGCGAGTCAGACGTCCGCACAGATCTACGTGCACGGCTGGTACGGGCAACCGGCGTACCAGGCGGATGACTTCAGTCTGGACGGTCCTGGCGGTACGCCGGGTGCTCCGTCCGCTCCTGGTACGCCGACTGTCACCAGCGCCACCAACTCCGCCATCTCGTTGACCTGGCCGGCTGCGACTGGCACTGTCACCGGTTACCGGGTCTATGAAGGAACCAGCGTCGTCCAGACCGTCACCGGGACTGCTGCCACGATCAGCGGGCTCCAGGCCTGCAGCAGCCACAGCTACTCGGTGGCGGCGTACAACAGCGTCGGTGAGTCTCCGAAGTCAGCGGCAACCAGCAGTACGACGGGAGGCTGCACCAGCACTGGTCTCGCGAAGCATGCGCTGATCGGCTACCTGCACGCGAGCTTCGCGAACGGATCCGGGTACGTGCGGATGGCCGACGTACCGGACCAGTGGGACATCATCGATCTGGCCTTCGGGGAGCCGACCAGCGTCACGTCGGGAGACATCCGGTTCAACAGGTGTCCTGCGTCCGAGTGCCCGAATGTGGAGAGCGACGCGGAGTTCATCGCAGCTATCCGGGCCAAGCAGGCCGCCGGTAAGAAGGTACTGATCTCCATCGGCGGTGCGAACGGACAGGTGCAGCTCACCACCACGGCTGCCCGCGACGCGTTCGTCAGCTCGGTCAGCGCGATCATCGACCGCTACGGGCTGGACGGGCTGGACATCGACTTCGAGGGGCACTCGCTGTACCTCAACGCGGGTGACACCGACTTCCGCAACCCGACCACTCCGGTCATCGTCAACCTGATCTCGGCGCTGAAGACGCTGAAGGCCAAGTACGGGTCCGGCTTCGTCCTGACGATGGCGCCGGAGACGTTCTTCGTGCAGGTCGGCTACCAGTTCTACGGCGGCGCAGGTGGCGGCGACAACCGGACCGGTTCGTACCTGCCGGTCATCCACGCGCTGCGGGACTCGCTGACCGTTCTGCACGTCCAGGACTACAACTCCGGTCCGGTCATGGGGCTGGACAACCAGTACCACAACATGGGCGGAGCTGACTTCCACATCGCCATGACCGACATGGTCAAGGCCGGTTTCCCGGTGGCGAACACCGGACAGACGTTCCCGGGACTGCGCGACGACCAGATCGGTATCGGGCTCCCGGCAGCAGTCAGCGCGGGCAACGGCTACACCGCCCCGGCAGCCGTGCAGCAGGCGCTCGACTGCTTGGTGAAGGGCCAGACCTGCGGCGGCTACAGCCTCCGCGGCGGCACTTCACCGGGCTTCCGTGGGCTGATGACGTGGTCGATCAACTGGGACCACTACTACAACTGGGAGTTCCAGAACAGCCACGCGCCGTACCTCGACGCGCTCCCGTAGGCCGCCCCTCGCGCCCGGTTCGCGAATCAGCCCCTCGCGAACCGGGCGTGGGCCTGTGGATTACCGATCCCGGTTTATGGTCTTCCGCTGGTATGAAGGACACATGACAGCGTCAACGACCCGCGCGGTGATCCTTACCGTGGACGACGATCCCGGCGTTTCCCGGTCAATCGCCCGTGACCTCCGCCGTCGGTACGGCGAGGAGAACCGCATCGTCCGGGCGGAGAACCCGGCGCAGGCGCTCGACGCGCTGAAGGAGCTCAAGCTCCGCGGCGAGCCCGTCGCCCTGCTGCTGGCCGACTACCGGATGCCCCAGATGTCCGGCATCGAGTTCCTCGAGGCCGCGATGGACCTGTTCCCGCTCGCCCGCCGCGTGCTGCTGACGGCGTACGCCGACACCGACGCTGCGATCCAGGCCATCAACGTGGTCGACCTCGACCACTACCTGCTCAAGCCGTGGAATCCGCCGGAGGAGAAGCTGTATCCGGTGGTCGACGCGATGCTCGACCTGTGGAAGTCGACCCCGGAGCCGTCCGGCGACGAGACCCGGGTGATCGGTCACCGCTGGTCGGCGCCGTCGTTCGCGGCCCGTGACTTCCTCGCCCGCAACGCGGTGCCGTACCGCTGGCTCAACGTCGACGACGAAGAGGCCAAGCGTCTCCTCGACGCGGCGGAGGTCGACGGCTCGACGTTGCCGGTTGTGATCACTGCCGACGCCACCGTGATGGTCGCGCCGACCGAGGCCGAGCTGGCCAACAAGGTCGGTCTGTCCACCGCGCCGGCCAAGGACTTCTACGACCTGGTTGTGGTCGGCGGCGGCCCGGCCGGCCTCGGCGCCGCGGTGTACGGCGCCAGCGAAGGACTGCGGACCGTCCTGGTCGAGCAGCTGGCGACCGGCGGCCAGGCCGGCCAGTCGAGCCGCATCGAGAACTACCTCGGCTTCCCGGATGGAGTGTCCGGAGCACAGCTGACGGATCGGGCCAGGCGGCAGGCGGTCCGGTTCGGGGCGGAGTTGCTGACGACCCGGCAGGTTGTCGGCCTGGAGAGGGCCGGGAACGCCCGCCAGTTGCGGTTCGCTGACGGCAGCCAGATCTCGGCGCACTCCGTGATCCTGGCGACCGGCGTCTCGTACCGGACGCTCCAGGCGCCCGGCGTCGACGATCTGTGCGGCCGCGGCATCTACTACGGCTCGGCCACCACCGAGGGACCGGCGTGCGCCGGATCGGACGTCTACATCATCGGCGGGGCCAACTCTGCGGGCCAGGCGGCGGTCTATTTCTCCAGGTATTCCAAGCGCGTGCATATGCTGGTAAGAGGACCATCGCTCACCGCGACGATGTCGTCGTACCTCATCGACCAGATCGACGGGATCGACAACATCGAGGTGCACACCTGCACGCAGGTCGTTTCCTGTATCGGCTCGGAGCACCTGGAACATCTCACCCTGCTCAACAGCGAGACCGGGGAGAAGCGCGAGGTGGACACGGAATGGATGTTCGTGTTCATCGGCGCGGCTCCGCGGACGGACTGGCTGCCCGGTGACCTGCTCCGCGACGACCGGGGCTTCGTCCTCACCGGACCCGACCTGCCCGGCAGACCGCCGGGCTGGCCGCTGGAGCGGGAGCCGTACCACCTGGAGACGAGCATGCCTGGCGTGTTCGCCGCGGGCGACGTACGGGCCGAGTCGGTGAAACGGGTCGCCTCGGCGGTCGGCGACGGAGCGATGGCCGTAACACTGGTGCACCGATACCTGGAGATGCTCTGATGACCGATCAGGCTGTCGAGCCGCGGCGGCTGACACCCGACGAACTGCGCACGCTGTTCCTCTTCGAGAGCCTCACCGAGGAGCAGTTGCAATGGCTGTCCGAGGCCGGGTACGTCGAGACCTGGTCCGACGGCATCGTCTTCAACGAGGGCGACGAGGCGACCTGCTGCTACGTCCTGCTGTCCGGCGAGATCCGGCTCTGCAAGCTGTCCCACGGTGAGCTGGTCGAGATCAACCGGACCGGCCAGCGCGGGGTGTACTCCGGGGCCTTCAACGCCTTCTTCGGCGCCGCGGACCACAAGTCCTACACGGCGACGATGCAGGTGACCCAGCCGGCCGAGTTCTTCGTGATCGGCGCCGAGACCATGGCGACGATGATGAACACGTGGTTCCCGATGGCGGTGCACCTGATCGAGGGCTTCGTGATGGGCATGCGCCGGACCAACGAGACGCTGGGTGAGCGGGAGCGGTTGCTCGCCCTCGGTTCGCTGTCCGCCGGTCTGACCCACGAGCTGAACAACCCGGCCGCCGCGGCGGTCCGGGCCGCGGCCACACTGCGGCAGCGGGTCTCCGGGATGCGGTCGAAGCTGGCGATGCTCGCCGACGGCACGCTGGACGCGACCAAGCTGCACCAGATCGTCGCGCTCCAGGACGACGCGGTCGAGCGGCTGGACAAGAACAAGGACAAAGACGTCCCGCCGATGGAGTTGTCCGATCGCGAGGACGCGCTGACCGACTGGCTGGACGACCACGACGTCCAGGCCAGCTGGGACATCGCCCCGGTGCTGGCCGCGGCGGGGCTGGACGTGCCGTGGATGGAAGAGGTCCTGACGGCCGTCGGGCCGAAGTACCTCGAGGGCGCGGTGCGGTGGTTGATGTACACGATTGACACCGAGTCGCTGATGAACGAGATCGACGACTCGGTCACGCGCATCTCGACCCTCGTCGGCGCCGCCAAGCAGTACTCGCAGATCGACCGCGCGCCGTACCAGACCGTTGATCTGCGGGAGTTGCTGAAGTCGACGCTGGTGATGATGTCGGGCAAGCTCCAGGGGTACGAGATCGTGAAGGACTTCGATCCCGAGCTGCCGCAGATCCCGGCGTACGCCGCGGAGCTGAACCAGGTGTGGACGAACATCATCGACAACGCGGTCAGCGCGATGGGCGGATCCGGGACGCTGACGATCCGGACCCGGCGGGACGGCGCCTACGCGGTCGTCGAGATCGGCGACACCGGTCCCGGCATCCCGGAAGAGATCCGGCGGCGGATCTTCGAGCCGTTCTTCACCACCAAGCCGATCGGCGAGGGCACCGGCCTGGGCCTCGACATCTCGTGGCGCATCGTCGTGAAGAAGCACCACGGCGACCTGCGGGTCGAGTCCGAGCCCGGCCGGACGGTGTTCAAGATCGTTCTTCCGCTCGATCCCGAGCGGGAGTTGGAATCTGACCCTGCGCTGCTGTCCTGAGCCGCCGTCACCTGGTTGCTGTTAGCAACCAGGTGGCGATGGTGTCGAGGGCCTCCGGGTCCACGTGCCCCGGGATCGCGTAGTCGGCCATGGTCGACGGGCCGGTCCCGGGGATGAACACGTGGTTGTCGGCCTCGAGGATCTTGATCGTCGCGTCGGGAAGGCCGTCGCGCCACGCGGGCAGGTCGTCGGCGACGGTGATCTGATAGTCACGACCGCCTTGCAGGACAAGGATCGGTACGTCGAGTTTCGCGGCGGTCGCGACCGCGTCGTACTCGCGGAGGTCCAGCCAGAACGACGCTGGCATACCGAACGGCAGGTCGATCGGCGAGGCGGAGGCCAGGTCTGGGCTGTCGACCATCGCGGCCTGTTTCTCGAACACCGCGATCGTCTCGGCTGGTACCGCTCCGGTCTCCGCGAGATAGCGCATCACACGGACGGCCGAGTGGTGCATCGGCTGGGTGTCGCCGGCCATGATCACCAGGCCCGCGACCAACGGCTCGTCCGCGGCGATCTTCGGCGCGACCTTCCCGCCCATGCTGTGGCCGACGATGAAGACCCGGTCGACGTGTTCGGCGAGCGCGCGTACGGCGGCGATCGTGTGCGGCACGTACTCCGCGGTCATCGTGTAACCGGGTGCTGCCATCGCTTCAGGCCGGTTCGCGGTGATCTTGTCGAACCGCAGTACGGCGATGCCCCGCGTGGCCAGGCCCCAGGCGAGATCCTTCAGCGGCTTGTTCGGTCCGGCGGTCTCGTCGCGGTCGAAGGGTCCGCCGCCGGCCAGCAGTACGACGCCGATGCGGGGCGGTTCGCTCGGGAGCGTGAGCGTGCCGGGCACGGTCTGACCGGCCGCATCGAGGACGATGTCCTGCTCGATGAAGGCGGTCGGGTCGGCGTACGGCGGGGGAGTCCATGCGGTCATCGCAGCACCTTTCTCAATGTTTGAGAAAGTTAGCACGACGTGAGATTGTTTCGCCATGGGTCCGTTGGAGTTGCTGGGTCATCCGGTGCGGTTGCGGATCGTCCACGCGCTGCGCGGCGGCCGGGAGCTGACCACCGGCGAGCTCGGCGAGCGGATCGCCGATGTCTCGAAGGCGACGCTGTACCGGCACGTCGAGCTGCTTGCCGAGGGCGGGATCCTCGAGGTCGCGGAGGAGCGGCGGGTGCGCGGGGCGGTCGAGCGCCGCTTCCGGCTGCGGCAGGAGCGCGCGTCGATTACGCCGGCCGAGCTCGAGCAGGTGACCGTCGACGATCACCGGCGCGCGTTCGCTGTCGCGATGGCCGCGCTGGTGGCCGAGTTCAATACGTACCTCGACCATGAGGGAGCGGATCCGCTGGCTGATCTCGTCGGTTACCGCCAGCACGGCATCTGGCTCAGCGAGGACGAGCTGCACCAGCTGATCGAGGGCATGCGCGCCGCGATCCTCCCGGCGTTGTCGAACGAAGCTGCTCCCGGGCGATCCCGGTACCTGTTGAGCCCGATCCTCTTCCCGGTCGAAGGCGACAGCTGACCTGTTTATTGCTGGTAGAGCTGGGCTTCGAGGAGGTCGGGGTGGTTGCGGGCCTCGATCGACTCCAAGGATTCGGTGCGGCGCCAGAGGGCCTGGGCGATCTCGGCGTACGGGCGGACTGCGGTCGGGGTCCAGGTGTCGGGTTTCCAGGTCCGTGAACGGGCGAACGACTTCGGGCAGTGGAAGAACGCTTCCTCGACGTGGATGACCAGCGCGAGTGGCGGGCGATGGGAGCGCACGACCATGTCGTCGAAGAACGGCCCGTCCGTGACGATGCGGGCGCGGCCGTTCACGCGCAGGGTCTCGGGGCGTCCGGGGATCACGAAGAGTACGCCGGCGTGTGGGTTCTCGAGGATGTTGTGGAAGCCGTCCATCCGGCGGTTGCCCGAGCGTTCCGGGATCGCGAGCGTGACCTCGTCGAGGACCTTCACGAATCCGGGCGGATCGCCTTTGGGTGAGACGTCGCAGCGGCCGTCGAGCGAGGACGTGGCGACGAAGATGAGCGGCGTGCCGTCGATCCACTCGCGATGTACGTCGCTCAGCCGCGACTCCACCTTGTCCCGGGGGATCGGGTCCGGCGTACCGAATCGCTCGAGCTCGGCCACGCTGCGTACCTCGGGCAGTTCGTCCCACTTGCTCACGTCATGCCTCCCTCTTGGACTTGTCGTGACTAGGACGCGCTGGAGTCCGCGGATGTGACATGGAGCTTGGCGGTGAGGAACGCCAGGATCTCGTCGCGGGCTCGTACCGTGGGGTGGCCGGCTTCGTCGACGAAATGGGCTGTCACGACGCTGTGCGCACAGCCGACGACGTCGCGGAAGAACGGCGGCGGGTCCGGGTTCGCGGCGTCGGCGGGTAGCACGCGTCCTAGGAAGGCGTCGCCGAGGAGGCGTTGGTACGCCGCGAAGCGTTGGCCGGTGCACCAGCGGTCGCCTTGGAATCGGTAGGCGAGCACCTGCAGGTCTCCGCGCTGGAACCGCTCTGCCAGCGCGTCCGCGTCGGCGGGTGAGAGTTCGAGCCCGCCTGGGGCGTCCAGCGGGAGTGACGGGTGGTTGACGACCGGAGCGATGACCGCGGGCTCGAGTGCCATCGTGAGGGCGAAGTTGCCGGTGAAGCAGAGGCCGATCGCGCCCACGCCTGGTCCGCCTGCCTCGGCAAGTGCGATCCGGGCGAGCCCACGCAGCCAGGCGCTCACTGGGCTCGTCCCGCCGCCGGCGAACGCGCTGAACTCCGCACTCACACAAGCTCTTCGGATGATCTTCTCGCCGTCCTCGGCCGTCGGATAGGCGCCATCCACCCCGAACAGCGACGGGACGAACACGGTGAACCCGGCATCCCGCACCCACCTCGCGAGCCGGGCGACATCCGGGCTGATCCCCGGCATCTCCGGCATCATCACAACCGCCGGCCCCGAGCCGATCACGTGCACCGTCTTGGCAACCCCGTCAACCTCCACCACCCGATGCTCAAAGTCATCGAGCGAGTCATCGAGGGAGGTCGAGTGGTGAGGGGGCATGGGTTGAGGGTGTCGGTTGGGTGGATGGGTGGCTACTGGCGGGATCGCCAAGGTGTTGGTTAATCTCGCCAGGTGGTGGCGGTTCGGGTCTCGGTGTTGGCGTATCCGGGGTGTTTTGCGTCGGAAGTGCATGGCGTGCCGGATCTGCTGACCATGGCTACGCGGGTTGCGCAGGTGCGGGGAGCACTTGAGCCGGTGTACGACGTGCGGGTTGTGTCGCCGCGGCGTCGGGTGATCGCGTCAGGGGACGTGCGGATGGATGTCGCTCCGCTGCGGCCGTCGGATGTGTTGGTCGTGCCTGGGTTCGAGGTCGGACCGCCGGTGGACGTCGCCGGCGTGCTGTCCCGCCTCGGGCCGGAGCTGGCGGCGATCCGGGCGCACGCGGCTGGTGGCGGTGCGGTGGTTTCGTTGTGTATCGGCGCCTTCCTGCTCGCCGAGGCCGGCGTGCTGGATCGCCGTACGGCCACGACCTCCTGGCTGTACGCCGACCAGCTGGCGCGCCGCTACCCGACAGTCGACGTCCGAGCCGATCAACTGGTCGTCACCGATCAGGGCGTGACGACGACCGCCGCGTTCAGCGCGATGTACGACTTCGCCCTCACCCTGATCCGCCGGCACAGCGGCGAGTCCATCGCCCGGACCACCGCCCGGATCGCGTTGGTGGACGACGCACGGGCCTCCCAGGCGCCGTACGTCGACCAGTCGGTCCTTCCCGCCGCCGGCTCGACCTTCGCGGACGACGTGAAGCGCTGGCTGGACCAGCACCTCGATGCCGCGTACGACCTGGAGCGACTGGCCGGTGAGCTCCACGTCAGTTCCCGGACACTGCTCCGTCGATTCGGCGACTCAACGGGCACCACTCCGCTCGAGTACCTGCAGGCCGCGAGGGTACGCCGGGCCAGCCGGTTGCTGGAGACGACCGCCCAGACGGTGGCTCGCATAGCCGGTGAGGTCGGGTACAAGGACCCCGCCTCGTTCAGCCGCCTGTTCCGGAGGCACACCGGCAAGGCACCGGGGGAGTACCGCTCACAGTTCCGGCGTCCCCCGGGCTAGGTGACTTCAGCGAAGCGCGGTGCCTTGCGAGTGTGACAGGAGCGTCAGGTCTTCGCGCGTAGGCAGAGACTCCCAGTCGCCGTACGCCGTGACGCAGAACGCGCCGGACGTACTGGCCCTCTCGAGGCAGGACTCGGTGGAGAGCTTGTCGAGGGTGGCGGACAGGTAGCCGGAGACGAACGCGTCGCCCGCACCGATGCTGTCGACCACGCTGACCGGGAGAGCCGGGCGGTGGATGGTCTGCAGATCAGATGCCGACCCGGTGCCCTTGGTGTGCGCCCATGCGCCCTTCCCGCCGGCGGTTACTACGAGAGTGTCGGCGGTCTTGAGGAGATCGGCGATTGGGTCGGTCGCGTCGGTGAGCAGGTCGAGTTCGTCGTCCGAGGAGAAGATGGTGTGGACGTGCGGCAGGAGCTCGCGGATGGCTGCGGCTGCGTCGGCGCGAGACCACAGGCGAGCCCGGTAGTTCACGTCCAGTGAGACCTGGACGCCTGCCGCTGATGCCGTGCGTACGGCGGCCAGCGTTGCGGCCCGCGCGGTGTCGGAGAGCGCCGGGGTGATGCCGGTGACGTGCAGCAGGGTCGGTGTCGCAGTATCAACCGCCGCAGTGGTTTCCGAAGCGGTGAGGGTCGACGCGGCCGATCCGCGGCGGTGGTAGCTGACCCGGGTGATGTCGTGTGACGGCTGGTCGAACGCGATGAAGCCGGTGAACGAGTCGTCCGAGAACCGCAGGTACGACGTGTCGACATTCTCCGCGCGCAGGGTCCGCTGGATCAGTCGCCCCGGCTCATCGTTGCCTACGGCACTCAACCAGGCGGCGTCGTGCCCGAGCCGGGCCAGCCCGATCGCCACGTTGCTCTCGGACCCCGCGATCGAGAGGTGTGCGTCGCCGCCGAGCCGCATCGGCCGGGCGGTCCGCACCGACACCATCGTCTCGCCGAAGGTGAGGAGGTCGGTCATCTGAGTTCTCCGAGGTTGGCTGACCCGCCGCCCCGACTGCTCCATACCAAACCGTATGGTCTGCTGCCCGGGCGAGCGAGGTGATCAGACGTTGAGTTCGGTGCGGAACGTACTGGCGCGGATCGCGAGCTCGGCCAACGAGCCGCCGTTGCCCGCGTCACCCAGCAGCGGCGAGCCCACCCCGACAGCGAGCGCTCCTGCTGACAGGTACTTCGGTGCGGACTGTGCATCGACTCCGCCGACGGCGATGAGCGGTGCGTCAGGGAGCGGCGCGCGCAGCTCGCTGAAGTACCCGGGCCCGTGCAGCTTGGCCGGGAAGATCTTGACCGCGGTCGCGCCGAGGTCCAGCGCGGCAACGACTTCGGTCGGCGTCAGCGCGCCGCACAGCAGCGGCAGACCGAGCTCAACCGCGCGATGAGCGCCACGCGTGATTGCCGGCGTCACGACGAACCCCGCGCGAGCCGCGGCGACCTCGTCGGCCTGGGCCGCGGTCACGACGGTTCCCGCGCCGATCAGGATGTGCGGGTCGTACTGCGAACGCGCCTTCGCGATCGCCTCCACACCGCCCGGCGTGGTCAGCGAGATCTCCAGCGCGGTGACACCGGCCTCGACCAGCGTCTCGACGCAGGCCAGCGCGGTGTCCGCGCCGTCGGCGCGGATGATCGCGAGCAGCTTCCGGGTGCGGAGTTCGGCAAGCAGGTCCATGGTCTCCAACCTAGGTCACAACATCAGGGATAGGACGTCCTATGAGCTCTGTTCGAGACGGTAGATCTGTGGCTAAATTACTGAGTGAACAACCGCCCCGTTGTTTACTTTCAGGAGGCATCCGCCCATGCCCAGACTCAAACTGCTGCTCACGGCGCTCGCTCTCACCGCCGCAGGCCTGACCGGTCAGACGCAGGCCCAGGCCGCCATCACCCAGACCGTGCTGTTCGACAAAGGGGACGCCGGCTATGGCTGCTACCGCATCCCCGCGATCGTGAAGACCAAGGCGGGGACGCTGCTCGCCTTCGCCGAGGCCCGGCGTACGTGGTGCGCGGACTCCCAGGAGATCGACCTGGTACTGCGCCGCTCCGAGGACGACGGCCGTACCTGGTCGGCGACCCAGACCGTGTTGTCCGGCACCGACTCCGACCCGGCCGCGGTGGCGACCCGCGGCAACCCGGCCCCGATCGTCGATTACGAGACCGGCCGGATCGTGCTGCTGAGCACGATGGACCCCGGTACGACGAGCCGCCCGCGCACGCCGTACGTCCAGTTCAGCGATGACGACGGCAAGACGTGGAGCAAGGCCGAGAACATCGGCGATCAGATCGACGACCCGACCTGGGGCTGGTACGCGACCGGTCCCGTGCACGGCATCCAGTTCACCCGCGGCGCCCACGCCGGTCGGCTGGTGGCGGGCACGAACTACGACAACGGTGCCGGTCAGAACGCCGGCCAACTGGTTTACAGCGACGACCACGGCGAGACCTGGCACAAGGGTGCGACCGATCTCCGGTCGGATGCAACACCGCAGGAGATCAGCGTCGTCGAGAAGGTCGACGGCGGCGTGTACGCCGGTGCCCGCAACAACGCCGGTACGTCGGGAGCGAGCCGGATGGCTGCGGTCAGCAACGACGGCGGGCAGACGTTCGCGGCGCCGTTCGCCACCATCGCCGGTCTGACCACACCCGTCGTCCAGGGTTCGTTGCAACGCCTCAAAGCCGTCGACCAGGGTGACAAGTACAACCGGATCCTGTTCGCGGCCCCCGCGGATCCCGACCGACGCAGGTACATGACGATCCGGTCCAGCTTCGACGAGGGCAAGACCTGGCAGACCGTTGCCGAGGGCACCCGAATCACCAGCGACTGGTCCGGGTACTCCGACCTGGCGATCCTCGACACCGGCGAGATCGGCCTGCTCTACGAAGGCGGTACGGTCGATGCACGCGACCAGATCCGCTTCGCGCGCTTCACCGAGAACGACATCGGCTACCCGGACGCACCGCACGGCGCGACGACGCCCGACACCAGCGGCCTGCACAACGACACCTACCTGCGCGGCGCGCCCGCAGTCGTCACCGGCAAGTTCGGCCAGGCCAGAGACTTCGACGGAGTAGACGACGCGCTCCAGCTTCCGTACGCCGAGTCGCTGGCTGTCGGAGCCGGTGACTTCACCGCGATGGCCTGGATCAAGTACGGCGCGAGCACCACACCGCAGGCGATCTTCTGGGGCTACAACATCAACGAGTTCTCGCAGTTCTGGCTCCCGGCTGAACCCGCGGACGGACGGATCCGCGGCCTGATCACCACCGGCGGCAACACCGCGGCCGTGCAGACGACGAAGGCCTACAACGACAACACCTGGCACCACGTCGCCCTGCAACGCAAAGCCGGCACGCTCTCGATCTGGGTCGACGGCACCCAGGCTGCGAGCGTCACCGCACCGAGCGGCTCTGTCAGCCCCGGCCGCCCCTTCAAGATGTACGTCGGCCAACGGCTGGACGGCGCACACCACTTCGACGGCTCGATGGACGAGGTCCGTCTCTACAAACGCGCCCTGACCGCGACGGAGCTCAACAGCATCCGCACCACCAACAGCACGACGGTGCCGAACGCAGTACTCGATCTTCCGCTTGGGTGACATCACACTGGCCTGGCGGACAGCGTGAGCCGCCAGGCCAGCTCACCACTCGCCGGCACGACCGCGGCGTCGTCGGGCCCGGCCTCCGCGAGGTCGAACACGCGGCCCAGCATCGGCTCCACGCCGAGACTCCGGTACGGCGCATCCGCCGGGAAGCCGCCCTGGTTCCGCCACAACGCGGTCGACACCGGTTGCCCAGGGCAACTCAACGTCATCGTCAGCTCGGCGCCGCGATCCCGCACCGAAACCGTTGGACAGTCCACCAGAACGGCACCGACCGCGGTCCCGTCCGACGGGCCATAGGTATCCAACTCGAGTGGTGTCGGCCAACCGGACGTCACCCAGGGCGCGTCGTCGGGCCAGGCCCAAGGAAGGATCGTCGCCGCCTCGGGATAGAGCCTGCATTCGGTCCCGGTGGGAGCAGAGATGACCGCGCCCTCGGCGCAATCGAGGAGTCCGTGGGCGGCCCAGATGAACCGGTAGCCCGGAGCTGCCTCCAGGTGGTAGTCGGCGGTGAGCGTGTCCGTGCCCGAGGTGAACACTCGGGTCAGCACCGCACCGTCGTACTCGACCGAGCTTTCCCACGGCTGGTTCCACAGGCCGCCGTGATCGGGAGTGCCGCGGACGGTCGGAAAGCACTCGTCCAGGCCGCCGGCGTCGATGAAGGTGGCAAGCCCGGCGCGTGACCCGGTCATCAGACCGGGGCCCGCCCACAGCCACTCCCGTCCGGCCAGCTCCAAGGAGGTCCACCGACCGCCATCGGCCGCGCCGATCGTCACCATTCGGCGAACGAGCCGTCTTCGTGGGTCCACACCGGGTTGCGCCACGAGTGGCCGATCTTGTCGGCGGCGCGCACGGCCTCCTCGTCGACTGTGATTCCCAAGCCAGGCAGGGGATTCCACTCCGCGTGACCGTTGACCCAGGTGAACGGCGCCGGATCCACGACGTACGACGTGAGGTCGCTCGACAGGTTGTAGTGGATGCCGCGGCTCTGCTCCTGGATCAGGAAGTTCGGCGTCGCGAACGAGACCTGCAACGAGGCCGCCAGCGAGATCGGCCCGAGCGGGCAGTGCGGTGCCAGCATCGCGCCGTGCGCATCCGCCAGTACTGCGATCCGTCGCAGCTCGGAGATCCCGCCCGCGTGCGACACGTCCGGCTGTACGACGGCGACGCCCGCGTTCAAGGGCGCCATGAACTCGGCCCGGTGGTACAGGCGCTCGCCGAGCGCCACCGGGATCGTCGATGCCTCCACCACCGAGGTCAGATGCGCCATCTGCTCCGGCAGCACCGGCTCCTCGACGAACATCGGCTGCAGACCCTCGACCGCGTGCAGGATCCGCCGCGCGCCGGCCACGCCGACGCGTCCGTGCAGGTCGATTGCGACGTCACGTGAATCGCCCAGCACCTCGCGCGCGGCGGCGAGCCGGGTGACGATGTCGTTGACCTCGGCAACCGACGGCGAGGTCTGGATCTGGCCGCTGGCGTTCATCTTGACGGCCGTCATCCCGGCCTCGACCTGCTCGGCCACGGCGTCGCCGATCTGGGACGGCTCATCCCCGCCGACCCACGCGTACACGCGGACCCGGTCGCGGACCCGTCCACCGAGCAGCGCCGCGACGGGCGCGCCGTACACCTTGCCGGCGATGTCCCACAGAGCGTGGTCGAGGCCGGCGACGGCGCTGCTGAGCACCGGCCCGCCGCGGTAGAAGCCGCCCTTCGTCAACACCTGCCAGTGGCGCTCGACCTGCAACGGGTCCTGGCCGATCAGGTACTCCGCGAGTACGTCGATCGCCGCGCGCACGACCTCCGCGCGGCCCTCGACGACGGGTTCGCCCCAGCCGACGACGCCGTCGCTCGTCTCGACCCGGCAGAACAACCAGCGCGGCGGGACCAGGAACGTCTCGATCTTCTCGATCTTCACCGGCGCCGCCGACGAGTCGATCCGCGTACTTCGGTGAGGTCCTCGGCCGCCTTCGCGAGCAGTTCCCGCATCGCGAGCTCGGCGCCCTCGGGGTCGTGCGCGCGGATCGCGTCCACGACCAGGCGGTGGCTCGGGATCGGATCGTCGGACGGCTTCACCGTGTGCACCAGCCGGTCGCGGTCGGCGAGCCCGGTCTCCATGATCACTTCCATCTTCGTCAGCAGCTCGTTGCCGGTTGCCGCCAGCAACGCCCGGTGGAACGCGAGGTCCGCGGCCGCGGCGGCGAGGTTGTCGTCGGCCGATTCCATCCCCGCGAGCGCCTCGTCGAGCGCCGCGAGATCCGAGTCCTCGGAACGCAACGCGGCCAGCCGGGCCGCGGCCGGCTCGACGATGCCGCGCACCTCGTGCAGCTCCTCGAGCAGCTCGGGCCGGGAGTCGGCATCCTTGAAGTGCCAGCGGATCATGTCCGCGTCGAGCAGGTTCCAGTCCGACCGCGGCCGGACGAACGTGCCCCGCTTCTGCCGGGCGTCCACCAGCCCCTTCGCGGTCAGCACCTTCAACGCCTCACGAACCGCCGTCAGGCTGACGCCGAGATCGGACTGCAGCTCGGTCACGTTGATCGTCGCGCCTTCCGGGATCTGCCCGGACAGGATCCGATCCGCCATCACCTCGACGATCTGTCCGTGCAGCCCGCGCGACACCCCGCGCTGAATCCCCGTCACACCGCTCTCCCTCACGCCGAGTCCTTGACCGCGGACCAGCCGCCGTCGACCACCAGGCTGGTCGCTGTTATGAACGACGCCTCGGACGACAGCAGGAACGCGACCGCTTGGGCTACCTCGTCCGGCTGGCCGAGGCGTTTGAGTGCTGTTGCCTGGGCGCTCTGCTCACGGCCCTCGGCGTCGACGCGGTCCCACATCGCCGTCAGCACCGGGCCCGGTAGCACCGAGTTCACGCGGATCGAGCGGCCGTACTCGACGGCCAGCTGGCGTCCGAGCGAGATCAGCGCACCCTTCGTCGCGGCGTACGCCGGATGGCCGGGCAGGCCGGCGATCGCGTGCACCGACGAGACCAGTACGACGGAGCCGGCGTTCGCGACCAGGTCGTCGTACAGCGCCTGGAAACCGAGGAAGGCCGCGGTGAGGTTGACGTCGAGCTGGCGTTGCCAGGACGGCGGCGACAGCTCGTGGGCCGGCTTGACGTCGACGAGGACCGCGTTGCTGACCAGGCCGTCGACCGGGCCGAGCTCGTCGCGGCCACGGGACCGGACCTCGGCCCAGGTGTCCGGCGACGCGACGTCGCCGACCACGCTGATCGCCTTGCCCGGAAGCTCCTTGCACGGGTGGATGTCCACCTGCACGACCTGCGCACCCTCGGTCAGCGCGCGCTCGACGCAGGCCGCGCCGATCCCCGACGCGGCCCCGGTCACCACGATCACCCGCCCAGCCAGCCGCACCCGCGCCTCCTCGACTCACCCCTACCCAAGCACGCAGGCAGGCTCGTTCCAACGATGAACGAGCCATCAGTTGACCGTGACAATGAGTGTCGCGTCAAGCGATTTGCTCGTAATTTACGAATTAATATTGACACCCGAGGTCGCTCGCCGCAAGATCGTCCGCAACACACCACTTACCCGACTGGCATCGCCGGGCGGGCAGAGCTCAGGAGTTTCGGCATGACGGGTCTGGCAGCAGATCGGCGGACGTTCCTCAAGGGACTCGGGGTACTCGGGGCAGCCACGCTGATCCCCGGATGCGCGACATCGACGAAGAGTCCCGGTAGCGGCAGCGCGGCGACTGGTGAGCTCTCGCTGCAGTCCAACCTCTCCAGCGAACAGGCCAAGGCCGCGATGGAGAAACTCGTTGCCGCGTACAACAAGACCGGCGGGTCCCAGGTCAAGCTGAACACGGTCGCCGCGGAGATCTTCCGGACCCAGTTGCCGACGTACCTGACCTCGGCCAACCCGCCGGACGTCTACACCTGGTACGCCGGGTCGGTCGCGGACTCGTACGCGAAGAAGGACCTGCTGCTCGACGTGACCAGCGTCTGGGACAGCATGGGCAACTACTCGAAGGCGATGCAGTCGCTGTCCACGAGCAGCGCCGGGCAGAAGATCTTCGTGCCGACCAGCTACTACTGGTGGGGCATGTTCTACCGGAAGTCGAACTTCGCCAAGTGGGGCGTGACGCCGCCGAAGACCTGGGACGAGTTCGTCGCCGTCTGCAAGACGATCCAGGGCAAGGGGATCCCGCCGATCGGGATCGGGCTCGGTGACACGCCGTGGGTCGCGTCGGCCTGGTTCGACTACCTGAACATCCGGATCAACGGCGCGCCGTTCCACCGCAAGCTGCTGGCCGGTGAGGGCGACTTCACCGACCCGAAGGTGAAGGCGGTCTTCACCAAGTGGCGCGAGGTGCTGCCGTACTTCGACCCGAAGGGCAAGTCGTTCCCGTTCCAGGAGGCGACCTCGGCCCTGCTCGCGGGCAAGACCGGCATGTTCCTGATCGGGACGTTCTTCGCGGACTCGGCGCCGAAGGACGCGCTGGACGACATCGACTTCTTCCAGTTCCCGATCATCGATCCCGCCGTACCGGTGGCCGAGGAGGCGCCGACCGACGGGTACTTCGCGTCGAAGAAGGTGAAGGATCCGGAGGGCACGAAGAAGTTCCTCGCCTGGCTGGCGACGCCGGAGGCGCAGAACATCTACGTGCAAAGCTCTTCCGGTACGGCGATCCCGGCGAACCCGGACGGGAAGTCGGCCGACACCGCGCTGGTGAAGAAGGGCAAGGCGATGATCGAGGGCGCCGCGGAGATCACCCAGTTCTTCAACCGCGACTCGAGCGACGCCCTGCAGCCCACCGCCGACGCCGCCCTCACCAAGTTCCTCGACAAGCCCGACCAGATCGACAAGATCCTCGCCGACTGGCAGGCAGCAGCCCAGAAGGTCTTCAAGGCGTGACCGCTACAGCTGTGGAACCACGGAGCCGGACCGGGAACGGTCCGGCTGCGGGGTCGCGTCGTACCAAGCGATCAGGGCCGCGGCGGGTCTCGCCGTTGATCCTGGCGTTCGTGTTGGTGCCGTTCCTGATCGAAGCGGTGTGGGTGTTCTGGCCGGCTTTGCAGGGGTTCTGGTTGGCGTTGACCAGTTGGGACGGGTTGTCGGCGCCGCGGTTTGTTGGGTTCGGCAACTTCTCGGACATGGTGTCGGATCCGATCTTCCGGACCGCGTTGAAGAACACGGCGATCTGGCTGGTGTTGTTCGGCGGGCTCAGTGTGATCGGCGGCTTCGGGATGGCGCTGTTGTTGCAGCGCGAGCGTCGCGGGGTCGGGATCTACCGGGCGGCGTTGTTCACCCCGGTCGTGTTCTCGCTGGTGGTCACGGCGCTGATCTGGCGGGTGTTCTACCAGCCGGACGGACTCGTCGACACGGTCTTCCGAACCGTTGGCCTGGGCAACTTCGTTCGCCCGTGGCTGGCCGATCCTGACACCGCGTTGTACGCCGTGATCGTGCCGGCGCTCTGGCGGCAGATCGGGTACGTGATGGTGCTGTACCTGGCCGGCCTGAAGGCAGTCGACCCGGCGCTGTACGAAGCGGCCAAGGTCGACGGCGCCTCCGCCTGGCAGCGCACCCGGTACGTGACGATCCCGCAGCTCAAGGGCGTGAACTCCGTCGTGCTGTCGGTGATCGTGATCGACTCGCTGCGATCGTTCGACATCGTCTGGTCGATGACGAAGGGCGGCCCGTACCACTCGTCCGAGCTGCTCAGCACGTACATGTACTCGACCGCGTTCCAGTCCACCCAGCTCGGCTACGCGTCCGCGCTGGCCGTGGTGATCTTCGTGCTCGCCCTGGCCGTGATCCTCGGCTACCTGATCCGCGCCTTCCGGGAGGAATCGTGATTCGCCGTACGGGGTACCACGTGGCGATGTCGATCGTGTCGTTCCTGTGGGTCGCGCCGATCCTCTGGGTGGTCGTGATCTCGTTCCGCAGCTTCGACGACGTCGCCGCGAACGGCCTCGGGTCGCTGCCGCATTCGTTCACGTTCTCGACGTACAAGTCGGCGTGGGAGGACGCGGACGAGTTCCGGGCCTTGATCAACAGTCTGCTCGTGACGATCCCGGCGGTGCTGCTCAGCCTCGGACTCGCGTCGATCGCGGCGTACGGGCTGGCGCGGTACTCGATCCCGCTCCGGCGGACGATCCTGTTGCTGATGTTGATGGGCAACCTGCTGCCGCCGCAGATCCTGCTGATCCCGATCTCCCGGTTCGTAGAGTTGATCGGGTACTACGACACGCTGATCGCGCTGATCGCCGTCCACGTCGGGTTCGGGCTCGGGTTCTACACGTTCGTGCTGCACGGGTTCATGCGCGACCTGCCACGGGAGATCCAGGAGGCGGCGACGATCGACGGCGCCGGTCCGGGCCGCATCTACTCGAGCGTGATCCTGCCGCTGACGCGGCCGGCGCTGGCCGCGCTCGGTGCGTTGTCGTTCACGTGGATCTTCAACGATCTCCTGTGGTCGATCACCGTGATCCGATCCGGCGAGAAGATGCCGGTCACGCCGGCGCTGCTCGGTCTGCAAGGCCTGTTCGTGTCGTCGTGGAACGTGATCGCGGCCGGCACTGTGATCGCGGCTGTGCCTACGGTGGCGGTGTTCCTTCGTTTCCAGAAGCACTTCGTAGGCGGGCTGGCGATCGGAGCCGTCAAGTGAGGACGTGGACGCTACGCGGTACCACGACGTCGTACGTCGTCGGCGTCCCGTCGCACGGCCAATGGGCGCAGTTGGTTGCCTGGGGCCCGCATGACGGACTCGCGCCGGTCGAGATCGCCGGCACGGAACACTTCGTCCCTCGCGCGGATGTGGAGCCCCTGGAGTACGCCGTCCGCGGGGTCCGCTACACATCGCCGGTCGATCTGATCGTCAGCGGACCTGACGGGTCGGACGAACTGCGTCCGATCTTCGACGAAGCGGCGACCGGTGAGCCCGGAGCCGTCGCCCCCGGGACCGAGCTGCAGCTGGTTTTCCGGGACGCTGTCCGGACGGTGCGGGTCAGCCTGCACTACCTGGTGGTCGGGGATGTCGTCGAGCGCTGGGTCTCCGTCGGCAACGACGGCACCGACGGCCTCACGCTGCATCGGCACGACTCGGCCGGGTTTGTCGTGCCAGCGGGCAACACCGTCAAATACCTGTGGGGCGAGTGGAACAGCGAGTTCCAGCAGGCCTCGGTGACGTTGCCGCGGGGCCGGTTCACGATCGGGAGCGCGCAGGGGATCACCGGGCACTCGTACTCGCCGTTCCTCGCGACCGACGGCGACGTGGCGTACGGCGTACAGCTCGCGTGGTCCGGGTCGTGGGAGATGTCGGCGGACGTCGACACGACCGGACTGCTTCGGGTCCAGGCGGGGCGGGTGTCGTCCAGCCAGGGGATCGCGCTGGGGCCGGGTGAGACGTGGGAGTCGCCGAAGGCTGTCGGTGCCTGCAGTGCAGAGGGCGAGGACGGACTGGCTCGGGTCTTCCATGACTACGAGCGGCAGCAGTCCCGCCACCGCACCCCGCACGTGCTCTACAACTCCTGGTTCGCCACCGAGTTCGACATCCGCGCCGATCACCAGCTGGAGCTGGCGCGACGCGCGGCCGGGATCGGTGTCGAGACCTTTGTCGTCGACGACGGCTGGTTCGTCGGCCGCTCCGACGACATGGGCGGGCTCGGCGACTGGGACGTTGACCCGGCCAAGTTCCCGGACGGGCTGGACACCTTCATCGGGCAGCTTCGCGAGCTGGGGCTGGACTTCGGGTTGTGGGTGGAGCCGGAGTCGGTCAGTCCTGCGTCGCAGCTGGCGGCGGAGCACCCGGAGTGGATTCTGCGGACGCCCGGTCAGGAGCCGGTGCCGGTGCGGAACCAGCTGTTGCTCGACCTCAGCCGGGACGACGTCCGCGAGTTCATCTGGGACACGCTGGATCGGCTGCTGTCGACGTACGACATCAAGTACCTGAAGTGGGACGCCAACCGGCCCCGGTTGGACAGTGGCGACCAGCGGCGGGATGTCGACGGGCTGGTGGTTGCGAATCTCTACACGATTCTGGATCGGCTGCGGGCCGAGCACCCTGACGTTTACCTGGAAGGGTGCGCCGGGGGCGG
The DNA here is from genome assembly GCF_040300265.1 of Kribbella sp. NPDC000426. Classification (NCBI taxonomy): domain Bacteria; kingdom Bacillati; phylum Actinomycetota; class Actinomycetes; order Propionibacteriales; family Kribbellaceae; genus Kribbella; species Kribbella sp. NPDC000426. The sequence goes on along the minus strand of NZ_JBEPDK010000007.1, from coordinate 240,727 downwards.
GGCTCGCGTCGATCTGGGGATGGCCTCGCGCGTCGACACGTTGTGGCCGAGTGACAACACCGCCCCGCTGGATCGGCTCAGGATTCAGGAGGGGTTCCGGACCGGGTTCGCGCCGCACCTGATGAGTTCGTGGGTGACCGATGCCGGCGGCACTCATGACGGTCGCGAGCGGTCGCTCGATTTCCGGTTCCACGTCGCGATGGCCGGCGTACTCGGGATCGGCGCGGACCTGTCCCGGTGGACCGACGAACAGTTGAAGACGGCAACTCGTCAGATCGAGCAGTACAAGGGCTTTCGAGAACTGATTGCCGATAGCAAGGTCTATGGACTGACGGCCGGCGTGCAGTACGTCGGCGCCCAGCGGTCCGTGGTGTTCCTGTGGGAGACCGGCGACGGCAACGTGCGCGGCACAATGCCGACCCGGCCGCGGCGGGTGCCGCTGGCCGGCCTGGATCCGGTGAAGAACTACCGGGTGGGTTCAGAGACCCACCCGGGCAGCTACCTGCTGCAGGTCGGGGTCGCGTTCGACGGCCCGGCCGACTCGCAGTGCCTGATCGTCGAGGCACTCGACTGACCCCGTTCCGCTCAACGGAAGAGGAAAGACAGATGAGGCGATTCCTGGGTGGGGTGATTGCGGCGGCCCTGGTGGCCGGCGCGTTCGCTGCCACCACAACCCCAGCTGTGGCGGCTCAGGCCACAGCTGCGGCACCTGTGCTCAGCCCGACGCCGTACATGGGCTGGAACACGTACTACGGTCTCGGCGGCGACTTCACCGAGGACACGATCAAGTCGGTCGCGGACTCGCTGGTGAGCCGCGGACTGGCGAAGGCCGGCTACGACATCGTCTGGCTGGACGGCGGCTGGCAGGCCGACCAGTCCCGCAGCGCTGCCGGTGACCTGGTCCCGAACCCGGCCAAGTTTCCGAACGGCCTGAAGCCGCTCGTCGACTACATCCACAGCAAGGGCCTGAAGGCCGGTATCTACACCGACGCCGGTCCGTACATCCCGGGCAAGTGCGGTCTCGGCAGCGGCGGCTATTACCAGCACGACGCCGATACGTTCGCCGCTTGGGGATTCGACGCGGTCAAGGTCGACTACCTGTGCGGCATCGCCGCCAACCTGGACCCGAAGACGGTCTACACCGAGTTCGCCCAGGCGCTGCGGAACAACTCCTCGCACCGGCCGATGATCTTCAACCTCTGCAACCCGGTGACTTCGCCGGACTGGGGCAACTACCCCGAGTCCCAGCAGTCGATCAACTCCTGGTCCTACGCGCCGGCGATCGCGCAGTCGTGGCGCACGTACACCGATGTCGGCTTCCAGGGCGACATCAAGTTCAAGGACGTACTGCGCAACTACGACGCGAACGCGCGGCACCCCGAGGTGGTCAAGCCGGGTGCGTTCGGTGACCCGGACTACCTGGCGCCCGAGCTCGGGATGACCGACGAGGAGTTCCGGACGCAGCTCACGCTGTGGGCGGTCGCGGCTGCTCCGCTGGTCGTCGGCAGCGACGTACGGAAGCTGTCCGCGACGACCGTCGGGATGCTGACGGATCCCGACGTGATCGCGATCAACCAGGACAAGGCCGCGGTGCAGGCCGTCCGGGTCGGAGCGGCTGGTACGACGGAGACGTGGGTCAAGCGGCTCGCTGACGGTAGCCGTGCCGTCGTACTGCTGAACCGGGGTGACAGCGCGAAGACGCTGACCACGACGGCGTCGGCAGTCGGTCTGCAGGGCGCGCGGTTCACGGTGAAGAACGCATGGACCAACAAGGTGACCGAGAGCGCCGGCGTGATCAGCGCGGCGGTTCCGGCACACGGTACGGCGCTGTTCCGGGTCGAGCCGGCTCGCGGCGTGCCGGGGGTCCCGCATGTGACCGCCGGGATTCCGCAGGTGACGAAGGTGGGGACGGACCCGCAGCCCGAGGGCGCCGCGCCGGTTGTTGCCGGTGGCGACGAGTTGACGGTTCAGGTGAACGTCCGCAACGACGGCGTACTGCCGGTGCTGCAGCCGACGGTGACTGTTGCTGGTGGCAACGGATGGACGGTCAAGCCGTTGTCGAAGGCCCCTGCGATCCTGGCCAGTGGCCAGCAGGCGAACTTCGCCTTCACGGTCAAGCTCCCGGCCTCGGCAGCTCCTGGCACGGCGAGCATCACCGCTCAGACGGCATACCAAACGGTATTGCATGGAGTTCAGAAGCAGACGACCGTGCTGTCGCCGATCGTGATCGCGCCGGCGCCGCCGAGCGGGACCGTTCCGTTGTCGCACCACGACTGGATCACGGCGACCAGCGGCTGGATGTCGCCGACGATCGACGAGAGCGTGGGCGGCGGTAACCCGATCAAGCTCACCGGGACGACGTACCCGACCGGTATCGGTGTCGCCTCGCCGTCGCTCATCCGCTACTACCTCGGCAAGTCGTGCTCGCGGCTGACCGGTGTGGTCGGCATCGACGATGTGGTCAGCAACGTCGACACGGCCGGCGGCACGTCCACCTTCCAGGTTGTCGGCGACGGCAAGGTCCTGTTCGACAGCGGCACCGTCGACCGCTTCACCCCGAAGCAGTTCGACGTGGACCTCACCGGCGTACGCGTCCTCGACCTGCTCGTCGGCGACGCCGGCGACGGCGGCTACAACGACCGCGCCGACTGGGCAGCCCCCACCGCAACCTGCTAGCGAAGTGGGTGGACCGGCAACGGTCCACCCACCTCCCGAGACCCGGCACGGATCGCCAGGCCGCGTGGTCGTGGTCGCGGGCTTGGGCGGACGTGGGGCACTCACCAACGGCGCTTGGAGTGAGGTGGGCACGCTTGGCGCGCGGTTGGTGACGGCTCGCCGGTGGGGTTGATGAGTGGCGCAGGTCCGGAGCGCTAGGTCCAGTCGACTTCGGTGGACTGTAGCCAGGTCCAGTTGCGGTTGCGCCAGCTCGTGGACTGCGCGCCGAGGCGGCTCGCGTAGTCGGTCCACTCCGTGCCCGGCCGGGCCCACGCCTTCTCGGCGGCGCCGGGGAGGCGGGGGAGGAGCATGAGTTCCAGGTCGTCGGGGGTGACGATCGACTCGCACCAGATGGCGGCCTCGACGCCGGCCAGCCGGTCGGCGGAATCGACGCCGGGGAGGCTGTCGACCGGGTCCCACGAGATGCCGTGCTCGATCGACGCCGCGCCGTAGAACTCGAGGCCGAGGCGCTTGCGGGCCTCCTCCTGGTCCGGGTCCGAGGACGCGTCGGCGTGCGGGCGGTCGAAGTACAGCCAGGTGACGGGGGAGACGATCAGTTTGGTGCCCTGCTCGAGTGCCTTCGGGGCGTCGTACTTCGCTTTACGCAGGCCTTCGACCAGGACCGGCAGCAGGTCCTCGGGCGGCGTCGGCAGGTCCGGGTTCTGGACCATCGAGTCGACGTCGAGGTCCAGCCAGTACTGCACGACATCCGCGGAGTCGAGCTCGGCGCGGGCGATCTCCTGCCAGCCGACGACCTTCTTCCCGCGCGCCCGGACGAGCGCGGCCGCCTTCTCGACGAACGCCACGTGGTCCTCGTCGGACATGCCCCACGTCTCGTCGCCCCCGATGTGCACGTACGCACTCTGCGGGAACTGCGGGATCACGGCATCCAGCACGTCCTCGACAAACGCCCACGTCTCGTCGCGGCCGGGGTCGAGGGTGTTCAGCTGGAGACTCTCGCCGTTGCCGAGGTCGATACTGCGGATCTCGTCGGGCCCGAGCTCCGGGTACGCCTTGAACACCGCCGACGTGTGCCCGGGCATGTCGATCTCGGGTACGACGGTCACGTACCGGTCGGCGGCGTACGCGACCAACTCGGCCAGCTCCGCCTGGCTGTAATAACCGCCCGGCCGATCACCGATCGCGCCGGTCGCACCGAGCTCGGTCAGTAACGGCCGCGACGGTACTTCGACCCGCCAGCCCTGGTCGTCGGTGAGGTGGAGGTGGAGGACGTTCAGCTTGTAGAGCGACAGCATGTCGATGATGCGGCGTACTTCGTCAGGTCCGTGGAACGTGCGCACCACGTCCAGCGACAACCCGCGCCAGGCGAACCGCGGCCCGTCGACGATCCGGAGAGCAGGCAGAACCGCAGCGTCGTCCTGCAGATGTGCGGAGATCAGCTGGCGGAGCGAAGTGAGACCTCGGTAGACCGCCTCCGGCGTCGGACCCCAGATCTGGATGTCCTCGGCGGTGATCTCCAAGCCGTACCTTTCGTCGACCGGTACCCCGTCAGCACGCAACCCAGCCGCCATCGGCACCCCGTCCTCGGCCTGGCCGACGGGCTTGAGCGTGACTGTGATGCCGGTCGTGCCGGCCAGCGCCAGGCCGCAGTCGAGCTCGACGTCCGCGACGAAGCGCGCCGCCAGCTCGGCCAGCTCGGGTGATTCGGCTGTGACGCCTGACGAGGAGGTGAGAGCGAAGGTGTCGTCGTTGAGGTCGAGGTGAGCGGGGGCAGGGATCACGGGAAGGCTCATGGAACGAGTTTGCGGCAATACACGGCGTCCGGGGTACCGCTGGATCCGACCCGGGTGGTGAAGGCGACGCCCGCGACGTACTCGTCGTCGGCGCATTGGCCCTTGTAGTTGCCGTTCGCGAAATCACCGCCACCGCCGCTGCGGTTGTCGCCGCGGTCGAACCAGACTGTGCGTCCGGTCGAGCCCAACGACTGCGACGTACCGGCACACAACGCCGACGAGACCCGGGCGCCGCGCACGCTGTAGCCGATCAGGTAGAAGTTCGGTGCGCACTCGTACTTCGTGTAGCCGGAAGCCCAGTCGGACGAGACATGGCTCTCGTCCTTCACCACCTCGTAGGCGCTGGACCAGATCGGTCCACCGGAGCGGCACAGGCCGCGATTGCCGGTATGGCTCAGGCCGACCAGCCGCAGACCGTCCGGGCAGGCGGCCTTGCGAGCGCCGTTGTCCCAGTCGCCCGCGTTCCGCATCCGGAGCGACTCGACGAAGTCGCCGTGATCGGGGCTGAGCATCTTCCAGACCGTGGCGGCATCGACCTGGCCGGTCTTCGACTGCGCGTTCATCAGCCGGGTCCAAGCGGACGCGCGCCAGTCGTCGCCGTCGTACAGACCGATGCGGTGGCCGCCGGTGTCCCAGGCGAGGAGTGCCCAGCCGTTGTCCGGGGTGCCGTCGGTGTTGTGCCAGCCGACGAGCGGCCAGTATGCGAAGTCCGCGTCCGTGCGGATCAGCTGATCGACGAAATGCTCGAACCAGGCGCGCGGCAAGGTCCCCGTCTCCGCACGCCCGCCGATGCCGAACTCGCTGATCCACAGCGGTGCGGTGAAATGGCCCTCCTCGCCGGTGACGAAGAACGCCTGCCGGTTGAGTTCGCTGATCAGCTCCTCCGGCGACAGATCGCGGTACCGCGGATCGCTGGTCTCGCCCGTACCGGTCGCGCCGCTGTGCCGAGGCCCGGTGTAGTCGTAGAAGTGTGCCGAGTACACAAGCTTGTCGGAGGCAACCAACGTGTGGGACAGATAGCGCGCCGGGGTCAGCGTCGGGCGGTCGTGCGGGAAGCCGTCGACCGGGATGCCGGTCCAGTTGATGCCTTCGACAACGATCAGCAGGTTCGGATTCGCCTCGGTGAGGATCCGATCGCCGAGGTGCTGGGAGGCGGCGAACCAGTCGTGGTCGTCGCCGAGACCCCAGTTCGGGTCGTCGAGGACGTTGCGCCGTACCTCGTTGTAGAGGTCGACGCCGACGACACGCGGGTTGGTCTTGTAGCGGTTGACCATGAACAGCCAGTCGTTCTCCCACGTCTCGGTCGACTGGCTCGCGTTCCACCGTTCGTTGCCGTCGACACCACAACACCAGCGGGTCGTGTTGGTGTGGTTGTTGAGGATCACGGCGAACCCGGCCGCGGTCAGTTGCTGTACGACGACGTCGTACACCTCGAGCGGTGTCTTGCCGGCCAGACTCGGATTCGCCGCGACGGCGGCGGCCGGGACCGGCGCGGTGTCGTAGATCATCTCGTTCGAGAACTGCAGCCGAACGCTGTTCAGCCCGAGCTCGGCGAACCCGGAGACGATGTCGCCGATCGGCGCCCGATCCAGCCCGAGCGGCATCCGGTTGCTGTTCTCACCGGCGTGATGATTCGCGTCCTCGCCCGGATCCCCGGACCCGTTCCACGTACCGCTGGCACCATGCCAGTTCCCGGACTTCAACCGAAACCGGTTGCCGTCCGCATCGACGATGTACCGACCACGAGTACTCAACGGAGGCGTCCAGCCATCAACCAGCCTGTGAACCTCAGCCGGCACAACGGCAACAGCGGGAACGGTCGCACTGATCAACGCCAACAACAAGACGATGACCGCAGACGGGGCGATTCTGCGCATACTCCGATGGTCGCGCTCACCGGTCTTCCGCGCCACTCGAGACGAGTGACGCGGACGGAGCGGCGGTCGGCTACTTCACGCTGCCGATGATCTTGAGGGAGATCACCGAGAGGTTGGGGACGGTGGTTTCGCCGCCTAGTTGGGTGTCGTAGGAGAGGGAGCCTAGGACCTGGACGTTGGCTTGGAAGAGGTCGTCTTCTAGCAGGTCGGAGACGTCGGCGGAGAGGTTGGTGAGGACGGTGTTGGTGGGGTAGTCGACGAAGCCGTAGGAGACCTTGTGCTTGATGCCGTCCACGTCGGCTCGGAAGGCGTCCTTACCGGTTGCGGCGTCGAACTGGGTGACGCGGCCGTAGACGATGTAGGCCTCGCCGATGTGGTCGTCGGGACTCTTGGCGATCCTTGCCCATTGGCGTGCGGTTAGCTTCTTGTAGGTGGTTTTGGTGGTTTTCGGTGCGGTGGTTGGCTTGGGGTCGGTGGGTGGTTTGGCTGGTGGAGCCGTCACCGTGATGGTTGTGGGCGGTGCGGTGACCTCTACGGTCTCGCCTGGGACTGTGACGGTTGTCGTCGGTGCCGGTGCGTCCGCGGAGGCGGTCGGCTGTCGGCCGGCCCCGGCGTTGCCGGCTGCGGCGCCGAAGGCGAACAGGAGCAGCCCGGACAGCGCGGCCCACCCGATCTTCGCGCTCCGCGACAGCGGCTTCCGCGGCGGAAGCGATCCCGCCTGCCGCGGCGGCTGGGCTGGCGGCGACTGCTGAGCGTACGACGCCTGGGCTGGCGGCGACTGCTGCCCCTGAGACGGGTGCCCTTGAGACGGGTGCCCTTGGGGCGGGTGCTCTTGAGACGGGTGCGGTGTGTGCGGCTCTTGCGGCTGGTAGCGCGGGAACTGTGGTTGGTTCGGGTCGTGCGGATACTGCTGAGACATGATGATTCCTTCCCCCGGTCCCCGAGCCCCCCTCGGGATCCGCCACTACGGTAACGGTGAGTGATCATTTTGCCTAGATCGGAGCGCATCGTGTTCGCCGACGACCGGGTCGTCGACGTCTGGGAAGGTGGCGATCCGGCAGGGTCGCCGGTGGTCTTCCAGCACGGGACGCCATCCAGCCGCCTGCAGGCGTCGCTGGGGGACGCGGCCGCCAAGAGCTGTGGAGTTCGGCTGATCTCGTTCAGCCGGCCGGGGTACGGCGGGTCGACGTACACCGCGCCGAGCTTGGCGTCGGTCGCTCACGACACCCTGCAGGTCGCCGATCAGCTCGGCGTCGGCGAGTTCGCCGTACTCGGCGCCTCGGGTGGCGGCCCGTACGCGATCGCCACCGGAATCGCCGATCCACAACGCGTGAGCGCGGTCGGGCTCGCCGCCGGCGTCGGCCCGTGGCGCTTGATCGAGCCGCCGGACCCGGACGACCCGGACCTACCGCTACTCGCACTGGTAGATGCGGGCGACGTCACCGGTGCACTGGACGGCTTTCGCGAGCAGGCGGCGCAGGACTTCGAGCGGATGCTCAGCCTCGACGACACCGCGATGGTCGACGCGTTCTTCGACGGCGTGCCGGGGGAGGAGCTCAACTGGCTCGACGCGGCGGGGCGTGAGGTCTGGGCGGCAGACACACGCGAGGCGCTCGCGTCGTACGACGGTTATGCGCGCGACAACGTGGCCTGGGGAGGTGCGTGGGACATCGATCCCACGCACCTCACCGTGCCGACCTGGTTGTGGTACGGCGACACCGATCGCATGGTGCCGCCGTCACACGCTCGTTGGTTCGCCCAACGAATCCCGCACGCCACGCTGACCGTTCGCCGCGGCGAGGGCCACGGCCGCACGATCTTCGCTCACTGGGAGGAGATGTTCAGCGCGCTCGGTGCTGGGCCGCCAGCTCCTTGAGGTACGCTGCGCTGGCCTTCGGGATCCGCTGCTGCGTCTCGTAGTCGACGCGGACGATGCCGAAGCGCTTGACGTAGCCGTAGGCCCATTCGAAGTTGTCCATCAGCGACCAGGCCAGGTAGCCGCGGATGTCGGCGCCCTGCCGGATGGCATCGGCGACCGCGGCGAGGTGGGAGGTGAAGTACGCCGTCCGGTCGGTGTCGTCGACGAAGCCGTCGGCGTCCGGGACGTCCTCGAACGCGGACCCGTTCTCGGTGATGACCATCGGCAGCCCGGGGTAGTCGCGGGCGATGCTGAGCAGAAGATCGGTGAAGCCTTCGGGGACGATCTCCCAGTCCATCGCGGTGCGGGGCTTGCCGATCGGTACGTCGCGGCTGATGGGCAATCCGGAAGCGTCCGTGGTGCTCCCGTCCTCGGCGTACCCGGTGAACTTCTGGCTGAAGTAGTAGTTGACGCCCAGGACGTCGATAGGGGCGGAGATGATGTCGAGGTCGCCGTCCTGGATCGGGAGTTGTATTCCCTCGCGGGCCAGGTCGGCAACTACGTCTGCGGGGTAGTGGCCGTGGACAAGCGGATCCAGGTAGATGCGCCGGCCCATTCCGTCGGCCCGGCGCGCGGCGTCGACGTCGGGCGCCGCGTCCGAAGCGGGGTATGCGGTGGCGACGTTGAGGGTGATGCCGATGTCCAGCTTGCGGGGTGAGGAATCGCGCATCGCCTGGGTCGCGAGCCCGTGCCCGAGCAGCAGATGGTGTACGGCGGCCAGCGCGGCCGGGTACTCGCGCCGCCCCGGAGCATGCGCGCCGTATGCGTACCCGAGCATCGCCGAGCACCACGGCTCGTTCAGCGTGGTCCAGGTGTCGACCCGGTCCTTCAACGCGTCGAACACCAGCATCGAGTACTCCGCGAACCGGTACGCCGTGTCGCGCACCGGCCAGCCGCCGGCGTCCTCGAGCTCCTGCGGCAGGTCCCAGTGGTACAGCGTCACCCACGGGTCGATGCCCTGGGCAAGCAGCTCGTCGACCAGCCGGTCGTAGAAGCCGAGGCCGGCCGGGTTGACCGGGCCCTTGCCGTGCGGCTGCACCCGCGGCCACGCGACGGAGAACCGGTACGTGTCGAGTCCGAGATCCTTGATCAGGGCAACATCGGCCGGCATCCGGTGATAGTGGTCGCAGGCAACATCCCCGGTATCGCCGTTGTCGATCGCACCGGGCACCCGGCAGTACGTGTCCCAGATCGACGGCGTCCGGCCGTCCGCGGTGATCGCGCCCTCGATCTGGTACGCCGACGTCGCGACCCCCCAGCGGAATCCGGACGGGAGCCCCGCGACCAGGTCGGCCGCCCCCGAGACAGACGTTGTGCTCATATCAACCCTTCTAGACAACAGGAACGCGGCCAGGGAGCCAGCACGCGACGGATCGGTTGGGGTCGTTGCGTGCCGCCGGGATCCCGAGGACAGGGATCTCCGCCGAGCAGCGCTCGAAGGCCTGTGGACAGCGCGGATGGAACGAACACCCCGACGGCATGCCGCGAAGGTCCGGCGGGGAGCCCGGGATCCCGGCGAGCTCCCGGCGTTCGCCGCGCAGCGCCGGGAACGACTTGAGCAGGCCTTCGCTGTACGGGTGCAACGAGTCCTTGTAGAGGTCGACCGAGCGCGCCTGCTCGACGATGCGGCCGCCGTACATGATCGCGATCCGGTCGGAGAACTCGACCAGCAGGGACAGGTCGTGGGTGATGAACAGGACCGAGAAGCCGAGGCGTTCCCGCAGTTCCACCAACTGCGCGAGGATCTGGCGTTGCATCACCACGTCGAGGGCGGTGGTGGGCTCGTCCATGATCACGACCTGCGGCTCGAGGACGAGCGCCATCCCGATCATCACCCGCTGCCGCATCCCGCCGGACAGCTGGTGCGGGTACGCGTCCATCCGGTCGGCCGAGATCCCGACGAGCTTGAGCATCTCCTGCGCCCGGGCGACCCGTGCCGACGGAGACAGTTGCGGCTCGTGCGCCTTGATCACGTCGATCATCTGGGTGGAGATCTTGTGCACCGGGTTCAGCGAGTTCATCGCGCCCTGGAACACGATCGACGTCTCGGCCCAGCGGAACTTCCGCAGCTCCGCGTCGGTCAGCGCCATCACATCGTAAGGATCGCCAGAAGCAGGGTGGTAGACGACCGAGCCGCCGCTGATCACGCCGGGCGGCGGCAGCAGCCGGGTCACGCCGTACGCCAGCGTCGACTTGCCGCTACCGCTCTCGCCGGCCAGCCCGAGTACTTCGCCGCGGTGCAACGTCAGCGTCACGTCCCGGACGGCCTGCACCGCCTCGGAGCCGAGGCCGTAGTCGACATGGAAGTTCTTGATCTCCAGTACTGGCGTCTTCACGCGACCTCCTCCTCAGCACGGCGCTGTACGACGGGCGTCACGGGCTCGCGCGCCGACGAGAGGACCGGGGTGAATCCGACCCGCATCCGCACCGAATGCCCGTCCTTGGTCTTCACCTTGGTATGACCGCTCGACCGCAACCGCGGGCTGACGAACTCGTCGATGCCGAAGTTGATCAGCGACAGCGCCGTACCGAGGACTGCGATCGCGAGGCCGGCCGGGACGAACCACCACCAGGCTCCCTGAGCCAGCGCCTGCTGGGACTGGGCCCAGAACAGGATCGTGCCCCAGTTCCACTCGGAGATCGTCGAGATGCCGATGAACGCCAGCGTGATCTCGGACATCACCGCGAAGATCACGGTGCCGACGAAACCCGACGCGATGATCGCGGTCAGGTTCGGCATGATCTCGAAGGTGATCAGCCGCCAGGTGCTCTCACCCGTCGCCCGAGCGGCCTCCACGTAGTCCCGCCGTCGCAGCGACAACGTCTGCGCGCGAAGCACCCGCGCACCCCAGGCCCACGACGTGAAGCCGATGACCAGGGCAACCATCAGGTCACCGGCCGACGGGATGGTGGAGGCAACGATGATGATCAGCGGCAGGGCCGGGATGACCAGGAAGACGTTCGACAACGCGGACAGGCCGTCGTCGGCGGCGCCGCCGAGGAAGCCCGCGCTGACACCGATCAGGATCGACAACGCGGTCGCGACCAGGCCGGCCAGCAGACCGACGAACATCACTCCGCGCGTGCCGACGAGCACCTGGCTGAAGATGTCCTGGCCGAGGTGCGTCGTACCGAACCAGTGCTTGCCGGACGGCGGCTGGATCAGGTCACTGCTGCGCGCCGACGGATCGTACGGCGCGATCCACGGGCCGATGATCGCGATCACGCAGAAGAACGCGAGTACGACCAGACCCGTGGCGGCCTTCGGGTTGGCGACGAACCGGAGCCGGCGGCGCTTGGCCGGTGCGGCCTCGACCTCGGGTCCTTCCGGCGTGACCGCGGTGATGGTGCTCGTGGGTGCGGACACGGTCAGCCTTCCTTACGGGTGCGCGGGTCGAGGAGCAGGTAGGCGACGTCGGCCAGCAGGTTGGCCACCAGGACCGACAGCGTGATGACCAGGAAGACGCCCTGCATCAGCGGATAGTCCTTGGCCCCGACCGCCTGGAACAGGTTGTAGCCGATGCCCGGGTAGGAGAAGACGATCTCGACCAGCAGCGTGCCGCCGACGATGAAGCCGAGCGACAGCGCGAAGCCGGAGACGTTCGGCAGCAGGGCGTTGCGGGCGGCGTAGCTGACCATCACCCGGCGCTCGGACAGACCCTTCGCGTGCGCGACGGTGATGTAGTCCTCCGACGCGACCGTGACCATCATGTTCCGCATGGTCAGGATCCAGCCGCTGACGGACGAGATCAGGATCGTGAGCGCCGGCAGCAGGCTGTGCTGGATCGCGCTGCCGATGAACGACCCGGTCCAGCCGGGCACCAGGCCGGGCTCGTATCCGCCGGACGACGGGAAGAAGCTGTCCGGTCCGGCCAGCAGCGTGATCGCCAGCAGGCCCAGCCAGAAGTACGGGATCGACGACAGGAAGGTTGTCACCGGCAACAAGCCGTCCATGATCGAACCGCGCCGCCAGCCGGCCACGACGCCGAGCGACGTACCGATCATGAAGCTGGCGAACGTTGTGATGCCGACCAGCGCGATCGTCCAGGGCAGACTCTGCTTGAGGATGTCGGCAACCGGCGTCGGGAAGAATGTGAACGACAACCCGAGGTCGCCGTGGAACACCTGGCCCCAGTAGTCGACGTACTGGCTCCAGAGCGACGCGTTCTTGTCGAGGCCGAACAGCACGTACAGCGAGTTGATCGCCTCGGTGCTCATCTGGCCCTGGAACTTGTTGATCAGCGAGGTGACCGGGTCGCCCGGGATCAGGCGCGGGATGAAGAAGTTGATCGTCAGCGCGGCCCACGCGGTGAAGACGTAGAACGCCAGCCGTTGCAGAAGGAACTTCACTTCGCCGTCCCTTCTTCGTACAGCCAGCAGGCTGCCCAGTGGCCGGTAGCGGGTAGCTCGAAGCGGGGCGGCAGCTCGGTCGAACACTTCGGCATTGCGTGCACACAGCGCGGGTGGAACCGGCAGCCGGTCGGCGGTGCGATCAGGCTGGGTGGTTCGCCGCCGGCCTGGTCCTCCGGCGTACTGAGCTGACCGAGTCGGTCGGGGTCGGGCGCGCTGTCGATCAGCAGCTGCGTATAGGGGTGGGCCGGGTGCTGTGTGACGGTCTCCGATTCGCCGCCCTCGACCAGGCGACCGGCGTACATCACCAGCGTCTCGTCGGCGAAGTAGCGCGCCGACGCGATGTCGTGGGTGATGTAGAGGATGGCGAGGTTGAGCCGTTCCTTCAGGTCGCGCAGCAGGTTGAGTACGCCGAGGCGGATCGACACGTCGAGCATCGAGACCGGCTCGTCCGCGAGCAGCGCCTCCGGATCCGCGCCGAGCGCGCGGGCGATCGAGACCCGTTGCCGCTGGCCACCGGACAGCTCGTGCGGGAACTTGTCGAGGTACCGCTCCGGGGGAGTGAGCTGCACCTGCATCAGCAGAGCGCGCAGGTTCTCCTCGAGGTCTCCGGAACGGCCGTGGATGCGAAGCGAGCGGGTCAGGTGGTACCGCACGGTGTGCGTCGGGTTCAGCGAGGCGAACGGGTCCTGGAAGATCATCTGCACGCGGCGGGCGTACGCGCGGAACTTCCGGCCGCCGCGGACCGTGACCGATTCGCCGTGCAGACGGATGTCACCGGACGTGCGCCCGTACAGCTGGGCCATCAGCCGCGCGACCGTCGACTTGCCCGATCCGGACTCGCCGACCAGCGCGGTCACCCGGCCCCGGCGCAGCGTGAGCCTGATGTCGTCGACCGCGTGCACGACCTTGTGCTCGCGGGACAGCAGGTCGCGAACCCCGCGCCGTACCGGAAAGTGCTTGGTGAGGCCCTCGGCCTCCAGAACAACCTCGGTCTCGGTGACCGTCATGTGTCTCCCATCGCGGCACCGCGGCGCCGAGGGGATGCCTCGGCGCCGCGGTCCGGAATCACTGGCTGCCGGCGGGCTTCAGGTTCAGGATGATCTGCAGAGCGTTCTGCTGGGTCGGCTGCGCCGGCCCGTACTGGTTCTGCTCATCGGGCCAGCCGACCCAGTTCTTCGTGCTGTAGAGACCGCCGACGTTGGACGCCGAGGTGGGGATGATCGGCATCTGCTCGACCATGATCTTCTGGAGCGTGTTCAGCGCCGTGGTGCGGGTCGCGTCGTCCGCGGCGTTGGCGTACTGGTCCAGCGCCTTGGTCGCCTCCGGGCTGTTGAACCGGCCGTAGTTGCCGCTCACGCCGCCCTTGCCGACCGGCTTCAGGATCTTGCCGTCCATGATGTTCTGGTAGATGTCGAACGGCGTCGCGCCGCCGTTGGTCCAGTGCATCGCGGCGTCGAAGTTGCCCTCGTCGATGTTCTTGAACCACGCGTCCTGGTTGGCCTTGTCGACGGTCGCCTTGATGCCGATCGTGGACAGGTTGTCCTTGATGATCTCCAGGTCGGTGATGTAGTCGGACCAGCCGGCCGGGTCGGTCAGCGTGATCGTCACCGGCTTGCCGGTCGGGTCCTTCAGCACGTCGCCCTCTAGCTTGAAGCCCGCGTCGGTGAGCTCCTTCTTCGCGCCGTCGACGTCGACCGCGTGCTTCTTGTCCTTGTACTCCGGAGCGATGAACGACTCACCGGCCGGCGTCGGGATCCCGGTGATCGATTCGACCTTCGGGTAGAAGTACCCGGCCTCGCCCTGGTTGAAGATGTCGTCGCGGTTGATCACCAGGTTCATCGCGCGCCGCAGAGCGGGGTTGTCGAACGGCTTCTTGGTGGTGTTGATCCACAGACCGTGGATGCCGAGGTTCGCCGGGAACCAGAGCTTGTGGTTCTTCGGGTCCTTGTCCTGGTAGACGGCCTTCACGTTCGGGACGAAGACGAAGCTCCACTCCGACGAGCCGTTGGCCAGCGCGGTGGTCTGCGCGTTGTTGTCGTTGTACGACGTGTACCGCAGCTCCTTGACCTTCGGCAGGTCCTGCCAGTACGAGTCGCGCAGCGTCAGCGTCGTGGTCTGCGGGGTGAACGACTTGACCGTGTACGGGCCGGTGCCGATCGGGTTCTTCAGCGTGTCCTGGGTCGGGTCCTTGAGCGTGGACCACTGGTGCTTCGGGACCACGAAGACGGTCAGGATCTTGTTCTGGTTGGTGAACTGCGACCGGGTGAAGGTCAGGTCCACCTTGTTGCCGGAGGCAGTGATCGTGCCGTACGGGATCGCGTCCTGGTTCAGGCCGTCGTACTTCTTCCGCAGCTCGAACGAGTACGCGACGTCGTCGGCGGTCATCGGCTGGCCGTCGGAGAACTTCACGCCGTCCCGGATGGTCAGCGAGAGCTTGGTGTAGTTGGCGTCCCACTTCCACTCGGTCGCCAGCCACGGCTTGCCCGGCTCGGTCGGCTTGATCCCGTTGATCATCACCAGCGGCTCGAAGATCATCCAGCGGTAGCCCAAGGAGGCGCCGGCGGAGGAGCCGAGGAACGGGTTGTGGTTCTCGGTCTGCGGCCCGTTCGGCATACCGATGTTCAGTACGGTCGCGCCACTGCTCGACCCGCTGCTTTCGGTCTTCCCGTCCCCGTTACTGCAGGCAGCCAGCGTGGCTGCCGCGAGCAAGCCCGTGAGGGCCAGCGCGACGGTACGTCGTGCTCGCATCGGTTCCTCCTGTGTATCTGTTGGCGGATGCTCACGCCTGAGCCGCGTGAGCAGGTGCATCGTGGCGTGAGAACGCTCTCATGGGAAGAGCAGACGCCTTAACGGATAGATCTCGGGGGAGTACGCCGGCGGCAGGACAGGGGCAGCTGCCCCGCCGCCGGAGCCTTAGCGGGACCGGTGTTTCGGGGCGGACCCGGTCCTCGACGTTGCCAGTGGTTGATGCCGCGGGGCGGTTGAGCTGCGGACGATCAGCGTCGTCGGCAGCACTTGGGGCTGTTCCGGCAGCGGGGTGCCGCCGAAGTAGCCCATCAGCATCCGGGCCGCGGCCTGACCCATCTGGCGCATCGGCTGATGCACCGTGGTCAGCGGCGGCTCGGTGTGTTCGGCGTACGGGATGTCGTCGAACCCGACCACCGACACGTCGGCCGGCACGTTCCGCCCGGTCTCCCGGACCGCCTGGATGGCGCCGCCGGCGGACAGGTCGTTGTGCGCGAAGACCGCGTCGAAGTCGAGTCGTTCGCCGAGCGCGTACTGGACGCCGCGGCGTCCGCTCTCGTGGGTGAAATCGCCTTCGAACACGAGTCTCGGGTCGAGCTCGATCCCGGCGGCCGCGTAGGTGTCGCGGAAGCCGTCCAGGCGTTCGTGGGTACAGCCGAAGCGCTCGACGCCGGTGATCACCAGTGGCCGGCGGCGGCCGAGCTCCAGCAGGTGCCGGGCGGCGGACTCGCCGCCGGCGTAGTTCGTGGTGGCGACGGACGGGAACTGCGGGCGCTTGTCGCGGTCGTCGATCAGGACCACCGGCAGACCGCGCGCGTGGAGTTGCTCGATGAAGGTGAGCGTGCCCTCGGGCTCGATCACCAGCAGGCCGTCGAACGACTGCGACGAGACCTGGGAGGCGAACTGCTGCATGGATTCCGCACCCCGGTTGAAGGTGAACAGCAGCAGGCCGTACCCCTCGCTCTCGACCACGTCGACCGCGCCCTGCAGCACCTCGCCCATCCAGGGCCAGGTGAGCGACGGGACCAGCATTCCGACGATCCGGGTCCGGCCGCGGGCCAGGCCGACGGCGCGGGCGCTCGGCACGTACCCGAGCTCCTCGATCACCTGCCGGACCCGCTCGGCCGTCCGCAGGTCCAGTTCGCCCTTGCCGTTGAGCACGCGCGACACGGTCGTCTTGCTGACCCCGGCGCGGGCGGCGACATCGGCGATGGTGATGGACACGCTTGACTCTCCCCTCGGGCGGTCGGGGCTGGCGGGACGGAACCGGTTTCGGAAGCGGTTCCGTAGATCAAAGCCGAGACCGCAAGTCACCGTCAATCACGGAGCGGTAACGAATCGGGTCTTAGTTCACGACCTGGAAGAAGGGAGCTCTTCCGTGCGCCGGGGCGGCATGATGGACTCGGACCGAGTGGCCCGCCCGGGGCCGGACTGCGCAGGCTCACGGTGAGGTGAGGATGGAAGTACGCCGGACCACGGTGCGTGACATGCGCCGGTCCAACCGCTCGGTGATCCTCACCAGCATCTACCGCGAGGGCCCGCTGAGCCGCCAGGAGCTGACCGTGCGGACGTCGCTCAGCGCCGCGAGCGTGAGCAACCTGGTCGCGGAACTGATCGCCGAGGGCGTGGTCGAGGAGGCCGGCTCGGTCGAGTCCGAGGGCGGCCGGCCGCGCGTGCTGCTGCGGGTCGCGCCGACGTTCCGGTACGTCGTGGGCGCCGAGGTCGGCGAGACGCGAGTCCGGGTCGAGCTGTTCGACCTGGCGATGAACGTGCTCGCCCGCGCCGATCACCCGATCAGCACGCCGACTCCGGCGGAGGTCGTGAAGCACGTCCTGGAAGGGCTTTCGAGCGTCGTCGCGGCGTCCGGCGTACAGCCGCAGCAGGTGCTCGGGCTCGGTGTCGCGGTCGCCGGTGTGGTCGAGGACAACGCGGTCGTCGACGCACAGACGCTCGGTTGGGAAGCTGTTCCACTCGCCGAGATGCTTGCTGAGGGCACCGATATTCCGGTGCATCTCGACAACGGCGCGAACATGCTCGGCCAGGCCGAGATGTACTTCGGCGCGGGCCGTGGCGCGACCGACGCGGTCGTGGCGCTGGTCGGCTCCGGTGTCGGATCCGCCCTTGTCGCCGGTGGATCCAGCTACCGCGGCACCCGCAGCAGTGCCGGCGAGTGGGGCCACATGACGATCGTGTACGGCGGCCGCCGATGCCGCTGCGGCGCGCTCGGCTGCCTCGAGGCGTACGTCGGCGCCGAGGGCGTTCTCGATCGGTACCGGGAAGCCGGCGGCGTGGTCGAGGGCGACGAGGAGACAGCGTTCGTCGAGCTGCTCTCGTCGACCTCGGAGCCGGCGGCAACGATCGTTGCCGACACGATCGGATACCTCGCGGCCGGCTTCGCGAACCTGGTCAACCTCGTGAACCCTGAGCGAATCGTCCTCGGCGGTTGGGCCGGTCTGCTGCTCGGCGAGAAGTACCTGGACGAGCTGCGCGCGGAGGTCGGCAAGCACGCGCTGCGGCGGCCGTACGCGCAGGTGTCGATCGTGCTGTGCGAGCTGGGCCGCGACGCCGTAGCACTCGGCGCCGCGACCCTTCCCGTGGTGCGGTTGTTACGCGACGGTGGCGCGCTTCCCCGTTAGACGGTCCACTTCTGGTTCGCTCCGCCGGTGCAGGTCCAGATCTGCGTGGGGGTTGCGTTGGCGGAGTTGTTGCCGGTGACATCGAGGCACTTGTTGGCGTGTGGATTCACCAGGTCGTGCCCACCGGTGTAGGTCCACTGCTGGGCCGCGTTGCCGTTGCAGGTTGCGAGTTGGACTCTGGTGCCGTCGGCAACTCCGGCGTTCGCGACGTCGAGGCATTTGCCCAGGGCACGGATCGTGCCGTCACCGGGGCGGCTCCACTTCTGCGCATTGGTGCCGTTGCAGTCGTACAGCTGCACCGTCGTACCGTCCGCGCTGTTGGCCCCGGCGACGTCGAGGCACTTGCCGGCCAGGCCGGTGATCTGCGAGCCGCCGCCGCCCGAGCTGCCGAGCGTGGAGACGCGGACGTAGTCGACGGTCATGGTCTGCGGGAACTGCGTCGTACCGTCGGGGTAGCCCGGCCAGTAGCCGCCGACCGCGAGGTTCAGGATCATGAAGAACGGGTGGTTGAAGACCCAGGTGTTCCCGTTCAGGTCGGCCGGCGTACGGCGCTCGTACTGGACGCCGTCGACGTACCAGGTGATCGAGTCCGGGGCCCAGTCGACCGCGAACGTGTGGAAGTCGTCGGCGAACGACCAGCCGTTCGGATGGTTGTACGCGGCACCGATCCCGTTCGCGCCGGAGTACCCGGGGCCGTGGATCGTGCCGTGCACGGTGGCCGGCTCCTTGCCGATGTTCTCCATGATGTCGATCTCGCCGTCGTTCGGCCAGTTGCCGCCGCCGAGCATCCAGAACGCGGGCCAGATCCCCTGTCCGCGCGGGATCTTGATCCGCGCCTCGAACCGGCCGTACGTCTGGGTGAAGGTCTGTGCGGTGAGCAGCCGGGCCGACGTGTACTGGCACGGGCCGTAGTGGCACTGGTAGCCGGCGTTCTCCTGCCGGGCCGTGATCACCAGGTTGCCGTTGCCGTCCAGGGCGGAGTTGCGGGTGCTGTTGGTGTAGTACTCGCGTTCGTCGTTGCCCCAGCCGCTGCCGCCGATGTCGTACCGCCACTTGGCGGAATCGGGGGCCTGACCGGCCGGGCCGTCGAAGTTGTCCTCCCAGACCGTTGCCGTGGTCGCGGCAGCGGCCTGCTGATGCGCGGTGGCAGCAGGCTGGAGAAGGGCGGTGCCGGCCAGTGCGGCACCGATCGCGAGGAACGCGAGCATGCGCGGACGCTTCATGAGTACCTCATTTCCGGGGGCGTCTGAATGAGGACAGGAACTAGGCCGTGTCCGATGGTCCAGCGCCTACTGCGCGGCACTCGGCACGGCACCTCGGCGCACTGGAGCGAAGGTCACGATGCTCCGCATCGAGCCCTTCGCTCCAGCACACCGATGCACCGCACCGAGCACCTGCTCGCGACGGCGCTGGACCATCGGACACGACCTGGACCGCAGCGTGCCGTGAGAACGCTCTCAGGTCAACCCCGGGACTAAATAAAAGATCTGAAAAAAGTCTCGGTTTCGGCGTTGACACCGGTTTGCACGGATGGTTACCTCTTGCTGACCACCAGTTGCGGCGCGGGCAGACGCCGGCAACACCACCGCCCCAAACTCCTTTATATAAAGGGAGAACCGCCCCATGAAATGCTTCCTGCCGCTCGTGGTCGCTGCGCTGTGCGCGGCCGCCGCCGGCCTCGGCATCGGCACCGCTCCACCGGCCCAGGCCGCCGGCGAGCAGGTCAACATCTGGCTGACCACCACCAACGACAGCGCCGGCCAGAACGTCACCCGCGGCCTGCAGCAGCAGACCCCGGTCAGCTTCGGCCCGGCCGGCGGATCGGCCAACCAGACGATCACGGTCAACGAGAACACGACGTACCAGTCCTTCGAGGGCGGCGGCGCGTCGTTCGCCGACAGCTCCGCCTGGCTGCTGAACAGCAGCAACACGATCTCGGCCGCGACCCGCGACCAGGTGATGAAGGACCTGTTCGACCCGGTGAACGGGATCGGCCTGGCCTTCATCCGCAACCCGATGGGCGCCTCGGACCTGGCCCGGTTCAACTACTCCTACGACGACACGTGCTGCGACCTGAACGACTTCAGCATCCAGCACGACCTGGCCGACGTCGTACCGCTGACCAAGCAGGCCCGGCAGCTCAACCCGGCCGTCAAGGTGATGGGTTCGCCGTGGAGTGCGCCGGCCTGGATGAAGGACAACAACGACTTCGTCCACCGCGGCTGGCTGAAGGCGCAGTACTACCCGATGTACGCGCAGTACTTCGTCAAGTACCTGCAGCAGAACGAGGCCCAGGGCAACCACATCGACTACATCTCGGTGCAGAACGAGCCGACCTGTTGCGGTAACGACAACACCGGCTACGCGTCGATGAACTGGAACGGCTCCGGGCTGCTGGAGTTCACCAAGAACAACCTGATGCCGGCGCTGCACGCCGCCGGGCTGACGACCAAGGTGCTGATCCTCGACTACAACTGGGGCAATTACAACGACCTCGGTTCGGTCCCGATCGCGGACGCGGCCCTGCGCAACGATCCGAACTTCGGCGGTATCGCCTGGCACGGGTACGGCGGTGACGTGAACCTGCAGACGCAGATCCACAACCAGTACCCGAACGTGAACGCGTACATGACCGAGCACTCGGGCGGCACCTGGATCCCGAACCAGCAGGTCGAGGACATGAACAACCTGATCGACTACACCCGCAACTGGGACAAGTCGTGGGTCAAGTGGGGGATCGCGCTCGACGAGGCGCACCTGCCGTACGTCGGCGCCGGCTGTAACGTCTGCACGGGCCTCGTCACGGTCCACCGCAACGACGGCCAGCGCGGTCAGGTCACGAAGACCGTTGAGTACTACACGATGGGCCACCTGACCAAGTTCGTGAAGCCGGGCGCACTGCGGATCGACTCGACCGCGAACAGCTCGGTGAAGAACGTGGCCTGGAAGAACCCGGACGGCTCGAAGGCGCTGATCGCCTTCAACACCACCGGCAGCTCCCAGTCGGTGCGGGTGAACTGGGGCTCGCAGTCCTTCACCTACACGCTGCCGACCAAGACGTCGGCGACCTTCACCTGGTCCGGCACGCAGAGCGGTGGCGGGGGTGGCGGCGGTCAGATCACCGGACTGGCCGGCAAGTGCATGGATGTTGCCGGAGCCAACAGCGCGGACGGTACGGCGGTGCAGCTGTACGACTGCAACGGCACGACCGCGCAGCAGTGGGACCGTCCCGGTGACGGCACGATCCGTGCCCTCGGCAAGTGCCTCGACGTCAACGCGGGCTCCGTCGCGAACGGCGCGAAGGTGCAGCTCTATTCGTGCAACGGCAGTGCCGCCCAGCAATGGACCTATACGAGCGGGAGAGATCTGGTGAATCCACAGGCGAACAAGTGTCTCGATGTCACGGGCAACAACTCCGCGAACGGCACGCCGCTGCAGCTGTGGAGCTGCACCGGTGCCGCGAACCAGAAGTGGACCGTGTCATGAAGCGCGTAGCGGCGGGAGTCGCGGCGCTGGTGCTCGGCGCGGGATTGTTGATGGCGGCAACTCCCGCACAGGCGGCGACCGGGGCGATCACCGGGTTGGCCGGGAAATGCGTGGACGTGGCGGCGGCGAACAGTGCGGACGGTACGGCGGTCCAGCTGTACGACTGCAACGGGACCGGCGCGCAGCAGTGGAGCCGGTCGAGCGACGGCACGTTGCGTGCCCTCGGCAAGTGTCTCGATGTGTCGGGTGGCTCGGTGGCCAACGGCGCTCGGGTCCAGCTGTGGACCTGCAACGGGTCGGCTGCCCAGCAGTGGACCTACACATCTGGCCGGGACCTCGTGAACCCGCAGGCGAACAAGTGTCTCGATGTCACGGGCAACAACTCCGCGAACGGTACGCCGCTGCAGCTGTGGAGCTGTACTGGCGCGGCGAACCAGAAGTGGAACGCCCCGGCCGGTGACGACGGACCGCCGCCGGCGGGTGGCGCGCCGATGGCGGCAGCGCCGTACCTGTATGAAGGCTGGGGTGACCCGCCGAACCCGGCGACCGTGATGAACGCGTCCGGGGTCAAGTGGTTCACGATGGCCTTCATCCTGTCCAACGGGTACTGCAACCCGCAGTGGGACGGTGGGCGGCCGCTGACCGGTGGCGTGGACCAGCAGGCGATCAACACGATCCGGTCGAACGGCGGCGATGTCGTCGTGTCGATCGGTGGCTGGTCGGGTAACAAGCTCGGTCAGAGTTGCGGGTCGGCGAGTGAGCTCGCGGCGGCGTACCAGAAGGTGATCAACGCGCTGTCGCTGAAGGCGATCGACATCGACATCGAGGACCAGGAGATCGCGCAGGCCGGTCCGCGGCAGAAGGTGATCGACGCGTTGAAGATCATCGAGCAGAACAACCCCGGGATCACGACGTACCTGACCTTCGGGACGACCACGTCCGGTCCGGACGGGAACGGGCAGGACCTGATCCGGCGCGGCGCGGCCTCCGGGCTGAACCTCGACGGCTGGGTGATCATGCCGTTCGACTTCGGCGGCGGCACCACCAACATGGGTTCGCTGACCGTGCAGGCGGCCGAGGGGCTGAAGAACCAGGTGAAGTCGGCATACGGGCTGAGCGACGACGCGGCGTACCGGAAGATCGGCATCTCGTCGATGAACGGCATCACCGACAACTCCGAGCGGGTCAACGTCTCCGACTTCGAGACGATGCTCTCCTACGCGTCACAGCACCACCTGGCCCGCTTCACCTACTGGTCGGTCAACCGCGACCGCCCCTGCACCGGCGGCAGCGCCGACAGCTGCTCCGGCATCTCCCAAAACCCCTGGGACTTCACCAAGGTAATAGGCCGCTACCGCGGCTGACCTCCACCCGGCCCACCAGCCCGATGGGCCGGCCGTCAGCTCCGTTCATGCCCGCAAAACGAGCCCGCCGCCTCCTGAGCCGAGCCGGCGGGCTCGCCTGCGTACTCCGGGGGTTTGGTTGACTCTCCGGTTACCGGAGGGTGGAAGCTGGGGGCATGACGGCGACGGTGACGGTGGGGGAGTTCTCCCGCCTGACGCATCTGAGTGTGAAGACGCTGCACCACTATCACGAGATCGGGCTGCTCGCGCCGGTCTCGGTGGATGCTTCGTCGGGTTACCGGCGGTACAGCACTGCGCAGGTCGACACCGCGCAGTTGATCCGGCGGCTGCGGGAGTTGCGGATGCCGCTGGCCGACGTGCAGGCGGTGGTTGACGCCGGTGACGGCGTGGCTCGGGAGGAGCGGCTGCGGGCGCATCTCGAGCGGATGGAGCAGGAGCTTCAGCACACCCGTGACGTGGTCGCGTCGCTGCGCGAGCTGCTGACCCCGGGGCAGCCGGCGATCGAGGTGGAGTACCGGTTCATCCCGTCGTTCCGTGCGTACGGCGTTCGTGGTGACGTCGTCCGGGACGACTTCGGGCCGTGGTTCGAGTTCGCCTTCGGGCGGCTCGGCGCTGTCACCGGCGACATCCGGGCCACGTCCGGAGCGACGTACAGTGACGAGTTCTTCACCGACGACAAAGGCGAGGTCGTCGCCTTCCTGCCGGTCGCGCCCGACCAGCCGCCGGCCGACGGGGTGGAGCTCGTCGACCTGCCCGGCGGGTACTTCGCCATCGCCGTCCACGCCGGTCCGATGACCGACTTCGACCGCACGTACGGCGCCCTCGGCAGCCACGTCGCGGAGTACTGCGAGGTCGCAGCCGGCCCGATCCGTGAGCTGTATCCGATCGGCCCGGGCGACGTGCCCGATCCGGCCGACTACCGAACCGAAGTCTGCTGGCCGATCCAGCGGATCCCTGTCCTGAAAGGCTGAAACGTGTCTATAACTCTTGAGAACATCGCCTTCGACTGCACCGACGCCGCCGCCCTGGCAACTTTCTGGGCCGGCGTGCTATCCACCGAGGTCGATGCTGACGGCAACGAGTTCTTCGCGACCGTGAACCGCGCCGCGGCCGGTCCGACGCTGATGTTCCTGCAGGTCCCCGAGCCGCGCAACGGCAAGAACCGCCTGCACGTCGACCTCGCCGCCACCGACTGGGCCGCCGAGGTCGACCGCCTCGTCGGCCTCGGCGCCAAGCGGGTCGACGAGCACACCGAGTACGGCACGCACTGGATCACGCTCGCTGACCCGGAAGGCAACGTCTTCGACGTCGCCGAGCACTGATCCGCCAGGCCGGGGTCGAGTGCCCCTCGGCCCCGTCAGGGGTGGCTGGGAGAGTACCGGAGGCCGTCGGACCTTGCCCGCCCGTTCTCGGCCAAGTCGTCCAGGCGGGCTCGTGCGTGCGCCACGGGCCAGCGAAACGCGCGGCCGAGTTCGCCTGGCGTGGTCTCCAGCATCGTGGCCAGGAACCGCTCGGTCGCGAGTGCGTGGTCGGTGCCGCCGCCGACCTCGAACTGCTCGCAGGTCAAGGCGATCCGCGCGGAGGGCCAGCCGGAACCGCTCTCGTGGACGCCGGCCGTGGTGACCAGGAGATGACGCTGGAGCTCGGTGATCGCGCGCTGGTAGCGGCTCCGATCACCGATCAGCGCTCGTAGCGTTGCGCTCGGCAATGGTTCGCCGGCGATGGCCTCGGCGATCTCGTGGGCTGCCGGCGACAGCTCCAGCGACTGGTGGTCACTCGGGTGGCCCGCGGCCGGGTAGAGCGCGGTGAGGAGGTCCGGCGACAGGAATGTTCCACGGCCGCCGAGGTAGGCGCCGTACCAGGCGAGGCCGCGACGAGGCAGTTCGTCCTTCCAGGTCCAGACCCGTTGCTCGTTCTTCCCCATCCCCGAGCCGAACGGCTCCTCGTCCTCGCCGGCGACCGCCTCCCACAGTGACGGTACGACGGCACGCGGTGCCGGAAACAACAGGGCGAACCCGACATCGTCGATGAATGCGCCGGCCCGCTCGATCGACCCGATCCGCCGTCCGCGCAGCCACCAGCGCGCGGCCCGCGCCCGCCCGAGTTCTGTCATCGGGACAGTCAATCACCGGTCCCTTGCGCCGGTGGCCCGGGCGGAGCACTGTGGGGTGCGACCGGTGGCGTCACCGGGGCGCCGCCCTGAGGCAAAGGGGGTGGATCGTGTACGCGCGTTCCACCACGATCAACGCCAGGCCGGAGTCGCTCGACGCCGGCATCGCGCAGGTGCGTGACGAGGTAATGCCCATGATCCTGGAGCTGGACGGCTGTATCGGCCTGTCCATGCTGGTCGACCGGGAATCCGGCCGTTGCATCGCCACCAGCGCCTGGCAGTCGGAGGAGGCGATGCGGGCCTCCGACGAAGCGCTCCGCCCGACCCGGGACCGACTGGCGGACCAGATGGGCAGTGGCGGGCCCACGGTGGAGGAGTGGGAGATCGCCGTACTGCACCGTGACCACCGCTCCACCGAGGGTGCCTGTGTCCGCGCGACCTGGATGAAGGTCGCCCCTGCGAGCCTCCAGCGCGCCATCGACGTCTACAAGTTGGCCGCACTGCCGAGGCTGGAGGACCTGGCCGGGTTCTGCAGCGCCAGCTTGCTGATCGACCGCGCCTCCGGCCGGTGTGTTTCGTCGGTGAGCTACGACAGTCAGGAGGCGATGGCCAACAACCGCGAAGCCGCCGCATCGATGCGCGCCGCGACCACCAAGGATGCGGGCGCCGAAGTCCTCGACGTGTGCGAGTTCGAGCTCGCTCTCGCCCATCTCCGCGTGCCCGAACTGACCTGAGCTAATCCATCCGGTCGAGATGCGCCTCGAGTGCGTCGAGGCGGTCGCGCCACAGGTCGCGGTACGGCGCCAGCCAGGCGTCGACCTCGGCCAGCGGCGCCGGGCGGAGGCGGTACCAGCGGCGCTGGGCGTCGTGACGGACCTCCACCAGCCCGGCGTCGCGCAGTACCTTCAGATGCTTCGACACCGCGGGCTGGCTGAGTGACAGCGCGTCGACAAGCTCGCCCACCGGCCGCTCACCGGCCCGCAACAGATCGAGGATGTCCCGCCGCCGAGGCTCCGCCAACACCTCGAACGTAGTTGCCATACCAGGAATATAACCCGGTCGCTCACTTTTCACGCCGCCCCGGAAGCGCCGCGGCGCCGACCGATGCGGCCGCCGTGATCCCGATCGCCGTCCAGAACGCAGCCGGGAACGAGCCACGCTGCAGAACCGTCGCGAGTACGGCGGTCTCGAGCGAGCCGCCGATCTGCTGCACGATCCGGGTCCCGGTCGTCGCGGCGGCGTACTCCGTCCTCGGCAACGTCGCGTACGCCGCCGTGATCGACGGCAGCAGGGACGCGGTCAACCCGACTCCCCGTACGACGAGAGCGAGTGCCAGCAGGACGATCGGCGTACTCGGGCCGGCGATCGCGAACGGCACCGTACCCGCGACCGCGAGCGCCAGACCGACGAGCATGACGGTCCGGGTCGCACCGGTGCGGTCGAGGATCCGGCCGACGAACAAGGTACCGACGATCGCGCCGAGTCCCTGCGGTGCGAGCAACAGCCCGGCCTCGAGCGGACTCGCACCACGCAACCGCTGGTAGTACAACGGCAGCAGCAACATCGCACCGAACAGCGATCCGCCGAAGATGAACACCAGCACCGCGGATGCGCCGAAGGATCGGTCACGAAACAACCGCAGGTCGAACAGCGGCGCCGTACTCCGCAGCGCGTGCACGCCGTACCCGAGAAGCAGGACCACCCCGGCCGCCAGCATGGCAAGAGCACCGACGGCGAGCCGGCTGGATTCGCCGTACGACGTGAGCCCGTAGATCAGGACCGCGAGTCCGGGGGAGAGCAGCAGAAGCCCGCGGACGTCGAGGGACGGGCGGGTGACGGCCGCCTCGCCCCGGACGAGGTTGCGCGAGAGCACGAGCGCCACGAGTGTGACCGGGACGTTGATCAGGAACGCCCAGCGCCAGTCGAGCGTGCCGATGATCAGACCGCCGAGCACCGGCCCGGCGACCGGGGCGAGCTGGGTCGGCACGAGGACGAAAGTCATCAGCCGGCCCATCGTCGCCTGATCGGCCTCCTCCGCAAGAGCGATCCGGATCAGTGGCAGCATCATGCCGCCGCCGATGCCCTGCAGCACCCGGAACCCGATCAGCGCGCCTGCCGACCAGGCGCCCACACACAACAGCGAACCCAGGCCGAAGCCGACCAGGCAGAACGCCCACATCCGGCGTACGCCGAACCGGGCGACGGCCCAACCAGTGAGCGGGAGCGTCGCGGTGAGCGCCAGCAGGTACGCCGTGGTGACCCACTGGATCGTCGACAACGGCGAACCGAACTCGTGCGTCAGCCGGTTGATCGCGACGCTGACGATCGTGGTGTCGAACTGGGCGGCGACCGCGCCGAGGGATAGCACCAGGGCGAGCCGGACCAGCCGCGGATCGAGCCGGGTGGTCCCTGCAACGGGCATGGAAACGAGCATGGGAGGCCCGGGCGGCCGCCGGTCCGGGTCAAGTCGCCGGCGAAGCGGTCGGCGATCCTCGCCGCGGCCTCGAAGCTGTTCCTCGCCCAGGGGTACGAGCGGACCAGCGTCGACGCGATCGCGGCGGAGGCCGGCGTCGGTAAGCAGACCGTCTACGGGCACTTCGGAGACAAGGAGAAGCTGTTCCTGGCGGTGATCGAGGAAACCCGCCGGGAGCAGGATGCCGCGCTCGGTCCGGCGCTACGGGACACCGGCGATCCGCTCGCCGATCTGACCGCGGCCGTCGAGCTGACCCTCGACGGCGTGCTGTCGCCGCCGATCGCCGCGTTGCATCGGCTGACGATCGCCGAGTTGCCGCATCACCCGGAGCTGCAGCGGCTGTGGCGTGACAAGACCGGCAAACGGGAACGCGCGGCCGTGATCGCCGACTATCTGCGGGCCTGTGATGCGAAGGGTCTGCTGCGAGTTCCCGATCCAGAGCTGGCTACTCGGCAGCTGACCTACCTGGCGCTCGCTGAAGGGCGGGTGGCGACGCTGCAGGGGACCGAGCCGTTGTCGAAGGCCGAGCGGCATCGGATCGCGCACGAGGCCGCCGATCTGATCGTTCGTGCCCATCGCCCTTAAGGCGCGTGGCCGAAGACTGCGGTGAAGGCCTCTCGGTAGAGGGCGGGGAGATCGGGCTCGCCGTTGTCGGCGGCCCAGCGGAGCAGGGCGGTGTGGGTTACTCCTAGGCACGCGCTTGCGGCTGCGCGGGCGGCGTACTCAAGGGTCGGGTCGTCAGTGCAGATTGCTTGGACGAAGGCCTCTTGCAGGCGGAACTGGCTGTCGAGGTGGCGGGCCTGGAGGGCCGGAGTCGAGATCATCAGCTGGAGCCGGACCAGTAGTAGGTCGGTGTTCGCGCGCTCGATGGTTGCCAGGACGGCGCGGCCGATGCGGTCGGTGAGGGAGCCGGTCGAGGGGAGTTCCGCGATCGACGCGGCGGCCTGCTCGTCGAAGTCGTCGTACAGGACGAGGTCTTCCTTGGTGGGGAAGTTCCGGTAGACCGTCATCGCCGAGACGCCGGCCGCGTCGGCGACCTCGTTGACCGTGGTCGCGTCGTACCCCTGGTCGCTGAACAGGCGGAGTGCCTGTCGCTGGATGCGTTGCCGGGTGTCGGCGCGCTGGCGGTCCCTCAAGCTCATGTGGTAGATACTAACAACATGATAGTTTCTAACATGAGCGACAGGGTGGCGTTGGTGACGGGTGCGTCGCGGGGCATCGGTCGGGCGATCGCG
Source organism: Kribbella sp. NPDC000426 (assembly GCF_040300265.1). Taxonomy (NCBI): domain Bacteria; kingdom Bacillati; phylum Actinomycetota; class Actinomycetes; order Propionibacteriales; family Kribbellaceae; genus Kribbella; species Kribbella sp. NPDC000426. The sequence goes on along the minus strand of NZ_JBEPDK010000007.1, from coordinate 212,061 downwards.
GAGCGGCTGGCTGCAGCGGGGTACTACGTCGCAATCCACTACAACCAGGACAAGGCCGGGGCCGAGGAGACGCTCGAGCGGATCGGCGGCCGTGGGTTCGTGATCGGGGCCGAGCTCGGTGTGCCGGGTGATGTCGATGCGGTGGTCGAGCAACTGACTGCGGGGTTGTCCGGGCGGCTCGAGGTGTTGGTGAACAACGCGGCCGCGCAGCCGGCCGGCCCGATCGGGACGGACTCGGAGGAGGCGTTCGATCGGTTGATGGCGGTGAACGTGCGTGCGCCGTACTTCCTGATCCAGCGGCTGCTGCCGATGCTGGCCGACGGTGGCCGGATCATCTCGGTCTCGTCGGTCGCGACCCGGATGGCCAACCCGACGCAGACGTCGTTCGCGATGACCAAGGGGGCGGTCGAGACGATGACGCGCACGCTCGCGCAGGAGCTCGGCCGGCGGAGCATCACCGTGAACGCGGTGGCGCCCGGCGCGACCCGGACCGAGGCGAACGGCGCGATCTTCGAGACTCCGGGACTGTCCGAGTTGATCGTCGGTCACACCGCGCTCGGCCGGCTGGGCACGGGTGAGGATGTCGCCGAGGTGGTCGCGTTCCTCGCCTCACCCGAGGCCCGGTGGATCACCGGCCAGGTGGTGGATGCTTCGGGCGGTCTACACCTCGGAGTCGGCTGACTCCGTGTCGAGGAACAGCTGTACGGCCGGGTGGGTGCGCAGCGCCGTACCGGGGTAGTCCGGGCTGATCGGCTGCGTGAGGGAGTCGTGGACGGCCTGGCGTTTGACTGATCCGGGGACCGATCCGATCAGCGCGTGCGCGTTGAGCAGGCGGGGGATCGTCACCGTGACGGCGTGTGTGGGTACGTCGTCCATCGCGGCAAAGTTGCCCTCGTCGACCTGCTGGCGGCGACTGGTTTCGTCGAGTGCGACGATCTTCGCGGCGCGCGGGTCGGCGAAGTCGGCGGGCGGGTCGTTGAAGGCGAGATGGCCGTTGACGCCGAGGCCGAACAGGACGAGATCGAACGGCTCGTCACCCATCAGTTCCGCATAGCTGTCCGGCCCGGCCTCGGGCGCCAGCGGGTGGAAGGTTGCCTGCGGCACCTGATCGAGGAAGCTCCGGTGCAGCCAGTTCCGGAACGACTGCGGGGCGTCCGGCGACAGGTCGACGTACTCGTCCATGTGGAAGCACTCGACCCGGCTCCAGTCGATGTCCGGCTCCACGGCCAGCGCGGCGAGGGTCGCGCTCTGGCTCGGCGCCGCGGCCAGCATGATCCGGGCGCGTCCGGCTGCTGCGATCGCCGTACGGATCTGCTCGGCGGCCGCAGTGGCCGCGGCCAGGCCGAGTTCCTCGCGTGACGGGTACGTGCTGGACCGGGGTGCGTGCTCGACTGTCATCAAAACCCTTTCTATTGATGGCGAATGTTCCCACGGCGGGGGTTTTCCCCCGGTCGGTACGGTGGGTGGCTCCAGTGTGTGGGGCATGTCCGCGGACCTAGCGTCGCACCCATGACGACGACGAATCAGGTGATGATGACCGCGCTGCAGGCGACGCAGGAGCCGACCGGTGGAGTGGCCGGGTGGGCGATCGATCTGATGGAGCGGATGGGCCCCGCGGGTGCGGGGCTGGCGGTCGCGCTGGAGAATCTGTTCCCGCCGTTGCCGAGCGAGGTGATCCTGCCGCTGGCCGGTTTCGCGGCCGCGCGGGGTGATCTCGGGCTGATCAGCGCGATCGTGTTCACCACGCTGGGGTCGGTCGTCGGCGCGCTCGCCCTGTACGGCGTGGGCGGCGTGCTCGGTCGTGACCGGACCCGCGCGATCGCCGCGAAGCTGCCGTTGGTGAAGGTGGCCGATATCGACAAGGCCGAGGAGTGGTTCCTGCGGCACGGCGCCAAGGCGGTGCTGATCGGGCGGCTGGTCCCGGTCGTGCGGAGCCTGATCTCGGTGCCGGCCGGGGTGGAGCGGATGCGGGTCGCGCTGTTCGTGCCGCTGACCGCGCTCGGGAGCCTGGTGTGGAACTCGCTGCTGATCCTGGCCGGCTACCAGCTCGGCGAGCGGTGGCATCTGGTCGAGTCGTCGGTCGGGGTGTTCCAGAAGCTGGTGATCGCAGGTGCGCTGGCCGCGGTGGTGTGGTTCGTGGTCGTGAAACTGCGCGGGCGTTCAGATCCTGAGAAAGTCCAGTAGCGCGCTCGACTTTGACTACGCTCGAGGCATCACTGCCGATGCCTCAGGAGTTGGGTCAGATGCCCTCAGTCGCGTTCGAGTCGCAGGTCGGGCCGCAGGCTGGCTCTCAGGCCGGGTCCCAGGATGCGCCGGTCTGGCCGCAGTCCGTGGTCACGGTGGTCGGCAATCCACGGGCCGGTTCCCGGACGGCGGCCGCCGCGGCGTCGGTCGCGGAGTTGCTGGCGTCCGAGCTCGGTACGCCGTACCGGATCGACGAGCTGATCGACCTGGTGACGTTGGCCCCGGCGATCTTCGAGCCTGACGCCGATCGTGCGGCGCTGGACAGCGCGATCGATCTGGTGTCGTCGGCATCGGTGATCGTCGTCGCGACCCCGGTCTACAAGGGCAGCTACACCGGTTTGCTGAAGAGCTTTCTCGACGTCCTGCGACCGGCCGCGCTGGCCGGCGCGGTCGTCGTGCCGGTGACGGTCTCCGCGGCGCCGAGCCACAAACTGCTCGCCGACCAGCATCTCCGCCCGGTCCTCGCAGAGCTCGGCGCCAGCGTCCCGGTCCCCGGCGTGATCCTCGAGGAGCGCGACCTCGAAGATCTCCAGGTCGTCCTGTCGGGCTGGATCCGCAACAACGCCGGCATCGTCCAGGCAACCACCATCGCCCTGCAACCGGTCCCAGAACCCACACCGGCCCGGTAACGCCGACGGCCGTTCGCCGCATATCGTCGCTGGATGGACGATCGGGAGCGCGTCGAGCGAAATCGCACTGCGTGGGATCTGCGGGCCGGAGCGCACGTGTCGTCGGAGTTCTACGACGTCGACGGGTTCCGCGGCGGGCGCAGCTCGTTGCGTCCATTCGAGGTCGAGGCGCTCGGCGACGTACGCGGGAAGCGTCTGCTGCATCTGATGTGTCACCTCGGGCTGGACACGTTGTCGTGGGCTCGGCTGGGTGCGGACGTCACTGGCGTCGACTTCTCTGGTGAGGCGATAGCGGCTGCCCGGCAGTTGGCCGACGAGGTGGGACTGGCGGCGAAGTTCGTGCAGTCGGATGTGTACGACGTGGCCGACGTACTCGAGCCTGCGTCGTACGACGTGGTGGTCGCGACGTACGGGGTGCTGGTGTGGCTGCCGGATCTGGACAAGTTCGCGCGGATGGCGGCTCGGATGCTCCGGCCCGGTGGGGTGCTGTTCCTTGCCGAGTTCCATCCGCTGCAGTCGATGGTGGATGACGAGCTGCGCGTGCGTACGTCGTACTTCCGGAGCGGTGCTGCTGATCGTGAGGTGACGAGCAGCTACACCGGGCAAGATCTGCCGGGACATGTGCAGAGCACGTGGCCGTGGACAGTCAGTGGGTTGGTGAATGCGTTGAGCGCGGCCGGTCTGCGGATCGAGCGGCTCGACGAGTTGCCGGTGGATCTGCGGCAGCGGAGCCCGGAGATGGTGCAGGACGCCGATGGGTTCTGGCATCTGCCGGGGGATCCGCTGCCGCTGTTGGTGACGTGTCTGGCTAGTCGCTGAAGTTGGGTTGGGTCGGGGCGTGGCGGAGGGTTGTGGTTGCGGGGATGAGGGTTGAGCCGAAGGTGAGGATGGTGGCGGCTGCGACGATGACGCCGTAGATCCAGAGTGGACCGGTGGGAAGCGTGCTGTTGGCGACCTTGGCCGAGAAGGGGAGCAGGCAGGCGAGGGCTACTGCCGTGCCTAGCGTGACTCCGGCCAAGGTGACTAGCGTGCTCTCGGTCCAGAGCATCCGCATGACCTGCAGTCGGGTCGACCCGGTCAGCCGTTGCAGGGCGAACTCGCGGCGCCGGCGCAGGGTCGACGACACGAGGGTGTTGACGACCGAGACCGCTGTGTACGCGATCAGCATTCCGACGAGCATGTAGTTGACCCACGCCTGCGTCTGCAGATCTTCAGCGTTCGCGGCCACCAACGTACTGCGGTCTGCGACCTGCACCGTCGGATGAGCCGCTGCCAGCTTGGCCAGCCCCGGCCGTACGTCGGCACCGGGTGCGGCCCGTACGAGGATCTGCTTGGTCAGACCGTCTGTTGTGTGAGCGGCGACCAACGACGCGGGCATGATGATGGTCTCGTACCCGCGCTCCGCCGCGAACGTCGCAACCACCCGCAGCTTCACCGGGGTCCCGTCGCCCAACGTCATCGCGATCTCGGATCCGACCCCGCGTCCCGTCTTCGTGGCCATGTACTCCGGAATCGCGACAGTCGAACCGGTCAGCCCCGCGAGCGATCCGCTGGTGAGCCGGACCGGCGCCGTACCGTTCGCGCCCTGGGCGTCCACGCCGATCACCGGCGCGCCGTCCTCGTCGAACGGCGACTTGCGCGGGTCGTCCACCGCGCCGATGCTCCGGACGTACGCCGACGCACTCGCGACACCCGGTACTGCGCGGACCTGCTCGAGCAGCGCCGGCGACAGACCGGCATCCGAGACCACCACGGCGTCTGCGCGCAGGTCCCGCGTGAACGCTTCGGAGGAGGCATGGACCTGCGTCGTCTGCATGTACAGGTTGGCCGTTGAGATGCCGACGGCAAGCATGACCGGCATGACCGCGGCGGACATCGCGACCGAGCGCGCCGACAGGTTGCGGATCGCGAGCCGACCGTTGACCCGGGTCAGCGCCTGCACCGGCCACCGCCAGAACGCGAGCACAGCCTTTGTCCAGAAGGGCCCGAGGACGGCGACACCGATCGCCCAGCAGAGGATCGACGGGCCGGCCGTTGAGGCAGCCAGCGGTCCGGTCATCACCGTGGCGGTGACGATCAGCAGCGCGAGTCCGCCGCCGAGGAACAACAGACCGAACAGCAGCCGGATCCAGCCGAACCACTTGCGCTGCAGCGAGGCCTCGACCAGCGCCTCGACCGGACGGATCTTCGCGGACTTCCGGGCCGCGATCAGTCCCGCACCGACGGCCGCGAGTACGGCGGCACCGGCGCCGGCCGCGAACGGGATCCAGCCTTGCGAGAACTCGATCACCGACGACGCGACGCCGTGCGTGCTGAGCTGGTCGAAGAGGAAGCGTCCAAGGAACGTGCCCGGGATGACGCCTACTGCGACGGCCGGCAGCGAGACCAGGAGCGCTTCGCCGAGGATCATCCGGCGAACCTGTCCAGGCGTCGTACCGATTCCGCGGAGTAGCGCGAACTCGCGCTCGCGGTGCTGCGCCGCCAGGGCCAGCGTCGAGGCGACGACGAACATCATCGTCATGGTCGCGATACCGCCGAACGAGCCGGCGACGGCGATGAGGGCCGTCTTCTGCGACTCGGCGTCGGGGTGCTCGGCCAGCCCACGGTCGACACCTTCGCGGACCGTGAGGTTGCCATCCAGCTTTTGCAAGCTCTTCTTGACGGTGTCGACGTTGGTGCCGGGCGCAACCTGTACGCCGACGTCGGCGAAGCGGGCCGGGTTACGGACCAGCTGGGCCGCGTCGTGGTCGGAGAAGAAGGCGTGTCCGGCAGGACCTGCGGCCAGCCCGCTGATGGTGTAGGTGCGCGGGTCGCCGTTGACCAGCAAGGTGACCTGGCGGCCGACCTTCCCGGTCGGCACGACGACCTGACCGGCGCGCGGGGCGTGGCCCGCGGTCAACCGGTAGGGCGCGAGGGCGGCGCTGGACCAGTTGTGGCCCTCAGCAACCGACGGTCCGAACGCGGGGAAGGTGTAGTCGCCGATCGCCGACGAAACGCCTTGTACAGAACGAATCTTGGCGAGCATGTCGACGGAGACGCCGACGCGTTCCGGCAGGGGAGTTGCGTCCTCCTCGCCCGGGCGGAGATGGGATTGTTTGCCGGTGACAACCAGATCGGTGCCGGCCAGACGTTGCGGCTCGACGTTGGAGCGGATGCCGGTCTCCATCAGTCCGCCGCACGCCATCACGATCGCCGTACCGAAGACGACCGCGACGAAGGTGGCGATGAATCCGCTCTTGCGGTGACGCAAGGTGCGGATGGCTTGGCGTATCATCCCGCCACCACCTGCAGGTTCGACCGCGCGCCGAGGTGGGTCATCCGGTCGGCGACCTGCTCGGCCGTCGGCGCGGTCAGGCTGCCGGCGAGGACGCCGTCGGCCAGGAACACGACCTGGTCGGCGTACGACGCCGCGACCGGGTCATGGGTGACCATGACAACCGTCTGGCCCTGCGTGCGAACGGGCTCGCGGAGCAACTCAAGTACGTCGGCCGCGGTCTGCGTGTCCAGGGCGCCCGTCGGCTCGTCGGCGAAGATCACAGCCGGGCGGGCGACGAGGGCGCGGGCGATGGCGACCCGCTGCTGCTGGCCACCGGACAGCTCGCCCGGGCGACTCCTCTGCTTGTCAGACAAGCCGACGCGCTCCAGGACCTGGCGGACCGCGGCCTTGTTCACCCGCCGGCCGTCGAGCTCCTGCGGCAGGCAGACGTTCTGCCAGACGGTCAGCGCGGGCAGCAGATTGAAGGACTGGAAGACGAACCCGATCCGCTCGCGGCGAAGCTCGGTCAGCCTGCGCTCGCTCAGCCCGGCCAGCGGCAGGCCGTCGATCAGCACCGAGCCCGATGTCGGCCGGTCGAGCCCGGCCGCACAGTGCAGGAACGTGCTCTTGCCCGAACCCGACGGACCCATCACCGCGGTGAAGGTGCCGGGGGCGAACTTCATCGAGATCCCGTTGAGGGCGGTGACGGTGTTCCCGCCCCGGCCGTAGACCCGTCGTACATCCTGCAGGACGACCGAGTATCCGGTCCCGTCGACTGCTTCCTGCTTCCGCTTTCTCATGCCGTCGACGCTACGGAGCAACGGCGTACCGCCCCATGGTGCTGGACCACCGTACGGGGTGGGTGAAACTCCACCTAGGAACGCAGCAGCGCTCGCAGTCCGGCCTTGTAGGTGGCCGGAGTGATGTCGCCGATCAGCAGCCGCTGCAGGACGAAGCCGGGGATCATCCCGAACATCACCTGCGCGACATGCTCCGGGGCGACGTCCGGTTCGAGCGTGCCGTCGGCCTGGGCCCGGCGCGCGATCTCGAGGAAGTGCTCGCGGAGCTGGCAGTACTTGCCCTTGGCGACGTCGCGGATCTCGTTGTTGCGCAGCGCCTCCGCCCACGCCTGGACCGCGACCCGAGTGACGTCGCCGCCGGGCGCCTCGGCGACCTTCACGACATGGTCGATGGTCGCCTCGAGCGCGGCCAGCGGGGTCAGCGGCTGGTCCGAGGCGAGGATCTTCTCGAAGAGCTCGTCGATCGTGCTGAGTGCGTCCTCGGCGATCGCCTCGACGATCTCTTCCTTGCTTTTGAAGTAGCCGTAGACCGCGCCGGCCGAGAGGCCGGACGCGCGGATCACGTCGGCCATCGTCGTCTTGTGGAAGCCCTCCTCGATCACACAGGTGCGCGCCGCCGCGACGATCTGCTCGCGGCGGGCCAGGCGGTGCTCCTCGGTGACCTTCGGCACGCTCGAAACATAAAACGAATGTCCGTTCTTGACAAGTCGCCAGGCGGTGAGGAGTCTATAAAGAACGGACATTCGGTTTTCTTCGTTGAAGGAGTTCCCGCCATGACCACTGAGGCGCACGCGGCCGAGCGTCGCCGGCCGCCGCTGATCGCCGTCATCGTGCTGCTGACCGCGGTCCTCACGGTGTTCCTGATCGCCTTCGCCTGGCCGTCCGCACGTTCCGAACCGCGGGACGTGCCGATCGCGGTGTCCGGTCCGACGCCCGCCGTCGAGCAGGTGCGGACCAAGCTCGACCAGGCGATACCGGGCGGCTTCGACATCACCGCCGTACCGGACCGGCAGGCGGCCGTGCAGCGGATCGAGGACCGGGACGTGTACGGCGCGATCGTGCTCGACTCGGCGCAGCCCGAGGTGCTCACGGCGTCCGCGGGCGGTCCGGTCGTAGCGCAACTCCTCACGCAACTGGCTGGTCAGCTGGACGGCCGCGCGAAGGTCACGGACATCGTGCCGCTGCCGAAGGACGATCCGCGGGGTGCGGGGCTGGCCGCGGGTGCGCTGCCGCTCGTGCTCGGCGGGATCATCGCGGCCGCTGCTCTGACCCAGTTGGTGCGGCCCGGGGCGAAGCGGGTGATCGGCGCTCTGGCGTTCGCGATCACCGGCGGGCTCGCGTTGGCCGCCGTACTGCAGTTCTGGCTCGGCTCGTTCGAGGGCAGCTACCTCGGGAACGCCGGCGTGATCGCGATGTCGATCGGGGCGATCAGCATCACCCTGCTCGGCCTCGAGTGGCTGATCGGTACGGCGGGACTCGCGCTCGGCGGCGCGACGATGATGCTGCTCGGCAACCCGCTGTCCGGGATGACGAGCGCGCCGGAGATGCTGCCGAACGGCTGGAGCACTCTCGGGCAGTTGCTGCCGCCGGGGGCCGCGGGTACGGCGCTACGCTCCGTGAGCTTCTTCGACGGCGCCGGCGCGGCCAGACCACTCGTCGTACTGGCCTGCTGGTTGGTGGGCGGATTGGCCCTCTGTGCGCTCGGATCGCTCCGGACCCGGGGACGCGCCGTACCGGCTCGACACGAGGCTTCAGCCGTCGCAGCCTGACAAAGTGAAGGTATGACAGCGCGGTGACCGGATCGTTACACCCTGGTCACCGCGTTTCTGCCTGACTGCTGCGACAACGTTGTCTGTCAAGCATTGACTTCGGTCGCTCGAGGCTCCTACGGTCGCGGGAAAGCCCGCTGGGTTTGGGCCGTGGTACCGGCATGACAACGATCGCCCGAAGGTGGACCTGATGGTGACTAGGAAACGTTTCATGGCAGCGGCCGCCGCGGGCGCGCTGCTGCTGGGGGTCTCGGCCTGTAGTCAAGGCTCGACGACCAAGCAGCCGGACGCCGGCAGCTCGCAGAGCTCCGGACCCGCGCACATCAAGATCGCGTACCAGCAGTGGGGTCCGGGCGTGGTGATGAAGAACTTCCTCACCGGCGTCAAGACCGAGTACGAAGCCGCACACCCGGGATCCCAGGTCGAGATCGTTCCGGTCGTCGCCAGCGAGAACGACTACTACACCAAGATCCAGTTGATGATGCGTTCGCCGAACACGGCGCCGGACATCGTCTACGAGGACACCTTCCTGATCAACTCCGACATCACCGCGGGGTACCTGAAGCCGCTCGACGACTACATCAAGAACTGGGACCAGTGGAGCCAGTTCGAGGACACCGCCAAGGGCGCGGCGCGCGGCCAGGACGGCAAGACGTACGGCGTACCGGACGGCACCGACACCCGGGCGCTTTGGTACAACAAGGAAATCTTCAAGAAGGCGGGCCTGCCCGCCGACTGGCAGCCGAAGACGTGGGACGACGTACTCAGCGCCGCGCGCACCATCAAGCAGAAGGTGCCGGGCGTGATCCCGTTCAACATGTACTCCGGCAAGCCGATGGGTGAGGCCTCGGCCATGCAAGGCTTCGAGATGCTGCTCTACGGCACCAAGGACACCCTGTACAACTACGACCAGAAGAAGTGGGTCGTCGGCAGCCAGGGCTTCAAGGACTCGCTGAACTTCGTCAAGACCGTCTTCTCCGAGGGCCTGGCGCCGTCGCCGAAGGACGCGCTCAGCCCGAACATGGGCAGCAAGGTCGGCACCGAGCTGCTGCCGCAGCAGAAGCTGGCGATCGACCTCGACGGCTCGTGGATCTACGGCAACTGGCTGAAGTCCGGCGCCAAGCCGTGGCCGCAGTGGAGCACGGTGCTCGGCCAGACCGCGATGCCGACCCAGGACGGCGGTGGCAAGGGCAAGGTCAGCCTCTCCGGCGGCTGGACCTGGGCGATCCCGGCCAAGTCGAAGAACCCCGACGCCGCCTGGGACTTCATCAAGACCCTGCAGACGCAGAAGAACGCCGCCAAGTACGCCACCGACGGCGCGCAGATCGCGGTCCGTAAGGATGTCGCCTCGGACGCGGCGTACAAGTCCTCCTCGGCGAGCACGCAGTTCTTCACCGACCTGGTGTCGGTGACGGTCTACCGGCCGGCGCTCCCGGAGTACCCGAAGGTCTCCAACGAGATCATCACCGCGATGGAGTCGGTGATGACCGGTCAGTCCCAGCCCGACGCGGCGGCGAAGAACTACGACCAGGCGGTCGAAGGCATAGTCGGCGGCAAGGACAGTACGACGACGCAGAGCACCGGTCAGTAGCTCCGACGGAGGAATCTCCCCTGTGACGACGACTGTCGCTCCTACCTCCACGGCCGCCGCTGGCACACCCAGCCGGCGGCCGCGGGGGGCCAAACTCGTCAAGATGCTGCCGCTGTCGCCGGCCATCGGACTGATGCTGGTCTTCCTGGCCGGCCCGATCATCTACTGCGTGTACGCCGCGTTCACGAACATGGCGCTCACCGGGCCCGGCGCGGCGAACGTGAAGTTCGTCGGGCTGGAGAACTTCCGCAAGGCGTTCTCCAGCGGCGCGTTCACGAACTCGATCTGGCTGACGCTGGTCTTCACGCTGATCTCCGCGATCATCGGGCAGAACACGCTCGGCCTCGGACTCGCGCTGCTGATGCGCAAGTCGACGAAGGTCGTGCGGAACTTCGTCGGTACCGCCGTCATCGGCGCGTGGGTGCTGCCCGAGATCGTCGCGGCGTACCTGCTGAGCGCGTTCTTCAACGACGACGGCACGCTGAACGTGATGCTGCACGCGGTCGGCCTGCCCGGCCAGGACTGGTTGTACGGGGCACCGATCATCGCGGTGTCGCTGGCCAACATCTGGCGCGGTACGGCGTTCTCGATGCTGGTGTACTCCGCGGCGCTGAGCGAGATCCCCAAGGAGATCGAGGAATCGGCCGAGATGGACGGCGCCGGCGGCTGGCGGCGACTGCTGTTCGTCACGATGCCGATGATCACCCGCGCGATAATGACCAACCTGATGCTGATCACGCTGCAGACGCTGAGCGTGTTCGGCCTCATCTACGCGATGACCCGCGGCGGCCCGGGGACCAAGTCTCAGACGTTGCCGCTGTACATGTACGAGCAGGCGTTCAGCTTCTCCCAGATCGGCTACGGTACGGCGATCGCGTTGGTGATGCTGGCGATCGGTGCGGTCTTCTCGCTGATCTACCTGCGTGGCCTGAACTCGGAGGCAGCATGATTGCCCGCGACCGGATGAGCAAGCTCGCATCGAACCTGGTGCTGCTGGCCATCGGCGTACTGTTCGTCCTGCCGTTGTTGTGGGTGCTGTTCGCATCGATCAACCGGACGGCGGGGTTGCGGGTCGAGTTCCCGACGCATCCGACGTTGGGGAACTTCAAGGCGGTGCTGAACACCGACACGACGTACCGGCCGGTGCTCAACGGGGTGGTGCTGTGCGGCGGGGCGGCGTTGCTGACGATGGTGTGCGCGGTGCTGGCCGCGTATCCGTTGTCTCGGTTCAAGACGCGGTTCAACCGGCCGTTCCTGCTGACGGTGCTGTTCTGCACGGGGTTGCCGATCACCGCGGTCATGGTGCCGGTGTACGGGTTGTTCGTGCAGCTGAACCTGGTGGACACGATCGGCGGGACGATCATGTTCATGGCGACGTCGGCGCTGCCGTTTGCGATCTGGCTGACGAAGACGTTCATGGACGGCGTACCGCTGTCGCTGGAGGAAGCAGCCTGGGTCGACGGCGCGGGGAACATGCGCGCGCTGTGGGCGATCGTGCTGCCGCTGATGTGGCCGGGGATCGCGGTGGTGCTGATCTTCACGTTCATCGGCATGTGGGGCAACTTCTTCGTCCCGTTCATGCTGCTGCTGTCGCCTGAGCGGCTGCCGGCCTCGGTCAGCATCTTCACGTTCTTCGGCCAGTACGGCGAACCGAACTACGGACAGCTCGCGGCGTACTCGCTCATCTACACGACCCCCGTCCTCCTCCTCTACCTCCTCCTCTCCCGCAAACTAGGCGGCGCCTTCGCCCTCGGCGGAGCCATCAAGGGCTGACCTCTCGAACACCAGCCGCCGCGAAAGGACACCGCTTCGCGGCGGCTGTTCTATTGGCCGGCTTTGCCGGCGTGTGGGTCGTGGCGAGCAGGTTCGTTGTCGGCGCAACAGCTGAATTCGTGGGCTCGCCACGCCGCTTCGCCGGAGTAGGTGAGTGTCGGCAGATGTCGTCGACCGTGCCGTCCACCACGCCCGACGTCTTCACCCTCGAGGGCGCCGGCTACCACCGACGTGACCAACTAAAAGCCAGCCGGCCTCTAGCGATTGCCAGAGGCCGGTCTGCGCATCGAACCCGTCTTGAGTGAGTGCTCAGTTGGGGCTGTCGACGGCGTTGCTCACCGGGGCCCACTCGTCGAGTTCTGCGATTCGGGCGACCAGTGCGGTGCGGATGTCCTGGACGGCGGCGCTCCCGGTCGCGATGCGGTGCGGCGTTGTGTCCGCCTCGGTGGCGGCGATGATCGCGTCCACGACACGGTCGGCAGTGTTGAACGCGGTCGGCGGCAGGCTGCCGATCGTCTTGAGGACTTCGCGCACAGTCTGGTCGTAGTCGCCGATCGTCTCGACGTGGTCCAGGTTGGCCAGGAAGGACGTCGCCGTCAGGCCGGGCTCGACCAGCGTGACCTTGATGCCCAGCGGGTCGAGCTCGCCGAACAGGGCTTCGGTCAGACCCTCGACGGCGTACTTGGTTGCCGCGATCATGCCGACGCCCGCGTGCGCCAGCTGCCCGAAGTAGGACGAGCCCTGCAGGATGTGGCCCGATTTCTGGGCGCGCAGCGTCGGCAGCGTTGCGCGTAGGACGTTCAGGACGCCGTGCACGTTGGTGTCGAAGATCGCGCGGACCTGTGCGTCGGTCGCTTCTTCTACGGCGCCGAAGACGCCGTAGCCGGCGTTGTTGGCGACGAAGTCGATGCGACCGAACCGTTGGAGGCCGGCGGTGACGGCGCTCTGCAGCTGGCTGAGGCTGGCGACGTCGGCACTGGCGGAGAGCACCTGGTCGCCGTACTTCTCGGTGAGCTGTGTCAGGCCTTCGGCCCGGCGTGCGACGGCGATCACGTTGTCGCCCCGATCTGCCGCGCGGACGGCCAGGGCAAGGCCGATTCCGGATGAGGCACCGGTGATGAACCAGGTGCGGGTGGACGGGGTCGGGGTGTGCGCTGAGGTCATCATGGTTAGGACCATAACAGCTTCACTCATAACGTCAAGAGGGGCTGTGGAGTTTCTGTTATGGTTGAAACGCGAGTGGCCACAACTAGTCGGAGGGAGTGCGGCGTGCGTACTTCGACGTTGTCCCCGCTCGAGTTGGTGCTGGCGTTCGCGAACACGCATGCAGACGCCGGCGACCGCGTCGAGCGATTCACCGACACTGAAGGATTGACGACCTGGCTGGGCGAAGTTGCCTGGGGCGGGGCTGAGCCGGCCAGAACCGTCGCGGACTCAGACGTCGTCGAGGCTCGAGAGCTTCGGGACGCACTGGTGACGGTGCTGCTCTCGCACTCGAATGATCCTGCTACCTCGGATCCGGCGGTCCGGTCTGCTGAGGCAATACTCGAGAGAGCCGGCGACAGGTGTCCGGTCGCCGTGCGGCTGAGTGGCGCAGAGGCACGGCTTGGTCCAGGATGCGGCGGAGTAGCAGGGGCGTTCGCAGGCGTGCTGGCTGCGGCGACCGAACTTGCGCTGTCAGGCCAATGGTCTCGGATCAAGGCGTGCCGCAACGAGCCTTGTCATTTCGCGTTCTTCGACCGGAGCAAGAACACATCGGCCGGCTACTGCAGCACCCAGTGCTCGAGTCAGGCGTCGATGCGCGCCTACCGCGCCCGGAAGAAGGAAGCGCTCACCGGCAGCACGTCGAACCACACCGACAACAAGTAAGGACAGAAAGGTTCTGTCGTTAGCTACGTGTTTGGAGTGAGGGTGGTGCGGGCTTGCTTCCAGAAGGCGAGTTTCTGGTCGAAAGTCCAGTCCCACTGAGTGTCTGGCGAGGACTTCGCGTAGCGGTCGAGGGCGATCGGCGCCAGCGGGGCTGTTGAGTCGGGTGCGGTGTCGGTGACTACGGCCAGGCGGACGATGAAGGTGACTAGGCGGGTCAGCTTTGAGTGGTCCTTGGTGGATTCCAGCTCTTTTAGTTGGGAGCGGAGTTGCTTGATGGTGCGGAGGGCGGCGCGGTGCTCGCCCCGGCCGGTGGATGCGGCGATCTCGTCGGCAGGGATTCCTAGGAGCTCGGCGCAGGTGTCCAGGTCGTCGGCGGGCTCGGCGGTGGACTTGCCGAAGAGGCGGGGCTTGTCGGACTGCAGGCGGTCGGCGATTTCGTCGAGCAGCTGGTCGAGGCCGCGTACCACCTCGGGGAGTACGCCGTCGGCGGTCCTGCGGCGGTTGGTGGCCAGCGCGATCGTACGGCTGTGCTCGGCCTCGACGGTCGTACGCAGCGACTCGGGCCAGTCGTCCAGCCCGGTCAGCTCCTCCTGCGGTGGCGCGGACGCGTTCAGGTCACCCGCCTGCAGCGGCTTGGCGCCGGAGCGGGCCGCGTCGATCTCCTGCTCGAGCTTCTTCTGCGGACCCGGAACGATTGAGCTCACACGTCTACCCTACGCAGGTTCCACACCGACGGGACCACCAGCGTGATGACGGTGATCAGCACGAACAGGGCAGCGCCGTACAGTTCGACGGCTTTTACGCTGAGGACCGCGGCGACGTAGCCGACGGTGAGTTGACCCGCGGGGCCGGCGATGAACGAGCCGAGCATGTCGTACGACGAGACGCGGCTGAGCTTGTCGATCGGGACGTGCTGGCCGAGGGCGGTCTCCCAGCTGATGCCGAAGATGTCGAAGCCGACGCCGAGCAGGAACGCCGCGATCGCCATCGCCCACGTGTACGGGAAGAGCGCCAGGCACAGCATGACCGGGACCGTGAGCAGCATGCCGATCATGCCGGTGCGCAGCGGGCGGCGTGGTTTGAGGCGGAGCATGATGATGCCGCTGGCAACTAAACCGGCGCCGAAGCAGGCGCTGACCAGGCCCCAGCCGGTTCGCCCGAAGGTACGGTCCGCGATCACCGGGCCGAGCGTCTGGTAGCAGGCGGTGAAGATCAGGTTCAGCAGGCCGAAGGCGAGCACGATCACCCAGATCCACTGCCGGGAGACGAACTCGCTCCAGCCGTCGCGCAGGTCGGTCAGCATCGACGTGGCGGCGCGCTCGATCCGCGGGATGGCCAGCCGGGACAGCAGCGCGGCGGCGATCAGGAACGTCGCGCCGTCGACCGCGAGCCCGACACCCGGACCGGTCAGGCCGACGATCACACCCGCGACCGCGCCGCCGCCGATCATCGCGCTCGACCGGGCGAAGCCGGCGATCGCGTTCGCCTGCGGGAGTTCGCTGCGATCCACGATCGACGGGAGGATGCCGGTCATCGCGGGCATCACGAACGCGGCCGCGATCCCGTTGACCGCCTCGATTGCGGCGAGTTGCCAGATCGTCGCGTGCCCCGAGAGTACGAGCGTCGCCGCGAGGCCCTGCGTGAGTCCGCTGACCGTGTTGGCGACCACGAGCACGAGGTGCCGCGGGAGCCGGTCGGAGATCATGCCGCCGATCAGCAGGAAGACGATGTTCGGGATGCTCCGCGCCGCGAGCACGATCCCGACCGCGCCGGCGGAGTCCGAGACGTCGAGTACTGCGAACACCAGCGCCACCGGCGCGATCGTCGACCCGAGGATCGAGATGAACCGCGCGCAGATGAACACCCGCACGTCCCGATGCCGCAGTACAGCCAGATCCTGCCGGAACCCCACTACGCCCCCTCCGTCACCGCGAACCCGCCGATCCTACGGTCTGACGGCGCCCACCGACGCCCGGTTTTCCGGAGGGCAGAGTGACTATCCGTCGGCGAGGCGGAAGTCGAGTTCGACCTCCCACTTGGTCTTGCGTGGTTCGGTGCGGGGGTCGGTGCGGAACGCCTCGTACCTGCAGGCGAAGAGATCGCCCTCGGGGACATCGCGGCGGTCGAGGGTCAGTTGCTGGTCGGCGACCCAGTCGAGGAGGGCGCGGTTTGCCCGGAGCGAGTGGTTACGGTAGGTGAGCGTCGCGTACCGTCCGGCCGGCAGCGTGGCCGGTCGCACGCGGTCGTCGCCGGGCAGCGCTTCCGGGGTGGTCATGCCGACCTCGAGATCCATCGGGCCGGCCATGTCGATCACATGCAGACGCAGGAAGAACAGCCCGGAGTCGTCGACGCCGGTCTCCCGGAGCCAGCCGAACAGCTCGTCGAGCAGCTCGTTCCGCTTCGACAGCATGCCGCGGAACGGCGTGATCGTCCGGATCCCGAGGTAGTGCTGCTCCGGTCGCTCCACGACCCGCGGCGGTTCGAGTAAGTCCATGTCCACCTCCGTCAGTCCGCCCGACACTATATGTCGGCGGACCCGTCAGGTGACGGGTTGTCCTTCGTTGTCACAGGGTGTGATGGGGGGAATGCCGTTACCTTGGGGTATTGGTCCTCGATCTGCAGGAGGCTCCGTGAAGATCAACGACGTACTGCGTGGTAAGGGCAACCAAGTCGTCACCATCTCCCCAGAAGCCACTGTCACCGAGCTGCTCGCACTGCTGGCCGAGAGGAACATCGGCGCGGTGGTGGTCAGCGCGGACGGGTCGACGGTGTCCGGAATCGTGTCGGAGCGTGACGTCGTGCGGCTCTGGAACGGTACGCCGGACGCGGGAGACGTGCGCGTGAGCGCGATCATGACGGCCGAGGTACACACCTGTACGCCGGACGACCTGATCGACAACCTGATGCGACTGATGACGGACCGCCGGATCCGGCACGTCCCGGTCGTTGTCGACGGCAACCTTGCGGGACTGGTCAGCATCGGTGACGTGGTCAAGTCCCGGATCGGCGAACTCGAGTTCGAGAAGGAACAGCTCTCCAACTACATCAGCAGCTGATCCGACGGCCCGCCTCCGCTCGGGTCGAAGCCCGAGCGGACGAACAGCGGCCGGTCAGCTCAGGTCGATCAGATCGCCGAGGTCGAGGCCCTCGAGTTGCGGGCGCACGTCCTTGGCTTCTCCGACGATGACGACCAGCAGGCCGTCGGTTCCGACGTACCGGCGGTAGGCGTCGGTCGCCTCGGCGGCGGTGGTCGCCGCGATCTGGGTCAGGTACGTGTCGGCGAAGTCGATCGGTACGCCGTTCGCGATGTTGCTGCCGACCTGCTGGGCGACCGAATCGGCCTGCTCGTAGCGCAGGGGAGCGGTGCGGATGAGGCTGTCCTTCGCCTCCTGGACCTCCTGCTCGGTGAGGCCGTCGCGGGCCTCGCGCAGGATGCGCAGCGCGTCACCGATCGCCGCGCCGGTCACCTCGGTGCGGACGGCGCCGCCGAGGCTGAACGTTCCGCCCTTGCGCGGCGCGGCGAAGCTCGTCCGCGTGCCGTACGTGTAGCCCTTCTCCTCGCGCAGCACGGTGTCCACGCGGGAGGTGATGGTCCCGCCGACCACGTGGTTCGCGACCGCGGCCGAGCCCCACAACGGATCGCGCCGGTCGGGTCCCTTGCACCCGATCAGCAGCTGGCTCTGCACCGAACCCGGCCGATTGACGAGCACGACCCGGTTGCCCGGGATGTAGATCGGCTCCGGCGCCTCGCCTGCCAGGCCCGCGCCGGACGTCCAGCCGGCGAAGGCCTCGTCGATGATCGCCGCCGCGTCGACACCGGTCGCGTCGCCGGCGAAGAGGATCTCGGCCCGCTCCGGCCCGATGTTCCGCCGGTAGAAGTCAGCGACCTCAAGATGAGTCAGCGGCCGGATCGTGTCCGGCGTACCAGCGGTCGGACGGGAACGGCGCGTCGACGGGTCGAACAGATGCGACGCGAACGCCTCGCGCGCCCGGTACCCGGCGTTGGCGCGCTCCTGGTTGATCTCGCCGAGCCGGATCGTCACGTGCCGCCCGACGTCGGCCTGGTTGAACGCAGGCCGCGTGATCGCCTCGGCGAGCAGCGCGACGGCCGGCGCGAGATGCGACACCGGGACGGAGATCTCCACGTGCAACGCGTCCGAGCTGACGTCCACGCCGTACGCCGCTCCGTGCCGCTCCAGCGCGGCCGCGAACTCGTTGGCCGAGTGCAGTTCGGTGCCCTCGTCGAGTGTCCGCGACATGATCGTCGCGACGCCTTCGAGCTCACGCGGCTCCGCGATCAACGGCATCGCGATCGTGACGCGCACGGTGGCGACGTACTGCCCGGGGCGGTCGAAGACGTGCACCGGCGTACCGACGCTGGTCCGCGTCGTCACGGCCTCCGGGAACTTCCACGGCCGCGGCGCACCGACGGCCGGCGGGGTGGTGAGCACCTGGTTCATTCCTGCTCTCCTGCGGTCTCGGTACGGCGGTAGCTGACCTGCACCCGTCCAGCCGCACGGATCCACTTGGCGGCGGCCGCCTGCACCTGCTCGACGGTCACGGCCTGGACCTGGTCGATGCGGTTGTTGATCCGGTCCGGGTCGCCGAACAGCAGCGCGTGGTGCGAGATCTCGTCGGCCCGGCCGGCGCAGGTGGCGAGCTGCTCCAGCCAGTCGCGCTCGGCCTGCGCCTGCACGGTGGCCAGCTCGTCCGCGGACACGCCCTCGGTGGCCAGCTTCTCGATCTCCTCGAGCAGTGCGTCCTCGACCTTCTGCAGGTCGACGCCGTCCGACGCGATCCCGGTCAGCGTGCCGAACGAGACGCCGCCGATCAGCGGCAGCGCGCCGCCGGACACCGACTGCGCGATCTGCTCGTCGCGGACCAGCCGCCGGTTCAGCCGGCCGCTCTGCCCGGCCGCGAGGATGTCGAGGGCGAGCCCGGCCGCGTCGAGCTCCGGCGTACCGTCGACCGGCAGCCGGAACATCATCGTGATCAGGTCGGACGGTACGTCGGACTCCACGTCGTCGCGCTGTACGTCGGTCATCGGCCCGATCGTCCCGTCCGGCGCCGGCGGCGGCGCGGGGATCGCGGGCAGGTGGCCGAAGTACCGCTTGGCGGCGTCGAACGCGTCGTCCTCGGACACGTCGCCGACGATCGTCAGGACGGCGTTGTTCGGGCCGTAGTACTTGCGGAAGAACGCGTGCACGTCCTCGAGCGAGGCGGCGTCGAGGTCGGCCATCGACCCGATCGTCATATGCGCGTACGGGTGGCCCTCGGGGAACGCGAGCCGGACCAGCCGTTCGTACGAGTCGCCGTACGGGCGGTTGTCGTAGCTCTGCCGCTTCTCCTCCTTCACGACGTCGCGCTGGTTGTCCAGGTTCTCCTGGTTGACGGCGTCGAGCAGGTAGCCCATCCGGTCCGCCTCGAGCCAGAGCGCGAGGTCGAGACCGCCGCTGGGCAGCGACTCGAAGTAGTTGGTGCGATCGAAGAACGTGCTCGCGTTCAGGCTGGCGCCGGCGGTCTCCAGCAGGCTGAAGTGCTGCCCGGAGGCGACATTGCGCGACCCCTGGAACATCAGGTGCTCGAAGAGGTGCGCGAACCCGGTCAGACCCGGTGGTTCATGGCGCGATCCGACGTCGTACCAGAGGTTCACGGCGACGATCGGGACGGCGCGGTCCGAGCTCACGACGACCCGGAGGCCGTTGTCGAGCGTCTGCTCCGCGATGGGGTACGTCAAGGGCATACCGGCCACCATACGTGGTCACGAAATTCGCGGCAGGTCCTGTCGATTCCGGTCCGGGTCGCGCATCGGAGTGGTAGATGCTGTAACCGACGGCGGACGAGAGAGGTGACCCCGAGTGGGCAAGTACCTGGTGATGATCTACGACGACGAGGCGAAGTGGGCCGCGGACGACGGATCGGTGATGGAGCAGAACCACAAGAACCATCAGGCCTTCGCCGAGGCCAACGCGACCGCGATCCGCGGCGGCGGGCAACTCGACGGGAGTGAGACCGCGACGTCGATCCGTTCCGACGGCAGCGGCGGGTACGTCGTCACCGACGGCGTCTTCGCCGAGACCAAGGAAGTGATGGGCGGGTACTACATCATCGAGGCGGCCGACCTGGACGAGGCGCTCGCGATCGCCAAGCAGGTGCCGTCGCCGATGGGCGGTGTCGAGGTCCGCCCGCTGGTCAACGGTGGCTGACGTCGTCGCCGCGGCGGTGGCGGAGGCTCACGAGAGCGAGTGGGCCTCCGTACTCGCCGCGACCGCGCGGTTTGCGGCGGACCTAGATCTGGCCGAGGACTGCGTGCAGGACGCGTACGCGAAGGCACTGGTGCATTGGCGGGCCGACGGTGTGCCGAGGAAGCCGGGCGCCTGGCTGACGACAGTCGCGACCCGGCGGGCGCTGGAGCTGAGGCGGCGGGCTGGTGTGGCGCACCGGAAGCTGCCACTGCTCGTGCCGGACCTGGCGGACGACCTGTCGCCCGAGCCAGACGGTGGCGTTGCGAGCGGTGTGTTTCCGGACGATCGGTTGCGGTTGGTGTTCACGTGCTGCCATCCCGCACTGGCGCAGGAGGCGCAGGTCGCGCTGACGCTGCGGCTGGTGTGCGGGTTGTCGTCGGCGGAGATCGCGAAGGCGTTCCTGGTGAAGGAAGCCACGATGCAGGCCCGCATCACGCGTGCCAAGCAGAAGATCTCCCGCTCCGGCATCCCGTACCGCATCCCGCGCGCTGACGAGTTGCCGCAGCGCATCGAGGCCGTGCTGGACGCGGTGCACCTCGTGTACACGGCTGGGCACACGGCACTGGACGGCGACGAGCTGACCAGGCCGGACCTCGCGCGGCGCGGGATCGACCTGGCCCGGATGATGCGGATGCTGCTGCCGGACAGCGCGGAGACGGCGGGTCTGCTGGCGCTGCTCCTGCTGACGCAGGCGCGGGAGAACGCACGGGTCGACCAGGACCGGCGGCTGGTACTGATGGAAGACCAGGACCGTTCACGGTGGGACGGGCAGTTGATCGCGGAAGCGCTGCAGCTGGTGCCCGACGCGTTGGCCGGCCGGGACCGGACCTCCCTCGGGCGGTTCGGCGTGATGGCGGCGATCGCCGCCGCGCACGCAGAGGCCCGACGCTGGGAGGACACCGACTGGCGCGAGATCCTGGGGCTGTACGACGTGCTGCTCGCGCGCTGGCCGTCGCCCGTAGTTGCGCTGAACCGGGTGGTGGCGCTCGCGTACGTCGACGGCCCGGAGGCGGCGCTCCGGGCGCTGGACGACGCGGCGGGACGCCA
This sequence comes from Kribbella sp. NPDC000426, assembly GCF_040300265.1. Taxonomy (NCBI): domain Bacteria; kingdom Bacillati; phylum Actinomycetota; class Actinomycetes; order Propionibacteriales; family Kribbellaceae; genus Kribbella; species Kribbella sp. NPDC000426. Next base: position 190,838 of record NZ_JBEPDK010000007.1, on the reverse strand, counting down.
ACCGTTGGCGGACGAGCCGGCGCTGGCGACGTACCCCTATCTGGCGTCCACGCGAGGGGAGCTGCTCTGGCGGCTCGGGCGCGTGGAGGAGGCGCGGGCGGCGTACGAAGAGGCGCTGGCGTTCACCAGCAACCCGGTGGAGGCGGAGTTCCTCCAGGGCCGGATCACTCGAGGCGCTTGAGTACTTCGTCGTGCAGGCGGCCGTTGGTGGCGACGGCGTTCGGGCCGTTGGGGCCGGGGGTGCCGTCGACCGACGTGAACTTGCCGCCGGCCTCGTCGACGATGATGGCCAGCGCGGCCATGTCGTACAGGTTGAGCTCCGGCTCCGCGGCGATGTCGACCGCGCCCTCGGCGACCAGCATGTACGACCAGAAGTCGCCGTACGCGCGGGTCCGCCAGACCGAGTCCATCAGGTCGGCCCACTGGTTCTTCTTGCCGAGCTTCTCCCAGCCCTTGAGCGACGCGTACGACAGCGAGGCGTCCTCGATCTTGCTGACGTCGCTCACCCGGCACGGCTGCGACGAGTGCAGCGCGCGACCGGTCCAGGCGCCGTCGCCGTACGACGCCCACCAGCGCTTGCCGAGGGCCGGGGCGGAGACCACCCCGACGACGACCTGGTCCTCGATCATCAGGCTGATCAGCGTCGCCCAGACCGGGACGCCGCGGATGTAGTTCTTGGTGCCGTCGATCGGGTCGACCACCCAGCGGCGGACGCCCCAGCCGCTGGTGCCGTCCTCCTCGCCCACGAACGCGTCCCGCGGCCGGGCCCGGGCGAGCGTCTTGCGCATCACGTCCTCGACCTTCTTGTCCGATTCGCTCACCGGGGTGAGGTCGGGCTTGGTGGCCACGTGCAGGTCGAGCGCCTTGTAGCGGTCCATCGTGGTCGAGTCCGCGTCGTCGGCCAGGATGTGGGCGAGCCGCAGGTCATCCGTGTGCGAAGGCATGCCGGAAGGCTAGCCTGAACCCCGCTCGCAGGCTCCGGCTGTCCGGGAACTGTTGCGGATCGGTTGCGGCGTGGATTGAACCGAATCAGGTCGTTGAACGTGCCATTAGTGTCTGACCACGTCTTACGACTGCCATGGAGGCTGTCCATGTTCGAGCGCTTCGGTGACCTGCCGCTGCACGTGCTCGTGATCCATCTGACGGTCGTGCTGCTGCCGGTGGCCGCGCTGACCCTGATCGCGTTCGCCGTCGTGCCGAAGTGGCGCCGGGTGTTGCGCTGGCCGGCGCTGGTACTCGGCGTCGGGGTGGTGGTGTGCGCCTACGTGGCCAAGAAGAGCGGCCAGGCGTTCGTGGAGGCGGTGCCGACGCTGTCGAAGGCGATCCAGCTGCACGAGAAGCGTGGCAACCTGCTGTTCTGGTACGCCCTGATCTTCACTGTCGTTGCCGTCGCGGCCTTCCTCCTGCTGGCCGGTGTGAAGGGTGACCAGGCAACGAACAGCCGTCCGCTGGAGCTGGTGACCCAGGCAGCCGTGGTCGTGATCGCGGTGCTCGTCATCTGGCAGACCGTGCGGACCGGTGACGCCGGCGCCCGGGCGGTCTGGGGAGGCCAGCTGCCGCCTAAGTAGGCTCCGGGGCCTCTCGGAGGTCGCGGCCTTCGCGAGACGCCAGCAGACGCCGGAACGAGTCCACCCGGGCCGGATCGGCACGGCCCTCGCGGATTGCCTCGTCGAGCGCGCAGTCCGGTGCGTCGGCGGTGTGCGTGCAGCCACGGGGGCAGTCCTGGGTGATCTCCTCCAGGTCTGGGAACGCATGGATCAGACGGTCCGGATCCACATGTGCCAGCCCGAACGACCGGATACCCGGGGTGTCGATCAGCCAGCCGCCGTCAGGGAGCCGCAGTACGACGGTGTTCGTCGACGTGTGCCGCCCGCGGCCGGTGACCTCGTTGACGATGCCGGTCGCCCTGTCCGCGCCAGGAATGACGCCGTTGACCAGAGTGGACTTGCCGACACCGGAGTGGCCGACCAGGACGCTGGTCCGGTCGTGCAGCTGCTCGCGGAGCTCGGTCAGGTCGCCGCCCTGGTGCGTGGCGACGGACTCGACGCCGAGCGGGCGGTAGATCGACAGCAGCGGGTCCGGGTCGGCCAGGTCGGTTTTGGTGAGACAGAGCAGCGGTCGCATACCTGCGTCGTACGCGGCGACCAGGAAGCGGTCGATCAGACCGGTCCGGGGCTCTGGGTTGGCTACCGCGACGACGATGACCAGCTGGTCCGCGTTCGCGACCAGTGGGCGCTCGACCGGGTCGTCGTCATCGGCGGAGCGGCGCAGCAGCGTCGTACGGGGGAGTACTTCGACGATCCGGGCCAGCGTGCCTTGGTCGCCGGTGGCGTTGCCGTCCAGCTTGACCCGGTCGCCGACGATCACGCCGGTGCGGCCGAGCTGGCGGGCCTTCATCGCGGTGACCTCGCGGTCCCCGACCCAGCAGGTGTAGCGACCGCGGTCGCGGGTGATCACGATGCCTTCGGCGGCGTCGTCGTACGAGGGGCGGTCCTTGGTCCGCGGCCGGGTCCGGCGCTTGGGCCGGTCGTACTTGGCCTCCTCGTCGTACCGCGACATCAGCCCGCGAGCCCTGACCACATGTCGGGGAACTCGGGCAAAGTCTTTGCGGTGGTGGCGATGTTCTCGATCTCCAGGCCGTCGACGAGCAGCCCGAGGACGGCGGCGGCGTGCGCCATCCGGTGGTCGTCGTAGGTGTGGAAAAGCCCGCCGTGCAAGGTCTTCGGGCGGATCGCCAGGCCGTCCTCGAGCTGGGTCACGTCGCCGCCGAGCGCGTTGAGCTCGGCCTCGAGCGCCGCCAGCCGGTCGGTCTCGTGGTTGCGCAGGTGCGCGATACCCCGCAGGTACGACGGTCCGTCGGCGAAGGCGGTGACCGCCGCGATCACCGGAGTCAGCTCGCCGACCTCGCTCAGATCGAGGTCGACACCCGGGATCCGGCCTGTGCCACGAACGGTCAGGCCGTCCGCCGACCGGGTCACCTCCGCGCCGAGACGGGTGAAGAGGTCGGGCAGCTGACCGCCCGGCTGCGTGGTCTGCGTCGGCCAGCCGGTCACGGTCACCGTGCCGCCGGTGACGACGGCCGCCGCCAGGAACGGCGCCGCGTTCGACAGGTCCGGCTCGATCGCGGTGTCCAGCGCCCGAATGGGGCCAGGGGCAACGACCCAGCGGTTCGGTTCGGCGTCGTCGACCTGGACGCCGCGCTCGCGCAGCATCCCGACCGACATGTCCAGATGCGGCTGGGACGGCACCGGCTTCCCGTCGTGCCGGATGTCGACGCCCTCGTCGTACCGCGCGCCGGCCAGCAGCAGTGCGGACACGAACTGGCTCGACCCGGACGCGTCCAGCGTCACCTTCCCGCCCCGCACCGAGCCGGTGCCCGACACCGTGTACGGCATCCGCCCGGTGCCGCCGTCCTCGATCTGTACGCCGAGGGTCCGCAGCGCGCCGAGGATCACGCCCATCGGCCGCTCCCGGGCGTACTCGTCGCCGTCGAAGGCAACCACACCGTCGGCCAGCGCGGCGACCGGCGGCACGAACCGCATCACGGTGCCTGCCAGACCGCAGTCGACGCTGGCCGGACCCTTGAGCGAACCGGGCGTGACGGTGACCGTCGTACCGCTGTCGGTGATGCCGACGCCGAGCGAGACCAGCGCGGACCGCATCAGCGCGGTGTCACGAGCGGCCAGCAGCCCGGTCAGGTGCGACGGCCCATCGGCGAGCGCAGCAAGGATGAGGGCACGGTTACTGATCGACTTCGACCCGGGAACCGTGACCGTCCCGGTCACAGCACCTTCGGCCCGCGGCGCCGGCCATCCCTGCTCGCCCATCCCACTCCCTAAGTTCGTCATCCCGCCCTGAGCCTAGGCCATCCCTCGCTCTCAGCAGCCTGAGCGTCTCGGGAGTCCAATTCGTTACGTCACGAATGTAACGCTCCGTGTTCCAGCCCCGATAGGAGCACCGGGTGGGTCCACCACCGGTCTAGGCCGGGGTGGGCAGATCGGTAGTACTTCACAAGGGGGGATTTCCAGATGTCGCAGCAGTACCCGCAAGGCCCGAACCAGACGCAGTACCCGGGTCAGCAGCCTCAGCAGCCGGCCCAGGTCGTCTACGTCGAGCGGAAGAAGACGCACAAGTTCCGCAACTTCGTGGTCCTTCCCTTCGTCGGCCTGATCGCCTTGATCATCGTCATCTCGGTGGCTTCGAGCGGCGGCGGCTCCGACCCGGCCGCCTCGAGCAAGCCCGGCTCCGCCCTGGCCCGCAACGAGCCGCGTCCGGTCCAGGTCGGCAAGGCGTTCACCATCGGCAAGCACCAACTCGACGCCGGGTGGAAGTTGAAGTTCACCGAGTACATCGGCACCAGCGTCACGGGCACGGTGACGAACGTCAGCAAGTCCACCAGCACCGCGATCTTCTCGATCAAGTTCCTCAAGGGGAACCAGGTCGTCGGGAACATGCAGTGCACCAGCAACGAGCTGGAGGCGGGTCAGCAGGAGGCGGTGGAGTGCCTGAACACCGTCGACGGTGCCGCGAACCTGCTCCGGTCGGGTGCGTACGACAAGGTGACAGCTGAAGCCACCTTCTGACAGTAGGGCGGGCGCTGGCGTTGGTTGCCAGAGGCATCTACCGGGTTCGAGTCCCGGCGTCCGGCGAACCGGTCCTGGGGGCCGGGCATCCACGGAGGGAAAGCAACATGCGTAAGTACATCGGTGCCGCCCGTGCGGCAGTCCTGGGGGTCGCAGCGGTTGCGACGGTCGTGAGCCTGAGCGGTGGTGCCGCGGCGGCCCCGACGGCCTACGCACCGCTGCCGCTGCCCGCGAACTCGGTCGGCGCCACGCAGATCCAGACCGGCGCGGTGGACAGCTACAAGATCAAGGACAAGTCGATCGGCGGCTGGGACGTCCTGGACAACACCCTGCCGTGGTCGAAGATGGGCTCGGACTTCCGGGCCAACATCAACAAGACGATCAGTACCGCGACCGTCGCGAAGTCCACGGCCGACTCGGCGACGGCCAAGGCGAACGCCGCCGACTCCAAGGCCACCGAGGCCCTGACGAAGATCGACAGCCTGCCGCAGTCGCCGTCGTACCTGAAGAACTGGGGCGAGATCTTCCGGAACACGGTCGGCAACGCCCGCGCCGAGCTGGGCCAGTCCTCGTCCGGCGAGGGTCTGAACTTCAACGTCCCGTCCGCCGCGGACGCGATCACGTGGGGCAACGAGGCCGACTTCGCGGGTAAGGCGTTCTCGCTCACCAAGGTCGGGTACGAGGTGTTCCAGACCGGCGAGAACAGCGCGATCGCGGGCAACATGCCGTCGATCAAGTTCGAGATCGCCAACCCGACCGACGCGGCGACCTACACCACGCTGGTCTACTCGCCGGACAACTCGGCCTCGAACGCCTGGACGAAGATCGACGCGGCGGCCGACAGCGGTAAGCACTGGGGCTTCACCGGCTCCTGGTTCAACGCCGACCCGTCGCGTTGCGGCCTGAACGGCGCTCGCTGCACCCTGGACGACGCACTGGCCGTCCTGGGCTCCAACGCCAAGTTCATCTCGGCCGGCGTCGGCAAGGGCCGCGACAACGCCTGGCACGGCGCGATCCGCTCGCTGACCATCAACGACACCACCTACGAGTTCACCGCCGGTGGCGTCCAGAAGGGCTGATCGCCCAGCTGTAGAGAGTGGCCCAGGTAACCCCTGGGCCACTCTTCAGGAGAGTTCGGCCTTGGCCAGCTTGGCGGCCTGCTTGGCCTCGTGGGCGAGTTGTTTGGCTTCGCGTTTGGCGGCCTTTGCTCCGCGCTTGGTTTCGCGCTTCGCCGCCTTCGCGCCGTGGGTGGCCCGCCAGGCGACGCCCGGCTTGCCCTCGGTGTCGACCGCGGCGAGCAGGAGACCGCCCAGGATGCCCAGGTTCTTCATGAACTGGATGCGCTGCTGGTTGCGGACGGTCTTGTCCTTCTCCAGCCAGAACGGGTGGCCGGCGAGCGTCGTCGGCACCAGCGAGGCCGCCAGCAGCGACGCTCCGAGGCGACGGCCCTTGCCGGTCGCCAGTGCGAGACCGCCGAGCACGTGGACCGCGCCGTTCAGCCGGACCAGGTTGGCGGTCGTGTCAGGGAGCCGGTCGCTGACCTGCGGCGGCGCGACCCGCTTCACCATCGGCACCAGCCGGTCCGTGACCGGCTGCGCCTTCGGTACCAGCGGCTCGGGGTTGCGGATCGCGTTCGCGCCTTGCGCGACGAAAATGACGGACAGCAACGGCCTGGCCAGTGCGCGCACGACAGTCATCGTTTCCTCCCGAGGAATTCCGGTCGTTTGGGGAAAGTCTGGAGCGCTCTGGCACGCTCCGAAAACTGTCGGTGACGCATGGCAGGGTTCCTTTCGTGTCCAGGTTCCGTCTCGCGCCTACTCCGGAGCAGGAGGCTGGTCTCTTCAGGCTGTGCGAACATGCGCGGTTCGTGTGGAACCTCGCCTTGGAGCAGTGGTCGATGTGGCGACCGGGCCGTGCCGCGGCGCCTGGGTATGGCGCGCAGTCTGCGCAGCTGACCGCGGCCCGCGCCGAGACCGAGTGGTTGCGGGCCGGGTCGCAGACTGTCCAGCAGCAGGCACTGCGGGACTTTCAGCAGGCCGTCAGCAACTTCTACAACGGCACGCACCGTCGCCCGACCTGGCGCCGAGCTGGGCGGCACGAAGGGTTCCGCATTGTCGGTCGCCAGGCGCAGCGCGTGGAGCGACTGTCGCGAAAGTGGGGCCGGGCTCTCGTGCCGAAGGTGGGATGGGTCCGGTTCCGGCTGTCGCGGGCATTGCCCAACGCAAAGTCGTACCGGGTCGCTCGGGATCGCGCCGGGCGCTGGCACCTCGCCTTCGCTGTGATCCCGGACCACATTGAGGTGCACGGGACCGGTGTGGTCGGGATCGACCGCGGTGTCGTGGTGTCGGCGGCGTTGTCGACAGGTGAGCTCCTGAAGGCTCCGGGGCTCAGTAGCACCGAGCGGGCGCGGTTGTTGCGACTGCAACGCCGACTCGCCCGCGCACAACGTGGGTCGCACCGTCGGGCGAATCTGCGGGCTGCCATCGCCAAGCTCAAGGCCCGGGAAGTGGATCGGCGACAGAACTGGACAGAGCAGACCTCTACGGATCTGGCGCGCAGGTTCGACGTGCTGGGTGTCGAGGACCTCCGCATCACGCAGATGGCCCGGTCTGCCAGAGGCACCATCCAGAAGCCCGGCCGGAATGTGCGGCAGAAGGCGGGTCTGAACCGGGGCATTATGGCCAACGCTTGGGGCATGCTCGTACGACGCCTGGAGCAAAAGGCGCCGGGAAGGGTCGTGAAAATCAACCCTGCCTATACCAGTCAAACGTGTTCGCGGTGTGGAACTGTGGATCGGGAGGCGCGCGAGAGCCAAGCCGTCTTCCGGTGCCGATCCTGCGGTTACGCCGCGAATGCTGACGTGAATGCGGCACGCAACATCGCAGTACGCACTATTGCGGCCGGACGGGCCGTGACAGCACGCAGAGACCTCGGTGTTAGCCGGTCTGCGAAGCGTGAACCGCAACTCGCTGCCTCCGTGTAGCACGGTTGGAATCCCGGTAGTCTCCAAGGCCGGGAGGACGTCAAGCCTCCTTCATACACCACGGTTTGTGCGACTTCCGGTACCCACCGCTGATGCGGATGGTCAGATCGGGCAGCCGTCCGGGCCGCACGCGGCGTCACCGTCGGTTGTCGCGCCCGGGGCGGTGATGAGGGTCACGGGCTTCCGGTCGGCGCTCGCCCGGCGCAGTGCTTCCTGGAACACCTCCACAGGCTGGGCACCGCTCACGCCGTACTTCTCGTCGATGACGAAGAACGGTACGCCGTTCGCGCCGTACGCCAGGGCCTGTGCCTGGTCCGCGGCGACGTCGTCGGTGTACGTCGTACTCGCGAGCACCTCACGCACCTGCTCCGTGGGCAGACCGGCCTCCGTGGCCAGCTCTGTCAGCGTGGCGTGGTCACCGACCGGGAGGCCGTCGGTGAAGTACGCCTTGAGCAGGCGCTCCTTGAGGCGACCCTGGGTCTCGGCGGGCACCTCACCGGCCTCTTCGAGGTCGCGAGCGAGGTGGAGCAACCGGTGCGCGTCGACGGTGTTGGCCGGCTTCGCCTGGTCGAGGTGGTACTCCAGACCGACCTCTGCGGCGATCCCGGTGACGTGGGCGTTGGCCTGTAGGGCCCAGTCGCGGCCGCGGCCGTACTTCTCGCCCAGCCGGGTGGCCAGGTCCCGCGGGTCGTCGTTCGTCGACGAGGGGTCGAGCTGGAAGCTGTGCCAGACCACAGTCGCGGTCTCGCCACTGGAGGCCAGCGCCTCCTCGAGCCGACGCTTCCCGATGTAGCACCACGGGCAGACGACGTCGGACCACACATCAATACGCATATCTGTCGGCAACTGACCACTGTGTGGACCTATTCCCAACCAGGCACTGGTGTGACGCGTCTGACGCCCTATGGACGACGAACTCGTGCGGACCCTCTTGAAAGAGCAGCACCCGGACCTGGCCGACCTGGAGCTGAAGGAGGTCGTCGGCGGCTGGGGGAACCAGATGTGGCGCCTCGGCGAGGACCTGGCCGTCCGGATGCCCCGCGACCACGGATCGCCCGCGTCGCTTCGCAAGGAGCACCAGTGGATGCCTGAGCTGGCCGCTCGCCTCCCGCTACCGGTGCCTGCCCCGGTCCGCCTCTGCGAACCGTCGGACCGCTTCCCCAACCCGTGGCTGATCACCACCTGGGTCCACGGAACACCTGCAGAGCACGCACCGGTCACCGATCCGGCCGCGGCCGACGTACTCGCCGACTTCCTGCTTGCACTCCACGTCGAGGCGCCGACGGATGCACCGGCCAGCGACCGGTGCGATCTGCCGCCGGGCCTGGGCTTCCCGGAGGTCCAGGAGTACGTCGGGCGCCGTGACGAGCTCAGGGCGGTCTGGGAGGACGCCGCGACGGCCCCCGCGTGGGACGGCCCCCGACTGTGGCTGCACGGCGACCTGCACCCGGCCAACGTGGTCGTTGCCGATGGCACGCTTGCCGGTGTGGTGGACTTCGAGGAGATAGGCACCGGCGACCCGGCCACCGACCTGGCGGCTGCCTGGATCCTGCTCCCGGACGGTGCTGCCGACCGGTTCTTCGAGCGCTACCCGGCCGACGAGGCGACGGTACGACGGGCGCGCGGGTGGGCCGTCATGCGCGCGCTGTTCCTGATCGCGATGGGCATCAACGGCGAGAAAGGCATCCCCGGCGGTAAGACCCACTGGGGACCGGCCGGACGGGCAGCCCTCGCACGCCTGCTGTAATACGGGGAATTTCCGGCGAAGGGCTGAGGGTGCGCGATGAGTTGGCGGGGCAGCTGTCACAGCTGCGCGACCTGACCGGACGGAGCCTGCGTGACCTCGCCCGCGACATCGGCGCCAGCAGTTCTTCGCTCTCGCGGTACTTCTCCGGGCAGGCTGTGCCGCCCTGGCCGACCGTCGTGGCGCTCTGTAAGGCCGCCGGTCGCGATCCGCGACCGCTGCGCGAGCCGTGGGAGCGTGCCAAGGACGGACCGCTGACGGCTTCTCCTGCGCCTGTGCGCAATGACCTTCCGCACGACGTCACAGCCTTCACCGGACGCGGAGCCGAGCTGTCCGCACTACTGGATGCTGCCCGGACCACGTCGGTTGTGGCGATCGACGGAATGGGCGGAGTGGGCAAGTCCGCGCTCGCAGTACACGCTGCGCACCTGCTGACCACGCAGTTCCCCGACGGGCAGTTCTACCTGGACCTGCACGGCTTCACTCCGGGAAGAGAGCGTGTGGAACCGGCCGAGGCGCTGCGTGTGCTGCTGTCGGCACTGGCGTTGCCGCCGGGCCGGATCCCTGAAGGGCTTGCGGAGCGGGCCGCGCTGTGGCGTTCTGAGCTCGCAACCCGGCGCGCGATCGTACTGCTGGACAACGCCGCAGACGCCGACCATGTACGCGACCTGCTGCCCGGTGCAGGTCAGATCTTCGTTGTCATCACCAGCCGGCGCCGCATGGTGCAGCTGGACGGCGTACAGCCGATCTCGCTCGACGTGCTGCCCAGCGAGGACGCGGCGCAGTTGTTCGTCGAGTCCGCGGGCGGATCGCGGCCTGGCGACGTCAACGAAGTACTGCGTCGTTGCGGGAACCTGCCGCTCGCCATCCGGGTCGCGGCAGCGCGACTCCGGCACCGGCCCGCGTGGACGCTTCACACCCTGGTGGAGCGGCTCCGCGAGGGCGACCTGGCAGTGTCGGACGTCTTCGAGATGTCACTGCGACAGCTGGACCCGGCCCAGCGACGCATGTTCCGTCTGCTTGGCCTGGTCCCCGGCGAGGACATCGACGCGTACGCCGCGGCCGCGCTGGCGGGCATCCCGCTGGCCAACGCCCGCTCGTTGCTCGAAGACCTGGTCGACGTCCATCTGGTCCAGGAGCCGGCCGCGGGGCGCTACCGGATGCATGACTTGCTCCGGCAGGCTGCCCGCGCCGACGACCCGACTGCCGACCCAGGACCGGCGATCGCCCGGCTGGCCGACTATTACCTGAGCTGCATGCTGACTGTGAAGAAGCGGATCCAGATCCTGATCCCGCTCCCGGTCACCGTGCTGCACCCGCCGTCCGCGCTGCCCGAGCTCGCCGACCAGGACATGGCCATCGGCTGGCTCGATACCGAGTGGGACAACCTCACGGCGACGTTTGCGCTCACCGTGCAGTTGGGGATCGACGCGGCGTCGGTGGGGCTCGGACAGCTCGCCACGATGGCTCATGCGCGACGTGGCGGTTCGGTGCAGCTGCGCGAAGGTCTCGAAGTCACCTTGCCCGCTGCCGAGCGGCTCGGTGACAGGCGCGTGCTCGCCTCGCACCGGTACCTGCTGGGCAGCTTGCTGTTGCGGATGGGCAGGCTGGACGACGCTATGACGGACCTCGAGACGGCCCGCGTGCTGATGGCTGCCGAAGGAGATGTCGTCGGCGAGGCCATGTCGCTGTTCCAGCAGGGCGAGGTCCGGGAGGAGCTCGCTGACGCTGCAGGCGCTGTGGAGCTGCTGGAGCGTGCTGTGTCCTTGGTGCCGCCGCACGAGTCCGCCGTACGCGACCGACTGCGCAGCAGCCTCAGCCATGCCCTGCTGAGCTTGGGCGACTACGCGGCTGCTCGTGAGGTCGCCGCTGACGTGCTGGAGATGACCAGGGAGACCGACCGTCAGACAGCCCGCGTGTGCCTGGAGGTGCTCGGCCAGGCCGCGCTGGGCCTGGGAGACGCGCAGAGCGCGCTTGACCTCGCCGAACAGGCCGTCGCACTCAACCAGGTCACCCATCACGCGTTCTTCGAGGCGATCAGCCTCGCCGACGTAGCTGTGGCGCTACTTCACCTCGGTCGCGCGGAGGAGGCAGCGGCGAGGCACGCTGAGGCGGTCGCGATCCTCGAGCTGGCCGGTGAGCCGGATCGGCTCGCCCGCGTCCATCTGCCGTACGCCGAGGCCTGTCTGGCCACCGGCGATCGGGACACCGCTGCCCTGCACTTCCAGGAGGCGCTGGAACTCGCCACTGCTCACGGCCTCGACTATCTGGTGCCAGACGCGCGTTCGGGTTTGTCCCGCGTCTCTTGAGGTGTCCCGTCCCGTCCCGGGACAGCTGTTCGAGAGAGCAAAGGCGCAGGTCAGACCATGTTCCGCCGTCCCGGTGGGGCCAGCACAGGTGGTCCCGGCACGTTCGCCTCGGCCAGGCTCTGGGCCATGGACAAGACGCCGTCGCTCCTCGCCGAACTCGATGCGCTGCCCACGCTGTGGGAAGTGCAAGGCACAGTGCCTGCACCAGTAGCCGCGGTTGCCGAGTTGCTGCTCGCGGTCGGCGAGGGACGGGTCGGCGACGACAACCTGCTGGTGCTGGCCAGAGCGTCGGCGGCCCGGCAGGGCGCGATGACCGTCGTCGGTACTGCGGGCCGGTACCGCGCCGAGCTGGCGGGACAGGTCGAGCCGGTGGAGATCTACGTGGACCACGCCAGGCTCGCAGTACAGAGCTGGTACGCCGGAGTGCACACCGCCACCGGCGTACCCGACGGCACTCTGGTCAGCCACCGCGTCCACCGGGTGCTGACCGACCACCCCGGGTTCGCGCCAGGTATCGCCGAGCTCGGTCTGCGGTCCCGGATGGCCCGTGATCTGGCGCAGGTCCTGGCTGTGATCGCCGACCGCCTGGGCTGCTGACAGGCAGGCCGCCCGTGTCAGAGGCCGTGTCAGCACGGCGACGGCCCGGTGTCAGGGCAGTCTTCGAAGCTAGTCCCAGTCGAACAACTCAAACGAATCCGAAAGGCACGACAATGTCTACTTTCAACACCCCCGAGCCGATCTCCGCAGTCCTCGACATCCCCGCCGGCCCGATCCGGATCGTCGCCGGCGCCGCCGCCGAGACCTCGGTCGAGGTCGTCCCCGCGGACCCGTCGAAGAGCCGCGACGTCAAGGCTGCCGAGTCGGCTCAGGTCGGGTACGACGCCGGCGTGCTGCGGGTCGAGATCCCGGCCAAGAACCAGTACTTCGGTCCGTCCGGATCCGTGGCCGTCACCGTCCAGCTGCCGGCCGGTTCCCAGGTCGAGGTCAAGGTCGCCAGCTCCGAGCTCCGGTCGACCGGACGGCTCGGCGACGTGGCGATCAACAGCGCGCACGGCTCGATCGACCTCGAGGACGTCGCGAGCGCCCGCCTCACCCTGACCGCCGGTGACGTCTCGATCGGCCGCCTCAACGGGCCTGCGGAGATTCGCACCAGCAAGGGCGACATCCGGATCGCCGAGGCCGCCGCCGGCGCGCTCGAACTGCGCACCGACGTCGGCGAGATCGAGGTCGGCGCCGCCGCCGGCGTCTCGGCCTCGCTGAACGCCGGTACCACCACCGGCCGGATCGACAACGCACTCAAGAACGCCGAGGGCAGCGGCGCGCAGCTCACCATCCGCGCGACCACCACCGTCGGCAACATCGTCGCCCGAAGCCTCTGAGCTTTCATTTCTCGATCGAAGGAGCACACCACGATGTCCACCTCCAACGGCTTCACCGAAGCGGGTCTGCGCCGGCTGCACGACGTACTCGCCCGGCACGTCGACTCCGGGAAGATCCCCGGCCTCGTCGCCCTGGTCAGCCGCGGCGACGGTGAGCCGCACGTCGAGACGCTCGGGACCATGCGCCACCAGCCGGAAGGTGGCGGCGCGCCGATGCAGCGCGACACCATCTTCCGGATGGCGTCGACGTCCAAGCCGGTCTCGATCTCGGCCGCGATGGTGCTGCTCGACGAATGCCGGCTGCGGCTCGACGACCCGGTCGAGCCGTGGCTGCCCGAGCTCGCCGACCGGCAGGTGCTGACCCGGATCGACAGCCCGGTGGACGACACCGTGCCGGCGAAGCGGCCGATCACGGTCCGGGACGTGCTCACCTCGACGTTCGGGCTCGGCATGGACATGACGATGATCGGTACGCCGATCATGGCCGCCCTGTTCGAGCAGGGCATCACGCCGAACGGGCCGGTGCCGATGCCCGAGCCGGACGAATGGATGCGCCGGCTCGGCACGCTTCCGCTGATGTACCAGCCCGGCGAGCGCTGGCAGTACCAGATCAGCAGCGACCTCGTCGGCGTCCTGGTCTCCAGAGTCACCGGTCAGTCGTACGACGAGTTCCTGCGCGAGCGGATCTTCGAGCCGCTCGGGATGAAGGACACCGGGTTCTGGGTACCGGGCGACCAGATCGACCGCCTGCCCCCGCTGTACGCGCCGGACCCGGCGACCGGCGAGTTCCAGGTGTGGGACGAGGCGGAGGGCGGCCGGCACAGCGCTCCGCCGGCGTTCCAGGGCGGTGGCGGCGGGCTGAACTCCACCGCTGACGACTACCACGCGTACTTCCGGATGCTGCTCAACCACGGCGTGCACAACGGCGAGCAGATCCTGTCCAAGCCTGCAGTGGAGCTGATGACCAGCAACAGCCTCACCCCCGAGGTGCTGGCTGCACGCGAGACGCTGGCCCGGGACAACGTGCACATCTCGTTCGGCCAGGGACAGCAGGGCGGCTGGGGCTATGGGATGGCAGTCCGCACCTACCGAGGCGACTACGCACCGATCGGTCAGTTCGGCTGGGACGGCGGCGCCGGGACGTCGACGTACGCCGACCCGGTCAACCAGGTCGTCGGCATCCTGCTCACCCAGGTCGGTACGACGGTGCCGTCCGCGGTGCAGCTCGCGGGCGACTTCTGGACCACGCTGTACCAGGCCATCTAGCAGCAACCGGCCGGACCGCTGAGCGGTCCGGCCGGCGGCTGTTTCAGCGGGCTGCCTGCTCGATGACGCGGGCGACCGTGCTCGAGTGGGACAGTGCGACCAGGTGCGACGCACCGGGCACCTCCACGATCGTGGCGTGCGCGCGCTGGGCCATGAAGCGCTCCGCGGCCGGTGCGATCGCGTGGTCGCCGGTCGGGATCACGGCGTACTTCGGAAGCCCGGCGGGTGCCGTCGACTCGATCTTCTCGTCGAAGGCCGCTGCGTTGATCGGCCGCTGCGACGCCCCGAGTACTGCGGCCTGCCGCGCCGGCAGGTCGGCCGAGAACACCTCGTGGAACGACTCCGGCTTCACCACCAGGTCCACACCGCCCGGGTAGGCGATCGTGCTGGTCGTGTCCGGCCCGAGCTCACTCCCCGGGTACTTCGCGTTCAGCGCCCCGATCGTCTCACCGGCCTGCGGGATGAACGCCGCGACGTACACCAGCGACTTCACGCCGCTCGTCCCGGCCAGCTCGCTGACCAGTGCACCGCCGTACGAGTGCCCGACGAGCACCTTCGGACCGGGGATCGAGTTCAGCACACCCTGCAGGTACGTCGTGTCCGAGGCGGGCCCACGCAGCGGCACGGCGGGCGCGACGACGGTGTACCCGTCGCGCTGGAGCCGGGCGGTGACGTCGGACCAGCTCGCCGCATCGGCGAACGCGCCGTGCAGCAGAACGATGGTCGGCTTCGGCTTGTGCTCGGTCTGGGCGCTCGCGGTCGTGACGCCGGCCAGCGTGACAACCGCCGCGGCGGCGACTGCGACCAGGTGACGGAGTTTCATTTCCAGGTTCCCTTCGTGGTTGCTTGGTTGAAGGAAACCGCTGAACGCCTATCCGCCGGATCGAGCGAACAGGTGAACCTGCCGGCACCGGATCACGCGGTCGGCGCCGCCGGTGCACCCGAATCTCATGCGTTCGGGGGAGGGCCGAACCGCTCCAGCACCAGACGGGTCAGCTGGACCCGCGAGTTGACCCCCAGCTTGCCGAACACCGCCCGCAGGTGCGTCCCGACCGTGCTGGCCGACAGCACCAGCTCCTCGGCCGCAGACCGGTTCGTGTGTCCCTCGGACACCAGCAGTGCGACCCGGCGCTCCATCGGAGTGAGCGCCTCCCACCCCTCCTGCGCTCGCGGCGGTACGGCGGCCCATCGTCGTCGGCGTACTCCGGCTGCCTGCAGTACCGCCTGGATCCGCCCGGCCGGCGCGGTCGCGCCCAGAGCGGTCAGACTGTCCAGCGCTCGCTCCAGCGCCGGGACACCGGTCTGGCGATCACCGGCCGCCAGCGCGGCTCGGCCGAGGCGTTCTTCGGCCAGGGCGAGCAGCAGGGGTCGGTTCGCAGTACGTACCACTTCAACAGCCTCCAGCAATTCAGTGACATCGTTGCCCGCAGCCACGACCGCGAGTGCGCCGCGGCTCGCTGCGGACGGACTGAGCCGTGCCAATTCGGCTGCGGCATCGGCCTGCAGCAACAGCGTGATCCGGTCGGGGAAGTCATGCCGGGTGACAGCCAGGCGACGGACGGCTTTCGTATCGCCGTCTGCGATCGCCAGCAAGGTGGTGATGGTCGGGTCGCCCCCGGCCAGCTTCCTGGCCTGGGTCAGGTGACCGCGGGCCAGTGCGATGAGGGCGAGCACCTGGTCCGCTGCCGGAGCCAGGCTCCGGTCGTGCAACTGGTCCATCCAGCGCAGACCGGAGTTGGCGGCGCTCTCCGCCTCCTGCAGGTTGCCGGCGGCGTACTCGAGGCGCGCTCGGAGCACTGCGAGCTGCGGCGCCCACCAGGACTCACCTGCTGTCATCAGCTCGCGGACTCGCTCCAGAGCAGCTGGTAACTCGTCGGTCTCGGCCCGGCAGTAGAGCTCACCGACCTCAATCAGCGTGTCGGGCAAGCTCCCGAGACCAGTCTCGGGAGCTTGCCGTGCGGCGGCGTACAGGTCGCGGGCGTCGGCGTACCTGCCCTCGGCACGCGCCCGCTCCGCAGCAGCCACCTGGAGAACCGCCTGCGCCACCGGGTCATCCGATGGCCCTGGGAGGTCTGCTCCAGCCAGTGCACGGTAGGCAGCGAGCCGCGGGTCGTCGCCGGCGAGCTCCTGTACGTCGAGACGCCGGCCGGCCCACTGGTACGGCGCGAAGAGCAGCCGGATCGTCGACCGTAGCTCAGGGGACACCGGGCCGAGGTACAGCGCCGTACCGCTGAGCAGGTCGTCGGCGAACGCCTTGGCCCGGTCGTACTGCCGTGCGGTGAGCAGGATGCTCACCACCTCCACACCGACCTCAGCACGCAGCGGATCGTCCACTCGGGTCAGGTCGAACGCGTCATGGATGATCTCCGCAGCGGTGGTCGCCATCGTCGCCAGCAGGTCGCGTGCGGCGTCGCGCAGGGTAGAGATGGCAGCCACATCACCGGACTGCGCGACCGCGAGGACATGCGGCGCCGCAGCAGCCGCACCGCGTCCCGCAGACATCAGCTGGTTCGCAATCGCGCCATGCAACGCCCGCTGAGCAGATGGCGGTACGTCGGCCAGTGCAGCCGACCGCAGCAGCTCATGGCGGAACCGCAGTACCGAACCGGCGTCCGTCAGCAGAGCGGCCTGGATCGCCTCCTCCAACGGCGCTGCTAGTCGTGCTACCGGGGCAGCCATCAGTACGGCGACGTCCTCGAGGCGGAACTCGCTGCCGAAGACAGCAGCGGTCCGGACCAGGTCACGGCTCAGCTCGGACAGACCGCTGGTCCGACGGCGTACACCTTCGATCAGACCTGCGGGAAGCGGGCCGGAGGCTGTGGCATCGCCCAGGTACAGTCCGGCGACCAGTTGCTCGGCGAGGAACGGGATGCCCTGCACACCGGCGAGCTGGACGGCGAGAGCTGGGTCGACCGAGTGATCCAGCCGGTCCGCGGCGAGGTCCTGGATGGCGTCCGCGGTGAGAGGCTGAAGCGGGAGGTGGTGGACCGGGACCTGGTCGCCGACCGCCTCGATCAGCTGGTCGGTCATGGTGCCCGGACGGCTGCCGAGCAGCCAGAGCAGCTTGGCGGCCGACAGACGGGCGATCGCGACCCGCAGTACGAAGGCAGTCAGCGGATCGGACCACTGGGCATCGTCCAGCACGATCAGCGTGCGGTTGCCGGCCAGTCGGCGCCCGATCAGGTCTGCGAGGCGCTCGGCCAGCCAGAGTGGCTGGGTGTTGAGGGACGCCAGCTCGAGGAAGTCCTCGGTGCCGATCAGCGGCTCCGCGCCGGCGCGCAGAGCAGGTGCGAGAGACGCGAGCGGGCTGATGTTGTCGTTCTGGTGTGCGGCCGCACTGGCGACCAGGAAGCCCTGCCGCTCAGCCTGCTCGACCGCGGCGGCCAGCAGCGCCGACTTGCCGATCCCGGGCTCACCACTGACGACGGCAAGCGAAGCGCGACCGTTGCCGGCCGAACGCAGCGCGTCCAGGAGCTGTCCGAGCTCCCGGGACCGTCCCCGCAGCGGTGCCACCGTGGATCAGCCGCAGCGACGGACAGCGAGAAGGGCGTAGACCCGGGCAGCATGGAGTACGTCGGCCAGCACCACGTGCTCGTCCGCGGCGTGGGCGTACCGAACATCGCCTGGCCCGTACTGCAGCGTCGGGATGCCCGTTGCGGCGTACAGCCGGAGGTCCGAGCCGTATGGCGCGCCCCGGACCTCGGGGGCCGGCGTACCCGTGTCGATCACAGTCTGCACGGTATCGGTGAGCAGCGGGTCACCATCCGGCAGGACCCCCGACGCGAACGCGCCACCGGGCCAGCTCACCTTCACCGGATGATCGCGCAGCCAGTCGTCCTCGATGCCGGCGATCGCGTCCTCGAACGCCTTGCGCGCCTCGTCGACCGGTTCGCCCAGGCGTACGCCGTACCTGCCCTCGGCGATCAGCCGGTCGGGCACGGTGCTCGCCCAGTCGCCGGCCGCCACCGTCCCGACGGACAGCGGGTTGGCGAGGTCGAGGTGCGCGAGCAGCGGATGCGGATCGGCGTTGCGCGCGGCCTCCAGCTTCTGCAGCGCGGTCTGGATCACGGTGAACTTCTCGATCGCGCTCACCCCGCGACTGCGCGTCGAGCCGTGCGTGGCCAGCCCCGGCACCTCCAGCCGGAACGTCAAGGAGCCGGCGTTGGCGGGGATCACCGCTCCCGCGGTCGGCTCCGCGATCAGGCACGCCTCGCCACGATGGCCTCGCCGCAGCGTCGCGAACGCGCCAAGCCCGCCGTCCTCCTCGCCGATCACCGTGTGCACGGCCAGCGGCTTGCGCAACTGGATGCCAGAGGCAACAATCGCGGCCATCGCGCCGAGGATCGCCGCGACACCGCCCTTCATGTCGCACGTCCCGCGCCCCCACATCACGCCGTCCTCGACGGACGCCTCGAACGCATCACCCGGGACCACGTCCACGTGCCCGTTGAAGATCAGCCCCGGCGTCCCTTCCCCGCCCAGTACGCCGACACAACCCCAGGCCTCGCCGCGCTCGACCTCCATCCCCGGGAACTCCGGGTCGGACGTCAACCCCTCCAGGTCCAACTGCCAGTGATCAACCGACGCCCCGAGCACCCCGAGGCGCTCCGCACACCACGCCTGTACGACGCCCTCGGCCGCGGTCCCGTCAACGCTCGGAATCTGCACCAGCTCGCGCAGCTCCGCAACGATCCGCTCGTCGTCGATCGCCGCCAGCACCGCCCGCTCGGCCTCACTCCTCATGCGGACATCATGCATCCAGCAGGTCGAGGACCCTCCGAGCGCCGTACTCGATCAGTTCGGCCGATCCCACCCGGTCATGGACGAACTCGGCGATGCTCACGTACGCCGCCCCGGCGCACAGCGCGACCGTCGCCCGTCCGCCGGCCCGCAGCGCCGCCTCCACGAACAGCTCGTCCACACCGGTCGCGGCGCCGTCCCGGGCCGCCGACGTCGCCAGCGAGATCAGGTCGTACGCACGAGAGCCTGCGCCGGCCGCTTCGATATCGACGATCCCGGTGACACGCCCGTCCTCGACGATCAGGTTGCCGAGGTTCAGATCGCCGTGGACGAAGTCGTCGTCCGGCAGGACCTCGTCGCGGTACGGCCGGCACAGCAGCTCGTAGCGGCGGAGCAGCTCGTCGGTCTCACCGCCGTACTTGCTGACGCGTTCCCAGACGCCGTCCCAGCCCTCCAGGACGACGCCGCGCGACCACGCCGACCAGCTGATCCCGTCCTCGGGCACCAGATCGCGTTGCAGCTCGCAGATCGCGATCAGCTCGCGGGCGAGCGCCTCGTCGACCATCGAGTAGTCGCGAACCGGCGTACCGGAGACGAACTCCTGCAGCTGGTACGGCGACCCGGCGGCCGTCGTACCCACGGTCAGCCAGGCAGGGGTCGGGTAACCGGCCGCGCGGGCGCGGCGGACGAGCTCGTCCGCCCGCCGTACCCGTGCTGCCCATCCGGGGTCGTCGGTCCACTTGAGCACGACGCCGCCGGTCAGCTCGAACGCACCCGACTGGAACCCACCGGTCAGTTGCCGCACCAGCTGATAATCGGTGCCTAGGGCAACATTCAGCTCGGCGACAACCGACTCGGTGGTGTCCACTACGGCGTCAACCTGTGCAGGTCGCGGGGGAACAGCGTGACCTCGCGGACGTTCTCCGCACCGGTCAGCCGCGCGACGAACCGCTCCAGCCCGATCGCGAACCCGCCGTGCGGCGGCATCCCGTGTTTGAACGCCTGCAGATACGAGCTGTACGCCGGTGCGTCTGCGGACTCACCCCGGGCCTCGAGCGCCGCGACGTACTCCGAGTACCGGTGCAGACGCTGCCCGCCGGTGACCAGCTCGACCCCGCGGAACAGCAGGTCGAACGAGTTCGACCAGCGCGGGTCCGACGGCTGCGGATGCGTGTAGAACGGCCGCTTCACCATCGGGTAGCCCTCGACCGCGACGAACTCGCTGCCGTGCTCGCGCCGCGCCCACTCGCCGATCGCCCGCTCGTCGGCCGGCGCCAGGTCCGGTTCGTCCGGGTCCGCGCCGGCGATCTTCAGCGCCTCGCTGAAGTGCACGACCGGTACGTCGACCGGGATCTCCGGCAGCTCGACCCCGAGCCGCTCCAACGCCCCGCCGGCCCGCTCGCCGACCGCAGCCAGCATGCCCGCGACGGTGGACCGCAGTACGGCGAGCACGTCACGGTGGTCGGTGATGAAGCCGAACTCCGCGTCCAGCGACACGTACTCCGCGAGGTGCCGGACCGTGTCGTGCGGCTCGGCCCGGAACACCGGACCGACCTCGAAGACCCGCTCGAACACCCCGACCATCTGCTGCTTGTAGAACTGCGGCGACTGCGCGAGGTACGCCGGTCCGCCGAAGTAGTCCAGCGCGAAGACGTTCGCGCCGGACTCGGTTGCCGTACCGACGATCTTCGGCGTCTGGATCTCCGTGAAGTCCTGACTGCTCAACGCCTCGCGGAACCCGTGCAGAGCCGCCGCGGCGATCTCCCACCCGGCCCGGACGACCGGATGCCGCAGAGCAACCGGCGCGTTGTCCAGTACGACGGGAAGTCCCGCGCCGACCGTCGGCCGCCACAGCTCGATCGGCGGTGTCGCGGCCGGTTCGGTCAACGGCTCGATCACCGGGTCGACGATCTCCGCGCCGCCGGGAGCCTGCGGGTTGGCGGCGACCGTGCCGGTCACCTGAACAACGGTCTCCTCGCTCAGCTCGTCCAACTGCTCCTGGGAACCCTTGACGACGATCTGGGCCAGGCCGGACCGGTCGCGCAGGATCAGGAAACTGACGGCTGCGAGCCGTCGTCTTCGGTGCACCCAGCCGGCCACCGTGACGGACTGGCCTACTGCTGAGGGGATCTCATGGCTGAGAATGCGCATTGCTGTTTCACCTCCAGGTCATTTCTCGAACCCCGGAGGTGTGGGCGAAGGGGAATCTCGCGGTGCCACCACACCTTCGCCGGATCGGACCGACCCGGCCTCTTGCTCAGCAGTCGCTCGGGAGTGTCTTCGCCACCGCTCCACGTGCCGCCTTCACAGCTACCGGCGACTCTCTCGGACGTGGTGTACGGCGCTACTCGGTTCCGTCAGCGCGAACAATTACAGAGTAAGGGATCGGGCAACCGCATTTTCACCAACAGCACTGTTCACCGGCGCGACGACGTCGGCGGGATCTGGACGCTGTCGGTGTCCTCGCGGCCGCCGAGCCGGGCGTGCACGGTGATCGCGTTGTTCGACCCGGTGCCGGGCAGCCACGCGTTCCACTCCGAGTTGAGCGGCTTCTTGTAGCTGTTCGTCCAGCAGGTCGCACGCCGGATGTCGCTGGTCCGGTCACAGGTCCAGCCGCTGGCCCACGACGGCAGGAACACCAGGTTGCGGCCCCAGGAGATGTCCAGGGTCACCTTCCGCCCGGTGGCGCCGTTGACCTGCAGGAACCGGTTGTAGACGAACGGGTTCGGGTCGGTCTGCGGCGTCGGCGTGAGGATCTGCAGCAGCGACTCGTCCTGCTGGACCGCCGGCAGCACCTCGGAGTCGGTGTCGCTGACCAGGTCCGCCGTCGCGGCCACGGTGAACGTGCGCGCAGCGGTCGACGAGTCATCGGGTACGTCGAAGTTCGCCGGCAGCTGGGCCGGTTTGTCCGGGTTCAGCGCCGTACACGTCTTGGTCTTCTGCGAGCAGGTCCAGCCGGCCGGGTTCGCGGCGATCGGCCACTCCAACGCCGAGCCGTAGCTGAGCTTCAGCGTCACCTTGGTCCGGTCGGTGCGCGGGGCAACGGTGATGATCCGGTGGTGGACGTCCGGGTCGGCTTTGCCGGCGACGATCTTCAGCAGGTTCTCGTCGGTGCTCGGCGCGGTCGTCAGCGTGCGCGACGCGTAGTCGTACAGCCGCCCGGTCTTGGCGTTCACCGTGAAGGTCCGGTCGTCGACGGATCCGCCGGTCGGGGCCGCGAACGTCACCGGGATCGGCTTGGGCTGCGCCGGGTCGGCCGCCGTACAGGTCTCGGTCGTCGCGCTGCAGGTCCACCCCGGCGGGTTGCCGTTGATCGGCCAGGCGAGCTCCGCGCCGTACTTGAAGGTGATCGTCACCGGGTTCGCGTTGCCGGCCGGAGGCTTGATCGTGATCACGAACCGGATCCCGCCGGCCGCGGACCCGGATGCCTCGACGGCCGGGCCGCGGTTCGCCGGCGCGACGGCCGGTGCGCCGCCGCCCGCCGGCATGGTGATCTCGACCATGCCGGGGTAGCGGATGGGCGTGGTCGGTGTCGGCGTCGTCGGTGTCGGAGTGGGCGTCGTCGGGACCGGAGTGGTGGCTGTCGGTGTCGGCGTCGGCTGCGTGGGCGCCGTGGTCGGCGCTGTCGTGGGCGCTGTCGTCGGAGCCGTCGTCGGGTTGGACGCCGGCGGCTTGGTCGACGGGGGTTTCACCGACGGCGGCACGACCGGCGGGACCGTCGGCTTCTGCCCGGGCGGCTGCGTCGGCTGCTGGGTCGGCGGCTTGTCGATCGCAGCCTGGGGCTTGTCGTTGCCGGTCAGCGCCATCGCCGCGAGCGCGGCGGCGATCGCGACGACCACGACCGCACCTCCGGCGACCGCAGTACGCGTGCTGTTCTCGGTGACCTTCTTCCAGCCGGTGACGACGAAGCCGACCAGTCCGACCTTCGCGCCGGACGCAGCGGCCAGGTAGCCGAGGCCCGCCGTACCCAGTAGGGCCGGGGCGAGCAGCGCCGGCAGAGCGCTGTTGACCTCGACGAGCTCGAGGTACACCGCGGTGCACTTCGAGCAGTCGTCCAGGTGCTCGCGGACGTTCCGGTTCTCGCGCTTGGTCAGGCCGCCGCGGACGTAGGCGCCGAGGCGCTCGGTCGTCCACCGGCAGCGGTCGCCGGCGACGTCGGCGAGGTGCTGCTGCAGGTACGCCTGGCGCAGACCCTCACGCGCCCGGTAGGCCAGCGCGGACACGCCGTTCGCGGTCAGGCCGAGCAGGGGAGCGATCGCGGCCGGCTTCTCGCCTTCGACCTCGGTGTGCCAGAGCACGGCCTGCCAGCGCTCGGGCAGGCTCGCGAACGCCTTCGCCGCCGCACCGCTCTCGAAGCCGGTGACCGTCGGGTCGTCGAACGTCTCCGGCTCCCGCTCGTACGACGCGATGTCGTCGGTGGACTGCACCTTCTTCCCGGAGCGGATCCGGTCGACGTGCACCCGCCGTACCGTCGTCAGCAGATAGGCGCGGAAAGAGATGTCCGGGCCGCCGCCGGCCCGGAGCGCGTCCAGCACCTTGGCAAACGCGTCGCTGGCCAGGTCGTCGGCGTCGTTGGCCGGGACGAGCTGGCGCGCCATCCGCTCGGCGGCGTGGTGATGCCGCGCGTAGAGCTCGCCGTACGCCTCCAGGTCGCCGTTGCGGACGCGCGCGATCAGTTCGGCGTCGCCGGCTACCTCCGGCTGGCCTGGCGGCGTGTCCATCGATCTCCCCGTGGGCTCATAACAACTCTGTGTGCGGCAACGTGACGATCCGTCACTTAGTTGCCGAGGACAAGGCTCCCACGAGAGACGAGATCGTGCACCCTTCCTGACGCGGAATCGTGCCTCTTGTCTGACGAGATCACCAGGGCCGAAGTTACGCCCGAAAAAACTTCTGCGAATCCGCGTCATGAACCGCGTCACGGTCTGTCTCTTCGGCGTACGACGCTTCCGGCCGACCGGTCGGGAGACTGACGGGGCTGTTTCGAGGAGGGCCATGTCGCTGTTCGCGGATCTCCGCAGACGGTTCGACCTGCGTCCGGCCAAGTCCCTGAACCTGGCGGGGTCGCCCGCCCGGACCCAGCCGGAGGCGTCGTCAAAAGACACGGGGGACTTCACGGGGGTGGAACCGTGCGGACGGAGGGAGCCGCACGGCACAGACGGCACCGACCACAGCGCCTACCTCGCAATCGCGGAGGCGCTGACGGACGGAGCCGACGTTGTGCCTGCATCGGACGAGGTCGGTCGTCAGCTGGCGACCGACGGAGTCTCGCTGGTGGAGGCACTTGATGGGCTGAGTGCGTTGTACCGCTCGATCGCCGGGGGCGAGCCGGCTTTCGAAGCGGTACGCGCACTCAGTTCCAGCTGGGCCGAAGCATCACTGGTCTACCTGCACTCGCTGTCCTGCGAGGACCCGCTCACCGGGCTGTCCAGCCTGGCGCACCTGCGGTCCCGGCTGGGAGAGCTCTATCGAGAGGCGGAGTTCCGTGGAACTTCCGTACCGCAAACCCATGCACTGGTGGTTGTCGAGCCGCTCAATCCCGCGGGTACGTCGCCGTTCGACCGCGAGCTCCGGCTCGTCGACGTCGCGGAATGCCTGCGGATCGTCTTCTGCGGCGGTGACGTACTGGGTCGCGTCGGCTCACGCCGCGCGGCGGCGCTCGTCGGCCGCGAGCCGAACCTGCCGGAGCAGGTCGCGACGGTACGAGCCCTGATCACCCAGTGGCGGCTGGACACCGACGTACCCCAGCTGGCCCGGATCTGGATCGAAGGTCTGCCCGGCAGCGACGAGATGGCCGGGAGGTTGCTCGACGAGCTCGCCAGACCCTGAGACCTGCGTCCGGGCGCCAACAGGGGGGCGGCCGGGCGCATCAGTCCGACGGTGGATCGCCTAACACGGGGTGGGCGATCCACCGTCGCTTGCCCGTACCCATCTACTCCCGCCGTACGCCGACCACCCCCGCGCACTACGCGCCCGCTCCGCCGGGGTGAGTGCCCCCCGCGTGCGGCGCGCCCGCTGCGTTCGTCGCTGTGCTCCTCACCCGCGTCCGCTTCGCGCGCTCCCACCCGCCCCCGGCTTATCGCCGTACGTGCCGGCTGCCGCCGGGTTCTTGCGGCTATCGCCGGGTTCTGCCGGCTGGCGCCGGGGTGAGTGCCCCCCGCGTGCTACGCGCCCGCTCCGTTCGTCGCTGCGCTCCTCACCCGCGCCCGCTCCGCGCGTTCCCACCCGCCCCCGGCTTATCGCCGTACGTGCCGGCTATCGCCGGGTTCTGCCGGCTGGCGCCGGCGGTCTGCTCGCTATCGCTCGCAGGTGACTGCGGGCGGGTGGCGCCACGCTGCTCGGACCGTGGATCGTTGGCTGGGTCCGCAGCAGGCTGCCGCCCGCATGCGACTACCTGGCGGCGGTGCGACCGGTCCGTCAAAGTACTAGGGCCTGCGTGACGCTGCCGCCGGCATGCGACTACCCGGCCGACAGGCGCCACGTCGCGCGACCGGTCCGTCGAAGTACTAGGGCCTGCGTGACGCTGCCGCCCGCATGCGACTATCCGGCCGACAGGCGCCACGTCGCGCGACAACCAGCCGTACGTCGTGCTGGGGTCCGCGACCGGTCTGTCGACGTACCTGGGCCTGCGTGACGCTGCCGCCCGCATGCGACTACCCGGTCGGCAGGCGCCACGTCGTGCGACTGGTCCGTCGACGTACCTGGGCCGGCGTGACGCTGCCGCTCACCTGCGACTGCTGGGCGGGCGCTCCGACGCCTACCCAGCCGACTGCTGTCGCTCGCATGCGACTACCGAGCTGACTGGTGGCCTTCGGGGACCGCAGCGACCGGCGCCGGCAGTACCTCTGAGTCGGTGTAGATGTAGCGCGGGCCGCGGAACAGGGAGGCGCAGGCCGCGATCAGCGACATGCCGATTGCGATCGAGAAGACGATCACCAGCCCGTGGTGGAACGGCTCCGAGATCAGCTGCGGGAAGTACGCCTTGCTGGTCAGCGTGCCCACGTCCGCGCCTTTGACGGCTGATGCGGGCAGGCTGCTGAGTGCCGTGCCGATCGGGTTGTAGCCGAGGAACGCCGCGAACAAGCTGCCGACGGGAGGTTGGTTGCCGATGGCTACTGCTGCGGCCTGTGCGACGCCGTGGGACCGCAGACCCTCGGTCAACGTGCGAGGCAGTGTCTGCGCCAGGCCGATGATCATCAGCGTGAAGAAGACGCCGATCGACAGCGACGTCCCCGAGTTCAGGAACGTGCCGATCATGCCCGACGCGGAACCCCGCCGGTTGGCCGGGACGCTGCTCATGATCGCGCTGGTGTTCGGCGCGGAGAACAGCCCGGAGCCGACGCCGTTCAGCACCAGCAGGCCGGCGAACGCCCAGTAGCTGAAGTCGGTCGGCAGCAGCATGAAGCCGAGGAAACTGAGGGCCACGAGCAACAACCCGCCGGTCGACAGCGCCCGCGCCCCGAGCCGGTCGGAGAAGTAGCCCGACAGCGGACCCGCGAGCAGGAACGCCACCGTCAGCGGAAGGAGGTAGATGCCTGCCCACAGCGGCGTACTCGAGAAGCTGTAGCCGTGCAAGGGCAGCCAGATGCCTTGCAGCCAGATGATCAGAATGAACTGCAGGCCGCCGCGGCTGACCGACGCCAGCAAGCCGGCCAGGTTACCCGCCGAGAACGCCTTGATCCGGAACAGTGACATGTCGAACATCGGATCGACCGTGTTCGCTTCGACCAGGCAGAACGCGACCAGCAGGGCGACCCCGCCGATCAGCCCGCCCAGCACCCACGGACTCGTCCAGCCCATCGTGTGCCCGCCGTACGGCTGGATGCCGTAGGTGATCGCGACCAGGATCGCCGTCACACTGACCGCGAACAGGGCGTTGCCCCACCAGTCGATCTTCGCCGCCGAGCGGGTGCTGGTCTCGCGCAGGCTGTGGTACGACCAGACCGTGCCGAGCAGGCCGAACGGGACCGACACGAAGAACACCAGCCGCCAGTCGACCGGCGCCAGTACGCCGCCGACGATCAGCCCGATGAACGAGCCGCCGATCGCGGCGACCTGGTTGATGCCCAGTGCGAAGCCGCGGCGGTCGGCCGGGAACGCATCGGTCAGGATCGCCGTCGAGTTGGCGAACAGCATCGCGGCGCCGACACCCTGGACGATGCGCCACAGGATCAGCCAGAGCGCGCCGCTGCTCTGGGTGAGCGGGTCGAACACCAGCGCGATCGACCCGATCGTGAACACCGTGAAGCCGAGGTTGTAGATCTTCACCCGGCCGTAGATGTCGCCGAGCCGGCCCAGCGTCACGACGAGCACCGCCGTGACGACCAGGAAACCCATCAGCATCCAGAGCAGATAACTGACGTTGCCGGGCCGGAGCGGATCGAGCTTGATGCCCCGGAAGATGTCCGGGAGCGAGATGATCACGATCGACGAGTTGATGGTTGCCATCAGCACCCCGAGCGTCGTGTTCGACAGCGCCACCCACTTGTAACGGGGGTGATCCTTCTCGACCGCGAACCGGGACGCCGGCTTGTTGCCTGCACTCACAAGGCACTTCCCCACGGGATAGATTTCGTTAGCAAAACTAACTGTATCTCGCTACCGGAGGTGGCCCTCCGGCCCCGCTCAGGGCACCGTCAGGGCACCACCACGACGACCGGTGCGTCCTTGCGGCAGGTGAGCCGGTGGCCGAGCGAGCCGGTCAGGCGGTGCCAGCGCTTCGCCGACCGGCCGACCACGATCAGATGCGCGTCGACGGTGCGGGCGATCTCGGTGAGGGTGCCGATCGCCTCGCCGTACTCGCTGACGAAGCTGATCGGTACGCCGGCCTCGCCCGCCCGGCGGACCGCGTCGGCCTTGATCTCGTCGGCCAGCTCCTGCCGGCTGCTCGCGGCCGCGCCGTACGCGTAGGGAGCGGCGAGGATCGCGGTCGGTTCGGCGTACGGCATCACGTAGACCGCGACCAGGTGGCCGCGGGTGCGGACGGCTTCGCCGGCGGCCCAGGCGAACGCGTCCCAACTCGTGGCCGAACCGTCGATCCCGACCACGATGGCCGGTGTTCCGGGGGCCTTCTGCTGACGGAGCTGGATGCGCCGTTCTTCGGCGTCGTGGTTCATCTGGTCACCTCTTCGGCAACGGGGTGCGGCTGTCCTGACTTTCGCCGGCGAGCTCCATCAGGCGCTGGAGGGCAGGCAGGGCCGCGGTCAGCGACTCGGTGTCCTGGTCGTCGAGCTTGCCGATCAGCTCCGTCAGCTGCGACGCCCCCGCCGCGCGCATCGCCCGGAGCTGCCGGCTCCCGGCCTCGGTGACGGCGACCAGGACCACCCGGGCATCGCCGGGGTAGCGCCTCCGTTCGGCGAGGCCGAGGTCGGTCAGCTGGGTCACGAGCGCGGTCATCGACGGCTGTGTGACCTCCTCGCTGACGGCCAGGTCGGTCAGCCGCCGCGGGCCGGTGCGCTCCAGGGTCGACAGCACGGAGACGGCGGTCAGGCTCAGGGTGCGGTCCCGGCGCCTGATCGCCACGGCGGCGAGCCCGAAGAGGACCTCGCCCACGGCGTCGTTGCCTGCGGTCATGCGACAAGTATAGGCGCGTCTATATAGATCTGGTGATGAAACCGCGGACTTGTCCGTGCCGGTCACTAGGCTGTGGGTATGTGCGGTAGATACGCGTCCGGCCGGGCCCCGTCCGATCTCGTCGAGGAGTTCGAGATCGAGGCGGGCAACGTGCGCGAGTCCGTCGAGGAGCTCGGTGAGAACTACAACGTCGCGCCGACCAACCAGGTGGTCGCGGTGGTCGAGCGGAAGAACCGCGAGGTCCCGGACCAGACGATCCGGAAGCTGACCACGGTCAAATGGGGGCTGGTGCCGTCCTGGGCCAAGGACACCTCGATCGGCAACCGGCTGATCAACGCCCGGATGGAGACGGTCGCGGAGAAGCCGGCCTTCAAGAAGGCCTTCCAGACCCGGCGCTGCATCCTGCCCGCCGACGGGTACTACGAGTGGTACACCGCCGAGGAGAAGGTCAACGGCAAGCCGGTCAAGCAGCCGTACTTCATCCATCCGCCGGACGGCAGCATCCTGTCGATGGCCGGGCTGTACGAGATCTGGCGGGACAAGTCCGTCGAGGACCCGGACTCCGACGACGCCTGGCTGTGGACCTGCACCGTCCTGACCACCTCGGCCACCGACGACCTCGGCCGCATCCACGACCGGATGCCGCTCCTCGTCGAGCGCGAGCGGTACGACGCGTGGCTCGACCCGCTGTCGTCCGACACCGACGACCTGCTGGAGCTGCTGGTCCCGGCTGCACCGGGCCGTCTCGAGGCGTACGCCGTGTCGAAGGCGGTCAGCTCGGTCAAGAACAACGGCCGTCACCTGCTCGACCCGCTGCCCCCGGACGGCGTGGACCCGCTGGACAAACCGCAGGCGCCCGAGGAAACCACGCTGTTCTGAGCTGTTCTCGGCTGTTGTGGGTTTCCTGTCCACCGAATCCGGTCGCTGATGACAGGATGGGGCGGGTGACCGACGAACGCATTGTGGGGACACCGCACGGGGAGGCCCGGATCGTCGCGTACCGGGCCCGCCGGCCGGTGGCGACGCTGGCCCTCGGTCATGGCGCCGGGGCCGGGATCGAGTCGGGTGACCTGGCCGCGCTGGCCGGCCGGCTGCCGAAGCAGGACATGAACGTGTTCCTGATCGAGCAGCCCTGGCGTCGCGCCGGCCGCAAGCTCGCGCCGGCGCCGAAGGTGCTCGACGAGGCCTGGATCGCGATCATCGGGCAGCTGCGGGTTCGGACGCCGCTGGTGATCGGCGGCCGCAGCGCCGGCGCCCGGGTGGCCTGTCGTACGGCGAGCAGCTTGGGCGCTTCCGGCGTACTCGCGATGTCGTTCCCGCTGCATGCGCCCGGCAAGCCGGAGAAGTCGCGCGTCGACGAACTGCAGCAGGCCGGGCTGCCGACGCTCGTCGTCCAGGGCGAGCGGGATCCGTTCGGTACGCCGGAGGAGTTCCCGCCGCTGACCGAGATGGCCGTCGTGCCGGACGCGGACCATTCGTTCAAGGTGCCGAAGCGGGCCGAGCTGGACCAGCAGGAGACGTACGACCTGCTGGTCGAGGCCGTGTTCGAGTGGGTCACCCGTGAGGTGTCCGGATAACGGTCCACGGTCGGGAATGACGTCACGGCCAGGCGTGTTGTGACGAACATGATGGCGACGAGAGTGGCTCCGGAGCGGAGTACTGGGAAGTCACCGGTATTCTCGATCACGATGCCGACTCCCACCACGACCGAGACACCCGAGCAGCGCACCGCGCGGTTCGAACGCGAAGCCCTGCCGTTCCTCGACCAGATGTACGCCGCGGCGATGCGGATGACCCGCAATCCGTCCGACGCCGAGGACCTGGTGCAGGACACCTTCGCGAAGGCGTACAGCTCGTTCCACCAGTTCACGCCGGGCACCAACCTGAAGGCGTGGCTGTACCGGATCCTGACCAACACCTTCATCAACGGTTACCGGAAGCGGCAGCGTCAGCCGACGCAGTCGCCCACCGAGGAGATCGAGGACTGGCAGCTCACCGCTGCCGAGTCGCACACTCCCGGTGGGCTGAAGTCGGCCGAAGCGGTCGCTCTCGAGCACCTGCCCGATTCCGACATCAAGTCGGCCCTGCAGTCGATCCCGGAGGACTTCCGGCTGGCTGTCTACCTGGCCGACGTCGAGGGCTTTGCCTACAAGGAAATCGCCGAGATCATGGGCACACCGGTCGGCACCGTCATGTCGCGGCTGCACCGCGGCCGGCGCCAGCTACGTGACCTGCTCGGCGACTACGCACGGGACCGCGGCCTGATCCCGGCTGCGGCCGACAGTGTGGACAGCGCGGCCGAGAGTGTGGACGAGAGTACGGACGCGACCGCGGCGAGCACCGGCGCGGACGCGGAGAAGGAGGAGTCGTGAGCTGCGGCGAGCACCACGACGTCGACTGCGGAGAGATCCTGCAGCGGGTCTACGTCTTCATCGACAACGAACTCGAGGACGCCAGTTCCGACGAGATCCGGCAGCACCTCGAAGAGTGCGCCCCCTGCCTGGACGAATACGACCTGGAACGCTGCGTCAAGAAACTGGTCCACCGCTCCTGCGGCTCCGACCACGCCCCCGACGCCCTCCGCCAGAAAATCCTCCTCCGCCTCACCCAAATCCAGGTAGAAACCACCATCACCACCACGGATTGACGGCGTCCGCGGTCAGATCGAGTGGGTCGTGAAGTAGTAGTCGACGCTTTCGCCGCGGTCGAGTTTCTCCAGTAGTTGACGCGCGTCCGCGAAGTAAACGGCGGATGCATTTCGCAACAGCCGCAATGCGGTGTTCAACTGCTCGATGGCGTCACTTCGCCGGCCGGTCGCCGCATTGATTCTGGCCAGTTCGATGTATAAGCGTCCTTCGCGCTCCGGGTCGTCGGCGGTTCGCGCGCTGCGCAGACCGGAGTCGATGTGGCTGACGGCAGTGTCGTACCGGCCCTGGGCGGCATACGCGAGCGCGAGCAGATGGTGGCTCTCGGCCTGGAAGGTCGAATCGCCGGCCCGCACCATCACGTCCAGCGCCTGCAACGCCATCTCCACGGCGTCCTGGTACCGGCCTACCTGGAGGTGCGCGAAGCCCGCGTTCACGTACCGCTTGAACATGGCTCGCGTGTCGTTGGCCTGCTTCGCAAGGGCAATGCCCTCGGCGAACGCCGTGTCCGCACGCTCGAAGTCGCCGACACGGTCGTACAGCCCGGCGACCGCGGTCAGTGCGACACCCTCCAGTGTCTGGTCCCGGATCGCACGACTCAGCGACAGAGCTGCCCGGGCATACTCCAAGGCTTCGTCGATCCGGCCTTCCAGGCCGAGCAAGTAGGCCAGGGACGAGCAACAGCGTGCTTGCCCGAAGAGATCGTCGATGGCCCGGAACATCTCCAGAGCGACCAGAACGCGGGCGATCGCGGCACCAGGGTCGCCGTTCTCCGCATCGGGAATAGCGCTGTCGTGCTGCAGCCAGGCGGCGGTCGCCGGGCGATCGTGGCGCTGTGCGAGCTCGATCGCCCCGGCGCCCAGCTCGCGCATCTCCTGCCAGCGACGTCGTGATTCGTGATACCCGAAGAACGCGAGCGCGGTCTCTGCCAGCAGTACGTCGTCTGCCAGGCCCGACTGCCGCGCCTGCCGGACGCGGTCGAGCAAGTTCCGCTGTTCTCCGTCGAGCCAACGCAGGCTCGGTTCCCGACCGCCGAAGGCTGGGAGCAGCTCGCTGGTGCCTACGGTTGCCAGTGGCAACCGCGGACTGGTCGGATGCGTGAGCGCATGGCAGACCCAGCCGGCCTGGGTGTAGAACCGGACGACTCGCGCAAGGGCCTGGTCACGGTCGGCCTGGCTCAGCGTCCGATCGGCAACCTCCCGGCCGTACGCTCGGATCAGGTCGTGGAACCGGTAGCGCGACGGGGCAACGGACTCCAGCAGATTCAGGTCGGCGAGACGCTCGACGATCGCGTCCGCCCGGCGGCGCGGAAGCTGGAGCAGCGCCGCCACCACCTCCGTCGTCAGGTCGGAACCGTCCGGAACCGTCAGCAGCGGCAGCGCGGCGGCGGCTTGCCGGTCGAGCTCGCGGTCGCTCGTCTCGAGGAAGTGAACCGAGCTGGCGATGCTGGCGCGGACGCCGGTCTCGTCGGAACCGAGGCTGTCGAGCCTGCGCTCCTCGTCCTGCAGCAGGTCGACGAAGTGCTGGATCGGCCAGGTCGGCCGGGCCGCGAGCCGACCGCCGACCAACCGGATCGCGAGCGGCAGGCGCCCGGAGTACGACGAGAGGACGCGGGTCGCGTCCGGCTCGGCCGCCACCCGGCCCGGACCGATGACACCGGCCAGCAGCTCGACCGACTCCGACTCCGACAGAGCGTCGAGCAGGATCTGCCTGGCGCCCGGCAGATTCACCAACGAGCCCCGACTGGTGATGATCGCGGCCGATCCCGCACTGCCGGGCAGCAAGGGCAGGACCTGCCCGACGTCTGCGACGTTGTCGAGCAGCATCAGCACCCGGCGGCCGGCGAGCTGGGACCGCAGCACGGCCGCCGCTTCGTCGACGTCATCAGGGATCGACGTGACATCGAAGCCGAGTGATCGCAGCAGGTGACGCTGGCCGTCGCCCGGGCTCATCGGTGCGCCCGGGCCGTAACCGCGCAGGTTGAGGTAGAGCTGGCCGCCGGGGTAGCTGTCGGCCAACTGGTGCGCCGCGTGGACCGCGAGCGTGGTCTTCCCGATACCGCCCATACCGGACACGGTGACCAGCCCGACGGCGGCGGAGCCGGCCGCGGTGGGATCGCGCAGCACCGACAGGATCGCGTCGACCTGGGCGGCTCGGCCGGTGAAGTCGCGAGCCGCCGGAGGTAGTTGCCATGGCGTCGGAAACTGGTCGACCGCGGACGACTCCTTCGGCGGATCGTCACGCGGCTTGCCGGTCTTGCTCTTGCCGCGGGCAACGGTGAGGAACTGCTCGGCCTCCGCCGCGGTGAGATCAAGCGCTTTGGTGAGGGCGCGGATCGTGTCGATCCGCGGACGGCTGCGGGTGCCGCGTTCGAGGACGCTGATGGCCTGCTCGCTGAGGCCGGCCTGCTCGGCGAGCGCGGCCTGGGTCAGGCCGGCCCGCGCACGGAAGGTACGGAGGAGCTCGCTCAGCGTTGGCATCGCAGCGTCGCTCATCGTCGCGCCCTCCTCGGATCCACCCCGATATCGGTCAGTACCGGAAACATCCCGGACCCAACTCTAGGGGGATCCGCCGACGGCCGTTTGCCGTTGTCCACAGGGGGTGGGCGTCCGGCAGCGAAATCCAACGACTGTTTGAAAGATAGCATTCGGTATGCAGGCGGAGACTCTCCGAATACAAGACCTCATATAAAAGTGGTCTGCTGTAAAGCTGTGACCAAATCGCAAAGACCCCGGATTTCTCCGAGGTCCTCGCTGTCTGTAGCCGCCTGAGTTCAGGCGTTCGGGCGCTTGCCGTGGTTTGCGCCCTTCTTCTTGCGTGCACGGCGCTTCCGGCCGGTCTTACCCATTTCTAAGCCTCCTTGAAACAACTGCAAAGAGTCACAGTCTCTCATACCACGCTAGCTACTGCTGAGTCGGCGGCGGGTCACGGTTGGGCTTACAGTGTTTCGGCGCAGCCGTTATGAGCAAAATTCAGACGAGTCAGCGATGTGCTGTCTGCCCCCCTACGCCTCGCAATCCGACTGGGCGTAAGACCGCGACCGCTGATCGGAGGTGACGTATGATGACCGGCGACGCCTGGGACTGGTGATCCTTCTGCCATGGAGGGCATGAATGGCATTGAGCCCTCGGAGAAGGACCCTGCCGATTGCTGTCGCGGCCACCGCGGTGGCCGCTCTTGCCTCTCTGGTGCTGGCCCTCGGCCAGACTGAAGAACCCCTGCTGGTAGCCGGCTTCTGCCTGCTCGCCCTAGTTGCCAGCGCCTTACGGTCCGTGCACACCGAGCGCCCTGTGGAGCTCGTCTCAGTTGTGCTGGCCGCCGTCTATGTCGTGGTAGGTCCCGCGGCAGCCGTCGTTGTCGCGGCCGTGGGATCGTTGGCCCAGGCCCGGGCGCCGCTGATCAAACGGGTCTTCAACAGTGCCCAGCGCATTCTGTCCGCCGCGGCTGCCGCCGTCGTCTACGCGGCGCTGCACGGCCCGGTCGGCGACGAGGTGTTCCACCGGGTTCCGGACGCCATCATCGCGGTCACTGCCGCAACGTTCGCTCTGCTCCTGGTCAATGCGCTGTTGCTGACGATGGTCCTGGGCCTCGAGCGCGGCCACCATGCTGTTGCGGAGTTCCTGCGGCACGTCGTCCGTACGACCGCCGTCCCGCTGCTCGGGTACGGTCTGCTCGGCCTGTCGATGGCTGTGATCTGGCTGGGCGGTCTCAACATCTTCGCGGCCTTCCTGATCCTGGGCCCCTTGGTCGTGGCCAGGTGGGCCCTCTCGCAGTACGCCGCCGAGCGCCGCGCTCAGTCCGCGGCGTTGCGTGCTTTCATCCAGCTGATCGAGGTGAAGGACCTCTATACCCGGGGCCACTCCGAGCGGGTCAGTGAAGGCGTCGGCCTGCTCGGTCGGCAACTGGGGCTCAGCGAGGACCGGCAGAGCGCGCTGGAGCACGCCGGGCTGCTGCACGATGTCGGCAAGGTGGGTGTTCCGACCAGCATCATCCAGAAGCCCGGCCGGCTGGACGATTCCGAGATGGACGCGATCAGGCTGCATCCCGCGCGGGGTGTGGAGCTGATCGGCAACATCCCGTTCCTCGAGGAAGTGAAGTCCGCGGTCCTGCATCACCACGAGAAGTACGACGGCAGCGGGTACCCGGCCGGCCTCAGCGGTGTGAACATTCCGTACTTCGCCCGCGTGATCGGGATCGTCGACGCGTTCGACTGCCTGACCTCGACGCGCTCGTACCGTCCCGCGCGCGGCGTGGAGGAGACGCTGGCGATCCTCGAACAAGACAAGTACTCGCACTTCGATCCGCACCTCGTCGACGCCTTCGTCAAGGTCATCCGGGCCGAGGGCTGGCAGGCTGCCGACGCGGTCCAGCCCGCGCCGGACGCCTCGGTCCAGTTCAGCATCGATCACGATGACCTGAGCCTCGGCAACGGCGGCGGCGCGTCCGGTTCAGCGGCGGCCCCGGGATGACGGCTCCTGCCGAGGCCGACCGGTTCGCGACCCGCAACCTGGGCAGTGGCGTCGTGATCCTGGTGGCCGGCGCAGCAGTCGGAATCGCAGCCCTGCTGATGACCGTTCGCAGCGGTGTCTCCGAGTGGTCCTTCGCGATCACGTTCGGCGCGCTGATCGCGATCGGCGAGATGGTGCAGTTCAATGTCTACGGCAACCGGAACCGGGCGCCGATCGCCACCAGCGCGGCGCTCGGGTACGCGATGCTCCGCGGTCCGGCGCTGACACCGCCGGACATCGCCCAGATCATCACCGTGGTGGGCATCGCGACGATGATCGGGGTCGCTCCGCGTGCGGTCTCAGGCCTCCGCTGGGACGTCGTCGTCTCCTGCCGACGGGTGCTGTCGGTGGCCTGCGCCGCCGTGGTGTTCTCCGCACTCATCCCGGAGAGCGAGAGCTGGAACGGATCCTGGCGGCAGTCGATGCCGATCATCGGTGCCATGTTCCTCGGTGTACTGGCGGCCGGACTGACCGATGCCTTGATCGGTGCAGGGCAGGCGACAGAGCGGTACAACCGGCCGTTCCCGGCCGGGCTCCGCGACGAACTCGTCATCCTCGGCCAGATCGGTATGGCGATGGGGATCGGCGGTGTGCTGCTCGCGGCGGGCACCTCGCTCGTCGGGTTGTGGGCCCCGCCGCTGGTCGTGGTGCCGTTGTTGTTGACGCAGTTTGCGTTTCGGCGGTTTGCTTCGGCGCAGCGGACTTATCGGACCACGGTGCGGTCGATGGCGCGGAGTACGGAGATCGCGGGATTCAGCAGTCCGGGGCAGAATGCGCGGACGGCGACGTTGGCGGTGGCTATCGGCAACGATCTGGGGTTGACGCCGGGGCGGATGGAGGCGTTGGAGTATGCGGCGCTGTTGTCCGGGGTGGGGCAGTTGGCGTTGGCGGATCCTAGTCCGGGTGGGGCTTCGTTGTTGCGGACCCGGGAGGAGCGGCAGCGGGCGGCGGAGATCGGGGCTTCGGTGATCGAGCGGTCGGGGGTGCTGGATCATGTGGCGGAGATCGTCAGGCACTCCAACGATCCGTACCGGCAGGGGCGGGCCAACAACGCGGACATCCCGGTCGAGAGCGGGATCGTGAATGTCGCGCTGGCCTACGAACAGCTGGTGGGGGAGGGGTCGGGGCAGTCGCCGGACAAGGCGATGGAATCGATCGGGCTGGGCATCGGTGCGGAGTATGACCCGGTCGTGGTCGAGTCACTCAGGCGCGTGATCGGTCGCGGTTTCCGCTTCTGAGCAGGCCTCAGGCGACAGCCTGAGCAGCGCGGGAGTTCCGGCGCAGGGTTCCAGGTCGTCCCAGACCGGCGCGGAGGTCGCGGGCACCCGTCCCGAGGCGCCCATCCCGGCGTACAGCAAGAGGCCGGCGCCCGCGGCGATCAGTACGTCGCCAGGGCTGACGGCCTGGCCGAGCCAGGGAAGGGCCACGGGTACGACGTCCCCGAGCCAGGGCAGGTGCGTCGCGGTATCGGACAACTCGTGCCGCGGATCGTTGACGACCGCCGAGCCCACGCCGGCCCGGGCAAGGGCCGCGAGGGACACCGGCATCGCGCCGTTCAACGCGACGACAACAGCGTTGCTGAAGAAGCCCAGCGCCAGCAGGCCGACGCCGGGATGACGCACGTTCAGCCGCAGGAAGACTGCGATGCAGACCGCGGAACCGATCAGACCGACCGGGTAGACCGTGCCTCCGAAGGCCGAGCCGAGCAGTTGCCCGATTGCTGCGGCAGCCAGCCAGTGCACGCCGGTCAGGGTGTTGGTCGCGAGCCGTCCGAAGCCGCCGCCGGTCGCGAGCGCCGCCCCGGCAGCGATCACCATGACGAGGAGGACCAGCAGCACGTGTGCGATTCTGCCGAACCCGCGGCCCGAAACCGGGCAAGCTGACCCCGCAGCGTGTCGACTTAGCTGCAAAAAGTAGCGGCGGCCCGGAGACCGGACCGCCGCTACATGGAGCTCAGGACTTCGCGGTTGCGGCGCCGCCGTCGTCGAGGATCTCCGGCAGGTCCTTCACACCCGGGTCGCCGCGGTCGGCGAGGTAGTCGGTCGGGTGCGTGGTGTCCTGCCCGTCCGGCACCTTCAGCGCCCGGAACACGACCGTCAGCACGATCACGATGAGCACGTTCAGCACGAACGCGGTCAGCGCGATGTAGGCCGGTGTGTTGGTGCCCGGGATGTTCGCCAGCGATCCGCCGAAGTGCTTCTTGGTCGCCGGGTTCACCACGTTGTACGCCGAGATCGTGCCGAACACCATCGCCACCGCCCAGCCGGTCAGCAACGCGTACCGGTGGAACCAGCGCGTGTACAGACCGACAACGATCGCCGGGAACGTCTGCAGGATCCAGATACCGCCCAGCAGCTGCAGGTTCAGCGCGATCGTCTTGTCCATCGCGAGCACGAACACCAGTGCGCCGACCTTCACCAGCAGCGACGCCAGCTTGGAGACCTTGGCCTCCTCGGCCGGTGACGCCGACGGCTTGATGAACGCGCGGTAGATGTTGCGGGTGAACAGGTTCGCCGCCGCGATCGACATGATCGCCGCCGGCACCAGCGCGCCGACCGCGATCGCCGCGAACGCGATCCCGGCGAACCACGACGGGAACTCCTGGTCGAACAGTCGCGGGATCGCCAGCTGCGGGTTGGCCAGCCCGTCCAGACCCTTCACGTTGACGTTCGCCTTGATCGCCATGAAGCCGAGCAGGGCGAGCAGACCCAGCAGCAGCGAGTACGCCGGGAGGATCGCCGCGTTCCGCCGTACGACGTTGCGGGTCTTCGTCGACAGCACCGCCGTCACCGAGTGCGGGTACATGAACAGCGCCATCGCGGAACCCAGACCCAGCGTCCAGTAGGACACGTAGCCCGCGTTGCCCGGGATGAACGAACCGGTCGGCTTGCCCGTCACCGGGTTCGGCTTGGCCATCTTCTCCTGGGCCGCACCGAAGATCGAGTCCCAGCCGCCGAGCACGTGCGGCAGGTAGAAGATCGCGACCAGGATCACCACGTAGATCAGGAAGTCCTTG
Source organism: Kribbella sp. NPDC000426 (assembly GCF_040300265.1). Taxonomy (NCBI): domain Bacteria; kingdom Bacillati; phylum Actinomycetota; class Actinomycetes; order Propionibacteriales; family Kribbellaceae; genus Kribbella; species Kribbella sp. NPDC000426. Next base: position 152,092 of record NZ_JBEPDK010000007.1, on the reverse strand, counting down.
ACGAACGCGATCATCGCCGGGGCCCGCAGCCCGGACGAATACGTGTACGCCGCGAGGACGGCGAACGCGATCAGCAGCGGGAGGTCCTTGGCCAGCGTGTTGTTCCCGCCGAGACCCATCGTCTCGAAGACCGCCTGCATACCGACCAGCTGCAGCGCGATGTACGGCATCAGCGCGAGGATGCCGGTGACCGCGACCGCCAGCGACAGCGCCTTGCTGCCGTACCGGCCGCTGACGAAGTCAGCCGGCGTCACGTACCCGTTCCGGTGCGAGACCGACCACAGCCGGGCCATGAAGACGAACACGATCGGATACGCGACGATCGTGTACGGAACGGCGAAGAAGCCGCTGATCGCACCGGTCGCATACATTGCGGCGGGCACCGCAATGAACGTGTACGCCGTGTACAGGTCGCCCCCGAGCAGGAACCAGGTGACGAACGTACCGAAGCTCCGGCCGCCGAGACCCCACTCGTCGAGGTTGTCCAGATGACCGGCACTGCGCCAGCGCGACGCCATGAAGCCCATCACGGTGACGGCGCCGAAGATGACGACGACGATGATCAGCTGCACCCAGTCGACACTCGTGTTCACCGGCCGGCCTCCTCGGTGTCGGCGTCCGGAGCGTCAGGGTCACCAAGTCCCTGCGCGGCCCGGCGCCGGCGTTCCTCGGCACGGAGCAGCCGGTAGCTGATGCTGACGAGGATCGCCGACAGGAAGACCCACATCAGCTGGTACCAGTAGAAGAACGGGAAGCCCCACAGATGGGGGTCGGCCTTGGCGTACGTCGGCACGAGCAGCGGTACGACAACCGCCACCACCAGCAACACACCGGAGATCCAGTACGCGGGTCTGACCGCGGACAATCGAGACACTGCAAACCTCCTCGGGACACAGGCGCAACGCAGCACGCTACCGTTCGATGACAGTACGTACTAGACCTTCAGGTTGGTGCATGGATAACGAAAAGGCGTGGTTCGTACGGCGCGTCGTGCTCTCCGTGCTGTTCCTCGTCATCGTTGCCGTGCCGCTGTATCCGGAGCTGTTCGGGCTGGACGAGGTGACCCCGTTCACCCAGCTGGCCGCATTCCGCCCGCAGGGGCTGGTCGTGGTGCTGCTCCTGGCTCTCCTGATGCTGGTACGCCGCGGGTGGCGGATCGCCGCCGTACTCGTCGCCTCGCTGGCTCTGATCGGCGGCGCCCTGGTCGCGCCGCGTGAACTCTCCCACCCCCGGCCGGCCCCGGACGGCGCCCGGGTGCTGACGATCATGGTCGCGAATGTGCTCGGCGGCGGCGCCCGGGCCGCGGAGGTGGCCCAGGTGATCCGGGACCGCAGACCGGACCTGGTTTCGTTGCCGGAGGCACAGGTCGACGTACGTGAGGAGATCCGGGCGCAGCTGCAGAGCCAGCAGTACAAGGGCTACACCGCGCAGCCGAGCAAGGCGGTCGAGAGCGCGACCAGTGTGCTGGTGTCGTCCGCGCTCGGGAACGTGTCGTTCGCGTCCGAGGCCGGGACGACCTTCGGCAACATCGTCGTGACCGGAGGGAACCTCGGCACGATCCGGCTGATCGCGTACCACGGCTTCCCGCCGCTGACCGACTCCGTGACCACCTGGAAGAACGACCTCCTGCACGTACGGCGATGGTGCACCCAGGACGCGCCGACGATCGTTGCAGGGGACTTCAACGCGACCCTCGACCACGCCGACTTCAGGAACGCCCTCGGCGGCTACTGCCGCAGCGTGGGGCCGACCGGCGGGGCGGGTCTGCAGGGCACCTGGCCGGCGGACCAGCCGGCGCTACTGCGAACCCAGATCGACCACGTCGTGCTGACGCGGCAGTTCGAGCCGGGGCGGTTCACGACGTACCCGATCGAGGGGACGGATCACCGGGCCGTGGTCGCGACGGCCGCGCTCAGGACGGATTAGTGGCCGGGCGGTAGATGTAGGGCTGCGAGGCCTGGACAGCTTCGGTCAGCATCAGCAGCAGGTCGGCGCGGGCCTCGATCGGACGGCCGAAGAGCTCGTCGTCACCGGGGATCGGGAACCCCTTCACGCCGATCGCGAGCTGGCTCAGCAGGACGTGCAGGACGCCGCGGGCGTTGAACACCGCCGGGGTCGGCCACTCCGGCAGGGTCTCGTGCATCAACGGCTGCTGGCCCGCGGTCGCCGCGATCGGCTTCAGCCAGCGCTCGAGCTCGTCGCTGCTCAGCATGTTCCGGTGCAGGATCGTCATCACGGCGTGTGCAACCCGGTCGTGCTCCTCGTGCACCCAGCGGTACGGCGTGTCCTTGACGATCCGGTCCGCGAGGACGTCGAGCAGAGCCCGCAGTACGCCGGCGTCGCAGTGCCGGGACCGGGCCAGGGCGCCGATCGCGTCGGCGCCGTGGGCAACCGCATGCGCCCAGCCGCAGTCCTTGACGAACCCGCGCAGGTCGCGCTCGCGCAGAAGCCAGGTCGCCAGCCGGTCGCCCCAGCGCATCACGACCTCGTCGTGCACCAGGAACTCGGCGTTGTCGCGGTGGATGACTTCGGCCAGCGTCAGCGCGGTGAAGGAGCGGCGGAACACGCTGTCGGTGCCGTCCTCGCCGAGCCCGTAGTTCAGCCCGGCACAGAGGCCGTCGCCGAACCCGGGCAGCAGGTCGTCGTACACCCCGCGCTCCAGCCAGGTGGCGAGCGTCGGGTAGGCAAGGGCGTCACGGACCTGCGGGTTGGTGCTGGCCAGCCCGCGGACAAGCTCCTCGGTGAGCTCGGTCAGCGTACGGTCGTGCGGTACCGCGTAGTCCGCGGCCATCACGTCCTGCCAGTACGTCGACTCCACCCGAGCATCCTTTCATCTGTGCTGAATCAACTAACACCTGTCTACACCAACTTGTCGAGCAGGCCACTCCGCGTGCTGGTATAAGAGCGTTAGTAGCATCGAGCTGTGCCGTCTCTGACCGACGTGGCCCGAAACCACACCACCCTGGACTCCGCCGACCTGGATCGGCTGCAGCTGCTGATCTCCGACTGGCAGATGCTGGCCGACCTGTCGTTCGCCGATCTTGTCCTCTGGCTGCCCGACACCGAGGGACTCGGGTTCTGGGCCGGCGCCCAGATGCGCCCGACCACCGGCCCGACGGCGTACCTCGACGACATCGTCGGCAGCTTCATCCCGCGCGGTCGCCGGCACCTGCTCGACCAGGCGTACGACGGCGGCCGGATCTGCCGCGAGGGCGACCCGGAATGGCGCGACGACGTCCCCGTCCGGGTCGAGACGATCCCGGTCCGGCGCGGCACCCGGGTGATCGCGGTGATCGCCCGCAACACCAACCTGCTCGGCGTCCGCACGCCGTCGCGGCTGGAGATCGCCTACCTGCAGAGCGCGACCGACCTGGCCCGGATGATCACCGACGGCGTCTTCCCGTACGGCGGGGAGCGGCTGCTGTCCACCACGCCCCGCGTCGGCGACGGCTGCATCCGCGTCGATCGGCACGGCATGGTGACGTTCGCGAGCCCGAACGCGTTGTCGGCGTACCGGCGGATGGGCCTCGTCACGGATCTGGTCGGCAGCCGGCTCAAGGACGTCACCGCGGAGTTGCTGCATTCCGGACACAAGGTCGACGACGTGCTGGCCTCGGTGGTCACGGGGCGGGCGGCCAAGGAGATCGAGATCGAGAACTCCGACGCCACGCTGTTCCTGCGCGCGATCCCGCTGCGGGCCGACGGCGCACACGTCGGTGCGCTGATCCTGCTCCGCGACGTCACGGAGCTGCGGAGCCGGGAGCGGGAGCTGGTCACCAAGGAGGCGACCATCCGGGAGATTCATCATCGCGTCAAGAACAACTTGCAGACGGTCGCCGCGTTACTCCGGATGCAGGCCCGAAGGATCACCGTCCCGGAGGGGCAGGCCGCGCTGGCCGAAGCGGTGCGCCGGGTCGGGTCGATCGCGATCGTCCACGAGACCCTGTCGGAGTCGTTCGACGAGCACGTGGACTTCGACGACGTGGCCGACCGGGTCGGCGCGATGGTCGCGGACGTGTCGACGGTCTCGACCGCGGTGGAGACGCGACGCAGCGGGACCTTCGGCGTACTGGACTCCGAAGTGGCCACTCCGCTGGCGATGGTGCTGACCGAACTGATGCAGAACTCGGTCGAGCACGCCTTCGGCGCCCGGGACGGGGGAGAGGCGACCGGACGGATCGAGCTGACCGCCGAGCGGTCGGTCGGACGCCTGCACATCAACGTCATCGACGACGGCAAGGGACTGCCGACGAACTTCGACTCCGAACTGTCCGGCAATCTCGGCCTGTCCATCGTCCGCACCCTCGTCATCGGGGAGCTGGACGGAACGCTGGAATTCGGTAACCGGCACGACGGAAAACCCGGTACGCAGGTCACCCTGGACATCCCGGTGAAGGACTAGACCGGGAAACAGATCCGCGGGAAAAACCCGCGGCTGCGGGAGAAACACAAAGGCCCCGCGGTGATTCCCGCGGGGCCCCGAGAGGACTTACTCAGGCGGTGCGGATGCGCTGGCGGGCGTTGCGGCGCTTGAGAGCGCGGCGCTCGTCCTCGCTCAGGCCACCCCAGACACCGTGGTCCTGGCCGGCTTCGAGAGCCCACGCCAGGCACTGCTCACGCACGTCGCAGCGTCGGCACACCTGCTTGGCTTCCTCGATCTGCATGATCGCGGGGCCGGTGTTGCCGATGGGGAAGAACAGTTCCGGGTCCTCGTCGAGGCATACGGCCCGGTGGCGCCAATCCATGGCGGATCCCATCTCTCTCAGTAGTTGACGTAAGCTGACGGGTAGGTCTGTGCCCAATCAGCGGTGCTGTACTCGTCGGTTCGTCTCGCACTGGGGGGTTTAGTGCGATGCGTTGTGAACGCATTCACGAACGAGACCATGTTCCCAATCTTGGCGGATCGAAACAAGGGTTATGGAGTTGTCGATCCGATCACAACGCTTCCTTAACACTCGGAACTGGCGCAGGGCCGGACTCTCCATCCGGTTATCGGACGGAGCAGCTCTTCCGCAATCACCCGTTCACTGCAGGTAACCGTTCCAACCTTCTTTTGGTTACGCACAACCCTCAAATCCCTGTAGGGCCTTGGGTCCGCGAGGCTCCCGGAGCACATGCGGCACTAAGCTGACGAAGTGCCGACCGACTCCCCAGCTGCCGCCGTCCCGAGACCGCTCAAGCTAGCCGCGGCAGTGGTCGCTTTGGAAGGCCTCGCACTCATCGTTCTCGGAATTGGCGAAGCCTTGACGATTCATGGCGATCGCTTGGTGCTCGGCCTGACCACGGCCGGCTTCTTCCTCGTGTACGGCGTGGCCCTGGGCTTCGTCGCCCGCGGGCTGTGGAAGGCGGTGCGCTGGAGCCGAGGACCGACGGTCTTCACCCAGCTGATCCAGCTCCTGGTGGCGTACAGCTTCTGGGGCGGATCGACCAAGGCTGTCACGATCGCGCTCGCCGTCGCGGCCCTCGCCGTACTGATCTGCGTGTTCCAGAAGGCATCCACCGAGGCGCTGGCCGGTGGCGAGACCAACGATCACCCGGTGCTGTAGGCCCCTTACTCCTTGAGGAGTCCGGCCCGGAGCTCGGTCAGGGTGCGGGCCAGCAGCCGGGAGACGTGCATCTGCGAGATGCCGATCTCCTCGGCGATCTGGGACTGCGTCATACCGCGGAAGAACCGCAAGGTCAGGATCCGCTTCTCACGGGTGTCCAGCTGCGCCAGCAGGGGTTTGAGGGACTCGCGGTACTCGACGCTCTCCAGCGCCTCGTCCTCGCCGCCCAGGCCGTCCAGGACCGTCGTCGCGTCGGTCTCGTTCTGGTCGGGAGCGTCCAGGGACAAGGTGTTGTAAGCGTTCGCGGACTCGAGCCCCTCGATCACCAGATCCGGCGACAGCCCGAGCCGGTCGGACAGCTCGGCCACGGTCGGTGCCCGGCCGAGCTCCTGGGTCAGCTCGGCGGTAGCCGCGGTCAGTGACAGCCGCAGCTCCTGCAACCGCCGCGGCACCCGGATGGCCCAGCCCTTGTCGCGGAAGTATCGCTTGATCTCGCCGAGGATCGTCGGCGTCGCGTACGTCGAGAACTCGACCCCGCGGTCGGAGTCGAAACGGTCGATCGCTTTGATCAGGCCGATCGTGGCCACCTGGACCAGGTCGTCGTACGGCTCGCCGCGGTTGCGGAACCGGCGGGCCAGATGCTCCACCAGCGGCATGTGCAACGCGACCAGGCCGTCGCGCGCCGCGGTGTGCTCGGCGTCACCGGGCCCGGTCGCGGCGGCCATCCGCTGGAAGAAGTCCGCCGTCCGGGTACGCAGATCCGTCGATTCCCGAGGCTCGCTCGGGATCTGCTCGTCACTCACGCGGTCTCCGTCGCGGTGGCGGTGGCCGTCACGGTGATGGTCAGCCGGCCGTCGATGGTCTCCGCCGCGGCGGACTCGACCAGCGCGGTCAGGACGGTCCAGCCGAACGAGTCGGTGTCCGGCATCCAGCCGCTGCGCACCAGCGCGCTCGCCCGCACGGTCAGCTGCGGCGGCTCGATCTCGAAGACGCAGTCCAGGACGCCGTCGGCCGCCTCCGGCAGCAGAATCGCGCAGGCCTCGTCGACGGCGATCCGCAGGTCGTCGATCGCGTCCAGGGTGAAGTCGTTGCGGGCAGCCAGGTTGCCGACCACGGACCGGGGTACGGCGATGTAGGCGCTGTCCGCCGGGATACTCAGGCGGACCTCGGCGGCTCGTCCCCTGCTGCTCACATCGTCTCCCTCGGATCGGTCCCAACGCCGTACATCATCCAACCTCATGGACGCCGATGCACGGCGAACCGGGCCGACCGCGGGAAATCACCTGAAATCAGGGGTGTTCGTGCTCCGAGCGGAGCCTCGACAGGAACGTCTGGGTGCGGGAGTGCTGCGGGTTGTTGATGACGTCCTTGGGCGGACCGGCCTCGACGACCACGCCGCCGTCCATGAACACGACCGTGTCCGCGACGTCGCGGGCGAACGACATCTCGTGGGTGACCACGATCATCGTCATCCCGTCGAGCGCCAGTTCCCGCATCACCGCGAGCACCTCGCCGACCAACTCGGGGTCGAGCGCCGACGTCGGCTCGTCGAACAGCATCAGCTTCGGCTGCATCGCCAGCGCCCGGGCGATCGCCACCCGCTGCTGCTGACCGCCGGACAGCTGCGCCGGATAGGCGTTGCAGCGGTCCGCGAGGCCGACCCGGTCGAGCAGCTTCATCGCCCGTTCCCGCGCGGTCTTCTTCGACTCACGCTTGACCTGGGTGGGCGCCTCGACGATGTTCTCCAGCGCGGTCATGTGCGGGAACAGGTTGAACCGCTGGAACACCATCCCGATCTCGCGCCGCTGCGCCGCGATCTCCTTGTTCTTCAGGCGGTACAGCTTCCCGTCCCGGTCGGCGTACCCCATCAGCTCGTCGTCGACCCAGATCCGGCCGCCGTCGATCGTCTCGAGCTGGTTGATGCAGCGCAGGAACGTCGTCTTGCCCGAACCCGACGGCCCGAGCAGACACACCACCTGCCCGCGCTCGACGTCGAGGTCGATGCCCTTGAGTACTTCGTTGTGGTGGAAGGACTTGGTCACATTGACCGCGTGCACCAGTGGCATCATGCGCCTCCTGCCCCGGCCGGCCGCGCGGCCCGCGGTGCCTTGGTCCCGAAGCCGCGACCGAAGTGCCGCTCGAGGAAGTACTGGCCGACCATCAGCACGCTGGTCGCGGCCAGGTAGTACAGCGTCGCGGCGACCGCGATCGGGAACGTCTTGTAGTAGGTGCTGCCGATCGACTGCAGCTGGTAGAACAGCTCGCCGATCACCGGTACGGCGAGCAGCAGCGAGGTGTCCTTCAGCATCGCGATCGTCTCGTTGCCGGTCGGCGGCACGATCACCCGCATCGCCTGCGGCAGGACGACGCGGCGCATCACCTTGCCGCTGCTCATCCCGAGCGCCTCGGCCGCCTCGGCCTGGCCCTTGTCGACGCTCATGATGCCCGCGCGGGCGATCTCGGCCATGTACGCCGCCTCGGACAGCCCGAGCCCGATCACACCGGCGACGATGCCGGTGAAGACCTGGTTGGCGTCGAGGTTGTAGAACCGCCAGTCGCCCGACAGCCCGAGCCAGTCCATGATCTTCCAGTCGAACGGGATCCCGAACGCGATTCCCTGCGGGAACAAGATCCCCAGCGTGCCCATCGTGAACAGCAGGATGTAGCGCGGGATGCTCCGGAAGAACCAGGTGAACACCCACGACACCCCGGCCAGGATCGGGTTGTCCGACAGCCGCATCACGGCCAGCAGCACGCCGCCGCCGACGCCGACGATCATCGACAGCACGGTGACCAGCAACGTGCCCTTGAGGAACCCGCTGATCACCGGCTGCTGGTTCATCGCCTGGAAGACGAAGCTCCAGTCGAAGGCCTTGTTGGTGACCAGCAGGTGCACCAGCATCCCGGCCAGGATCGCGATCACGGCGATCGCGACCCACCGGCCGGGATGCCGCACCGGTACGGCGTTGATCGCCCCCGGCCGATCGGGGCTCGCGTCCGTCGGCCGGGCTTCAGTTGTATCCGTGCTCATAGGAACCTCACGGGTTCACGGCGAAGTCGGTGAGCGCACCGGAGTCGTTGTTCCACTTCTGCAGCGTGCTCTTGTAGGTGCCCTCGGTGTTCAGGGCCTTCAGCGCCTCGGTGATCGACTGCGCGAACGCCGTCTCCGCCTTCGGGATCACATAGCCGTACGGCGCGGCGTCGTAGATGTCACCGAGCTGCTCGAGCTGACCGTTGGTCTGCTTGATCGCGTACAGCACGACGGGGGAGTCGGCCAGCATCGCGTCGGCCTTCCCGGCGACCAGGTCCGCGGTGGCCTGGTCCTGCTTCTCCCGGACGACCAGCTTGATCTCCGGCTTGCCGGCGGCCTTGCACGCGGCCTGCCGCTTCGGCATGTCGTCCTCGAGCTGCGTCGTACCCTTCTGGACCGCGACGGTCTTGCCGCACGCGTCGTCGGCCTTCACGCCCTTCGGGTTGCCCTTGGCGGTCGCCCAGAGCGTGCCGGCGTTGAAGTAGCTGACCATGTTGACCTGCGCCTTGCGCTTGTCGTTGATCGTGAACGACGAGACGCCGACGTCGTACTTGCCGCTCTGGACGCCGGTGATGATCGTGTCGAAGCCGGCCGGCTGCCAGTCGACCGTGACGCCGAACTTCTGCGCGACCGCGTTGAACAGGTCGACGTCCATGCCGACGACGGTCTTGCCGCCTTGCAGGAACTCGTTCGGCGGGTAGCTGGCGTCCACGCCGACGACGATCTTCCCCGCCGACTTGATCTTCGGCGGCAGCGAACCGCTCAGGTCCGGGCCGCCGCTCGACGGAGCGCTGGAGGGGGCGCTCGACGGTGAGGTGGACGAACCACCTTCGAGAGAGTTCGAACCGCAACCGGCGGCTGCGAGAACCAGGACACCGGACAACGCGAGTGTCCTACGCAGGACAGACATCTAGGTCCTCCAAACCCGGGCACCGGTCTGCCCCGGTGCCATGTGTCCGCATCTTGACACAACGACCTGCGGGCAGCGCACGGACCAACCGGGAAAGGAGACCTATTCGTAGTCGTCACCGCCCGTAACGCTGCGGCCCGTCGATCACCCGGGCACGCAGCGTGACTATCAGGCCGGTTCGACGTGTGTCGGGTCGAGGACCCGGCGGAGGAAGGTCCGGGTGCGTTCCTCCGTGGGGCTGCCGATCACCTCGGCGGGCGGGCCCTGCTCGACGATGACGCCGCCGTCCATGAAGACGACCCGGTCCGCCACCTCGCGGGCGAAGGCCATCTCGTGCGTGACGACGAGCATCGTCATACCGTCCAGGGCGAGCTTGCGCATCACCGTGAGTACGTCGCCGACGAGCTCCGGGTCGAGCGCGGACGTCGGCTCGTCGAACAGCATCAGCGCCGGGTCCATCGACAGTGCCCGCGCGATCGCGACCCGTTGCTGCTGGCCGCCGGACAGCTGCGCCGGGTACGCGTCGATCTTGTCGCTCAACCCGACCCGCTCCAGATTGGCGCGGGCGACCCGGTCCGCGTCGTCCTGCGTGCGCTTGAGAACGGTGCGCTGGGCAACGGTGCAGTTCGCCAGCACGGACAGGTGCGGGAACAGGTTGAACTGCTGGAACACCATCCCGATCTGCTGCCGGGCCGCGTCCAGGTGGCAGTCGGGATCGGTGATGTCCTCACCGCGGACGATCACCTGTCCTTCCTGGGGCTGCTCGAGCAGGTTCACGCACCGGAGCAGTGTCGACTTGCCCGACCCGGACGGGCCGATGACGCAGACCACCTCGCCCTGCTCGACGGTGAAGTCGATCCCGCGCAGGACGTGGTTGCTGCCGAACGACTTGTGCAGGTTCTTGATTTCGACCAGTGCCATCAGCGCGTCCTCGCAGTTCGTGCTTCCAGCCGGCGGGCCAGGATGCCCAGTGGCAGGGTGATCACCAGGTAGCAGAAGCCGCAGACCACGATCGGGGTCAGGTTCGAGTACGTGTTGGCCAGGTCCCGGCCGAAGCCGGTCAGCTCGTAGCCATCCGCGGCGACACCGATCATGAACACCAGCGACGAGTCCTTCACCAGCAGGATCAAGTCGTTCGTCAACGGTGGCAGCACGATCCGGAACGCCTGCGGGAGCACGATCTTCCGCATCGCCAGCCCGGCCGGCATCCCGAGTGACCGGGCCGCCTCGACCTGTCCCTTCGGCACCGCCTGGATACCGGCCCGGATGACCTCGGCCATGTAGGCCGATGCCACGATCCCGAGCGCGAGCCACACCACGCCGTACGGGTCCCACGGGATCGTCATCCCGGGGAACGCGAGCGGCAGCAAGCTGAACGCGATGAACACCACGATCGCGGGCAGTCCACGGAAGAACTCGATGTACGCCGTCGCGATCCACCGGTACGGGCCGACCTGGCTGAGTTTCATCAACGCCAGCAGGGTGCCGCCGGCCAGACCGATCACGAACGCGCCGGCCGTGTACTCGAGCGTCTTCAGCAGGGCCTTGAGCACGCCGTCGGTGAACGTCGACCTGATGAACTCCGGCTTGAAGAACACGCTGCCGATCTGGTGCCAGTTCGCGACGAACACCGCGACCAGGACCAGCACGACCAGGACGGCGTACTGGATCCAGCGGGAGCGCTGGGCCCGCTGCCGCGGGCTCAGCCCCTTCCGCTCAACAGGAGTATCGGTTGAGGTGCTCACTTCGCCGGCTCAACCCCGAACCACTTCTTGTAGATCTCGTTGTACTTGCCGTCGGACTTCGCCTTGGTCAGCAGCTCGTTGAACTTCGCCACCAGCTTCGGGCCGCTGCCGTCCTTGAGCGCGCCGAAGCCGTACTGCTCACCGGTGTTGAACTCGGCCACCACGGCCATGTCCGGGTTGTCCTTGACGAAGTCGTACAGCACGCCGTTGTCGTTGATCGCGGCGGCGACCCGGCCGGACTTCACGTTGTTCTCCTGCAGCGCGAGGTCGTTGAACGGGATCACCGTGTACCCGTTCGCGGCGGCGTTCTCGTCGGCGTACTTCTTGCCGGTGGTGTCGGCCTGCGCGCCGAGCTTCTTGCCGCGCAGATCGGCCAGCGTCTTGATGCCGGAGTCCTTCTTGGCCATCAGCACCTGGGTGGCGTCCATGTACGGATCGGTGATGCTGATCGCGGCCTGACGCTCCTTGGTGATCGTCATCGCGCCCATACCCATGTCGCACTTCTTCGCCTGGAACGCGGCGCCGGACGTCACCTGGGCCCACTCGATGTTGACCACGTCCTGCTTCAGGCCGAGGTCGTCGGCGACCAGGTTGAGCAGGTCCACGTCGAAGCCGACGACGTCGGTGCCGTCCTTGTACTGGAAGGGCTTGTACGGCAGGTGGGTGCAGACGGTGAGCTTGCCCGGCTTGACCAGCGTGATGCCGGCCGCCTTCGCCTTGTCATCGGAACCACCGCTGCCCGAGTCGCTGCCGCAGGCGGACAGGGACAGTCCGAGTACGGCGGCCAGCGCGACAGCTACTCGAGTCATGCGGGGAGTGGGGACGAAATTCATCGCGAGTTCTCCTCGGCAGGGGTTGTGAGTCCACGAATCCTGGCACACGAGGGGGGATGTGGGGCCCCTCACAGCAGACCAGTAGGGTCTGTGGTTTACTTTCCCGCACGGGCGATCCCCTGCTTCTGAACACTGCAACCGAGTCTTCCGAAAGGGTCCGTCCATGGTCGCCCAGCCCGTTGAAACGTCTATTTCCGATCCGTTCGCCGGTGACGCCGTCTTCGAACTGCACCGCGGCGGCAAGATCGAGGTGTCGTCCTCGATCCACGTCCGCGATGCCGATGACCTCTCCAAGGCGTACACGCCCGGCGTCGCCCGGGTCTGCACCGCGATCGCCGAAGATCCCTCGCTGGTACGCCGCTACACGTGGAAGTCCAACGTGGTGGCTGTCGTCACCGACGGCACCGCCGTCCTCGGGCTCGGCGACATCGGACCGGCCGCCTCGCTGCCGGTGATGGAGGGCAAAGCCCTGCTGTTCAAGGAGTTCGGCGGCGTCGACTCGGTCCCGATCGCGCTGGACTGCACCGACGTGGACGAGTTCGTCGAGACGGTCGCGCGGATGGCGCCGACGTTCGGGGGGATCAACCTCGAGGACATCTCTGCGCCGCGCTGCTTCGAGATCGAGCGCCGGCTGAAGGAGCGGCTCGACATCCCCGTCTTCCACGACGACCAGCACGGTACGGCGGTCGTCGTACTCGCCGCTCTGCGCAACGCGCTGCGCGTCACGGGCAAGGCGATCGAGGACATCCGGGTGGTGATCTCCGGCGCCGGCGCGGCCGGGGTGGCGTGTGCGCGGATTCTGCTGCAGGCCGGCGTCGGCGACCTCGCCGTGGTGGACAGCAAGGGCGTACTGCACGAGGACCGCCCCGACCTGAACCCGGTGAAGCTGTCGCTGGCCCGCGACACCAACACCGGCGGCCTGTCCGGCCGGCTGGTCGACGCGCTCGAGGGCGCGGACCTCTTCCTCGGCGTCTCCGGCGGGACCGTGCCGGAGGAGGCGGTCGCGAAAATGGCCCCGAACGCGATGATTTTCTCGCTCGCGAACCCGAATCCCGAGGTGCACCCGGATATCGCCCACCGGCACGCCGCGGTGGTCGCCACCGGCCGCTCGGATTTCCCGAACCAGATCAACAACGTGCTGGCATTCCCCGGCATCTTCCGCGGCGCCTTCGACGCCAACGCCTCGCGGATCACCGAGGGGATGAAGCTGGCAGCTGCCGACGCCCTCGCCGGGCTCATCTCGGCCGACGACCTCCGCCCCGGCTACATCATCCCGTCGCCGTTCGACGAGCGGGTGGCCCCGGCGGTCGCGGCCGCGGTCGCCGCAGCCGCCGCGACCGACGGCGTCGCCCGTCCGGCCTGAGCAAAGTGTTGCTCAGAGCAACTTTCCCCGCGCTTCGTTGGTTGTTTTCCGCCAGTTATCAAACGCTTCTTGGAAACCTATTGACTTAACAAACCGCCGCAGCCACCATTGGCGTGGTTTTGCCCGCCGGGCATTCCGCACAGGACCGATGGTTGGAGGCTGCTATGAAGCTCAGGCCCGCATTCGGAGCCGTCGCGGCGGTCGCCGCCGCGACCCTCGCACTGGGTGGGTGTGCGCAGAGCAGCACCGCCACCCAGGGCGGAGGGGCCGGCGACGTGAAGACGGTCAGGGTCTTCATCAGCGGTGACACGAACATCCAGAAGCTCTGGGCGAACGACCTCGGCCCGGCGTTCGAGAAGGCCAACCCCGGCTACAAGGTCCAGGTCACGCTCGACCTGCACGGCGAGCACGACGCCCAGACGATGGCGAAGCTGTCGGCGTCGGTCGCGCAGAAGAAGGACCCCGGCTTCGACGTCGTCGACGGCGGCTTCGTGCCGAAGGCATCGACCGCGAACCTGCTGGAGCCGGCGGACTCGGAGAAGATCTCCGCGCTGTCCGAGATCCCGGCCGACGTCGTAAAGGCCGGCGGCACCGGCGGGATCCCGTACCGCGGGTCCTCGGTGCTGCTCGCCTACGACACCAAGACCGTCCCGGCCCCGCCGAAGACGCTGGACGAGCTGCTCGCGTGGATCAAGGCGCACCCCGGCAAGTTCACCTACAACTCGCCCAAGTCGGGTGGTTCCGGCGGATCGTTCGTGGCCACCGTGCTCGACAAGTACGTGCCGGCCGACGCCCGGCAGAAGATGACGGTCGGCTACGACAAGGGCCTGGAGTCCAACTGGGACCAGGGCTTCGCGACGCTGCACGGTCTCAACCCGTACGTGTACCAGAAGGGCGTCTACCCCAACGGCAACCAGCAGGTGCTGGACCTGCTCGCGAACGGGCAGATCTCGATGGCCCCGGTGTGGTCCGACATGTTCACGACCGCCGTCGCGAACGGCGCGATCCCCGCGACGGTCAAGTCCACGCAGATCTCGGACCCGTCCTTCACCGGCGGTGCGGCGTACCTCGGCATCCCGGCCAACAGTCCCAGCAAGGACGCGGCGCTGAAGCTGGTGAACTTCGTCGAGCAGCCTGAGCAGCAGGCGATGATCGTCAAGGACATCTCGGGCTACCCGGCGATCTCGATCGACAAGCTGCCGCAGGAGCTGCAGGCCAAGTTCGCGAACGCCGACACGAACAACCTGCGCAAGGGCTACTTCGACTCGATGACCAAGGACCTCAACCAGCTCTGGGACCAGAAGGTCCCCGGCAAGTGACGGCGGAAGCCGAAGCCCGCCCGGCTGTCGTGATCCGGCCCGCTGCCCAGGCGGCGGGCCGGACCCGGGGCTTGCTGATGGCGCTCCCGCCGATGGTGCTGATCGCGTTCTTCATCGGCTTCCCGGTCGTCCTCGCGTTCGCGTTCAGCCTCGGGTTCACCGGCGGCCTGAACCGCACGGTCGCGCTGATCGGCCAGAACGTCCACACAGCGCACGGCTTCGTCCCGACGCTGTCGGCGTACGCCGAGATGTTCACCAACGCACGGTTCCTCGGCGACCTGGTCGTCACGGTGGTCGTGACACTTGTGAGCACCACTGTCGTCATCGTGCTCGCGGTCGGCATCGGGTTGTACCTGAAGTTCTCCGGCGGGCTGATCGGCAAGCTACTGTCGGCGCTCGCCGTGATCCCGCTCTTCATCCCGGTGGTCATCGCCTCCTGGGCCATCCTCGGGTTCTACTCCGCCAACGGCTTCCTGCGCAGCGTCTTCGCGCAGTTCGGGCTCGGCTTCCCGATCTGGTCGTACACGCTGGTGACCGTCGTCATCGGCTCGGTCTGGACGTCGCTGCCGTTCGCGACCCTGCTGGTCACCTCGGGGATGCAAGCTGTCCCGCAGGCGATGATCGACGCGGCGCGCGACGCCGGCGCCTCGTTCTGGCGAGTGGTCGGGAGCGTCGTGGTTCCGATGGCGGGGGTGCCGATCATCATCGCGACGACATTCACCGCGATCGGGATCCTCGGCTCGTTCACCGTGCCGTACTTCACCGGCCCGAACTCGCCGAACATGCTCGGGGTCGACATGTCGAACTACTTCTCGGCGTTCAACCAGCCGCAGCAGGCCGTCGTGATCGCGTTCATCGTGTTCGCGATCGCGTCCGGGATCGCGGCGGTCTACGTCTGGGCGAACTTCCGCTCGGCCAAGGAAAGCGGGGCGGTCTGATGCCCAGGACACTGTCCCGCGGCGTGGTCGTCCTGCTCGCCGCCGTACTGGCGCTGTTCATCATCGGACCGCTGCTGTGGCTGGCCATGCGGGCGTTCGCGGCCAGCTGGACGTACCCGGACCTGTTGCCGGATGCATGGACCTTCCGGTGGTGGAGCGTCGTGTTCAGCGACCGGGCGCTCGGGGTCGCCGTACAGAACTCGCTGTTCTTCGCGCCGATCACCGTGCTCGTCTCCGCGGTGATCTGCCTGCCGGCCGCGTACGCGTTCGCGCGCTTCGAGTTCCCGGGGCGGCGGTTCTTCCTGATCGGGGTGTTCGCGGCGAACTCGTTCCCGAAGATGGGCCTGTTCGTCTCGCTCGCCGCACTGTTCTACGCGCTGAATCTGATGAACACGATCCTCGGCATCCTGGTCGTGCACGTGCTCGGCACGGTCGTGTTCATGACCTGGATCCCGGCCGCCGCATTCGCCGCCGTACCGCGCAGTCTCGAGGAGGCCGCGCGGGACGCGGGTGCGTCGAAGCCGCGGACGTTCTTCAGCGTGACGCTGCCGATGGCGCTGCCGGGGATCCTGGTGGCCGCGATCATGAGCTTCCTGTCCTCGTTCGACGAGGCCCAGGGCACGTACCTGGTCGGCGCGCCGGACTACATGACGATGCCGACCCAGATGTACAGCCTCGTGCTCAACTACCCGACCCAGGTGGCGGCGGTCTTCTCGATCCTGCTCGCCATCCCCTCCGTGGCGTTGCTGCTGGCCGCGCACAAGCACATCGTCGGCGGCCACCTCGCCGAGGGCTTCCAGATCAAGTAGAGGGCACCATGACCACAACAGTTTCCGGCGGTCTCGACATCGAGGGCCTGCACAAGGTCCTCGGCGGCCGGAGCATCATCCACAGCCTCGACATGACCGTGCGCCCGGGTGAGCTGGTCTCGCTGCTCGGCCCGTCCGGGTGCGGCAAGACCACGACGCTGCGGATGATCGCCGGCTTCCTCACCCCGGACGCGGGCTCGATCAAGGTCGGCGGCCGGGAGGTCGTGCACCTGGGTCCCGAGCGCCGTCCGAGCGCGATGGTGTTCCAGAACTACGCGCTCTGGCCGCACATGACGGTGGCCAAGAACGTCGGCTTTCCGCTGAAGCTGCGCAAGCGGCCGAAGGCAGAGATCGCCGAGCGGGTCGACGCCGCCCTCGAACTGGTGAACCTCGTCCACCACAAGGACTCGCGCCCGGCGCGGATCTCCGGCGGCGAACAGCAGCGTACGGCGCTCGCGCGGGCGCTCGTCCAGGAGCCGGAGCTACTGCTGCTCGACGAGCCGCTCAGCAACCTCGACGCGAAGCTGCGGGTGAAGGTCCGCGAGGACATCCGCGAGATCCAGCAGCGGCTGGGGATCACCACGGTCATCGTCACCCACGATCAAGAGGAGGCGATGTCGGTCTCGGACCGGATCGCGGTGATGAACAACGGCCGGATCGAACAGTTCAGTACGCCGGCCGACCTCTACGGAACGCCGGCCACCGAGTTCGTCGCGACGTTCATCGGCAGCCTCAACCGGCTCGAGGGTGCGATCAAGGACGGCCGGGTAGTGCCCGGCTCGGGCGTGGTCGGGATACGGCCCGAGGATGTTGTCTTCGGCACCGAATCCCGCGGGCTCGCCGCGACCGTCGAACGCGTCGTCCCGCGCGGGCACTTCGCCGAGCTGTACCTGCGCCGCGAGGACGCCGTACTGCGTGCCTACGTGACCGGTCTCCCGCCCGCTGTCGGGGCGACCGGCTGGGCGCGGATCGAGAAGTGGCTCGAATTCGAGGACGGCCGGCTCGTCGGCCAGGGAACGGCGGCATGAGCACGACGCGAGCCACCGCACATCGTGGAGACGTCGAACGGCACCGGGAGAACACGATCGCGGCGGTGCGCTCGGCCGTCGACGCGGGCGCCGCGTTCATCGAGATCGACGTCCGGGTGACCCGGGACGGTCGCGTCGTACTCCTGCACGATGCGACCCTCGAGCGTCTGTGGGGTCTCGACCGGGAGGTCTCGCAGGTCGACTGGACCGACGTCGCGGCGCTCGGCGAGGGTTCGGTTCGTATTCCCCTGCTCGCGGATGTGCTCGCGCTCGCGGCCGGGACGGAATCGACGCTGCTGTTCGATGTCGGTGCGCCTGAGGTCGTCGAGGCCGCGATGCGGGTCGTGCTGGGCTCCGGAGTACAGGTGGCCTGGTGCGGTGACCTGGAGGCGCTGAGGACCATCCGGGTGCTCGACCCGGAGGCGAGCATCTGGCTCCCGTGGGACCGCCGCGACCTGCCGTCCGCGGAGGTCCTCGGTGAGTTGCGGCCCGACGTCATCAACTCCGAGTACCTCGTCCTCAGCCCCGAGCTCGTCGACGTCGTACACCGTGCGGGGCTCGAGCTCGCGTGCTGGACGGTCGACGACGAGGAGGCGATGCGCTGGGTCCTCGCCCGTGGCGTGGACATCGTCACGACCAACCGGCTCGGCGTACTCCGGAAGGTCGTCGCGGAAGGGCCGGAGTCGTGGGAACGAGCGTCGCGGCCGGCCAAGCTCACCGGTGACGAGCTGGCTGAGGCGATCGCAGTCGCCGGTGAACTCGCGCGGTGGGCCAACGCCTTCACCCGCAGCGCCGACCTCGGCGACGTCCGCAGTAAGGCAGATGCCGCAGACCTGGTCACGGCGGTCGACACTGCCGTCGAGAAGCACGTCCGCGAGGTCATCGCCGAACGGCTGCCAGGGCACCTCGTGGTCGGCGAGGAACTCGGCGGCACCGCCCGTCCCGGCACCCCGTGTTGGTACGTCGACCCCGTAGACGGCACCGCCAACCTCGCAAACGGCGTGCCTTGGACGGCCTTCTCCCTGGCCCTCGCCATCGACCGCGAACCCTTCGTAGCCGTCGTCGGCGACGTCTGGCGCAACCAGATCTTCACCGCGGTCGCGGGCCACGGCGCCCACCTGGACGACCGCCCCCTCAACCTCGCCCCACCCAGCCCGGCGTCCAGCGCCGCGGATGGGTCCGCGTCCAGTGGGGTGGACAGCTCGGACAGCCCGGCGTCCAGCGCGGGTGGGTCTACCGGCGGGCTTGCCGGGAAGATTGTGTGTACCGAGTTGCTGAACCACTCGCCGTGGCCTGGGATGGAGCTGTTTCTTGACGGGCTTCGGGAGCGGTTCTGCACGCTGCGGGTGATGGGGTCCGGGACGCTTACTCTCGCCGGTCCTGCGGCCGGCCGCGGTGTGGGTGCCGTGATCGAGCGGTTCAGCCCGATCGACCACCTCGCGTCGGCACTCGTGGTCCGGGAAGCCGGCGGTGTGCTGCTGGACGACAACGGCAACGAGACCGTCTGGCCCGACTCCGGCGGCATCCTGGCGGCCGACCCGGACCACGCGCAGGAGCTCTACAAGCTCTGGTCGGTCGCGCGCCGGCAGCTGCTTTCCAGGCCGAGGTGAGTTCTGTAACTGACTCCGCCCAGACCACCGCCTAAGGTGGTCCGCATGCTTGCTGCCTATGCCGCCAAGTTCGACGCCGACGACCCGATCTCCGCGTTGGAGGTGGGGGAGCGGCCGGAGCCTGAGGTCCCCGAGGGCTGGGTGACCATCGACGTGAAGGCAACCGCGCTGAACCATCACGATCTGTGGTCGTTGAAGGGGGTCGGGCTGGCCGAGCAGAACCTCCCGATGATCCTCGGCTGCGATGCGGCCGGCGTGGACCCGGACGGCAACGAGGTCGTCGTGCACGCGGTGGTCTCGGATCCGGCGTGGAAGGGCGACGAGACGCTCGACCCGAAGCGGTCGCTGCTGAGCGAGCGGTACCAGGGCACGCTCGCGCAGAAGGTCGCCGTACCCGCGCGGAACGTCGTACCGAAGCCGGCCGGGCTGTCCTTCGAGCAGGCGGCGTGTCTGCCGACGGCGTGGCTCACGGCGTACCGGATGTTGTTCACGCAGTCGGGTCTGAAGCCGGGCGACACCGTGCTCGTGCAGGGTGCGGGCGGTGGCGTGGCGACCTCGCTGATCACGCTGGCGCGGGCCGCGGGGATGCGGGTGTGGGCGACCAGCCGGGACGAGGCGAAGCGGGCCAAGGCGATCGACATCGGCGCGCACGAGGCGTTCGAGTCCGGCGCGCGGATGCCGGAGCGGGTCGACGCGGTGATGGAGACGGTCGGGCAGGCGACCTGGGCGCACTCGCTGAAGTCGCTCAAGCAGGGCGGCACGCTGGTGATCTCCGGCGCGACCAGCGGCCAGGCGCCGAAGTCGGCCGAGCTGAACCGGATCTTCTTCCTCCAGTTGCGGGTCCAGGGCTCCACGATGGGTACGCGGACCGAGCTGGCCGAGCTGCTGCAGTTCATGGCGACCGCCGGCATCTCGCCGCACATCGACTCGATCTTCCCGCTCGCGGACGCCCGCGACGGCTTCGCGAAGATGAACGCGGGCGACGTCTTCGGCAAGATCGTCTTTACTGTCTGAGTGCAACCCGAGATCCGCCCCGTCACTGTTGACGACGCCGAGGCCGCGGCCTGGTGTCACCTGCTCTGCTGGCGGGAGGCGTACGCCGGCCTGGTGCCGGCCGACCTGCTGCTGGAGCGTACGTCGAACCTCGAGCGCCGGATCGAACGCTGGACCACACCCCTGGGCGAGGGCCGGCGCCGCTGGATCGCGGTGAACCCGGATCCGGACGCGCCGGTCCAGGACCGGGTGGCCGGATTCGTCGGGATCGGCCCGGGTCGCGACGAGGACGCGCCGGTGCCGTTCGAGCTGGAGGCGATCTACACCCGGCAGGCGTTCTGGAAAACCGGACTCGGCACCCGGCTGCTGGATGTTGCCGTCGGCAAACAGCCCGCGTTCCTCTGGGTCTTCGAGGGCAACGAGCAGGCGCTGGGCTTCTACCGCCGGCACGGGTTCGCGCCGGACGGTGTCGGCAAGCACGATCCGTACTTCGACCTGCGTGAGATCCGTCTCGTCCGGCGTGGACGTTTCACGCCGGAAACATAGGCGTCGCACCGGGGCAATGCGACGGGTTCAGTCTGTTCCTACCGATCCGCCCGATCGATGAGGAGCGATGAGCCCATGAGGCCTACTTTGACGGTGATCGTTGACCCGGCCGACCGCTGGATGACGAAGGCCGCGTGCGTCGGACAAGCCCCGTCGTACGACGAGACTGCGACGCAGTGGGAGCAGCGGAAGGCGCAGGCGATCTGCCTGACCTCCTGCCCGGTGATCGAGGAATGCCGGGAGTGGGCCCGCCGGACGAAGTTCACCGGCACCGCCGCCGGCGAGAAGTTCCTCTACGGCCGCCGCCGCGGCCGCCCGGGCCCCCAGGAACGCCGCAACCGCCCGCCCCTCATCGACGAGGAGCAGCAGGCCAGCTAGCCACCCCCGTTCGGTCGGCAGGGTCAGACGTTGACGAGCTCGTCGGCGCGCTTGGCGTCGGCGGGCTCTTCTGTGCGGCGGAACGGTGAGGTGATCGTCCGCAAGACCTGGTCGCGGTTGTGGATCGCCGCGCCGACCGCCAGCACGAGGTAGATCGCGCTGATCACGTAGCGCCCGGTCTGTCCCGGTACGGCGAACTGGATCGCGAACAGCCCCAGCAACGTCCACGCCGCCCAGCGCGGGAAGCGCAGGTTCAGCAGGATCGCGATCCCGAGCAGGGTCTGCGTGGCGGTCAGGAGGAACTCCTCGACCTGCCGGCCGTCGAGGTGCAGCGCCGCACCGCCGCCGCCGATCCCGTAGGCGATCGGGAGGCTGCCGATCAGCAGGGTCCACTGGTTCACCTTCGCGGAGATCAGCAGGCCCAGCGCGGCCGCGCCCTTGCCCCGCCAGGCGAACAGGATCGCCACGATGAACTCCGGCGCCTCGGACGCCAGCGGCGCCAGCCACTGGACCAGCAGGAACTGGTCGATCCCGAGCGCGTGCCCGCCTTGCACGAGCGAATCCGCGAACGGCTCCGCGGCCGCCAGGATGATCCCGGCCGAGACCAGGAACATCGCGGTCACGGTGATCCGCCGCTGCACCCGTGGCAGCGCGCCGATCGTCGCGGCCGGGCCGATCAGGTCCGGCTCGTCGTCGTGCTCGGACGTGGCCGCGCGGTACAGGTAGTACGCGAAGAAGGCGAGCAGCAGGATCCCCAGCACCAGGTGGATCTCGCCGGTCACCGGGATCACGAACGCGACCACACCGGCGACGGCGAGGAACCCGAGCTCCCGGCGGTACCCGGACTCGAGCACCAGCGCCTTGACGGATTGCCCGCTGCGCCGCGAGGCGACGTACAGGCTGATCAGCACGACGCTCGACCAGCCGAGGCCGAGGAGCAGCCGGTTGGACCCGGTCATGTTGGCGGCGGCGAACTGCACGTAGTCCGGATTCGAGCCGGCGGTGTGGGCGAAGTACAGATCGACCGCGTACTCCGGGAGGACTGCGATGACCGCCAGGAGCGCGATCGCCAGACCGCCCGATATGTCCATCTCCGCGGCCTCGGCCGCCCAGGCGAGCACGAAGGATGCGGCGACCACGGCGAGGCCGAAGATCAGCATCGAGCCCAGTGCCGGCGGATGGGTGCCGGTGAGCCGGAGGGCGACCGCGGGGGTCGCCACCAGGAACAGCAACAGCACGGGGCGGAGCGCTCGGAACATGGTTCCAGCCTGCCACCGTTTCGATACTTTCGCAATTGCGAAAGTGTGAGACCGTTGTCACGACGGCCCGGCGAGCTGTCCGCGGACCGGTCTACCGGTCACAATGACAGCGCGATGACCAACCCTGAACCGACGAAGGCTCAGCTCGATTCCGCCGCGGGCACCTTCGCCATGCTCTCCGCACCCGTCCGGCTGCACTTGGTGTCGCTGGCCGCGCAAGGGGAGTACGACGTCGGGACCCTGGCGGAGCGAGTCGGCGTGAGTATCGCCACCGCCAGCCAGCACCTCGGCAAGCTCCGCCTGGCCGGGATCATCACCGCGCGCCGCGAGGGCCGCCGGCACATCTACACCGTCGACGACCCGCACGTGCTCAACCTGGTCGACCAGATCTTCGAGCACATCGCCCCCGACGGCTCCCTCGCCCCGGACCCACCGCGCCGTACGCGACCGCCACACACCGACTAGAGCGGTCACGGATCCGTAAGGCGCCGGGGGTTTTGCCTCGGCTCGCTGCGTCCTACCTTCAGGGCAGGGGCGGTTGTGATGAGGGAAGCCTGGGAGTTGTTGACTGCGGGTCCTGACGATGCCGAGCGCGCGGTCCTGCTGTTGCCCGGCGGCGCCAACGCGGCCCGCTCGTTCGACCTGGTGATGGCTGAGCCGGCGTTGGCCGGCGTACGTCTGGTGGCTACGACGCTGCCGGGCATGGCGGGTGCCCCGCCGGTGGGGGATGTCTCCGTGCCGGGTCTGGCCCGTCGGGCCGGCGAGTTGGCCGAGCTGCACCGCTGCGATGTGGTCGCAGGCTTCTCCCACGGCGCGACGGTGGCCTTGGAGATGCTGCTGGGCGGTCATTTCCGGGGGCCGGTCGTGCTCCTGGGCATCAGCCTGACGACCGCGGAGGAAGCCGGGTTCTTCCGCGGAGTGGTGGGGGCGTCGCAGCGGTTGGGCAGTTGGCCGATGGCAGTTCTGTTCAAGCTCATGCCGCTGATGGCCAAGTCTGCCAAGACACCGGCGCCGCACAAGCGGGAGTTGATCGAGGACCTCAAGCAGAACCGGGCCGCCGCTGCGATGCAGCTGCTCGGCCCGTACCTCGACTACCTGGCCGCCGACCGGGACTATGCCGCCGAGTTGGCCGCATCGGGCCGTCCGGTGTGGGTGGTCCACGCCGAGAAGGGCGACGGCGGCCTCAGCGACGCTCAGCGTGACACGCTCGAGGCCGCGGCCAACGTGACTGTGGTGACGATCCCGGGCGCGGTGTTCTTCCTCCCGGACGAGGCGCCGGCACAGGTCGCCGCAGCGGTCGCCGACGCCCTCTTGCGAGTGCCCGGGAGCTAGACGATGTGCCGCAGGTACCGCTGCGGTCCTTGCAGGTAGGCCTTCCAGTTCTGCACGAGTTCCAGTTCGTCCCACGTCGTACGCCGGATGCCCCACTCGCCGACCTCGAGGATCGTGGCGCCGGGCAGGGCTGAGATGACGGGGGAGTGGGTCGCGCACAGGACCTGGGAGCCGTGCTCGGCGAGCTGGTTGAGTACGCCGATGACGGCGAGGCTGCTGGAGAACGACAGGGCCGACTCGGGTTCGTCGAGGCAGTAGAAACCCTGGCGGGTGAAGCGGTCGCTGATCAGGTTGAGGAAGCTCTCGCCGTGGCTCATCTCGTGGAACGCCGGCTCGTTGCGAGTGCCCGGATTCTGCTCCAGGTAGGTGTAGAAGCCATGCATCGTCTCGGCGCGCAGGAAGAAGCCGGCGCGCTTGGCGCCGACGCCGCGGGTCAGCTGCAGGTCGTCGGCGAGCGACGACTCGGTCGCCCGGGTGGTGAGGCGGGCGCCGGTGGAGCCGCCTTCAGGTGAGAGGCCGAACGCGATGGCGATCGCCTCGACCAGCGTGGACTTGCCCGCGCCGTTCTCGCCGACGAGGAAGGTCACGCCCGCGTCGAGGTCCAGCCCGTCGGTCAGCAGTTGGCGGATGGCGGGAATCGTGTGCGGCCAGCGCCCGGACGGACGAATGCCCTCCGCCGCGGCAACCCGGCGCACGGGCTGATCGGCGAAGGGCATTCGCTCAGGTTACTAGTCGTCTTCGTCGTCGAGGCGGGCCAGCCAGGTGGCGAAGCGCTCGATCGGGGTCTCGAACTCGGGGTTCAGGTCGACGAACTCACGCAGCCGTTCGGCCACGAAAGCGAGCGTGACGTCCTCCTCGCCACGCCGCTTCTCGAGCTCCTCGATCCCGCGGTCGGTGAAGTACACGTCAGCTGAACGCCTGCTTCAGCAGCGTCGCCTGCTCGGTGCCGTGGACACCGTGCGAGCCGACCGCCGGGGCCGCCATGGCCGGCCGGGACACCCGGTAGAACGGCTTGCCGCCCAGGTGCTCGGTCAGGTTCAGCGCCATGAACGGCCACGGACCCTGGTTCGCCGGCTCGTCCTGCACCCAGCGGATCTCGGTCGCGTTCGGGTACTTCGCCAGCTCGGCCGCGATCTCCTCGGCCGGCAGCGGGTACAACTGCTCCACCCGCAGTACCGCCGTACTGATCTTGTCCGGCTCGACCTTCTTGCGCTCGGCCAGCAGGTCGTAGACGATCCGGCCCGAGGCCAGGATGACCCGCTCGACGGTCGCCGGGTTCGCCTCGGCCTCCGCGTCGTTGATCACCGGCCGGAAGGTGCCGTGGGTCAGCTCCTCCGGCCGCGACACGGCCTCCTTGCGCCGCAGCAGCTGCTTCGGTGTGAACACGACCATCGGGTTGTGCTCCTCGCCGAGCGTGTGCCGGCGCAGCAGGTGGAAGTACGACGCCGGGGTCGACGGCTGGGCGACGGTCATCGCGTTCTCCGCGCACAGCGCGAGGAACCGCTCGATCCGGGCCGAGGTGTGGTCCGGGCCCTGGCCCTCGTAGCCGTGCGGCAGCAGCAGCACGACACCGGACTTCTGGCCCCACTTCGCCTCACCGGACGAGATGTACTCGTCGATGACCGACTGCGCGCCGTTGACGAAGTCGCCGAACTGCGCCTCCCACAGCGTCAGCGCCTCCGGCCGCGCCACGGAGTACCCGTACTCGAAGCCGAGCGCTGCGTACTCGCTGAGCAACGAGTCGTAGACGTAGAAGTTCGCCTGAGCGTCGTCCAGGTTCTGCAGCGGGACATAGTCCTGGCCGTTGACCCGGTCGATGACCGCGGCGAACCGCTGCACGAACGTCCCGCGGCGGCTGTCCTGACCCGCGAGCCGGACCGGCCGGCCCTCGAGCAGCAGCGAACCGAAGGCGGTGATCTCCGCGCTGGCCCAGTCGATCGGGCCCTCGGTGATCGCGTGCGCCCGGCGCTGCAGCTGCGGCATCACCTTCGGGTGGACGGTGAAACCGGCCGGCAGCGTGGTGTGCGCGTCGGCGATCTTCTTCAGCACCTCGGGCGTGGTCGCGGTCGCGTCCGGGCCTTCGGGCTTGTCCGGGTAGACCGGGGCCGTGACGTACGGCGCCGGGGTGTCCGGCTGGCTCTTCGCCTCGCGGACCTCCGCGAACACCCGCTCCAGCCGGTGCTGGAAGTCCATCATCGCCTGCTCGGCCTCTTCGATCGTGATGTCGCCACGACCGATCAGGGCCTCGGTGTACAGCTTGCGGACCGAGCGCTTCTGCTCGATCAGGTCGTACATCAGCGGCTGGGTGAACGACGGGTCGTCACCCTCGTTGTGACCGCGGCGGCGGTAGCAGACCAGGTCGATGACGACGTCCTTGTTGAACGCCTGCCGGTACTCGAAGGCCAGGTCGGCGACCCGGATGCACGCCTCGGGGTCGTCGCCGTTGACGTGGAAGATCGGCGCCTGCACCATCCGCGCGACGTCGGTGGAGTACATCGACGAGCGGGACGAGGCCGGCGAGGTGGTGAAGCCGACCTGGTTGTTCACGATCACGTGGATCGTGCCGCCGGTGCGGTAACCGCGCAGCTGGGACAGGTTCAGCGTCTCGGCCACGACGCCCTGGCCGGCGAAGGCCGCGTCGCCGTGGACGAGCACCGGCAGCACCGGGAAGGCCGCGCCGCGGTCCAGGATGTCCTGCTTGGCCCGGACGATGCCCTCGAGCACCGGGTCGACGGTCTCCAGGTGGGACGGGTTCGCCGCCACCGACACCTTGATCTTGTCCCCGAACTCCGAGACGAACTCGCCCTCGGCGCCCAGGTGGTACTTGACGTCACCGGAGCCCTGCACGGTCCGCGGGTCGATGTTGCCCTCGAACTCGCGGAAGATCTGGCCGTACGACTTGCCGACGATGTTCGCCAGCACGTTCAGCCGGCCGCGGTGGGCCATGCCGATCGCAACCTCTTCCAGGCCGGCGCCGGCCGCCTCCTCGCAGAGCTCGTCGAGCAGCGGGATCGTGGTCTCCCCGCCCTCGAGCGAGAACCGCCGCTGACCGACGTACTTGGTCTGCAGGAAGGTCTCGAACGCCTCGGCCTCGTTCAGCTTGGCCAGGATCCGCAGCTGCTCCTCGCGCGGCGGCTTGGTGTGCGGCCGCTCGATCCGCTCCTGCAGCCACTTGCGCTGCTCGGGGTCCTGGATGTGCATGTACTCGATACCGGTGGTCCGGCAGTACGAGTCGCGCAGGATGCCGAGGATCTCGCGCAGCTTCATGAACCGCCGGTCGCCGCCGAACGAGCCGGTGGCGAACTCGCGGTCCAGGTCCCACAGCGTCAGGCCGTGGGTGGCGACGTCGAGGTCGGGGTGGCTGCGCTGCTTGTACTCCAGCGGGTCGGTGTCGGCCATGATGTGGCCGCGCACCCGGAAGGCGTGGATCAGCTCGAGGATGCGGGCCTGCTTGCTGATGTCCTCCTCGTGGCTGTGCGGGAGGTCGGCGGCCCAGCGGATCGGCTCGTACGGGATCCGCAGCGACTGGAAGATCTCGTCGTAGAAGCCCTCGCCGCCGAGCAGCAGCTGGTGCAGGCGGCGCAGGTACTCACCCGACTGGGCGCCCTGGATGATCCGGTGGTCGTACGTCGAGGTCAGCGTCATCACCTTGCTGACCGCGAGCTTGGCCATCGTCTCGTCGGCCGCACCCTGGTACTCCGGCGGGTACTCCATCGCGCCGACGCCGATGATGCAGCCCTGGCCGGTCATCAGCCGCGGCACCGAGTGCTGGGTGCCGATCGTGCCGGGGTTGGTCAGGCTGATCGTGGTGCCCTGGAAGTCGGGCAGCGCGAGCTTGTTGTCCCGGGCCCGGCGGACGATGTCCTCGTAGGCCATCCAGAAGTCGGCGAAGGTCATCGTCTCGGCGGACTTGATCGACGGCACCAGCAGCTGCCGGGTGCCGTCCGGCTTCTGCATGTCGATGGCCAGGCCGAGGTTGATGTGCGCCGGGTTGACCAGGGTCGGCTTGCCGTCGGTCTCGTCGTACGACGCGTTCATCTCCGGCAGCGTCTTCAGCGCCTTGACCAGCGCCCAGCCGATCAGGTGCGTGAACGACACCTTGCCGCCGCGGGCGCGCTTGAGGTGGTTGTTGATGACGATGCGGTTGTCGATCAGCAGCTTGACCGGGACTTGGCGGACACTGGTCGCGGTGGGGACCGTGAGGCTGGTCTCCATGTTCTGCGCCGTCCGGGCCGGGGCACCGCGCAGGATCTTCCGCTCGGTCTCGTCGGTCGCCGCGGGCTGCGCCGTCTTGGGCTGCGCCGCCTTGGGCTGCGCCGGCTGTGCGGGTGTCGGCTGGTTCACCGTGCCTCCGGTCGGGGCGGCCTTCTGGGGTACGGCGGCCTGCGCAGGAGCCGGCGTCTGGGTAGCGGGGGACTGCGGCGCCGCCGCGGCGGCGGGAGCGTTCGAAGCGGGCACGGTCGGCGCACTGCCGCGGCTCGGCGCCTCAGGCGTCTTGTTGTCGGACACCGCGTCGGGCCGGGGAGCGTCGGCCGGGGTGGTCGTCACCGGCTTCGCGTCGCCATCGGGGTTATACGTCTTGAAGAAGTCGAGCCACGCCGGATCCACCGAATTCGGGTCCTGCTGGTACTTCTCGTACAGCTCGTCGACCAGCCATTCGTTCGCACCGAAGGCTGCTAGGGGGTTGGTGTCTGATGGCTCGGTGGCCACTTGGCAGTTCGCCTCTTCCGATTTCGGGTCCGGTAGCACGGTTAATTCAGATGTTATGGGTGGTGTCCCAAGCAAAGGCTAATAGCACCCGGACCACTTCCACAGCCCGGGACCATCGGACCAGTGTGTCGAGTGGTCGGGCCCCGGCGAGTCGATCCGCCGGCGCCTGAAACACTGCTCACAAAGGTGTTTCAGGACACACGCCCTCCTCTCACCGTCAGTCGGTGCGGAGAGCAACGGCAGGTGCTCCGGGACGCCTTGCAGATGTGGCTTTCCGGCGCCCGCTCCGATGCCTCGGACAGGGGTGGTTGAGCGTGGCTGCCCACTGTATGCAGTTGTCCACTCGCCGCCGGTGATGATCACAACCGCGCAAAAGTGTGGCCAACGTCACGCTCGGAATCAGTCCACCTGGGAATGATTGGCCTTCATCGGTTGGTCAGTCTCCGGACCAGCTTGAGACCCGACCAGGTCGCGTCGATCGCGCAGACCTTCACGTCGACGACGCCGAGCGGGAGGGCGAGCTCGCGGATCCCGTTCTCGTCGAGGTCGGTCGCGACCCCGGACGACCGCTTCGGCCAGACGGCCCAGATCATCCCGGCCGTCGCCGTCCTGGCCAGCAGGACGGGCAGTCGTTTCGCGAGCCGTGAGCGGTCGGGGCAGAACATCAGTACGACGTCGTACGGCGAACGCCCGGCCCGCCGCGTGACCGTCGTACCGGCCGGCAGGCCTTCGACCGTGAAGCCGTCCGGCGCGTTGTCGAGCAGGACCAGGTGCTCGGGCTTGACGCCAAGTTTGGCGGCCAGCGGCTTCCCGGAGTAACCAGGTGTGGTCATGAACCGATGCTAGGGCGGCATACTGGCTGGATGGCGTTGACGGATGAGGCGATCGTCAAGATCAAGGGGATGATCACCTCGGGGGAACTGGGGCCGGGGGATCGACTGCCGAAAGAGGCGGATCTCGCCGCGCGGCTCGGCCTGTCGCGGAACTCGCTGCGGGAGGCGGTCAAGGCGCTCACGCTGGTCAACGTGCTCGACGTCCGGCACGGCGACGGCACGTACGTCAGCAGTCTCGACTCGGCGCATCTGCTCGACGCGCTCAACTTCATGGTCGACCTGCACCGCGACGACTCGGTCCTGCAGTTCTTCGAGGTACGGCGGTTGCTCGAGCCCGGCGTCGCCGCGCTGGCAGCCACCCGGATCAGTCAGGAGCAGGTGATCGAGCTCCGGCTGCTCACGAGCGACCTCACGCCCGACGCGGACGTCGAGGAGTTGGTCGCGAACGACCTGCGGTTCCACCGCGCGATCGCCGAGGCCACCGGGAACCAGGTCGTCTGCTCGCTGCTCGACGGCATTTCGGGTGCGACCCAGCGGGCCCGGATCTGGCGCGGCGTCACCCAGGCCGGCGCCGTCCAGCGGACGCTGGCCGAGCACGCCGCGATCCTCGACGCGATCGAGATCGGCGACGCCGAGGCGGCCCGCGCGTGGATGACCGCTCATATCGCCGGCGTCGAGACCTGGCTGCGCAAGGCTCCGTAGGGGTACAAGCCAAGGTATGGCCTTCGAACCACCCCCGCCCCGGAGCGCGTTGGTGCTGCGGATCGTGTTGTCGGCGTTCGGGGTGGTGCTGTTCGCGGCGAGCGTCGTGCTGGCGCTCGCCTACGACCTCCCGTCGGGCTGGGTGATCGTCTTCGCGGCGCTCGGGGTGGTCGCCCTCGTGGACCTGGTAGTAGTTGCCTGGCGCAAGCGTTCGGAAAAGTAGTTGAAGGGCCGCGGTGGCGGCCAGTATCCTGGTGGACGTCCCATTCCCGGCGTCAGGGGTCCGCGTTGTAGCTCCGAGGTCTTTTCTTCAGTCGATCGATCGCCACCTGTCTGGTGCGCGGTCTCGTCCGAGACCTCGTTGGGAGTTGCAACGCCTATGAGTTTTTCCCTGTCCTGTACCGACCTCTTCTTCGCCTGGCCTGACGGTGAGGTCCTGTTCGACGGCCTGACCTTCGTCGCCGGACCGGTCCGCTCCGGCCTGGTCGGCCGCAACGGCGCCGGTAAGTCGACGCTGCTCCGGCTGATCGCCGGTCGGCTCACCCCGCAGCGCGGGGCGATCCGCGTCAGCGGCGAGCTGGGGTACCTGCCGCAGGACCTGACCCTCGACACGTCGCTGCGCGTCGACCAGGCGCTCGGTATCGAGGGTGTCCGGAAGGCGATCGTCGCGATCGAGTCCGGTGACGCCTCGGAGGAGAACTTCGCGATCATCGGCGACGACTGGGACGTCGACGAACGTGCCGAGGCGCTGCTCGGCAAGCTCGGCCTGGGTGCGATCGGGCTCGATCGCAGCGTCGGCGAGCTCTCCGGCGGCGAGACGATCCTGCTCGGCCTCGCGGCCGAGTTGCTCCGGCGTCCTGACGTACTGCTGCTGGACGAGCCGACGAACAACCTCGACCTGCGGGCGCGGCGGCATCTGTACGACGCCGTCGACCAGTTCCGCGGGGCGTTGCTGATCGTCAGCCACGACCGGGAGCTGCTCGATCGGGTCGACCAGATCGGCGACCTCCGCAAGGGCGACGTCACCTGGTACGGCGGCAACCTGACGGCGTACGAGGAGGCGGTCGCGGTCGAGCAGGAGGCGGCCGAGCGGATGCTGCGGGCGGCGGAGGCCGACGTACGCAAGCAGAAGCGCGACCTGATCGAGGCGCGGATGAAGATGGACCAGCGCCAGGCCCGCGGTCAGCGGGCGTTCGAGAAGGGCGGCATCCCGAAGATCATGGCCGGCAACCTGAAGCGCGGTGCGCAGGTGTCGGCGGGCAAGCACCTCGGGATGCAGTCCGAGCGGCTCGATTCGGCGCAGGAGGCGTTGGCGGACGCGGAGGAGAAGGTCCACGACGACGACACGATCCGGGTGGACCTGCCGAAGACCGCCGTACCTGCCGGTCGCGTGGTGCTGCGGTTGGAGGACCACGTACTGCGCACCGGTGCGCACGTCGACCTGGAGATCCGCGGACCGGAGCGGATCGCGCTGACAGGGCCGAATGGTGCCGGCAAGACGACGCTGCTGCAGTCGATCGTGGCGGGTGAGCTGCCGGCGGTGCCGTTCCGGTACCTGCCCCAGCGACTCGACCTGCTGCGCGACGACCTGTCCGTCGTCGACAACCTGGCGCTGCTGGCCCCGAGTACGGAGAACCAGGAGCGCCGGTCGCGGCTGGCCCGCTTCCTGTTCCGTGGGCGGGCGGCCGACCAGTTCGTCAGTACGTTGTCCGGCGGCGAGCGGTTCCGGGCGACGCTGGCGGCGCTGATGCTGGCCGAGCCGCCACCGCAGCTGCTGATGCTGGACGAGCCGACGAACAACCTCGACCTGTCCAGCGTCGCCCAGCTGAAGGATGCGCTGGCGTCGTACAACGGCGCTCTCGTCATCGCCAGCCACGACGTGCCTTTCCTCCGCGACATCGGCATCACCCGCTGGCTGGAACTGACCCCGGAAACTCTGACGGATATCGACCCCCTGTAACTCCAACTCGAAACGCCCGGCTGGTGACCCCAGCCGGGCGTTTCTGCGTTCCCAGTTGTGTTTGATACCCCCTAGGGGTATGTTTTGGGCATGGACGAGCACGGTGGACAGATGGAGCACGGCGGACATGGCGGGCATGCGGGGCACGGGGATCATGCGGCGCAGTTCAAGGATCGGTTCTGGACCAGCCTCGGGCTGGCCGTGCCGGTGGTGTTCTTCAGCGCGATGTTCGCGGATCTGCTGGGGTACACCAGGCCGGACTTCCCGGGTTCGGGGCTGATCGCGCCGGTGCTCGGCACGGTGATCTTCGTGTACGGCGGGCAGCCGTTCCTCACCGGCGGCTGGAGTGAGCTGAAGTCCCGTCGGCCGGGGATGATGCTGCTGATCTCGATGGCGATCACCGTCGCGTTCGTGGCGTCGTGGGTGACCACGCTGAAGCTCGGCGGGTTCGACCTGGACTTCTGGTGGGAGCTCGCGCTGCTGATCGTGATCATGCTGCTCGGGCACTGGCTGGAGATGCGGGCGCTCGGCGCTGCGTCCGGCGCGCTCGATGCGCTGGCGGCGTTGCTGCCGGATTCGGCCGAGAAGGTGATCGACGGCGAGGTCGTCGAGGTGTCGCTGCACGAACTGCAGGCGGGCGACGTCGTACTCGTGCGGTCCGGTGGCCGAGTGCCGGCGGACGGGACCGTCGTCGACGGGCAGGCCGAGGTCGACGAGTCGATGATCACCGGGGAGTCGCGGCCGGTGTCACGCGCGGTCGGTGATTCCGTGGTGGCGGGAACTGTTGCCACTGACAACGCTCTGCGGGTCGAGATCACGGCGGTCGGCGACGACACCGCGCTGGCCGGCATCCAGCGGCTGGTGGCCGAGGCGCAGGCGTCGTCGTCGCGTGCGCAGGCGCTGGCCGACCGGGCGGCGGCGTTCTTGTTCTACTTCGCGTCGATCGCCGGGCTGATCACGTTCGTGGTGTGGGCGCTGCTCGGCAAGGTCGACGAGGCGGTGACGCGGACGGTGACAGTGCTGGTGATCGCCTGCCCGCACGCCCTCGGCCTGGCGATCCCGCTGGTGATCGCGATCTCCACCGAGCGCGCGGCGAAGGCCGGCGTACTCGTGAAGGACCGGCTTGCACTCGAGCGGATGCGGACGATCGACGCCGTCCTGTTCGACAAGACGGGCACCCTCACCAAGGGCGAACCGGCCGTCACCGGGGTCGCCACCGTCGGCAGCGTCTCACACAACGAATTGCTGGAGCTGGCTGCCGCGGTAGAAGCCGACAGCGAACACCCACTGGCCAAAGCGATCGTCCGCGCTCATGCCGCGCAGGCCAACGGCGTTCGGGTCGGCGGCGGCGCTGCGCCCAGCGCCGCGGAAGGCTGGGCGGTTGACCGTCCCGCTGCAGCCGCTCCCGGGGCGGTTACGGACGGGGGGAGTGCGGGCGCCGCCACCTCGGCTGCCTCCGCCACGTCAGCTGCCGGCGCGGGCAACCGAGTGGTTGCTGCAGGCAACGGGCGACTCGTCGCCTCTGAGTTCCGGTCGTTGACCGGGCGCGGGGTGCAGGCGGTTGTTGATGGTGCTGTGGTTGCGGTTGGAGGCCCGGCGTACTTGCGGGAGAGCGGGCTGGAGGAGCCGGAGGAGCTGCGGACGGAGGTCGCTGCGTGGAAGGAGCGCGGGGCGGCGGTCTTGCATGTTGTGAGGGATGGGCAGGTCGTAGGAGTTGTCGCGCTGGAGGACGAAGTACGGGAGGAGTCCCGGCAGGCGGTGGATGCGTTGCATCGGCGTGGGGTGAAGGTGGCGATGATCACCGGGGATGCGCATCAGGTGGCCGACGCGGTGGCGAAGGAGCTCGGTATCGACGAGGTGTTCGCCGAGGTGCTGCCGCAGGACAAGGACGCCAAGGTCGCCGAGCTGCAGGCCCGCGGGCTGAAGGTCGCGATGGTCGGTGACGGGGTCAACGACGCCCCGGCCCTGGCTCGCGCCGAGGTCGGCATCGCGATCGGCGCCGGTACCGACGTCGCGATCGAATCCGCCGGCGTCGTCCTCGCCGCCGACGACCCGCGCGCGGTGCTCTCGGTGATCGAGCTGTCCAAGGCCAGCTACCGCAAGATGTGGCAGAACCTCATCTGGGCGACCGGCTACAACGTCATCACGGTCCCGCTCGCAGCCGGCGTACTGGCCTTCGCAGGCATCGTCGTCTCACCGGCCGTCGGCGCGCTGCTGATGTCGATCTCCACGATCGTGGTCGCTCTCAACGCCCAACTGCTACGCCGCCTCAACCTCTCACCGGCCCGCCTCGCCGCGTAGCCCACTCAGCACGACCGCCACCAGGCGCCGTACCGCAGCTTTCGACGGTACGGCGCCTGCCGCGCCCAACGCATGCACGCAGTACGTCGCCAGCTCCTTCGCCGGAACGTCATCGCGTACGTCGGTCATCAGGCCGGCGAGGAAATCGACGAGCTGCTCCCGGCCTCGCGCGACATGCTCCGACCGGTGCAACGATGCGGCCGGCTCCGACGGCGGATGCTCGTGGCAGATGAATGCGTACGCCTCCAGCACGGCCTCGAGTCGCCCGGTTTCCGTCCAGATCTCGGTGAGTTGCCGCAGATGGTCGGCGACCTGCCGCTGGTGCCACGCGGTCAGGATCGACTCGACGTCGGGAAAGTACTTGTACAGCGTCGCCCGCCCGACCCCGGCGCGCTGAGCGACCGCCGACATCGTCACCCCGGTCAGCCCGCGCTCGGCGACCACCGAAGCCGTCGCGTCCAGCACCGCCTCCCGCACGGACTCGCGGTGGCCCGCGATGGTGTCGGTCCACAACTTCGGCATACCTGGAGTCTAGCTGGACAGTCTGCCTATGATCGAGACATTGTGTCTCGATAAAGGAGATTGCCGTGCCTGCACTCGAAGCCCACCTCGACACCCCTCGTGCCGATCGGTACCTCGCTCAGCTGACCAGCCATATGGGGCACGGGCCGGGCGGGTTGACGATCCTGTCGGCGGCTGAGGACGAGCTTGTCGTGGATCTCGGTACGGCGACCTGGACCGTCCGGGCGACCCACGATGACCTGGTGCTGCGGGTCGAGGCCGGTGATCAGGCCGCGCTCGCGCAGGCGAGCGAGCGGGTGGCGCACCGGATCGAGCAGATTGCCCGGCGTGACGCACTTCAGGTCGTCTGGCGCCAGGTCTGAGCACTGGGCTGCCTGCACAGTCGGGGCGGGTCGGGTGTGCACACTGGACGGTGAGCGGGCCCGCCAACAGTCGTACGTTCGGTTGAATCCCCAGGGCTGGAGGTTTCGATGGCCGGTACATCTGTTGGTGCGGACGACTATGCGCTCGCCCGCGTCCCGGAGAGCGCGCGGTATTCCTGGTGGTCTGTCGCGACCCAGCGGTTCGGGCAGATCTCGGCGCTGAGTCAGTTCCTGCTCGGCGCGACGCTCGGGTTCGGGATGAGCTTCTGGACCGCGTTCTGGGCGCTGACGCTCGGTGCGGTGATCCTCGAACTCGTCGCGATCCTGATCGGCGTCATCGGCGCCCGCGAGGGGCTGCAGACGTCGGTGATCGCGCGCTGGACCGGGTTCGGCCAGGCCGGCTCGTCGCTGATCGGGCTCGCGATCGGGATCAGCCTGATCGGGTGGTTCGGGATCCAGTCCGCGGTGTCCGCGGCCGGCCTCAGCCAGCTCATCGGCGTACTCCCGACCTGGGGCTGGTCGCTCGTCTTCGGTCTCGCGGTGACGCTCGTCGTACTGCGCGGCTTCCACTCGATGGCCTGGGTCGCGTACGTGACCGTGCCGGCGTTCCTGATCCTGGTCGGCTGGTCGATCATCAGCGAACTGTCCGACCACAGCTTCGGCTCGCTCGTGAACGCCGCGCCGCCCGGTCCGCACCTGAGCCTGCTCGAGGGTACGACGCTCGTCGCCGGCGACGTCGTCAAGCAGACCGTGCTCGGCATCACGCTCGGCGAGTACGTGATCGGCCTCGTCGGCGTACTGCTCGCGCACGCCGTCGGTTCGGCGAACGTGATCACGATCGTCACCTCGTCGGTCGGCTGGGTCGGCACGCTGGTGATCATCCTCGGCACGATCAAGATCAACGACTGGAACCTGTACAGCTCCGGCCTCGGCATCGTGAACTTCATCGGCACCGTCTTCGGCCGGCACGTCAACCGGGCCGTGGTCACGCTGGTCGTCGGCGTCCTCGGCAGCGTGCTCGCGGCCGGCGGGATCCTCGACAAGTTCACCGAATTCCTGACCGTGCTCGGCGTCGCGTTCCCGCCGATCGCCGGAATCATGGTCGCCGAGTACTTCGTGGTGAAGCGCTGGCGTCCCGACCTTGAGGCGACCCGGGCCGAGGGCACGCTGCCCGCGACCGCGCCGACCTGGGTGCCGGCCACGATCGTGATCTGGGTCGGCGCCGCGCTGATCGGCAAGTACGTCGCCTGGGGTCTGCCCAGCATCAACTCACTGGTCGTCGGCTTCGCGGCGTACGTCGTGGCGGGCAAGCTCGGCCTGATCCGCGGCGTCGGCACCAGCCGCACCATGGAGAGTGCACCGACCGAGATCACCACCGTCGTACAACCTGGGAGGATCTGAATGCGTATCGGCATCGATGTCGGTGGCACCAACACCGACGCCGTGCTGCTCGACGGGACGAGCGTCCTGGCCGCGAACAAGTCGGCGACCAGCGCGGACGTCACGGCAGGCATCATCGACACCCTCGACCGGCTGCAGGCGGAGCGATCCTTCGACCCCGCGCAGGTCCAGGCCGTGATGATCGGCACCACGCACTTCATCAACGCACTGGTCGAGGCGCGTCGGCTCGCGCCGACCGCGGCATTGCGGCTCGGTCTGCCCGCCACGGCATCGCTGCCGCCGCTGGTCGACTGGCCCGAGCGGCTGGTCGAGGCGATCAGCGGGCGGAGCTATCTGGCGCACGGCGGGCACGAGTTCGACGGCCGGCACATCGCCGAGCTGGACGAGGCCGAGCTGCGCCGGCACGCGGGCGACATGGTGAAGCACGGCGTACGGTCGGTGGCGATTTCGTCGGTGTTCTCGCCGGTGAGCAACGAGTTCGAACTGCGCGCGGCGGAGATCCTGCGCTCCGAGCTCGGTGACGACGTGGCGATCTCGCTGTCGCACGAGATCGGCCGGATCGGGCTGCTCGAGCGGGAGAACGCGACGATCATCAACGCCGCGCTGCGTGAGCTGGCCGCTTCGATCGTCGACGGGTTGTCCGGCGCGGTTGCCGGTCACGGCATCTCCGCGCCGCTGTACCTGAGCCAGAATGACGGCACGCTGATGGACGTCGACTTCGCCCGCCGGTACCCGGTCGCGACGTTCGCGTCCGGACCGACGAACTCGATGCGCGGTGCGGCACTGCTGTCCGGGCTCGACACCTGTGCTGTGGTTGACGTCGGTGGTACGACGAGTGATGTCGGCGTACTCACGCACGGCTTCCCGCGCGAGGCGACCACCGAGGTCGACGTGGCCGGGGTGCGGACGAACTTCCGGATGCCCGATGTGCTCAGCATCGGGATCGGCGGTGGCAGCTTGGTTGCCTCGGACAATCAATCGGCGACTGATGCGGTGACGGTCGGTCCGCGGTCGGTCGGTTACCGCCTGACCGAGGAGGCCCTGGTCTTCGGCGGCCGGACACTGACGGCGACAGACATCGCGGTCGCGGCCGGCCGGGCCGAGGTGGGTGACGCTTCGGCGGTCGCCGAGCTGGATCCGACGCTGGTGAAGGCGGCTCTGGCTCGGGTGGCGGCGGATATCGCGGATGCGGTGGAGCGGATGCGCACGTCGCCCGACCCGCTGCCAGTGGTGGCGGTCGGCGGTGGGTCGATCCTGCTGCCGGACGATCTGCCTGGGAGTCTCGCCGTCCATCGGCCGGATCACTTCGCGGTCGCCAACGCGATCGGCGCCGCGATCGCGCAGGTCGGCGGCGAGGTCGACCGGGTGTACGCGATCGACCCCGGCCGCCGAGACGCGGTGGTGGACGAGGCTCGGCAGGAGGCCGTCGATCGGGCGATCGCGGCCGGCGCGGATCCCGCGGCCGTGCGGATCGTCGACTTCGACGAGGTCCCGATCCCCTACCTGCCCGGCAACGCGACCCGCATCCGCTGCAAGGCCGTCGGCGACCTCCGCCTCGGCGAGGCATCATGAGCGCCGGGGTGGAGTGGTTGTGATGAAGCTTCGTGCTGAGGATCTGGGGTCGCTTGCTCGCGGTGCTGCCGTGCTGGGTACCGGGGGTGGCGGGGATCCGCATATCGGGAAGCTGCTCGCGCAGCAGGCTGTGCGGGAGCACGGGCCGGTGGAGATCGTTGCCGTCGGCGACCTTCCGGACGACGCCTGTGTGTTGCCGGTGGCAATGATGGGCGCGCCGACGGTGATGGTGGAGAAGCTACCGTCCGCGGACCAGATCTCGGTCGCGGTGCAGACGCTCGCGAAGTACGTCGGGAAGACGCCGACCCACCTGGCCTGTATCGAGGCCGGCGGGGTCAACTCGACCGTGCCGGTGATCGCCGCCGCGCAGCTCGGGCTGCCGCTGGTGGACGGTGACGGGATGGGCCGCGCGTTCCCCGAGCTGCAGATGGTGCTGCCGACACTCGCCGGGATCGAGGCCACCCCGATGTCGATCGTCGACGAGAAGGGCAACCGCGGGGTCTTCGACACGGTCACGAACGAATGGGCCGAACGGCTGGCGCGCTCCGCGACCATCGACATGGGCTGCTCGGCGATCGTCTCGCTGTACGCGATGACCGGCGCCGAGATCCGCGGTGCGTTCGTCGCCGGCACGCTCAGCAAGTGCGTCACGATCGGCCGGGCGATCGAGCAGGCCCAACGTGAGCACGCCGATCCGGTCGCGGCCGTGGTCGACGAGCTCGGCGGCCGGCTTCTGCATGTGGGCAAGGTCGTCGACGTGCAACGCCGTACGACGACCGGCTTCGCCCGTGGCGACGCGACCGTCGACGGGCTGGACGCGTCGCACGGGCGGGTGATGGTGCTGCGGTTCCAGAACGAGCACCTGGTCGCGGAGCTCGAGGGTACTGCGATCGCGACCACGCCGGACCTCATCATCGTGCTCGACACCGAGACCGGCGAGCCGATCACCACCGAGGCGCTGCGCTACGGCCATCGTGTCAGCGTGCTCGCCGCCCCGGCCGACGAACGCTGGCACTCGCCGGAAGGTATCCAGCTGGTCGGCCCGCGGTACTTCGGCTACGACCTCGACCCGATCCGGGCTTTGGAGACCGTATGAGCTGGACGTTGGACATCGAGCACCTGCGGGACCTCGCCCGCGGGGCGGCGATCCTCGGGACCGGTGGTGGCGGGGATCCGTTGATCGGGCGGCTGCTGGTCGAGCAGGCGATCCGGGAGCACGGGCCGGTGACGGTCCTGGATCCGGACGAGCTGGACGACGACGCGTTCGTCATCCCGACCGCGCAGATGGGCGCGCCGACCGTGATCGTGGAGAAGATCCCGCGCGGCAGCGAACCGGTCGGCGCCCTGCGCGCGCTCGAGAAGCACCTCGGCCGGACCGCCGACGCGACGATGCCGATCGAGTGCGGCGGCATCAACTCGATGATCCCGCTGCTCGTTGCCGCCCGTACCGGTCTGCCGGTGGTCGACGCCGACGGCATGGGCCGGGCGTTCCCCGAGCTGCAGATGGAGACGTTCTCGGTGTACGGCGTACCGGGGTCGCCGATGGCGATCGCGGGGGAGCACGACGAGACCGTGGTGATCGACACCGGCACGGACAACAAGCAGATGGAGTGGCTCGCGCGCGGGATCACGATCCGGCTCGGCGGGGTCGCGCATATCGCGGAGTACTCGATGACGGGCGCCGAGGTGAAGCGCACCGCCGTACCGCGGACGCTGTCGCTCGGCCTGTCGATCGGTCGTGCGGTCCGGGAGGCGCGCGAGGCGCACCGGGATCCGATCGAGGCGCTGCGGGCTGCGTTGGCGCCGACGCTGTACAACCACCTGCGGGTGCTGTTCCGCGGGAAGGTGGTCGACGTGGAACGCCGTACGCTCGAGGGCTTCGCCCGCGGGCGGGCGCGGTTCACCGGGTACGACGGGACGTCGGAGCTCGAGCTGCGTTTCCAGAACGAGAACCTGGTCGCAGAGGTCGACGGCGAGGTGGTGTGCACGGTGCCGGACCTGATCTGCGTGCTGGAGGCGGACACCGCCGAGCCGATCACCACCGAGGGCCTCCGGTACGGCCAGCGGGTCACCGTGGTCGGCATCTCGACACCTGACCTGATGCGGACGCCTGAGGCCCTGGCGGTCTTCGGACCGGACTGCTTCGGACTGGACGTGGAGTTCAAGCCGGTCGAACGCCGCGGTGACCTGGTCACCACCCTCTAGCTCTCGGCCCGCCGTGCTGACCCCTCCGCGGCGGGCCGGGATTCCAACCGGACGCCCACCACTCACCAACCTCACGGCTCCCACGGCCTGCACGCTCAGCTGGCAGCCGCCGCGGTCAGTTCGGCGCTTTTGGTGAGTGCCGCACGTCCGCAATGCGAGGATCGCCCCATGACCAGTGTCGTCAGGCCGCAGGATCTGAAGGCGCTGGTTGTCGGCGTCACGCTGCTGGGGTCGGGTGGTGGCGGCGACACGGGGTCGTTCGGGCGGATGCTGCGCCGGCGGCTGGGTGACCGCGAGTTGGTACTGCGTGACGCCGCGGACGTACCGGATGCGTTGGTGAGTCCGATCGGCGTGGTCGGGGCGACCAGTGTGCTGATGGAGAAGCTGCCGAGTGGTGGTGAGTTCGACACTGCGGTGCGGGCGGTCAGCCGGTGGGCCGGGGCGGACGTCACCGGTCTGATGCCGCTGGAGGCCGGTGGCCTCAACGGGCTGACTCCGCTGATCGCTGCACTGGATCTGGGCCTTCCGGTGGTCGACGCCGACCTGATGGGTCGCGCGCTGCCGCGGCTGGACCAGTTCTCGTGGGCGGTGGCGGGTCGTTCGCTGACGCCATGTGCTCTCAGTGAGCCGAGCGGTCAGGTGATTGTCGTCGATAACGTCGACGCAGCCGGTCTGGAGCGAGCAGTGCGCAGCTTCGTCGCGCACACCGGTGGCTGGGCGGTGCTGGCGTTGGCGCCTACCCCGGTGGAGGCTGCGGCGGCTGACGCCGTACAGGGGAGTTTGACGCGGGCTCTGGCGCTTGGGCGAGCTCATGCGGCTCTACAGCCGACTGCTACACCGGCTGAGATCGCTGACGGTCTGGGTGGCCGGCTGCTGGCGAGCGGTCGTGTCGAGCAGGTTGCCCGGCACCTGATCGCTGACGGTGGCGCTGCGTTCGGTCGCGGCAGCGTGTGTGTGGTGGACTCTGCCAGCCGTGCAGTAGTCCGGATCGAGACGGAGAACGAGTACCTGCTCGCACTGGTCGACGGCACACCCGCAGTGACCACACCGGACCTGCTGTGTCTGCTGGACCGCCGTACGCTGCAGCCGATCGCCGTGGACGCGATCCGCACCGGCGACGAAGTACTGGTACTCGCACTGCCCGGACCCACATGGTGGCGCCGGCCCGACCGGCTGACGCACGTCGGACCCGAAGCCTTCGGCCTCACCTGCGCGCCCCAGCTGCTGGAGGCGTCATGAGGCCCCTGTCGCCAACGCTGGCAGCCATGCTCACCTCACCCGGCTGGCTGGATGTCGTAGTGCTGGGAGGCGGCGGGGATCCTGGGCCGCGGTTGACCGGGTCTGTAGTGGCGCTGGAGTTGTCTGTGCACCCAGAGCCGATGGACGGGCAGGTACTTGTCGTGCTGCTGGCGGGTGATCACACCGACTGGCGGATCGATGCCCTGATCAGCCGGGCATCGGCGGCCGGGGCAGCGGCCGTACTGCTGGCTGGTGTCGAGCCGTTGGGCCGTGGGGCTCAGCTGTTGGCAGAGCGGTTGCAGTTGCCGGTGCTGGGATGCCAGGACCCGCTGGCAGCTCATGAGCACTTGCGACGGGTCACGGCCGAGCCGGAGGTCGTGCGGTCTGACCTGGTGCTCCGGGCGGTCTCGGCGCTGCGCCGGGCGAATGGAGATCTGGCGTCGGTGCTGCGGACTGCGGCTGGCGTGCTGGAGCGTCCTGTCACGCTAGCGGGCGCCGACGGCGGCACGCTCGCCGGTGAGCCGCTGGAGCCGGGCGAGCGGACCGCATTGGTTGCTGCGTTGCCTCGGGTGCCGGTTGGGTGGGCAGCGCCGTACCGGGTGGATCTGGCGAGTGGTGCGGTGCTGATAGCTGTTGCTGTGCTGGGTGTGGGGCCGGTGTGCTGGTTGGTGGCGCGTTTGCCTGCGGTGGTGCCGGCCGAGGTCGCCGCCGTACCTGAGGTGCTGAGTGTGGTCGCACCGGCGGTGGGCGAGCGGTTGGCGTTGCGGCGGTTGGAGCTGGAGCGGGATGCGCGTCAACGTACGTCGCTGCTCGGTGAACTGCTGCATGGTGAGCCGTCGGAGGCCACGCGTCGACGGGCCGTGGATCTGGGCTGGCAGCTCGACGGGTGGCACACGGGGATCCGGATCGGCGCGGATGGACAGGTGGATGTCGCGGGTCGGCGTACCGATGTGGTGGAGGCGTTCGACGCCGAGGGGCTGCAGGCGGTTGTGGTGGAGCAGGGCGATGGGTGGTCGGCGTGGATCACCGCGGTGAGTGAGCCGACCGCGACCGAGGTACAGGAGCAGGCGGCGACGATCCGGCGGGTGCACCGTCGGTTGGTGCAGACCGTTGATGCGTACGTCGGCGTGGGTCGTGTGCAGGCCGGTCCGAGCGGGATCGCCACCACGCTGGCCGAAGCCGGTGATGCTGCCGGTCTCGCACGTGGTCGTGCGGAGACTGGCCGCTTCCTTCACGTTGACCGCCTGGGGTTGGCGCAGCTGCTGCTGGCGTGGACCCGGACGGACACGTTCCAGCCCGCTGCCCAGGCCCTCCTGGCCCCCATCAAGGACCAGCCCGGCGACCTGGTCACCACACTGGCCGTCTACCTCGACACGGAGTCCTCCGTCGCCGAAACCGCAGCAGTACTGGGCATCCACCGCAACACAGCAGCCGCCCGAGTCCAGAAGATCCAGCACCTACTAGGCGTAGACCTCACCAACCCAGACGAACGCCTAGCCCTACACCTAGCCTCCCGCACCACTCCCGGCTGACGGGGCTTTAGCCGGGAGTGGGGGCGTCGTTGCGGAGTAGGCCGGCGGACTTGAGGTCCGACCAGAGGGCCGCGGGGATCTCGGCTCGGGACAGGGCTGCGTTGGTGTGGACTTCCTCCGGGGTGCGGCAGCCTACGGCGATGCCGGCTACTGCGGGGTGTGCAAGGGGGAACGCGAGCGCGGCGGCCGGGAGGGTCGTGCCGTGGGATTCGCAGAGGTCCGCGAGTTTGTTGGCCTTGTCGAGCAGGGCTTGTGCGGCCGGCTCGTAGTTGAAGGTGGCACCGGCGACCGGGCGCGGCTGCGACAGCAACCCCGAGTTGAAGATGCCGACGGCAACTACCTGTACGTCGTGCTCCAGGCACGCGGGAAGTACGTCGTCGAGCCCGTCCGGGTCGATCAGCGTGTAGCGGCCGGCCAGCATGATCACGTCGATGTCGACCTCCTGGACGAACCGGGTCAGCATCGCCGACTGGTTCATCCCGGACCCGATCGCGCCGATCACACCCTGCTCACGGAGCTCGATCAGCGTCGGGAACGCGGTCGCGACCGCCTCGTCGTAGTGATCGTCCGGGTCGTGCACGAAGACCACGTCGAGCCGGTCGGTGCCGATCCGCTGCAGCGAGTCCTCGATGCTCCGCAGTACGCCGTCCCGGCTGAAGTCCCACCGGCGGCGCCGGGTGGTGTCGACCGCGAACCCCTCGTCGTCCATCGCCGCATCCGAGGCGTGGTAGATGATCCGCCCGACCTTGCTCGACAGCACGTACGCGTCGCGCGGCTTGTCCCGCAGCCCAGCCCCGAGCCGCTCCT
Organism: Kribbella sp. NPDC000426; assembly: GCF_040300265.1. Lineage (NCBI taxonomy): Bacteria > Bacillati > Actinomycetota > Actinomycetes > Propionibacteriales > Kribbellaceae > Kribbella > Kribbella sp. NPDC000426. The sequence goes on along the minus strand of NZ_JBEPDK010000007.1, from coordinate 108,306 downwards.
CGGCCAGTCCGAGACCGTAGTGCGGCGCGGTGTCGAAGTACCGCCAGCCTTCGTCCCAGGCCGCGTTCACGGTGGCGATCGCCTCGACGTCACTGACCTCGCCGAGCAGGTTGCCCAGCGGCGCACCGCCGAGCCCGACGCGCTGGTCGTCCGGGAAGAGCTTCATCAGCGCGCCGCCGGAAGCCGGAGGTTCTGCATGCCGCCGTCGACGGCCAGCGCCGTACCCGTGGTCGAGCCCGACAGCGGACTGGCCAGATACGCGATCGCCGAAGCGACCTCGTCCGCCGACACCAGCCGGCCCATCGGTTGCCGGGCCTCGAGCGCGGCCCGCTCGGCCTCGGGGTCGGCTGCCACGTCGAGCAGCCGGCCGACCCACGGCGTGTCCGCAGTACCGGGGTTCACGCAGTTCACCCGGATGCCTTCGCGGACGTGGTCCGCGGCCATCGCCATCGTCAGCGCGAGGACGGCGCCCTTGCTCGCGGAGTACAGCGCGCGGTTCGGTAGGCCGGCGGTCGCGGCGATCGAGCAGGTGTTGACGATCGCGGCCGCCTCCGACTTGCGCAGGTGCGGCAGCGCGGCCCGGGTGACGCGGGCGATCCCGACCACGTTGACGTCGAACACCCGGTGCCACTCGTCGTCGTCGTTCGCGGCGACCGTGCCCTGGGCGCCGATCCCGGCGTTGTTCACCACGATGTCGATCCCGCCGAGCTGCAGCGCCGCGGCGGCGACCGCGTCCCGGATCGAGCCGTCGTCGGTGACGTCCGCGGCGATGCCGATCAGCGGCGCCTCGACCTCGGGCTTCAGATCGAAGACGACCACCTGGGCACCGCGGGCCGCGAGCAGCTTCGCCGCCGCCAGGCCGATCCCCGATGCACCGCCGGTCACCACGGCCCGAAGGCCGGCGAAGTCCGTCACTTCTTCTCCTCTGTCAGGTCTGTCCAGATCTTGCCACCCGGGAACCGGAAGTCGGTCAGCGTCTCAGCATCCATCTCGGCGCCGAACCCGGGCCGCACCGGCGCCACGTAGTGCCCGTCCCGGATCACCACCGGGTCCAGGAAGTGCTCGTGCAGATGGTCGACGTACTCGATCACCCGGTCCTGCATCGATCCGCTCACCGCGACGTAGTCGAACATCGACAGGTGCTGGACCAGCTCACACAGTCCTACCCCACCCGCATGCGGGCACACCGGTACGCCGAACTTGGCCGCCAGCAGCAGGTTCGCGATGTTCTCGTTGACGCCGGCGACGCGGGCCGAGTCGAGCTGCAGGACCGAGAGCGACCCGGCCTGCAACAGCTGTTTGAAGATCACCCGGTTCTGCACGTGCTCGCCGGTCGCAACCTTGATCGGCGCGATCGCCCGCGCGATCGTCGCGTGCCCGAGGATGTCGTCCGGGCTGGTCGGCTCCTCGACCCAATAGACGTCGTACGGCGCCAGCGCCCCGACCCAGCGGATCGCGTCGGCCACGTCCCAGCGCTGGTTGGCGTCGACCGCGATCCGGATGTCCGGTCCGACCGCCGCACGGGCCAGCTGCATCCGGCGGATGTCGTCGTCGAGGTTCGCGCCGACCTTGAGCTTGATCTGGGTGAAGCCGTCCGCGACCGCCTCGTGACACAGCCGGACCAGCTTCGCGTCGTCGTACCCGAGCCAGCCGGGCGTCGTCGTGTACGCCGGGTAACCGCGCTCGCGCAGTACCGCCTCCCGCTCGGCCCGGCCCGGCTTCGCGGCGCGCAGGATCTCCAGCGCCTCGTCGCGGGTGAGGGCGTCGGTCAGGTAGCGGAAGTCGACCAGGTCGACGATCTGCTCCGGGGTCAGGTCGGACAGCAGCTTCCACAGCGGTACGCCGGCGCGCTTGGCGGCCAGGTCCCAGACCGCGTTGACGACCGCGCCGATCGCCATGTGCATGACGCCCTTCTCGGGGCCGAGCCAGCGCAGCTGCGAGTCGTGCACGAGCGACTTCCAGAACCCGCCGAGATCGCTCAGCGTCGCGTCCAGGTCGAGCCCGACGACGTGGTCGCGCAGCGCCTCGATCGCCGTGGTCTCGACGTCGTTGCCCCGGCCGATCGTGAACGCGAAACCGTGCCCCTCCAGCCCGTCACCGGCGTCGGTCCGCAGGATCACGTACGCCGCGGAGTAGTCCGGGTCGGTGTTCATCGCGTCGGAGCCGTCCAGGTCCAGCGACGTGGGGAAGCGGACGTCGTACGTCTCGAACTCGGTGAATCGTGGCATCGAGAACCCGATCTGCAGCGGTGGGCGGGACTGTCGAGGTGAATCCTATAGGATATGTGGCGATCGTGGCACCTGATTGGGTGTGTGGACAACGGCCCCCGTTACAGTCGGTGGCGTGACGGACGAGCGCGATGGGGTACTCCGGCTGGGCAACCGGTCGTTCGCGGCGGGTGAGTTCGCGCTGATGGCGATCGTCAACCGGACGCCGGACTCGTTCTTCGACCGCGGTGCGACGTACGCGACCGACGCGGCGTACGAGGCCATCGACAAGGCGGTCGCGGACGGTGCCGACCTGGTCGACATCGGCGGCGTGAAGGCCGGGTACGGCGAACCCGTCAGTCAGGACGAGGAGCTGCGCCGGACCGTGGACTTCGTGGCCGGGATCCGGGCGCGCCACCCGTCGCTGGTGATCAGCGTGGACACGTACCGCAGCGGGGTCGCACGCCGGGTCGCCGAGGCCGGCGCGGATCTGCTCAACGACACCTGGGCAGGCGCCGACCCCGACCTCGTGTACGCCGCCGCGGAGGCCGGGACCGGGCTGGTCTGCAGCCACGTCGGCGGCCTGTCTCCGCGCACGGACCCGCACCGGATGGCGTACGACGACGTGGTCGCCGACGTGATCCGTACGACGACCGCGCTGGCCGAGTGGGCGGTCGAAGCCGGCGTCCGGCCGGACGGGATCCTGATCGACCCGACGCACGACTTCGGCAAGAACACGCTGCAGTCGCTCGAGCTGACCCGCCGCCTCGACGAGCTCGCCGCGACGGGCTGGCCGGTCCTGGTCGCGGTGTCGAACAAGGACTTCATCGGCGAGACGCTGGAGCTGCCGCCGGGTCAGCGCGGCAACGGGACGCTGGCGGCGCTGAGCGTCTCCGCCTGGCTCGGTGCGCGGGTCTTCCGGGTGCACGACGTAGCGGCGGCCCGCCAGGCGCTCGATTTCATCGCCGTACTGCGGGGCAGTGCGCAGCCCGCCGGAACCCGAAGGAGCCTGGCTTGATGCTCGAGGAACTGTCCGACGAGGAGCTGATCGCCGTCTACGCGGTCGAGGACCGGTCGGTGCCGCATCTGCGGGCGAACTTCGTCAGCAGCCTGGACGGTGCGGTCGAGATCGACGGGAAGTCGAAGGCGCTGTCGAGCGACTCGGACAGCCGGGTGTTCAGTATGGTGCGGCGGCTGGCGGACGTGGTGCTGGTCGGCGCCGGGACGATCCGCGACGAGGGGTACAACCCGCTGCGGTTGTCGAAGGCGGCGCGGGAGTGGCGTACGGCGGCGGGGCTGGCGGAGAACCCGACGCTTGCGATCGTGTCGTCGCGGCTCGAGTTGAGCCCGGTGAACCCGGTGTTCCAGTCCGCCGTACGGCCGGTCGTGGTGACGCATGAAGCGGCGCCGACGGACCGTCGCGAGGCGCTGGGGGAGGTGGCGGACCTGATCGTCCTGGGCTCTGGCGAGGTCGATCTGCGGGCGGTCGTGGATGAGCTGGCGGCGCGGGGGATGCCGCAGATCCTGTGCGAGGGCGGGCCGCATCTGCTGGGCGCGCTCACCGAGGCCGACCTGGTCGACGAGCTCTGTTTGGCCCTGGCTCCGCTGCTGGCCGGCCCGGGTTCGGGGCGCATCACGGCAGGTCTGCCGACGACGCTCACCCGCCAGATGAAACTGCGGACGACCCTGCGGGCCGAGGACGACTACCTCTTCTTCCGCTACACCCGAGAGGTCTGACCGATGTCCGCCAATCGCCGGGAGGCCTGCCCCCATGCCCGCTGATCGCCGGGAGGTCTAGGTCATGCCAGTTGTCGCTGCTGCCGTCTGCCCGCATCCGCCTCTGCTCGTGCCCGAAGTCGCTTCCGGCGCAGCCCCCGAACTCGACGACCTACGCGCCGCCTGCCTGGCTACGATCGACGCCCTCTCCACCGCATCCACAATCGTGGTCATCGGCTCGGCGACTTCCACCCCATCCACGCCCGCGGCCGTCGGCCCGGCGGCATCCGCCCCAACCACGCCCGCAGTCGTCGGCCCGGCGGCATCCGCCCCAACCACGCCGGCGGTCGTCGGGCCGGCGGCATCAACCCCAACCACGCTCGTGGCCAGCGGCTCGGCGGCACTCGCCGTACCATACGGTTTGGTATGGTTTCCCGCCGCGGCGGGCGGCTCGTTCGGGGCGTATGGGGCGCCCGGAGTGCGGGTCGGCAGCGGCGACCCTGTTCTCCCGCTGTCGCTCGCGATCGGCGGGTGGCTGCTGGAGCAGTCGAAGGCGGCCGGGTTGCCGCGCACGTACGTCGCCGTACCGACGTCCGCGACGCCTACCGAGTGCGTGGATCTGGGCCGAGAAATTGCTGCAGGCAACGATCGGGTCGGCCTGCTGGTGATGGGCGACGGCTCCGCCCGCCGCAGCGAGCACTCGCCGGTTCACCTCCACCCCCGCGCGGAGATCTTCGACACCACCGTCGCGAACGCCTTGCAGCAAAGGGATCTCGACGCACTCGCAGCCCTCGACCCAGATCTCGCCGCCGAACTGCAAGCCGCCGGTCGCGCCCCCTGGCAAGCACTCGCCGGCGCCCTCGAAGGTGCGACGCTTACCCCCGACCTCACCTACAACGCCGCCCCGTACGGCGTCGGCTACCTCGTTGCGTCGTTCACCTAGATACTGACCGGGTGACTGAGGAACGTACGGGGTATCGCCGATCGGTGAAGTCGCCGCGGGGTGAAGCGCGGCGCCGCGAGCTGTTGGACAAGGTCGCGGACGAGCTCGGGACCAACGGCCTGGTCGACTTCTCGCTCCGGCGAGCGGCGCGCGCGGCGGGTACGACGCACAAGGTGCTCCTGTACCACTTCGACGGCGCCGAAGACCTGCTCACCCAAGCAGTCCTGCAACTGCGCGAACGACGCATCACCCGCGCTCTCGCCGCCGCAACCGAAGGTCCGGCCGACCGCTCGCTCGCGGACCGTGTGCGCTCCATGTGGCCGACACTCATCGGCGAGGAGTCGTGGGTCCTCGACCAGGCGATCGGCCTCGCGATGTACGACGCCCCGCGGTACGCCGATCTGGCGCGGACCGCCTCACGCCAGTACCTGCCGACGCTGCTGTCCCTGTGCCCGGAGTCGTGGTCCGAGCAGCGTCGTCAGGAGGTTGCCGAGCTGATCCTCGCCACTCTCCGCGGCTTCCTGATCGAGTGGCGGACGAGCGGCGACGCGGCCGGCATCGACGCCGGCCTGGCGGCGCTGACGCGTGCATTGGAGCGTGAAGAGCAGGCGCCGTAAGTCTCCTGGACAGTTTGCGAACCACGTGGTTCACTTTTCTCATGCGCGAGAAAGTGAGCTTCATCAGCGGTGGGGTCGCGTGTGCGGCCTGGCACTACCCGGGGACCAACGGCGGGTGCGTGGTGATGACCGGCGGCTTCGCAGTGACGAAGGAGCCGGGGACGGACCGCTTCGCGGAGCGGTTCAACGCGGCCGGTTTCAGCGTGCTGGCCTTCGACCACAGGAACTTCGGCGAGAGCGCCGGCGAACCCCGCCAGGTCGCCCGAATCCGAGACCAGCTCGACGACTGGCGCGCCGCGATCGCCTGCGCCGCCACGCTCCCGGGCGTCGAGCGAGTAGCCATCTGGGCGTTCTCACTCCCCGGCGGCTACATCCTGCAGCTCGCCTCGGAGGACCTCGGCATCTCCGCCGCCATCGCCCAGTCGGCGAACGTCGACGGCCCGACCGTCACCCGCAACGCCTCCCGCTACCAGACCCCTGGTGCCGCGCTCCGTCTGACGGCCCGCTGCATCCTCGACTCTGTCATCGGAGGCACGCCGAGACTGGTGGCCCTCTCCGGCCCGCCCGGCACGGTCGCACTGCTGAACACCCCGGATGCCTTGGACACCGACAAGGCTCTGGACCCCGACCAGCGCTACACGGACTGGCAGCAGACGATCGCCGCCCGCTCCATCTTCCCCGCGATGTTCTACCGCCCGGCGAAGTACGCCCCGCAGGTCCGCTGCCCTCTGATGTACGTCGTCTGCGAGGACGACCAGTCGGCCCTCGCAGCCCCGGCGCTGAAAGCCGCCGCCCAGACCCCCGACGCCACGGTCCTCCAGGTGCCCGGCGGCCACTACGCCCCGTTCCTCGACGCCCACGAACAGGTCGTCGAAGCCGAGCTCGCCTTCCTCACCCAGCACCTTTCCGGAACAAATCAGTCACCCAGCGGCGAAAAGTCTCCGCAAACCGCCGGTTAGCGCTCGACCGGAACGTCCGCCCAGCGAGCCGAGGTACCAGCCAGGTCCTCGCGACCGGCTGCCAGCAGCTGGTCGATCAGCTCGGCACGGGCGGCTCGTACGACGGCCACCGCGGCGTCGGACGACTCGTGTGGACCGGACCAGTTGCACACGGCGTCACCGGCGTACCAGTCGCCCGACGCAGCACGGCGTACGTGAGCTGTCGCGAGCCCTGACGCCGGTAGCTCCACACCGGCCAGCTCGACAACCGCCTCGACCGCCACCACCTCGGCGTCGAGGTGGAGCACTGGCCGCAGCTCGACCGCGTCGGTCAGGACGAACTCGTACCCGGCCGGCGCACGCTCGGCCAGCCAGGCGAGGGCTTCCTGAGCGGTGTCGTGGAGGACCTGAGCGTTCGATGGGTCGGCCAGCGTGTGTACGCCGACCAGCCGGGTGTGGGTCGGGCGGAGTTCGTTCTGCCAGAGGCGGACCTGTAGCTCGTCCCGGCCGGACAGCCGGCGGCCGAGGATGCGGGCCAGCCCGACCACGTCGAAGTTCAGCTCATCCGGTGTGCGCTTACGGCCGGGCTCGAACTTCTCTCCGGGCCGCGTGCCGCGAGTGGTCCAGGGCCCGACATGCCACCGAGTCAGAACTGTCACACCCAGACCCTAACCAAGCCGCTCCACGGGCCTTCCGACGGTATTTCGCTCAGAGCGAAATCAGCTGTCCTGATCCGGCCGGAAAGTGTCGGTGGCCTCGGGAAGCATGCTGCGCATGAGTCGACATGCAGCACACACGTCACCGAGGGGTAATTCCTGGTCGGTTGTCCAGCCCTGGGTCCGGAGCTAGGTTCGCTGACGTGACCTCGCCCGGTGGTTCTCCGGCGACGACTCCGATCGGCTCCCGGGCCGAAGCGGAGGGGTACGTCGCGATGGTCTGTTTCAAGCACGGTCCACCTCGGCTGTTCGGCGTCGAGCTCGAGTGGACAGTGCATCACGCGGATGATCCGCACCGGCCCCTCGACGCCGGCCGGTTGAGCAAAGCCCTGGGGCTGCACGCCCCCGCGACCCTGGTCCGAGGCAGTCCGCAACTGCCGCTGAGCCGGGGCGCCCTGGTCACCGTCGAGCCCGGCGGCCAGGTAGAAATCTCAGTTCCCGCGGCGGAATCGATTCCCCGGTTGATCGACGACACCGCCGCCGACGCCGCCCAGCTGACGGCGCTCCTCCTCGATGCGGACCTCGTTCCCGGCGCCTACGGCCTGGACCCGTTCCGCGCACCCCGCCGCATCCTCACCGTCCCGCGCTACGCGGCGATGGAACACGCATTCCAGCGGCTCGGACCGCACGGCCCGCGGATGATGTGCAGCACGGCAGGCCTGCAGATCTGCCTCGACGCCGGCGAACAGGACCAGACCGCGGTGCGCTGGCGCGCGCTGCACGATCTCGGTCCCGCCCTCGTCGGCCTGTTCGCCAACTCCCGTCGTCGCGCCGGTTCGGACACCGGGTGGGCCTCTGCCCGGACCGAGGCGACCTTCGGGACCTGCGCCCCGTTCACCGAGCCGCCGCCGCTGGACGGTGATCCGGCCGCCGCCTGGGCGCGGATGGCGATGGAGGCCCCCGTGCTGTGCCTACGGCGCGGCGACACCTGGGACGCCCCGACCGGGCTGACCTTCGGCGACTGGGCGGACGGCCGGGCGGATGGGCAGCTGCCCGGCGACAGACCGACGTACGACGACCTGGACTATCACCTGTCCACGCTGTTCCCGCCGGTGCGACCGCGCGGGTATCTCGAGGTGCGCTACCTCGACGCGCAGCCGGGGGACGGGTGGATCGCCCCGACCCTGCTGCTCACCGCACTCATGTCCGCACCGATGGATCAGGTGCTGGCCGCGGCCGAGCCCGCAGCCGGCCGCTGGTTCCCGGCGGCCCGTGAAGGGCTGAAGGACAAGTTGGTCCTGCAGGCCGCGCGAGACGTGGTCGACCTGGGCACCGAGGTGCTGGACCGGACCGGTGCGGATCCCGAACTCATCGCTGCTGTCGCAACCCGGCTGCAGCGCATCGTCGACGACACCCACGGAAGGCGAGCTTCGTGAATCACCAATTGTCAGATCTGTCACCGGAAGGCCTGCGTACCTTCGTCGGCGAGCAGCTGGAGCGATCCCGGTCGCGGACCGTGCAGCTGACCGACGCGGTCGACACCGATGACCTGGTCCGCCAGCACTCCAAGCTGATGTCACCGCTGGTCTGGGACTACGCTCACATCGGCAACCAGGAGGAGCTCTGGCTGGTCCGCGACGTCGGCGGCCGTGAGCCGCTGCGCCAGGACATCGACGAGCTGTACGACGCGTTCCAGCACCCGCGCGCGGAGCGGCCGGCGTTGCCGCTGCTCGGCCCGTCCGAGACCCGCGCGTACGTGACCGAAGTACGCGACAAGGTCATGGACGTACTGGACCACGTGAAGTTCGACGGCGGGCGTGAGCTCGTCGACAACGCGTTCGCGTTCGGCATGATCACGCAGCACGAACAGCAACACGACGAGACGATGCTGGCGACGCATCAGCTCCGCGCCGGTGCACCAGTGCTCGACGCGCCACCGCCGCCGCAAGGGCGTGAGCTGCCGCGCAAGGAGGTGTTCGTCCCGGGCGGTGTGTTCGAGATGGGTACGTCGATCGAGCCGTGGGCGCTGGACAACGAGCGACCGGCGCACGCGGTGCACGTCGCGCCGTACGTGATCGACACGGTCCCCGTGACGAACGGCGACTACCTGGGCTTCGTGCTCGCCGGCGGGTACGAGGATCCGCAGTGGTGGTCCGATGCCGGATGGGCGCATGTGCGGAAGGCTTCGCTGGTCGCGCCGCGGTTCTGGTCTCACGACGGCGGCGAGTGGTCGCGCGTCAGGTTCGGGCACCAGGAGCGGTTGCCGCTGGACGAGCCGGTCATGCATGTCTGCTTCTACGAGGCCGAGGCGTACGCGAAGTGGGCCGGGAAGCGGCTGCCGACCGAGCAGGAGTGGGAGTTCGCGGCGCGATTCGACCCGGACAGCGGCCGGACGCGGCGGTTCCCGTGGGGCGACGAGTCGCCAGGTCCGCAGCACGCGAACCTCGGCCAACGCCACCTCCGGCCGGCTCCGGTCGGTGCGTACCCGGCGGGTGCTTCGCCATTGGGTGTCGAGCAGTTGATCGGGGACATCTGGGAGTGGACGTCGAGCGACTTCCACGGTTACCCCGGCTTCCGCGCCTGGCCGTACGACGAGTACTCGCTGGTCTTCTTCGGCCCCGACTACAAGGTGCTTCGCGGCGGCTCGTTCGGCACCGACGAGGTCGTTGCCCGCGGCACCTTCCGGAACTGGGACTACCCGATCCGGCGGCAGATCTTCGCCGGCTTCCGCTGCGCCCGCGACCCTCGTCCCGAGGAGCTGCACGACTGATGTGCCGCCATCTGGCCTACTTGGGCCCGCCGGTCACGCTGGCGTCGCTGGTCCTCGACCCCGACCATTCGATCTACGAGCAGAGCTGGGCCCCCGCCGACATGCGCGGCGGCGGCTCGGTCAACGCCGACGGCTTCGGCCTCGGCTGGTACCCCGAGGGTGATGTCGCCGTGTCCGGCGGCCCGGTCCGGTACCGGCGGAACGTGCCGATCTGGACCGACGAGAACCTTCCCGGTCTGGCCGGCTCGATCCGTTCCGGCGCCGTCATCGCCGCGATCCGGAACGGGACCGTCAACATGCCGTACGGGCAGGCAGCGGTCGCGCCGTTCATGCACGGCAACTGGCTGTTCAGCCACAACGGACGGATCCCGGGCTGGCCGGACTCGACCCTGAAGCTGGCTGAGCAACTCCCCGTCGCCGACCTGCTCCAGCTCGACGCCTCGGTCGACTCGGCGTTGCTGTGGGCCCTCATCACCCACCGCCTCGCCGAGGGTGCCCCGCCGGCGGACGCGGTCGCAACCGTCGTACAAGAAGTCGAAGCGGCTGCACCCGGCTGCCGGCTGAACGTCCTGCTGACCGACGGCGAGCAACTCATCGCCACGACGTGGACCCACTCGCTGCACGTACGCCGGACGGCGGATTCGGTGACCGTCAGCTCCGAGCAGTTCGGTCCCCACCAGTGGACCGAAGTACCCGATCGCTCATTGCTCGTGGCCACCGCCACGACCTTGCACATCACCCCGATGGAAGGACAAGCGTGACCCTCATCGACGTACATCTGACGCCGGACTACGTGGCTCGTGCGCTGCGGGAGGACGTTCGGGCCGGGCTGTCGGCGACGCCGAAGTGGTTGCCGCCGAAGTGGTTCTACGACGCGCGGGGGAGTGAGCTGTTCGAGGAGATCACCCGGCTGCCCGAGTACTACCCGACCCGGGCCGAGCGGGAGATCCTGCGCGCCCGGGCCGGCGAGATCGCAGCGATCACCAAGGCGCACACGCTGGTCGAGCTCGGATCCGGATCGTCGGAGAAGACCCGGCTGCTGCTCGACGGGCTGCGCGACAACGGGACCCTGACCAGCTTCGTGCCGCTGGACGTGTCGGAGTCCGCGCTCCGGGAGGCGGCCGACGCGATCAACCTCGACTACCCGTCGCTCGACGTACGCGGTGTGGTCGGCGACTTCACCGCCCACCTGGACAAGCTGCCCGGCGAGCCGCCACGGATCGTCGCCTTCCTCGGCGGCACGATCGGCAACCTGATCCCGGCCGAGCGCGAGACGTTCTACACCTCGATCCGCGACGTCCTCGAGCCCGGCGAATGGCTGCTCCTCGGCACCGATCTGGTCAAGGACCCGGCGACCCTGGTGGCGGCGTACGACGACTCGGCCGGCGTCACCGCGGAGTTCAACAAGAACGTGCTCCGGGTGATCAACCGGCAGCTCGGCGCGGACTTCGACGTCGACGCGTTCGAGCACGTGGCGATCTGGGACGCCGACAACGAGTGGATCGAGATGCACCTGCGTGCCACCCGCGCGATGCAGGTCCTGATCCCGGAGATCCATCTCGAAGTGACCTTCGACGAGGGCGAGGAGCTCAGCACCGAGATCTCCGCCAAGTTCCACCGCCCCGGCGTCGAAGCCGAACTCGACAAAGCAGGCTTCACCCCCGCCGCCTGGTGGACCGACACCCAAGCCCGCTTCGCCCTGTCCCTCTGGCAAGCAGTGTGACGACGCAGTCATAGTGGACCTCCCGCCCGGGATGGACGACCGGACCTGGGGAGGATCCTGTACCGAATCGGGTAGAAGATCCTCCCCAACCCCACTTCCCCATCGCGGTGCCGCCGGTGGCCGTCCCGCGGTTGGCATTTCCCTGGCTCACCCAGCAAATGAGGGGTTCCCCACCCGCAATCCGGGTAGGGAACCCCTCAACTGGGGGGTCAACCCATCAAACTCGTGGGTGGACCAGGCAAATGGGCTCAGCCGCCCTGCTTGATCAGGCCGTTGATCTTGTCGATGTAGGCGGGGAGGTCGGTGATTGGCTTCTTGCCGCTCAGGATGGGCTGGTAGTTGGCTGTGGTCAGGTCGCCGACCTGCTGGGCCCACTGGGTGGTGAAGCGGACGCCCACGGTCTTCTCGGCGGACAGGTCGGCCTTGACCGTGTCGGCGACGGTGGACTGCTGGGCCTTGGTGAGCGCGTCGAAGTAGCTCGTCTGGGCGGGCTTGTACGCCGGCGGCGCGACCGGAGAAGCCGGCAGTACGGCGTCCCACACCTTGGTGTTGATGTATTCGAGCACCTTGTACGTCGCGTCCTGGTCCTTCGTGTACTGCGGCGTGCAGATGCCGACCGAGTCGTAAAGCGTCGTCGGCGTCTGCACCTGCGGGAACGGCGCGAACCCGTACTTGACCTTCGGCTTGTCGGTCTGGAACCCGGCCGCCAGCCACTGCCCGCCGAACGTCATCGGCACCTTGCCGGCCGCGAACAGCGACTGCACGTTGGACGCGTCGTACCCGGGCGGCGCGACCGATCCGTTCTTGATCGCGGCGACGAGCTTCTCGACGCCTTCCTTGTACTTGTCGTCGGCTTCGGCCTTGGTCGGGTGGTTCACGTTGTCGGTGAACGGCGCGCCGCCCGCGGACACGGAGTACATGCTCATCGTGAACGGGCCGTCGGCCGAGGTCAGCTGGTCGGCGACCAGGCCGTACTTCGCGCCGTTCTTGTTGGCGAGCTTGGCGGCGTCGGCGTACATCTCGTCCCACGTCCAGCCGGCCTTCGGCAACGGCAGGCCGGCCGCGGTGAACGCGTCGGCGTTGTACCAGACGCCGTACGTGTTCATCAGCGACGGCAGGCCGCCCATCTGACCGTCGGCCGTCTTCCAGTTGTCGATCGCGGACGAGACGAAGTTGTCCGCCTTGAAGTCGCCGTCGCCGCTCTTGACCTTGTCGGCCCAGTCGACCAGCAGGCCCTGCGACGTGTACTGCTGCTCGGTGTCGTTGCCGCACCAGAACAGGTCCGGCAGCTTCTTCGCCTGGGTCAGCGAGGCGAGCTTGTCGCCGAAGTTGCCGGCCGGGGTATCCATCAGCTGGACGGTGATGTTGTCGTCCTTGAAGTCCGCGAGCGCCTTCTTGATCGCGGCGTTGGTCTCCGCCGACTCCCACGTCATCACGGTGACGGTGACGGGCCCGCTGCTCGAGCCGCCGCCGGAGTCCGACCCACTGCAGGCGGTTGCCGCCAGCAACCCGGCGCACGCCAGCGCGGCGACGCCCAATGACCTCTTCACAAGGATTCTCCTTCTATTTCTGGTTCGTGCTGCCGAGAGCGCCGAGACCCTGGATGAAGTAGCGCTGCGCGGCGAAGAAGATGATCAGCGGCGGCAGCATGTACAGCAGGTTGGTGGCCATGTAGTAGCTCCAGTCCGGCGTCTTCCCCGCGAACGGCGAGATGAACGACGCCATCCCCACCGACAACGGCCACTTGCCGGACGAGTACAGGTAGACCAGCGGGTTCAGGAAGTCGTTCCACGACGCCTGGAACGCCAGGATCGCCATCGTCAGCCAGGCCGGCCGGGTCAACGGCAGCATCACGCTGACGAAGATCCGCAGGTGTCCGGCGCCGTCGATCTTGGCCGCTTCATCGATGGAATAGGGGATCGCGAGGAAGTACTGGCGGGCCAGGAAGATGAACAGCGGATTCCCGCCGAGGAACGCCGGCACGATCAGCGGCAGCCAGGTGTCGTACCAGCCGATGCTCTTGTACAGCTGGAACAACGGGATCAGCCCGACCACGCCCGGCAGCAGCATGCTGCCGACGAACAGGTAGAACCACACCTTGCGGCCCGGGAACCGCAACCGGGCCAGCGCGTAGCCGGCCATCATCGCGGTCATCACGCCGCCGAGCACGCTGAGCGAGGTGATGATCATCGAGTTCAGGAACAGCCGCGGGAAGTGGATCACCTGCGGACCCTTGATGAAGTTGCTCCAGTGGAACTCGTGCGGCAGCAGCTTCGGCGGGATGTCGAACACGGCGGTCCGGCTCTTCAGGCCGATCGTGATCATCCACAGCAGCGGGACCACCATCACGGCGCAGATGAACAGCGCGACGACGTACCACGACGTCGTACCGAGCAGGCGGGGTTTCTTCTTCGCCGGGGGCGCGGCCGCGGGCGCGTCGGTCACGGCGGGTTCAGTCTGAAGTGCTGTCACTGTACGTCCAGAGTGAGGAGAACTTGGCGGTCAGGGCGATCACGGCGATGATGATGATGAACAGCACCCACACCTGCGCGGATGCGTACCCGAGCTGCGGGATCCGGCCCAGGGTGGGGAAGCCGTTGTTGTAGATCGAGAGCATCAGCACGTTGGTGCTGAATCCCGGTCCGCCGCCGGTCAGGATCTTCGGCTGGTTGAACGTCTGCAGCGCGGCCGTCGTCTGCAGGATCACCTGGAGCAGGATGATCGGGCTGATCATCGGCATCGTGATCCGGAAGAAGACCGACCACGGCCCGGCGCCGTCGACCCGGGCCGCTTCGTACAGCTCGGTCGGCACGGACTGCAGCGCGGCCAGGAAGATGATCATCGTCCCGCCGACACCCCACAGCATCACCAGCACGACCGAGGGCATCGACATCTTCGGGCTCTGCAACCACAGGCTGGTCGGCAACCCGATCCGGTCCAGCAACGTGTTCAGCAGCCCGACCTGCGGGTCGAGCATGAATTTCCACAGCGTGATCGTCGCGACCGCGGGCAGTACGACCGGCAGGTACGCCAGCGTCCGGACCACCCGCACCCCGGCGAACCGCTGGTTGCAGAACATCGCCAGCGCCAGCCCGAGGACCAGCGACAACGGGACGTACAGCAGGACCAGATAGCCGGTCGCCCGCAGCGCCGGCCAGAACGCCGGGTCGGTCGTGAACAACCGGCGGAAGTTGCCCAGGCCAACGAAGACCGGGTCGGTCAGCCCGTTGTACTTGGTCAGCGCAAGGTAGAACGAACGGACCAGCGGATACCCCACGAAGACGAAGAACCCGATCATCGCCGGCGCGATGAACAGGTACGCCGCCTTCACGTCGGACCCGGCGTTCCGGCTCATCCCGCTCCTCGCGGACCGCCGCGCTTTCACCGGAGACGAACTACTCACCCGACCTCCTGGACGGTAACGTTTCCAACGTTTTACTGTTGGGTGACGATGCCGTGTCGTGAAAAGGAAGTCAACCCCGTGTCCGAAACGTTTCCAACCAAGCCGGAGGTCCCCCGGCCGACGATGATCGACGTCGCCCGACGGGCCGGTGTCGGGCTCGGCACGGTGTCGCGCGTGGTGAACGGCGGGCACGGTGTCCGGGACGAGACCGCGCAGCGGGTCCGGGCCGCGATCGACGAGCTCGGGTTCCAGCGCAACGAGGTCGCGCGGGCGCTCCGGCCGGGCAAGAAGTCGACCAGTCTGGCCCTGGTGCTGGGCGACCTGACCAACCCGTTCTACGCGACGATCGCGAAGTCGTCGCTGGAGATCGCCGGGCAGTCCGGGTTCGCCGTGGTACTGGGCAGTGTCGACGAGGACCCGGAGGGCGAGAAGCGGGCGATCCAGGAGCTGGTCAGCCGGCAGGTCGCCGGGCTGATGATCGTGCCCGACCAGGGCGATCACGCGTTCCTCGAAGGCGCCGGCGTGCCGGTCGTGTTCGTCGACCGTCCGGCGACCGGGATCGACGCGGACATCGTGATGGTCGACAACGAGGGCGGCGGCCGGCTCGCCACCGAGCACCTGCTGGCGCAGGGGCACGAGCGGATCGCGATCATCCTGGCCCCGTCGTACTACACGATCGGCCGCCGGCTGCGCGGGTTCCGCCGGGCACATCGGGCCGCGGGGATCGACGTCGACGAGTCGCTGGTCATCCAGTTGCCCGAGGGCAACGCGGAGGCCGCCGAGAAGGCGACCCGCGAGGTGATGCTGCGGCCGGATCCGCCGACCGCGATCTTCGCCTCGACCAACTTCCTCACCGAGGGCGTACTGCGTGCTCTCGGCGAACTGGGCCGGGAGCCCGCCGTCGTCGGGTTCGACGACTTCCGGCTGGCCGACATGCTGCCGACGCCGGTCACGGTCGTTGCCTCCGACATCGCCGAGCTCGGCCGCAGCGCAGCGCGGTTGTTGCTCGATCGCGCGTCCGGCGCCGACACCCGGCCGCCGCAGCGGATCGTGCTGCCGTGCGGGCTGATCGAGCGCGGGTCCGGCGAACGTCCACCGGATTCTGCTGCCAAGAGAAAGGCTCGATGAGCCGCTGACGCGCTGGCTAGGGTCGGCACGTGTACTACGAGTCTTTCGGTGCGGGCCGACCGTTCTTCTTCCTGCCCAGCTGGGGCGGCGACGCCGGCGAAGGTCGAGACGTCCATGAGCCGGTGTTCGCGGAGCGAGCGGGCTGGCGGCGGATCTACGTCGACCCGCCCGGCACCGGGAAGTCGCCGGCGGTTCCGTCGATCACCGACCAGGACGGGATGCTCGACGCGCTCGCCGCGCTGGTCGACGACCTGTCCGGCGGCGAGCTGTTCGCATTGGCCGGTACGTCGGCCGGCGGGCTGCACGCCCGCGGCATCCTGCGGCGCGACCCGGACCGCGTTCTCGGATTGTTGCTGCGGGCCCCGGGCATCGTCGTCGACCGCGCTCGCCGCACGCTGCCGACCGACGTACACCTCGCCCCGTCATCGGATCGGGAACGCCAGCATCAGTACTACGACGCGGCTGAGGCCGCCGCGGACCTCGCGTTCCTCGGCCACATCCGGCGCGACGTCACGACGTACGCCTTGCGGGAAGATCCTGCGGCTCGGTTCGAGCGTCCGACTCTGATCGTGACCGGTCGCCAGGACACCACGGCCGGGTACGCCGACGCGTGGGCGATCCTCGAGGACTATCCGCGCGCGACGTTCGCCGTACTGGACCAGGAGGATCACCTGCTGCCGGGGCCCGGGCTGGCGACGTACCGCGCACTGGTGTCGGACTGGCTGGCCAGAATCGAGCACAGCATCGAGCACCCGGACGCGTGAGGGGCGGAACGCGCGTCCGGGTGCTCGCGATCAGAAGTTGGGCCAGGCCCAACCGAGGTAGCTGTTGAAGTAGGGCAGCGCGCGCGTGCCGATCGCGCCGCTGACGCTGGTGGCCCAGAAGGTGCCGTCTCCCTTGGCGACTCCGACGTGGCCGTACGGCGCGGCCAGGTCCCAGAACACCAGGGCGCCCTTTGGCGGGTTCAGGTCACCGCGATGGGCGACCCCGCGGGCCACGGCGTCGTTCCAGTCGGCCTTGGCGGAGGCCCAGATCGCGGTCTTGCCGTAGGAGTTCTCGGCGGCCATCTCGCAGTACCCCTGGTAGGCGGTCGAGCCGCTGCGGGCGGCGTACCAGGCGATGGCGGCGTCGGCGCGCGGATTGCTGGTACAGAGCGGAGCGACCAGGCCGCTGCTGCCGGTGTTGACGTAGGAGTCGGTGATGAAGCCCTTGCCGGGGATGTGGTCCCAGACCAGGCTGCGGCCGTACTTGCCGGTGACGGGCTCGCCGTAGATCTGGCAGTCGATCTCGACCGGTCCGTTGGGCTGGGTGCCGACCGAGCCGAAGCTGGTCGCGTTGCCGGACCGGATCGCGACGCCTTGGCCGCTGTCGGTGACCACGGTCCCGGTCGCGGCGCTGGCGGTCAGGGTGCCGGTGCCGAGGGCGGCGGCGGTGGCCAGCACGGTGGTGAGAGTGATGCGCATGAGGGCGGTACGCATGATGTTTGTCCTTTTCGCTGGGCGACTGGCGAAGTGACACTTATTTACAGCGAACCAGACCGCCCCACCGTTGTCGCAGTAGGCAACGACCCTCACCGCCGCAGGTGAGCGGCTTTGATCGGGTACGGCGCCCCGCCCTCGAGCTCGAAAGGATTCCCATGCTCGACGGTAGGGGGCTCGGGGCCGTCGCCCTTGGGCCGGTTGGGGGCTGATTTCCTGGACCAGTTGAGATTCGGAGGGTTACGGTGTCGTAGCGGTACGCAACGATCGGAGTGCGGTGTGAGGCCTGCGCAGCTTCGTTTGGTGATCGGGTCGCGGATGCGTGAGCTCCGGGAAGCGGCCGGCGTACCGCTGAGCCGGGCAGCGGCGGCGTCCGGCTGGGACAAGGGCCATCTGTCCCGGGTCGAGCGCGGCCTCACCAAGCCCAGCCGCGAGCTCACCGAGTGGTACGACGCCTCGTTCGGCGCCGGCCAGTCTCTGGTGAACCAGCTGGTGGAGCTCGACGCCGCCGTACGCGCCGGCCGGGAGGTCTCCCAGCGGGACATGCGACGCCATGTCCAACCGGTCCTGCTCGGCGGATCCGTGCCGATCGACCATCATCCCGACGACCGCGCCGAGCTGGTGGGGGAGACCGTCCCGGACGGCACACGGGTCTGCCGCGGTCAGCCTTTCGAGAAGAGCTGGGAGATCCGCAACAGTGGCGAGCGCCCGTGGCACAACCGCTGGCTGACCCGCCAAGGCGCCGCCGGCACCCCCGGCTGGCTCCGCTCGCCGTCCCGCTCGCGTGTCCCCGATGCGGCGCCAGGGGAGACCGTCATCGTCACGATGCCCCTCCAGGCCCCGGCCCAGGTAGGCGCCTCCACGGCGTACTTCAAAATCACCGACGAGGCCGGCCGCCTGTACTACCCCGGCCTGGAGTCCCCACCCATCTTCTGCACAATCTTCACCGTCTACGAGCTCTAGGCGAGTTCGGCGTCGATTTCGGCGTCTAGTTCCGCTTTGCGTTTCATCCAGCGTTCGGTGAGACCTTTGACCTCGCTGCTGATGAAGTCGATGAAGCCGAGGGAGATGCGGATGCGGCGGTGGGCGTCGGTGCCGTCGCCGGAGGCGTCGAGGACCTTGCGGAGGGATTCCGACCAGCGCAGCAGGGACGCGTCCTCGCTCATCATCGTCTGGTACCAGGCGTCGTCCTGGACGACGTACACATCGCGGCGGGTGCCGGGCTCGCGTTCGCGGGTGGCCAGGCGCAGCTGCAGCAGGTAGTTGACCGCGCCGGAGACCGCCGCGGGGCTGGCCTGCAGCTGGTCGGACAGCTCGGCGGCGGTCATCCGGCCCGACACGCTGGACAGGATCGCGGCGAACACCCGGGCCGCCATCCGCGGCCAGCCTGTCTCGGCGAGCAGGTTGCCGAACTGCTCGGTGTACCGCTTGACGGCGTCGTCGTCTCGATGTGCACTCACCGCCCCATCATCCCCTCTGCCTTGTCAGGAAGCTGCCAGCAAGTCGTTAGGAAGATTCACAATCTTCTGAACGCAGTGTACGTTATGAATCATGACATCAGCCATCGTGGTCTCTGGACTACACAAGTCGTACGGAAGTACGCACGCGCTCGACGGTCTCGACCTGGAGGTCGCGACCGGTGAGGTGCACGGATTCCTCGGCCCGAACGGCGCCGGGAAGTCCACCACCATCCGCGTCCTGCTCGGCCTGTTGCGGGGTGACGCCGGCGATGTCTCGCTGCTCGGTGGCGACCCCTGGCACGACGCCGCCACGCTGCACCGGCGGCTCGCCTATGTCCCCGGCGACGTCAACCTCTGGCCGAACCTGACCGGCGGTGAGGTGATCGACCTGCTCGGCCGGCTCCGCGGCGGGCTGGACGAGAAGAAGCGCGACGACCTGCTGCGGCGGTTCGATCTCGACCCGACCAAGAAGGGCCGGACGTACTCCAAGGGCAACCGGCAGAAGGTCGCCCTGGTCGCGGCGCTCGCGTCGAATGTCGAGCTGCTGATCCTGGACGAGCCGACCTCCGGCCTGGACCCGCTGATGGAGGAGGTGTTCCGGCAGGTCATCGAGGAGGACAAGCGCGAGGACCGCACCGTGCTGCTGTCGAGCCACATCCTGTCCGAGGTCGAGGCCCTGTGCGATCGGGTCAGCATCATCCGTCGCGGCAAGGTGGTCGAGACCGGCACGCTGTCCGACCTCCGCCACCTCACGCGTACGTCGATCCACGCCGAGCTGGCCGGATCGCCGAACGGTCTCGCGCAGCTGCCCGGCGTCCACGACTTGGATGTCGAGGGCAACCGTGTGCGCTGCGAGGTCGACACCGCACAGCTCGACGCGGTGATGCGGCAGCTGTCCGCGAGTGGGATCAAGAGCCTGGTCGCGCAGCCGCCGACGCTGGAGGAGCTGTTCCTGCGCCACTATGAGGACGACGCACCGGCTGAGCCTGAGGCGGCTGTGCGATGAGCGACTTCGTCGGGACCGGGACGCTGGTGCGGCTCGCGCTGCGCCGGGACCGGTTGCTGATTCCGATCTGGGTCGTTGTGTTCGTGATCTCGGCGGCCGGGTCGGCCAAGGCGTCGATCGACCTGTACTCCGACCAGAACGCGCTGGTCGAGGCCGCACGTACGTCGAACGCGTCGCCGGCGCTGGTCTCGCTGTACGGCCGCATCTTCGACGAGTCCTCGCTCGGGGAGGTCTCGCTGTTCAAGCTGACGGCGTTCGGTGCACTGTTGGTCGGACTGCTCGCCGGCATCCTCGTCGTACGGCACACCCGCACCGAGGAGGAGAGCGGCCGGCTGGAGTTGCTGAGCGCCGGAGTGCTCGGCCGGTACGCCGCGTTGACCGCTGCGCTGATCGTCTCCGCTGGGACTGTCATCGTCCTCGGACTGGTCACCGCACTGGCTCTGATGGGGAGCGGGCTGGACACCAAGGGCTCGTTCGCGTTCGGGCTGATGTGGGCCGGCGCCGGGCTGGCGTTCGCCGGTGTGGGCGCTGTGACCGCGCAGGTCACCGAGAGCGCCCGCGCCGCGAACGGACTGACCGCGGTCGTCCTCGGCGTCGCGTATGTACTGCGGGCGATCGGTGACTCGTCGGCAGACGGCAGCACTCAGTGGGTGTCGTGGCTGTCGCCGATCGGGTGGTCGCAACAGGTCCGCGCGTACGCCGGTGACCGGTTCGTCGTACTGCTGATCCCGCTGGTGTTCCTGGTCGTGCTGATCGCTGCTGCGACCGCACTGATCCGGCGGCGTGACCTCGGCGCCGGACTGGTTCGTCCACGTCCCGGTCCGCCGCGGGCGGCCGCGTCGCTGCGCTCACCGCTCGCACTGGCCTGGCGGCTGCACCGAGGCTCGTTCTTCGCCTGGGGGTTCGCGTTCCTGCTGCTGGGCTTGCTGGTCGGCAACATCGCCAGCAACGTCGACGGGTTCGTCACCAGCGACAGCGCCAAGGAGATGGTGCAGAAGCTCGGTGGCGTGGAGGGCATCACCGACGCGTTCCTGGCGACGGAGATGGGCGTCATGGGTCTGCTCGCGTCGGCGTTCGGCATCCAGGCGGCGCTCCGGCTCCGCTCCGAGGAGACTGCGCTGCGCGCTGAGCCGCTGCTGGCAACCGGTGTCACCCGGTCGCGCTGGCTCGGCAGCCACGTGCTGATGGCACTGCTCGGGACCGGCGCACTGATCCTGATCGCCGGACTCGGCTCAGGGATCTCGAGCGGCGCGTCGCTGGGCAACATGGGTCGCCAGGTACCGCGGATGCTCGGCGCGGCCGCCGTACAACTGCCGGCGATCTGGCTGGTGACCGCTCTGGTCGTGATCCTGTTCGGCTTCGCGCCGAAGCTCGTCACCGGCGGGTGGGTCCTGTACGGCGTGTTCCTGCTGATCGGCCAGTTCGGCGAGATCTTCAACCTGCCGCAGTGGATGATCAACCTCAGCCCGTACGGCCACACGCCGCGGCTGCCGGGCGGGGACTTCTCCGTCACCCCGGTCCTCTGGCTGACCGCGATCGCCGCTGCACTGACCCTGGCCGGCTTCGCCACCTTCCGGCGTCGAGACATCGGCTGACCTGAGCTGCTACAGACTGCGCTGGTCTGAGGGGTCCAGCGCACCACGGCCCGCCCGGCACCTCACCGGGCGGGCCGCCTTGTCTACGATCGCTGGGTGTTGAGTGAGCAAGTGGCCGAGTTCTGGACCGAGCGGCACCTGTGCGTGCTGAGTACCGTCCGCGCGGACGGGACCGTGCATGCGACGCCTGTCGGGGCGACGCTGGACGTCGAGGCGGGGCTCGTCCGGGTCATCTGCTCGGGTACGTCGTACAAGGCGCGCGCGATCCGGCGGTTGGGGGAGGCCGCGGTCGCGGTAACGCAGGTGGACGGCCGGCGCTGGAGCACGATCGAGGGGCGGGCTGTCGTCAGCGACGACCCGGAGCGCGTGCGTGATGCCGAGCGCCGCTACGCCAAGCGCTACAAGGAACCGCGAGTGAACCCGCAGCGGGTAGTCATCGAGATCACCATCACCAAGGTGCTCGGCAATGCCTGACCCCATCACGGTCGTCGGCATCGGCGCCGACGGTTGGGAAGCCCTGGCCCCGGCGGCCCGCGCTGCCATCGAGTCGGCCGAGGTCCTGCTGGGCAGTACCCGCCAACTAGGTCTGGTGCCGACTGGTGCCGCTAGGCCCGCGGGGGCGTCGCGGGTTGCCTGGCCCTCGCCCTTGTCAGAAGCGCTTCCCGGCCTGCTGTCGGAGTACGCCGGCCGGCGGATCTGCGTGCTCGCCAGTGGCGACCCCACCTTCCACGGCATCGGTACGACGCTCGTGCGGCTGCTGGGTGCGGACGCCGTACACGTCATTCCGCAGCCGTCGAGCGTGTCGCTCGCCTGTGCCCGCCTCGGCTGGCCGCAGGATCAGGTTCAGGTGGTGAGCCTGGTCACCAATCCGGTCGAGCGGCTGCACCCGCACCTGCAGCCCGGTCGACTGCTGCTCATCCTCAGCCGTGGTGCGCAGACGCCGGCCGAGGTCGCCCAGTTGCTGGTTGCTCGTGGCTACGGAGCCAGCGAATTCACCGTCCTCGAGCAGCTTGGCGGGCCGTCCGAACGGATCCGTTCAGCGCCCGCAGCCAGTTGGTCCGAGGACGTGGATGCGCTCAACGTCATCGCGGTCGAGTGTGAGGGCCCCGTTCTCTCCACGGCACCCGGGTTGCCCGACGACGCTTACGAGAACGACGGGCAGCTCACCAAACGCGAAGTACGCGCGGTCACGCTGTCGCGACTCGCCCCGGTGCCCGGCCAGTTGCTGTGGGACGTCGGCGGCGGCGCCGGCAGCATCGCGATCGAATGGTCGCGCCATCACCCGTCCTGCCGGGCGATCGCCGTCGAACGTGACCTCGACCGGGCCAAGCGGCTGGAACGCAACGCCGCGACGCTCGGCGCGTCGGTCGTCATCGTCGAGGGCGCCGCACCCGAAGCGCTCGACGGTCTCGAGGCGCCGGACGCGATCTTCATTGGCGGGGGAGCGACCGCCGCAGGCATGTTCGACGCCTGCTGGAACGTCCTCAAACCCGGCGGCCGCCTGGTGGCGAACGGTGTCACGCTCGAAACCGAGTCCCTCCTCGCCGACTGGTACAAGTCACGCGGCGGCGACCTGGTCCGCCTCTCCGTGCAACGCGCCTCCGCCGTCGGCACCATGACCGGCTGGCGCCCGGCGATGCCGGTGACGATCTGGAGCGTGGTGAAGTGACCGTTCACTTCATCGGGGCCGGTCCGGGTGCTGCCGATCTCATCACCGTGCGCGGGCGCGACCTGATCGCTGCCTCACCGGTCTGCCTGTACGCCGGTGCGCTCGTCCCCGTCGAACTGCTCGATCACTGCCCGCCCGGCGCGCGCAAGATCGACACCGCTCAGCTGAACCTCGACGAGATCGTCGCCGAACTCGCCGCCGCCCACTCAGCCGGCCACGAGGTCGCCCGCCTGCACTCCGGCGACCCCTCCGTCTTCAGCGCGATGGCCGAACAGATGCGCCGCCTCGACGCTCTCGAGATCCCGTACGACGTGACGCCCGGGGTACCCGCCTACGCTGCCGCGGCCGCAACCCTTGCCCGCGAACTGACCGTCCCCGAAGTCGGCCAAACCGTCATCCTGACCCGCATCGGCGGCAGCGCGAGCGCGATGCCTGCCGGCGAAGACCTCCCGAGCCTCGGCGCCGCCCGGGCAACTCTCGTCCTCCACCTCGCCGTCCAGCAGATCGACCGCGTCGTCGACGAACTCACCCCGAACTACGGCCCCGACTGCCCGGTCGCCGTCGTCGCCCGCGCGTCCCGCGACGACGAGGTGATCCTGCGCGGAACCCTGGCCGGCATCGCGGACCAGGTGAAGGCCGCGAAAATTCGCCGTACCGCCGTGATCATCGTCGGAAAGGTGCTCTCGGCAACGACCTTCCGCGACAGCCACCTCTACTCGGCCGACCGGACGCGATGACGGTGGACATGGTCCGGTTCATCGGGGCGAGTGTGCCGTCGTACCGCCACGCCGGCCCGCCTGGTCGGACGCGATGAAGATTCTGCTGCTCGGCGGCACCGGTGAAGCTCGTAAGCTCGCCGGCGTGCTGACCGGCGCCGGCGTCGAGGTGATGTCGTCGCTGGCCGGACGCACGACTGACGCCCGGCAGCCTGTCGGCGAGGTCCGGACGGGTGGGTTCGGCGGCGCGGACGGTCTCGCGGACTGGCTTCGTGATCACCCGGTCGACGCGATGATCGACGCCACGCACCCGTTCGCCGCGACGATGACCGCGCACGCAGTCGCCGCGAGCCGCGACACCGGCGTACCGCTCCTCGTCCTTCGCCGCCCCGGCTGGACTCGAGGTCCCGACGACACCTGGCACTGGGCCGACTCGACCACCGCGGCCGCCGACCTGCTGCCGACTCTCGGCTCGCGGGTCTTCCTCACGATCGGCCGCCAAGGCCTCGACGCCTTCGCCACCACCGGGCTGTGGACACTCGCCCGCTGCGTCGACGCCCCCGAACCCCGCCCGACGTGGTGCACGTTGATCCTGGCCCGCGGTCCGTTCGCGCTCGCCGACGAGATCGGGTTGTTGCGTGAGAACAGCATCGACGTACTGGTGACGAAAGACAGCGGGAGCTCGCAGACTGCCGCCAAGCTGGCCGCGGCGCGGGAGCTGGAACTGCCCACTCTGATCATCCGCCGCCCTCCGCTTCCCGCCGGACTCGAGACCGTCGAGTCCGTCGACGGAGCCGCTCAGTGGGTGATGCGGTTGAGCCATTCGTCGAGCACGTGACGTTCGCCGTCGGTCAGCATCGCGAGGTCCGGTAGCTGCGCTCGTAGCGCGTTCGCGGCTGTCGTCGGTCCGGTGTTGCGGGTCTGGACCTGGTTGGTGGTGATTGCCGTGACCACCGCGTCGAACATCGTGTCCGCCAATCGCGGATCGCGACGTTCCTCCGGTACGGCGAGGAGCGCGAGGACGGCGCCGGTACCGGCCGCGTGGACGAGGTCCGCGGCCAATGCCTCGTCGACCCTGAGTCGCCCGGCCGCCGCGATGTTCCGGATCCGCGTCCGCAGGATCGCCAGCCCCGCCTCGGCCGCCGCAGGCCGCCGGCCAGGGGGTGTACCGGCGTACATCAGCAGGAACAATGCGGGATTCGCCAACCCGAACCCGATGTGCAGCTCCCACCCGGCCCGCAGGTCAGCGACCGGATCTGCCGTTGGATCCAGCGGCGGTTTATCCGCGAGGTACTTCGCGAATCCGAACTCCAGCACCGCTGCCAGCAGCCCGTCCTTGTCGCCGAACAGCCGATAGATCGTCGGCGCCTGCGTACCGGCCGCCGCCGCCACCGCCCGGGTCGACACCGCATCGCGCCCGCCGGCCGCGAGCAGGCCCGCAGCGACCTCGACGATCTGCGCCCGCATCTGCTCACGTCCGCTGACGGTGTCGTCGTGGGTGTCGTCGTGGGTGTCGTCGCGGGTGGTGCCGTCCGGCTGGAGCTCCGTCACGCGGCCAACGGTAGCGGTTGGTCACTCGTGTTAACAGTGATAGCGTTCAACTGTAATCACCGATAACAAGGAGTCGCACATGATCGTCGTCACCGGAGCGACCGGCCGCCTCGGCCGGGCAGTCGTCGAACACCTCGGCGACCGCATGCCCGCCGACCAGCTCGGCGCCAGCGTCCGCGACCCTGCGAAGGCCGCCGACTTGGCGGCCCGGGGTATTCGGGTACGCCGCGGAGACTTCGCCGACCCGGACTCGCTCGCGAGCGCGTTCGAGGGTGCGAGTCAGGTGATGATCGTCTCCGGCCCAGCCGACCCCGCGCCTCACCGGGTGGCCATCGACGTGGCCAAGGCGGTCGGTGTCGAGCGCATCGTCTACACCAGCCACCAGGCCGCCGGCCCGGACTCGCTTTTCACAGCGACCCGCGGGCACGCCGCCACCGAGCAGGATCTGGTGGATTCCGGCGTTCCGTTCACCGCGCTGCGCAACGGGTTCTACGCGAGTACGACGACGCTCATGCTGCGATCCGCCCTGGAGACAGGGGAGCTGATCCTGCCCGAGGACGGTCCGGTCTCCTGGACCGCACATCGGGACCTGGTCGACGCAGCCGTTCTCGCACTCACCCAACCTGGCCGGCTGGACGGCATCACGCCCGCGCTGACCGGCCCCGAACTCTTCGACTACGCGGAGGCCGCCGCGATGGCGACGGACCTGACCGGTCGGAAGATCACCCGGGTCACCGTGCGGGACGAAGAGTGGAAGCAGGCTGCCCTCGACCGTGGCATGCCGGACCATCTGGTCGAGCTGACCCTGGGCATCTTCAGGGCAGCCAGACACGGCGAGTTCGCCGCCGTCGACCCCACACTGCCATCACTCCTGGGCCGCCCCGCAACAACACTCCACGAGGTCCTCACCACTGAGCTGACCACCTGAGCGCAGCGGGCCGGTGGGTGGGTCGATAGATTGGCGCCATGGGGATTCAGATCGCGCCGAGCATTCTGGCTGCCGACTTTGCCCGGCTGGCCGATGAGGCTGCCGCGGTGTCCAACGCGGACTGGCTGCATGTCGACGTGATGGACAACCACTTCGTGCCGAATCTGACGCTCGGTATGCCGGTGGTCGAGTCGCTCGCGAAGGCGACCGACATGCCGCTCGACTGTCACCTGATGATCGAGGACCCGGACCGCTGGGCACCCGGGTACGTCGAGGCGGGCGCTTCGAGCGTCACGTTCCACATCGAGGCCTGCCGGGCGCCGATCCGGACCGCGCGGGAGATCCGGGCCAAGGGAGCGCGGGCCGCGATGGCGCTCAGGCCGGCGACGGCGATCGAGCCGTACGAGGACCTGCTGCCCGAGCTCGACATGATCCTGATCATGACCGTCGAGCCCGGCTTCGGCGGCCAGAAGTTCCTCGACGTCTGCGTACCCAAGATCCGCCGTACCCGCCAACTGCTGGACAAGCACGGCCTCGACCTGTGGATCGAGATCGACGGCGGTGTCGCAGCCGACACCATCGAGCAGTGCGCCGAGGCCGGCGCCGACGTGTTCGTGGCCGGCTCGGCCGTCTACGCCGCCGACGACCCCAACGCGATGGTCGAGAACCTACGCACCCTCGCCGAGCAGTCCACCGGCCGATAGCTCCGCCTCCGGGTGCCGGTCCGGCGGCACTCGGAGCAGCAACACCACCGAGGCGGCGGCGAGCACGGCGGCCAGCAGCCACACATAGCGCACGCCCAACCCCTCGATCACCGCACCCGACACCGCGGCTCCGATTGCCGCACCGCCCATCGCCGCGCTGCCCATCCAGCCGAACACCTCGGTCCGCGCCACATCCGGCGTCAACGCACCGAGCCGCTCGTACAGCGCGCCGATCGCCGGCGCCAACGTCAGCCCGGACAACAGCAACGCGATCCCCAACGACACCGACGACCAGGTCGCGAACACGCACAGCAGCATCCCGGCCGACACCAGAGCGGCCCGCCGCCACAGGTACGACGTACGTCGACCGGGCAACGCGCCCGCGACGGCACCGCCGACGAGGCTGCCGAACGCCCAGACGGCCTCGAAGATCCCGGCGATCAGCCGCTGACCGTGCTCGTCCGCAAACGCGACGATGCCCAGTGAGATCCCGTTGAACGATGTCACCCACAGGCCGAATGCAAGGATCAACGGCAACCGATGCCGATGCCACAGCAACTGCCGCGCGGTCACCTTGGTCTGGTGATCGTGGGGGACCGGCTCGGGTTGTCGAAGCGCATACCACCAGATGAAGACCGCTGACATCGCCGCCGCGAGCAGCACACCGAGCCGCGGACTGGCCACGCTCACAGCAGTTGCCCCGAGCATCGGCCCGACCATGAACAGCAACTCTTGCGCCGTCGCATCCACGGAGTACGCCGTCCGCAGTGCCGGGCCCTGCACCACCCGGGGCCAGGCTGCCCGCAACGTCTGCATCACCGGAGGCACCACCGCACCCGCGACAACCGTGAACACAGGCAGCAACCGATGCAGCCCGGCCGGCAACAACGCGATCGCGAGCAGCGCCACACTCCACGCGATCCCGGTCACCAGCAACACGCCCCGAGGCCCGCGACGATCAGCGGCCCGCGACCAGACCGGCCCGGCAATCGCCATACCCACCGAGTACGCCCCGGCGACCACACCGGCCCAGCGGAACGAGCCACTCGCGTCCTTCGCCAGGAAGGCGATCGGCACCATCGTCGCGAGCACGGGCAGCCGAGCGAGCAACGAAGCCAACAGCAGCGACATCACGCCGTGCGTTCGCCACAACTCTCGGTACCCGGACCACTCCATGCCCGCATTCTTGCGGCCTCCACCGACAGATTCCGTCCGGCCACTACGATGAGCCGGTGAGCGAGCACAAACCGGTCGAGAGCTGGCTGACGGACATGGACGGCGTGCTGGTGCACGAGGAGCGCGCGATCCCCGGCGCCGGCGAGTTCATCGCCGCGCTGGAGGCGTCCGGCAAGAAGTTCCTCGTCCTCACCAACAACTCGATCTTCACGCCGCGCGACCTCCGTGCCCGGCTGCTTGCCGCGGGCATCGACATCCCGGAGGCCGCGATCTGGACCAGCGCGCTCGCCACCGCGCAGTTCCTCGACGACCAGCGTCCGGGCGGGACGGCGTACGTGATCGGTGAGGCGGGTCTGACGACCGCGCTGCACGAGATCGGGTACGTGCTGACCGAGCGCGATCCCGACTACGTCGTTCTCGGCGAGACCCGGACGTACTCGTTCGAGGCGATCACCAAGGCGATCCGGCTGATCACCGACGGCGCGCGGTTCCTCGCGACCAACCCGGACCCGACCGGCCCGTCGCAGGAGGGTCCGCTGCCCGCGACCGGTTCGGTGGCCGCGCTGATCACGCGGGCGACCGGCGTCGCGCCGTACTTCGTCGGCAAGCCGAACCCGCTGATGATGCGCAGTGCACTGAACCGGATCGAGGCGCACTCCGAAACCAGCGTGATGATCGGCGACCGGATGGACACCGACATCATCAGCGGACTCGAGGCGGGCCTGCGCAGCGTGCTCGTGCTGTCCGGTTCGACCGGGGAGCACGAGGTCGAGCGGTTCCCGTACCGCCCGACCCGCATCGTCGAGTCGATCGCCGACGTCGTACCGCTGGTGAGCGCGCTGTCCTAGTGCGAGGGACTAGCAGGTCAAGGTGCGGAACCCGTACCCCTGCGCCTTCAGCGTCTTGAGGATGGCCGGCAGCGCGGCGACGGTCTGACTGCGGTTGCCGCCGCCGTCGTGCATCAGGATCACCGAGCCGCTGTGGACGTTCTTGATCACGCGCTGGACGATGGCCGTCGTACCGGGCTTGGTCCAGTCGCGCGAGTCGACGGTCCACACGACGAGGTCCTTGCCCAGCGCCTTCGCTCGTTGACGGACGGCGGCGCTCACCCCGCCGTACGGCGGTCGCAGGCACCCCGGCGTACTTCCGATCTGCGCGCGGATCACCTGGTCCGTCGACACGACTTGCTGCCGGAACGCGGCCGCGCTGAGTTTGCGCAGGTCGGCGTGCGTCCAGGTGTGGTTCTCCACGCTATGGCCGGCGGCGTGGATGCGCTTGGTCAGCTCGGGATGCTTCCGGACGTTCTGGCCGACCTCGAAGAACGTCGCCTTCGCGTCGTACTTCGCCAGGATGTCGAGCACCTTCGGGGTGTACTCGGCATCGGGGCCGTCGTCGAACGTCAGCACGACGTACTTGGTAGGTAGCGGAGTCTTGGTCGGTGCGGCCGCTGCCGGCGCCGCGGCGGGCGGGTCAGGCGTCGCCGGTTTGGCGGGTGACTTCGCGGCCGCGACCACGACCGAGCCGATCACCGCGCTCACCAGCATCATCATCGCCAGACCGATCATCCGGTTCCCGGCGCGCGTCAAGCGAACATCCATGCGTCCCCCAGGGCGGTGGGTGGCTCACTCCTCCCGTCCACCCTGGGCAGGATCCCGGCGAAAGCCAGCGCCCACGCCGCTGCCGCGTCAACGAGTAACGAATACCGGACGCCGGCTAGTGACACCACAACGGGTAGAACAGGTAGCCCCTGGCCTTGAGCGCCTTCAGGATCTTCGGCAGCGCGGCGACGGTCTGGCTTCGGTTGCCGCCGCCGTCGTGCATCAGGACCACGGAGCCACTCCGCACCTTCGCCAGCACGCGGCGGACGATCACCGACGTACCCGGGCGGCTCCAATCGGCCGGATCGACGGTCCACAGCGTGAGCTTCTTGCCGAGCATGGCGGCTCGTTTCGCGACCACCCGGTTCGTCGCGCCGTACGGCGGTCGCAGACAGCGCGGGGTGTAACCGGTCTGTGCCAGGAGGTAACGGTCGGTCGTGCGGACCTGGTACTTGAAGGTGGACCAGTTGACCTTGGTGAGGTTCGGGTGCGACCAGGAGTGGTTCTGCACGCTGTGGCCGAGTTGATCGACCCGGCGGGTGACGGCCGGGTACCGCTTGACGTTCTGGCCGAGCTCGAAGAAGGTCGCCCGCACGTGGTAGGCCTGAAGGATCTTCAGGATCTGCGCGGTGTAGCGCGCGCTCGGTCCGTCGTCGAACGTCAGGTAGACCCACTTCGGCTTCGCCGCCTGCCTCGGCGCAGCGACTTGTGCGGCCGCAGCCGTGGTGGCAGTAGTGGCGGTGGCGGATGGTGGCTCGGTGCTCACCGCCAGGCCCAGCATCGCTGTCAGCCCGACGGTGAGCGCCGCCGAGATCATCAACCGAAGATCTCTCACCATAACCATCCCCCAGCCATGGTCGACCCGGCTGTCGGGCCCGTCTCCATAGTGGCCCTCGGCAACCATTTAGGCCAGGGCGGGTGTTACCTGCTCAGCCGTGATGCTGTTCGTAGTGGGCCAGAGCGTCCGCGGTCCGGCCGGTGCCGTAGGCAAGGAGTAACTCGGCCAGGGACGGTGACTCTGTGGCGATGGCGGCGGCTGCTCGCTGGAGCTCGTCGGTGGATGCGACCTCGCGCAGCAGATCCTGGATCGCCCGGACGACGGTCCGCGCCGGGACGGCGCCGTCGTGAGGTGGCATTGCAGCGGCGGTGGGCCAGGCAGATTGCGTGCCGGATGCAACATTCACCCCGGTGGCACCTGGCGGCTGAGCTCCGAGCCCCGGCGGCGTGGCGTACGGCGGTGTCGCATACACCAGGTTGCCGCCGTGGGCCGGCGGTCGCGTGGTCGGCCCGGAGGTGGTCAGCGCGCCGTTCGTCGCCCGGATCCGGTGCACCGCGTCCGGGAGGTCGCTCTCCAGGATCTCGTTGCTGATCACCAGGTCGGCCAGCTCCGACGCGGCGCGCAGCCGAGACATCACCGCCGGGTTGCCGATCTTCACCCGCTGCGCGCTCACCAGCTGGGACAGCATCGGCGCGGACAGCCCGATCAACTCCGCCAGCCCGCCCTGAGTCAGCCCGAGGGGACCCAGGACGCGTCGTACAGTCTCTCCGAGCGGCTCGCCGTACAGCTCGATCTGCTGCTGGATGTTGAGCGCTGTCTGGTCCATTGATCTGCCCTTCCACCGGCCACCGCATCGCGATTGCAAACATCTTCGCACCTGCGAACCGAGATTTCCAGTGGAGATCGACTTGACATTTGCAATCGCAAACTGTGAAGGTTTGCGGCAGCGAATCTCACTGGAGGAAACGATGACGACTCACCAGGGACACCGCCGCCGCCCCGCGGTGTGGGCGCTCCTCGCCATCACACTGACCGCGGTGCTGGCCGGCCTGACCACCGGCTCCGCGCTGGCCGACCCGGCGCCGTCCGGGGGCAAGCTCGTCCTGGTGCTCGACTCGTCCGGCTCGATGCAGGAGCCGGCCGGCGACGGGCAGACGAAGATCGCTGCGGCTCGGACTGCCCTGACCCAGGTGGTGACCAAGCTCCCGACCGCCGCAGAGGTCGGCCTGAGGGTGTACGGCGCGACCGTGTTCAAGCGGACCCAGCCCGGCGCCTGCACGGACACCCAGCTGACCGTCCCGATCGGCACGAACAACCGGCCCCAGTTGCAGGCCGCGATCGCGAAGTACAAGCCGTACGGCGAGACTCCGATCGGCTATGCGCTGCAGCAGGCCGCCAAGGATCTCGGGCCGGTCGGCCAGCGCACCATCGTGCTGGTCTCCGACGGTGAGGCCACCTGCGCGCCGGACCCCTGTGTGGTGGCGCAGTCGATCGCCAAGCAGGGCATCGATCTGAAGATCGACGTGGTCGGGTTCCGGGTGGCCGGGAAGGCGCGCACCCAGCTGCAGTGCGTCGCCCGTGAGGGCCGCGGCGACTACTACGACGCCGACTCGACGATCGACCTCGAGGCCGGTCTGGATCGCCTGTCCACGCGAGCGTTCCGCCCGTTCCGCATCTCCGGGACGCCAGTGCAGGGCGGACCGCAGCAGGAGGGCGCGCCGACCCTTGCCCCGGGCCACTACTCGGACACCTTCGTCAACGACCAGACCGCGAAGTACTACCTGCTCAAGCGGACGATGGCGAAGTCGACCCTGCGCGCCGGAGTCAGCTTCCGGCGGCCCTCGGGCGGCAGCTTCGTGCTCAAGGCTGAGGTCTTCCTGAAGACCATCGGTGGTGAGAACTGCGGTTGGAGCTATCCGCTCGCGTTCGACGGGGATCAGGGCGTCGCGACCGGTGCCGCCTCCAGCTGGACCGGTGACTATCCCAAGGGCTGCTCGACCGACGACCAGCTGGTGCTGACTGTCTCCGCCGGTGACGCCTTCCGCGAGATGAAGGGTGTTCCGTACGAGTTGCGTGTGGACGAGGAGCCGCCGGTGGAATCGACCACTCAGCTGCCGCCCGAAGCCGATGACCCGACCTGGACACCGATGCCGGGTGTCACGCCGCAGGCGATCGTTCCCGGCTCGAGCTTCGCCGATGCGCCGCTCATCACCCCGGGCAGCTTCAAGACGACGCTGATGCCGGGCGAGGTGCAGCTGTACCGGATCAAGGCCGACTGGGGTCAGCGCATCCAGGCGCAGGCGACAGTGCCGAAGCTCGGCGCCGCGACCGCGAAGGCGATCGACGGGATCCGGTACCTCGACATGGGGCTGATCTCGCCGCTCGGCGAGGACGTGATCGCCACGTTCGCCAAGCAGGTGCCGGGGAACGTCGGCCGGCGCGGGGTGTTGACCAAGGACGGGGTCGTCAAGGCGAACACGACCAAGGAGATCCGCTACCTCAACCGCGACGGCGCAAACACCATGGACAAGGGCACGGCGATGCCCGGTGAGTACTACATCGCGCTCTCGGTGACCCGGAAGGACGACGACAAGGCGTTCGCGATTCCGATGACGCTGACCGTCGCCCTGGAGGGGACGGCCGGCACCGGCAAGCCGACGTACGTCGACGGCGCCACTCCGGTGTCGGGCGACTCGATAACGCCGACGCCGACTGCGACGCCTTCCGTGTCCGAGACGCCTGGTGATGGGAGCAAGACCGAGGCCGGCGGTCCGGTCCAGGGTCGCGCGGATTCGGGCGACGGGACTCCGGTCGGGTTGATCGCGGGACTCGGCGGTGGGGGATTGCTTCTGCTGCTGATCGGAGTCCTCCTGGTACTACGGCTTCGTGCGAAGCCTGCTCCTGCGGCCGGGGGCTGGCACGGGCAGCCGCCGTACCCGGGCCAGGGCGGTCAGCCGCCGCAACAGCCTCCGCACCGGTAGTCCACTGCGCCGGTAGTTCGGTGCGCGCCTGCCGGATCGCCGCTTGGTGGTCCGGGCGGTGTGCTTCGGGGGTGGGCGGTTGGGACGGTAGGTTCTGGCGGGTGGAGGCGTTTGCCGGGCGGTATCAGCTGATCGACCTCGTCGGGATCGGAGGCATGGGGTCGGTCTGGCGCGCGTGGGACCTGCGTCGGTCGGCGTACGTGGCGGCGAAGGTGCTGGGGCAGCACGATGCGGCGACGCTGCTGCGGTTCGTGCGGGAGCAGTCGTTGCGGATCGAGCATCCCCATGTCGTTGCTCCGCACGGATGGGCCGCGGACGACGACAAGGTCGTGTTCGCGATGGAGCTGGTTCAGGGCGGGTCGGTCGCAACGCTGCTTGGCGACCATGGTGCGTTGCCGGAGTCGTACGCCGCTGTGCTGGTGGACCAGCTGCTGCACGGGCTGTCCGCGGTGCATGCGGCACGCGTCGTACACCGGGATGTGAAGCCGGCCAACCTGCTGCTCGACGCGACTGGTACCGGGGTGCCGCATCTGCGCCTGTCGGACTTCGGCGTCGCGGGCCTCCTCGACGAGCCACGCATGACCCGCCACAGCACGATCCTCGGAACCCCCGGGTACCTCGCGCCCGAGCAGCTCGCCGGCGCCGATCCCGACCCACGCCAGGACCTGTACGCCGTCGGCGCCGTAACAGCCGAACTCCTCACCGGCGAACGCCCCGGCACAGACGGCAAACTCCCACACGTCGACGGGCCCCTCGCCGATTTCGTCCGCCACCTAACAGCCAAGGACCCCTCCGACCGCCCCGACTCCGCCACCACCGCCGGCCGCCTCCTGGCCGCAGCCGGCGCCGTACCTTCCCCCACAACCCAGCCCTGGCTGGATACCCCCGACACCCCCGAGGTCTTCAACCAACTCCCACCCCTCCCACCCACCTGGACCCCCACAGGCCCCCGCACCCGCAACTCCCCGGACCTCGGCTCCCACCAACCGGCCCGGCCACCTCACACCCAGCCCCCGGGACCCGCGGCGGCTGCACGCGCCGCCGCATCCCCCGAGCCCGGAGCCAACAAGCTGGCTCCCGAAACAGCGGCGGGCCATCGAGCCCCTACGCCCCAACCCGCAGCGCCACCTGAGCGCTCGCGGGGTTCTGGGCGGGGGATGTGGGTGGTTGCGGTTGGGTGTTTTGTCGGGGCGGTGGGGTTGTTGGGGAGTGCGGTGTGGTTGCTGGTTCGGTGAGTGGTAAATCACCGGACGGGGTGGGTGGGAAGTGAAATACTTGCGGTGATGGGGTCGACACTGGTTACTCGGGCGACGAGGGACCAGGTGCGCCTGATGGTGGCGGCGCTGGCGATCACGACGACGGTTGGGTACGGCGTACTCACCTACGCGTTCAGCGCGTTGCTCGGGCCGATGAGTGCGGAGCTGTCGATCTCCACCACCACGGCGGTCGGTGCGTCGACCACCGCGGTACTCGTGAGCGGGCTGATGTCGATCCCGGTCGGGCGGCGGCTGGATGTGCGGGGTGGGCGCGGGCTGATGTCGACCGGCTCGGTGCTCGCTGCGGTCGCTGTACTCGGGTGGTCGCAGGTGCAGAACGTCGTGCAGTTGTACGCCGTGTTCGTGGTGATCGGCGTTGCGTGCGCGATGGTGTTGTATCCGCCTGCGTTCGCCGTCGTGGTCGCCGTCGCCGAGCCGGCCAAGCGGACGAACTCGATCCTCACGATCACGCTCGTCGGCGGGCTGGCCAGCTCGATCTTCCTGCCGCTCACCGGGTACCTCGCCCACGCGCACGGCTGGCGTACGGCGCTCATCATCCTCGCCGCCACGCTCGCAGCAATCACCATCCCCCTCCACCTCCTCGCCGTATACCCCGGCCCCCCACCTCCGCGCGCGACCGCCGCCGGTGGAGCCTCCGCCCGCCCAAGCCCGCGCGCAGCCGCCTCCAACCGCTCCTCCGATCGCGTTGCCGACGAGGCTCCCGATAGGTCGGCCAGGAGGGTGCTTCGGGATGGGGGGTTCTGGGTGTTGGCGGGAGCGTTTGTTGTGCATAGTGCGGCGCTGGCGGTGATCGCCGTGCACCTTGTGTTGTATCTGGTCAGCTTGGGGCATCCGCCGGCGCGGGCCGCGAGTCTGGCCGGATTGCTGGGGTTGTTGTCGGTGACGGGGCGGCTGGTGACCAGTGTGTCTGCGCGGTGGTTGCCGATGGCGACTATCACCGCGTTGATCCTGTCGATCCAGGCGGTCGCGATCGCTCTGCTCCCGGTTGTCGGGCGGCACGTCGCGGGAGCGGTCGGGTGTCTGGTGTTGTTCGGGCTCGGGTTCGGGGTCTCTTCGGTCGCGACGCCGGCGATCCTGCTCGAGCGGTACGGCGCGGCCGGGTTCGGCACGATCGCCGGGATGCTGGGTACGCCGACCACGATCGCGAAGGCGCTCGGACCGCTCGGCGGCGCGGGGCTGGCCGACGCGTTCGGGTACCGGCCGCTCGTCCTCGCCGTCGCGGCGGCGTGCGCCGTGGCAGCGGGTGCCCTGGCCCTCACCCGGCGGATCGCGCCGGCCCGGCCCCAGGAGCTGGAACGGACCACGATGTGACCTGGGTCGTGGTGCGGGTTGCGGGGAGGGGCATACTTGAACCACGAGTGAACCCACTCGCGTGCTCCGGGGTCGGTGTAATTCCGAGCCGGCGGTGACAGTCCGCGACCCGGCCGCTGCAGTTCGGCGGCTGGTTGACCTGGTGGAATTCCGGGACCGACGGTGAAAGTCCGGATGGGAGGCGCACGCGGTCGGCGGGTGTGCTCTGACGTCCGGTCGAGGCGTGCGCGCGGTGGCGGCGTACGGCGAAGCCCGGGTGGCGGAGCGTGGTCGCCGGTCGTCACGAGACCCCGGTAGTGCGGCCGTGACGACGAGGGAAGAGCAGTGAGCAACACATCGCCGATGGATGTCGCGTGGATGCGGCGTGCGGTCGAACTGGCCGCGAAAGGTGTCGGCAGCACCCATCCCAACCCGGTGGTCGGTTGTGTCGTCACCGGCCCCGACGGGCATCCTGTCGGTGAAGGCTTCCACGCCGTTGCCGGCGGCCCGCATGCCGAGGTCGAGGCGCTCCGGATGGCCGGGGCGCGAGCCCGCGGCGGTACGGCGTACGTCACGCTCGAGCCCTGCAACCACACCGGCCGGACCGGCCCGTGCGCCGACGCCTTGATCGAGGCCGGGATCACCCGGGTCGTGTACGCCGTACCGGACCCGAACCGGACTGCGGCCGGCGGCGCCGAGAAGCTGGCCAGCAAGAACCTCGAGGTCGTCGAGGGCGTACTGCGGGACGAGGCCG
This sequence comes from Kribbella sp. NPDC000426, assembly GCF_040300265.1. Classification (NCBI taxonomy): domain Bacteria; kingdom Bacillati; phylum Actinomycetota; class Actinomycetes; order Propionibacteriales; family Kribbellaceae; genus Kribbella; species Kribbella sp. NPDC000426. The sequence goes on along the minus strand of NZ_JBEPDK010000007.1, from coordinate 71,244 downwards.
AGGCGGTCAACCACGTCTGGCTGCACAGCGTGCGGACGGGTCGCCCGTTCGTCACCTGGAAGTTCGCGACCACGCTCGACGGGCGCTCCGCGGCCCCGGACCGGACGAGCAAGTGGATCACCGGCCCGATCGCGCGCGCCGACGTCCACCGGCACCGGGCCGAGTGCGACGCGATCGCCGTCGGCACCCAGACCGTGCTCGACGACGACCCCGAGCTCACGGTCCGCGACGAGAACGACGTACCGGCGGTGCGGCAGCCGCTGCGGGTGGTCGTCGGCGACCGGGAGATCCCGGAGACCGCGCGGGTCCGCAACGACCGCGCGGAGACGTTGCTGCTGCCGACCCATGACCCCGCCGAGGTGCTGCGGCAGCTGGACGACCGGCAGATCCGGCACCTGTGGCTCGAGGGCGGCCCGACGCTGGCCGCCGCGTTCGTACGCGCCGGGCTGGTCGACCAGATCATCGCGTACGTCGCCCCGGCCGTGCTCGGTTCCGGGTTCGCCGCGGTCGGCGACCTCGGCGCGGAATCGATCGACCACCTGCGGCGGTTCAAGCTAGCGGACGTCACCCGGCTGGGAGACGACGTCCGGCTGACCCTGGTTCCTCTGGGAGGAAAGTAGATGTTCACCGGCATCATCGAAGAACTCGGCACGGTCGAGTCCCTGGACCTGCTGGACGGCGACGCCGCGCGGCTGACTATCCGCGGGCCGAAGGTGACCGGGGACGCCGGCCACGGCGACTCGATCGCGGTCAACGGCTGCTGCCTGACAGTGGTCGAGTACGGCGACGGCCTGTTCACCGCGGACGTGATGCGCGAGACGCTGCAGCGCACCAGCCTCGGCGGCCTCGAGAAGGGCTCGCCGGTCAACCTGGAGCGCGCGGTCACCGCACACGCGCGGCTCGGTGGCCACATCGTCCAGGGGCACGTCGACGGCACCGGCACGATCGCCTCGCGCACCCCCGGCGAGCACTGGGAGGACGTCCGGATCAAGACGACGCCGGAGATCCTCAAGTACGTCGCGGAGAAGGGCTCGATCGCGGTCGACGGGGTCTCGCTGACCGTCACCGATGTCGACGACGCCACGGCGACGTTCGGGATCAGCCTGATTCCCACCACGCTCGAGCTCACCGTTCTCGGGCGGAACAAGGTCGGCGACACGGTCAACCTCGAGGTCGACGTGATCGCGAAGTACGTCGAGAGACTAATTGCTGGAGGCAACAAGTGAACCCGATCGACTGGCTGTTGCACTCCCAGGTGACCATTGCCGGTTCGCCGGTGCTGGTCCGGGAGATCGTCGGCAACGTGTTCGGTCTGGCCAGCGCGCTGTTCGGCATGCGCCGGCTGGTCGCGGCGTGGCCGGTCGGCATCGTCGGCAACGTGCTGCTGTTCACGGTCTTCGTCGGCGGGATCTTCGACACCCCGCAGGACAAGGACCTGTGGGGCCAGGCCGGCCGGCAGGTGTTCTTCGCGCTGATCAGCCTGTACGGCTGGTACCGCTGGTACCAGACCCGTCACCAGGGTGCGGCGAAGGGCGTGCAGCCGCGCTGGGCGACCGCGCGCGAGCGGATCGAGCTGCTCGGCCTCGCGGTCGTGCTCTACGCGATCTCGTACTTCGTACTGCGCGAGCTGGGCTCGTGGGGCCCGCAGTGGGACGCGTGGATCCTGACCGGTTCGATCCTGGCGACGTACGGGATGGCCCGGGGGTTCGTCGAGTTCTGGCTGATCTGGGTCGCGGTCGACGTGGTCGGCGTACCGCTGCTGGTGCAGGCGAAGTTCTATCCGTCGGCGACGATGTACGTGGTCTACGGACTGTTCTGTGTGATCGGGTTCGCGTCGTGGTGGAAGATCCAGAACCGCGAGCGGGTCGAAACTCCGGAAGCTGTGGTGGTGGGTTGACATGGGTGACGTGCTGAAGCTCGACACGATCGAGCACGCGATCGACGAGATCCGCGCCGGGCGGCCGGTGATCGTGGTCGACGACGAGGACCGCGAGAACGAGGGCGACCTGATCTTCGCCGCGTCCAAGGCGACGCCGGAGCTGCTGGCGTTCCTGATCCGGTACAGCTCCGGCGTGGTGTGCGTGCCGATGGAGGGTTCGGAGCTCGACCGGCTCGGGATCCCGTTGATGACGCCGCACAACCGCGAGCGGATGCGGACGGCGTACACGATCTCGGTCGATGCGCGGGACGGGATCAGCACCGGTATCTCGGCGGCTGATCGCGCGCGGACGATCCGGGTACTGACGGATTCGGCCTCGGAGTCGTACGACCTGGTCCAGCCGGGGCATGTCTTCCCGTTGCGCGGCCGGGAGGGCGGCGTACTCGTGCGGCCCGGTCACACCGAGGCGTCGATCGACCTGGCGCGGCTTGCCGGGCTGACGCCGGCAGCCGTGATCTCCGAGATGGTGAACGACGACGGGACGATGAAGCGCGGTCCGGAGCTGCGGGCGTTCGCCGACGAGCACGGGCTGGTGCTGGTGTCGATCGACGACCTGATCCGGTACCGGCGTCGTACGGAGTCCCAGATCGAACGGGTCGCGACCACGACGCTGCCCACGCAGTACGGCGATTTCGTTGCCCACGGCTACCGGAACACGGTGGACGGGTCGGAGCAGCTGGCGTTGGTGCGCGGCTCGATCGGCGATGGTCCGACTCTGGTGCGCTTGCACTCGGAGTGTCTGACCGGGGATGTGTTCGGGTCGCTGCGGTGCGACTGTGGGCCGCAGCTGGACGAGGCGATGCGGCAGGTCGCGGCCGAGGGCGGCGTGGTGGTGTACCTGCGCGGCCATGAGGGGCGCGGGATCGGGCTGCTGCACAAGCTGCAGGCGTACGAACTGCAGGACGCCGGCCGGGACACGGTCGACGCGAACCTCGATCTCGGGCTGCCCGCCGACGCTCGCGACTACGGCACCGGTGCGCAGATCCTGGCCGATCTCGGCGTCAAGGAGGTCCGGCTGCTCACGAACAATCCGGACAAGCTCGCCGGGGTCCAGGGCTACGGCATCGACGTCGTAGAGCGTCGCGGCATCTCGATCGACCCGACCGAGCACAACCTGCGGTACCTGCGGACCAAGCGCGACCGGATGGGGCATCACCTGCCCGGCGGCGTACTTACCCAAGAGATTCGCACGGAAGAGAACGGAGCCGGCTGATGTCGGGCAGTGGAGCACCAACCATCGAAGCCCCGCGGGTCGACGGCGCCCGCGTCGCGATCGTCGCGGCGCAATGGCACCCGAAGGTCACTGACGGTCTGCTGGCCGGCGCCGTCCGCGCGCTCGAGGACTCCGGGGTGAGCGACTACACCGTCATCCGCGTGCCCGGTTCGTTCGAGCTTCCGGTGGCTTCGTTGCATGCGGCAAAGTCCGGGTACGACGCGGTGGTCGCGCTCGGCGTGGTGATCCGCGGCGACACTCCGCACTTCGAGTACGTCTGCCAGGCAGCCACCGAGGGCCTCATGCAGGTCGGCGTCTCCACCGGCGTCCCCGTCGGGTTCGGCGTCCTTACCTGCGACAACGACCCCCAGGCCCTGGACCGGGCCGGTCTCCCGGACAGCCGCGAGGACAAGGGCTACGAAGCAACCCAGGCAGCCCTCTCCACCCTCGCTGCCGTCCGCCAACTGAGCTAGGCCTTACGCACCTGATAGCGCAGGTGAAGCACCCGGTTGCCCTGAATCACGTCAGGGTCCTCCAACAGGTGCTGGGCGTCGACTGACCCGAAGTACCGTTTGCCCGACCCGAACACGACGGGTACGACGTCCATGCGCACCTCGTCGACCAGGCCGGCGGCAAGCAGCTGGCCGCCGACGTCGCCGGCGGCCACCTCGACCAGGCGGTCACCCGCGAGCTCCTGTGCCTTGGCCATAGCTGCTTCGACGCCGTCGACGAAGTGGAACGGCGCCCCGGGGTCCCAGCCCTCGGGCGCCGGTCGGTGCGTCACGACGACGGCGTGATCGACCCCGGCGGGCGGCTGCCCGTCCCAGCCGTCCGTCATGTCGAAGACGTGGCGGCCGGCGATCGTCACCCCGATCTGGTCCCAGTACGCCCGGGTGTAGTCGTGGGAAGTCTGCGACACCTTCAGTACGCCGCTCTCGTCCAACGGCACGTCACCGCTCGTCAGCCAGTCGAACAGCGGTCCGGGCTGGTCGTTCTTGTCCGCGACGAAGCCGTCCACCGACACCGAGCTGTACATGACTACCTTGCCCACCAGGCGCTCCTCTGCTTCGGGATGCCCAAAATTAGCGTGTTGTGGGCAGTTGCTCTTGTAAGAAATCAATCGGCCGGCAGTGGCCAGCCGTCCAGCACGTGGCCCGGATGTTCGCGCAGGAACCGGCGCCGGACTTCGACGTACCGGGTCGGTGTGAACCCGGTGAACGCCCGGAACTCGTGGCCGAAGTGCGCCTGGTCGAAATAGCCCGCGCCACCGGCGAGGTCGCCCCAGTCGATCGGTCCGGCCGGGTCGATCGCGAACACCGTGGCGGTGAAGCGGTAGGTGCGGGCCAGCCGCTTCGGCGTGACGCCGATGACCTCCTTGAACCGCTTCGTCAGCTGAGTGCTGCTGACACCGGCCGCCGAACTCAGGTCGCCGATCGCCGCCGCTCCGCTGGTCGCGTCGAGGAGACTGCTCGTACTGCGTACCAGCCCCAGGCCGGCTGTCTCGCACAGCCGGCGCATCAGCTCGTCTTCGAGCAGCGTGAGCATCTCGTCCGGTCCGTCCGCCGTCGCCAGCCGGTCTCGCAGCTCAGCAACGGCGGCCCGGCCCCAGACCTGCTCGATCGTCACCGGCCGGTCACACAGCTCAGCCGCGGGCATCGGCAGGAACGGCGCCAGTCCCCACGGCTTCAAGTGCACGCCGACGGACCGGGTCGGGACCGGGTAGCCGAACTCGAATGCACGCGTAGGCATGCTGATCACGCAGCCGTCGGCGTACTCGGCCAGCTCGCGGTCGGCGCCGCCGCGGATCTGGAACGGCGCCCCGAGGTTGACGATCAGCAACGCCGCCGGCATCGGCGGCAGCATCAGCCGGGCGTACGGCGGCACACCCTCGAGGTAGTAGAGGTCGTCAACCAGCCCACCCAGCGGCCACCGCGGCACCCGGGACACATACTCCACACCGACAGCATCGCAGACCCGATCAGCCGATCCGGGTGTGGTTCATGTGCCAGTTGGCAGTCCACGACTTGCCGCCGTCGGTGGAGAAGGACTGTTCCCAGGAAGCTTTGTCGGTGCCCCGGGTCCAGAGGAAGCGGACGTCGATCGGTTGGCCGTTCAGGTCGTCGGGGCCTTCGAAGGTGCCGGTGTCGGCGGTGAACGAGCCGATGACGGGAGTCTCAAGGTGGCCGCGTTCACTGTTGATCCAGTGGATCGCCCATGTGCGCGACGTCGGGTCGTACAGCCGGAATGTCGCACCCCGGAAGCCCTCGGTCGGGTACCAGCCTTCGTCGACGCTGATCGCCCCGTCGAAGTACGTCGTGGCCTCCAGTTCGGCGTCGAACTCGTGCCACTCGAACGGCTCGCCCAGCACCGGCCGGCGCCGGAGGTTGTGGAACGACCACCGCCCGACCAGGAAGTCGAAGTCGTCGGTGACCTTCGGTACGTCGAGCGCCGGCGGGGGATCGGAGCGCCGGGTGAAGTCCATGATCCAGTTGGTCTCCCAGGTCTTGCCGCCGTCGCTGGAGTACGCCTGTTCCCAGTGCGCCGTCTTCTCGGTGATGTCCGACCACTCGTAGCTGCACAGGATCGGGAACCCGTCCAGCGAGTCCTCACCGACGAGCCGGCACGAGGTACCGTCCGCCGACCAGCTGCCGTGAACCGGCGGATACAGCTTCATCGTCGTGCTGTTGACCCACCAGATGCTCCACTGCTTGGCGACCGGGTCGAACACCCGCAGCGACAACCCGTACGACCCCTTGGTCGGGAAGCGCATCTCGTCGATGCTGATCTGTCCGTCGAAGTACGTGTGGGCGGTGGTGGTCCCGTCGTACTCGAGCCACTCGTCGCAGTCGGCGAAGGCTTGTTTCAGCGTGCGGTGATGGACGTCGAAGTACCCGTTCAGGAAGTCGAAGTCGCCGGTGACCTTGTTCCATGTCGTCATGCAGCCAAGCCTCCCGGCCATACCTGACAGTCCATGGCAGTGTTCGCGGCTAACCTGAACAGCATGCGTTCGAGCCGGCTGTTGTCGATCCTGCTGTTGCTGCAGACGCGCCGGCAGCTGACGGCGCGTGAGCTCGCCGACGAGCTCGAGGTGTCGCTGCGCACGATCTACCGCGACGTCGAGGCGCTCGCGGCGGCCGGCGTTCCGGTGTACGCCGATCAGGGGCGCGCGGGCGGCTATCGACTGGTCGAGGGGTACCGGACCAAGCTGACCGGCCTGACCGAGCAAGAAGCGGCCGCGCTGTTCCTCGTCGGCATGCCGGGGGCGGCCGCGGCGCTCGGGCTCACCGCGGAGACCAGCGCGGCCGAGCTCAAACTCCTTGCTGCTCTCGCACCCGATCAACGCGACCGTGCGGGCCGGCTCAAGAACCGCTTCCACCTCGACCTGCCGGCCTGGTACCAGGACGCCGAGGACTCACCGCATCTCTCGGCCGTCGCCGACGCGGTCCTCCACGATCGCCGGATCAAGGTCCTGTACCGCCGCTGGGAGGAACCCCGCGAGGTCGAGCGCCTCCTCGAGCCGCACGGCCTCGTCCTGAAGAACGGCAGCTGGTACGTCGTTGCCGCGACGCCCCGAGGCCTGCGCACGTACCGCGTCTCCAACATCCTCGAGCTGACCCCGACCGAGGACTGTTTCGAGCGGGACCCCGACTTCAACTTGACCCAGTTCTGGCAGGACCACCTCACAGGCTTCGATCGCGTCCGGTACACCGACCGCGCCGTCGTACGGGTCTCCGCGCGACTGGCCGCGAGGATGTATGACGTCTCGTTCCCGAGCTTGGTCAAGGCGGTCGCGGCCGCCGATCCGGAGCCCGACGGCAGCGTCGTGGTGACGATCCCGATCGAGTCGGTCGCCAACGCGGCAGCCTCGCTGAGCCGGTTCGGCGCCGCGGTCGAGGTGCTCGAGCCCGCCGAACTGCGAAGCGAGCTCGCCGACCTCGGCCGCGCGCTCCACGACCTCTACTCCTGAGCCAACTCCCCGTTGGCCCGCTGACCGGCCTCGGTGCTACGGCGCAGGAAATCGGCGATCAGTTCGAGCTCCGGCTCGCTGTACTCCGCGAGTACGTCGTCCATCGCGCCGATCATCGGCTGGTACAGCCGGAACACCTCCATCCCGCGATCCGGCAGCACGCGGATCGTGACGCTGCGCCGGTCCGCCCGCGCGCGGTCGCGGGCGATCCAGCCGGCCTTCTCGAGCCGGTCGAGGATGCCGGTCAGAGTCGCCGGGTGCAGCCCCGCCTGCCGGGCGAGTGCGCTCGGCGTCAGCGGCCCGCTGCGGGCGAGCACGTCGAGGCAGTCCAGGTCGACGTCCTTCAGCGCCAGCTTGCCGCCGACCTGGTGGTTCAGCAGGGCGAGCTGGATCCGCAGGTCGCGGAGCGCGGCCTTGATCTCGTTGCCGGTGCGCCGGTGGTGGCGTGCGTCACTCGGTTCTGTCTGTTCCATATATTATGATTCCCGTATTATATGAGTTACAGATCAGATTCACGATAGCGCAAGGAGACGCGGGATGAGGATCACGGTGTTCGGCGCGACGGGCGGGATCGGCGGTCACGTCGTACGGCAGGCGCTCGATGCGGGGCACAAGGTGACCGCGGTGGTGCGGAAGTCGTCGGCGTTCGAGGTGGCGCATCCGTCCCTCGAGGTGGTCCGGGTGGCGGGTCTGGATGCCGCGGAGCCGCTGCGCGAGGCGCTCGACGGGAGCGCGGCGGTCGTGTCCGGGGTGGGCGCGCGCGGACGCAAGGACGGGCCGGTCGCGTCCAGGAGTACGCGATCGATGCTGACGGCAATGGAAGCGGCCGGGGTGCGGCGGTTCGTCGCGGTCAGCGCCGCGCCGCTCGGGCCGGTCCCCGCGGACGAGAGCTTCCTGAACCGCCGGGTGGTGTACCCGATGATCAACGCGTTCGCGGCCGACGTGTACGCGGATCTGCGGCTGATGGAGGCGGCGATCATGAGCAGTGCCGCGGAGTGGACGATCGTGCGGCCGCCGAAACTCAGCAACAAGGCGCTCACCGGTAAGTACCGAACGGTCGTCGGCGGCACGGTCACCAAGGGGTACTTGATCTCGCGGGCCGACGTCGCGCAGCTGATGCTCGCGGTGCTCGACGACCCGGCGACGATCGACCAGCCGGTCGGGGTGGCGTACTGATGACGCGGCTGGTGCGGTCGGCGAGCTTGTTGTTCAGCGGGGTGTTCGCGGGATTTCTCGTCTGCGTGCTGGTGCTCGAGAACTCGTTGCGCGGGTTCGATGCGGCGGTCTACGTGCAGACGCGGCTGGTGGAACTGGACTCGCTGGACAAGTTGGCCTCGGCAACGTTGATTCCGGCAATGGTCACGACCGTGCTGCTGGCGATCCGGGCTCGGGGCAACGATCGACGGGTGGTGCTGGTCGCGATCGCCTTGCTGGTGGTCGTTTTCGCGACGACATTCGCGATCAACCTGCCGATCAACTCCGACCAGACCGCGTGGTCGGTGCAGAGCCCGCCGTCCGACTGGGCGGATGTCCGCGACCGCTGGCAGGTCGCACACGCGATCCGCACGGTAGCCGCCGTACTCGCCTTCGGTCTGCTGATCGCGGCAAGTCAGGTCGGCGCGACCGTGCGAGGTCGTAGTCAGCGGCTGGCTATGTCAGCGCGCGGATGAGGTCGTGGGGTACGGCGTGGGCGGTGTGGTCGCGGTGGCCTGTGGTGGTTCGGGCCATGGTGAGAGAGTTGAGGAGCGCTTCCTCGACCGATTCCGTGACGGCCTGGAACGGGCCGCGCAGGTCGGCGTCGGCGTACCCCGGGGTGCGGTTGGTCGTGAAGGCGATCGCGTAGTCGCCGCTGCCCGGCGCGAAGTCCGACCCGACCCGCCCCATCGCAAACACCGCCCGCCGGGCCAGTCGCCCCAACTGCCTGGCGTCAAGCGGCAGATCCGTGGCAACCACGATCATGCAGCTGTTCCCGTCCGCATCCAGAGGCGTCGCAGGAACCGGTCGACCGAGCACAGTCAGCAGGCCCGAGAAGTTCGACTGCACGATCACTCCCACCGTGCCCGACGGTAAGGTGCGGGACGACGTACCTATGCCGGCTTTGAAGCCGAGGGCGGTGGTGCCGGTGCCGGCGCCTTCGCAGCCTTCTAGGGGGAGGCCGGGGGAGGCCGAGTCCAGGGCGGCGTGGACGTGGTCCGGCGTGATGGGGCGACGGCGGATGTCGGAGAGGTAGGCGTCGTTGGTTTCGCCGACGATGGGATTGAGGCTCGTGGCGCGCGGGTTGCGGTCGAGGAGCCAGGTGAGCAGGGCGTCGGCGACGCGGAACGTGCTGAGCGTGCCGGTCAGCAGGATCGGGGTCTCGATCACGCCGAGCTCGTCGACCTGCGTCGTACCGATGAGCTTGCCGTACCCATTGCCGACAGCAACAGCCGCCGGAAGCGTCTCGGCGTACCCGTCGGGCACGATCGCGGTGACGCCGGTGTTCAGGCCGTCACCGGTGAGCGTGGTCTGCCCGACGCGGACCCCGGGTACGTCGGTGATCGCGTTGAGCGGACCGGTGGGCAGGGTGCCGACGACGACGCCGAGGTCGCGGACTCTCCGGGGATTCTGCATACGGCTATCGTCGGCCACATGCTCGAGCACCTCGCCGGCCGGGTCTGGATCTACCCGCACGACCCCGATCCCGACGCCATCCGCCCGTCCGTCGCCGTCATCGCAGACAACAACGGATCAGTCCTGGTCGACGCGGGCAACAGCCCGGATCACGCCCGAGCGATCCAGGCAGCGATAGAAACTGCCGGACTGCCCGCGCCGAAGTGGCTCGTCTACACGCACCACCACTGGGACCACACCTGGGGCGCCGCCGCCTGGAACGACGTCACCGTCGTCGCCCACGAGTCAGCTGTCCCGATCCTCACCGCCGAAGCACAACGACCGTGGAGCCATCGCTACCTCCGCGACGAGGTCGAGGCCAACCCCAAACTCGGCCCGAGCTTCCGCGCCCGCGCCCTCGCCGTACCCGACTGGTCCGACTTCCGGATCGTCCTGCCCGACGAGACCTTCGACGCCACCCGCACGCTCCCGACCGACGTCGTACTGCGTCACGTCGGCGGAAACCACGCCCCGGACTCGCTCATCGTCGTCGCGGACGGCGTGGCCCTGCTCGGCGACGCGTTCTACCCGCCGCCGTACCACCTCCGCGCGCCCGACGACACGATCGACTACGCGATGGTCAAACAGCTCCTGTCCGAGCAGCACGACTGGTACGTCGACGCCCACTCCGCGCCGCGGACGAGATCAGCCGCGCTCGCCGGGTCCTAGCGGGGACCGGTCGCCGACGAACCACAAATGCCCGAACGGATCCAGGAACGACCCCTGCCGGTGCGTTCCCCACGGCACCTCGTGGTCGCGGACCGGGTCGAAGCTCCCATCGGCGCCGGCGTCGACGGCCCGCTGCACGAAACCGTCCGGATCGTCCACGAACATCTCGACCCGGACCGTCGGAGCGCCGGTCTCCGCGGGCGTCTTCCAGATGTTGTTCCCCGGCTCGCCGAGGAAGACCGGGGCGCCGTTCACGCTCAGCCCGATCACACTGCCGAGGTTCCAGAGCTCGACCGCCCCGAGCGCCTCGGCGTACCAGGACGCGGCCGCCGGCGCGTCTTCCACAGCGAGCATCACGGAGATCTGCGCGAATCCGTCCATGGCTCCAGTAAACCCATCGGCGGGCCATACCGGGGTCCGATCGGCGGACCTGGGGGCGGTGGGTACCGGCCGGACCCCGTAGGCTGGGCGCGCGATGAAGAGTTTTGAGGAGCTGTTTGCCGAGCTGGGCGAGAAGGCGGCGACGCGGCCGGAGGGTTCCGGGACCGTGGCGGCGCTGGATGCCGGCGTGCACGCGATCGGCAAGAAGCTGGTCGAAGAGGCCGCCGAGTCATGGATGGCAGCGGAGTACGAGGGCAAGGAGCGGGCCGCGGAGGAGCTGTCACAGCTCATCTACCACGCTCAGGTGATGATGCATGCCCTCGGCCTGGACCTCGAGGACGTGTACCGACATCTGTAGGAGCCCCCTCCCACAGATCACCGGTTCACACCCCCAACGGTTCATACCCCAGAAAGGGCAGTCGCCATGCTGCGCGTCGCAGTACCGAACAAGGGCTCGCTGAGCGAGGCCGCCACCGAGATGCTCGTCGAAGCCGGCTACAAGCAGCGCCGGACCACCAAGGACCTCACGCTCACCGACTCGGCCAACGAGGTCGAGTTCTACTACCTCCGCCCGCGGGACATCGCGGTGTACGTCGGGGAGGGCACCCTCGACGTCGGCATCTCCGGCCGCGACCTCGTGCTCGACTCCCACGCCGACGCCGATGTGATCATGGGCCTCGGGTTCGGATCCTCCACGTTCCGGTTCGCCGGGCGGCCCGGGATCGCGGACTCGATCAAGGACCTGGCCGGCAAGCGGATCGCCACGTCGTACGCCGGCGTGCTCCAGGACCACCTGGCCGAGAACGGCGTCGAGGCGTCCGTCGTCCGCCTGGACGGCGCGGTCGAGTCGGCCGTCCAGCTCGGTGTCGCCGACGTCATCGCCGATGTGGTGGAGACCGGTACGACGCTGCGCCAGGCCGGACTCGAGGTGTTCGGCGAGCCGATCCTGAAGTCCGAGGCCGTGCTGATCAAGCGGCACGGCGTCGAGATCACGCCGAACGGCATGCACCAGCTGGTACGCCGGCTCGAAGGCGTCCTGATCGCGCGGAACTACGTGATGATGGACTACGACATCCGCGCCGAGGACGTCGACGCGGCCACCTCGGTCGCGCCCGGCCTGGAGTCGCCGACGATCTCCCCGCTGCACAAGCAGGGCTGGGTCGCCGTCCGGGTGATGGTGCAGCGCGCGGAAGCGCAGCGCCTGATGGACCAGCTGTGGGAGGTGGGCGCCCGTGCCATCCTCACCACAGACATCCACGCCTGCCGGATCTGACATGAGCGACAGGCTCTTCACCTTCCACCCGCGGATCCTCGCGGCGATGGCGGGCGTGATGGGCCTGTCGCTGCTCGCGGTGTTCGCGGTGATCTGGATCCGGCTGCCGGCGGACGCCAAGGACTCGTTCAGCTGGTTCCAGCGGCTCACTTTGATCGCGTTCTTCGGCGCGGTGTTCTGGATCCTGTACCGGATGACGACACTGCGGGTGACGGCGTACGCCGACGGGCTCCGGGTGCGGAACGTGTTCAAGACGTACATGCTGACCTGGGCGGAGATCAGCGGCCTGCGGTTCCGGCCGGGGGACGCGTGGCTGCAGCTGTTCGATGCCGACGGCAACCGGATCGGCATCCTCGCGGTCCAGGCCGCGGAGGGTGCCCGGGCGAGCCGCGCCGCGAAGGAACTCGCGGCGGTGGCTCGCGACCACGGCGCCGGCGCTAAACGGCCACCTCAAAGCTAGTTGTGTGGGACTCGCCGGGTTTCAGGACGACCAGGTCCTGACCGGTGACGAACGCGTCCGGCGGACAGGTCATCGGCTCGACGGCAAGCGCCGTACGCCCGACCGCTTCGCCGGTGAACAGCTGCATCCAGGGCGTGTCGCTGGTCAGCGCCGACCGCGCGCCGGTGTCGGGATCCGTCAGCGAGACCGTCCAGGTGCCGTCCAGCCCGGTGAACGCGTTGTCGATCGAGGTCGCCCCGATCAGTCGGCCGCCTTGGAAGTCGTACTCCGAGCCAGCCACCGGCGTAAGTCCGACCGGCTGCATGCGATCCGCGGACACTTCCAGGCGGTCGGCGGCGGTGAACTCGAGTACGCACTCGTCGATGGGACGTCCGACGCTCAGATACGGATGTGCTCCGTAGCCGTAGGGCGCGGCGGTGGCACCGATGTTGGTGGCCGTCGCGGTGACGGTCAGGTGGTCGGTCAGGCGGTAGTCCAGGCGCAGGTCCAACTGGTGCGGGTAGCCGGGTTGGCCGTGGAGGCGGTGGCCGACGGCAAGCGCAGCCTGGTCCGAGCCGTCGTCCACGCGGAGCCAGTTGGCCCAGCGGGTCAGGCCGTGGATCGCGTTAGAGCGGGCCGGCTCGGTCAGATACAGCTGCTGCTCGGCGCCCTCGAACGTGTACTTCCCGTCGGTGATGCGGTTGGGCCACGGGAACAGGTGCTGTCCGATACCCGCATGCGCCGCCTCGTCCTCGCCGTACCCGAGCAGGACCGGGCGGCCGTCGTACGTCAGCCCCCGCAATCCGCCGCCGACACTCACGACCGTCGCCTCGTACCCGCCGCCGCGAACAGTCCATTGCTCCCCAGATGGCAACACACTCATGCCCCCATCCTCGCCCATACCGGCGCTAACGACAGGCGGTGTCCATCGGGGGCGACCCCGTTCGTGGTGATGCTGTAGATACGGTGAAACGGGAGGTTCTGATGAAGTACATGCTGCTGATCAACGCCGGTGAGCTCGACACGGAGAACGCGCCGGTCGGGTGCGAGCCGGAGGACTGGATGCGGTTCGACAAGGAGATCACCGACTCCGGGGTCGTGGTCGCGTCCGAGTCGCTCGCCGACCTGGTCACGGCGACCCGGGTTCAGGTCGCAGGAGACGGCAAGCGGACCGTGACGGACGGTCCGTTCGCGGAGACCCGCGAGGTACTGGGCGGGTTCTACGTGATCGACGTACCGGATCTGGATGTCGCGCTCGACTGGGCCGCGAAGTGCCCGGGGTCGCGGGCCGGCGGCTCGGTCGTGGTCCGGCCGGTCGCGGAGTTCTGAGGATGGACCAGGTCGAGGCGGTCTTCCGGGAGGAGCGCGGCCGACTGCTGGCCGCGCTCGCCCGGCGGTTCGGGGACCTCGACCTGGCCGAGGAGGTCACCTCGGAGGCGATCGAGGCGGCGCTGGTGCGGTGGCCGGTCGACGGCGTACCGCCGAATCCGGGTGGTTGGCTGATGACGACCGCGCGGCGGAAGGCGGTCGACCGGCTTCGGCGTGATCAGGTGTACGCCGCGAAGCTCGCCGTACTGCAGGTCGACATGGACCGGGCCGCGCCGCAATCGACCGGGGACGAGTTGCCGGACGAACGGTTGCAGCTGTTCTTCACGTGCGCTCACCCCGCGCTCGCGGCTGAGGACCGCGGTGCGCTGACGTTGCGGTGCCTGGCCGGTCTGACCACGCCTGAGGTCGCGCGGGCGTTCCTCGTGCCGACCGCGACGATGGCGAAGCGGATCGTGCGGGCGAAGCAGAAGATCCGGGATGCGCGGATCCCGTTCCGGGTGCCCGGTCCGGGGGAGTTGCCGGAGCGGCTGCCCGGTGTACTGCAGGTTGTCTACTCGGTGTTCACCGAGGGGTATGCCGCGAGTTCGGGGCCGTACCTGCAGCGGCTCGACCTCGCCGAGGAAGCGATCCGGCTGGCGCGGATCCTGCATCGGTTGCTCCCGGACGAGCGCGAGGTGACGGGCCTGCTCGCGTTGATGCTGCTCGTCCACGCTCGCCGCGACGCCCGGAGCGGTCCGGACGGCTCGCTGGTGCTGCTCGAGGATCAGGACCGTTGCAGGTGGGACCACGAGCTGATCGCCGAGGGCCGCGACCTGGTCGTCGCTGCGCTCACCGGGGGCGCCGGGCCTTACGGCGTACAGGCCGCGATCGCTGCGTTGCACGACGAGGCGGCCGATTTCGCGGATACCGATTGGGCGCAGATCGTCGCGCTGTACGACGTACTGCTGGAGCTCGAGCCGTCGCCGGTCGTGGCGCTCAACCGGGCTGCCGCGATCGCGATGCGCGACGGTGCGGAGGCCGGGCTGGCGCTTCTGGACGAGTTGGCCGACGAGCCGCGGCTGCGGGACTACCACCCGTTCGCGCTGGCCCGGGCCGATCTGCTGCACCGGCTGGGACGTTTGCCCGAGGCAACCGCGGCGTACGAGCGTGCTGTTCAGCTGGCCGGGTCCGAACCGGAGCGGGCGCATGCACGTGACCGGATTGCGTCGATGGAGCAGACTTGAGCGACATGGAGACCGTTTACGAAGCGGCGGGTGGGTCCGAAGGCATGCTCCGGCTGGCGCGGGCCTGGCACGAGCGGGTGATGGCCGACGAGGTCGTCAGCCATGCGTTCCACGGTGAGGTCGAGCCGGATCACATCGAACGGCTGGCGGCGTACTGGGCCGAGGCGCTCGGCGGGCCGGAAGGCTACACCGGGGTGTACGGCGACGAGGCGTACGTCGAGCGGCGGCACAGCGGGAACGGCGAGCACGACGAGATGAACCGGCGCGCGATCGAGCGCTTCGACGAGGCGATGACCGACACCGGGCTGACCGATCCGAAGCTCCGGCAGGTGCTGCACGACTACTTCGCCTGGGCGACGTTCACCACGATGTACCGCCACAACACCGCCGACATCGCCGACGACCTGACGATCCCGCGCTGGTCCTGGGACGGTCTGCAGACGTGACGGACCGCCTCGCGAGGCTCGCCCGCAGCTGGGACGAGGCAGCCGAGGGCTACGAGCAGTACTTCGTACCCCGCTTCGCGCCGTGGGTCGAGGTCGCCGTCGACGCCGTCCATACCATACCGTTTGGTACGGTCCTGGTTCCCTGCTGCGGAACCTTCCCCGAACTAGAACTGCTCGCACCCCGCTTCCCCGACCGCCGGATCGTAGGCATCGACCTGTCGGCCGAGATGGTCCGCCTCGCCACCCTCCGCGCTGCCGGTGTCGGTGGGGATTCGGTTGTGGAGGTGGTTCAGGGGGATGCTGCGGCGGTTGATCCGGGGTGGGCGGCGGCTGCGGTGGTTTCGGTTTTCGGGTTGCAGCAGTTGCCTGATCCGGCTGCCGCGATCCGGTCCTGGTACGACGCGCTTCGGCCGGGTGGGCGGCTTTGTGTCGTCTACTGGCCTGAGTTCGCCGAGGAGACGGGTCCGTTCGCGCTGTTGGACGAGGTGATGGACGGGCGGCGCGACCGTTCGTGGGAGGACGCGCTGGTGCCGGCGCTCGACGGTGCGGTGATCGAGCGGGACGAGCTCGTCTCGTACCGGATGGTGCATCCCAGCGCTGCGGCGTACTTCGATGCGGCCGACCGTTCCGGCCCGCTGCGTGCTACCGCGTTGGCGCGTGGTGACGAATACATCGCGGAGCTGAGGGCGAAGTACTTGGCGAAGGCGCCCGCAGGGGAGTGGGTCCACCATCCGCAGGCGCGGCTGATCAGCGCTAGGAAGCCGCCGAGTCGTGCGGAGGCAGCGCCACCGACTTCGTGACCAGCTCCAGAGCCGGGTCGAACGGGATGTCCGGATCGCCGTCGATGATCACGTGAGCGCGCGAACGGGTGGCCTGCTCGGCGAAATGGTCGCGCTCCCAGCGCATCCACTCCAGCCAGTGGTCGCGGAGAGCCTCGCCGTCGCGTTCGATACCGCGCTCCAGGCGGACCTCGTTCGACGTCTCGACCCAGAGCCGCAACGACTGCCAGTGGCCGGCGTCCCGGTCGCAGGCGGTGACACCTTCGACGATGAGCAGATCCACCGTGTTCGGTACGACGTGCAGCTCGGCGT
The DNA here is from genome assembly GCF_040300265.1 of Kribbella sp. NPDC000426. Classification (NCBI taxonomy): domain Bacteria; kingdom Bacillati; phylum Actinomycetota; class Actinomycetes; order Propionibacteriales; family Kribbellaceae; genus Kribbella; species Kribbella sp. NPDC000426. Next base: position 54,625 of record NZ_JBEPDK010000007.1, on the reverse strand, counting down.
ACGCGCCGACGTACCAGTCGTACCGGCGGTAGCGGCCCTCGCGCCCGTCGGCCAGCCGTTGCAGCACGTGGTCACGGAGCAGACCGAATCCACGCTCGGCCCCGGTCCAGCCGTCGTACAGGTCGTCCATGTGGATGACGTAGGTGTTGAGGTCGCGGGCCTCGGCCCGGGCCTGCAGGTGGGCGGCGACGGTGGTCTTGCCGGAACCGGCGGGGCCGTCGATGCCGATCAGTCGGGTCCGGCCCAGTTGAGGCGAGCCGGCCTGGACGTTGTCGAGCAGCGAATCGATGGTCAGGGGCGAGCCGTGGTCAGCGGCTTTGTCAGTTGATTCCATGGCGCTTCAGGATGTCCTCGATCTCGTCGAACTCCGACGAATCCTGCTGCTTCGCCTTCCCCTTTGACGGCTTGGCAGCTTTGGCGGTGGTGGCCGACGCAGGCGCGGGGCCTGTGGCGGTCAGCTCACCCGCGGGCGAGGCGGGTTTCTTCTCGGCTTTCTGTGCCTTCTGGTTCCCACCGCGGCCCCGGGCCACACCCGAGACGACGTAGAGCACCACCGAGACGCCGAACAGCGCGACCCCGGCCCACACGGTCGGCGAGAAGATCAGGTGCGTGACCCAGCTCACCGTCGAGCGGACCACGTCCCAGACCAGCTCCAGCAGACCGGTCAGGTACAGCGAGACCGGCAGCAGGGACCAGGCCACGCCGCGGGTGCCGGCTGCCACCCCGCGTCGCCGCCAGGCGAACCACGAGCCGATCAGACCGAGCAGCGTGAGGCCTACGCAGAACGGCAGCAGCGTCAAATCGTTGAAATCAGGCACATACCCAGGCTCGCACAGTCACCGCCGGAACCAAGAGGGGAAGAGCCCTGACCCACCCCTGAAAGAGACCTCCGGGGACAATGTCGGCATGCAACCAGAGCGGCGGCTGGCCTTCACCGGGTTCGACAACGACGACGGGACGGCGGATCCCGCGCTGGCGGGTGCGCTCGCGGCGGGTGACGACGGGGCTGTGCTCGCGGCGCTGACCAAGGCGCGGCTGCTCGTGCCGGTGGTGGCGATGCTCGGCGAGGTCGAGTACGACGAGAACGGGCTCGCGCACGACAAGACCTCGGACATGGCCGTCGCGCTGCTCCAGGGCCAGGACGGGCGGAACGCGCTGCTCGCGTTCACCGGCACCGAGAGTCTGGGCCGCTGGAGCCCGGAGGCGCGGCCGATGCCGGCCCAGGCGCAGCTGGTCGCGACGGCGGCGATCCAGGAGGGCGCGGCGGCGATCGTGCTGGACATCGCCGGCCCGGCCGCGGGCGTGATCGAGACCGACGACGTACGCCGCTTGGCCGCCGGCCTCCAGGTCATCCGCCTGGAGGACGGCAGCTACGCGTGGATCGAGCCCGGCCGCTGAGCCTCCGCTTTCCGGAAGGAAACAGTCACCCAGCGCCGGATTCTTTCCGGAAACCTCAGCCGACCGGTGAGTTGAGCGCGTCCATCGGCTTGGCGCGCATCGCGATGCGACCGGTGATCGCCGTGGTCGGCAGTACCAGCAGGAGGACGACCGCGATCCACGCGGCGAGGACCCAGACCGGGCCGGACGGGATCGGCCAGCCTCGGGTCGCCATCGCGATCGGGAGCACGGTGAACGCTGCTGTGACCAGCCCGCTGACGAGCCCGAGCGCCGCGATCAGCAGACCCTCGAGACCGAGCATGCGTGCGACCTCGCGGCGGGTCGATCCGGTCAGGCGCTGGAGGCCGAACTCGCGGCGCCGGTCGAGTACGGCGACTGCGATCGTGTTGACCGAGGCGATCGCGGTGTAGGCGACCGCGATCGCAGCCAGCAGGTACCCGATCCAGGCGTCGACGCCGAGCCCGGTGTCCAGTCCGTCGGCGAGCAACTCGCGGCCGCCCATCGTCGTACCGGGCCATTTCGACAGGTCGAGGTGGAGCTTGTCGGTGGTCTTGAGGACCAGCTGGCTCGGCAGGCCGGTTGTGGTGTGGGCGGCCAGCAGCTGTGCCGGGAGTAGGAGGGATTGGTAGCCGGAGGGACCTTCGGCGAGGGCGACGACCTTGACCTTGACGAGAGCGTCGTCGCCCAGGCGCAGTCCGATCTCCGAGCCGACGTCGACCTTGAGCTTCTTCGCCGTACCCGGGGGCAGGGCGATGGTGTTGCCGGTGAGGTCGTTGAGGGAGCCCTTCGTGACTTTGTCCTTGTAGATGGGGCCGCTCAGGCCGAGGAGGGGCCAGGCGTCGCTGGTGTGGGCGGCGTCGTACGGCTGCTCGATCCAGCCCTTGCTGCGGACGAGTTCGGACGATGTGGTGACGGCGGGGAGTTCGGCGGCGGCCTTGGTGAGGGAGGCGGGGATGCCGCCGGTGATGACGACGTCGCCGGCCAGGTTGCTGGTGAAGGCTTCGACGGCTGCCTTCTGTTGCGTGGTCTGGGAGTAGATGTTGCCTACGGCAATCGCTGTGGCGATCGTGATCGGGATCAGGATCGCGCCGAACTGGACCGCGCGGACGCGGAGGTTGATGACCGCGAGGACTCCACTCGTACCGCGCTTCTCGACGAGGCGGGTGATGCGGGGGACGAGGGCTCGCTGGATCACGAGCGGGGCCAGGATCGCGACTGCGATCGAACCGGTCAGACCGGCCGGGCCGCCGATCGCGGCTGCGTTGGTCGGACCCATGAACGGGGTGGACACTGCGATCGCCACCGTGGCGCCGGCGAAGATCAGGCCGATGATGACGCGGATGCGGCTGAGGGCGACGTTCGGTACGGCGGCTTCCGCGAGGGCCTGGATCGGGCGGATCCGGGCGGCGCGGCCGGCGGCGAATCCGACGGTGATCCGCAGTACTGCGAACGTGAGGAGGGCTGCGCCGGCGAACGGGAGCGGGCCCTGGTCGTACCGGAGCTGGGTGGGCACGATCCCGCCGTCGGCGAGCAGGCCGAAGATCCAGTTGCCGGTGAACCGTCCGCCGAGGAGGCCGAGGACGAGCCCGAGTACGCCGACGACCATCGTCTCGGCGATCACCATCTTGCCGACCTGTCGCGGGGTCGCACCGCTTGCCCGCAGCAACGCGAGCTCACGACGCCGCTGGCGAACCGACAGTCCGATCGTCGCCGACACCACGAGCGCCATCACCACAGCCACCATCCCACCGAAGACGCCGGACATGATGATCAGAGGCAGACTCGTCGCAATCCCTTGGAACTCGGCGACACCGCGATCGTCGCCGGTGTACGCCTTGACGCCCGCCGGCAGCTCGAGCCGCTTGGCCAACTCGCGCGCCGACGTACCGTCCGCCGGGAACACGCCGATCGCATCCACCCCGGCCGGCACATCCGCGTCCGCGAAGAACACCGCCGGCACGTCAACTTGCCGCTGAGCCGCCGCAATCCCCGCCAGCACAAACCTCCGCGGCTCCCCACCCACAACCACCGTCACTCGGTCGCCAGCCGCAGCCACCCCCACCAACCGCTGGTCAAGCACAACCTCTCCGGCACGCGGAGCCCTCCCGCTGGTCAACGCATACGGCGTCAACGCCGCCGCCGACCAACCACGCCCCACCATCTCCATACCAAACGGTTTGGTATGGCCCCCGTCAGCATCCTGCCCACCAGCGCCCACACCGGTGGTGGGCTTGGGGGCTGTTGGGTCGGTGGGTGTGATTACCGTGGCTGGGAAGGAGCGGGTGGGGATTGCTTTGGCGACTCCGGGGGTGGTTGCGAGTTTGGTGAGGAGTGTGGTGTCTACGCGGTGGCGTTCGGGGAAGGGGGCTGAGCCGCTGCCGTTGGGTGGGTGGTAGGCGGGGTCGCCGGCTACGACTATGGGGGCGGCGGCGAGGTGTTGGGGTGGGGCGTTGAGGCGGAGGGCGGTTTCGAGGAGGCCGCCGGCGGCGGCGAGGAGGGCGCCGCCGAGGAGGACTGCGACGAAGATCGCGAGGAAGGCGGCGGTGCGGTAGCGCAGGGTGGTGGCGGCGAGGCGGAACATGTCAGTTCTCCCTGGGTGAGCGGCTCAGCTGGGCGAGTTCCGCGGCGACGGCCTCGGCGGTGGGGTGGGTGGTTTCGGTGACGATCCGGCCGTCGACGAGGAAGACCACGCGGTCGGCGTACGACGCCGCGACCGGATCGTGGGTGACCATCACCGTGGTCTGACCGAGTTCGCGGGACTGGTCGCGGAGCAGCGTCAGCACCTCGAGCGCAGTGGTCGTGTCCAGCGCCCCGGTCGGCTCGTCCGCGAACGTGACCGCAGTACGCCCGGCCAGTGCCCGCGCGATCGCGACCCGCTGCTGCTGACCGCCGGACAACTCGCTCGGCCGGTGCTTCATCCGCGCTTCGAGCCCGACCCGCCGGATCACCTCGGTTACCCACGCGGCGTCCGGCGACTTCCCGGCCAGCGTCAGCGGCAGTACGACGTTCTGCCGCACGGTCAGCGCCGGCATCAGATTGAACGACTGGAAAACAAAGGCAACGGCCGAGCGACGTAGCTCCGTTAGTGCAGTCTCGTCGAGACCTCGCAGCGACCGCCCGGCCAACGAGACATCGCCAGCGGTCGGGACGTCGAGCCCGGCCGCACAGTGCAACAACGTGCTCTTGCCGGAACCGGACGGCCCCATCACCGCGGTGAATGTCCCGGCCTCGAAGCCGTAGGTGACACCGGCCAGCGCCTCGACAGCGCCAGGCCCGGTGCCGTACACCTTGCGGACGTCGGTCAGCTGGACAGTCACGACACGACCAGTACGTCGGACTTGCGGTGGTACGACTCGTTCGTCCACCAGAGGATCGCGACGACCGCGCCGAGACCGAGATCCGACCAGAGCCACCACGGCCCGTCGAAATGGCCGAACATCGCCAGCGCCACCCAGATCACGAACTGCACCACGCAGGTCACCAGCCAGACACCGCTGAACGCGCGCAGCGCGGTGGTCAGCCCGCGGGGCGGAGCCGCGTCGGCGACCCCGGCCATGATGTGGCGGAGTTCGCCGCGAGTCTCGGCTGTCAGCAGCCGCAGCTGCCTGTCGCCGGCGTCCGACGGGGCGAGGGCGGCCTGGCGTACGGCGCTGTCGAGCTTGGCGACCGCGGCGCGGCGGTCGGCGTCGGTGAGCCGGACCTGGTCGGGGGTCAGCAGGGGGTCGAGCATCGTGTGCATCATCGGGTCCTTTCGGGGAGTTCGGATGTGAAAAAGCGTAGGGGTTGCACAGTTTTGTCCGCCCGCTGCTCAGCACCCGTTTCGAGGGTGGTGCTAACACCCCTGTCACACCCCGGCCGGCGTACGTCAGGATGGGAACCATGACCGAGGACCGCGGGGAACTGCCGCCCGGGCTCGCCCTGTCCTGGGGTGTGCTGCCGGTGCAGCGGCGCGGGCCGAAGCCGGCGCTGTCGATCGAGCAGATCGTCGCGACCGGCATCGAGTTCGGCGACCGGGACGGGTTCGAGGCGATCTCGCTGCAGCGGATCGCGGCGCACCTCGGCGTCACCACGAACGCGATGTACCGCTACGTCCGGTCCAAGGAAGAGCTGATCGTGCTCGTGCACGACAAGGCGGTCGGCCTGCCGCCCGAGCTGCCGGAAGGGTGGCGCCCGGCGGCGATCGCCTGGGTGAACGCCCAGGTCCAGATGTACGCCGAGCGGCCGTGGCTGCTCGACGTGCCGATCCGCGGCGCCCCGGTGACGCCGAACCAGCTGCGCTGGGTGGAGGCGATGCTGACGGCGCTGTCCGAGACAGGGCTCAGCCAGCACGACAACCTCGGCTGTCTGGTGCTGCTGAGCGGATACGTACGCAACTACGCGTCGTTGGCCCGGCAGCTCGACTCGAGCGTGGACGCGCCGGTGCAGGCGGAGCAGGTCGGGCAGTTCCTGGTGCCGCGGTTGATCGAGGGCGGCTACCAGACGCTGACATCGGTGTACCTCAACCAGGAGTACGAGGACGGCCTGGACGACGACCTCGACTTCGGCCTGGCACGGATCCTCGACGGGATCGACGTACTGATCGCGAAGCGCTAACGCCCGGGAAACAGCCCGGCGAGTTGGATCTCAGTGGTCATCGATCACGTGAGGAGAACTCCCTTGGCAATCCAGAGCAGCAGACGCACGTTTCTCCGCCGGTCCGGTCTGGCCCTTGCCCCGGCGGTCGTTGCCGGCGGCACCTGGGCGGCTCCCGCCGAGGCGCAGGAGACAGGCGTCGGGCTCCCGGTCGCGGTACGCCCCGGTGGCGAACTCGACAAGTATCTCGACAAGCTCGCGGCCGACGACTCGTTCTCCGGCACCGTCCTCGTGCTCCGCGACGGCCGCACGGTGACGTCCCGCTCGATGGGCTTTGCCGACAAGAAGAACGGCGTCCGCAACCGCGCCGACACGAGGTACTGCCTGGCCTCGGTGACGAAGCTGTTCACCGCGACGGCCATCGCCCAGCTCGCCCAGCGCGGATCGCTGAGCCTCGTCGATCCGATCGGCAAGTACCTGACCGGATTCGCCGCCGGGATCGCGGACAAGGTCACGATCCACAACCTGCTCAACCACACCTCCGGCCTCGGCGACTACATGCAACTCGCGGGGTACTTCGAGGAGTCGTCCACCTGGACGACGCCCAGGCAGATGATGGACGGCACGCTGACCTTCATCCGCACCGAGTCGCTCGCCTTCGCGCCAGGCACGACCAGCAAGTACAGCAATTCCGGCTTCCATGTGCTCGGCTGCATCGTCGAGAAGATCTCCGGCGAGTCGTACTACGACTACATCCGCAAGCACGTCTTCCGCCCGGCCGGCATGACGTCCGCCGACTTCACCCTGCTGTCCCAATGGAAGACCGACCGCCGTTTCGCGCATCCGTACCCCACCGACGCAGAAGGCACGCGGTACGACGCCCTCGACACAGACATGTTCGGCGTCATCGGCACCCCGGCCGGCAACGCGTTCGCGACAGCGCCCGACTTGGTGCGCTTCATGAAGGCCCTCAACGACGGCACGCTGCTGAGCACGACCTGGCGCGACGTGTTCGTCACCCCGAAGTTCGCGATGGAGACGCTGCCCGCCAAGCCGGGACTGCCGGAGGTCATCAACTTCGTCGGGTACGGCGCGGACAGCGCGATCATCAACGGCGCACTGATCACCGGACATCTCGGCGGTGCGCCAGGCGTGAGTACGAGCGCCGAGTGGTACCCGAGTCGCGGCTGGACCGCCGTACACCTGGGCAACTACGACCCGGCTCCCGGCGCCAACGTCAACCAGGAGCTGCGGCAGGTCCTGACTAGCTAGGCAGGACGATCCGCACCGGGCCGGCCGCGCGGGCCTCGACCCAGCGCAGGTGGAATTCGCTGCCGGGGGCAACTTCCGGGCGACGGGCCGGCTCGGTGCGCAGGTTCGCCGGCGCGGTCAGCGTGGTGGCAGCCGGTTGCGCGGGGATGCCATCTGCCTTGATGTCGGCGATGAGAGTCGCGAGCGCTTGTGCCGCCGGCTTGCGCTGGTGGTCGACGGTGAACAGACCGAGGTCGTACTCGCGGTCCGGGAAGTCCAGCAGGCTCCGGTCGATGTCGTGCGACGACCACCACGTCACGCCGTACAGCGCCGGGTTCGGCAGCACGGTCTCGACGGTACGGCGGGTGAACTCGGCCTGCAGGTCCGTGGGGATATCCGGCCCGGGTACGCCGATCTCCTGCAGCCAAACGGCTCGCGCCGGGTCGAGCGCCGTGGCGTGAGCCAGTTCGACCAGGTAGTCGGCGTGGGTGAGCGTGGCCGGTCCGAGGGGACCGTCCACTCGTGAGACCCCGTTGAAAACCCACGAGTGGACAGTGCTCAGATCACCCAGATCCACGGCATCAACGGGGTGGAACGGGTGATCGGCCTTGTACCAGGCGTCGTCGAACACGGAGTGCAGAGCGAGCACGTCCGGTGCCGCCTTCTTCAGCGTGGTCAGCAGCTCCTGGGCCCAGGCGGTCGACGCGCCGGGCGTGGTCGGGCTGTCCGGCCAGAGGTTGTTGACCTCGTTCCCGAGCGTGATCGCGAAGACGTTCGGCTTCGTCGCGACCGCGCGCGCCACGGTGTCGACGTACGCCGTGAGGCCCGCGCGGACCGTCGGGTCCTCGAACAGGCTGCTCCTGTGCCAGGTGAGCACCCACGACGGGAGGAAGTCGAAGCTGGACAGATGCCCCTGGATCAGGTCGACCGCGACGGTCAGCCCGTGCTCCGCGGCGGCGTCGATCGTGTCGAGCAGGTCCGCGATCGCGCGCTGCCGGACGATCGCCCGGTTCGGCTGGATCCACGGCCAGACCGGGAACACGCGCACGTGGTCCAGTCCGATCGCGGCCAGGTCGGCGAAGTCCCGGCGTACGGCGGCGCCGTCGTAGTCCAGCCAGCTGTAGAACCAGCCGCTGGAGGGGACGTAGTTGGCACCGAACCGGGGAACCGAAGGCATGGCGAGGATGCTAAATCGGTTTAGGCACGAAGAGCAACATCACGCCGGGGGAGCGGTCGACTCGCGGACCGTCAGGACCGGGTCCGCGGTGCGGCGATTGATCACCGCACCGGGGTCGGCGATGGTCTCGAGCAGCACCTCGGCGGCCTGCCGGCCGAACTCGAACGTGTCGCGGGACAGCGCCGTCAGGGCCGGGTGCATGAGCTGGGTGAGGATCGAGTCGTCGAACGCGACGATCGACAGGTCGCCGGGGACCGAGACGCCCATCTCCATCGCGACCCCCAGTCCGGCCACCGCCATCACGTCGCTGTCGTAGACGATCGCGGTCGGCCGCTCCGGCTGGGACAGCAGCTTGCGGGTGATCGCGGCGCCCTCCGCGTCGCTGAAGTCCGTGGTCAGCGACGGGGCATCCACCAGGCCCAGGCGCGGCGCCGCGTCGCGGACGGCCCGGATCCGGCGCTGGGTGTGCTGGAAGTTCGGCGTACCGGCGACGTGGGCGATCCGGCGATGGCCGAGCGCGGCCAGGTACTCCACGATCGAGAGCATCGCGTCGCGGTCGTCCGCCCAGACCGAGGCGAGCGCGCCCTTGCCGCCACGGCCGCCGATCACGACGGCGGGCAGCTCGAGCGCCTTGAGCTCGTCGACCCGCGGGTCCTTGACCGTCAGGTCGACCAGGATGACGCCGTCGACGCGGTGCTCGGAGGCCCACCGCCGGTACACCTCGATCTCGGCCGCGGTGTCCTCGACGATCAGCAGCTGCAGCGAGATCGACTCCGCGGACAGCCCCGACTGCACCCCGGACAGCAGGTGCGCGAAGAACGGCTCGACCCCCAGCGTCCGGGCCGGCCGCGCGATCACCATCCCGACCGAGTCCACCCGCGACGCCCCCAGCGCCCGCGCCGCGCTGTGCGGCCGCCAGCTCATCTGCTCGGCGATCTTCAGGATCCGCTCGCGGGTCGCGTCGCTGACCCCGGGCCGCCCGTTCAGCGCGAACGACACCGCGCCCTTGGACACCCCCGCCCTGGTCGCAATATCCGCGATCGTCGGTCTGGCCACTGGTTCCTCCCTCACCCTTGACAGCGGATTCTACGATCCCCGATAGTGCAGGAGCTATACCGGTTTATCAAACCCAGGAGAATCCATGCGTAGACGCCGTCTGGCGCCGGTGGCCGCCCTTGCCGCCGCCGCTCTCACTCTGGCAGGTTGCGGCCTCGGTTCCGAGGACTCCGGCAGCGGTGGCGCCAAGCCGACCGTCGACGCGAACGCCCAGGTGACCGGTGAGGTCAGCTTCCAGACGTGGGCGCTCAAGCCGAAGTTCACGTCGTACGTCGAAGGCGTGATCAAGGCCTTCGAGGCGAAGTACCCGGGCACGCACGTGACCTGGCTGGACCAGCCGGGCGACGGCTACGACAAGAAGGTGCTGAGCCAGGCCTCGGCCGGCCAGCTGCCCGACGTCACCAACCTGCCGCCGGACTTCGCGCTCAGCCTGGCCAAGCAGAACATGCTGCTCGACGTCGCGGCCGCCGACCCGAAGATCACCGACGAGTACGTCGAGGGCGGCGTGCAGGCCTACCAGTACCAGGGCATGAACGGCACGTTCGGCTACCCGTGGTACCTGAACACCGACATCGACTACTGGAACGCGACCAAGTTCGCCGCGGCCGGCCTGGACGTGAAGAACCCGCCGAAGACCTTCGACGAGCTGCTCGCGGCCGCCAAGGTCATGCACGACAAGACCGGCGGCAAGGAATACCTGATGAGCCGCCTGCCGGGTATCGGCGACTTCACCAACGCCGGCGTCAAGATCCTGTCCGACGACGGCAAGAAGTTCGTCTTCAACACCCCCGAGGCCGCCGCGCTGCTGGACAAGTACCGCGACGCCTACAAGTCCGGCTACATGCCGCGCGACATCCTGACCAACGAGTACCTGGGCAACTCCAAGCTCTTCACCCAGGGCAAGGTCGCCTGGACCACCGGCGGCGGCAACGCGATCCAGGACTTCCAGAAGGACAACCCGTCGCTGAAGGGCAAGGTCGTCCCGTCGCCGGCGCTCGACACCCCGCCGCTGTACGTGCAGGGTCTGTCGGTGTCGGCGAAGACCAAGAACCAGGCCGCGGCGATCGCACTCGCGCGGTTCGTCACCAACGCCGAGAACCAGGCCGCGTTCGCGAAGATCGTGAACATCTTCCCGTCCACCAAGGCCTCCGCCCAGGACCCGTACTTCTCGAAGTCCGACGGCACGCCGGAGAGCGACGCGAAGGTGCTCGCGTTCCAGTCGCTGGCCAAGGCGAAGAACCTGCAGCCGCCGGTGATCAGCGGCGCGACCAACGACTTCATCGGGCAGCAGATCTCGCTGGCGATCTCCGGCAAGATCACCTCCCAGGCAGCCCTCGACGCCGCGGTGGCCAAGGCCAACCAGCTGCTGACGCAGTAATGAAGTATCACCGTTGGTTCACCCCGTGGGTGCTGGTGATCCCAGCACTCGCGTGGTTGCTCGTCTTCAACCTGTGGCCGTCGATCAACACCGTCATCCTGTCGTTCACGAACGCCAGGCCGATCGGCGGCGGCCACTTCGTCGGGCTGAAGAACTTCGAGGCCCTGCTGCACGACGAGCAGTTGCGGTGGGCCCTGCTCAACAGCGTCATCTACATGGTGGTCTGCCTGCCGTTCCTGACGGTCCTGCCGCTGCTGCTCGCCGTACTGGTCGAGAAGAAGCTGCCGGGGATCACGTTCTTCCGGACCGCGTTCTACACCCCGGTGGTGGCGTCCGCGGTCGTGGTGGCGCTGATCTGGCAGTGGATCCTCGACGACCGCGGTCTGGTCAACGGTCTGGCCGAGAAGCTCGGCGTGATCTCCGGGCCGCTGCCGTTCCTGTCCGACCAGTGGCTGTTGTTGCTGAGCGCAATCAGCCTGACGATCTGGAAGGGCCTCGGGTACTACATGATCATCTACCTGGCCGCCCTCGGGAACGTCGGGCGTGAGCTGCACGAGGCGGCCGCGGTCGACGGCGCCGGGCCGTTCCGGCGGTTCGTGCACATCACGATCCCCGGCGTCCGCGGGACGATGATCCTGATCTCGATCCTGATCTCGGTGTCGGCGCTGCGGGTGTTCTCCGAGCTGTTCATCCTCAGCGGCGGCAAGGGCGGTCCGGGCGGCCGGGACAACTCGGTCGTGATGCTGATCCAGCAGTACAGCCAGGGTTTCGAGGGCAACCTCGGGTATGCGTCGGCGTTGTCGATCGTGCTGTTCTTCGTCACCGTCGTACCGATGCTGGTCCTGGCCCGTCTCAACCGTCGGGGAGCTGAAGCATGACGACTGTGACCGATCCGGTGCGTCCGGCCGATGTCTCGGAGGACCCGCGTCCTGCTGGCCGCCGGCGCGGGTCGTTCGGCTTCAATACGGTCTCGCCGCGCGAGAAGGTCGTGCGCTATCTGCTGCTGGCGTTCGTGCTGCTGATCACGATCGGGCCGTTCCTGTGGCAGCTGTCGACCTCGCTGAAGGGATCCGGGGAGGACATCTACACCCGGATCCCGCGGCTACTGCCGGCCCAGCCGACGTTCTCGCACTACAAAGAGGTCACCGACACGATCCCGGTGCTGGACTACGCGCGGAACTCGCTCGTGGTCGCGTTCCTGGTTGTCGGCGGCAACGTGATCGGCGCGTCGCTGGCCGGGTTCGCGATCTCCCGGCTGCAGTTCCGGGGCCGCAAGATCGTGCTCGGGCTGTTCCTGGCGACGCTGGTGCTGCCGGGCGAGGTGACGATCATCTCGCAGTACGTGACCGTGCGGGAGTTCGGGCTGGCGAACACGCTGTTCGGCGTCGCGCTGCCCGGCATGATCGGCGCGCTCAACGTCCTGCTGATGTACAACGCGTTCCGCGCGCTGCCGCTGGAGGTCGACCAGGCCGCGATCGTCGACGGCGCGAACGCCTGGCAGCGCTTCGTGTACGTCGGTCTGCCGTCGGTGCGCGGGACGATCAGCGTGATCGCGATCTTCGCGTTCATCGGCGCCTGGGACGACTTCCTCTGGCCGCTGATCGTGCTCACCGACCCGAACAAGTACACGCTGACCGTCGGCCTGCAGTACCTGTCCGGGACCTTCAGCAACAACCCCCGCCTGATCGCCGCCGGCACGATGATCGCGTTCATCCCGATCGTGATCGTGTTCGCGACGCTGCAGCGGTTCTTCTTCAAGGGTGTCGAGGAGGGCGCCGTCAAGGGCTGAACCGTTGCTTCGATCCAGCTGTAACCGCCCATGCAGTACTTGGTTCGAAGGAGTTGGTGCAATGTTGCGTAAGGCATTGGTCATGTCTGCCGTGGCGGCCGTGCTGGCCGCCACCCTCGGGACCGCCCAGGCGCAGGCGAGTACGACGGCCGACAGCAAACGCGTCGTCGTCTACTACCAGACGCAGTACGTGAACGGCGTCTACGTGTCGCCGAAGGCGCTCACCGACAACACCACCGGCGTGACGAACGTCCTGGTCGGCGCGATCCACCTCGACGAGAACGCCGTACACCTGAACGACGATCCGCCGGAGTCGGCGAAGTTCACCCAGATGTGGGCGGACCTGCACGCGATGCAGGCCGCCGGGGTGAAGGTGTCGGCGTTCGTCGGCGGCGCTGCGCAGGGATCGTTCCAGCGGCTCGACACCCAGTTCGACACGTACTATCTGCGGCTGAAGAACCTCGTCACGACGTACGGGCTCGACGGTCTCGACCTGGACGTCGAGGAGAACATGTCGCAGGCCGGGATCAACCGGCTGATCGACCAGTTGACCACGGACTTCGGCACCGGCTTCATCATCACGCTGGCGCCGGTCGCGCCCGCGCTGAGCGGCGGCGGCAACCTGTCCGGGTTCGACTACGAGACCCTCGAGCGGGACGAGGGCTCGAAGATCGACTTCTACAACGCGCAGTTCTACTGCGGCTGGGGTTCGATGGCGAACACCACCGGGTACGACGCCATCATCAACCGCGGCGTGTTCCCGGCGTCCAAGGTCGTCGCCGGTGTGATCACGAACTCGGCCAACTGCTCCGGATATGTGCCGTTGGCAACCTTGAAGAGCACCCTGGGGTCGCTGGTCGCGAAGTACCCGAGCTTCGGTGGCGTGGACGGCTGGGAGTACTTCAACTCCGACCCGGGCGGTACGGCGGCGCCGTGGCAATGGGCTTGTGAGATGACCTCTGCGATGGCCGGCGGTACCGGTCCGGTCAACCTCGCAATGAACAAGGCCGCTACCGGATCCGCGTCGTGCAACAGCAGCGAGACACCGGCCAAGGCGGTCAACGGCAGCGTGTCGGGCGGAAACTCCGACAAGTTCTGCTCGCTCGCGTCCTCGAAGTTCCTGCAGGTGGATCTGGGGTCGGCCGTGTCGGTCGGTTCGGTGGAGATCTCGCACGCGTCGGCCGGCGGCGAGTCCGCGTCGTACAACACCCGCGCCTACACCCTGCAGACGTCCACGAACGGCTCGACCTGGACGACGCGGGCGACGGTCACGGCCAACACTGCCGGCGTCACCACGCACACCCTGTCCGGGGTGACGGCCCGCTACCTGCGGCTCAACATCACCACGCCCACTCAGGGCACCGACCCGGCCGCCCGCATCTACGAACTCAAAGCCTTTGCCTGACGCAGGTTGACGCTGGTTGACGCAGCACCGAGCGGCCCGACTCCTCGCCGGGCCGCTCGGGCCAGTCAGACTTGCCGGACGACTAGCGCACGAGCACGATCGAGTTGATCGGCGTGAAGTCGTGCGGTAGGTACTCGCCGGTGTCGCGGTAGATCGGGCCGCAGTTGGTGCCGTTGTAGCCGGTGCAGATCTGGAAACCCGCACCGCCGGTCTGGCTGTTGATCGCGACCTTGGAACCGATCACGTTCGACAGGTTGTGTGCGCCGTAGCTGTACCAGATGTTCTTGCTCAGGATGCTGCCGTTCGGCTCCCGTAGGCAGACGGCGCCTGACGGGCAGGCCGTTGCCGTGCCGGTGGTCGCCGCGTTCGCGGTCGGCGCGAGCGCCACGCCCGTACCGATCACAGCAGCGGCGATTCCGGCGGCAGTCATCGCAATCTTGCGCATCTTCATCCCCTCCGAGCGGTGGCCACCGATCGGCGGCCTCACCATCGAAGCTAGACCGCGTACGGGCGGCCCGGGGGCGGTCCGCAGCCATTTCGGGCTCAGCCGAAAAGGCTTGAACTACTTCACCAGCACGATCGACTTGACGCCGGAGAAGTCGTGCGGCTGGTACGCGCCGACAACCCGCGAGACCGGGCCGCACTGCCCGGTGCCGTTGCGCCCCGGACAGAGCTTGAAGCCTGCGTTGTGCGTCTGGTTGTTGACCAGCACCCGGGTACCGGTGACGTAGAGGTTGTGCGGCGCGAAGCTCCAGAAGATGTTCCCCTCGAGTTCGAGCCTTCGGGTGAAGGCTTCCGGGCCGAAAGTAGCCCGCACGAGGGCAGCGGCAGAGCCGTTTCGAAGTACTTCGAAACGACCCCGATCAGTGCATCCGGGTCTCGGCGAAGTCGAGCCAGTGGGTGGTGTCGGTGGGGGTGTGGTGGCGGATGGACCAGTCGACCAGGCGGAGGCTCATGTGTGCCCAGTACAGGCGCAGTACGGCGGGATCGAGGGCTTCGTCGAGTAGGTCGTCGAACCAGTCGAGCTTGGCGCCGGGCAGTCGTGTCTGCGCGTCGAAGCGCAACGTGACGAGACCGAACCGGCGGTCGCCGCGGCCGATGCCGTCCCAGTCGACGATGCCGGTGAGTTCGCCGTGCTCGTCGACCAGCACGTTGCCGGTGTGGAAGTCGAGGTGGACCAGGTCGTCCCCGGTCATCGCGCTCGGCTCGTCGCGGCCGACCTCGCGGACCCGGTCGAGCAGCCGGCGTGCGCGATCGTCGTATTGCTCCAGGGACTCGTGCAGGCAGAAGCCCGGTCCACTCTCGAGCAGGTACATCGACGGGACCGGGAGGTCGGCGGCCAGCCCGGCGAAGCGGTCGGTCAGCGCGATCATCGCTTCGAGCAGCGCGCGGTCGATCACCTCGGGCGGCCGGCCCGGCAAACGCTCCTGGACGACGCCGACCCCGTCGGTCACCTCGGTGAGCAGTTGGTACTGCGGCACCGGCAGCCCTTTTGATCGCGCCGCGTCCAAGACCCGCGCCGTGTGCCGGAGGTCGTCGAGCGAACCGAACCCGCGGGTCAGGACGCCGTCGCGCCCGTCGGGCCACCGCACGAACCCGGCGCCGACCTGACCCTCGGCCGCCTGCCCGACGAACGTCAGACCCGCTCCCGACCGCTCGTTCACCTCGCGGAGCAGCTGCTCGGCGTCGAGCTTGGCGACCGGGGCGGGGATCTCGTCGGCAGACACGTTCGCCGACCGTACCGGGGCGCGTCGGCCGGCACCATCGGATTCGACGAACTTGTTCGTAACGAACATGTTCGTTAGGCTCGATGCATGGACGAACCGAGGAGCAGGCGGGAGCGGCCGGCCAAGGTCGCGCTGACGCGGCGGGGGATCGTGGCGGCCGCGATCGACGTGATGCGGTCCGAGGGCCTCGATCGCGTGACGATGCGGCGGCTGGCCAAGGAGCTCGACACCGGGCCGGCGTCGCTCTACGTCTACTTCCGCAACACGGCCCAGCTCCACGCCGCCGTGCTCGACGAGTTGCTCGGTGCGGTGGACCTCTCGCCGGTAGACGCGGTCGGCGATTGGCGAGACCGGCTGGAGGCGGTGCTGGCGTCGTACACGCTGGTGCTGTTCGAGTACCCGAGCCTCGCGCAGTCCGCCGTGACCGCGCGTCCGGCCGGGGCGAACTACCTTCGGCTGGTGGAGTCTGTGCTCGCCCTGCTCGACGAGGGCGGCGTGCCGCCGCGGCAGGCGTCGTGGGGGATCGACCTCCTGCTGCAGCTGGCCACCTCGACCGCCGCCGAGCACGCGGGCGGCGACGACCCCGAAGCCTGGGACGCAGTGGCTGCCGCCTTGCGGGCGGTCCAGCCCGAGACGCATCCGCGCATCGCGGCCCTGGGGGAGGAGGACCTGCTGAGTGGCGCGGGGCCGGACCGGACCTCGTGGGGCATCCGCGTTCTGATCAACGGAGTGCTCGCCACTCCACGCACAAAGGGAGAACGAGCATGATCGCGATCATCGGCGCCGGCCTCGGCGGCTTGACCCTGGCCCGCATCCTGCACGTCAACGGCATCGACGCCGTCGTCTACGAGGCCGAAGCCTCACCGACCGCCCGCGCCCAAGGCGGCATGCTCGACATCCACGAGGAGTCGGGCCAGGCCGCGCTCAAGGCAGCCGGTCTGTACGACGAGTTCCTGCGCCTCGTGATGCCGGGCGGCGAGGCGATGAAGGTGTACGACCGGCACGCCGTACTGCGGCTCGCCCATGATCACGAGGACAGCGGCCGGCCGGAGGTGCATCGCCGCGACCTGCGCGAACTGCTGCTCGGCAGCCTGCCGGACGGCATGATCCGCTGGGGCTCGAAGGTCGTCGAGGTGTCAGGCGATCGCGAGGTGCGGCTCGCCGACGGCACCAGCTTCATCGCCGACGTGCTGATCGGAGCGGACGGCGCGTGGTCGAAGGTCAGGCCGCTCGTGTCGGACGCGACCCCGACGTACTCCGGTCTGTCGTTCGCGGAGCTGGATCTGCTCGATCCCGACGTACGGCACGTGGAGAGCGCCGAGCTGATGGGCGGCGGCTCGCTCTTCGCGCTGGGCGACGGCCGCGGGTTCCTGGGTCACCGTGAGCCTGACCGCTTGCACGTGTACGTCGCCGTACGGACGGCGACGCCGTGGTCCGGGATCACGAGGGACGACCTGGTGGCCGAATTCGACGGCTGGGACGACCGCTTCCTCCGCCTGATCCGTGAGTCCGACGCTGAGCCGTTCCCGCGCGCGATCCACACGCTCCCGACCGGCCACCGGTGGAAGCGCGTTCCCGGCGTCACCCTTCTCGGCGACGCCGCCCACCTGATGTCCCCGTTCGCCGGCGAGGGCGCAAACCTCGCCATGCATGACGCCAACGAACTCGCCGCCGCGCTGATCGCCCACGCCGACACCGAGGCCGCGCTGTCGACGTACGAGGCGGCGCTCTTCCCGAGGGCCGAGCTGGCCGCCGCGGAATCCGCTCAGAACATGGAGGTCTGCTTCGCCCCGGACGCGCCCGACGGCCTCGTCGCGTTCTTCGCCGGCTTCAGCGCTGAGTAGCGGCGGGGAAGACCGCGCCGGTGTACTTCTCGCCAGGGCCCTGGCCCGGGTCGTCCTGGATGGTGCTGGATTCGCGGAAGGCGAGTTGGAGGGAGCGGAGGCCGTCCTTCAGGGGAGCGGCGTGGTGGTGGCCGAGGGCGGGGGCGGCGGCGTCGAGGAGGCCGGCGAGGGAGTCGATCAGTGAGCGGGCCTCGTCCAGGTC
This sequence comes from Kribbella sp. NPDC000426, assembly GCF_040300265.1. Taxonomy (NCBI): domain Bacteria; kingdom Bacillati; phylum Actinomycetota; class Actinomycetes; order Propionibacteriales; family Kribbellaceae; genus Kribbella; species Kribbella sp. NPDC000426. Next base: position 36,826 of record NZ_JBEPDK010000007.1, on the reverse strand, counting down.
CTTGTGGTCGGGCAGATCGGCGGCCAGGCCGAGGTTGACGGCCGCGGCGCTCATCAGGTGGAGTGCGGCCGTCGAGATGATCTCGACGGCGGGGACCTCGGCGATGTCGCGGGAAGCGGTCGAAAGGGGGCCAGGCTCTGAAGTGGCATCTGCGTCGGTCATGCTGCTACTCTTACACGGCGACCGACCCGGTCTGTTGGTGACCCCTGAGTGGAATATTCAAGGGCTGCCGGTGGTTCTGGTCTAAGCGGAGGGCCACCTCCCACCCAGTCGATGAACAGTCGGCGGGTCCCGGTCAACGCTGAGAGATTCTGGAGGACATCCGGAGCATCACAGCGATCGTACGGCGTACCACCCGGAGGGGTTGGGGCGTCGTCGATCTGGGAATTGGGCCTTCGTGTGATCGCACGAGGGCCTTTCGTCTTTTCCGGGGGGCTCGCGGCGATGACGAGGTGGCACACGTACTAGTTCAACCCAGGAGGACCCATCACCACTGATTTGCGCGTCAACGAGCGCATCCGCGTTCCCGAAGTGCGACTGGTCGGACCGAACGGTGAGCAGGTCGGCATCGTCCGGATCGAAGACGCACTGCGGCTGGCCCAGGAGGCCGATCTCGACCTGGTCGAGGTCGCGGCAACCGCCCGGCCTCCGGTCTGCAAGTTGATGGATTTCGGCAAGTACAAGTACGAGACCGCGCAGAAGGCGCGCGAGTCCCGCCGGAACCAGACCAACACCATCATCAAAGAGATGAAGCTGCGGCCGAAGATCGACCCGCACGACTACGAGACCAAGAAGGGTCACGTGGTCCGGTTCCTGAAGGCCGGGGACAAGGTCAAGATCACCATCATGTTCCGCGGACGTGAGCAGTCCCGGCCCGAGCTCGGGTTCCGGTTGCTGCAGCGGCTGGCCGAAGACGTGAACGAGCTCGGCTTCGTCGAGTCCTCGCCGCGGCAGGACGGCCGGAACATGATCATGGTGCTCGGGCCGCACAAGAAGAAGTCCGAGGCGCGCGTGGACGTGGAAGCCGAGAAGGCGCAGCGCAAGGCCGAGCGGGAGGCCGAGGAGCAGGCGGAGCGTGCGGAGCGCGCCGAGCAGGCCCAGGCCCACGAGGCAGAACGCGCCGCCGGCGTCACGAAGAAGCCGAAGGGTCCGGCCGACAACCTCGACCCGGAGTGACGAAACGCTCCGGCGGCCAGGTCAGTCACAGCGGCCGGAGCAGCTCACACCGAAGTTCGAGTCAACGAAGATAATCAGGAGCACAACAGCCATGCCGAAGATGAAGACCCACTCGGGGATGAAGAAGCGCGTCCGGATCACCGGTACGGGCAAGGTTCGCCGCGAGCAGACCGGTGTCCGCCACCTCGCCGAGGCGAAGACGTCCAAGCGCAAGCGGCGCCTGAGCGGCACCGTCGAGGTTGCACCCGCGTTCGCGAAGAAGGCCAAGAAGCTTCTCGGCATCTGAGCACCATCCACCCCCCGAACATCCCCGCCGAGTGGGCCACCCTCTCTCCGGCGCAGAAATACAAGGAGTAACACCTCATGGCACGCGTGAAGCGGGCAGTCAACGCCCACAAGAAGCGTCGTACCGTACTTGAGCAGGCCAGCGGTTACCGCGGCCAGCGCTCGCGGCTGTACCGCAAGGCCAAGGAGCAGGTCACCCACTCGCTCGTCTACGCCTACCGTGACCGCAAGGCGCGCAAGGGCGACTTCCGCAAGCTGTGGATCCAGCGGATCAACGCCGCGGTCCGGGCCGAGGACCTGACCTACAACCGCTTCATCCAGGGCCTGCGGCTGGCCGAGGTCGAGGTCGACCGCAAGATCCTGGCCGACCTGGCTGTCAACGACCCGGCGGCGTTCTCCGCGCTCGTGCAGGTGGCCAAGGCCGCCCTGCCGGCGGACGTCAACGCGCCGAAGACCGACGCCGCGGCCTGAGCAACACCCTTACACCACAGTGGCGAGTCCCGGTCTGCTGACCGCGCAATCAGCGCGTATTAAGCAGGCTCGGCGGCTCGCCACTCGTGCGTTCCGGCGCAAGGCCGGCCGGTTCCTCGTCGAGGGTCCGCAGGCCGTCCGGGAAGCACTCGAGCATCGCGAGCTCGTCGTCGAGGTGTACGCCGAACCCGAGGTCGCGACCCGTCATCGCGACCTGCACGACCTGGCCGCGGCGGCGGGCGTCCCGTGGTTCGAGGTCAACCGGGCCGCCGTCGAAGCCTTGAGCGAGACCGTCACCTCGCAGGGCGTCGTCGCCGTCTGCTCGCTGGTCACCGTGCCGTTCGCGCCGGCCGGCACGTTGATCGCAGCCGGCGTCCAGGTCCGCGATCCCGGCAACGTCGGCACCCTGATCCGTACTGCGGACGCGGCCGGCGCCGATGCCGTCGTACTGTCGGCCGAGTCCGTCGACCCGCACAACCCGAAGGCGGTCCGGGCCAGCGTCGGCAGCATCTTCCACGTGCCGATCAGCACGGACGTCGACATCGTCGAGGCCGTCCGGTCGTGGCGTGAGCAGGGCCTGCAGGTCCTCGCCGCCGACGGGTACGGCGCCACCGACCTCGACACCTGCATCGACGACGGCACGCTCGCCAAGCCGACCGTTTGGCTGTTCGGCAACGAGGCGCACGGGCTGCCCGACGGCATCAACGCCCTCGTCGACCATTCGGTGAAGGTCCCGATCTACGGCCGGGCCGAGTCGCTGAACCTCGCGACGGCCGCCGCCGTCTGCCTGTACGCGTCGGCCCGGGCACAGCGCCGGTGACGCTCGATCTGCCGGGGCGGTTCTGGCGCGGGAACCTGCACACGCACACGAACCTGTCCGACGGTTACCTGTCACCGGCCGAAACCGCGCAGGTCTACCGGGACGCCGGGTACGACTTCGTCGCGATCACCGACCACTTCCGGCCGGAGTACGGGTACCCGGTAACCGACACCCGGGACCTGCGATCGGACAGTTTCACCACGCTGATCGGCGCCGAACTCCACGCTCCGCAGACCGAAGCCGGGCAGCAATGGCACATCATCGCCGCCGGACTGCCCCTGGACTTCGCCACTCCTTCCAACTCTGAGACCGGTCCTGAGCTCGCACGCCGGGCACGGGCCGCGGGCGCATTCGTCGGCATGGCTCATCCGTCCGCCTCACTGCTGACCGCGATCGACGCGGAAAGCCTGGACGCGGCCCACTCGGTCGAGGTCTACAACGCACTGTCCGACCGCGAGAACCGCGGCGACAGCTGGCACCTCGCCGACGTCCTGCTGAACCGCGGCCACCGGCTGACGACGTACGCCGCGGACGACGCCCACCTGCAACCCCAGGACCCGCCGCCCTGTCAGGCCTGGGTACAGGTCCGCGCCGAAACCCTCGACCCCGACGCCCTCCTCACCGCCCTGAAAGCCGGCCACTTCTACTCCAGCACCGGCCCCGAGCTGTACGACGTACGCATCGAGGGCGAGCTGGTCGTCGTACGCTGCTCACCCGCCGCCAAGATCCTTCTCACCGGCGGCCACCCCGGCGCAGAACTTGCCCAAGGCACCGACCTCACCGAGTGCGCCCTCCCCTGGCAGCTGTTCCGTGGCCGCCACTGCCGCATCACCATCGAAGACCCCACCGGCCACCGAGCCTGGACCAACCCGATCCACCTACCGGCCTGATTGACGGGCTCGGGGTCGGCGTGTCAGCGTTGGGGTAGCGCGCGCCAGGGCGCCTCCTCTTCGCGGCAAGCACCGAGTGCACCTGGATGGTGGGAGTAGTACTTGTGTCGGCCGGTGAACCCTTCGGGACGGCCTGATTCAGCGGAGCGGGCTGTTCTGGAAGGACCGTTGATGTCGACAACACCGCTGCCCGCCAAGGCGAGTCTGAGCCAGTTGCGTGCCCGGGCCAAGGAGCTCCGGAAGGCAGTCGCCAAAGGCAGGCCGGACGCGATCGAGCGGGCTCGCGCATACCACCCGGCGTACGACGAAGCGAGCTTCACGCTGCGGGATGCGCAGCTGACGATCGCGCGCGAGTACGGCCTGGCGAGCTGGCCGGAGTTGATGGAGAAGGTCGCCACCGAGCTGGTGGAGGGCCGCGAGTTGCACCGGTACTTCGGCGTCGAGCTCAACAACGAGACGTGGGACCTGCTCGACGAGATCGACGAGACGAGTCCTCTCGAGGACCAGGAGCGGTTGCTGTACGGTGCGTACGCCGCCTGCCTGCACTGGTTGGAGGCCGGCAACGAGGCGAATCACGCGCGCGGCGAGCACCTGATCGCCCGCGTCGCGCTCCGGATCGGACGCATCGAGGTCGGACTGCAGCACGCGCGGCGCTGTCTCGAACTCATCGAGACGCACCGCGAGCAGATGGGCGACTGGGACGAACCGTTCGCCCGCGAGGCCCTGGCGCGAGCACTCGCGGCGACCGGTCAGACAGCGGCCGCTCGCGCGGAGCTGGAGAAGGCGAGAGAGCTGACGAAGCTCGTCGCGAACGAGGGCGACCGGAAGGTGCTGGACGAGGAGCTCGCCAAGGAGCCTTGGTTCGGCCTTACTTCTTGACGCGGGCCTGCAGTCCGTCGAGGAGCGCGTCGAGCCCGAAGACGAAGTTCTCGGTCAGCTCGCCGTCAAGGTCCACCGACGTACGGCGGCGTACCGACTCCTGCATCTGCGGGTAGTCGGTGGCGACGGACTGCGCCTGCTCGAGCATCTCGCTCACCCAGCTTTCTTCGGAGCGGCCGGACTTCCGGACCATCTCGCGGGTCGCGACCTCGGCGCTGACCGTGCCCAGCACGTACGACATCACGCTGCCCATGGCCAGATCGACCTCGTGCGGTGTGACGAATCCGGCCGCCCCGAACAGCACCAGACCGCGCTCGCCGAGCCCCATCGCGTTCGGCCCGATGCTCGGCCGGGTGTACATCACCTCGGGCAGCCAGGGATGCCGCAGTACGGCGGAGCGCAGGCTGTGGCCGAACAGCAGCGCCCCGCTCCGCCACCCGGCCAGCTCCGGCTCGGGTACGTCGATCTCGCCCCAGACCTGGTCGATCAGCAGGTCGACCAGATCGTCCTTGGTCGGCACGTGCCAGTAGAGGCTGGTCGCGCCGGCGCCGAGCCGCGCGGCCAGCTTGCGCATGCTCAGCCCGGCGACGCCCTCGCCGTCGAGCACCTCCATCGCGGTCTTGACGATCTGCTCCCGGCTGAGCGTCTCGCGCGCCGGTGCAGCCGACCGTTGCCGGGTCCAGATCGTTTCCCTCATGCGCCCATCCTACAAAGCTCTCGCACACCGTACGAGTTTGTCGTACAGTGTGCGAGTGACTAGTACACCGTTCGAGTCTGCCGAGACCTCCGCGCCGGCGGGTCATCCGCGTCGCTGGTGGATCCTGCTGATCCTGTGCCTGAGCCTGATGGTCCTGGTCGTCGACAACACCGTCCTCAACCTGGCGATCCCGTCGCTGATGCGCGACCTGGGTGCGACGCCCGCGGACATCCAGTGGGTGATCGACGCCTACATCCTGGCGTTCGCCGGGCTGCTGCTGACCGCCGGCAGCCTGTCCGACCGGTTCGGCCGGCGGAAGATGCTGTTGCTCGGTCTGGTCGTGTTCGGCGCGGCCTCGCTGCTGGCGACGCTGGCCGACAACCCGTGGCAACTGATCGCCTGCCGCTTCCTTATGGGCGTCGGCGGATCGCTGCTGATGCCGAGCACGCTGTCGTTGCTGTTCACGGTGTTCCCGCCGGAGGAGCAGCGCAAGGCGATGGCCGGCTGGTCGATGGTCGCGATGCTGGGCGTCGTCGCCGGCCCGACCGTAGGCGGCGTGTTGCTGAACCACTTCTGGTGGGGCTCGATCTTCCTGCTGAACGTCCCGATCGCGGTGCTCGCGATCATCGGGACGCTGGCGCTGATCCCGGAGTCGAAGGGTCCGGCGCGCAACGTCGACCCGGTCGGAGCGGTGCTGACGATCGTCGGCATGGCGTCGGTCGTATGGGCGATCGTGTCGATCCCGGCGTACGGCTGGGGTTCGGGGCGGGTGCTCGGTGGTCTGGCGGTCGGTGTGGTCGCGTTGACCGCGTTCGCGCTGTGGGAGAAGCGGAGTGAGCACCCGATGGTGCCGCTCGCGTTGTTCCGGGATCGCCGGTTCAGCGGGACGAGCTTCTCGATCGTGCTGCTGTCGTTCACCGCTGGCGGGCTATTGCTGGCGTTGACGCAGTACCTGCAGTTCGTGCTCGGGTACAGCCCGTTGAAGGCGGGGCTGGCGCTGATTCCGTACGCCGTTGCGGCGGCGGTGTTCAACGGACTCGGGGCCGCGCTCGGCAAGAAGGTCGCGGACCGGACACTGATCTGCCTCGGGCTGCTGATCATTGCGGGCAGTTTCGGGATCCTGACGCAGGTGTCGGACTCGAGCGGGTACGGGCTGTTGATCATCGGCCTGCTGGTGATGGGGATCGGCGGTGGCCTGGCCGGGCCGGCGGCGTACACGCTGTTGATGCAGGCCGTTCCGGCGGAGCACCGCGGCGTGGGTTCGGCGATGAACGACACCGTGCAGCAGACGGGCGCGGCGCTCTCGGTCGCCGTACTGGGCAGTGTGCTCGCCGCGGCGTACTCCTCGGCACTGCCCGACTCGGTCCCCGAAGCGGCCCGCAAGTCGATCGCGGACACGCTCGCCCTCGGCCCGGACTTCTTCGCCGCCGCCAAACACGCCTTCATCGACGCAATGTCGATCTCGATGACCGTCGGCGCGGGCGGCGCAATCGCCGGCGCCATAGTCGCCCTGGTCCTCCTGCCACGCGGCCACGCCAAGGTCCAGGACCCGGCTCCGGCACCGGTGGACGACCCCGTGCACTGACAGCATGCAGGCATGCGGGACTCGCAGGGGATCGTGAACCTGATGCTCGTCGTCGTACTCGGGCTGATCCCGGTCGCCCTCGTCACGCTGATCGTCGGCCGATGGAGATCCCAACGGTTCGTCCTGAAGTGGGCCCAGGCGGCCGGCGTCCTGTCAACCGCCCTGGCCACCGGGTACGTCGTGACCGGCGCGGCCTGCCTCATCCTCGAGGGCCGCACCCCGGCCGCGACGTACCCGCTCTTCTTGCTGCCGGTCGGCGGGATCGCCTTGGCGGTCTCGCTGGCGATCCTCGGCGTGACCGTCCGCAGCAGGTGGCGGATGGGCTGAGTCAGCTTTCATCCACAGCCGGAAGATCGCGCCGTTCGGCGGGTGCGACCGCGTGCATCTTCTCCGGTGTGAAGGAGAGCATCGAGTCGTTCGCGGAGCTGCGTCGACGGCAGGCGGGAGCGTTCAGTCGGGAGCAGGCGATTGCCCACGGGATCAGCGACAAGGTCATGCAAGGACGTTGCCGGGCGCGGCAGTTGCAGCGGGTCCATTCAGGTGTGTACGCCGACTTCACCGGACCGCTGCCCTGGTCGACCCGGATGTGGGCAGCGTGGCTGGCGTGTGGGCCCGGCGCGGCGTTGACCGGGGCGACCGCGCTCCGTGCATACGGCGTCGGCGGGGACCTGGACGACCGGATTCATCTCGCAGTACCGCACTCGCGGCGGGTCGGCCGGAGGTTTGGAGTGGTCGTCTCCCGGCATCGCGATCTGTCCTCCCTCCTGCATCCCACGCGCGACCCACCAGCGGTTCGGCTGGAGGTCGCGGTGCTGATCGCCGCCGCCGCAGAAACGGATGTGGCGAGGCGGGCGGCCATCCTGCTCGACGCCTGCAGGCAGCGCCGGACCACGCCGGCCCGATTGTCGGCTGAGCTGCACTCGCTCCCGGAGCTGAAAGGTCGCCGGGTGCTCCGGCGGATCCTGACGGACGCGGCCGAAGGCGTTCAGTCGTTCCTCGAGCAGACGTACCTTCGGCGGGTCGAGCGGGCCCACGGTCTGCCGCGGGCGCGACGGCAGGTCCGCGTCGTCGACGGCGGCTCCGTCGTCTATCGCGACTCGGAGTACACGCCGTACGACGTCATCGTCGAGCTCGACGGCCGCGCGGGTCACACTGACTCGCTCAGTCGCTGGCGCGACATGACCAGGGACAACGCTGCCGCGACGACCGGCAAGGTGACGTTGCGCTTCGGCTACCAGGTCGTCAGCGAGCCCTGCCGAGCAGCGTCCCAGGTAGCCGCCACCCTCCACCTCCACGGCTGGCCCGGCCACCCCCACCCCTGCTCCACCTCCTGCCCCCTCGCTCCTCCCCAACCTGCCGCGACGAGGGCAGGTGTGGACGGGCGATTCACGGGAATGGGGTTGGGGTTTCTAGACTGCAATTCGCAGAAGTTCCGAATTGAGAGCGAGCCATGTCCGGTCCCAACACTGATTACGACCCGGTCGAAGTGACGCCGCTGCATGCCGAAGAGGTGGAGCGGACCCGCGACGAGGCGCTGACGGCGTTTACCGAGGCGGCCGATCTGGCTGCCCTGCAGGAAGCCAAGTCCACCCATCTGGGCGACAAGTCGCCGATCGTGCTGGCCAACCGGGAGATCGGCGCGCTGCCGCCGCAGGCCCGGAAGGAGGCCGGCCAGCGGATCGGTGCGGCCCGGAAGGCGATCAACGAGGGCTTCGCGTCCCGGCTCGCCGTCCTCGAGGCCGCGCACGAGGAGCAGATGCTGGCCACCGAGCGCGTCGACGTGACGCTGCCGTGGCACACCCCCGAGCTCGGCGCGCGGCACCCGCTCTCGCTGATCTCCGAGCAGGTCGCGGATGTCTTCACCGCGCTCGGCTGGGACGTCGCGGAGGGGCCTGAGGTCGAGGCCGAGTGGCTGAACTTCGACGCACTGAACTTCCAGCCCGACCACCCGGCGCGGCAGATGCAGGACACGTTCTTCGTCGAGCCGGCCGGCTCCGGCAAGGTCCTGCGCACCCACACGTCACCGGTGCAGGCGCGCTCGATGCTGAGCCGCAAGCCCCCGATCTACGTGATCTGCCCGGGCCGTGTGTTCCGCACCGACGAGCTGGACGCGACCCACACGCCGGTCTTCCACCAGGTCGAGGGGCTCGTTGTCGACGAAGGCATCACGCTCGCGCACCTCAAGGGCACGCTCGACCACTTCGTCGTCTCGATGTTCGGCGAGGGCCTCGAGGCCCGTCTGCGGCCGAACTTCTTCCCGTTCACCGAGCCGTCGGCCGAGGTCGACCTGAAGTGCTTCGTCTGCCGCGGCGCGTCCGTCGGCAACCCGGACCGCCCGTGCCGCACCTGCGGCAGCGAGGGCTGGATCGAGTGGGGCGGCTGCGGGGTGGTGAACCCGCGGGTCCTGCAGGCCAACGGCATCGACACGGAGCGGTACTCCGGCTTCGCCTTCGGCATGGGCCTGGAGCGGACGCTGATGTTCCGCAACGGGGTCGAGGACATGCGGGACATGGTCGAGGGTGACGTGCGGTTCAGCCGCCAGTTCGGGATGGAGATCTGATGCGGGTCCCACTGTCATGGCTTCGTGAGTACGTCGACCTCCCGGCCGGGGTGACCGGCCGCGACGTCGGGGAGAAGCTGATCCGGGCCGGCCTCGAGGTCGAGACCGTCGAGGAGTCCGATCTGACCGGCCCGCTCGTGGTCGGCAAGGTGCTGAGCTTCGAGGACGAGCCGCAGAAGAACGGCAAGACGATCCGCTGGTGCTCGCTCGACATCGGCAAGGACGAGCCGCAATGGGTCGTCTGCGGTGCGAACAACTTCGCGGTCGGCGACCTGGTGGTCGTCGTGCTGCCGGGTGCGGTGCTGCCCGGCGGGTTCGCGATCTCGGCCCGGAAGACGTACGGGCATGTCTCCAACGGGATGATCTGCTCGAGCCAGGAGCTGGGCCTCGGCGACGACGGTACGCACGGCATCGTCGTACTGGAGCCGGGCGAGGCCACGCCGGGTGACGACGCGATCGAGCTGCTCTCGCTCGCGGACGACGTCCTCGACCTCGCGATCACGCCGGACCGCGGGTACTGCTTCTCGATCCGCGGGATCGCACGCGAGACGGCGACGGCGTACGGCGTGCCGCTGAAGGATCCGGCGGAGCTGCCGCTCAGCGGGTCCGGCGCGGGCGGTTATCCGGTCCGGGTCGACGATGCCGAGGCGTGCAGCGTGTTCGTCACGCGGACGGTGACCGGGATCGACGCGAAGGCGTTGTCGCCGCGGTGGATGCAGAAGCGGTTGCTCGCGTCGGGGATGCGGCCGATCTCGATCGGCGTCGACGTCGCGAACTACGTGATGCTCGAGCTCGGTCAGCCGATCCACACCTACGACAAGGGCCGGCTGTCCGGCGACATCGTCGTACGGCGGGCGAACGCCGGCGAAAAGCTGATGACGCTCGACGACCAGACTCGTGAGCTGGACGTCGAGGACCTGCTGATCACCGACGACTCCGGCGCGATCGGTGTCGCCGGCGTGATGGGCGGCGCGTCGACGGAGATCTCCGACGCGACCACCGACGTGGTGATCGAGGCCGCACACTTCGACCCGATTGTGATCGCGCGCGCATCGCGCCGGCACAAGCTGTCGTCGGAGGCGTCGCGCCGGTTCGAGCGTGAGGTGGACCCGCTGCTCCCGCGGTACGCCGCGCAGCGCGTCGCCGATCTGCTGGCCGAGTATGCCGGCGGCACGATCCTCCCCGAGGAAACCGTCGTCGACACCCACAACCTCCCCGAGCCGGTGACCGTCCGCGCCGATCACGCGGCCCGGGTGGCAGGCACGCCGATCACGCTCGAGGAAACTGTTCGTCATCTGGAGTCGGTGGGCTGCACGGTGGAGGCAGCTCCGGCGGATGCGGTTGCTGCTCCGCTGGCTGCCGGTGTTCACGCTCCGGCGCTGGCTGAGGTCGGCGCCATCACCGTCGGCTCCACGCACATCGAGGGCGACGACCTGCTGACCGTCACTCCGCCGTCGTGGCGGCCCGACCTGCGGGACCCCAACGACTTTGCCGAAGAGGCTATTCGGCTGTTCGGGTTCGACAACGTGCCGTCGATCCTGCCGGCGGCGCCGGGTGGGCAGGGGCTGACCGTCGCGCAGAAGCGCCGTCGCAAGGTGGCGACCGCGCTGGTCGGGGCGGGGCTGACGGAAGTCGTGTCGTACCCGTTCACGGGTGAGGCGGACTTCGACGCGATGGGCCTGCCCGCCGACGACCCACGCCGTACGACGGTGAACCTGGTCAACCCGATCTCCGACGAAGAGCCGTCGATGCAGACGATGCTGCTCGCGACGCTGCTCCGGACGGCCGAGCGCAACGTCGGCCGCGGGGCAACCGACCTGGCGATCTTCCAGACCGGCCTGGTCTTCCTGCCGAAGGCGGAGACCAAGCCCGCGCCTCTCCCGTCGGTCGCGCACCGCCCGAGCGACGCCGAGATCCAGTCGCTGTACGACGCGCTTCCGGACCAGCCGCTGCACGTCGGCGTGGTGCTGACCGGTTCGATGACCCCGACCGGTTGGTGGGGCAAGGGCCGCCCGGCCGGTTGGGCCGACGCGGTGCAGATCGCACGACTGATCTCGTCGGCGGTCGGCGTCGAGCCGGTCGTGACCAACGTCGAGCTCGCTCCCTGGCACCCCGGGCGCTGCGCTCAGTTCGTCGTCGACGGCAAGGTCGTGGGTCATGCGGGCGAGCTGCACCCGAAGGTCTGCCAGGCGTTCGGCCTGCCGGCCCGGTCGAGTGCGGTCGAGCTCGATCTCGAAGCGTTGATCGCGGCCGGCCCCGAGTCGATCACCGCACTCCCCTTCTCGTCGTATCCGGTGGCCAAGGAGGACGTGGCGTTGATCGTTGCGGCCGACGTGGCGGCGGCCGACGTGCAGGCTGCGCTGGCCGAGGGCGCGGGTGCGTTGCTGGAGTCGGTGCGGCTGTTCGACGTGTACACCGGCGAGCAGATCGGCGAAGGCAAGAAGTCGCTCGCGTTCGCGCTGCGGTTCCGGGCGCCGGACCGGACGCTCAAGGAGAACGAGGTCGCCGACGCCCGGCAGGCCGCCGTTCAAGTGACCGTCGACCGCTTCGGCGCCGTCCAACGGGTCGGCTGACGTCATGAGTGGCCATCACCCCAGGGTGGCGGTCGCGGCGCCGAACGCGGCCGCGGCCGAGGCCGGGGTGCGGGTGGCTGCCGAGGGTGGCAACGCGGTGGATGCTGCCATCGCGGCCACCCTGGTCACGATGGTGAACGAGATCGGCGTGGTGTCGCCGGCCTCGGGCGGGTTCGTCACGTTGCAGGTCGCGGGTGGTGAGGCGATCACCATCGACGGCTGGGTCGAGATGCCCGGCCGCGGCCTGCCGACCGAGCGGTTCGGCCAAGGCGTCTGGGACATCACCACCGATTACGGCGGCGGTACGACGACCACCGTCGGCCACGGCTCCGTCGCCACGCCCGGCGGGATGAAGGCCCTCGACCTGGCCCACCGTCGGGCCGGCAAGGCGGCGTGGCGAGAGGTCGTCCAACCGGCGATCGACGTCGCCCGCAACGGCTTCGAGCTCAGCCGCACCTCCGGGTATTACCTGGGCTTCACCCACGAGATCATCTTCGGCTGGCACCAGCCCAGCCACGGTGTCGTCCACGACGAGGACGGCGAGGTGATCAAGGCCGGCAGCACGGTCGTGATCCCGGAGCTCGCCGAAGCCCTCGAGCTGATCGCCCGCGAGGGCGCCGAGACCATGTACACGGGCCGGCTCGCCCAACTCCTCATCCACGACATGGCTGCGAACGACGGCATCCTGACCGCCGAGGACCTCGCGGCGTACGAGGCGATCGTCCGTCCGGCTCTCGTCGTGAAGCAGAACGGATGGCGCCTCGCGACCAACCCGCCGCCTGCTGTCGGGGGAGTCGCGGCCGCGGCGATGCTCGCGCTGCTCGACGGTGTACCGGCCGACGGCAGCTGGAGACAGGCCGAGCTGGAGCGACTAGTCGACGTGCAGCACGCCGTGCTTGGCCGCCGGCTCGCGGAGCTCGACGAAGAAGATGTACGGCGGCTCGAAGGCCAGAAGCTGCTCGACCTGGCCGCGGCCGGCGATCTGCGCGCGCTGACCTCACCCAGCACGGCGACGGTCTCGGTCGTCGACGACGAGGGCGACGCCTGCGCGATCACGGTCTCGTCCGGCTACGGCTCCGGCGTACTCACCCCGGGCACCGGCATCTGGCTGAACAACGCGCTCGGCGAGCAGGAGCTTCTGCACGGCGGCCCGCACAGCCTCGCGCCCGGCACCCGCCTCACCTCGAACATGGCCCCGAGTGTCGCCCGCCGCGAGAGCGACGGCGCCGTCCTTGCGATCAGCTCGCCGGGCTCGGACCGGATCCCGACCGCGCTCGCCCAGGTTTACGCGCTCTACACCCATGGCGGTCTCTCGCTCCGCGAAGCCGTCGAGCACCCGCGCCTGCATGTCCGCGTCCGTGAGGACGTGGTCGTCGACTACGAGGACGACCTGCCGGTCTCGGGTTCGACCGCGCTCCCGACCCGCCCGATGCCGCCGCACTCGATGTACTTCGGCGGCGTCGCGGCCGCGTTCTGGGACCCGACCGACGGCCTGCTGGCGGTCGGCGACCCCCGCCGAACCGGCGCGGTGGCGATTTCCCCCTGACCGCACGCTGTTAAGGTCAGCCACCTCAGACCCTGAAAGGTGACCCGATGCGGGACCATCCCGAGCTCTCCGTCGTCGTACCGATGTACGACGAGGAGGAGGTGCTGCCGATCTTCTTCGAGCGGATGCACCCGCTGCTCGACGGCCTGGGGATCACCTACGAGCTGCTCGTCGTCGACGACGGCAGCCGGGACAAGACCGCGCCGCTGCTGCTCGCGGCCGCCGAGGACTGGCCGCAGCTCCGGGTGGTCCGGCTGCTCCGCAACAGCGGTCACCAGGCCGCGCAGTCGGCCGGCTTCCGTCGCGCCCGCGGGCAGTACGTCGTCACGATCGACGCCGACCTCCAGGATCCGCCGGAGGTCATCGCGGAGTTCCTCCAGGCGGTCAACGAGCAGGATGTCGACGTCGTGTACGGCGTACGCTCCGACCGCTCGAGCGACTCGTGGGCGAAGCGGACCAGCGCCCGGCTGTACTACCGCTTGATGTGCCGGCTGGTCGGCAAGGACATCCCGTTCGACGCGGCCGACTTCCGGCTGGTGACGCGGCGCGTGGTCGATGCGGTGAACGCGCTGCCGGACGACGGGCGGGTCTTCCGCCTGGTGATCCCGTGGCTCGGTTTCCCGAGTGCCGAGGTGCGCTACGTCCGGGCCGAGCGGGCCGCCGGCACGACGAAGTACAACTTCTCGAAGATGCTGCGGCTCGCGTTCGACAGCGTGACCGCGTTCTCGGCGGCGCCGCTGCGGCTGGCGACCTGGCTGGGGCTGCTCGGTGGTGCGATGTCCGGGTTGTTCGTCGTCGGCGCGCTGGTGATCAAGCTGACCGGCCGGAGCATCCCCGGCTGGACGTCGACCGTGCTCGCGGTCAGCGTGATCGGCGCGATCCAGTTGCTCTGTCTCGGGCTGCTCGGTGAGTACGTCGCGCGCCTGTTCCAGTCGAGTCAGCGCAGACCGCAGTTCCTCGTCGGGTACGACAGCCTCGGCGACCACGGCCATCAGGAGCCGCTGCACCACAAGGCCCCGTCTGACAGATGAAGAGGTCGCTTCCGTGGCTGCTGCCGATCCTGGTGGCAGCCGGCGGGTTCGTGTCGCTGGGCGATGTCGGACCGGGTCCACTGCTCAAGTACGCCGTGTACTTCGCGGTCGCGATCGCTCTCCCCGGCACGCTCCTGCTCCGCGCGGCCTGGCGCAGTACGGGTAACTGGGCCGAGGACCTGGGACTCGGCTCGGTCGTCGGCGCGACCTGGCAGCTGATCGGCTGGGCGATCTTCACCGCGCTCGGCTGGCAACGCTGGCTGATCGTCTGGCCGGCGCTTGTCCTGGTCGGCTTCGCGATCTTCGGCCGTAGCTACTGGCGGATCGCCGAACCCAAGCCGTTGCCCACGGCGTGGACCTGGGGACTGGCCGTCTCGGCGGCGGTGATGATGGGCGCGGCCACGTTCGGCGTGATGGCGTACCACCCGATGCCGCCGCACGGCGAGGCGTACTACCCAGACCTTCTCTATCACCTGTCGATGGTGAATGAGCTGACCCGGACGGTGCCGCCAGAGATCCCGCAGGTCGTGGGGGAGCGGCTCGAATACCACTGGCTCGCGAACGCCGACATGGCGGCCGCCGTCGACACCACCCGGCTGACTCCGATGGTCGTGCTGTTCCGGCTATGGGTCCTGCCGTGGCTGGTCGTCTCACTGCTCGTCTGCGCGACACTGGCCCGCATCGTCAGCCGCACGTGGTGGACCGGCGTACTCGCAGCTCTCGCACTGGCCGCACCGCAGCTGTTCCTGCTGGTCGACACCAGCGTGAACCTCGCACCGCCGGTCAGCCTGCTCAGTCCGTCGCAGACGTTCGGCATGGTCGCTGGTGTCGCAGTGGCGGTCTTCCTGATCGAGCTGTTGTTCAAAGGGGGCACGAGGTGGCTATGGCTGCTCACAGTGCCTGTTGCAGTCGTTGGCGGCGGCTCGAAGCCCACAGTGCTCCCACTGCTCGTCGCAGCAGTCGGACTGGCCGCCTTGTACCTCCTGATCACCACGCGACGTCTGCCATGGCGATTGGTTGGTACGACGGTCGCACTGCTGCTAGTAGGTGCGCTGACCTTCCTCACCGTGGCCGGAAGCACCAGTGGGTCCCGGCTGCAGTTCCTCGCCGTACTGAAGTCGCTGCCCGTCTACACAGCGGCCACCGGCGACACCACGCAACCAGGTGACGGCGGTCTGATTCTCCCGGCGCTCGCACACGGACATGTGATCGGGACGCTCAGCCTGCTGCTCGGGCTGCTGCTGACTTTGCAGGCGATGTCCTGGGCCGGGTTCGGCGTCGTCGGTCGCAAGGACCCGGTCGCGTGGTTCCTGCTCGGTGCGATGATCGCGGGCTGGGCCGGCTATCTGCTGATCGACCATCCATCGGTCAGCGAGTCGTACTTCGTCTACACCGCGGCGCCCTTCAGCCTGGCCGGCGCCGGATGGTTCGCGGCGACCAGTGCCCGCGCGGCTCGTCGGCCGATCCCGATAGCGATCGCCGCCTTCGCGCTCTCGATCGTGTACGCCGGTCTGCTGGTCTGGGCGCGTGGCGTGCCGGCCGCGTCGACCGGTCGGCAGTTGTGGCTGAGCACGCGGATGTTGCTCGTGGTTCTCGGCATCACGCTGGTCCTGCTCGCGGCCTGGCGGTTGTTCTTCCGGCAAGCGGGCGGCGGCATGTTCGTCGTACTCGTGCTGTTGTCGACGGCACCGATCAGCTCGTTCCTGCAGAGCGCCGTACGCGGTGACACCGAGAAGGCGCCGACGTACCGGGCCGCGCGCTGGTGGGTCTATCCGGATGAGGCCGAGGCCGCGCTGTGGCTCGGCGAGAACTCTGGTTCTACTGACGTGGTCGCAACCAACACGTGGTGCCGGCCGGCCGGTACGACGGCGCCGGGCTGCGATGCGCGCGGGTATCTCGTCAGCGGGATCGCCGGTCGCCGCACGGTGATCGAAGGCTGGGCGTACACGAACCAGGCGATGGCCAAGCAGGGCAACGGCGGCCGCCGCTACACCGAGCAGCCGTCGCCCTGGCCGGACCGCGTCGCCCTCACCAACCAGGCCCTCACCGCACCGACCCCCGAAGTACTCCGGCAGCTGCGAAACGAGTACGGCGTCCGCTGGCTGTACGCCGACACCCGCAACGGCCCGATCTCGCCCGCGCTCGACCAACTCGCCGTCCGCCGACACAGCATCGGCAAGGTTCTGATCTACGAACTCGGAGAGTGATTCTCCCGTAACATTGTGTCGGCGCAGACCGTTACGTCTACGCAGGTCCGCCCGCCCGCGGCCGATGCACTTCGGCACCCTGATTGCTCGGGAGGGCGGGACACATGCGGGCTACCCGACCGGGGGCCATTCTCCTTGCCACCGGCCTGTTGAGCCTCGGCTGTGTCGCTGGGAACGCCTATCAGGTGCCGGCCACGCCGTTCAGCTCGGCGGCCACTGCGGTGATGCCGGGTTCGGCGTTGCGCCAGACGATCACGACGAGCGGCAGGACCGAGCTCGGCGATCCGTCCACCGCGGGTTTCCGCGGCAGCGGCCCGACCACCTATCAGCCCGCGCTCGGCAAGAACGTGCCGGCGCAGGACGTCGTGGTGAACACCGGCGACTGCGCGTCCACCGGCGGGTGCGGCGATCGTGGCACGGTGACGATCGCGTTCTCCCAGCCCGTCCGCAACCCGGTCCTGCACCTCGGCGGCATCGGCGGCTCGGTCAGCCGGACCGACAGCGGCAAGCCGATCGCGCAGTCCGAGCTGCACTCGATCCTCAAGCTGACGACCGCCGGCCTGAGCCTGACGAAGCTCGGACAGGGCAACAACCTCGCCGTCACCAGCGACACCATCAGCGCCGCCGATCACGACGCCGGGCCGAACTGCGTCAACACCAAGTCCCCGTCCGGTCTCGACACCTCGGCGACTGCTGCTTGCGGATCGGTCCGGGTGAACGGCATCGTCACCAAGCTCACCTTCGCCGTCACCGCGCAGTTCACGAAGCACCCGAAGCTCCCGGCCATCAACAATGCGTCCTCCGGTGACGCGTTCTCGATCGTCGCGACCACGCCCGAGGATTTCGGTGACGCCCCGGCGTCGTACGGCGCCGCCTGGTCGGTGCTCAGCGACGTACAACTCGGGAAGGACGTCACCGAGGACAACGCCGACGTTGCCAACGGCACGACCGGTCCGGCGACACCCGATCAGGCCGATGACGGCGTCGTCTTCAAGCCGCTGCGCACCAACCAGACGACGTACACCACCGACCTGCAGCTCGCCGGTACGTCGAAGGCCGGTCGCGCGTGCGGGTGGATCGACCTCAACGTCAACGGCACCTTCGAGCCGGGCGAGCGCGCGTGCGCTCCGTTCGCCGCGAAGCAGACGACTGTCACGCTGAGGTGGTCGGAGATCGCGCCCAAGGCGGGTGCGTCGTACGCGCGGGTGCGGGTCGGCTACAACGACGTACAGGTCGAGAAGCCGATCGGAGCCGCGGATTCCGGTGAGGTCGAGGACTACCCGTTCGCGATCACCCCGCCGCCTCCGCCGGTTCTGACCGACGACACCGCGACGACGCCGTTCGACACACCGGTCGTCGTTCCGGTTCTCGACAACGACAAGCCAGGCGATCCGTCGGCGCCGCTCGCACCTGCGACCCTCTGCTTGGTCGACGGCGGCAAGTGCGTCGAGATGGTCAACGTGGTCGGCCAGGCGAAGTACGTCGCCAAGACCGACGGCACGATCCGCGTCGAGCCCGTGCCCGGGTTCGTCGGTCCGGCCAAACCAGTCACCTACCGCGTTGCCGACAGCAACGGCATCACCGCGACCGCCGCGCTCACCGTCACGGTCGCCAAGCCGCCCGCGCCGACCGCCGCACCCGACACCGCGACGACTCCGCAGAACGTCAGCGTGTCCGTCAAGCCGCTCGCGAACGACCACGCCGCGGCAGGCGTTCAGCTCGACCCCGGCTCCGTCGTACTGCGTGATCCGGCCGACGCGACCTTCAAGAAGAAGGTGGTGATCGCCGGCGAGGGCGAGTACGTCGTGAAGCCCGACGGCGGCGTCGACTTCGTCCCGCAACCGCAGTTCATCGGCGTCGGCACGTCGATCGGCTACCGCGTCACCGACACCACCGACCAGACGGCCGAGTCGACGCTCGCCGTCACGGTCACGCCGGTCACGCCGACGGCCAACGGCGACTCGATCTCGACCGCGTTCGACACCGATGTCGTCGTACCCGTGCTCGACAACGACCTGCCCGGTTCGCCCGACGCACCGCTCGTGCCGAGCACGCTGCGGCTCGTCGACCCGGTCAGCAGGCAGCTCGTCGACAAGGTGACGATCGCGCAGCAGGGCACCTATCTGGTCGCGTCCGGCGAGGTCGCCTTCCAGCCGGTGCACGGGTTCAAAGGCGTCGGTACGCCGTTGAGCTACCAGGTGCTCGACAAGAACGGCACGCCGGCGCGTGCCGTCCTCACCGTCTCCGTCGACGCGCCCGGCCCGCCGGTGGCGAACCCGGACACGATCACCACGCTGCAGGGTCGCTCGGTGGTGATCGCGGTCCTCGACAACGACAAGCCCGGTCCGACCGGTGCTGCGCTGAATCCGAAGAGCGTGCGGTTGCTGGCGCTGTCGGACGGCGATCCGTTGACGAGTCTGGTGGTGAGCGGTCAGGGCAAGTACACGGTCAAGCCGGACGGTCAGGTGCTGTTCGAGCCGCTGCCGACCTTCAACGGTACGGCGACCGCGATTCCCTATCAGGTGGCCGACAGCAACGATGCGGTCGGGAAGTCGACGCTGGTCGTACGGGTGACGAAGGTGCAGCCCGATGCGTCCGACGACGCCGCGAGTACGGCGTACGACACGAACGTGACGGTGCCGGTGCTGTCGAACGACGACGCGGGTGATCCGTCCGTGCCGCTGGTGCCGAGCAGTGTG
This sequence comes from Kribbella sp. NPDC000426, assembly GCF_040300265.1. Lineage (NCBI taxonomy): Bacteria > Bacillati > Actinomycetota > Actinomycetes > Propionibacteriales > Kribbellaceae > Kribbella > Kribbella sp. NPDC000426. Next base: position 17,407 of record NZ_JBEPDK010000007.1, on the reverse strand, counting down.
CAGCTGATCGACCCGACGACGAAGGAGCCAAAGGCAACTGTCGTCGTCGCGGGTCAGGCGACGTACACGGCGACGCCGGAGGGCAAGGTCGTGGTCGACCCGATGCCGAGGTTCACCGGCGTCGCGACGGCGGTCACCTACCGCGTCTCGGACGTGAACGGTACGACGACCACGGCCGCGCTGACCGTCACGGTCGCCAAGCCGCCGGCGCCGACCGCCGCGGCCGACACAGCGACCGGCAAGCAGAACCTCCCGCTCCGCGTGAACCCGCTCGCCAACGACACCGCCGGGCGAGGGTCCGGGCTTGATCCGGTGAGCCTCACGCTCGTGGATCCGGCCGACGGTTCGCTGAAGAAGCTGGTGAAGATCCCGGGACAGGCCGACTACAAGGCCAACGCCGACGGCACGGTCGCTGTCGACCCGCTGCCGGGATTCACCGGTACGGCGACCAAGGTGACGTACCGGATCTCCGACTGGTTCGGTCAGACCGCGCGATCGACGATCACGGTCACGATCACGTCGATCACACCAGTCGCGGCCGATGACACCGCGCAGACGCCGTACGGGAAGACCGTCACGGTGAAGGTACTGGCGAACGACAAGCCGGGCGATCCGTCGGCGCCGCTGGCGCCGGGGAGTCTGGTCCTCATCAATCCTGCCGATGGGTTGCCGAAGGCATCGGTCACGATCCCGAACGAAGGTGTGTACACGGCGGCGGGGGGAGTGGTCCGGTTCGATCCGGCGGCGACCTTCCGCGGTCCTGGTACGCCGCTGACGTACCAGGTTGCCGACAGCAACGGGACCAAGGCAACGGCACGGTTGACGGTCACGGTCGGCAAGCCGCCGGTCGCCGTCGCCGACACCGCGTCGACCCTGCAGAACGTGACCGTGACGGTGAACGTGCTGTCCAACGACATCCCGGGCACCGACGCCACACTCGACCGCGGTTCGGTCGGTCTGCTTGACGGGACGGGGTATGCGACGAAGCTGACGGTTGCCAAGCAGGGGACCTACGCCGTGCAGGCGAGCGGCGCGATCGAGTTCGATCCGCTGCCGGCGTTCCAGGGCAAGGCCACCGCGATTCGCTACCGGGTCGCGGACTCGGACGGCAACTACGCGACCACCACGTTGAGCATGACCGTGACGCCGGTCCGGCCGGTCGCGATCGGGGACTCGGCGATCACGCCGTACGGGCATGCGATCGCGGTGGACGTGCTGGCGAACGACAAGCCGGGCGATCCGTCCGCGCCGCTGGTCCCGTCGAGTCTCGTGCTGAAGGACGCGGCCGGGCACTACGGCAAGACCATGACGCGGGCCGGCGAGGGGAGCTACCGCGCCGGCGACGACGGGGCGGTCACGTTCACGCCGGCGAAAGGGTTCCAGGGTGTGACGACGCCGGCGACGTACCGGATTGCCGACGGCAACGGGACGACCGCGGAAGGTCTGCTGGTGCTGACCGTCGGGAAGGGTCCGTCGGCGGTGGCGGATGTCGCGACCACCAAGCAGAACGTGAACGTCACTGTCGACCCGCTCGCGAACGACGAGCCGGGGACCGGCGCGCAGTTCGATCGGACCAGCCTGCAGGTGTACGGCGGCTCGTGGGGCGGCAAGGTTTTGATCCCGGGGCAGGGTGCGTTCACGGTCGTCTCGGGGAAGCTTGTGTTCGACCCGGACCCGGCGTACCGGGGTGCCGTCGCGGTCGCTTACCGGATCACCGACACCACGGGGAACAAGGCGAGCGCGTCCGTCACGGTGACGGTCGCGGCGGTGACGCCGGTGATCGCGGACGACGCGGCGACGACGCCGTACGGGACTCCGGTGACGGTCGACGTGCTCGCGAACGACAAGCCGGGTGACGCCAGTGCGCCGTTGGGCGGCGTACGCCTCGTTGATCCGGCGACCGGGGATCCGGTGGCCACGCTGACTGTGCCAGGGGAGGGGACGTTCACCGTGCAGCCGACCGGGGCGATCCAGTTCGCGCCGGTGGACGGGTTCGCCGGTGTGGCTGTGCCCGTCGGGTATCAGGTTGCCGACCGCAACGGGACGGTCGGCGCGGGCACGTTGACGGTCACGGTGCAGGATCGCCCGGTCGCGGTGCCGGACGTGGCGCGGACCAAGCAGCATGTCGCCGTGACGCTCGACCCGCTGGCGAACGACAAGCCTGGTCCGGGCGCGACGCTCGACCCGGACTCGTTGCTCCTGGTCGGACCCGGCGGCGCGCTGGTCGATCAGGTGACGGTTGCCGGGCAGGGGACGTACGTCGTTGCCAGTGGCAAGATCACGTTCCGTCCGGTGGCGACGTTCACCGGCACGACGCGGCCGACGGCGTACGACGTGAAGGACACCAACCAGAACTCGGCCCGCGCGACCATCACCGTCACGGTTGCGCCGGTGCGGCCGGTCGTCACGGACGACAACGCCGACACAGCCTTCGGTACGGCGGTCGTGGTGCCGGTGCTCGACAACGACAAGCCCGGCGACCCGTCCGCACCGCTCCAGCCGGCTTCCGTCGTACTGCGTGATCCGGCGGACGGCAAGGAGAAGAAGTCCGTGACCGCGGACGGCACGTTCGTGGTCGGCGCGAACGGGGGAGTCACCTACACCCCGGCCAAGGGGTTCATCGGGACGACGCGAACGCTCGCGTACCGCGTGACCGACGCGAACGGCACGTCCGACACCGCGCTGCTCGACGTGACAGTCGCCAGGCCGTTGCTCGCCAAGGCAGTGCCCGACACAGCGACCGGTACCCCGGGCAACCCGGTCGCCGTCAACCCTCTCCTCAACGACAGCGGCGCGATCGAACCGAGCTCGGTCTGCCTCCGCACGTCTACGGGCACGTGCGCGAAGCACGTCACCAACGGCGCCGGCACCTGGTCGGTCGCTGGCGACGGAACGGTCACCCTCAAACCAGCGGCCGCGTTCACCGGCACCGCAAAGGCGACCTACCAGGTCGGCGAAGCCACCGCTCCGGTCAAGGTCACCGTCGGCGCCCAGCCCACCGAAGACCTCCGTACCAGCCGCGACGATCTCCCACCGACCGGCGGCCCACCCGCGATCATCCTCACCCTCGGCACGCTCCTAGCCGCCCTGGGCGCCACCCTCCTCGCCCTCGCCCGCACCCGCCGCTGACGGGATGCGGCTCCCCAGGCCATCACAACGCACGCTCCGCGGGCGCACCACGCGGCGAGCCGCCGGCGACCGACGAATGTGATGGCCTGGGGATCCGCGACTACAGGTCCTGCACGAGCATGATCTCGTCGCGGTAGTCGTCGGGAGCGACGCGGACCGCGCGGGGGTGGGTGCCGACGATGCGGTACCCGAGGGGACCGTAGAACTTGTCCAGGCCGAGCCCGTCGCGGATCGTCAGCTGGAGTTGTTCGAGGCCGAGGTCGACCGCCGAGCCGCGCAACCCCTCCATCAATGCGCGGCCGGCGCCGTTGCCCTGGTGCTCCGGGTGGACCATCACCCGCAACACGGTCCGCCAGTGTTCGTTCAGCGCGCTGCCCGAGCTCACCAGCAGGCCCATCCCGGCGTACCGCTCACCGGTGTGCAGCACGCCGAGCAGGTCCAGCCCGGCCGCGACCCGGCCGAGGGCGCCGTCGAGGTTCTCGGCGATCTGCCCGACCGGCGCGGGCGGCGTGTACCCGACCGCGCCGCCGGCGTTCGTCGCCGCGACCCAGGTGTCCAGCAGGTCCGCCCGCAAGCCCGGATCGAGCGCCTCGTCCGAGTCGATCACCAGGTACTTCACCGCACCTCCATCTGCGACTGAGTTGCAGATAGTCTACGGGTCAGTGGATGTGCTCGAGCTTGTCCGGGTTGCGGATCAGGTACAGCTCGTTGATCAGCCCGCCCTCGGTCTTCAGGAACGCGACCGTGTCCGGCGCGTCCCCGTCGTACGCGATGTAGGCGACCTCGCCGTTCAGCGTGCCCATCCGGATCTCGAAGCCCGGGTTCTCCGCGATCACCGCGAACAGCCAGCGCGCGATCTTGTCCGCGCCGTGGATCGGCCGCAGCGCCGCCTTCTTCTTGCCGCCGCCGTCGCTGATCAGCACGGCGTCCGGCGCGAGCAACGCGACCACCTGGTCGAAGTCGCCCGACCCGGCCGCCTGCATGAACCGCATCGTCACCTCGTCGTGGCGCGCCTTGTCGACGTGGTGCCGCGGCTGCCGCGCGTGGACGTGCTCGCGGGCCCGATGAGCCAGCTGCCGTACGGCGGGTTCGGAGCGGCCGAGCGTGTCCGCGATCTCGTCGTACGGCAGGTCGAACACCTCACGCAGTACGAAGGTTGCCCGCTCGAGCGGGGACAGCGTCTCGAGGACGACGAGCATCGCCATGCTGACCGAGTCCGCCAGCTCGACCGCTGCCTCGGGATCGTCGTCCGTCGCGAGCGGCTCCGGCAGCCACGGTCCGACGTACTGCTCGCGGCGGGCTTTCTGCTCGCGCAGCCGGTTGAGGGCCAGTCGTGTGGTGATGCGGATCAGGTAGGCGCGGGTGTCACGCACCTCGTCGTGGTCGACGCCGGTCCAGCGCAGCCACGCCTCCTGGACCACGTCCTCCGCATCGCTCACACTGCCGACGACGCGGTACGCCGCGCCGACCAGCACGGACCGGTGCTCGGCGAACTCGCTGGCCAACTGCTCCTCGGTCATCTGACCGGCCTCAGTTCGCAGGTCTCCTTGAAGCCCTGGCTGGTCAGCCCGAGTGCGGCGTTCGTGCGGGAGCGGTAGTTCTCCAGCGAGATGATGGAGGTGAGCTCGACCAGCTGCTCGTCGGTGAGGTCTGCGCGCAACCGCTCGACCTGCTCATTGGTGACCTCCGGCGGGGTCGCCGTCATCGCCTCGGCGTAGTCCATCACCGCGCGCTCCAGATCCGAGTAGACGTCGCTGTCCCGCCACCCTGGCACATCACGCAGCTTCGCCTGGGCGACACCCTGGTGGTGGAACTCCCAGTAGCCGAAGTCCATGCACCAGCTGCACCCGATCCGTGCCGACGTCACCATCACAGCCAGCGCCTTCAGCTCCGGGTCCAGCTTGTTCCACCGCGCCGCCGACCCCTCCAGCAGCAGCATCGACACCAGCACCCGCCGGTTGTGCAACGCCGCCTGCCCCGGCTCCAGCACCGTCCCGTACTTCCGCCGGCTACCCCACTCCGCCACCCGCACAAACCATCCCCGCCGATGCTCCAACCCGATCCGCGCCATCTCACCCTCCAGTTCGTCGTCACCCCCTGGACACGCCCCACCCCCACCCCGTGACATGACTCGCATCACACACCTGGTGATACGGCGGTTGGATATTCATCCGGTTCATGGCATACTCATTCACATGAGCGTGAAGGTGGCGGTGGCCGGGGCCAGTGGGTACGCGGGGGGCGAGCTGCTCCGGTTGCTGAGCAGTCACCCCGAGGTGGAGATCGGCGCCCTGACCGCCGGCGGGAACGCCGGTACGGCGCTCGGCGTGCACCACCCGCACCTCGTGCCGCTGGCCGGGCGCATCCTGGTCGAGACCACGGCGGAGAATCTCGCCGGTCACGACGTGGTGTTCCTGGCCCTGCCGCACGGACAGTCCGCCGGAATCGCCGAGCAGCTCGGCGAGGACGTCACCGTGATCGACTGCGGCGCGGACTTCCGGCTGACCGAGGCCGAGGTGTGGGTCGAGTTCTACGGCGGCGAGCATGCCGGCTCGTGGCCGTACGGGCTCCCGGAGCTCCCCGGTCAGCGGGACAAGCTGCGCGGGTCGAACCGGGTCGCCGTACCGGGTTGTTATCCCACCGTCTCCACCCTCGCCCTGCTCCCCGCCGTACAGCAGGGACTCGTCGACCCGACCCAGCTGGTGGTCGTCGCCGTCAGCGGTACGTCGGGGGCGGGCAAGGCCCCGAAGACGCATCTGCTCGGCGCGGAGGTGATGGGCTCGGCGTCGGCGTACGGCGTCGGCGGGGTCCACCGGCATACGCCGGAGATCGAGCAGAACCTCACGCCGTACGCCGATCAGCCCGTGAGCGTGTCGTTCACGCCGGTGCTGGTCCCGATGGCCCGCGGCATCCTCGCCACCTGCAGCGCACCGATTGCCGACGGCACCGACCTGGCCGCGCTCCGGCAGGCCTATGAGGATGCGTACCGCGACGAGCCGTTCATCCACCTGCTGCCGGAGGGGCAGTGGCCGCAGACGCAGGCCACCCTCGGCGCCAACACCGTGCAGTTGCAAGTAGCCCTCGACCAGCGCACCGGCCGCGCCGTCATCGTGGCCGCGATGGACAACCTCACCAAGGGCACCGCCGGCGGAGCCGTGCAGTGCATGAACCTGGCCCTCGGTCTCGACGAGACCCTGGCCCTTCCCCTCGTAGGAGTCGCACCGTGAGCCTTGCTGTCACTCCCGCCACCCAAGTCGATCGGAGCGCCGGAGTGACCGCGCCGGCCGGCTTCCGCGCGGCCGGGGTGATCGCCGGGATCAAGCCCGCCGGTACGCCGGACCTCACCGTCGTCGTGAACGACGGCCCCTCCACTGTCGCCGCCGGTGTCTTCACCACGAACAAGGTCAAGGCCGCACCGGTGTTGTGGTCGCAGCAGGTCCTGACCGCGGGGGCGCTGAAGGCCGTCGTACTCAACTCCGGCGGCGCGAACGCGTGCACCGGCCCGGAAGGTTTCCAGGACACCCACAAGACCGCGGAGAAGCTGGCTGCGGTTCTGGGTGTCGGGGCCGCCGAGATCGGCGTTTGTTCGACCGGTCTGATCGGCGAACGTCTTCCGATGGATGCGCTCCTGCCCGGTATCGACAAGGCGGTCGCCGCGCTGGCCGACGACGCCGCCGCCGGTCTGGCTGCCGCGACTGCGGTGATGACGACCGACAACGTGCCGAAGCAGGCCGCGCTGAAGCACCCGGACGGCTGGAGCATCGGCGGGTTCGCGAAGGGCGCCGGGATGTGCGCGCCGAACATGGCGACGATGCTGAGCGTGATCACCACCGACGCCGTCCTCGACCAGCCGCACCTCGACCACGCGCTGCGCAACGCGGTCGGCAAGACGTTCAACCGGCTCGACGTCGACGGCGGTACGTCGACCAACGACACCGTGCTCCTGCTCAGCTCGGGCGCGTCCGGGGTCAGTGTCACGCCCGAGGCGTTCGAGGCGGCGCTGACCCTGCTGGCTGCTGACCTGGTGAAGCAGTTGCAGGCCGATGCCGAGGGCGTCACCAAGCACGTCAGCATCACCGTCCAGGGCGCCGCGACCGAGGCCGAGGCGCTGGCCGCCGCCAAGATCGTTGCTGAGGACAACCTCTGCAAGACCGCGTTCTTCGCCTCCGATCCGAACTGGGGACGGATCGCGATGGCAGTCGGGAACGCGCCCACCGCATTCGATCCGTCGTTGCTCGACATCACCCTGAACGGCGCTGCCATCTGCGTTGCCGGCGGCAAGGGCGTCGATCGCTCCGAGGCGGACCTGAGTGGCCTGGAGATCGACGTACTGATCGACCTGCACGCCGGCCCCGCGTCCGCGACCGTGCTCACCACCGACCTGTCCCACGCCTACGTCGAAGAGAACTCGGCCTACTCCTCGTGAACAGTCATGCAGACGCGGTCGAGAAGGCCGCCGTACTGACCGAAGCCCTGCCCTGGCTCAAGGAGTTCCACGGCAAGACCGTCGTCGTGAAGTACGGCGGCAACGCGATGGTCGACGACAAGCTCAAGCAGGCGTTCGCCTCCGACATCGTCTTCCTCCGGTACGCCGGGGTGCGGGTCGTCGTCGTCCACGGCGGCGGACCGCAGATCAGCGACATGCTCGGCCGGCTCGGTATCGACAGCGAGTTCCGCGGCGGGCTGCGGGTCACCACGCCGGAGGCGATGGACGTCGTCGGCATGGTCCTGGTCGGCAAGGTCGGCCGCGAGCTGGTCGGTCTGCTGAACGCGCACGGCCCGTTCGCGGTCGGCATGTCCGGCGAGGACGCGGGCCTGTTCACCGCGGAACGCCGGACGGCGCTGGTGGACGGCGAGCACGTCGACATCGGACTTGTCGGCGACGTGGTCGAAGTACGTCCGGAGGCGGTGGTCGACCTGATCGATGCCGGCCGGATCCCGGTGGTGTCGACGATCGCGCCGGACGAGGACGGCCAGGCACACAACGTGAACGCCGACACCGCGGCCGCCGCACTCGCGGTCGCGCTCGGCGCCGAGAAGCTCGTCGTCCTGACCGACGTGGCCGGGCTCTACCGGAACTGGCCGGACAGCGACGAGATCATCACGCAGATCGACACGGCCGAGCTGGCCGAGTTGCTGCCGTCGCTGGCGTCCGGCATGGTGCCGAAGATGGAAGCCTGCCTGCGCGCGGTCGAGTCGGGCGTGTCCCGGGCGACCGTGATCGACGGCCGTGTCCCGCACTCGCTGCTCCTCGAGATCTTCACCGACGCCGGAAGTGGAACCCAGGTGATTCCGTCATGACCGAACTTGTGACCGTCGACGGCTCGCAGGCAACGCTCACCTCTCGTTATTCGAGCGCCCTGATGAACACCTTCGGGGCGCCGAAGCGCGTGCTGGTGCGCGGCGAGGGCGCGTACCTGTGGGATGCCGACGGCAACAAGTACCTCGACCTGCTCGGCGGCCTCGCGGTGAACTGCCTCGGTCACGCGCACCCGTTCGTGGTGTCCGCGGTCACCTCGCAGCTCGCCACCCTCGGGCACGTCTCGAACTTCTTCGCCTCGGCGCCGCAGATCGCGCTGGCGGAGAAACTGCTCGGTCTCTTCAACGCCCCGGGCAAGGTGTTCTTCACGAACTCCGGCACCGAGGCGAACGAGGCCGCGTTCAAGATCACCCGGCGCACCGGCCGGACCAAGATCGTCTCGACCGTCGGCGCGTTCCACGGCCGGTCCATGGGCGCGCTCGCGGTGACGTGGAAACCGGCGTACCGCGAGGCGTTCGCGCCGCTGCCCGGCGACGTGGAGTTCGTCCCGTACGGCGACCCGGAGGCGCTCGCCGCCGCCGTTGACGACGACACGGCGGCTGTCGTGCTCGAGCCGATCCAGGGCGAGAACGGCGTCGTCGTACCGCCGCCCGGGTACCTGCGGGCCGCGCGGAGCATCACGTCCGAGCACGGCGCGCTGTTGTGGCTCGACGAGATCCAGACCGGGATCGGCCGGACCGGGACGTGGTTCGCGTTCGAGCCCGAGGGCATCACGCCGGACATCGTGACGGTGGCGAAGGGCCTCGGCGCGGGTATCCCGATCGGCGCCTGCATCGGTCTCGGCGCGGCCGCGGATCTGCTCCAGCCGGGCAATCACGGTACGACGTTCGGCGGCAACCCGGTCGCGTCGATCGCGGGTCTCGCGGTGCTGACCGTGATCGAGCGGGACGGGCTGCTGGCCCAGGTGAATGCCGTGGGCAACCACCTCGCGTCGTCGATCATCGCCCTCGACCACCCGATGATCGCGGGCGTCCGCGGGCGCGGGCTGCTGCTGGCGATCGAGTTGACCCAGCCGGTGTCCGACCAGGTCGCGGCGCTGGCGCTGGAGGCGGGGTTCGTGATCAACAATCCGATCCCGGGTGCGTTGCGGCTGGCGCCGCCGTACATCCTGAGCAAGGCTGATGCGGACAGTTTCGTCGCGGCCCTTCCCGGGCTGCTCGACAAGGTGGAGGTCTGATGGCAGTACGGCACTTCCTGCGGGACGACGACCTGTCGCCGGTCGAGCAGGACGAAGTACTGACGCTGGCCGCACAGCTGGCGGGGGACCGGCACGGGCACACGCCGTTGAGCGGGCCGAAGACGGTCGCGGTGATCTTCGACAAGACCTCGACCCGGACCCGGATCTCGTTCGCGGTCGGGATCTCCGAGCTCGGCGGCGTACCGCTGATCATCGACGCGCAGACGTCGCAGCTGGGCCGCGGCGAACCGATCGCGGACACCGCGCGCGTGCTCGACCGGCAGGTCGCGGCGATCGTGTGGCGGACGTTCGGTCAGGCGCGCATCGAGGAGATGGCGGCCGCGTCCGCGGTGCCGGTCATCAATGCGCTGACCGACGAATTCCACCCGTGCCAGATCCTCGCCGACCTGCAGACCGTCCGGCAGCACAAGGGCTCGACGGCCGGGCTCAAGCTCGTCTATCTGGGTGACGGCGCCAACAACATGGCCCACTCGTACCTGTTGGGCGGCGCGACCGCGGGCATGCATGTCGTCGTCGGATCGCCGGCGGAGTACCAGCCGGATCCCGCAATCCTGCAGCGCGCCGGCGAGATCGCCGCGTCGACCGGGGGATCGGTGGCGTGGACGGCGGACGCGATCGCGGCGGCCGACGGAGCGGATGTGCTTGCCACCGACACCTGGGTGTCGATGGGACAGGAGGCCGAGGCGGCCTCGCGTGAGGCTCCGTTCGTGCCGTACGCCGTGACCGAGCAGCTCCTCTCCAAGGCGAAGCCGGACGCGATCGTGCTGCACTGCCTGCCCGCGTACCGTGGCAAGGAGATCGACGCGGCCGTGATCGACGGCCCGCAATCGGTCGTCTGGGACGAGGCCGAGAACCGGCTGCACGCGCAGAAGGCGCTGCTGTCGTGGCTGCTGGCAAGGAGTTTCGGGGAATGAACGTTGCCGTACCGACGACCAAGACCGCGCGTCAGCAGCGGATCGTCGACCTGCTCGGCCGGCAGCCGGTCCGCTCGCAGACCGAGCTGGCCGATCTGCTGGCCGCGTCCGGCCTCGTCGTCGGGCAGGCGACGTTGTCGCGCGACCTGGTCGAGATCGGTGCGGTCAAGGTCCGCGACTCGTCCGGCCAGCTCGTGTACGCCGTACCGGGCGAAGGCGGTGACCGTACGCCGCGAGCCGGCGAGGCAGCCGCCTTCGAGGCGCGCCTGGCCCGGGTTGCGTCCGAGCTGCTGGTGTCGGCCGAAGGCAGCGCCAACCTCGTGATCCTGCGAACCCCGCCGGGTGCGGCCCAGTACTTCGCGTCGGCAATCGACCACGTGGGCCTGGACGACGTACTCGGCACCATCGCCGGCGACGACACCGTCATGGTCGTCTCCCGAAACCCAACCGGCGGCGAAGCACTCGCCACCCGCTTCCTGTCCCTGGCAGCCCGCGAACCGAAGTAAGGAATGACCTTGAGTACTGCTGGACTGTGGGGTGGCCGGTTTGCAGGTGGCCCGGCGGATGCGTTGGCGGCCCTTAGCAAGTCGACGGATTTCGACTGGCGGTTGGCGCCGTACGACATTGCTGGGTCGAAGGCGCACGCCAAGGTGTTGCACCGTGCGGGGTTGCTGACCGACGAGGACCTGGCCGCGATGCTTGCCGGGCTCGACGGGCTTCTCGAGGATGTGCTCGCGGGCCGCTTCCTGCCTGCTGAGGCTGACGAGGACGTGCACACCGCGCTGGAGCACGGGTTGCTCGATCGGCTCGGTGCTGAGTTGGGTGGTCGGCTGCGGGCGGGGCGTTCGCGGAACGACCAGGTCGCGACGCTGTTCAAGAGCTACCTGCGGGAGCACGGCCGGATCATCGGGCGGCTGGTGCTGGAGCAGGTCAACGCGTTGGCTGATCAGGCCGCGCAGCACCTCGGTGTGGCGATGCCGGGTCGGACGCACCTGCAGCACGCGCAGCCGGTTCTGCTGTCGCATCATCTGCTCGCGCACGCCTGGCCGTTGATCCGCGACCTGGATCGGCTGGCCGACTGGGACGCGCGGGTCGCCGCGGATTCGCCGTACGGCTCGGGTGCTCTGGCCGGGAGTTCGCTGGGGCTGGACCCGGTGTTCGTCGCTCACGAGCTGGGGTTCACGAACTCGTCGGCCAACTCGATCGACGGGACCTCGTCGCGGGACTTCGTGGCGGAGTTCGCGTTCGTCACCGCGCAGATTGGGATCGACCTGTCCCGGCAGGCCGAGGAGGTGATCATCTGGGCGACGAAGGAGTTCGGCTTCGTCGAGCTGGACGACGCGTTCTCGACCGGGTCGAGCATCATGCCGCAGAAGAAGAACCCGGACATCGCGGAGCTCGCCCGCGGCAAGGCCGGTCGTCTGATCGGCAACCTGAGCGGTCTGCTGGCGACGCTGAAGGCGCAGCCGCTCGCGTACAACCGCGACCTGCAGGAGGACAAGGAGCCGGTCTTCGACTCCATCGACACACTCGAGGTCCTGCTGCCTGCATTCACCGGGATGATCCGGACGCTGCGCTTCAACACCGCCCGTCTGGAAGAGCTGGCCCCGCAGGGCTTCTCCCTGGCAACCGACATCGCCGAGTGGCTCGTCCGCCAGAAGGTCCCCTTCCGCGTGGCCCACGAACTAGCCGGCGCCTGCGTCCAGGCCTGCGAAAAACGCGGCATCGAACTCTGGGACCTCACAGACGACGATCTAGCCGCGATCTCCCCCCACCTAACCCCCGAGGTCCACACAGTCCTCACCGTCCAGGGTTCCCTGTCCTCCCGCAACACCCGAGGCGGCACCGCCCAGCCCCAGGTAGAAACCCAACTAACCGAACTCCGCACCAGAGCCGCACAGCACAGCACCCGCCTAGGCTGACCCCGCCCGCTCGCCCGCCCGGCGGTCGCCTAAGGTGCTGCGCATGCGTCGGTCGGTTCTTGATGGTCCTGTGCTGGAAGTGGCGCCGAAGTTGCTGGGGATGTTGGTGAGCAGCACCACCGACGAGGGGACCGTTGTCGCGCGCATCACCGAGGTTGAGGCGTACGACGGGCCGAACGATCCGGGCTCGCACGCCTACCGCGGTGAGACTCCGCGGAACGCGATCATGTTCGGCCCGCCCGGGTTCCTGTACGTCTACTTCACCTACGGCATGCACTTCTGCATGAACGTCGTCGTCGGCCCGCCCGGCAAACCGTCGGCCGTCCTGCTGCGCGCCGGCCAGATCGTCGAAGGCGTCGAACTGGCCCGCGCCCGCCGCGGCCAGCCCGCCGTCGAGAAGGTCGCCTTCAACCAGGCCGGCGTCAGACAAGGCCCGGTGGTCAAGCGCCCGAAGGCCGACCCGGACCGCGATCTCGCCCGCGGCCCGGCCCGCCTGTGTGTTGCCCTCGGCATCAGAGGTGAAGGCAACGGCACCGACCTGCTCGCCAAGGACTCACCGATCCAGCTCCTCCGCGGCCCCGGCTTCGACGGCGAGCCGTCCACCGGTCCGCGTGTCGGCCTGCGCGAGGCAGCCGACCGAGCCTGGCGCTTCTGGATCCCGGGCGACCCGACAGTCTCGCCGTACCGCCCCCACGTCCCGAAGCGCCGAGCCTGACACCCATCAGGGCCTACCGCTTGGTCAGCTCGAGCACGTAGTCCAGCTGCGGAAGCCCGTGCTCCACCTCCGGATCCGGGAACAGCCCGACGTGGTCCACCCCGGCTGCCTCCAGCGCCTCGATATGCGCGGCTGCATCCTCGAGCGTCCCGATCGCGCCGATCTGCGTCCACCAGTCCGTCGGCATCCCCACCAGCCCCTCGACGCCGGACTCGTCGAACAACTTCTTCATGTCCTCAAAGAACGGCAACGCCGTCACGCCCGGGTGTTGGTCGCCGATCCGCCAGCCCAGCCACGGCGCGGTCCACTCGTACGCCGTCTTGCGGTCCTCCCGCACACACATCGCCGCGAAGACCGCGACCACGAACCCGTCCGGCGAACCGGCGTACTCCACCGACTGCCGCACGTACGCCGGAGTCGCCGGCTCCGCGAGCACGACGCCTCCCGCGACCCGCCCCGCCAGCGCCATCGACTTCGGCCCCATCACCCCGAGCAGGATCGGCGGCGGGGTGACCGGCGGCGCGTCCAGCTTCACGTCCTTGAGGTACACCGCCTTGCCCGCGAAGCTGACCTCTTCGCCGGCAAGCAGCCGGGTGACAGTCGTGGTGACTTCCTCGAGAGTTGTCAGGGGCGACTTCGGCCGGACACCCATCTGCTCCATCCACGACTGCACGCCGTGGCCGATCCCGGGCAGGAACCTCCCCGGTCCGAGCGCCTCCAGCGTCGCGAACTCCATCGCGGTCACAGCCGCCGTACGCGCGACCGCAGGTGCGATGCCGAGCCCGACGGTCAGCCGCTCGGTCGACGTCAGCGCGGCCGACACCAGCGACGGGCCGGCCGTGAAGAAGCAGTCCTCGATGATCCATAGCTCGTCCGCGCCGCCGCGGTCGAGACGCCGGGCCACGTCGGTGACGAGGGCGGCCGGGAAGGTACGCGGGAAGCACATTCCGAGAGCGGTCATGGACAGAACCTAGGAGACGCCGCCGACAGTTCGTGAAGTGCGGGTCAAAGCTTCTCGCCGCGCGCGAGTGAGGACGACTAGGGGACCATGCTCCGGGTAGGTTTCTGGTATGGCCCGTCCGCACTACGCGTCCCGTCTCGAGGACTGGTTCAACGTCGGGGTGCAGGCCGTGTTGCGGCGTCGTGGCTGGCAGGAGCGGATCATCCCGCAGGTCGGCTACGGCAACACGGAGTTCGTCCGCGTGCTGGCGCGCGTCGTCCTCGGCCGCGACCCGCGCAACCAGCCGCGGTACGACGAGGACCAGGTGGTGCGCGGCTGGCGGGTCTTCGTCACGGCGCCGGCGACCAAGGTGCTGGTCTCCGTCACGATCAACGGCCGGACGTACGACGCCGTCACCGACCGCGGCGGGTTCATCGACCTGACCGTTCCGGAGGTGCTGCCGGCGGGGTGGCACGAGATCATGCTCGGCGTCCACGGCGAGCGCCAGGCCCGGGCGCGCATCTTCGTACCGGATCCGGACGCCACGTTCGGGCTGGTCAGCGATATCGACGACACGGTGATCCTGACGATGCTGCCGCGTCCGATGATCGCCGCATGGAACACGTTCGTCCGCGACGAGCAGGCGCGCCGCGTCGTACCAGGGATGGCAGGGCTGTACGACGAGCTGCTGGCCGACCACCCCGGTGCGCCGATGTTCTACCTGTCCACGGGAGCGTGGAACACCGCTCCGACGCTGACCCGCTTCTTCGCGCGGCACGGGTACCCGCCGGGGCCGTTACTGATGACGGACTGGGGACCGACGAACACAGGCTGGTTCCGCAGCGGCCAGGAGCACAAGCGGACCGCACTGCGCCGGCTGGCGCGTGAGTTCCCCAATGTGCGCTGGGTGCTGATCGGCGACGACGGCCAGCACGACCCCCAGCTGTACGGCGACTTCGCGCAGTCGCACCCGGACCACGTGCTGGCCATCGGCATCCGCCAGCTCACTCCGGCCGAGCAGGTCCTGTCACACGGACTCCCCGTGCCTAACCAGGACCCGGGCGCCCACGACCCGCACCGCCCGACCGCGGTCACAGTGCAGGGGCCGGACGGACATGCGCTCCGTCCACAGCTCCGTGACGTGCTCGCGCGTCCGGAACCCACCTGAGCGTCGCCTGGCCCCAGTACAGGACACTAGAGGTGACCGACGTACTCGAGGAGAGACCAAGTGACCGAACGCCGCACCCAGGTACTGGATGACCTGGAGAGCCGTGGCTTGATTGCCCACTCCACCGACCCGGATGCCCTTCGGGCCTCGATGGCGGCGGGACCGATCACCTCTTATGTCGGCTTCGACCCCACCGCGCCCAGCCTGCACATGGGGAACCTGCTGCAGCTGCTGACGCTGCGGCGACTCCAGCTGGCCGGCCACAACCCGATCGGGTTGGTCGGCGGCGCCACCGGGCTGATCGGTGATCCCAAGGAGACCTCGGAGCGGGTGCTGAACCCGAAGGACGTCGTCCAAGAATGGGTCGAGAAGGTCCGTGCGCAGGTGGAGAAGTTCGTCGACTTCGACGAGTCGCTGCCGAACCCGGCCCGGATAGTCAACAACTACGACTGGACCAAGGACCTCAACACCCTCGACTTCCTCCGGGACATCGGGAAGCACTTCCCGGTGAACCGGATGCTCGGCCGGGAAGTGGTGAAGGCTCGGCTGGAGCAGGGGATCAGCTACACGGAGTTCAGCTACGTCCTGCTGCAGTCGCTGGACTACCTGGAGCTCTACCGCAGGCACAACTGCACACTGCAGACCGGCGGCAGTGACCAATGGGGGAACCTGACTGCCGGCGTGGAGCTGATCCGCCGCAGCGAGGGCGGGAAGGCGCATGCGTTGGCCACCCCACTGGTGACCAAGGCCGACGGGACCAAGTTCGGCAAGACCGAGTCCGGCACGGTGTGGCTAGACCGCGAGCTGACCTCGCCGTACGCCTTCTACCAGTTCTGGTTCAACAGCGACGACCGGGACGTCATGCAGCTGGTGCGGTACTACACCTTCCGTACGCCGGAGGAGACGGCCGCGCTGGAGCAGGCGACGGCAGAGCGTCCACAGGCCCGGGAGGCGCAACGCGTTCTCGCGGAGGACGTGACCACGCTGGTGCACGGCGCTGAGGAGACGCGTCGGGTGCAGGAGGCCTCGAAGGCGCTGTTCGGCCAGGGGGAGTTGGGGTCGCTCGACGGCTCCACGCTGGTCGCGGCACTACGAGAAGCACCCCATGTGGAGCTGGGCGCCGGCGAACCGATGCCAACGTACGGCGACCTCCTGGTGAAGTCCGGACTGGTCGCCAGCAAGTCTGCTGCGCGGCGGACTGTGGCCGAGGGCGGTGGGTACCTGAACAACGAGAAGGTGAAGGACGCGGAGTACGTGCCTGGCACGGACGACCTGCTCCCGGGCGGCGTGCTGGTGCTGCGGCGCGGGAAGCGTTCATTTGCAGGGGTTCTGGCGTCGCCGACCCAAGGCTGAGAGCTCGGGTGCGGGGTGGGCTCCACTCCCACATCGGGGTCGCCGAAGGCAAATTACAAGCCTGTGATTCAGCACACCGGGAACCGATTTGACCGGCCACCTGCGGGCCACGTAATGTTCTTCTTGTTGGAGCGAGGCGCGGGACGCGAAAGCGGCCGGTCGCTCCGAACCCCCCAAGGCTAGCTGAGCCGAACCGGGTTGTCTGACTCGGGGCGGTAGCTTGGATGCGGGTGGAAGGTCAGAAAATCGGGTCTTGACTCGGTGGATCTGATCCGGTAAAGTAGCGCAGGTTGCCCCGGGAGCCTGACCGAAAGGTCAAGCTGCGGTGTGCGTCCGATTCTTGAGAACTCAACAGCGTGCCGAAAGTCAATGCCGAAAGATGCATTAACCCCGTGCATGGGCTTCGAATGATCTGCTGCCAGGGCCTTCTTGGAGGGTTTTGGTGGGTGGTTGTTTGTTGTCTGTGTTCGGATTCCTTTGAAATATACGGATGACAAGCCAGTAATGGTTTTGTTTCTGATTCAAAGGATCGCTTTTCGATTGTCGACTCACCAGTTTTTCTGGTTTGTCATATTTTTCAACGGAGAGTTTGATCCTGGCTCAGGACGAACGCTGGCGGCGTGCTTAACACATGCAAGTCGAGCGGTAAGGCCCCTTCGGGGGTACACGAGCGGCGAACGGGTGAGTAACACGTGAGCAACCTACCCTCAACTTTGGGATAAGCCTCGGAAACGGGGTCTAATACCGG
>NZ_JBEPDK010000006.1:0-605046 GCF_040300265.1 Kribbella sp. NPDC000426 | reverse complement strand
CGACCGGGAGGTCGTGGGAGAGTAGGACGCCGCCGGACATTCACACTGTTAAGGGCCACCCCGCACCGGGGTGGCCCTTAACATATATACAGCCAGTTTCTGGCTTGTTGTCCTGCCTGGTGCCGTGGTCAGTGTCTGACTGGCGGCCAGGGCCTCACCCCCGCTGCGGACGCGGTAACGTTTGTCCGATTACTGCTCTTCAGCATCGTTAGGAGTCACCGTGGCGACGCCACCTCGCAATCCTCGCTCCGGCTCAGGGGACCGCCGCGGTTCCTCCGGAGGCGCCGGCCGTTCCGGCCGCAGCGGAGGTGGACGTCCCGAGTCCGGCGGCCGTTCCGGATCCGGGGCTGGTCGGTCGGGTTCCGGCGGCGGTCGTTCCGGTTCTGGTGCCGGGCGTTCCGGCTACAGCGGTGGCACGGGCTCTGGAGCGGGTCGCTCGAGCTCGGGCGGTGGCCGTTCGGGTTCTGGAGCGAGTGGCTCCGGGGCTGGTCGTGCGGGTTCTGATGGTGCGCGCGGCGGTGCCGGCGGGCGTTCCGGTGGTGCTCCGAGTCGTCCGGGTGGGTTTGCCGGCGGGCGTTCGGGCGGGCGGTCCGGTGGACCGCGTTCGGGCGGCAACTCGTCGTACCGGGAAGACGGTGCGCCGGAGAACAGGCGTGGGTATGTCGGGTCCCGTGGTGATGACAAGAGTCAGCGGGATCCGTTCCGTGGTCAGCTGAGCGGAGACGGCGGTCGCGGCGCTGGGCGCGGTGACCGGTCCGGCGGATACCGGCGGGATGATCGTGGCGACGACCGACGTGATGATCGGTCCGGTGGCGGCGGTGGATACCAGCGCGATGACCGCGGTGGGGCTCGGCGGGACGATCGCGGTGGCGACGGGCGTGGCTCGTACCCGCGGGATGATCGTGGAGGAAACCGCGGCGGCCAGCGGGACGATCGTGGTGGATACCGGCGGGATGACCGCTCTGGTGGCGACCGTGGCGGGTACCGGCGTGACGAGCGGTCGGGTGATGACCGTGGTGGTTACCGGCGCGATGAGCGTGCTGGTGGCGAGCGCGGTGGGTATCGGGACGCGCGGTCGGGCGACCAGCGCGGTGGGTACAACCGGGACGACAGGTCCGGCGATTCGCGTGGTGGGTACAACCGGGATGACCGGTCGGGTGACTCGCGTGGGCGCGGTCCTGGTGCGGCTCGTAGTGGTGGGCCGGCGCGTGGGGAGCGTGGAGCTTTCCGGCGGGATGACCGTGGCGATGGTCGGCGGGACGAGCGCGGTGGGTACCGGCGGGACGAGCGCTCCGGCGACGACCGTGGTGGGTACAGCCGTGATGACCGCGGTGACTCGCGGGGTGGCTACCGGCGGGACGAGCGTGCGGGCGAGGCTCGTGGCGGGTACCGGCGGGATGAGCGGTCCGGTGACTCGCGCAGTGGGTACAACCGGGATGACCGGGGCGGTGACTCGCGGGGGCGTGGGCGGGACGATCGGCGTGGGCCCGCGGGGCGCGATGAGCGGCGTGGCGGACCTCGCCGGGAGGACCGCGAGGAGAAGGCCGGGCCTCGTCGGGACGACCCCAAGATTCCGGAAGGGATCACGGGTGCCGAGCTCGATCGTGGTGTGAAGGCCGAGCTGCGGTCGTTGCCGCGGACGTTGGCGGATCTGGTCGCGCAGCACCTGGTCGCGTCGGGGCGGTTCCTGGACGACGATCCGGAGTTGGCGTACCAGCACGCGCGGGTTGCGCGGCGGCTGGCGTCGCGGCTTGGCGGAGTACGTGAGGCTGTCGCGATCACGGCGTACCTGGCTGAGCACTACGACGAGGCGCTGACCGAGTTCCGGGCCGTACGGCGGATGACGGGTAACCACGAGGTCATCGCGATGATGGCCGACTGCGAACGTGCGCTCGGGCGGCCGGACAAGGCGCTGGCGCTGACCAAGGACAAGCACGTCACCGAACTGTCGGAGCCGACGCAGATCGAGCTGCTGATCGTCGCGGCCGGCGCCCGGCGTGACATGGGACAGACCGCGGCGGCGATCCAGACGCTCGACGTGCCGGAGCTGACCAAGCGGACGCGGGCCGAGTGGCTGCCGCGGCTGCGGTACGCGTACGCCGACGCGCTGGAGGAGGCCGGTCGTACCGACGAGGCGCTCGTCTGGTTCCACCGGGCGGCTGGTGTCGACGGGGACGGTCTGACCGGCGCCGCCGAGCGCGCTGCACAGCTGGAAGGTCTCGAGTTCACCGACCTCGACGAAGATGACACCGTCCTCGACGACGAGTACTTCGAGGAAGAGGACGAGGTCGAGGAGGACGCCGACGAGGACCTGGCCGACGAAGCCGACGAGGCGGACGACGAGGCCGAGGATGAAGCCGACGAGGCCGAGGACGAGGCTGACGAAGCCGACGACGAAGCTGATGAGGCGGCGGATGCGGCTGACGAGGCTGAGGACGCTGCGGATGAAGCCGGGGACGATCTGGACGAGGATGGGGTCGACGAGTTCGGCGACGCTGTTGAGGGCGTGAAGGACTCGGCCGACGAGACTTCCAAGGACGCTGAGGAGTAGGGCTGTGGCTGACCGGGACTTGGTAGTGGCTGAGAGCCCGGTCGGCATGCTGGTCGGCGTGGCCCTCGCGAGGGGTGCGCGCCGGCTCGAGAAGTCTGTGGCGATGGTGTCGGCGGGGGAGGACGACGCCATCCACCAGGTCCGCGTCTCCTGCCGGCGCCTCCGCAGCGACCTCAAGCTGTTCCGCAAACTCCTGGCCGGCGACTGGGCGCCCGAGCTCCGCGCCGACCTGGCGGCGCTCGCACAAGCCTGCGGTGAGGCGCGCGACCTGGAAGTGATCGCCGCCCTCGTCCGCGAGAACGCGACCAGCGAGGACAACGAGGAACACGTCGACACGATCCTCACCACGCTCACCCTCGGACTCGACCGCGCCGCCGCACGCTCCGCCGAGGTGGTGCTGGGCGAGACCACCAAGGACCTGCTCACCACGATCGAGTCGATCGCGGCAGCCCCGGATCTGAAGCCCAATGCAGACAGGCCGTGCGGCGAAGTTCTACCCGAGCTCCTGCAGTCGGCCACCGCGAAGTTCGCCCAGGAAGCCGGCAAGCTCAAGCCCTGGACCCCTGACGACGACTGGCACGAGGTCCGCCTCCTGGCCAAACGAGTCCGGTACGCCGCCGACACCACCGCCGCAGTGCTCGGTGAGGAAGCAAAAGCCACCGCGACCCAAGCAGCGACGTACCAGGAGCTCCTGGGTCAGCACCAGGACCACTGCGCTGCAGCAGACGCCCTGACCGGTATGGCTGCCGACGCGGCCGCCCAGGACGACCCGGAGCTCTCCTTCACGCTCGGACGCCTCACAGAGCGCCACCGCGCGGCTCGCAGGCCTCTCCGGGAGCAGTTCCTGGCGCTCTACCACCGGCCCTGACCCTCAGAGCATCCGGAACAGCAGCCCCACCCGCGGCTTCGGCCCGAACGACGTGGCCTTCTGCGGCAGTACGACGCCCTGCGCCGCGGAACGCAGTACCTGGTCCATCCTGGGCGCCGTGAGCTCCACAGCCGCCTGCTGAGGCCCAGCCAACGCCAGTGCGTCTGCGAGCGTGTGATGGAAGCTCATGTCGTCCTCCACCACACCCCAGGCAGGCAGCAGCACCTCGTGCAGTAGCGCGACCGTCGGCGTCTCCCCATCGGAGTGGAGCGTCAGCCAGCTGGTGCCGTCGGTGACTGAGATACGGCCCGGATCGCCCTCCACCCGGCCAGGCTGTATCTGCCAACCGGTCGGCGTATGTGTCTGCACAGTCTCCAGATCCAGACCTGGTACGACGCGGTGGATCGGGTCCAGCGTCAGCGGATGGCGGATGTAGTCCACCAGCATCGCCAGACCGACCTCTGCACCAGGCCGATAAGGCTCCCGCAGCTGCCTCTCCAGGTACGCCGCGTACCGGTGGTGCCCGTCCGCGATAACAGCCTCATGCTTGGCCAGCTCCACCGAGATCGCCGAGAGCACCTCAGGGTCGTCAATGCGCCAGATGCGGTGCTCGGCACCGTTGTACGTCTCGGCCTCCAGCCATGGCTCACCGGCCCGCGCGGCGTCCACGGCATCGCTGGCCACGCTGCCACCGGCGTACGCCAGCAGGATCGGCTCCAGGTCGGCGTCGGTCGCCTCCATCAGCCGTAGGCGGTCGTCGACCCAGTGCGGCATGACCTCCTCGTGCGGCAGCACCACTGTGCGGGCCGGGTCCAGCCGCAGCGAGCCGACGAGTCCGCACAGTACGGCGTTCCCCAGGCGCTGCTCGTACACGTACAGCGCGGGCCGCTCGTCCTGTACGACCACCCCGTCCCGCTGCCACCGGGCGAGCCGCTGCGCGGGTTCGTCGTACCGGGCCGGGCCGAGGTCCGGATCGCGTGGAAGGATGAGCCTCACCATGTTGTGCAGATCAGAGTCAGTCAGCCGCCGGACGATGGCGGGTTCCAGCACGTCGTACGGCGGTGACGTGACCGCGCCGAGCGCGCTCACCTTGCCCGCCACGAACCGCCAGGCCCGCAGTGGGTCGAGTCTCAGCACCCCCCTAGCATCCGGCATGCGCGGCATCGTACGGGGTGCGGCATGAGTACGCCGCCCGAACCGCTGTCGGCGTGTGACGAACCGCTCGCGAGCCGGTACGACGTGGCGCTGCTCGACCTCGACGGTGTCGTGTACGTCGGCCCGGACCCGGTACCGGACGCACCGGAGAACCTGCGCAAAGCGGCCAAGGAAGGTATGCGGATCGGGTACATCACCAACAACGCGAGCCGGCCGGCGCGGGTTGTTGCCGAGCACCTCGCATCGTTCGGGCTGGACGTGATCGCCGACGACGTGGTGACGTCCGCGCAGGCGGCCGCGAAGCTGATCGCGAGCGAGTATCCGAAGGGTTCGCCGGTCCTGGTCGTCGGCGGCGAAGGGCTGTATGTCGCGCTCGAGGAGTACGGCCTGACGCCGGTCCGCAGCAGCGACGCCCACCCGGTCGCCGTCGTCCAGGGATTCCACCCGGACGTGAACTGGGTGATGCTCGCCGACGGCGCGCATGCGATCCACGAAGGCGCGAAGTGGTTCGCGACCAACCTGGACCTGACCATCCCGACCGCGGCCGGCAAGGCGCCCGGGAACGGGACCCTCGTGCAGGCGGTCCGGGCCGCGGTCGACGTGGATCCGGTCGTCGCCGGTAAGCCCGAGCCGCCGCTGCTGGAGACCAGCATCGAGCGGCTGAAAGCCAAGCACCCGTTGATGATCGGCGACCGACTGGACTCCGACATCCAGGGCGCCAACGCGGTCGGGATCGCGAGCCTGTGGGTCGCGACCGGCGTCAACGACCCGTACGACCTGGCGCGGGCGCCGAAGAACCAGCGCCCGACGTACCTCGCCGCCGGGCTCGGCGCGCTGGCCGAGAAGCAGCCCGGCGTGACCGTCGACGGCGGGAAGCACTCCTGCGAAGGCTGGACCGCCGAGATCGTGAACAACGCGGTCGCGGTCAAGGGCGAGGGCAAGCCGTACGACGGACTCCGCGCGATCCTGTCCGCGGTGTGGACCGCCGTCGACGCGCCGGCCGAACCGGCCAAGCCGGCCAAGGCGGCCGCGCGCAGCCGTCGCCCCCGCCCGAAGCCTGCGCCCACGGCGGATTCGATCGCGATCGACGCCGCCCTGCACCGGGTGGGCCTCGACAAGTAGGTGCTGCTGGCTGGTATCCCAGGTCCGAGGCGATACCGTTGCTGGGAACGATGCGAGGAGGCAGTCATGGTGATGGACGCAGTGCGCGGCTACGTACAGCTGGCGAGCGGTTTGACCGAGGTCACCAAGCAGAAGGCCCAGGCGGCTGCGAAAGCGTTGCTGCAGCAGACCGGGGCGGACACGCTGACCACCAAGGTGAGCGACCTGGCCGACGAGATCGTTGCCACCAGCAAGAGCAATCGCCAGCTGCTGCAGGCGATCGTGTCGAACGAGGTCGAGGGCGCGGTCGCGCGGCTCGGTTTCGTTCGTTCTGAGGAAGTTGCGGCGCTGACCCGCCGGGTGAAGGCGCTGGAGACCGAGCTGGCCGAGGCGCACGCCGGCGGCCCGGTTCCCGACCCGCTGGTCGGGGACGCGCCGGTGCTGGCGAAGAAGGCGGCTGCCAAGAAGGCCGCGAAGAAGGTGCCGGCCAAGAAGGCGGTGCCGCTGGCCAAGAAGGCCGCCGCGAAGAAGGCTGCCAAGAAGACGGCGAAGAAGGCCTGACGTGACCGAGCATCCTGGCGAGCAGTTCCCACCGGACATGGACCCTGACGTCGAGCCCGGCGTCGACCCGTACGAGTCCGAGCAGACGCCCGCCCACCCCGATTACGACACCGAGCCCGGCGGCCAGGACGCCGCCGAGCACACCGAAACAGCTGAGCATGTGGACCCGGCCGCCGTGGAGTTCGGCCCGGAGTTCGCCCGGCCGCCGGGACAGGAGTACGAGCACTCCTTCGAAGCCGAATCGGCCGAGGACCCCGCCGAGAGCGAGGGCGGTCACCCGCTGGTCGAGGAGACCATGGCCCGGCTCGACGAGCTGCGCGACCGGCCGGTGAGTGACCACGGCGAGGTGTATGCCGACCTGCACGACCGGCTGCAGAGTGCCTTGGTGGAGGCGGACGCCGAGCAGGGCGACCGGAGCTGAGTGGCCAAGGCAGCCAAGCGTTCGCGGCTCGACGCCGAGCTGGTACGACGTGGCCTGGCGCGGTCACGTGAGCATGCGAGCGAGCTGATCGCGGCCGGCAAGGTGAAGGTGTCCGGCACCGTGGCCGGCAAGCCCGCGACCGGGGTCGGCTCGGACGCACCGATCGTCGTCGACACGTCCGAGCACGAGGATCCCGGCTACGCGAGCCGCGGTGCGCACAAGCTGATCGGGGCGCTCGAGGCGTTCCCGGCGGTCCGCGTCAAAGGCCGCCGTACCCTCGACGCCGGTGCGTCGACGGGCGGTTTCACCGACGTACTGCTGCGCAACGAAGCCGCACACGTGATCGCTGTCGATGTCGGGTACGGCCAGCTGGTGTGGGCGTTGCAGACCGACGAGCGGGTCACGGTGATGGACCGCACCAACGTCCGGACGCTGACGCTGGACGACATCGGCGGTGAGCCGGTCGATCTCGTCGTCAGCGATCTGAGTTTCATCAGCCTCACGCTCGTGCTGCCCGCGCTGATCGGTGTGGTCGATCCGGACGGCGATCTCGTGCTGATGGTGAAGCCGCAGTTCGAGGTCGGCAAGGACCGGCTCGGCAAGGGCGGAGTGGTCCGCGACCCGGAGCTGCGGGCCGACGCCGTACGCTCGGTGGCAGCGAAGGCTCACGACCTGGGGTGGGGAATCGAAGGGGTGGCGGCCAGCCCACTGCCTGGTCCGTCAGGAAATGTCGAATACTTCCTGTGGATACGCCGGGAAGCGCCGGCTCTCGATGAGACGATGCTGCAAAGCGCCATCGAGCGCGGGCCGCAGTAAGGAGGCAGGGTGCACGAGCCAAGGCGCGTGCTGCTGGTGACGCATACCGGCCGGGAGCAGGCGGTCGAGGTCGCCCGCGAGGCGCATCGGTTGCTGACCGGCGCCGGGATGCTGGTCCGGCTGCTCGGCGTCGAGGCCGAGGCGCTCAAGCTGGACCCGGTCGAGGTGGTCGACGACCCGGAGAAGGCGGCCAACGACGTCGAGCTGATCATGGTCCTCGGCGGCGACGGCTCGATCCTGCGCGGCGCCGAGCTGGCCCGCCCGCACGGTACGCCGGTGCTCGGGGTGAACCTGGGCCACGTCGGGTTCCTGGCCGAGGCCGAGGTCGACGACCTCGAGCGGATCGTCCAGGTGGTCGTCAACCGCAGCTACGCGGTCGAGGAGCGGATGACGCTGGCCGTCGACGTCCGGATGAACGACGACCTGATCTTCGAGACCTGGGCGCTGAACGAGGCGAGTGTCGAGAAGGCCGCCCGCGAGAAGATGCTCGAGGTCCTGGTCGAGGTCGACGACCGCCCGCTGTCGCGCTGGGGCTGCGACGGCGTCGTCGTCGCGACCCCGACCGGCAGTACGGCGTACGCGTTCTCCGCGGGCGGACCGATCGTCTGGCCCGAGGTCGAGGCGATCCTGATGGTCCCGCTGAGCGCGCACGCGTTGTTCTCCCGGCCGATCGTGGTGGCGCCGACGTCGCGGCTGTCGATCGAGCTGGTCCCGACCTGGAACGGGCGCGGGGTGCTGTGGTGCGACGGCCGGCGGATGGTCGAGGTGCCGCCCGGCGCCGAGATCACGGTCCGCCGGGGTGCGACGCCGGTCCGGCTGGCGCGGGCGCACGAGGCCCCGTTCACCGACCGGCTGGTGGCGAAGTTCGACCTCCCGGTGCTCGGCTGGCGTGGGGCCGCCGAGCGCAAACGCAACGGAAACGGAAACTAGAGCCATGCTGTCAGAGATCCGCATCACCGGGCTGGGTGTGATCGAGGACGCGACGCTGGACCTCGACCCCGGATTCACCGCCGTCACGGGTGAGACCGGCGCCGGCAAGACGATGGTCGTGACCGGCGTGAACATGCTGCTCGGCGGTCGCGCCGACAGCGGCCTGGTGCGGCACGGGACCCGCCGGGCGCGGGTCGAGGGCCGGGCCAGCGCCGTACCGCGGGCAATCGTGCAGCAGGCCGAGGACCGCGGCGGCGAGCTGGACGACGACGAGTTGCTGATCGCGCGTGAGCTCTCCTCCGAGGGTCGCTCGCGGGCGTTCCTCGGCGGTGCGTCGGTGCCGGTGTCCGTGCTCGGCGAGGTGTCCGGCGACCTGGTCGCGATCCACGGGCAGGCCGACCAGTGGCGGTTGCTGCAGCCGGCAAGGCAGCGCGAAACGCTGGATACCTTTGCAGGTAAGGCGGTTCTCGTCCCCCTGCAGGAGTACTCCGCGGCGTACAAGCGGCACCGCGAGGTCGAGGCCGAGCTCACCGAGCTGACCACGCGCGAGCGTGACCGCCTCGCCGAGGCCGACCTGTTGCGCTTCGGTCTGGACGAGATCGCGAAGGCCGAGCCGTTGTCCGGCGAGGACACCGAGCTCGCCGCCGAGGAGGAGCGGCTCGCATACGCCGACGGTCTGCGTACTGCGGCCACGTCGGCCGGCGACGCGCTGGCCTCCGAAGACCTGGACTCGACGCGGCCGAACGACGTACTCGGCTTGCTGGCATTGGCGAAGCAGGTGCTGGACGGCGAGCGCGACCACGACGCGAAGCTGGCCGAGCTGGCCGACCGCGCGGGCGAGCTCGGGTACCTCGCGGCCGACCTGGCGCAGGAGCTCTCGTCGTACGCCGCTGATGTGGACACCGATCCGGCGAGGTTGGCCGTGGTCAGCGAGCGACGTTCCTTGCTGCACGGACTGGTGCGCAAGTACGGCGCTGAGCAAGGCACCGTGGACGAAGTACTGGACTGGACGAAGCGGTCGGCGGCGAGGCTCGCCGATCTCGACGGCAGCGACGAGCGGGTCGAGCAGCTGACCGCGGAGCGCGCCGAGCTGGACGCGAAGCTGGCCGAGCTCGGTCAGCAGATGCGGGATGCCCGGATCGAAGCCTCGCAACGACTCGGCGTCGCGGTGTCCGAAGAGCTGACCGGGTTGGCGATGCCGCACGCGAAGCTCTCGGTCGAGGTGCACGAGACCGCGGCCGGTCCGTTCGGCATCGACGAGGTCGAGTTCTGCTTCGCGGCGAACCCGGGCAGCCCGGCCCGCCCGCTGCAGAAGGCCGCGTCCGGCGGTGAGCTTTCGCGCGTGATGCTCGCGCTCGAGGTGATCCTGTCCGACACACATCCCGTGCCCACGTTGGTGTTCGACGAGATCGACGCCGGTATCGGCGGCCGCGCCGCGGTCGAGGTCGGCAAGCGGCTGGCGCGATTGGCCGAGAAGGCACAGGTGATCGTGGTCACCCACCTGCCGCAGGTCGCCGCGTTCGCGGACCGTCACGCAGTGGTGCTGAAGAGCGACGACGGCTCGGTCACCACCAGCGGTCTGGTCGCGCTCGACGACGACGCCCGGTTGAAGGAACTGTCCCGGATGATGGCCGGACTGGAGAACTCCGACGCCGCCCAGGCGCACGCCGAGGAGCTGCTCGCACTGGCCGCGGAACGGCACAAACCACGCAAGAAGAGTCGTTCCAAAGGATGATTTGACGCACAGTCACTGTTATTTCAGTGCGTTAACAAGGGCCTGCCCGGGTAAATGAACCGGAAGGTGCCTCTTGACATGGCAGGATGAGAGGGCGATGAGACTGCCCAGCCTGCGGAGAGCACGACCCACTGAACTGCCCGGAGTCACCGGAGTGGTCCGGCTGGATCGACGTACCAAGAATCTCACCAAACGTCTCAAACCGGGCGAGATCGCGGTCATCGACCATGTTGATCTGGACCGGGTGAGCGCCGAGGCGCTGGTCGACTGCAAGGTCGCCGCGGTGGTGAACGTGGCCGACTCGATCAGCGGCCGGTACCCGAACCTCGGCCCGGAGATCCTGGTCGAAGCCGGTATCCCACTCGTCGACGGCGTCGGCCGCGAGGTGTTCTCGGTCCTGCACGAGGGCGAGCACGTCCGGCTCGACGACGGCACGCTGTACCGCGGTACCGAGGCGGTCGCGAAGGGCATGGCCCAGGACAGCAAGTCGGTCGCGGAGCTGATGGACGACGCCCGCGCCGGCCTGTCGACCCAGCTCGAGGCGTTCACCGCGAACACGCTGGAGTACCTGCGGCGCGAGAAGGACCTGCTGCTCGACGGCGTCGGCGTACCGCACATCCACACGTCGATGGAGGGCAAGCACGTCCTGATCGTGGTCCGCGGGTACGACTACCGCGACGACCTGGTCGCGCTGAAGTCGTACATCCGTGAGTACCGGCCGGTGCTGATCGGCGTCGACGGCGGCGCGGACGCGCTGGTCGAGAACGGCTACGTCCCGGACCTGATCGTCGGCGACATGGACTCGGTCAAGGACGAGACGCTGAAGAGCGGCGCCGAGGTGGTCGTGCATGCCTACCGCGACGGCCGCGCTCCCGGTTCGGAGCGGCTCGAACGCCTCGGGGTCGAGTCGATCGAGTTCCCGGCCACTGGCACCAGCGAGGACGTCGCGATGCTGCTGGCCGACTCCAAGGGCGCCTCGCTGATCGTCGCGGTCGGCACCCACAACTCGCTGGTGGAGTTCCTGGACAAGGGCCGCTCCGGGATGGCGAGCACGTTCATCACCCGGTTGCGGGTCGGTGCCAAGCTGGTGGACGCCAAGGGCGTCGGCCGGCTGTACCGAAGCCGGGTCTCTACTCTTCAGGTCGTCGCGCTCGCCGCGGCCGGCCTGTTCGCACTCGGCATGGCGCTGGTCGCGATCGGCGCCGACGACTTGCTCTGGTCGATCCTGCGGGCGCGCTGGAGCGACTTCGTCTACTGGATCCGGGAGCTGTTCACGTGATCGACTTTCGCTACCACATCGTCTCGATCGTGGCGATCTTCTTCGCCCTGGGCGCCGGTGTGGTGCTCGGCGCCGGCCCGCTGAAGGGCACCGCCAGCGAGGTCGTCGCGGCCCAGGCCGACAAGGATCGTCAGCAGCTCGCCGACACGCGCGACGAGCTGACCCAGATGAAGGCGCTCGACAAGTACCGCGACGACTACGTCGCCAAGGTGACCGCCGGGCTGACGCACGACAAGCTCGCGGGCAAGAAGATCGCGATCGTCACGATGCCGAACGCCGACAGCGACCTGAGCGACGGCGTGCAGGGCGAGCTGGAGAAGGCCGGCGGCGTCGTGAACACGAAGGTCGCGCTGGACGCGAAGCTGTTCGACACCGGTCAGCGGCAGCTGGTCGAGTCGCTGGTCAACCAGCTCGTCACCGCCGACATGGACTTCCCGAAGGACAGTACGACGTACCAGCGGGCCGGGCTGTTGCTGGCGCGCGGGATCGCGGCGAAGGAAGAGGGCAAGACCGCCGACGCCGACTCGACCAAGGTGGTCAGCGGGCTGACCGGCGCGAAGCTGCTGTCGTTGAAGCCGTCCTCGCCCAAGGACCGGGCCAGCTTGATCGTCGTGATCGCCGCCAAGCCGCCGACACCGGCGCCGGACAACTCGACGTACGCCGACGCCGTCGACTTCATCAAGGGGCTGGACATCGGCAGCGGCGGGGTCGTTCTCGCCGGGACGCCGGCCAGTGCGAGCGACGGCGGACTGATCAAGGCCTTGCGGAGTGACTCCGAGGCCACCAAGATCGTTTCCTCGGTGGACGTGGCCGATCTCCCCGCCGGGCAGATGACGGTCGTCTTCGCGCTGGCCGAGCAGGTCACCGGGAAGGCGGGGCAGTACGGCGCGATCAACGCGAAGGACGGCGTCGCGCCGTCGGCCGTACAGACGAAGGACAACTGACGTGGGAATTCTGAGCGCCGTCGTTGCGGCGGCCGCTACTGCCGGGCTCGAGCGTGCGGCAAAGAAGCTGCCGAAGGAGAACCGGGAGCCGTTCGAGCGCACCAACCACCGCGGTGAGTCGGTGACGCTGCTCGAGGGCCCGGTCGCGGTGCTCGGCGCGCTCGCGGGCGTCGCCGCGTCGCGCGGCAACGGCAAGGTGAAGGCTGCCGCGCTGGTGGCCGGAGCGGTGTCCGGCGCGGTCGGTGCGTACGACGATCTCCGTGGGACCACGCAGGCCAAGGGTTTCCGCGGCCACCTCAGCGCGTTGAAGCGCGGCGAGGTGACCAGCGGAGCGGTGAAGATCCTCGGCGTCGGCGCCGCCGGTCTCGCGGCCGCCGCGCTGCTGCCGCGCAAGTCCAGCGGTGTGAAGGCGTTCGCCGGAGTGGTTGCCGACGGCGCCTTGATCGCCGGCACGGCGAACCTCACGAACCTGCTCGACCTGCGCCCGGGCCGCGCGCTCAAGGCGGTCACGGCGCTGAACGCCCCGCTCGCCGTCGTGAGTGGTCCGGCCGGCGCCGTCGTCGGCGCTGCAGGTGCGTCCGCGCCCTCCGACCTCGGCGAGCGCTCGATGCTCGGCGACTGCGGCGCGAACGGCCTCGGCGCGATCACCGGTACGGCGCTGGCCGCGTCGCTGCCGCGCCCGCTGAAGACCCTCGTGCTCGCGGCGGTCGTCGGGCTGAACCTGGCCAGCGAGAAGGTCAGCTTCACCAAGGTCATCGCCGACACCCCGGTCCTCGACAAGATCGACCAGTGGGGCCGACGACCCAGGTGAGTCGGGTCGCCCGCGCCGCACTGGTTGTCGCGGCGATCACTGTTCTGGCGCGGGTGGTCGGGTTCGCCCGGTGGTTGGTGTTCTCGAAGACCGTCGGTGCCGGCTGCCTGGCCGAGGCCTACACGACGGCGAACCAGCTGCCGAACATCCTCTTCGAAGTCGTCGCCGGCGGTGCCCTGGCGGGTGCCGTCATCCCGGTGCTGGCCGGGCCGGTGGCGCGCGGGGATCGAGCGGCGCAGGGGCGGATCATCGGGGCGTTGCTGTCCTGGTCGTTCGTGCTGCTGACGCCGGTCGCCTTGCTGGCCTGGGTTCTGGCAGGCCGCTACACCGATGCGATGCTCGACCCCGGCGCCGACTGCGGCAGCACGACGGCGACGGCGACCCGGATGCTCGCGATCTTCGTGCCGCAGGTCTTCGGGTACGCCGTGGCGGTGATCGCGACCGCAGTACTCCAGTCCCACAAGCGTTTCGCGGCCGGGGCGATGGCGCCGCTGATCTCGAGTCTCGTGGTCGTTGCCACCTACTTCGTGTTCGCCGCCGCGGCACCGAACGCGGACGGTGCCGCGCGGAGCGCGACCGACCTGCTGGCCTGGGGTACGACGGCCGGCGTCGCGGCGCTCGCCCTCACGGTGCTGGTGCCGATGCTGTTCCTGCGGCTTCCGATCAGGCCGACGCTGCGGCTCGATCCCGGCGTCGGCCCGGTCCTGCGCAGGCTCGCGCTCGCGGGTCTCGCCGTACTCGTCGCGCAGCAGCTGACCTTCGTCGTGACGACGTACCTGGCCAACCATCGTGGTGTGCCGGGCAGCATTGCGGTCTACACGTGGGCCAACGCGGTCTACCTGTTGCCGTACGCCGTGCTCGCCGTTCCGATCACGACCGCCGTGTTCCCGCGGTTGGCGGCCGCGTTCGACGCGGGGGAGCGGTTCGAGCACTACGCGGCGACCTCGACCCGCGCGGTGATGCTGGCGGGCGGTGCGGGTGCCGCGCTGCTGGTCGGCACCGCCGTACCGGTCGCGAGGATCTTCGCGTACGACGACGGCGCCGTTCAGGAGGCTAGAGCGACCCTGCTCGTCGACGGGCTGATCTTCTTCGCTCCAGCGGCGATCGGCTTCGCCGTACTGATGCATGTCGGCCGGGTGCTGTATGCGCGGCACTGTGGTCGTGAGGTGGCTGTTGTGACGTCTGGGGCGTGGGTACTGGTGGCCCTGGCCGGTGTGGCGCTGACTGCACGGTGGGCAGCGGTGCCCGCACTGGCGGCAGCGATGTCGGTCGGCATGGTGATCGGCGCGGTTGTGCTGCTCGGAGTACTGCGAAGGGAGGCGGGCCCCACTGTGCTGGCCGGATTCGCCCGTGCGACCCTTGCAGCGTTGGTCGGTGCCGCGCTGGCAGGAGCGGCAGGCTGGCTGGTCTCGGTGCCGGCCGGTGACGCCGGACCGGCGAAGGCGGTCGTGTTCGCAATCCTCTCCGGCCTGGCCGTCGTCGGACTGTACGCCGGTGTCGTGCTTGTCTTGGATCGCGCGGATGCTCGCGCACTCGTTCGACGGGAGAAGCCATGAGGATCGGGCTGCTGCTCGCGGAGTCGCGGGGCGGCATCGGGCAGCACGTCGCCTCCCTGGTGCCGCGGTTCGTGAGCGCCGGGCACGAGGTGATCGTGTGCGCACCGCCCGGGACCGCCGAGCACTTCGAGTTCGGTCCGGCGACAGTGGTCACGCAGGCGGCCGGGCTGCGCGGCTGCGACGTGATCCATGCACACGGGTACCGCGCCGGCATGACCGCGCTGCGGGACCGGTCGCGGCTACGCCCACTCGTCGTCACCTGGCACAACGCAGTGATCGCGCCGGGGCCGCGTGGCCTGATGATGCGGATGGGGCAGCGGTTGGTTGCCCGGGGCGCGGATCTGACGCTGGGTGCCTCGAGCGACCTGGTGGAGCTGGCGAAGAGCCTGGGCGCCCGCAACGCTCAGCTGGCTCCAGTGGCCGCTCCTGCGATGCCCCGGATCCGTACGCCGCGCGCTGAAGTCCGGGACAAGCTAGGGGTCGGCAACCGGCCCATGGTGCTCACCATCGGCCGGCTGGCGCCGCAGAAGGACTACCCGACGCTGCTGTCGGTGGCTGCGAGGGTCCACGAGTCCACTCCGCACGTCGTCTTCGTCGTCGTCGGGGACGGACCGTTGCGGGACAACCTGCAGGCGCGGATCGACGCCGAGCAGCTGCCGGTGCAGTTGCTGGGACACCGCAACGATGTGGCCGACCTGCTCGGTGCGGCCGACGTGTTCTTGCTCACTTCGCACTGGGAGGCCCGGGCGCTGGTCCTCCAGGAGGCCATGCAGGTCGGCGTACCGGTCGTGGCGACCGCGGTGGGTGGCGTGCCCGAGCTGGTCGGGGACAGCGCCGTACTGGCGTTTCCCGGCGACGCCGACGGGTTGGCAGATGGGGTCCGGGCGGTTCTGGCCGAGCCGGAGACCGCGAACGCTATGCGGACACGAGGCCGGGAGTTGTCCGCCCGGTGGATGGACGAAGACGCGGTGGCAAAGAATCTGCTCGACATCTACGCGGGTCTCGTCGCGACCGGTGGTTGACAAGAGGTAGGCTGGAGACCCGTGGACAGGGCTTCGACTTCCCAGCAGACCAAGCACGTATTCGTCACCGGTGGCGTGGCATCCAGTCTCGGCAAGGGACTGACAGCGTCCAGCCTCGGCAGCCTGCTGACGGCTCGGGGCATCCGCGTCACGATGCAGAAGCTGGATCCGTATCTGAATGTGGATCCCGGCACGATGAACCCGTTCCAGCACGGCGAGGTGTTCGTCACCAACGACGGCGCCGAGACCGACCTGGACATCGGGCACTACGAGCGATTCCTCGACCGGGACCTCTCCGGCGTCGCCAACGTGACCACCGGACAGGTCTACTCCAGCGTGATCGCCAAGGAGCGCCGCGGCGAGTACCTCGGCGACACCGTGCAGGTCATCCCGCACATCACCAACGAGATCAAGGAACGGATGCTCGCGATGGCGGGCCCCGACGTGGACGTCGTACTGCACGAGATCGGCGGCACGGTCGGTGACATCGAGTCGCTGCCGTTCCTCGAGGCCGCGCGGCAGGTCCGGCACGACGTCGGCCGCGACAACGTGTTCTTCCTGCACATCTCGCTGGTCCCGTACATGGCGCCGAGCGGCGAGCTGAAGACCAAGCCGACCCAGCACTCGGTCGCCGCGCTGCGCTCGATCGGTATCGCGCCGGACGCGGTCGTCTGCCGGGCGGACCGGCCGATCCCGGAGAGCGTGAAGCGGAAGATCTCGCTGATGTGCGACGTCGACCAGGAGGCCGTGGTGGCCGCCCCGGACGCGCCGTCGATCTACGACATCCCCAAGGTGCTGCACGCCGAGGGCCTCGACGCGTACGTCGTCCGCCGGCTGAACCTCCCGTTCCGCGACGTCGACTGGACCCGCTGGGACGAGCTCCTTCGGGTCGTGCACCACCCGAAGGACGAGGTCACCGTCGCGCTGGTCGGCAAGTACATCGACCTGCCGGACGCGTACCTGTCGGTCGCGGAGGCGCTGCGTGCGGGCGGGTTCGACAACGACGCCCGGGTGAACCTGCGCTGGATCGCCTCCGACGAGTGCGCCACGCCCGAGGCCGCGGCCCGGCTGCTCGGTGACGTCGACGCGATCTGCATCCCCGGCGGCTTCGGGGTGCGCGGTATCGAGGGCAAGATCGGCGCGATCCGGTTCGCCCGCGAGCAGGGCATCCCGATCCTCGGGCTGTGCCTGGGCCTGCAGTGCATGGTGATCGAGGTGGCCCGCGACCTGGCCGGTCTGGTGGACGCGAACTCCAGCGAGTTCGACCCGGACGCCGAGCAGCCGGTGATCGCGACGATGGAGGAGCAGAAGCACATCGTCTCCGGCACCGGCGACATGGGCGGCACGATGCGGCTCGGGCTGTACCCGGCGAACCTCGCCGACGGCTCGATCGTCCGCGGCCTGTACGGCGCCCCGTCGATCCAGGAGCGGCACCGGCACCGCTACGAGGTGAACAACGCGTACCGGGACAAGCTGGAGACCGCCGGCCTAGTGTTCAGCGGGCTGTCCCCGGACCACGAGCTGGTCGAGTTCATCGAGCTGGACCGGTCCGTGCACCCGTACTTCGTCGCCACGCAGGCGCACCCGGAGCTGCGGTCGCGGCCGACCAAGCCGCACCCGTTGTTCTCCGGCCTGGTCGCGGCCGCGCTGGACCGTCAGCGTGAGTCCCGGCTGCCGGTCGAGGAGCCGAAGCCGGCAGCGGCCAAGAAGACGCCGGTCAAGGCCCGATGACGGACCACCCTGAGCTGCGGTTCGGCGCTGGGCTCGCCGACCAGCCGGAGCACTGGCCGGTCTCCTCGTCCGAGGTCGTGCACGAGACCGGCCGGGTGATCTCGGTACGGCGGGACACGGTCGCTCCGGTCGGCGCCGAGCCGTTCGTGCGGGACGTCGTCGTACATCCCGGTGCGGTCGGTGTGGTGGCGCTGGACTCGGCGAACCGGATGTTGCTGGTGCGCCAGTACCGGCATCCGGTCGGCTACAAGCTGCTGGAGCCGCCGGCCGGCCTGCTGGACGTGCAGGGGGAGCAGTACCGCCTGGGCGCCGAGCGCGAGCTGTGGGAGGAGACCGCGACCAAGGCCGCCGACTGGCGGATCCTGGTCGACGCCTTCACCTCGCCCGGGCTCACCAACGAGGCGGTCCGGATCTTCCTGGCCCGCGACCTGTCGCCCGCCGACGAGACCTTCCAGCGTGAGGCCGAAGAGGCCGACATGGAGACCGTCTGGGCGCCGCTCATCGACGTGGTCGGCGCCGTCCTGGCCGGCCAGCTCCAGAACCCGATCCTCGTGATGGGCTCCCTGGCCGCCTGGACCGCCCTCAACGGCCCCGGCTTCGACACCCTCCGCCCGGCCAACTCGCCTTGGCCGGCCAAAGACAGAAGGATATAGAGGGAGTTGGGTGCCTGGCTGGCCTCGGCTCTTGGGTGGACTGCCCAGGAGGGCTGACACGAGCTGTTTCGTCGCCAGTACCTCGCGGTTGTCGAACGCGCTGGTCGGCTCGGGTTCATGCCGGCGGAGCACCTGGTCGAGCAGCCAGGCGGCACCGTCAACCTGCGGCCGGCCACCTCAGCCGGCAACCACTCGAAATCTCTTCTGTTCTTTGCTGTTACTTCTTTTCAGAGCTTCTGGCGGGCTCTGTGGCGGAAGTGCTCTGCCTCGTGGCTGGTGTCGTGCCGGCGCGCTGCGGAGTTGCGGAACTGTCTGTAGTTCTTGACGTGCGGTCTGTAGGCGGGTATTTGTAGCTGACAACGATGTCACCCATCCTTGAAGGTTGGTCCGCCCATGCGTCGTTCTGTGTTGTTCCGGCCTGCCCGTTTGCTGCTGGCTGGTGTTGTGATCGCAGGTCTTGTCCCGGCAGCCGCGTCGGCGGCTCAGGTGGTGCCCTCGCCGTCGCCGACCGGAGCCGGTGCTCATCCGACCACTGCCTCGCCGCCTGATCCGCTGGTTGCTGGGCTTCGGGGGCCTGAGGTAGTCGGGAGTAGCCGGATCACCGCGAGTTCTGCCGATCCGACCGAGCAGGTCGATCCGTTGATCGGGACGTCCAATGCGGGGAACGTCTTTCCCGGGGCGGTGTTGCCGTTCGGGATGTTCTCGTTCAGTCCGGAGACGAGTCGGGGGAATGCTTATCGGACCGCTGCACCCGGTGGGTATCTGTACGACGCGAACAGGATCCGCGGGTTCAGCCTCACGCATATGAGCGGGACCGGCTGTGCCGGTGGTTCGGGGGATATCCCGATCTTCCCGATGGCGGGTGAGGTGACGAGCTCGCCGCAGAGCGATGCGAAGGACGCGGTCTACGCGTCGACCTTCAGCCATGCCCAGGAGGTCGCGAAACCCGGGTACTACAAGGTCGGGCTCGACTCCGGCGTCACGGCCGAGTTGGCCGCGACGACGCGGACCGGGTCGGCGGCGTTCACGTTCCCGGCCGACAAGGCCAAGACGCTGCTGTTCCGTACGTCGAACTCCGAGGTCGGATCGAGCGACGCACAGGTCAGCATCGACCCGGCGCACCGGACCGTCAGCGGATCGGTGACGAGCGGCAACTTCTGCGGCTACCTGGCCAGCGTCGGGCAGCGCAGCTACTACACGCTGCACTTCGTCGCCGAGTTCGACCAGCCCTTCAAGAACCAGGGCACCTGGACCGACACCACGGTCACGCCGGGAAGCACGCAGGCGCACGGCGGTACGACGTACGGCACGGATGGCTGGATGCCGCCGAACAAGGGCTCCGGTGGGTACGTCGGCTTCGACAGCGATCGAGTGACGATGCGGATCGGCATCTCCTACGTGAGCGCCGCCAACGCTGCCGCCAACCTCAGGGCCGAGAACCCTCGCGGTACGTCGATCGGTGCGACTGCCCTGAAAGCCAAGCAGGCATGGCGGAAGCAGCTCGACCGGATCGAGATCACCGGCGGTACGACGGACCAGCGCACGACCTTCTACAGCGCGCTGTACCACGCGTCGCTGCACCCGAACGTGTTCAGCGACGTCAATCGCCAGTACTGGGGTTTCGACCAGAAGCCGCATTCCGTGGCACGCGGACAGGTAGCGCAGTACGCGACGTTCTCTGGGTGGGATGTCTACAGGTCGCAGCTGCAACTAGTTACATTGCTCGATCCGGATCGGGCCGGGGACATCGCGCAGTCGCTGCTCAACCAGGCCACCCAGAACGACGGCATCTGGGACCGGTGGACACATGCCTCCGGCAGTACGTCGGTGATGACCGGTGACCCGTCAGCTCCCGCGGTGGCAGGGATCTACGCGTTCGGCGGTACGAACTTCGACGCACAGAAGGCTTTGAAGTCGCTGGTGAAGGCGGCGACCGTTCCGACCGCGAAGGACCTCAGCTCCGCCGGCAAGCCGGTCATGACGATCGGCCAGCGGCCGTCGCTCGACAAGTACCTCGCGTTGCACTACGTCCCGACCAAGTCCAACGCGTGGGGCGGCGCTGTCGAGACGCTCGAGGATGTGACCGACGACTTCGCGTTGGCCCAACTGGCACAGCGCACCGGCGACAAGTCGACGTACAAGCAGTTCCTGGGCAGGTCGCAGTACTGGCAGAACGTGTTCAACCCGGACAACGGCGGCTACGTGCAGAACCGCGACGACAACGGCGCCTGGCCGGCGTTCACGCCGTCGACGTACGACGGGTTCGCCGAGGGCAGCAGTGCGCAGTACACGTGGATGGTCCCGCACAACCGGGCCGGACTGGTCGACGCGATCGGCGGTGTGGACGCGACGAACCAGCGGCTGGACGCGTTCTTCAAGAACCCGGACGGGACGTGGGCACTGACCGGTGCGGGCGAGCTGCACGCCGAGATGGACAACGAGCCGTCGATCAACACACCGTGGATCTACAACTACACCGGCCGGCCGTACCAGACGCAGGAGACGTTGCGGCAGGCAATGAACCAGCTGTGGAACACCAGCACCGGTGGGATTCCCGGCAATGACGACCTCGGTGCGATGTCATCCTGGTTCGTCTGGACCGCACTGGGTCTCTACCCGGATGTGCCGAGCCGGGCGGAACTGCAGGTCGCCGCACCGCTGTTCCCGCGGGCAGTGATCCACCGGGGCAGCCGGACGATCCGGATCAACGCTCCGGGTGCGGATGCGCAGTACGTGCAGTCCTTGAAGGTCAACGGGAAGTCGACGACCAAGCCGTGGCTGCCGGAGTCGTTCGTCCAGGATGGCGGGACGCTGGACTTCAAGCTGGGCACTGCGGCCAACACCTCCTGGGGATCTGCAGCCAAGGACGCACCGCCGTCGTGGCGGACCGGTGAGATCCCGTTCCAGACGTCCACGGACACGAGCCGGGTCGTTGTTGCTCCAGGCACCACCAGCGCACCGATCGCTGTGCAAGCTCACCGACTGAGTGGGACCGCACAGGACGTCACCTACACGATCAACGCACCCGCAGGCCTCACCGCGACACCGACTACTGGCACCTTCCACGTTGACAAGGTCGGCAGTGCCTCAGTGACGATCGCAGCAGCAGCTGGCACGCCGGACGGCCGCTACCCGGTCACGGTGTCGATGAAGGCCGCGGACGGTACTGCGTTGCCACAGGTCGGTTTCACCGTGGTCGTAGGTCTGCCGAACTCCTTCTTCGTACTGCGGGAAGGTGTAGGCATCTCCGACGACAACGGGGACCACACCGAGGCGGACTACGACGGCGGCGGCGTCAGCTACTCCCGCCAGGCGCTAGCGGCCGCAGGCCTCACACCGGGTGGCAGCGGAACCGTGCAGGGCCTTGCGTTCACGTGGCCCGACGTACCGGCCGGTGACCCCGACAACGTGCCGGCGGACGGTCAGCTGCTCAACCTGAACCTGCCCGCCGGTACGACGAAGCTGTCGTTCATCGGCAGCGCTGTGAACGGTAACCAGCAGACGACGGCGACGCTGAACTACGCCGACGGCAGTTCGTCGCCGATCGACCTGTCCTTCAGCGACTGGACGCTGGGTGGTGGCGGCGACACCCTGCACTACGGCAACGTGATCGTCGCGACCACGCCGTACCGCAACGAATCCGGCAGCGGCAAGGACAACGTCACCACGCACATCTTCGCCACTGCGCCTGTGACCTTGACCCAAACACCAGTGAGCATCACTCTGCCGGAGAACCGTGACTTGCGGCTCTTCACAGTGGCAGCAGGCTAGGGAGGGGACTGTTCATGAGGAAGACAAGCGTGATCGCGTGCGCGGTGCTGGCGGTGGCCAGCCTGCTGGTCGCTGCGGCACCGGCCGACGCAGCCGGTACGCCGGGAACCACTAACGGCCCATGTGGCTACACGGCGACTCCGGACGATCCGCCGGCTCGCCCGGTGTCGCTGCCACCGGATCCGAAGCACACGCCGGACAAGGGGATCGTCAAGGTTCTCGTGGCGACCAACCAGGGACCGATGCTGCTGTCACTGGACCGGGCGAAGGCGCCGTGCACAGTCCAGAGTTTCCTGCACCTGGCGAAGAGCCGGTTCTACGACTTCACCACCTGTCACCGGCTCACGCTCTACCCGACGCTGAAGGTGCTGCAGTGCGGTGACCCGAGCGGTACGGGCGAAGGCGGCCCGGGCTACTCGTACAAGGACGAGTTGCCGACCGATCTGCCGAATTGGCCGACCGATCCGACAGGTGTCAGCAAGGTCTACGCCCGCGGCACGGTCGCGATGGCGAACGCCGGACCGGACACCAACGGCTCGCAGTTCTTCCTCGTCTTCGGGGACTCGCGGCTGCGGCCGAACTACACCATCTTCGGCTCGGTGGACCGCTTGGGCCTGGCCACGCTCGACCGGGTCGCAGCCGGCGGGATCGTGCCCACACCGGACGACCCGGCTCCGGTCGACGGGACGCCGGTGCGGAAGACCGACATCCTGATCGCCCGGTCGCTAGGCAGCTGGTAGTCCGCGGCCGAAAGCCTCGCCGCCGTCCTCCGCGAGGGCGGCGGCGACCAGCCGGCAGTTCGCCGTGTACTCGTCGTCGGGGATCGTCGGCAGCATGTCGTCCCAGGCCGCGATCATCGCGCCGCGGAGCTGCATCATCCCGAGCGGCCGCGCCATGAACCACAAGTGGAAGTGCTCGCTGCCGTCACCCCACCGGTTGAAGTGCGTGCGCGCGACGCTGTCGATCCCCTGGATCGCCTTCGCCACCCGCTGGATCATCGGGCCGAGCGTCGCGGTCAACTCCGGCGGCAGGTTGTCGAGCCGGTAGTGCTCGTACGGCTCGAGCACCGCCACCAACGGCAGACCGGTCGCCGCGAACGACTTCAACGACCACTGCCCGTCCCGCCAGATCACCGCCCCGTCCGGATCGGCGCATTTCATGCAGGGCTTGCCACCGGCTTCGCCGCCCCGCGGCGGCTCCGGCAGCGCGGGCTCGGCCAGCGGCACGACCTGTACGTCGCCCTCGAACGGGAAGAACGGGTGTCCGAGCAGCGGCTCGGCCGACATGCGTTCGCCGTACGGAAGCCTGCGGTGGTAGTCAGAGGGCAGCATGCACCGCACTCTGCCGGAGAATCGGTTCATGGAGAAGCCGGAGCTCGCGACGCTGTTGGGGATGGAACCGCATCCGGAGGGCGGTTGGTTCAAGGAGACATGGCGCTCGGCGATCGAGTTCGAGCCCGAGGGCTACGGCGGACCCCGGGCCAGCGCCACCGCGATCTACTTCCTGCTGGCGCCGGGGGAGGAGTCGCGACTGCACCGGGTGCGGTCCGCGGAGATCTGGTTGTGGCACTCGGGCGGGCCGTTGACGCTGGAGTACGACGACGAGTCCGTCCTACTCGGCTCCGACGTACAAGCAGGTCAGCGTCCGCAGGTGGTCATCCCGGCCGGCGCATGGCAAGCAGCCCGGCCGGCCGGTGACGAACCTGTGCTCGTGTCCTGCGTCGTCTCGCCGGGCTTCGACTACGCCGACTTCACCCTGCGATAACCGGCTACACGAGCACAGTTGCCAGGGCCTCGTAGCCGGGGAGCAGGTCGATGCCTTCGCGGCCCAGTTGCTGGATGGCGACGTGGTCGGCGCCGGCGTCGAGGTGTGCCTTGAGGCCTTCGGCGACCTCTACGGCGGAGCCGTGCAGGACCATCGCGTCGACGAGGCGGTCGCTGCCGCCGTCGGCGATGTCGTCGTCGGTGAAGCCGAGGCGCTTGAAGCTCCTGGTGTAGTTCGACAGCTGCAGGTACGACGCGAGCCGGTCCCGCGCCGTTGCCCGCGCGACCTCCGGATCGGTCTCCAGCACGATCATCTGCTCCGGCGCGAGCAGCACGCC
Organism: Kribbella sp. NPDC000426; assembly: GCF_040300265.1. NCBI lineage: Bacteria > Bacillati > Actinomycetota > Actinomycetes > Propionibacteriales > Kribbellaceae > Kribbella > Kribbella sp. NPDC000426. The sequence goes on along the minus strand of NZ_JBEPDK010000006.1, from coordinate 581,040 downwards.
GCCGCCGAGGACCCGGCGCGCTTCCTTCGTGTGCTCCGGCGTCGTCAGGTACGGCAGCGCTCCGGCGGTCCGGGCGCCCGCGAGTTGCAGCACCTTCGGCCCGAGCGCGGCCAGCGCGCGCCGGTCGGCCGGCACCTTCGCGTCGTCCAGCTCGTCCAGGTAGCCGACGATCTTCTGGTACGGCGACGTGTACTCGCCGGTGGCCTCCCGGTGCCCGATCCCGACCCCGAGCAGGAACCGTCCCGGGTGCTCGTCCTCCAGCCGGTGGTACGACGCCGCGACGTCCGCCGCCGGCGACTTCCACATGTTCACGATGCTGGTGCCGACGGCAACCGAAGTCGTTGCGGCCAGCAACACCTCGGCGTCGCGCAGACCGGCCTCCGGCGAGCTGCCCAGCCAGAGCGCGCCGTACCCCGCCTGCTCCAGTCCTGCCGCGAGTTCCGGGCCGAAGTGCTGGGGTCCGTGCCAGACCCCGTACCGTCCCAGTTCGACTGCCACGCCGTACTCCTCTCGTCGATCGACCTCAGCGTGCAACCCGGGGCGGACGGGCTCCAGCACCAAGCATCCCTGACGGCAACGAATAGCCGTCAATGATCGTTGCCGAATCAGCGGTGACCGACGGTAGCCGGACGTCACTTCTTCTCCGTCGGATCATCTTCTGGGAAAGGTACTGTCAAGATCAGACCATCCGGTCGGGTGGTATGAACCGGACAGGCTTACACTCGGCAGCGACCTAGCGGCACACCCCTCAACCGCCGGGCCCGCGGACACAACGACGTGAGCCGCACACCTGGAACGTGAAAGAAGGGCGAGTTGTGAAGGTCGGAGTACCGAAGGAAGTCAAGAACCACGAGTACCGGGTGGCGATCACCCCGTCCGGTGTGCACGAGTTCGTGCGCAGCGGGCACGAGGTGCTGATCGAGCAGGGGGCAGGCAACGGTTCGCTGATCCCCGACGAGGAGTTCGTCGCGGCCGGGGCGCGGATCGTGCCGACGGCGGACGACGTCTGGGCCGACGCGGAGCTGGTGCTCAAGGTGAAGGAGCCGGTGGCGGAGGAGTACCACCGGATGCGCAAGGACCAGGTGCTGTTCACGTACCTGCACCTGGCCGCCAGTCAGGAGACGACCGACGCGCTGCTGACGTCCGGTATCACCGGCATCGCCTACGAGACCGTGCAGCTTCCCGACGGCACGCTGCCGCTGCTGGCGCCGATGAGCGAGGTGGCCGGCCGGCTCGCGCCGCAGTCCGGTGCGTACCACCTGATGGCGCAGGGCGGCGGGCGCGGCGTGCTGCTCGGCGGCGTGTCCGGCGTACACCCGGCCCGCGTGGTCGTCCTCGGTGCGGGTGTGTCCGGGATGAACGCGGCCGCGATCGCGCTCGGTATGCAGGCGCAGGTGCAGCTGTTCGACCGCAACATCGCGCGGCTGCGGCAGGCCGACCAGATCTACCAGGGCCACCTGCTGACGATCGCCTCGAACGCGTACGAGATCGAGCGTGCCGTGCTCGAGGCCGACCTGGTCATCGGCGCGGTGCTGGTGGTCGGTGCGAAGGCGCCGAAGCTGGTCACCAACGACATGGTCAGCCGGATGAAGCCGGGCAGCGTGCTCGTCGACATCGCGATCGACCAGGGCGGCTGCTTCGAGGACTCGCGTCCGACCACGCACGCCGACCCTGTGTACCGGGTGCACAACTCACTGTTCTACTGCGTCGCCAACATGCCCGGTGCGGTGCCGAACACGTCGACGTACGCGCTCACCAACGTGACGCTGCCGTACGCGATCGAGCTGGCGAACCTGGGCTGGCGCGAGGCGCTGAAGTCGGACCACAGCCTGGCGCTCGGCCTGAACACGTTCGACGGTCACGTCACCTACGGTCCGGTGGCCGAAGCTCACGACCTGTCACAGCTGAAGCTCGACGAGGTGCTGGTCTGAGCATCACCCGGGCAGTTGGCACCTACCTGGACCACCTGACGGTGGAGCGCGGCCTGGCCGCCAACACCCTGGCGTCGTACCGGCGTGACCTGCGCCGGTACGACGGCTACCTCGCCTCCGCCGGGATCGACGACCTCGGTCGGATCACGGAGGCCGTGGTCAGCGACTTCCTGATGCGGCTGCGCGAAGGCGACGCGGACCATCCGCCGCTGACCGCTTCCAGCGCCGGGCGGACGGTTGTGGCGGTGCGCGGGTTCCACAAGTTCTGCGTACGCGAGGGGCTGGCCGCTGTGGACCCTGCGGCGGCCGTGAAGCCACCTGTGCCGCCGCAGCGGCTGCCGAAGGCCCTGTCTGTCGATGAGGTGACCCGGATCCTCACAGCGGCCGCAGGAGCCGAGGCCGAGCCCGCCGTACTGGCCACTCGGGACGCTGCCCTGCTGGAGTTCCTGTACGGCACTGGAGCCCGTATCTCGGAGGCTGTCGGCCTGGACGTGGACGACATCGACCTGGAGGCCGGTGCGGTACTGCTGCGCGGTAAGGGCAGCAAGGAACGCGTAGTACCCGTCGGGTCGTACGCGCGCGACGCCCTGTCGGCGTACCAGGTCCGTGGTCGCCCTGACCTGGTGTCACGCGGACGCGGGACCCATGCGCTCTTCTTGAACGCCCGCGGCGGCCGCCTGTCCCGGCAGAGCGCCTGGACGGTACTGCGTCGTGCCGCGCAGCGGGCCGGGATCGCGAAGGAGATCTCCCCGCACACGCTGCGTCACTCGTACGCCACCCACCTGCTGGACGGCGGGGCCGACGTACGCGTGGTCCAGGAACTGCTCGGACACGCATCCGTCACGACTACCCAGGTGTACACGCTGGTGACGGTCGACAAGCTCCGCGAGGTCTACGCGACCTCGCACCCCCGGGCGCTCTCCTCTTAAGGTTCACCGCGTGAGTGAACAGACGGGGGCTGCCGAGGAGCGGCACGCGAGTTGGCTGGAGTTGTTCTTCGACCTGACCGTGGTCGCTGCGGCCGCGCAGATCTCGCACCGGCTGCACGGCGCCGAGACGATCGGGCAGGTCGCCATCTGTGCGGCGATGTTCTACGCGATCTGGAGTGTCTGGACGGCGACCAGCGTCTACGCCAACGTCGCGGGAGAGCACACCCGGCGGCGCTCCGTACTGCGGACCATGCTGGGCATCGGCGTGATGGCCGCGTCCGTACCGGGCGTGTGGCCTGGTCTGCTGCCCGGCCACAGCGACGAACCGCACGGTGGCAGCCGGACCGTGGCGTTCACTGTGGCTTTCCTGGTCTGCCGGGGCATCGCGGCGGGGTCGGCCAGCCGCGACGGGAAGGTGATCGGCTTCTGGCCGGCTACGCAGGGTGTCATGGCTGCGCCCTGGGTCGTCGCGCTCTTCGTGCCGGCCGAGACGGCGTACTGGCTCTGGGCGGGCGGGATCGCTGCCGACCTGATGTTCTCCGTGATGGGAGCCCGCAACCCGAAGGCGATGGAGCAGCGGGCGACCAGCATCCGCCGTCAGCAGGAGCAGGAGCAGCTCCGGGACAGGCTGTTGCGCCGCCTGTGGCACGGGCGTGCTGACCAAGCGCCGGCGAAACCGCCACTGATCACGACCGCGCAGGTCGAGCGGGGGCATCTGGACGAGCGGCTGGGGCTGTTCGTGATCATCGTGCTCGGAGAGGCGCTGGCGCAGGTCGTCGACGCCAACACCGAGCTGGACTGGGACTGGAAGGTCGGTCTGGCCTCGCTGGCGGCGTTCTGGCTGATGATCGAGCTCTGGCAGCTCACGACGCTGTACGGGTTCACCCCGGCGCCCCGCAGTACCACTCCGCTCGAGCCGTGGGCCGCACTGCTCGCTCACCTCGTCGTCACCGGGGCAATCGTGGCCATGGCGGCCGGACTGGGCGGTCTGATCCCGCATGCCGGGGAGCACCTGGAGACCAAGGAGCGCTGGTACCTGTTCGGAGGGCTCGCTCTGTACTTCGTGATCAGCGGCGTGGCCGGCGTGATCGGGAGGGTGCGGCTGCGCTGGTTCCTCGGCTGGCAGATCCCGTGTCTGCTCGTCTCGGTCCTCGTCGCCGTGCTGGCGCACTCGCAGCCCGCCTGGGTGCTCGCCGTCGTCGCGGCCGCCGTACCGACGTGGTTCTACAGCTACAACCGGATCGTGAAAAGCTAGACCCCGGTGTCGGGTAAGCGGAGACGGTGTGCGATCATCTGCTCACGGCCGGTGACTCCAGGTGAGTGATCGGCCAGGTTCGGAGCTTTGTCGACAAACAGCCCCACCCCGGTGCGGAGTGGCTGGTTGAGAGTGCTTGAATGCACGCTTACAGTCGCTGGGATCGCCCGTATCGGTTGAAAGGTTTGACGAGTCATGAACGAGTCGACATTCCCGGGCACCGAGCACGTGACCGACCACCTTTCGGGCCGCATCCCGGGGCACCAGCCGACCCCGGAGCCGGCCCAGCCGTTCAGCACGCCACCCCGCCCGGTGACGACGCCCCGGGCGCTGCCCGACAACTATGCGGAGATGCCGAAGCCGACGGCCAAGCTCACCGCGGAGGACCTTGCACCCGTGAACGACCCGAACGGCCCGCGTCACAAGATCGGGCCGACCGGCCGGCCGCTGCCGGACCTGCCGGTGCCGCTGCCACCCGCCAAGACCGGCCCGGCGCAGGTGATCGCGATGTGCAACCAGAAGGGCGGCGTCGGTAAGACGACGACCACGATCAACCTCGGCGCGGCGATCGCCGAGACCGGTCGCAAGGTGCTGCTGATCGACTTCGACCCGCAGGGGTCCGCCTCGATCGGCCTCGGTGTCCAGCCGCACGACCTCGAGCTGTCGGTCTACAACCTGCTCATGCAGCGCGACATCACGCCCGACGAGGTGATCCAGCCGACCCGGGTGGAGAACCTCGACCTGCTGCCGGCCAACATCGACCTGTCCGCGGCCGAGGTGCAGCTGGTCCAGGAGGTCGCCCGCGAGTACACGCTGCAGCGGGTGCTGGACCCGATCATCCCGCTGTACGACGTGATCCTGATCGACTGCGCCCCGTCGCTCGGTCTGCTCACGGTCAACGCGCTGACCGCGTCGAACGGCATCGTCGTACCGCTGGAGTGCGAGTTCTTCGCGCTCCGCGGCCTGGCCATGCTGACCGACACGATCGCCAAGGTGCAGGACCGGCTGAACCCGAAGCTCGAGATCGTCGGGATCCTCGGCACCATGTTCGACGGGCGGACGACGCACGCCCGGGAGGTCCTCGACCGGGTGGTCCAGGCCTTCGACGAACGCGTCTTCCACACCGTCATCCGGCGTACCGTCAAGTTCCCCGAGACCACGGTCGTCGGCGAACCGATCACGACGTACGCCCCGTCCTCTAGCGCGGCCACGCAGTACCGCGACCTTGCCAAGGAGGTGCTGGCGCGTTGTCCCGCCGGGTGAGCCTGCCAGGTGCCAGTGAACTCTTCGGGGGTGCGGCACCGAAGCAGACCAGACCCGAGAAGCGCACCACCACTGACGGACCGTCCACTGTGCGGTCCCGTACGACGGTCGTCGACGACCGGAAGTCGAGTGGTCGGATCCGCCACGACACGAAGATCACCGTGTACGTGACGGAGGAGGAGCTGCTCGGCTTGGAACAGACCAGACTTGCGCTGCGCGCGGAACACGGCCTGACGGCCGACCGCGGCCGGATCGTCCGCGAGGCGATCGACGTACTGCTGGCCGACTTCGTCGACCACGGGCCGGACTCGGTGCTGGTACGGCGGTTGCGCGCGTCCGAGGACCGGGCCGCGGAGCTCAAGGGCACGGAGTGACCGTGTCCTCGGACTCGTTACCGCTGGACCTGTCCGACGGTGAGCCTGCTGTTGCCGAGGGCAAGGGGTTCAGCGTTCACCTGGTGAACTTCGAGGGGCCGTTCGACCTGCTCCTGCAGCTGATCTCGAAGCACAAGCTGGACATCACCGAGATCGCACTCTCGGTGATCACCGACGACTTCATCGCCCACATCAAGGCGCTGGGGTCGGAGTGGGACCTCGACCAGACGTCGGAGTTCCTGCTGATCGCGGCGACGCTGCTGGACCTGAAGGCGGCGCGGCTGCTGCCGAAGGGCGAGGTCGAGGACGACGAGGACCTCGCGCTGCTCGAGGCGCGGGACCTGCTGTTCGCGCGGCTGCTGCAGTACCGGGCGTTCAAGCAGATCGCGGCGCTCGTGCAGGAGCGGATGGCGGTCGAGTCGCGGCGGTTCCCGCGGGCGGTCGGCGTTGAGCCGCGGTTCGCGGAGTTGCTGCCCGAGGTACTGCTGGGGCTCGATCCGGCCGGGTTGGCGGCGCTCGCGGCCCGGGCGATGGCGCCCAAGAACGACGTACCTGAAGGGGTTTCGCTCGCCCACCTGCACGCGCCGGCGGTCACGGTGCGCGAACAGGCGATCGTGATCGTGGACCGGTTGCGGCGGCAGCGCAGTACGACGTTCCGCGCGCTGGTGTCCGATTCGCCGGACACGGTGACGACCGTGTGCCGGTTCCTGGCGTTGCTGGAGCTGTTCCGTGAGGCCGCGGTGTCGTTCGACCAGGTGACGCCGCTGGGTGAGCTGACGATCCGGTGGACGGGTACGGACGAGGGCGAGATCGACGTCAGCGACGAGTTCGACGAAGAAGCCAAACCCGCCGACGAGTCCGGCGAGGCCCCGGTAGTTGCCGACGACACCGACTTCCTGGAGCCCGGCGCCAGCGCCACCGACGAATCCGACCTACCCCCCGCCCCAGACGAGACGGCAAACCAGTGACCAACGACCCCACCCCTCCCCGCGACCCGGACGCGGAAGCAAGCACGCTCGCCCAGCAGCCAACGGACGAGTCCACCGAGAACCCAGTGGACCCCGTGGACGAGCCCGCTGGTGCCCAGTCCGTGTCGCAGGACGCCGTCGAGGTCGGGGAAGATCCTGCACCCGAATCGGTCGAAAATGCTCCCCAACCCCCCGAGGCGCTAGACGCCGAGGAGGAGTCGGCTGAGGCTGCGGACGCTGACGGGGTTGGGGAGGATTTTGCACCCGAATCGGTCGAAGATGCTCCCCAACCCCCCGAGGCAACGAGCGCCCAGGTCGGGCCTGCTGGGGCTGAGGATGCGGACGCGGACGCTGACGCGAACAGTGCCGGCGACGCGGACGACGCGGACGGGGCGAGCGACGCGGGCGACGCCGACGGTGCTGGCGACGCCGACGGTGCGGACGGGGCCGACGGTGCGGACGGGGCCGACGGTGCGGACGGGGCGAGCGGCGTACGGGGGGAGGATGAGGACCATCTGCCGCCGGGGCAGACTGAGGTGCCGGTGGGTGATGAGGTTGTTGTTGATGACGACACCATGCGGCGGGCGCTCGAGGCGATTCTGATGGTGACGGACGAGCCGTTGCCGGTGCTCACGTTGGCGCGGGCGGTCGGACGGCCGACGGGTGATGTCGCGGATGCGCTGGCGGCGCTGGCCGAGGAGTACACCGACCAAGGGCGTGGGTTCGACCTGCGCGAGGTCGGCGGCGGCTGGCGGTACTACACGCGAGCCGAGGCAGCGCCGTACGTCGAACGCTTCGTACTGGACGGCCAGCAAGCACGTCTCACACAGGCCGCGCTGGAGACTCTCTCGGTGGTCGCATACAAGCAACCGGTCAGCCGAGCGCGCGTGTCCGCCATCCGTGGGGTGAACGTCGACGGCGTCATGCGCACCCTGGTAGCCCGAGGCCTGGTCGAGGAAGCCGGCGCCGACACAGAGTCCCAAGCCACCCTGTACCGCACGACCACATACTTCCTGGAACGCATGGGCATGCAGTCCCTCGACGACCTCCCGGAACTCGCCCCGTACCTCCCCGACATGGACGACATCGAGGAGGAACTAGCCGCCCAAACCCTCCCACCCACCCCCACCTCCGAAGAACCAACAGACTCCACCGAGGCGACGGCACCGGCCGCTCCCGCTGCAGACGCCGAAGACGCTGCCTCCGCGGAGAATACGAACAACGCCGCCGAGCCCGAGCCCGCGGAGGCCGGCGAGTACGCCGCGAGCGACGAATCTCCAGTCTCCGTAGAGGATCCGGACGCCGCCGCCGAGCTCGAGCTTGCGGAGGCCGGGGTGTACGCCGCGGGCGACGAACTTGCAGTCTCCGCGGAGGATGCGGGCGCCGCCGCCGGGGCCGAGCCCGCGGAGGCCGGGGTGTACGCCGCGGGCGACGAACCTGCAGTCTCCACGGAGGATGCGGAGTACGCCGACGAGGCTGAGGGCACGGCCGCCGGGGAGTTCGCCGCGGGCGACGAAACTGCAGTCTCCGCAGGGGACGCGGAGGACGTCGAACTGGAGTCGACCGAGTCGGACGAGGCGGCGGATTACCTGGATGACCGCGAGCCTGCGGAGTCCGGCGGAGATCGCGAGGACGCGGAGTACCCCGTGTCTGCGGAGACCGCCGACGAGGCTGAGTACGCCGGCTCTGCGGATGACACCGACGAGCCCGGGACCCCTGCGGAGGACTCGTCGTTCGAGTCCGCGGATGCCGGGGAGCACGCCGGCGGCGAGGAAGCTGCGGGATCCGCTGGTGAGGCGGAGGACGCGGCAGACGATGCCGAGGAGCACGTCGGGGATGCGGAAACCGATGCGCACGTAGGGATGACGGAGTACCCGGCGTCGGTCGAGCGCCCGGAGTCGGTGGCAGACGCCGCGACGTCCGAGGACGGCGAGCAGGCGGAGGACGGCGAGGACCACGAGAATGTGGAAGACCGCCGGGACGGCGAGCACGCCGAAGACCGTGGGGACGCGGAAGAGCGTCAGGGCGCGGAAGACTCGGGAGACGCGGAAGGCGGGGACGCCGAGGACCGCGACCGCGAGGACCGCGAGGACCGCGACCGCGGGGACCGCGAAGACCGCGACCGCGGGGACCGCGAAGACCGCGAGGGCGGCATGGGCGGCGAGGACCGCGACGGTGTGGGAGAGCGGCAGGGTGGGGTTGTGAGGTTTGGGGAAGGTGTGCGGGATGGGGGATGAGGGCGGGGTTCGGCTGCAGAAGGTTTTGGCTCGGGCGGGGGTGGCTTCGCGGCGGAATGCGGAGTTGTTGATCGAGGAGGGGCGGGTCGAGGTCGACGGGCGGGTGGTGACGGAGTTCGGGGTACGGGTGGATCCGGAGTCCGCGGTCATCCGGGTCGACGGGGAGCGGATCCCGCCGGTGAGTGCGAACGTCTACCTCGTGTTCAACAAACCACGCGGCGTCGTCAGCACGATGTCCGACCCGCAAGGGCGGCCGTGCATCACCGACTACGTACAGGATCGGCCCGAGCGGCTGTTCCACATCGGCCGGCTCGACACCGATACCGAGGGGCTCCTGCTGCTCACCAACCACGGTGAGTTCGCGCATCGGCTCGCGCATCCGTCGTACGAGGTGTCCAAGACGTACGTCGCCGAGGTCGACGGCAACGTCAAACCCGGAGTACTGCGGACGCTGCTCGACGGCATCGAACTCGACGACGGCCCGGCCCGCGCGGACACGGTCAAGATCGTCTCCACCGTCCCCGGCCGCACCCTCGTCGAGATGAGCCTGCACGAGGGCCGCAACCGCATCGTCCGCCGCATGTTCGACGCGGTCGGCCACCCGGTCAAGCGCCTCACCCGCACCGCCATCGGCCCGGTACGCCGCGGCAACCTCCACACCGGCGAGCTCCGCGACCTCAACCCGAAAGAACTAGGCCAACTCCTCGACCTCGTCGAACTGTAGGTCCCACCGCCCTGGGCAATCTCAGGGGTCGACCCCTCAGATGGTGGGTTCGCCCCTCGCATGCAGCGAGATAACCCACAACCCGAGGGGTCAACCCCTCGAATCGGGCGCCGCGGCGGTGGCCGCCCGCCGTGGCGACCTCCGTACCGGCGAGCTCCGCGGCGTCGACCAGACAGGACTGGGTCAACTCCTCGACCTCATCGACCTCCAGCCCCAGACTGTTCCCGACGAGGGGAGACAGTCGTGTGGGCAGTCATCGGGGTGTGGGACATCGATCCGGAGCTGATCGACGGGCTTCGTGACCAGGTGCCGCTGATGGCGGCGAGCAAGATCGCCTTGCCGGGGTTCGTCCACGGGACCTGGACGCAGGACGGCCACATGATCCAGGTGTACGAGGACGAGGCGAGCGCGCGCAGCTATCACCAGGCGATGCTCGATCAGGGCGCAGTCGACCGCCCGGGCATTCGCAGTGTCGTCTGGCACGTCTCTGAGGTCGGTGCGGAGTCCGACGCCACCGGCTGGACCGCCCGTGACGGCGAACGCCACGATCCCTCGGATCAGCCGGTGGCGACCCACTAGCCCAGGTTGGCTTCTTCGGGGACGACGACCTGGTCGACCATTTGCTGGATGCGCTCGGCCGGTAGTGCGACTGCCATTGCCCAGAAGTAGATGATCAGGCTGAAGACCGCGACCGCGAGCATGTCCCACCAGAGTGGGAACCAGGGGTGCTTCAGTGGGCCGAAGTCGCTCAGGTAGACGATCAGTCCCATGCCGACCAGGTACGCCGGCAGCCACTGCGCGGCCCGTAGGTCGAGCTGCGGCATGATCGGGTTGAGTTTGAAGACCCGGTTGGCGATCAGGATCACGTAGCCGAGCAGGATCGCCACGCCCAGCTTCCAGTCGGTCATCCACCCGGACCACAGGATGAGCAGGTTCGCGACCACGAACGCCGCCGGCGACAGCCAGGTTGCCCCAGGCAACCGGTACGGGCGGTGCGCGGACGGCAGCCGTCGACGGAACACCCCGAGCGACAACGGCGCACCGGCGTACATCAAGACGCTCGCGCTCGTGATCAGGCCGACCAGTGAGCGCCAGCTCGGGAACGGCAGGAAGCAGATGCACCCGATGATGAACGCGGTGATCAGCCCGACCCACGGTACGCCGCGCCGGTTGGTCCGCTCGAACACCGACGGGACGTACCCGTTCCGGCTCAGCCCGTACGAGACCCGCGAGCTGCCGGTGATGTAGATCAGCCCTGTGCCACCAGGCGAAACCACCGCGTCGATGTACAGGATCGTTGCCAGCCACCCCATACTCAGCAGCGTCGCGACCTGTGCGAACGGCCCGGTCATCGTGGTGAACGCCGCGTGCGCCCAGGTCCCCTGGATCTGGTCGGACGGCAGCGCCGCGATGAACACAACCTGCAGCAGGATGTAGATGACCGCGCCGATCACGATCGACCCGATCACCGCGCGCGGGATGTCGCGCCGCGGGTTGGTGCTCTCACCGGCGAGCTGGTCGGCCTGCTCGAAGCCGAGCAGCGCGAAGATGATGCCGCTGGTCGACACCGCGGACAGGATGCCCTTGGCGCCGTAGGGGTTGAAGCCGTCCGCGGCGGTGAAGTTGCTGCCGTGGAACTGGACCACGGCGAGCGCGAAGATCGTCAGCAGCGGGATGCCGACCTTCCACCAGGTCGCGATGCTGTTGGTGCGCGCGAGCAGCCGGATGCTGAGGAAGTTGATCGCGGTGACCGCGGCCATCAGGAGGACGGCGACGACGATCCCCGACCCCGTCAGGACGTGCTGCCCGTTGACAGTCTTGAGCCACCCATAAGCGAACGAGTAGTGCTGGCCGTAGGTGATCATCGCCAGTACTTCGATCGGCGCCACGGTGGCCGCCTGCAACCAGGAGAACCAGCCGAACGACGCACCAGCTGCGCCGCCGAATGCGTAGTGCGGGAAGCGCGCCGTACCGCCGGAGACCGGGTACATGCCGCCGAGCTCAGCGTGCACGAGCGCCAGGATCAGGATCGCCGCACCGCCGATGACCCAGGAGATGATCGCCGCGGGGCCGGCGGTGGACAGGGCACCTTGGGCGCCGAACAACCAGCCGGAGCCGATGATCGATCCTTCGGAGGCCCAGATCAGGCCGACGAAGCCGATGTCACGCTTCAGGCCCGGCCGGCTCTGCCGAGCGGAAGGTACTGCTGCAGATGTGGCCATACCCAGAACCATGGCCCGCTCCGGTCCGCCGGGTCAGTAAGGCTGTCCGCCGTCCCGGCCCCCTGCCAGCCGGTATCCGCCGTACCAACTGACCGGGCAGCGGAGTTGGGTGCCTGCTGCGACGACGGGACGCGGCGCCGATCGCATGCTGGGCAGGAGAGAACCTGCGGCGATCACGAAGGACGCGAGATGCGAACACCACCGAGAGCTGTCGCACTGGCCGGACTCACGCTAACACTGATGGCGGGTCTGGTTGCCTGCGGCAATAACAACAATAATTCGTCCGGGAGCAGCAGTACGCCGCCGCCGAACACCAAGGTCGGGGTGCTGCTTCCCGACACCGCATCGTCGCCCCGCTGGGTCTCGGCCGACCCGAACGAGCTGCGCAAGCAGTGTGCGGACAACAAGCTCACCTGCTACATCGACAACGCGAACAACAGCGCGACGACGATGGAGTCCCAGGCCCAGGCGCTGATCAACCAGGGCGTCGGCGTCCTGCTGGTGACGAACCTCGACTCGGGGTCCGGCAAGGCGATCGAGTCGCTGGCCAAGCAGCACAACGTGGTGACGATCGACTACGACCGTCTGACCACGGGCGGTACGGCGGAGTACTACGTGTCCTACGACAACGTGAAGGTCGGCGAGGACCAGGGTACGGCGCTGACCGCGTGCCCGCAGGTCGCCGGCAAGAGCGCCGTCGGGTACGTCGACATCGACGGCGCGCCGACCGACAACAACGCCACGTTGTTTGCCCAGGGCTACAACTCGGTGCTGTCGAAGAAGGCCGGCTGGACCAAGCTCGCCGAGCAGACCGGCAACTGGGACCCGGCCACCGCGCAGACCGTGTTCACCACGATGCTGGGCCAGCACCCGAACCTGAACGCGGTGATGGTTGCCAACGACACCATGGCCCAATCGGTCATCAACGTGCTGAAGTCGCAAGGTCTGGCCGGCAAGGTCGCGGTGTCCGGACAGGATGCCACCGCCGGCGGTCTGGACAACGTGATGGCAGGTACCCAATGCTTCACGATCTACAAGCCGGTCGCCGGTGAGGCCGATGTGGCGATCAAGCTCGCGGGCCAGATCCTGTCCGGCCAGAAGCCGACCGCCCCGGCGACGGTCAAGGACCCGACCGACGGTCGCGAGGTCCCGTCGTACCTGGCCGACCCGACGGTGATCACCAAGAAGAACGTGGCGCTGCCGGTGACGGACGGCTACGAGACCGCGGCGTCGGTGTGCCCGACTCCCGCGCTGGTGAAGCTCTGCGGCGAGAACGGTATCCCCAACCCGTGAAAACACTCGAACTACGAGACGTCGGCAAGTCGTTCGGTCCGGTCGTGGCGCTGTCGGGAGTCGACTTCAGCGCCGAGGCCGGCGACGTGACCGCCCTGGTCGGGGACAACGGGGCGGGCAAGTCGACGCTGGTCAAGTGCATCGGCGGCATCCACCGCATCGACAGCGGTGAGATCCTCGTCGACGGTACGCCGCAGCAGCTGCACGAGCCGCGGGACGCGGCCCGGCTGGGCATCGAGATCGTCCACCAGGACCTGGCCCTGGCCGACAACCTCGATGTCGTCGGCAACATGTTCCTGGGCCGCGAACGGGTCGGCCGGCTGCACACGCTCGACGAGAACACGATGGAGCAGCTGGCCTCGCAAACCCTTGCCTCGTTGGGGGTCCGGACGGTCAGGTCGGTCCGGCAACGGGTCGCGAGCCTGTCCGGCGGCCAGCGGCAGACCGTCGCGATCGCGAAGTCCGTGCTCTGGAGCTCGAAGATCGTCATCCTCGACGAGCCGACCGCGGCCCTCGGCGTCGCCCAGACCGAGCAGGTGCTGGAGCTGGTACGGCGGCTGGCCGATCGCGGCGTCGCCGTCGTACTGGTCTCGCACAACATGAACGACGTCATGCAGGTCGCCGACTCGATCGCGGTCCTGTTCCTGGGCCGGATGGCCACGCAGGTACGACGTAAGGACGTCAGCCAGACGCAGGTCGTCGAGCTGATCACCAGCGGCCGGTCCGGGGACCTCGGGCTGCCGGCCGAGTCGAGGGGAGCGACCCAGTGAACGTGCACGCCGAACCGGTGGTCGCCGACGAGAAACCCCAGCACAAACGCGTCCAGGGGCCGCTGAACGGCTACGTCCGCGACTACTTCGCCAGACTGCGTGGCGGTGAACTCGGATCGGCTCCGGCGATCGTCGGCCTGGTCGTGATCACCGCGTTCTTCGCGATCGTGCACCAGGGCTTCCTGAGTGCCTACAACCTCGAGGCGCTGGTGATCCAGGCCGCTCCGATCATCGTGATGGCGATGGGGCTGGTCTTCGTTCTGCTGCTCGGGGAGATCGACCTCTCCGCGGGGACGACCGGCGGGCTGTGTTCCGCGATCATGGCGGTGCTGTTGTTGCGGCACGGGCAGCCGTGGTGGATCGGCGTACTCGCGGGTCTCGCGGTCGGGCTGGTCATCGGGTTCGTGATGGGGTGGTTGCGGGCGCGGGCCGGCATTCCGTCGTTCGTGATCACCCTGGCGACGTTCCTGGCCTTCCAAGGGCTGACGCTGATCCTGATCGGCGGTCAGGGCTCGGTGATCCTTCCGACCGGTTCGCCGCTGATCTCGTTGGAGAACAGCTTCGTCCCGATCTGGCTGGGCTGGACCCTGCTGGGGATCTTCGTCCTCGGGTACGCCGCGATCAAGCTGGTTGATGCGCGCGGACGCCGCCAGAGCGGTCTCCCCGCGACACCGGTCGTCGTGATCGTGGCGAAGGTGATCGTGGTCGCGTTGCTGGGCAGCGCTTTCACGTACGAGATGGGCATCAACCGCAACCTGATCACCAACGCGTTCTTCAGCAACAAGGCCCAGGGCGAGCCGTGGGCCGTCGTACTGCTGGTGCTGCTGTTCGTGGTCTGGCACTTCACCCTGAGCCGCACCCGCTACGGCAGGCACGTGTACGCCGTTGGCGGCAACGAGGAGGCTGCTCGTCGCGCCGGTGTCGTGGTGTCGCGGATCCGGATCTCCGTGTTCGTGATCTGCTCCGGCATGGCGGCCGTATCGGGCGTCGTCGCGGCGTCGCTTCTGCAATCGGTGCAGTCGAACGCAGGCGCCGGAAACACCCTGCTGCTCGCAGTCGGTGCAGCCGTCATCGGCGGTACGTCGTTGTTCGGCGGGCGCGGGCGGATGATCGATGCCGTTCTCGGCGGCCTGGTCGTTGCCGTCATCATCAACGGTATGAGTGACCTGATCCAGGGCTCGAACTCGTCGGGCTACGAATGGGTGGTCACGGGCGCAGTCCTCTTGCTGGCTGCGGGATTCGACGCCGTCGTACGCCGCGGCCGTTCCTCCTAGACCCGGTCCAGCAACCTCTGGATCGCGGCGGCCGACAGGCTCGTCTTGGGCACGAAGCCGATCGCAGGGCTCGCGGCAATCAGGTCCGCGTAGTCCTGCTCGGCATGTGTGGAGATCAGGATCATCGGCGGCGAGCCGGCGGACCGCAGCTGTACGACGAGGTCGAAGCCGCTCTCGCCGCCGAGGTCGATGTCGACCAGTACGACGTCCGGGCGCAGGTCGTCGACCAGCTCACCGGCCTCGGCGGCCGACGTCGCCGTACCGACGACTGTGACGCCTTCGCGCACCAGCAGGCCGCGCGCCGCATCGAGGAAGTGCCGGCTGTCGTCGACGATCAGGCACCGCATGGATCAAGCATCGCAGGCACGCAACCTGGTGGCATTCCTGCTGCCTGTACTACGACGTGACGGGCAGCGCGACCGAGAGCGTAGTTCCTGCTCCTGTTGGGCTTTCGACCACCAGCGTGCCGCCGAGAGCCTGGACGCGGTCGTCGAGCCCGATCAGTCCGGAGCCGTTCGCGGGGTCCGCGCCGCCGCGACCGTCGTCGCGGACAACGAGTACCAGTCGATCGTTCGTGAGGTCGGCATCGATCAGTACGACGGACGCGTCGGCGTGCTTCGCGGCATTCGTGAGCGCTTCGGACACGACGTAGTACGTGGCTGCTTCGATGGGCGCCGGGAGCCTGGTGGTGAAGCCGACGGTGACTTCGGCCGGGACCTTGGAGCGGCGGGCGAGCATCCGCAGCGCCGGGCCGATACCGCCCTCGGACAGGATCGCCGGATGGATGCCGCGGGCAATCTCTCGCAGTTCGTCCAGCGTCGACGACAGTCCGTCGGCGACGTTGTCGAGCTCGGCCAACGGGGCGCCGGCCTGGATCGCCCGGACGTCGAGGGTCAGCGAGACGAGTCGTTGCTGGATCCCGTCGTGCAGATCGCGCTCGATCTGCCGCCGGGTCTCGTCCGCCGACCGCACGATCCGGGCCCGGGACGCGGCGACGTCGGCGCTGGCCGCACCGAGCGAGGTCGCCATCGAGTTGAACGTGCGTTCCAGCGTGCCGATCTCGCCGACCCCTGTCTCCGGCACGCGTACGCCGAGATCGCCCGCGGCCAGCTGGTTCGCCATCTCCGCCGTGACCCGCACCGGCCGGACGATCGCCCGCGTGAGGTAGATCGTGAAGCCCAGGATGAGTACGACGGAACCGGCCAGCCCGACCGTCGCGGCAACCACCGCCTGGTTGGTCACCGAGTCCGAGTGCCGCTGCTCGGCCACCGACAACTGCTGCTCCGAAGCGATCAGCTGGTCGAGCACCGAGCGGATGTGGGCGACCCGCTGCGCACCTTCCGCGGTAGCCGCCTCGGTGCGGGCAGCGTCCGGGTCGAGCCGCGCGGCCTCGATCTCCGGCATCGAGTAGTCCTGCAGGTACGACGTGACGCTCCGGCTCAGCTCCTGCGCCCGGGCGAGCTCATCGGGGCTGCCGGCAACCAACTGCTGCAGGGCGGCGGTCTGCGCAGGCAACTGCTCCTGTGCTGTCTGCCACGGCTGCAGGAACTTCTCCTGACCGGTGATGACGAAGTCGCGCTGACCGGAGGCGAGGTCGGCCACCAGTCGTTCCACCTGATGAGCACTGGTCAGTACGGCGGCGGTGTGGCGGGCCTGGTGCTCGGACGCACGCAGTCCCTGCACCGAGATCAGCAGCACCACGAACCCGGAGCCGACCAGCACCATCAACAGCCCGCTCGCGACCAGTACCCGACGGGCCACCCCGCCGATCACCCGCCCGGTCCCGCCGCGGCTGGTCCCCCCGTGGCTGGTCACGTCGCCGGGCGCCGGACACCGTCCAGATAGGTCAGGACGGCCAGAACGCGGCGATGGTCGTCGTCGGTCTCGGGCAGGTCGAGCTTGGTCAGGATGCTGCGGACGTGCTTCTCCACAGTCCCTTCGGCGACCCACAGCCGCCGCGCGACACCGGCGTTCGAACGGCCCTCTGCCACCAGGGACAGGACCTCACGCTCTCGCTCGGTGAGCGCTGCCAGCGGGTCGTGCCGGCGCCGGGTGTCGACCAGCTCCCGGACCACTGCGGGGTCGACCACCGAGCCGCCGCGGGCGACCCGCCGCAGACTGTCGAGGAACTCGTCGACGTCCGTCACCCGGCTCTTGAGCAGGTAGCCGACCCCCTGCCCCGCAGCCATCAGCTGAAGCGCGTGATCGACCTCCACGTGCGCAGACAGCAGCAGTACGGCGGTCTCCGGGTGCTCCCGGCGGATGATGTCGGCCGCGTCGAGGCCCTCCGTCGAGAGCCCCGGTGGCATCCGGATATCGACGATGACGAGCTCCGGCCGCTCACGTCGTACCAGGTCGAGGAGCTGTTCGGCGTTACCCGCAGTACCGAGGACAGCGAAGCCGGAGCGCTCCAGCAGACTGGCCAGCCCTTCGCGCAGCAGCACGTCGTCGTCTGCGACAGCCACTCGGGTGGGGGTCACGTCTTGCCTTTCGATCGTCTGGTGAGTTCCAGTGTGGCACCGGAAACTCACCAGACAATCGGCCTCACTCGCCGGACAGCTGGTCGTAGTCCTGGGTGTCGTCGTAGTACCGCGAGTAGGCGACCTCACCGAACGTGCGCGGCACCTTGCCCAAGCCCTTGATCACGGTCGCGGTCCCGTTGGCGTGCCCGATCGTGTAGAGGTACGGCGCTCCGGTCTCCTTGTCGACGCCGAGCAGCATCGTGCCGGTGCCGCACTTGGAGGCGACGAGCGCCTCGAAGCCCTGCCAGGTGGTCCGCCGTACGACCTTCACCACCGGCTTGCCGGAGACCGGGATCCGGATCGTGTAGAGCGCTCCGGCGAACGTGTTGGCGAGGAACGTGTCGTAGGTGGCGGTCTGGCTGATCAGCGTCATCGTCTTGACCGCGCTGTACCCGGCGTACGTCGCCTTGTGCGTGAAGGCCGTGCCGTTGACGCTCCAGCGCGAGATGGTGTCGCCGATCAGGGCGTACGCGCTGTTCCGGACGAGCTTGCTGCCGACGTTGTAGCGGGAGTTCTCGATGTACCGGGCAGCGCTCCAGCCGCCGCCGACCGGGGTCCGCGTCACCGAGCCCGGATCGACCTCGCCGCCGAAGCCCTTCACGTCGTACGTCAGCAGGTTGAGCGTGGAGTCCAGTACGACGTACTGACGCCGGCTGACTCCGGTCTGGTCTGCGTTGACCTGCAGACCGAGCCCGCCGGCTACCTTGATCGCGTCGTCCGGCAGGAGGTCCTTGCCGCCCCAGGTGCTCGCGCTGGCGCTCGGCGGGACGGTCCCGTAGAGGCCTCGCAGGATGAGGTCTCCACCGCTCGTCGTCGAGCCGAGAGCCAACTGGCAGAACGGCGGCGGCGCCGTCGTACTCGCACCGGCCGGTGCGGCCTGGACCAGCGCCCCGGCAGCCATCACTACCCCCAGCAGCCCAGCTGCACGTTTCTTCATCTTGCTCACTCCCCGTAGAGAAGGTCGTCGGCCTCAGAGCTGCCGGCGAAGTATCGGAAGTACGTCTTGTCCTCGGGCGCGACGAGCTGGTTGCCCACCCTGCCCAGTCCGTTGATGACCGTCGCGGCTCCGTTGGCGTGGCTGACGGCGTACAGGTAGGCGGTACGCGTGTCCTTGTCGATGCCCAGCAGCAGAGTGCTCTGCTTGCCGCACCGCTCGGCGATGAGCGTGTCGAAGGCCTGCCAGGTCGACGTACGCACCTTCTTGACCACCGGAGCGCCGCTCAGCGGGATCCGGATCGTGTAGAGCGCGCCGCCCCGGGTGTTGGCCAGGAAGCTGTCGTACGTCGCGGTCTGGCTGATCAGCGTCATCGTCTTCACCGCCGAGAACCCGCCGTACGTCGCTTTGTTGCGCCAGGCCGATCCCTCCACGGTCCAGCGCGTGATCACGTCGTCCCGCAGGGCGTAGGTGTGCGTGCGCGGGCCGTTGACCGTGAAGAAGGTGGACTGGTCCAGGTACGTCTGGTGGATCCACCCGCCACCCACCTTGGACTTCACGTACGACGTCGGGTCCAGCTCGCCCGTCGTGTTGTCGATGGCGTAGCTGAACCGGTAGAGGTCGGTCCCGATCGTCGCGTACCCGCGGCTGACCATGGCCGACGGCGGATCCGGCTCCCACCCCAGCGAGCTCGCCAGGCGCACCTGGTCCACCGGGAACAGCCCCTTCGGCCGGACGACCGGCGTACCGGCGGTCACGGGTGACGTCGCAGTGATCGTCTGGAACTTGTGGTCACCCTGCACCGTCACCGCGCCCAGTGTGAGCTTGCAGGCCGCACTGGCCCGGGCAGGCCCGGCCTGAGCCGGCCCGGGCACCAGCGCGGCCGCTGCCATCGCCGCGCCGAGCACACCGGCAGCAATCCGAAGTCTTGTCACAGATCACGCTCCAGTCAGGACGGTGCCGGCGTTGTAGTAGCGGAAGTACGAGTCGGTGGCGGGGAAGGTCGTCGGGACCTTGCCGAGGCCCTTGATGACGGTGGCGGTGCCGTTGGCGTGGCCGACGGCGTACAGGTAGCCGGTGCCCGTGTCCTTGTCGATACCGAGCAGGAGGGTGCCGTAGTTGCCGCACTTCTCGGCGATCAGGGTCTCGAAGCCCTGCCAGGTCGACGTGCGCACCTTGGTCACCACCGGCTTCCCGGAGCCCGTCGGCACCTTGACGGTGTAGAGCGCGCCGCCGTTCGTGGTGGCCAGGAACGTGTCGTACGTGCTGCCCTGGCCGATCAGCGCCATCGTCTTGACCGCCTTGAAGCCGCCGAACGTCGTGTAGTACTTCCAGCCGCTCGGAGTGACCGTCCAGCGAGCGATCAGGCCGTCGGTGAACTGATTGATCAACGAGTAGACGTTCGACCGCTCGATGCCGCCGGGAGCGGCGTGGCTGAACTCGACGTACTTGTGCAGCTCGTCCCAGCCGCCGCCGACCAGGGTCTGCTTCAGCGTCCCCGGCACGATCGCCGTACCGGTGCCGTCGGTCATGTAGCTGGTGCCGTACATCCGCACTCCGTCGACCGCCAGACCGGTCCGTTCCTCACCGGCCGGTACGACGAGCTCTGTGCGGACCGCCGTCGGCAGGTGCGCCTGGCCGGCCGTATAGATGCCCTTCGGCCCGAGCTGACGGGCGCCGGCCGACGGGGTGGCAGTGATGGTCTGCTGGGTGTGGTCGCCACCCGGTGTGATCGAGCCCAGCCGCAGTGAGCAGGCGGCGGACTGGCTGGTCGCAGTGGCCGGAGCTGCTCCGGCAGGTGCGCTGACAAGGGTGCCCGCGGCGAGCACTCCGGAAGCGATCGCGCCGAGCGCTCGCCTGTTCTTGGTCATCTGGAAGTCCTTCCTCGCGACATGCTTGATGCGGGCGGACAGCTGATTGTTGCGGCCTCGCAGGTGCATCAAAGGGATAACGCCCGACGACGGCGCGCCTGAGATCTGGCCCGCTTGTCGGAACCGCGCCGTAGTGTGGGTGATGTGAACCGGCGAATCTTCGGTCTGGAGAACGAGTACGGCGTGACCTGTACGTTCCGCGGGCAGCGGCGACTGACCCCGGACGAGGTGGCGCGGTACCTGTTTCGGCGGGTCGTGTCCTGGGGGCGGAGCAGCAACGTCTTCCTCCGCAACGGGGCGCGGCTCTACCTCGACGTGGGCTCCCACCCGGAGTACGCGACGGGTGAGTGCGACTCGGTCACCGACCTGATCGCACACGACAAGGCCGGGGAGCGCATCCTCGAAGGTCTGTTGGTGGACGCGCAGAAGCGGCTGCACGACGAGGGCATCTTCGGCGACGTCTACCTGTTCAAGAACAACACCGACTCGGCCGGCAACAGCTACGGCTGCCACGAGAACTACCTGGTCAGCCGGCACGGCGACTTCGCCAAGCTGGCCGACGTGCTGATCCCGTTCCTGGTCACCCGGCAGCTGATCTGCGGCGCCGGCAAGGTGCTGCAGACCCCCCGCGGCGCGGTGTACTCCGTGTCGCAGCGGGCCGAGCACATCTGGGAAGGGGTCTCCAGCGCGACCACCCGGTCCCGGCCGATCATCAACACCCGGGACGAGCCGCACGCGGACGCCGAGCGGTTCCGCCGGCTGCACGTGATCGTCGGCGACTCGAACATGTCCGAGACCACCATGCTGCTCAAGGTGGCCAGCACCGACCTGGTGCTGCGGATGATCGAGGCCGGCATCGTGATGCGCGACCTGACCCTGGACAACCCGATCCGGGCGATCCGCGAGATCAGCCACGACATGACCGGTCGCCGCGAGGTCCGGCTGGCGAACGGTCGCGAGGCGTCGGCGCTGGACATCCAGACGGAGTACCTGACCAAGGCGCGCGACTTCGTCGACCGCCGCGAGCTCGGGACGCCGGCGGTGGAGCGGGCGCTGTCGCTGTGGGAGCGGACGCTGAAGGCGATCGAGTCCGGCGACATGTCCGGGATCGAGCGCGAGATCGACTGGGTGATCAAGTACCGGCTGATCGAGCGCTACCGGGCGCAGAACAACCTCGGTCTGGCCAGCCCGCGGGTGGCGCAGCTCGACCTGGCGTACCACGACATCCACCGGCCGCGCGGGCTGTACTACCTGCTCGAGCGCAAGGGCGCGGTCACCCGGGTCGTCGACGACCTGCGGGTGTTCGAGGCCAAGTCGGTGCCGCCGCAGACCACGCGGGCCCGGCTGCGCGGCGAGTTCATCAAGCGAGCCCAGGAGCGCCGCCGCGACTTCACCGTCGACTGGGTCCACCTCAAGCTCAACGACCAGGCCCAGCGCACCGTCCTGTGCAAGGACCCGTTCAAGTCCCACGACGAGCGGGTCGAGAAGCTCATCGCGAGCATGTAGTCGCCGACTAAATCCAATGCAGGACTCTTGTGGCCGGACCTAGAACGGTCGTATGACCATCGAGGTTCGGCCACCTGTCAGTCCTTCAGAATCCTTGGAGTACCTGCGCGTCCTGCCGTACGTGAACGGGTTTCCGCAGGAGGAGCCCGAGCCGTCGGCCTGGTACGCCGGAACAGCCGCCTGGCCGCCGCAGGTCCCGCCGACCGCGGCCGACCTCGACCGGTACGCCGAGGAACTGCAGGCGGACTGGTTCCGCCCGCAGGCAGCGTTCGTGGACGGCAAGATCGCAGGCGGTTCGGCGATCGTGTCGGTCCAGGTCACCGTCCCGGGCGGGCGGCAACTGGCGCTCGGCGGCGTGACCTCGACCGCGGTGTTGCCGACGTACCGCAGGCGTGGGCTGCTGCGGAAGATCATGTCCGCCATGCTGGCGGACTGCCGCGAGCGTGGTGAGTTCCTGGCCGGGCTCAGCGCCAGCGAGGGCACGATCTACGGCCGGTACGGGTTCTCGCCGGCGACGTTCCAGCACCGCTGGGAGGTACGGCGTACCGACGTTGCCTTCCGGTCCGAGTTCTCTGACTCGGGTGCGCTCGAGTTGGTGGACGGCGTGGTGGCGGGCGAGGTGTGGCCGGTGCTGCATGAACAGGCGCGAGCCCAGCGCGTCGGTGAGATCAGTCCGTTGCCGGGTAAGTGGGACGGGCTGTCAGCCGGTGCTTTGCCGGCGGACGGGTCCGGTCCGGCGCACCACCTGGTGCATCGCGACGCTGCGGGTGCGGTGGACGGTGCTGCAATCTTCCGGTTGCCATGGTCGCCGGACCCGGCACAGGCCGGCGTGCTGCAGGTTGAGGCGTTCGAGGCGCTGACATCCGACGCGTACCGGGCGCTGTGGGGGTTGCTGCTCGACTTCGACCTCACCAAGCGCGTGGTGGCTGCACGGCGACCAGTGGACGAGCCCCTGCGGTGGATGTTGACCAATCCGCGCGCGCTGAAGCTCACCCGGACCCGGGACAACCTGTGGCTACGCATCCTCGACGTACAAGGCGCTCTGGAGGCACGGACGTACGCCGCGACCGATTCGCTCGTACTGGACGTGTCCGACGACCTGTTCGGCTCTGGCCGCTGGCGCCTGGACGCAGCGCCCGCTGGGGCAGCCTGCACCGCGACGAACCAGACTGCAGACCTGTCCCTCGGCATCGCAGAGCTGGGATCGCTGTACCTCGGCGGAGTCCGCGCAAGTGAGCTGTCCCACGCCGGCCGCATCGACGAGCACACACCGGGCGCCATCTCCCGGCTCGACGCAGTACTGCGAACTGAGCGCGCACCGCACAACGCCGTCGGTTTCTGAGCGGCCGTGACTGTACGTGCTGTGACTCAACGGTGACGCGGCCAGCCGTCCACCCAGTTGAAGCCGCAAGCTAGGGTGGGCGGCGTTGTTGACCGGAGGCGAGCGGCGCACAGCGCGCCGGGATGGTTCGAGGTGCTGGTTTCGTGCGCAAGTTGTTGAGTCTGGTCGTGGTTGCGGCGCTGGGGTCGTCCCTGGTGGCGTGCGGCTCGGACAAGAAGGACGAGTTCGGGGCCGCCGGTGTCAAGGTGACGTCGGACTTCGGGCAGAAGCCGACCATCACCCATCGCGACGGTGAGCCGGACAAGACCCTGGTGACCGAGGTCCTCAAGGAGGGCGACGGTCCCGAGGTGAAGAAGGGCGAGCTGCTCACCGCGAACTACCTCGGCCAGATCTGGCGCGACGGCAAGGTCTTCGACAACTCCTACGACCGCGGCGCCCCGTCGTCGTTCCCGATCGGGGTCGGCGGCGTCATCGCCGGCTGGGACGAGGGTCTGGTCGGCAAGAAGATCGGCAGCCGCGTGATGCTGTCGATCCCGGCCGACAAGGGCTACAAGTCCGCCGGTAACGAGCAGGCCGGCATCAAGGGCGACGACACGCTGATCTTCGTCGTCGACCTGGTCGGCGAGGCCGCCAACGACACCCCGCTGAACGCCGACCCGGTCACCCCGTCGACGCCGACCAAGATCACCGTCAGCGGCCCGCTGAACGCCGAGCCGAAGGTGACTGTCGCGGCCGGCACCAAGCCGCCGGCGAAGCCCGGCAAGCCGGTCGTGTTCGCGCTCGGCAAGGGCAAGCCGATCGAGAAGGCCAGCCAGCTGATCGGCCGCTACGTCGTCTACGACTACACCGGCAAGAAGCAGGCCAGCACCTGGGACGGCCAGCCCGCCACCGCGCAGAGCCCGGCTCAGCCGGGCGCCCCGACCGACCAGCTCCAGGTCGGCCCGAGTGCGACCGGCCAGACCGGCGCGCTGGACGGCCTCGCCGGCATCCCGGTCGGCAGCCGCGTCCTGGTCGAGCTGCCGGCCTCGAAGGACCAGTCCGGCAAGACGGTCAACGCCTTCGCCGTCATCGACATCCTGAACGCCTTCCCGGCCCCGAAGCAGACGGGCCAGTAGTCAGCCAGAGCTCCGCACGAGCCGGCCGGTCTCCTTACCTGGGGGACCGGCCTTTCGCGTTGAACCAGCGGGCGGTGTCACGGTGGAAGGTGAAGAACAGCGCGCTGATCACCGCGGTGAGGTGCACGGCGCGGAGCGCGGCGATCGTGACGAAGCTGACGGACCAGTCGATCGTGGTGAAGTCGCCGTTGTCGATCAGCCAGCCGATCGGTTCGGTAACCAGCGAGACCACGCCGACCGTGCCGAGGACCCCGGCCAGTAGATAGCGCGACCAGCGCACACCGCGCCGGAAGTACCGGTCGATGATCACGAACAGCGCGCCGTAGATGACCGCGCGTACTGCGATCTGCCCGACGATCGACGACGTCGAGACGTCGTCAGCCAGCGCGAGCCCCACCTGGACCACGGTCTCCACGACCCCGGCGGCCACCGCCAGCAACCACGACATCGTCGCCGACCGGGCGGTCAGCGGCGGTTCAACCCGGCTAATCGTTCTCATGCTCCCAGCGTGGCCGCGAAGGCCCGCGGGATCAGGAGTACTGCGTCCCCACTCCGGGTGGAGGTACATCCACCAGACCGGCCGCGTGCCGGCCTGCCGCGGCCGCGGCCTCGAAGTACGCGCGGTCCTCGTCGAGCCCGCGGCCCATCGTGGACAGCTTGACCGGCGCTGCCTCCATCGCCTCGTACAACCCGTCCACGCCGACCCGCACGACCCGGTGCCGCGCCTTCAACGGCTCAGCCGCATCCCGTACGGCGTCGCCGAAGTCACCTGCCAGATCCGGTACGACGACATCCGCCGGCTGGAGCGCCACGCGGCCGTATGCGGTGAGGCTGTGGTGTGAGATGCCACGGTGGCGTGGACGCGGGTCAGCCTCGGAGATCCGCAGCGATGCGACAGCCCGGCCGCCCAGTGTGCCGACTGCGTTGACCGCCTCACCGGACTGCACACCGGAGAAGCCCCAGCGCGTGCCAGTGCCCAGATTGCCCGGTCCCTGGGTGATGACGACCACCTCCGCCGCCAGGACCTGCACAGCGGTCAACAGACCGGTGTGGACGGTGACGGCCTCCCGGTCCCCGCCGTACGCCTGGCCGACGGTCACCGTCCCGCTGAGCCAGCCGGCGTCCCGCAGCGTCGCCACGTTCCGCGAGAACGCCAGCGGGAGCGCACCGCCGTCCGTCATGACGTAGACGACCCGAGTGGTCGGCCTGGCCTCGTAGACACCTGCCAGCACGGCAGGCAGCGCAGAGTGCAGGTCCGCCACAACAACCGGCGTACCGAAGAGGTCGTCTGCGTCCCGCAGTACGTCGTGGTCGGGGGAGTCCTGCTCGTCCGCACCCAGCACCATCGCCTGCATCGGCGTGTAGCGGGCTTTCACCAGGTGGCCGCGCTCAGGCGGGTCTTCCGGCAGCCGGTCCGGTACGGCGACCACCAGCGCGTAGCCGCCCGTGCCCAGGCCGCGGTCCAGCGCGCTGACGTTGAGCAGCACGCGGTCGCCGGCCACCGGCGTACCGACCAGGTCCGGGTAGGCCAGGGCGCGCACTGTCTGCGCACCGACCGTCACCGTCAGCTCAACTGCGCCGGCCCAGCTCCGGCCGACCTGCGCCACCACACCGTCCCGCCAGCGAATCACGGAGCGACCATAGCGTGTCCCCCGTGTGTCCCCAGCGCGTCGAAGGTGTGTTCGAAGTTTCGGTGCGGAAAGGCGGGTTTTGGACGCCCGGAGGCCGTAAGGTGGTCGGGTGTCGGCGCGGAAGAGTGAGCGACTGCTCAATGTGGTCATCTGCCTGCTGGTCGCGCGCACCTACGTGACGAAGGAACGCATCCGCGAGGTCGTCGAGGGGTACGCCGGCCAGACCGACGACGCGTTCGAGAAGATGTTCGAGCGGGACAAGGACGAGCTGCGCGACCTCGGCATCCCGATCGAGATGGGCACGATCGACAAGTTCTTCTCCGACGAGGTCGGCTACCGGATCCGGCGCGACGTCTTCGAGCTCCCCGAGGTCCACCTGGAGCCGGACGAGGCCGCCGTGCTCGGTGTGGCCGCGCGGGTGTGGCAGCACGCCGGCTTGTCCGAGGCGACCACCTCGGCGGTGCTGAAGCTGAAGGCAGCCGGCATCCAGACCGACCAGTCCGCGCTGAGCGCGATCGAGCCGCACGTCGGCGCGTCGGAGCCGGCCTTCGACCCGCTCTGGTCCGCTGTGGTGGCGCGGCAGGTAGTCCGGTTCCAGCACGTCCGGAGTGGTGCGTCGGAGCCGACGACGAGGACGCTGGAGCCCTGGGGCATCGTCTCTTGGCACGGCCGGTGGTACGTCGTGGGTCGCGACCGCGACCGTCAGGCCACCCGCATGTTCCGGCTGTCGCGGATCGGCGGCAACGTGAAGACCGTGGGGGAGCCGGGTGCGTTCACCGTGCCCGAGGGGACCGACCTGCGCTCGCTGGTGACCGAGCTCGCGCCACCGCGTCCGACGTCCGAGGCGAAGGTGCGGGCGCGGACCGGTTCGTGTGTGAGCCTGCGTCGCCGCGCGAACGCCATCGAGGAGTACGAAGAAGGCTGGGACCTGCTCCACGTCCCGTACGCCGACTCGTCCGTCCTGGCCGAGGAGATCGCGTCGTACGGCCCGGATGCGGTCGTCGAGGGGCCTGGGGACGTGCTGGACGGGGTCCTGTGGCGGCTGCGGACGGTGGCCGGGGCATGAGCAACGCGCGTGACCAGGTGCAGCGCCTGCTGGCACTGGTGCCGTACCTGCGGGAGAACGACGGCGCCCGCGTCGACGACGTCGCCAAGGAGTTCGGCGTACGGCCGAAGCAGATCATCGCGGACCTGAAGGTGCTGTGGTTCTGCGGGCTGCCCGGTGCGCAGATGGGCGATCTGATCGAGATCGACATCGAGGCGGCCGAGGGCGACGGCGTCATCCACATCAACAACGCGGACTACCTGGCGCGGCCGCTGCGACTGGCCGCGGCCGAGGCGTTGGCGCTGTTGACCGCGCTGCGCACGCTGCGCGAGGTGACCGCAGGGCCGGACCGGGACGCGGTCGACCGGGCCATCGCCAAGCTGGAGCGAGCGGCTGGAGAGGCTGCTGCGGCGAGTGAGGGTGCCGCGGCGCACGTTCACGTCGAGCCGGCCGCGCCGGAGATCGCCGAGACCGTCAACCGCGGGCTGGCCGGGAAGCGACGGCTCCACCTGACGTACGACGTACCGTCGCGCGACGAGACGACCGAGCGCGACGTGGACCCGATGCGGCTGGTCGTGTCCGAGGGCCGCACGTACCTCGAGGCCTGGTGCCGCCTGGCCGAGGACGTGCGCCTGTTCCGCCTGGACCGCATCGCCGC
Source organism: Kribbella sp. NPDC000426 (assembly GCF_040300265.1). Lineage (NCBI taxonomy): Bacteria > Bacillati > Actinomycetota > Actinomycetes > Propionibacteriales > Kribbellaceae > Kribbella > Kribbella sp. NPDC000426. The sequence goes on along the minus strand of NZ_JBEPDK010000006.1, from coordinate 553,176 downwards.
GGTCAAGCTCCTCGATCTGCCCAGCGAGCCCCCGCCGGAGGCCACGCCGCGCGACCTCTCGAACGGCATGTTCCAGCCCTCCGAGCAGGACCTGCTGGCAACGGTGAAGCTGGCCCCTCCAGCCCGCTGGGTCGCCGAGTACTACCCGAACGAGTCCGTCGAAGAAGGCCCCGACGACTCCCTGATCGTCAAACTCCGCGTCGCGGACACGGCCTGGCTCCAGCGCCTGGTCCTCCGCCTGGGCGGCGCCGCCACGGTCCTGGATCCCCCCGATCTCACCACCCAGATAGCGGCCACCGCCCGCGACGCCCTCTCGGCGTACGACGACTAACCCTGACTGAGCTTCTTCTCCAAGGGGGAGCGGAAGCGCGGGGTGACACGGACCCCGGCTAGCCAGGTGGTCCAACGGTCGGCTTCGGCGGCGACCAGGGCGGCGGTGTCGCGGCCGACGTCCTCGAGAAGTTCGTAGCGGACCTCGCCGGACTCGGGCTGGCCCCAGCCGCCGATGATGCGGCCGTCGGCCCAGATCGTCGGGCCGATGTTGCCGGTGTTGTCGAACAGCCTGGACTTGTGCGGACCGAGGAACCAGTCACGCTCCTTCCAGCCCATCGGCGTCGGGTCCAGACCCGGGAGGAACGCGACCCACGGCTCGACCGGCACTTCAGGCGCCTCGTCGCCGGGCAGCACGTAGCCCACCTGACCATCCAGATCCACAGCGACCGCCTCGACTGCAGCCAGCGCCTTCTTCGTCTGTCCGCCCGTCCAGCCGGCCCACCACTGCAGGTCGGCCGCCGTGCCCGGGCCGAACGACGACAACCACGCCCGCGCGAGCATGACCCGCGCCTCCTCGGCCACTGGCCGGTCACCGAGCCCGCCCGGCAGCCAGTCGGCAGAAGGCGACCACTGGTGCTGGCCGCTCAGCCACGTCCCCAGCGGCCGTCCACGCACGATCCGGCCCTCGGCGGACAGCTGGAACAACACGCGGCTCGTCACATACGGCTGAGCGGCGTACGTCTTCCCGGCAGCCATGCTGAGCCTGGTCCGCAGCCGCGGCTCGTCCTGCGACAGCTCCTGTGCCGTCGCAGACCCACGCAGGGCCAGCGCGGTCGCGGTCGACTCCTCGACGGCGGCAAGCCAGCGGCCGCACGCCTCGGCGCCCTCTGCGACGCCCGCCTCGTTCAGGTGCTTGACCAGCAGCTTCCGCTGCTTGACCGCGATGTCATCCGTGCACGCTGCCTGCACAACAGGCGCGAACGGCGTCGGTACGACGAACACCGTACGGCGCATGCCGAGCATGCGGATCAGCGAGCGATCGTCGTACAGCGCACGCTCCGTGCCCGCAACGTCACTCCCTGGCACCCGCGCAGCCACGCTCAAGTGGACCGTGGCCGGATCGGTGGCATGCAGCGCCACCATCGACGCGGCCGCCTCGACCGGGTCGGCCGCCTGGCAACCCGCCCCGAGCCGATGTCTCCGCGCGAGCCGCGTCCGCCGCTCATCGACGCCGATCCGCGCCATCCCTGCTCCCTTGCCGGCCCGTTCCCGAGCCGTTGTCGTACCAGCTGTCCCGCGCTGTCACACCCCGGGGACACTCGGTTTTACCATCACGTTCCGACACCGTTGTCCGTCGAGACGCCCCGGCGGACGTGGGCGATCGCCGGGAACCGGCTAGGCTCCTTCCTATGTACTGGTTCCTGCTCTTCCTCGCGGTGGTGGCGGTGTGGACACTCGTCCTTGCCCTGCTCGCGAAGAAGCTGTGGGGCCAGGCCAAGGCACTGACGCGTGAGTTGGTCGCCGCCCAGTCCAAGCTGGACGGTGCGCAGTCCACCACCGGGTCTGGACAGACCCGCGAGGAAGCGCACGCTCCGGCGTAGTATTCGGCCACGAACTCAGGCTCGAGCTTCGAGTTGATGTTGGAAAGGGAGATCGACATGGCACCGCTCCTCGGTATGCCCCAAGGCGCAGAGTGGCTCGTCATCCTCGCGATCGTCGTGCTGCTGTTCGGATCGGCGAAGCTGCCGGCCCTGGTCAAGCAGCTCGGCAAGTCGAAGAAGATCTGGGAGGAGGAGGTCGGCCCCAAGAAGAAGGACGGGGAACTGACCCAGGAGGCGTCGCAGCCTCCGGCGCAGCAGCCGGCCCCGCAGGCCCAGGCAGCGCAGCCGAACCAGGTGAACGGCCAGGCGCCGGGCGACGGCCTGCCGCCGACCCACACCGCCAACTGAGCCGAACGACGCACCTGTGTCGATGGTGAAGTTCGGGCGGCGGAAGGACAAACAGGACCGCCACCCGAAAGACCCCGAGGGTCGTATGACCCTGCGCGAGCACATCGTCGAGCTCCGTAACCGGCTGCTCATCAGTGTGCTCGCGATCGTGGTGTGCACGATCGCGGCTTGGTTCATCTACTACCAGGCGCTGGAGATCCTGAAGCACCCGTTCGAGACGGCCGTGAAACCGTTCGCGGAGAACCGGGGCCTCAAGCCACAGCTCACCTTCCAGGGCGTCGGCGACCCGCTGACGTTCCGGATCAAGGTGTCGGCGCTGCTCGGCCTGATCGTCGCCGGGCCGATCTGGCTGTTCCAGCTGTGGGCGTTCATCGCGCCGGGTCTGCACCGCAACGAGAAGAAGTGGGCGTACCTGTTCGCCGCGATCGCCGCGCCGCTGTTCGCCACCGGTATCGCGCTCGGCTACTGGACCCTGCCGAAGGGCATCCAGATCCTGCTCGGCTTCACGCCCGACCAGGTGCAGAACCTGATCGAGCTCGGCAAGTACCTGGACTTCGTCATCCGGACATTGCTGGTGTTCGGTATCGCGTTCCTGATCCCACTGGTGGTCGTGCTGCTCAACATGGTCGGCGTGCTGCCGGGCAGCGCGCTGTCCAAGTTCCGGCCGTACATCATCCTGGTGATCTTCGTGTTCGCCGCGGTGGCGACGCCGTCCGGTGACCCGTTCACGATGTGTCTGCTGGCGTTCCCGATGTGCGTGCTGTTCTTCGCCTCCGAGGTGATCGCGCGGATCAACGACAAACGCCGCAAGACCCGCGCCGACGAGCTCCTGGCTGATTGATGAGCCGACGGATCGCGCTGGTGGTGAATCCCACCAGCGGTCGCGGCCTGGGTGCGCGGATCGCGCCGGTGGTTCGGGACCGGATCGCGGCCGCCGGGCTGACGGTCGACGTGCATGCGACGACCTGCGCCGAGGACGTCGGCCGGATCGCCGGTGAGGTGGTCGCGTCCGGGGCGGACGCGGTCGCGCTGATCGGCGGCGACGGCACGGTCCACCTCGGCGCGCAGGTGCTGGCGAACTCCGGGATGCCGTTCGGCGTGATCCCGGCCGGCACCGGAAACGACTTCGCCCGCGGCATCGGCGTACCGCTCAAGGACCCGCTCGCGGCGGCGGACCTGGTGGTGGCCGGCAAGACCCGCACCGTCGACCTCGCCACCGCGAAGGACGTCTTCATCACCACGGTCGTCGCCGGCGGGTTCGACTCGCTGGTGAACAAGCGGGCCAACGCGATGTCGTGGCCCAAGGGCAGCTCCCGCTACACGGTCGCGACCCTGGCCGAGCTGCGCACCTTCACCCCGCTCGAGTACGTCGTGACCGTCGACGGCGACCCGATCGAGACGAGCGCGATGCTGGTCGCGGTCGGCACCGGGCCGACGTACGGCGGGGGACTGCAGATCTGCGCCGGCGCCGCGATCGACGACGGCCTGCTGGACGTCACGATCATCCAGCCGGTGTCCCGCCTGACCCTGCTGCAGCTGTTCCCGAAGCTGTCCAAGGGCACCCATGTCGGCCATCCCGCGGTGCGTACGCTCCAGGGCCGCTCGGTCCGGATCGAGTCGCCCGGCATCACGGCGTACGCCGATGGCGAGCCGCTGGGCCAACTGCCGGTCGACATCGGCATCGCGCCGGGCGCGCTCACAGTCTTCGCCTGAGCCTTCGAAAACATTAACGTCCGAGCTATTCTCATTTCTGTCCTCCGTCTGATAGGAAAGCTTCCTAACAGTTGCTGCCTCGGACGCCCCTCGGAGGAGTCATGGAGAACCGCCCCACCCGCAGGACCGCACTGCTGCTCGGACTGTCGCTCGCGGCCGTCCCCGCCACCGGCCTGGCCGTCTCCCGTTACGCGTCGCACGCCGACGCAGCGGTGCAGGCGACCGGTCTCGACGATCCCGCGAAGAAGGAGATCGCGATGGAGATCGTCTGCAGCGCGGAGAACTCGTCACTGGACTGGAAGGCGCAGTACAAGTACATCGAGGACATCGACGACGGCCGCGGCTACACGGCCGGCATCATCGGGTTCTGCTCGGGCACCGGCGACATGCTCGACCTGGTCGAGCTGTACACCGACCGCAAGCCCGGCAACGTGCTGGCGAAGTACCTGCCGGCGCTGCGCAAGGTGAACGGCAGTGACTCGCACAATGGCCTCGACCCGAACTACACCAAGGACTGGAAGACTGCTGCCAAGGACACCGCGTTCCAGAGCTGCCAGAACGACGAGCGCGACCGGGTGTACTTCAACCCGGCGGTGGCGCAGGGCAAGGCCGACGGGGTCCGCACCCTCGGTCAGTTCTGCTACTACGACGCGATCGTCATGCACGGTCCGGGCAACGACTCGACCAGCTTCGGCGGCATCCGCAAGCGTGCCCTCGGCAAGGCCAAGCCCCCGTCGCAGGGCGGCAACGAGACCACCTGGCTGAACGCGTTCCTGGACGCGCGGGTGTGGGCGATGAAGCAGGAGGAGGCGCACAGCGACACCAGCCGGGTCGACACCGCCCAGCGGGTCTTCCTCAAGAACGGCAACTTCAACCTGGACACCCCGCTCAGCTGGAAGGTGTACGGCGACCCGTACCACATCGACTAGTCATCCCCAGGCGCGCAGCCGGGCTCCCATCGGACCACCAGGGAAGGGAGCCCGGCTGCGTCATGTCCGGTTGTCGAGCTCCGCGTGCTGCCTGAGTGTGGAGAGTCCGGTTGCTAGCTGGTCGAGGAGTCTGGTGGGCAGGACCGAGCCGATCCACCTGTCGAGCTCGGCCTCGACCGCGGGTGCCGCTGCCGCGAGGGCCCGGGCGCCCTCGGGGGTGAGTTCGACGAGGGAGGAGCGGCGGTCGTCGGGGTTGGCGGTACGGCGGACGCGGCCGGCGGACTCCATCCGGTCGACGGCCTTGCTGGTGGCGCCGACGGTGATGGCCAGTTCGCGGGCCAGGTCGAAGACCCGGGTCGTGCCGTGCGCGGAGATGAAGCGGAGGAACTCGAACTGGCCGAGCGGGAGGTCGTGCTCCGCCTTCAGGCGGGCGTCGAGCACGTTGTAGAGCCGCGTTTCCAACCGGACCAGGTCCGTGAACAATGCTGTGAGATCAGTCACGGAATTAGATTCCTCGGAATGTAGTTGGAGGGAACTATATTCCGAGGAATCTATCAGCAGGAGGCGGACGGATGAGCGCTGAAGAACGTGAAGCGGCACGCGGCATGATGCAGAAGGCCGAGCTCGGGCGGACGCCGGAGGAGCAGCGCGCCGGCTTCGACGAACGGTTCGCCGGTCTGCCGCTCGGTGACGACGTCAAGCTGGTCGAGCGGACGCTGGGCGGGGTGCCGGCGCTGGACGTGCACGTCGACGGCGCCGACGCGGACGGTGTCATCCTCTACCTGCACGGCGGCTCGTACGTGCTCGGCTCCGCGCGGACCGGGGCCAACCTGGCGGCGCCGTTGTCGCGGCGCAGCGGCGTACCGGCGGTGTCGCTCGACTACCGGCTCGCGCCGGAGCATCCGTTCCCGGCCGGGATCCACGATGCGCTGGCGGCGTACCGGGAGTTGGTCGAGAGTGGCCGGAACGTCGTCCTCGTGGGCGATTCGGCCGGTGGCGGGCTCGGGCTGGCGATGATGATCGCGGCGCGGGCCGAGGGGCTGCGGCTCCCGGCCGGTGCGGTGTTGCTGTCGCCGTGGACCGACGTCTCGCTGAAGAGCCCGAGCATGGACAGTCGGGGCGAGGACGACCCGCTGTTCAGCCGCGCCAACATGGCCGAATCGGCCGGGTTCTACCTGGGCGGCACGGACCCGTCGAACGAGCTCGCGAGCCCGGTCTTCGCCGACCTGAGGGGTCTACCGCCGCTGCTCGTCCAGGTCGGTACGGCGGAGATCCTGCTCGACGACTCGCTCCGCCTGGTCGCCCGCGCCGCCGAGCAGGACGTCGACGTCAGCCTCGACGTGGTCGCCGGCGCCCCACACGTGTTCCAGTACTTCGCCGGCGCCATGTCCGAGGCCGACGAGGCCCTCGACCACGCCGCCACCTTCGTCAAGAACCGGCTCCGGGACAAATCTGTAGGTGCCGTCGCATAGATTGGGGTCCATGAGCACCCCGTCCGAGAAGTACGCCTCGTTCCGCTCGGACCAGGAGCATCCGGCCGTGAAGGAGTTCCGGGGGCTCTACGACTTCGCGCTGGACGAGTTCCAGTTGCGCGCCTGCGCCGCCCTCGAGGACGGTCACCAGGTGCTGGTCGCGGCGCCCACCGGCTCCGGGAAGACGCTGGTCGGCGAGTTCGCCGTGCACCTGGCCCTGGAGCGCGGCCAGAAGTGCTTCTACACGACCCCGATCAAGGCCCTCAGCAACCAGAAGTACGGCGATCTCGTCAGCCGGTACGGCGCGGACAAGGTCGGCCTGCTGACCGGCGACAACTCGGTCAACTCCGAGGCCCCGATCGTCGTGATGACCACCGAGGTCCTGCGCAACATGCTGTATGCCGGATCGCAGACCCTGCTCGGCCTGTCGTACGTCGTGATGGACGAGGTGCACTACCTGGCCGACCGGTCCCGCGGCGCGGTCTGGGAAGAGGTCCTGATCCATCTCCCGGACTCGGTCAGCGTGGTCTCGCTGTCGGCGACCGTGAGCAACGCCGAGGAGTTCGGCGACTGGCTGGAGACGGTCCGCGGCAACACCGTCGTGGTCCTGGAGGAGAAGCGGCCGGTGCCGCTGTTCCAGCACGTGATGGTTGGCAAGCGGCTGCACGACCTGTTCGCCGGTGAGGCGCCGACGGCGAGGGTCGGTGCGCCCGGCAGGTCGGGCAACCCGGCGAAGGCCAACGCGAAGCCCGATGTGAAGGACCTGGTCAACCCGCAGCTCGTCCGGATTGCCCGCGACGACAACCGGATCTTCCGCGACGACTCCCGCAAACCGCGCCGGCGCCGCGACCTGCCCAAGAGCAGGCCGTCCCGCTCCCACTTCACGCCGTACCGCTCGGACGTGGTCGAGGAACTCGACGCCGGAGCGTTGCTGCCGGCAATCTTCTTCATCTTCTCCCGCAAGGGGTGTGAGGACGCGGTCGTGCAGTGCCTGCGGTCGGGGCTACGGCTGACCAAGCCGTCGGAGCGCGACGAGATCAAGCGGGTGGTGGCCGAGCGGACCGCCGACCTGCCGGACGAGGACCTCGGCGTGCTCGGGTACCACGACTTCGCCGAGGCGCTCAGCCGCGGGATCGCGGCGCACCACGCGGGCATGCTGGCGGCGTTCAAGGAAGTCGTCGAGGAGTTGTTCGCGCGCGGTCTGATCAAGGTCGTGTTCGCCACCGAGACGCTTGCCCTGGGCATCAACATGCCGGCCCGCACGGTCGTCCTCGAGAAGCTGTCGAAGTGGAACGGCGAGGCGCACGTCGACATCACGCCGGGGGAGTACACCCAGCTGACCGGCCGGGCCGGGCGCCGCGGGATCGACGTCGAGGGCCATGCGGTCGTGCTGTGGCAGCCCGGGTTCGATCCGCGTGAGGTGGCGGGTCTCGCGTCGACGCGTACGTATCCGCTGCGGTCGTCGTTCTCCCCGTCGTACAACATGGCCGTCAACCTGGTTCGCCAGGTCGGGCGGACGCGGGCGCGGGACATGCTCGAGTTGTCGTTCGCGCAGTTCCAGTCCGACCAGGCCGTGGTCGGGCTGGCGCGGCAGGTGCAGCGCAACACCGAGGCGCTGGAAGGGTACAAGGAGTCGATCGAGTGCCATCTCGGCGACTTTCTCGAGTACGCCGCGCTGCGCCGGCGGATCGGCGATCGCGAGGCGTCCGGTTCGAAGCGGCGCAAGCTGGACCGCCGGATCGAGTCGCAGGAGTCGATCGAGAAGCTGAAGACCGGCGACATCATCCGGATCCCGGCCGGCCGCAGCGCGGGCTGGGCGCTCGTGCTCGACCCGGGGATGCGGTCGGAGCGCGAGGGTCCGCGGCCGACCGTGCTGACGCTGGACCGGCAGGTGCGGAAGCTGTCGATGGTCGATTTCCCGACCCCGGTCGAGGCGATCGGCGTACTGCGGATCCCGCGCAAGTTCAACCCGCGCAACCCGCAGCAGCGTCGCGAGCTGGCCCAGGTACTGCGGACCCGCACCGACCTGCTCGGTGAGGACGGGCCGCCGTCGCGCACCCGGGGCAAGGACGCGATCAGCCACGCGGACGATCCCGAGCTGCAGGAGATGCGGGCGCAGCTGCGCGCGCACCCGTGCCACGGCTGCTCGGACCGCGAGGACCATGCCCGGTGGGCGGAGCGCTACTTCCGGCTCGACCGGGAGAACCGTGAGGTTCAGCGCAAGATCGAGCAGCGGACGAACACGATCGCCCGCCAGTTCGACCGGGTCTGCCAGGTGCTGGATGCGCTGCACTACCTCGACGGCGACAAGACGACCGAGGCCGGTGACCGGCTCGCGCGGATCTACACCGAGCTCGACCTGGTTGCGGCCGAGTGCCTGCGGCAAGGTGTTTTCGACGACCTGACGGTGCCCGAGCTGGCTGCGTGCCTGGCCGCATTGGTCTACGAGTCGCGGTCCAAGGACGAGCCAACCTCACCGCGGTTGCCGCGCGGCGACGTACGGGAAGCACTGGAGCGGATGGGGTTGATCTGGCGGGATCTGTCCGCGCTCGAGCGGGACATGCGGGTGGACTTCCTGCGATCGATGGACCTGAACTTCTGCTGGCCCGCGTTCCGGTGGGCGTCGGGTGCTTCGCTGGCAGAGGTGCTGTACGAGTCGGACCTCGCGGCGGGCGATTTCGTCCGCTGGGTCAAGCAGCTCATCGACCTCACCGAGCAGATCGCCGACGCTGCCGGTGACACCCCGCTCCGCAAGACAGCCCGCACCGTCGTCGACCAGATCCGCCGCGGCGTGATCTCCTACGCCTCGATGGTCGAGTAGACCTCTTCGGGTGAAAGACTTCCTTCAACGCAGCAAGTAGTTGTAAACCCCTGCCTTGAAGGAGAACACGTTCGTGGAGTTGACGCGCCGCAACTTCGGCAAGCTTGCCCTCGCTACCGGAGCGGTCGCGGCCGTCGGGACCGGGGCGGGATCGGTTCTGAGTCGTTCCGCGGACGCGGCGGCGACCTGGAAGACCACCGGTACCGCGGTCTCGGCGCTGGCCGGGTTCGACAACCAGATGAAGACGTTCATGCAGGCCCGCGGCGTCACCGCCGGTCAGCTCGCGGTCACCTACAAGGGCCGCCTGGTGCTTGCCCGCGGCTACAGCACGTCCACCGCGCTGACCGTGCAGCCGACGTCGTTGTTCCGGGTCGCGAGCCTGACGAAGTCGTTCACCGCGGCCGCGGTCGTGAAGCTCGTCCAGGATGGCAAGCTGAGCCTTTCGACGCCGGTCGGGAACATCATCTCGATCACCCCGCCGACCGGTCAGACCAAGGACACCCGCTGGTCCGCCGTCACGATCAAGCGCCTGCTGCAGCACCTCGGCGGCTGGGACCGTGACATCTCCGGCGACCCGGAATGGGAGGACGCCGTCATCTCCAAGGCTCTGGGCGTCCCGATGGAGCTGCACCCGGCGGACGTGATCAAGTACCAGGCCGGCCGGAAGCTCGACTACACCCCGGGCACCAAGTACGCGTACTCGAACTTCGGATACACGCTCGCCGGCCGGGTGATCGAGAAGGTCAGCGGCCTGAGCTACCCGACGTACGTGCAGCAGAAGCTGCTGACGCCGTTGGGGATCACCCGGATGGCGCAGGGCTACTCGATCGCGAAGCACACCGGCGAGGTGCCGTACGACTCGCAGTACTCCGGGCCGACCGTGCTGGACATGTCGGGCACCAAGGTGGCGGCGCCGTACGGGACGTTCAGCATGCGGATCCAGGACGCCAACGGCGGCTGGATCGCGAGCGCACCCGACCTGGTGCGGTGGGCGCGCATGTTCGACAAGTCGTCCAGCGTGCTGAACACCGCGTCGCTGAACAGCATCTGGGCCAAGCCGGAGATCGGCGTCAACTCCGACGGCTGGTACTACGGTCTCGGCTGGCAGGTCCGTCCCGTGACGACCGGCGGCACCGGCCGCAACACATGGCACACCGGGAGCATGCCGGGCACCTTCACGATCATGGTGCGGACCTACAACGGGATGAGCTGGGCCGCACTGTTCAACCGCCGCGACGACGCCAGCGGCAAGTCGTACGGCGACATCGACGCCGCCCTCTGGACGGCAGCCAACGGCGTCAAGTCCTGGCCCACGAACGACCTGTTCTCCAAGTACTTCTAGAACATCAACGCCCTGAAGTGCGGCGTGCTGATCTGGGCCTCGCCGGCCATGCCGGTCAGCACGTCGCGCAGGGTGTCGATCGCCTCGTCGCCGAACTGTTTGCGCAGGCGCCGCTCGTACGCCTGATGGAACTTCCGCGCCGTGGCCAGGGCTGCCTCGGCGTGTTCGGTCAGGTGGAGCAGTTTCGCGCGGGCGTCCGACGGGTCCGGGCGGCGTTCGACGTAGCCGCGGCGCTCCATGTCGTCGACGATCTGGCCGGCGCCCTGCTTGGTGATCTCCAGCCGCTCGGCCAGCCCGCTGATCGTCGTCGGCCCGGCGCTGAGCGTCCGGAACACGAATCCGTCCGACCGACCCTGGTCGTCGAACCCCTGCGCGGCCACGTGCCCGCGCAGCTCGCGGACGAACTCCTGGTCCGCCAGCAGCAACAAGATCCCGATATCCGGCTTGCCCGATCGCGTCATGCCGGTCATGATAGTCAAGCTGACTTGGTCAAGTCAGCTTGTCTAAATGGTTGGGGGACGAAATGCACGTCATTCACGCGGCCGAGGCGCAGCGGTTCCAGCTGCCGGGGGTCGAGTTCACCGCGCTGGCTGCGCCGAGTCGCGGGTCGGCCGGGTTGTGCACGTGGAGGCTCACGGTCGAGCCCGGGCACGGCGGCGACGCGCCGCACACGCTCGACCGGGACGAGGTGTTCATGGTGATCAGCGGCACGGTGTCGCTGGGCGCCGACAAGCTCGGCCCGGGCGACGCGGTCGTCGTACCAGCCGGTGAGCCGATCTCGCTGACCAACCTCGGCGAGGGCCCCGCAGAGCTGTACGTCGCGATCACCGCCGGCTTCACGGGCTTCATGGCCGACGGTACGGCGGTCCAGCCGCCCTGGGCGCAGTAGCAGGTCAGCAGCGGCGGATCGGTGCGGTGTACGTCGTTTGGCTCGCCGTGGCGACGTAGTAGTCGGTGACCCAGCTCCCGTCGCTCAGCCGATCCCACACCGTCGTGGTGCCGACCTTGGAACCGGCTTGCTGGCAGGTGATCCACGCCAGCGACCCAGCGGGCAGAGCGCTCGGGTACGTTGCGTACGCCGTACCCGGGCCGTGCCGCCGGCTCAGACCGTTGATCGTTGTCTGGAAGGGGAAGCTGCAGCCGGGCAGCGGTGCGCTGTAGCCGGGCTTGCTCGGTGTGCGGACGTAGTAGTCGGTGACGTACGTACCGTCGATGAGCTTGTCCCAGACGGAGCTGGTGCCGATCTTCGGCCCGAACGTCTGGCAGACCACCCGGACCCCAGCGTTGGCCGCGATCGTCGAACGGACCGGGTACGCCGTCGATGGACCGGAGTACGAGTGGATCGTCGTACGGACGGTGTAGGTGTAGGCGACGGACGCGACCGGTGCGTCGAAGCGGTCGTTGTCGATGTTGAGCGTCACGCCGCCGTACGTCTCGGTGTGGTCGCCCATGTACTGCTTGCCGCGCTGCCCGACCGCCCAGAACGTGTTGGGGATACCCGCCCAGCCGGTGAGCAGACTGCTGTTGTCCCAGCGTGCAATCCACAGGGCGTCCGGCCGGGCGTAGGACGGCGAGTTGTACGCGGCGGCGAGGTCGGGCGCACCTGAGCTCAGGTTGGCGTACACGCCAGAGAGGTAGCGCTGCAGGTGCAGCTCCTTCGTCCAGGCGGACAGGTAGTGCAGCACGGCGGACCGGCAGACCGCGTTGGTGTTGTCGTAGTTCTCCATGTCGTTGTAGAGCGCACTCCCCGGCAGGAGGCCCAGTGCCTTGGCCTTCGCGACTGCATCGTCGGCGTCCCGGACGGCCTCGCGGTTGGACGCCGTCGTGGACATCTTGTACTTCCGGGTGCCACAGGGTGCCTGCAGCCCCAGGTAGATCGGGACGAGCCGCCATCCCATCGCAGTGACCGACTTGACCCAGGCCGGAGTCAGCTGCGGCTGTGCACAGCTCCGGTTGACCCCACCGAAGTAGATCCCGACCGCCTTGTACGGCGAGGCCTTCCACGCCGTCATCTGCGCCAGCGTCGGCGCAGTACACGTGTCGAACGCCAGCCCGGTGAACCGTGTCGCCGTAGTACCCGCGTTGTACGTGATCGGCGTCGTCGGCTCGGCCAGTGCCGGTGCAGACGGCCCGACGAGCGTGACGGTCAGAGCGGCAACGAGAACCTTGATCTTGACCATGTCGGCCACCCCCGGTCTCAGTAGACGCTCAGGGAACAGCCGGCGCCAGACCTCTGAAGATAATCGCCAGCGTCCGCTCCCGCAGGTCCTCCGGCCAGCCACTTCGCTGCGCCGCCTGAGCGGCAGCGGTCAGCAACGCCATCACCTCGTCGACACGTACGTCGGACCGCACGTCGCCGGCCTCCTGGGCCTGATCCAGCAGACGTCCGACCTCGTCGGTGAGTCCCCGCAACGCGTCCCCGACGTCGAGCTCCGGACCGGCCAATGCGTCGACCACGGTCCGGGTCCGCGCCGATTCGTCGACGACCGCGGTGATGAATCCGAACAGCGTCGCCTGGCCGGCCAGCGTGATCAGCCGCTGCAGCGACTCCTTCATGATCGCGACCAGCAGCGCGTCCTTGGTCGGGAAGTGCCGGAACACGGTGCCGACCGCGACACCGGCCCGCTGCGCAACCTGCTCGGTCGTCGCCTTCGCGCGGGGCGGCGCGGTTCATCGGCGTACTGCGGGTCCGGGACGGGAAGATCGCGGGCTGGCGTGAGTACCAGAACACCGCTGCGATCCGGCAGGCGCTAGGTTGAGGCCACCATCGAGTGTCGGAGGGTAGTTGCCATGCCGGAGATCGTCGAGGTTGAGGAGCGGCCGTACGTCGCGTTGCGGGGCAAGGTCGCGATGGACGGGATCGGGGCGTTCGCGGACCGGATGCGGGAGGTGGTCGACTGGCTCGCGGCCAAGGAGATCGCGCCGAACGACGCGCCGTTCTTCAAGTACGACGTGGTCGACATGGACGCCGGGCTGGTGATGGAGATCGGGTTCCCGGTCGACGACCTGCACTCCGGTGAGGGCGAGATCGTCACCGGCGTACTCCCGGCCGGCCGGTACGCGACCGTCAGCCACCACGGCCACCCGGACGGCCTGCTGGAGGCCACCCGCGCCCTGCTCGCGTGGGGCGAGGAGCAGGGCCTGGAGTGGGACGTCAACGGCGACCACTGGACCGCACGCCTGGAGATCTACCGCTCCGACCCCCGCGAGGTCCCGGACATGAACGACTGGGACATGGACCTCCAGTTCAAACTGAAGGACTGAGTGCCGACTGTTCTGGCGGGGGTCAGCCGGCTCGAGGCGGAGCGGATTCGGCATGTTGCGTCGCCGCTGATCGAGTTGGGTTGCGCTCTGCACGTGCTGGCTGAGCCCACTCACCACAACAAGGTCGAGTGGGCAGCGTCCGTACCCCTGTCCGCCGAGCTGCGCGCCGAGCTGGCGCAATGGTCGTGGACGGTGCGTGCGGTCCGGGCCCGCTTCTTCGCCACGACAACTGCCACCGGCATGCCGTCGTTCTCGGATGAGCTGGCCGCCCTCAGGTCGCGTCCACCAGAGGAGGTGGCGGCCGAGCTGGTCCGGCCGTTGCGTGGTCGCCCGTTGAGCAGTCGCTCCGTCGACACTGACGCCGTACTGCACTGGGCTCGCAGCCGGGGCCGGGCGGTGGCCGCACTGGTGGAGTCGCTGGTGACGTCTCCTGCAGATCCGGTACGGCGCTTTGTCGACCTGCTGGATGCCTGCTGGCAGGAGTGGTTCTCAGACATCTGGTCCGTGTCACGCGACGAGCTGGCTGCCCGCGGCCGGCACGACCGCGACCTGGCGATCCGCGACGGAGCCGGTGCGATGCTGCGTTCGCTGGACGGTTCGATCGACGTCCGTGACGCGGACAGCGTCGTCGTACAGAAGGTTCAGAGCAAGCGCATCGACATCAGCAGCCGGAGCCTGTTGCTTGTCCCGAGCAACTACATCGCACCGCACCTCTTCGTCGGCGAGATCCCCGGCGAGCCGATCACGATCATCTATCCGGTGAGCGGCCGCGGCACCGCCGTACCGGCCGCTCAGCTCATCCGTGCGAGGCTGGACGCGCTCGCGTCACCGGACCGCCTCCAGGTCTGCCGAGCGGTCGCCAGCGAACCCCGCACCGCCGGTGAGATCGCCGCCCTCTGGGGCCTCCACCCCACACAGGTCACCCGCCACCTCAGAGCTCTGACGAGAGCCGGTCTGGTGACCGCCGAACGCCAGGGCCGCTTCGTCGCCTATCGCCTCGACAACCAGGCCCTCACCACGCTGGGCACCGACCTCCTGACCCTGATCATGCGATGACCGCGTTGGACTGACCAGATCCGTCAATTCACCGCCCGCAGCAGGCCCGTGGGCTTTGGGTGAACACGTGACTTCTCTTCCGCCTGCAGTACGTCGGCTGGTCCTCGCCACGTTGGTGAACACGCTCGGCAACGGCGTCTATGCGGCCGTCGGCGCGCTCTACCTCACCAGGGCGGCCGGCCTGTCTGTCGGACACGTCGGCATCGGGCTCACGGTGGCCGCGCTGGTCGGTCTGGTGACCAGCACCCCGCTCGGTGTCGTCGCCGACCGCCTGGGTCCGAACCGTGCGTACGTCGGATTCCTGCTGCTCCAGACCCTCACGATGACCGCGCTCACCCAGGTCCGCTCGTTCGCCCCGTACGTCGTGGTCGCCGCGGTGACAGCGATCGCGGACTCCGGCCAGCGCGGCGCCAAGGGCGCACTGATCGCTGGACTGTCACCTGCCGACCAGCGCGTACGGACCCGGGCGATCCTCCGGGTCGCGACGAACGTCGGCATGGGCGTCGGCATGGGGCTGGCCGGGATCGTGCTCGCGGTCGACCGGCGCGAGGTCTATGTGATCGCACTGCTCGCGAACGCAGCGACGTACCTGGTCACCGCCGGACTGGTTCGTTTCGGCATGCCCGAGGTCGACAAGGTGCCGCGGGCCAGTGGGCCGTCGGGACTGACCGCGCTGGTGGACCGGCGGTTCCTGGTGTTCGTGGCGCTGGACGGCGTACTGACGATGCACGCGGCACTGGCGCAGGTCGGGATCCCGCTCTGGGTGGCTACTTCGACAGACGCGCCGCGGTGGATGATCTCGGTGCTACTGGTCATCAACTCGGTCGCGGTGATCCTGCTGCAGGTCCGGGTCGCTCGTGGCACCGAGCAGCTCTCAGGCGCTGCCCGAGCCGGCCGCCGGGCCGGACTGCTGCTGGCTGGTGCCTGCGTGGTGCTGGCACTCACCGATGCGACGTCGGGCGTGGTGACGGTCGGCCTGCTGATCGTCGCTGCACTGATCCACGTCCTCGGCGAGATGCTCCAGTCGGCAGGCGGCTGGGGGATCAGCTTCGATCTCGCGCCGGCCGGTGCGCAGGGGCAGTACCAGGGTGCGTACGCCATGGGTCGCCAACTCGGCGACCTCGTCGCACCCCTGCTTCTCACCACGGTCGCGATCTCCTGGGGCTGGCCGGGCTGGCTTCTCGTCGCGGCTCTCTTCCTGGTTGCGGGCCTGCTGATCCCGGGTGTGGTCGCCGGCCACCGCGCCAACACGGAGCAACAGGCACTCGTTGTGAGCTGATCTGTTGGCGAGAATGCCCGCATGGATCTGCATCTGCAGCTGGGGGAGGGCGGGCTCGCCGAGCAGATCTACATGCAGCTGTCGGAGCGGATCGCCGCCGACGTGCTGCCGGCCGGGACTGTACTGCCGTCGTCGCGGGAGCTGGCAGACCGGCTGTCGGTGTCACGCGCGACGGTGGTTGCGGCGTACGAACGGCTTGCTGCGCACGGGCTGATCCGCGCCCGCGCCGGGGTCGGGACGGTCGTCACCGCTCAGCGCAGCCGTACGTCGACGGCCGCGCCCGCGTCGCGGTTGCAGCCGCGCGAGATCTGGAGCTCCGCGCGGCTCGCCGTACCCGATCTCACCAGGCCGGATGCCGAGTTCGACTTCGCGCCCGGGGTTCCCACGCGGGCGGAGTTCCCGTTCGCGCGCTGGCGGGCGTTGCTCAACGATCAACTCCGGACCCGGACCGACGTCAGCTACGCGGATCCGGCCGGCTCGGCCCAGTTGCGTACTGCGCTGGCGCGGCATCTGGTCGTGAGTCGCGGCGTGACGGTGACGCCGGAGCAGTTGGTGATCACGACAGGAGCGCAGCAGGCGTTCGACGTCGCCGCGCGAGTCCTGCTCGATCCGGGTGACCTGGTGGCCGTCGAAGACCCCGGTTATCTGCCGGCCTATCGCGGCTTCGTTGCCCACGGCGCCCGCGTTGTCGGCGTACCCGTCGACGGCGAGGGGCTGGTGGTCGACCAGATCCCGGCCGGGACCCGGCTGGTCTACGTGACGCCGTCGCATCAGTTCCCGCTCGGCATGTCGATGTCCGACGCCCGCCGTACGGCGTTGCTCGCGTGGGCCGCGCGCCACGACGCGGCGATCGTCGAGGACGACTACGACTCGGAGTTCCGCTTCAGCGGGCGCCCGCTGACCCCGTTGCACGCGATCGACACGGAGGGACGCGTGCTGTACGTCGGGTCGTTCTCCAAGACCCTGCTGCCGGCGCTGCGGGTCGGATTCCTCGGCATCCCTGCGGAGCTGGCCGAGGCCGCGCGGCGGGCGAAGTTCGTCGCCGACTACGGCACCGCCGGTCACGTGCAGTCCGCGCTCGCCGACTTCATCGAGAATGGCGATCTGGCGCGCCACATCCGGAGGATGCGCGGGACGTACGAGCGCCGGCACCACTTGCTGATCAGCACTTTGCGCGATCAGTTCGACGGTCTGCTCGACCCGATCGAGTCCAGCGGCGGCACGCACATGACCGCATTGCTCGCACCCGAGCAGCCCTCCGACACGACGCTCGCCGCACGCGCTCTCACCGAGGGCGTGAACGTCGGGACCGTCTCCCGCTGGGGGATCGAGGGCCCCGGCCCGAACGGGTTCGTCTTCGGGTACGGCGCTATCGCGACCGACCGCATTCCGGCCGCGCTGACCGCCCTGCGCCGCGTTATCTGATCGAGATTGGACTGACGCGGTACGTCGCGAACCAGCACCTCCACCGGGCCGGGTCCGTTCCTAGGCTGCCGCGGACACCCACCACAGGAGGACCGATGAGATCCCTGCGCATCGCCGCGGTTGCCCTCGCCAGTGTCGGCGTGGTTGCCGGCTCGTCCGTCGCCAACGCGCATCCGCGCTGCGACCAGATCGACGCGACTATCTACGACAAGGTCGTGGACGTCGGGTGTCCGCCGCCGACCCAGGTCTGCGTGGCCGGTACGGTCCGCGGCCGGCACGGCTTCGACGGCAGCACCGTCTTCATCCTCGGCTCCCGGGGCGAGGCGCCTCCGACAGCACCCGGCTACCGCCCGGTGAGCGGGACGATCACCTACACCTTCGGGGACGGCGCCACTCTGACCGCACTGGAAACCAGCATCGGCAACGTCAACACGACCACCGGCACCGGCCACGCCGGCGGCACCCAGGAGTTCACCGGCGGTACCGGCCGCTACCAGGACGCCACCGGCTACGCCTACCTGAACCAGCACTGGCAGACCGACCACTTCGTCACCACGATCCAGGGCGAAGTCTGCCGGCCAGCCATGCCCTAGGCGGCCTGTGACTTCAGGAGGTTCCGGAGGGAGCGGGCGGCGGCGAAGCCGGCCCGGTTGGCGCCGATGGTCGACGCGGAGGGGCCGTAGCCTACCAGGTGGATGCGCGGGTCGGCGACGGTAGCGGTGCCGTCCATGCGGATGCCGCCGGAGGGCTCGCGCAGGTGGAGCGGCGCGAGGTGGGCCAGGTCCGCGCGGAAGCCGGTGGCCCAGAGGATGGTGTCGACGTGGAGACGGCCGCCGGCCGGCGCCTGGATGCCCTCGGGCCAGTCCGTCCCCTCCGCCCACTCCACGCCGTCCGCCGTGATGCGGGTGAACATCGGGTAGCGGGTGTAGACGCCGCGCTCCCAGGCGGCCTGCTCCTGCGGACGCAGGTGCAGGCCGGTCACGCTCACCACACTCCGAGGAGGCAGCCCCGCACGTACCCGCTCCTCGACCTGAGCGACCACCTGCCGCCCGTACTCCGGCGTGAAGTCGTCACCCGTCCGCCATTCCGGCGGCCGCCGCGTCACCCACGTCGTGGTCGTGACAGCAGAGATCTCCGCCAGCAACTGCACCGCCGAGGCACCACCACCAACCACCAGGACATGCTGCCCGGCCAGCTCCGCAGCGCCCGCGTAGTCCGCAGTGTGCAGCTGCCGGCCCTTGAACGTCTCGATCCCCGGATACCACGGGATGAACGGCCGGTCCCACGTCCCGGTCGCGTTGACCAGCGCGGCCGCGGAGTACACGCCGGCTGAAGTCTGCAGCTCAAAGCCATGGGCGATCTCGCGCACGCTCTCCACCGCAACCGGTCGTACCACCGGCAGGTCGAAACGCTTCTCGTAGTCCGCGAAGTACGACGGCACGAACGCGTTGGCCCGCTCGGAGTCGGAACTGGGCGGCACCGGCACGCCGGGCAGGTTCGCGATCCCGTGCACGTCGTGCATCGTCAGCGAGTCCCACCGGTGCTGCCACGCGCCGCCGGGCGCCGGATTCCGGTCCAGCACGACCACCTCGTCGTACGGCGTGAATCCGAGCCGGACCAGGTGGTACGCAGCCGACAGCCCCGCCTGTCCCGCACCGATCACCGCTACCTCGAGCACACTGTGGACAACGCCGCCCCCGGCGCGAGTCTTCCCGGCTACCGTGACGCTCATGGACCTCAACGCGGCGTACGGCTTCCGGATGGACTGGATCGTGAGCTTCGTCGCGGTCGCGCGGTACGGCGGGTTCTCCGCGGCCGGAAAGGCGGTGTACCGCGGTCAGTCGCGGATCAGCGAACATGTCGCCGAGCTCGAGCGCGCCCTCGGCGTACAGCTGTTCGACCGCACGCATCCGACCAGCCTGACCCCCGAGGGCCGTGCACTGCTCCCGCGCGCCGAGGAGATCCTGCACAACCTCCAGAGCCTGAACGGCGGGGGAGAGGTCCGCTTCGGCGCCTACCCGAGCGCAGCCGCCTGGCTCTTCCCCCGGGTCGTCCGCTGTCTGCCGGACAGCATCCGGCTCCTGCTCGTCGAGGGACCGAGCATCGACCTCGAGAGCGCGCTGCTCCGCGGCGACATCGATCTCGCGATCCGGCCGGTGCACCCGCTGGTGGCCGACGAATCCCTCGTCCACGAGGTGCTCTGGCGCGAACCGCTCACCGCCGTCTTCCCGGCCGGGCACGCGCTCGCGGACGCCGAGTCAGTGAGCCTGGCGCAGCTCGCCGAGCTCCCGCTCATCTCGATCGGTGAGGCGGATGGGCCACGCCAGTTCGAGTCGCACCTGGCGTTCGCGTCGGCGGGTCTCAACCCCGGGTCCGCGTTCCGCACCAACCAGCCGCAGACGCTGCTCTCGCTGGTCCGCCACGGGCTCGGCGTTGGCGTGACCAACCAGTTGGCCGTCACCACCGCGAACCTCGACGGCGTGAAGCTCGTGCCGATCCACGACGCGGGCGTGGACCGCCAGGTCGGCCTGTTCACCCGCGGCGACCGCGGGCACTCGCCGTCGCTGGCCCGGGTGATCGAGGCGGTCCGAGCGGTCAGCGGATGAATTGGTCCACGTAGTCCGCGCCGAGGCCGTTGGCGCCGTAGTGGTCGCGGCAGAGCTGGATCTTGGTGAACGTGTCCTCGTAGCCGATCTGGTTGCCGGCCTCGTCGACGTAGATCATCGCGCCGGAGATGTTGAAGAACGTGATCATCTCGGTGCAGTCCTCGGGCACGCGCAGGGTGTGGATCTCGCCGGGCGGCTCGTAGACGAACGAGCCGGTCTCGGCGACCCAGCCGTGTTCGTCGTACTGCCATTTGCCCTTGATCACGTAGCCGAAGACTGCGCTGGGATGGCGGTGGCGGGAGACGATGCCGGCGCGGGTGACCTTGAGCAGGTTGCACCACTGACCGGTGACCGTGTTGAGCATCAACGGCCGGAACCACACGCCCGGCGCCTGCTGCACCCAGAGTCGGTCGTCGTCCGGGACGGCCTGGACCGCGATCTCGGCCGGGACACCTGCGGATACGGGGATCATCGGGTCTCCTACATGCTCAGGTAGCCGCCGTCGACGGGTACGATGGTGCCGGTGACGAAGCCCGCGTCGGGGCCGGACAGGAACGCGATCACGCCGGCGACCTCGTCGGGCGTGCCCCAGCGGGCCATCGGCGTACGGGACAGGATCCGCTCGGAGGCGACCGGGTCGGCCTGCAGCGCGGCAGTCAGGTCGGTGGCGATCCAGCCGGGGGCGACCGCGTTCACCCGGATGCCGTCCGCGGCCCAGGCGACGGCGAGGGATTTGGTCAGCTGGACGATCCCGCCCTTGGAGGCGCTGTACGCCGGGACGAGCGGGCCGCCGAAGTAGCTGAGCATCGAGGCGACGTTGACGATGCAGCCGCTGCTCGCGGCGAGCAGGTCGTGGGCGGCCTCGCAGGCTCGCATCGCTCCGGTCAGGTTGATCTCGACGACCTCGCGGAACACGTCAGGCTGGTGCTCGTCGCCGCGCCGGATGATGCCGGCCGCGTTCACCAGCACGTCGAGCGACCCGAGCGAGCTGATCAGCGCCTCGAGCTCACCCGGTTGCCGCAGATCGACCTGTACCTGCGTCGGCCCCGCCCCGAGGCCGGCCGCGATGACGTGCAGGCCGTCCGCGGCGAGGCGGCGGGCCGTGGCGGCGCCGATGCCGCTGGTGCCGCCGACGACGAGCGCGGTGCGTGTCATGGTTCGCATCCTGGCCGTATGGCGCGCTGCCAGGCAAGCGTGAGCCGGACGGCGGATCGGGTCTATCCGCCGTCCGGTTTGCCGCTTGTCAGCTCACGTCGATCCGCTTGTGGTACCGCTGTCCGGCCAGGCTGCCGACCAGCGCGGCCAGCAGCGTGATCACCACGGCCGCGATCATCACGACCACACCGCCCGTTGTCAGCGTGCGGTCATCGATCGGCACCGACGGCAGGTCCACCCGGTCCAGGACGTCGTACTGCGAACCGGCCAGCGCCGCGAGCCCTGCGACGACCGCCGTCACGATGACGCCGATCATCCAGACGCCGAACCCCTGCCGGGCGCCGTCGAAGCGCGCCAGCCGTCCGGCGACGTATCCGCCGTTGTAGTAGGCGATCGCCAGGATCACCAGCAGGACGGCCGCGGAGGCGATCCCGATGGTGCCGGCCGAGTTGTTCCAGTCGATCGTCAGCGCGTAGTCGACGGCGGCCGCGACCGCCCCGACGATCCCGGTGAGCAGCGCGATCAGCCCGATCGCGACGATCCAGCCGAAGAAGGCCGCGCCGCCCTTGAACCCGCGGTACGCCGGATCGACCCGATCCTTGGTCGGCAACGTGCCCCGGTCGGACGTCGTCGTCCGCCCAGTCTCGGTGCGGTCGTGCGTAGTGCGGTCGTGCGTTGTGGTCCGGTCGTCGTCGTAGGTCTGCGACGGATCGATCCGGGTGTCTTCCTCATGCTGCTGGGTCATAGCGGTGTCTCCTCACCAGACAGCCCCGTGCTCCCGTCCGGTACCCCGCAGCAAAACCCTGCTAGCTGATCAGTTCGTCGATCCGGTCGTGGTACCGCCGGCCGTTCTTGCCACCCAGGATCGCCATCAGCAGCGTCAGCAGGAGCAGTGCGGCCGTGGCGGCGATGCTGCCCAGCAGGAGCGTGTTGTCGCTCAGTGCCACGTCCGGCCAGTTGATCCTGCCGACCAGGTCGTACTGGTTGTCGAGCACCCAGCCGCCGCCGCCCACAAGCAGACCGACCACCAGCGCGATCATCCACACGCCGAAGCCTTGGCGGCCGCCGTCGAAGCGGGCGAGCCGGCCGGCGACGTACCCGCCGGTGTAGAAGGCGATCATCAGCATGAAGATCGACACCGCCGCCGCCGTGATCGAGGCCGCGCCGGGCTGGGCCTTCGCGTCGCTGGTGGTGTAGTCGAGGACCTCGGCGGTCCCGAGCGCGGCCGCGGACACGGCCGCCAGCAGCAGGACCGACATCGAGATCGCGATCAGCCAGCCGAAGAACGCAGCGCCGAACTTGAACCCGCGGTACGACAGCAGCTCCGGCGCGACCTCCGGCTCCGCGGGGCCTGCGCCGGGCGGTTCCGGGATCGTGATCGTGCTCATGGCCCGGCTCGCCGCGGCCCGGGCCTCCTCGTACCGCTGCGTGGTGGTGTCCGCGCCGGCGGGTGTGGCGATCGTGGCTGTGCTGCCTGCGCTGCCTGCGTTGCCGTCGCCGGGGTACTGCTGACTCATGTCCGCTGGCTCCTCACTGGTCGGCTTCCGCGCGGGTCCTACCCGTCCGGGTTGCGCCTGACACAGCCTGCGAGCGGATTTAACCGGCTCCTGGGATGGCCTCACTCACCGTCGCGGGGTAGCGACGTGGGGTGAAGACCAGCGGGCCGTCGGGGCGTGGCACCGTGCGGGTCTGTGACGAGCCGATCAGGAGCAGGCACCGCATGTCAACCGTTTGTTCGTCGAGTTCCGCCAATGTTGTGACGGTGATCGCTTCCTCCGGACCGCCCACGTCGCGCCCGATCACGACCGGCGTACCGGGGTCGCGGTGCTCGAGCAGGAGGTCGCGCGTCGCCGCCACCTGCCAGGTGCGCGACTTCGAGGCGGGGTTGTAGATCGCGATCGCCAGGTCCGCCGCGGCCGCCGCGGTCAGGCGCTGGGCGATCACCTCCCACGGCTTGAGCCGGTCCGAGAGCGACAGGACGCAGTAGTCGTGCCCGAGCGGTGCGCCGACCCGGCTGGCCACGGCCTGGGCCGCGGTCATCCCGGGCAGCACGCGTACGGCGATGTCGGCGTACTCCGGCTCCGAGGCGACCTCCGTGACCGCGCTGGCCATCGCGAACACGCCGGGGTCACCGGACGAGACCACAACGACGTTGGAGCCCTTGCGAGCGAGGTCGAGCGCGAAGGCGGCCCGCTCGGACTCGACGCGGTTGTCGGACCCGTGCTTGCGCTGACGGGCGCGGTCGGGCAGTCGGTCGACGTACGTGGTGTAACCGATGACGTCGTCGGCGCTCGCGATCGCAGCGCGAACCTCTGGGGTCATCCACTCCGGACCGGCTGGTCCCAGGCCGACGACCGTCACCGAGCCTTCGGCCGCGGTCTTCGTCGTCGGGGGAGTGAAGGTGTTGTTGATCGGGCTCGGGAGGAGGGCGAGGGAGAAGTACGGGACATCGTCGGGGTCGACGTCGTTGAGGGGTGCGGTGCGCTGGGCGTCGGTGGTGGCGCGTTCGACGTACCAGGCCTCGTCTGCGCGTCCGGCCAACTCGAAGGCCTCGCGGACTCCTGCGAAGGTCCGGCCGAGTTTCATGACGGCCGCTGCGTCGGTTTCCGTCAGGCGCTCCGCCAGTACGTCCGGCGGGAGGGTGCCGGGGAGCACGGTGAGGATCTCGTCGCGTTCGCAGAGCGGGCGCCCGAGTACTGCGGCGGCCGCGCTGACCGACGTCACGCCCGGGACGACCTCGCACGGGTAGCGGTCGGCGAGGCGTTTGTGCATGTGCATGTACGACCCGTAGAAGAGCGGATCGCCTTCCGCGAGTACGACGACGTCGCGGCCGGCGTCGAGATGCGCGGCCAGGCGGGCCGCGCAGTCGGCGTAGAAGTCGTCCATCGCGCCCTGGTAGCCGCCAGGGTGGTCCGTCGTCTCCGTGGTGAGCGGATAGACGAGGTGCTCCTCGATCTGCCCATCGATCAGGTACGGCGCGGCGACGCCGCGGGCGATGCTGCGTCCGTGCCGCGCGCTGTGGAAGGCGATCACAGCTGCGGCGCCGATCAGCCTGGCCGCCTTCACAGTCACCAGCTCAGGATCACCCGGTCCGAGCCCGACGCCCCAGAGCCGTCCCGTGTTCGGCTTCGCCTCGCTCATCACTCCGCCTCACTCGCGATTGCGTTGACAGCGGCGGCGGTGATCGCACTGCCGCCGCGGCGGCCCCGGACGACCAGGTACTCGAGGCCGAGCTCGTTTGCCGCCAGCGCGTCCTTCGACTCGGCCGCGCCGATGAACCCGACCGGGATGCCGAGGACCGCCGCCGGTCGCGGTGCGCCACTGGCGAGCAGGTCGAGCAGGTGGAACAACGTGGTCGGAGCGTTGCCAATAGCAACAACCGCGCCGTCGAGGTGGTCGCCCCACAGCTCGACTGCCGCCGCACTCCTCGTTGTCCCCAGCTCCTGCGCCAGTCCGGCGGTCCGCGGGTCCTGCAACGTGCAGATCACCTCGTTGTCCGCCGGCAGCCTCCGCCGGGTGATGCCGGCCGCCACCATCTGCGCGTCACACAGCACCGGCGCACCGCCTTGCAGCGCAGCACGCGCGTTCTTCACGACGTTGGGCGACCAGGCGAGGTCCGCCACCAGGTCGGTCATCCCACACGCATGAATCATCCGTACGGCGACCTGCGCCACCTCAGCCGGCAACCCGTCCAGCTCCGCCTCGGTCCGGATCGTCGCAAACGACCGCCGATAGATCTCCGCACCGTCGCGCACGTACTCGAAACTCACACCCGTTCCCCATCCACCAAGTAGCCATCGCCCACCGCAACCACATCCACAAACCCACCACTCGGCTTCCCACACCGCCGCGCACACCCAGCCCAATGCACCCGCCGCCCGTCACGGGCGAACGTGGGCATCAGCCGCACAGCGTCCGCACGGACATCAGCCAGCGCCTTCGCACACCCCGGCCTCCCGGCACAGGCAGTCACACCCTCCCAGACCGAGTCGGCCTCAGTGACCAACCCAACCTCTTCCAACCCAGCAGCCCCCACCTCAACCACCACAGACCGCCAAGGCGTAACGCGCACCCCGGTTGTGCCGGCGGCTGCGGCCAGGGCGGTTGCCTGGGGTTGGGTGAGGCTTCCGAGGGGGACTGTCACGACCTGCGCCGTGCCGTGTACACCGGCTGTTACCTGGGTGGTGCTGGTGTCCAGCGGCTCGTCCGCAGTCAGCCCGAGGCGTGCCAGGATCCGCTTCTCGCCATCAGGCACCTCAGCGATCCGCCACTCCTGGTCCCGCACCTCCAGGAACGCCTCCGCGGCAGCCAACATCAGGTCCGGCACCTGACCCCACCCGATCCGCACACCGCGGTTGCCGAGGCTCAGCACAGCACTCCGCTCGTCCAAGGCGCGCACAGCGACGTCGGCCCGCACATCGGCCAGATCGCCCCGCCCGTCGTCCAGCGCGAACAAGAACCGCCCGGGCAACTCCGCCAGCCCCGGCCGATCACAGAGCGCCCGGTCCAGCGCGCCCGCCAGCGGGAGTACGTCGTACCGCGACTCATCGTCCAGTCCGGACAGCGGCGACGCCAGGATGTTGCGCACACGCTCGTGGGCGATCGACGGGAGCAGACCGGATTTAAACAACCGGTCCGACAGCTCCCGCGGCCCACGCGCGTCCAGCCCGCGGATCTGCACGTTCGCGCGGGATGTGAGTTCCAGCCGTCCGTCACCCAGGCCGGCTGCAGCAACCCGCAGTACGTCGAGCTGCTCAGCAGTCAGCCACCCACCGGGCAACCGGACTCGAGCCAGACCGCCGTCCGCCGCCTGGTGCACTGCCAGCACACCAGGGCATCGATCGGTCTCGGTCCGCGCCATGCCCGCGATGCTACGTCCCCGTGACCTCGTGTGTTCTGGACCACAGCAGCACCGCCACCGCCAGCGCCGCACACCCGCCGCCGGCCACCATCGCCGCCGGCAGGGACCACGCGTCCACCACGAGCCCGCCGAGCAGCGCGCCGATCGACAACACCGCCTGGTACGACGACGTGAACCACACCGTCGCCGCCTCACGCGACTGCGGTGAGGCCTGGGCGAACATGCTCATCGAGCAGACCGGGATGCCGCCGTACCCGAGTCCCCAGACCACGAGCACCGCAAGGGCTCCGGCGGCAGTGTGGCCCGCGACCGGCAGCAGGAGGGTTGCTGCCGCGATCAGCCCTGCGCAGGTAGCGAACGTCGCCTTCAGGTTCCGGACAGCCGCCGTACTGGCGATGAGGTTGCCCACCAGTCCCGCGGCTCCGTAGATGAGAAGGAACAGTCCAATGAGCTCCTGGCGTACGACACCTCGCAGGAACGGTGTCACGTACGTGTAGGCCGCGAACTGGGCCGTGACGATCAAGCAGGTCACCACAAGAGCGCCGCGGCTGCCGCGAAGCGCTTCGCGGAGTACTGCGGTCCGTGTGACTTGCACGGGAGGTAGCGGAGGCACCGTGGTCCGCAGGGCGACCAGCGCCACCACACCGAGTACTCCGAGCGCGGCGAACGACGTACGCCAGCCGGCCAGCTGACCGAGGAACGTGCCTGCTGGTACGCCGAGTACCGAGCCGAGCGGCACCGCGGAGAAGATGACGGCTGTCGCCCGCGGCGCCCAGCGCTCCGGGACCAGGCGACCGGCGAGACCGGCGGCGATCGACCAGAAGCCGCCGATGGTCAGTCCGACAACGAATCTGGCAACCAGCTCGAGCCAGAAGACCGGTGCGGCCGCTGCCAAGAAGCCGGCGGCGGCCAGCAGCACCATCAGCACGCAGAGCATCAGCCGGCGGTCCAGCCGGGCTGTGGCGACCGTGACGATCGGAGCGGCGGCACCGGCGACCAGCCCGGGCATGGTCATCAACCACCCCGTGCGCCCTGGAGTGAGCGCGAAATCCGCACCGATCGGATTGAGCAGTCCGATCGGAAGGATCTCCGTGGTGGTGATCGCGAAGATCCCGAGCGTCACGGCGACGACTCCGAGCCACCGAACGGTCGGCGTACGGGTTTCCAGAAGAGTCATAGTGTCGAGCGAACTAGTTGCAATAACGCCACACTGGCGGTTTCGCGACATCGCGGTGGTCGTCGAGCAAGCCGTCGCATTTCCGCCATCCCGGGCGCTCGCCATTTACTGTCGGCGCCGGGTGACAGAGTGCGGCGCATGGTGTTGAGAGACCGGCCGTGGCCGGGTGACGACCTGACGCTCGCGCAATCGGTGAT
The DNA here is from genome assembly GCF_040300265.1 of Kribbella sp. NPDC000426. NCBI lineage: Bacteria > Bacillati > Actinomycetota > Actinomycetes > Propionibacteriales > Kribbellaceae > Kribbella > Kribbella sp. NPDC000426. The sequence continues at coordinate 525,657 of NZ_JBEPDK010000006.1, read as the reverse complement.
CGGGTACTTCGAGTTCGTCCACACCACCGCGGTGAACAAGCTGGACGGGCTGGACGAGCAGCAGGCGCGCGCGACGCCGCTCGCCACGTCGCCGGTGATGAATCCGCTCGGGCTGATCAAACACCTGACCGCGGTGCAACGCCAGCACATCCAGCGGACGATCGGCGGCCAGGACCTCCCGTCGCTGTGGCGGTCGGACGACCACGACTACGAGTTCCGGATCGGGCCGGACGAGACGATCGCGTCGGTCGTCGCGGCGTACGACGCGGAGTGGGAGCGGTCGCAGCAGACGCTGCGCGAGGTGGACTGGACCGGGTTCATCGAGGGGTACCGCGGCCCGATCCGGATCGAGCGGCTGCTGCTCGACGTACTGCAGGAGTCGGCGCGGCACCTCGGCCACCTCGATGTGGTCCGCGAGCTGATCGACGGCGCCCGCGGGGAATGATCCAGCTCCGGATCATCTGCGGCCGGACGATCCCGCGCTACTCTCGGAGGTATGGCGCAACCTCCGGAACGCACCGTGCCCGACCTGACCGGGTACCTCACGCACGCCGGCCACGTCCTGGAGACCCAGCTGTCCGCGGCGCTGGCGGAGGTCGGCCTGACGCTGCGCATGCAGTGCGTACTGCGGCACGCACTCGAGGCCGAGCGAACCCAGATCCAGATCGCCGAGCTCGCGTACATGGACAAGACCACGATGGTCGTCACCGTCGACGCGCTCGAGGAAGCCGGCTACGCCGAACGCAAACCCTCCGCCACCGACCGCCGCGCCCGCATCATCGCCGTCACCCCCGCCGGCGCCAAGATCGCCGCCGAAGGCCAGAAAATAGTCGACCAGGTCCACGCCAACGCCCTCAACACCCTCCCCGCCCCCCACCGCAAATCCTTCATCGACGCCCTCACCACGCTCGTCGACGGCCCCCTAGCCACCCCCACCACAGCCCAACCCATACGCCGCTCCCGCCAACGCGCCAGCTGACCTACCCAGGGAGGTACTCCGTCAGTTCGTGCCAGGACTGCTTGGTGTCTTCGGAGGCGTGGTGTGGGTGGCGGAAGAGGGCTACGTAGGAGGTGATCTCGGTTAGGGGCCACCAGGCCTCGAAGAGTTCTAAGGCTGTGGGGTTGGGGGTGATGGGGCCGGCTTCTGACTGGTAGGCCGTGAGTACCTCCGCGGAGTTGTCGAGGAATGCGGCCAGGTCGCGTTCGCGGGGTGCGAGGCGGGCTGTTTCCCAGTCGACCAGGAGCATCTGGCCGTCGGGGGTGCGGAGGACGTTGGCGCTGTGGGGTTCGCCGTGGGTTATGACCCAGGGGTCGGGTGAGGCCTCGACCTCGCGTACGAGGGTGTCGTAGTACTCCAGTCGGCTGCAGACGTAGGAGCTTGCGCCGGCCAGTCGCAGGCGCGTCGGCTCGGCGTACGGGCCGCTGGACCACGGGTGGTCGAGGTCGGCCAGTGCGGCGAGTAGTCCGTCACGGTGGGGGATGGCGAAATCCCAGCGCTGTAAGGCTTCCGGTGCTGCAGCCGCATGCAGGCGGCCGACGATAGGTGCGATCTGCTCGCGCTCGGCGGGATCGTCCCACGAGCCGTCCGGTGTACTCCAGCCCTGCAGGTACGGCAGCACCATCAGCGTCCAACCAGGCAGGACTTCGCGGACCAGCTGCCCACGCCGATCAGCCAATGGCGCGACTGCGAACTCGTAGCCGCGGTCGGCCAGTTCTCGGGTTGTCTGCATGGCGGCGGTGATCGCCTGCGCGCCATCCCGGCCGACGCGATCGGCGGTTGCGAACCAGCGATGTCCGTCAAGATCGGAGGCGATCCAGTGGTAGCTGCCGAAGCCCACCGCTGCGTAGACAACCTCCACAGCCGTGAAACCCCAGTGTTCCTTGAGGATCCGGGCTACGAGGTCGCATGAGATCTCAGTCGGCTCGTCTCTCATTCGATCGACCCTAGCCGCGCCGCGCGCAAGTCTCAGCCCATTTAGTCATCCGATAAGAGATCGTCTACTAAAGAACTATCTGCTATGGTCGCTTACACAACAGATCGAAGGAGACGGCTGTGAGCGTGGATGTGGTGGAGGCGGCGGTGCGCGGGCGCGGTAAGGCGCTGGTCGTGCTCTGCGTGATGCAGTTGATGATCATTCTCGACGGCACGGTGGTGACGGTGGCGTTGCCCACGATCCAAGGTGATCTGGGGTTTTCGCAGGCAGGCCTGGCCTGGGTGATGAACTCGTACCTGATCGCCTTCGCCGGACTGCTCCTGCTCGCCGGCCGGATCGGCGACCTGATCGGCAGCAAGCGGATCTTCCTCGCCGGCCTCGCCCTGTTCACGGCGGCGTCGCTCCTGTGCGGGCTGGCGGGCAGCGCCGAGGTCCTGATCGCCGGGCGGTTCCTGCAAGGCGTAGGTGGCGCACTGGCCTCGGCCGTGATTCTCGGGATGATCGTGAACCTCTACCCAGCCCCGGGAGATCAGGCGCGCGCCATGGGTGTCTACAGCTTCACAGCCGCCAGCGGTGCGTCGATTGGGCTGATCCTCGGTGGCGTGATCACCCAGACCATCGGTTGGCACTGGGCGTTCCTGATCAACGTGCCGATCGGTGCGATCGCACTGGTGTTCGCATTACGCCTGCTGTCCCACCGGCCCGGGCTAGGCCTGGCCAGAGGTGCCGACGTACTGGGAGCCGTGCTCGTCACCGCAGGGCTCTCGCTGGGTGTTTACACGATCGTCCAGACCGCAGAGCCCAACGCGACCCTCACCCGCACGCTCCTGCAGGCCGCCGCGTCGGTCGTGTTGCTGGCCGCGTTCGTCGCAAGACAGGCACGCATCAAGAACCCATTGCTTGCCCTGCGCATCTTCCGCCGTCGTCAGCTCAGCGTGGCCAACCTGGTGGTCGTGCTGCTCTTCGCCGCCGGATTCGGCTTCCAGTTCACCACCGCGCTGTACGTGCAGCGCGTGCTCGGCTACGACTCGCTCACCACCGGCCTGGCGTTCCTGCCCGCCCCGCTCATGAACGCACTGATGTCGCTGTCCATCGCCCCACGACTCACCGTCCGCTTCGGCCCGCGCAAGATGCTGATCGCCGGACTGGCTGTGTTCGTGCTGGCGCTGCTCTGGATCAGCCAGGCGCCGGTCGACGGCTCGTACGTCGTCAACGTGGGCCCGGTGCTTGCCGTGATGGGCGCTGGTATCGGCGTGGCCATCCCGGCATCGATCATGCTTGCCATGTCCGGCGCGGACGCCAGCGACGCCGGACTGGCCTCAGGGCTCAACAACACCGCCCAACAGGCCGGCGCGGCCATCGGCACCGCCGTACTGGCCACCCTCGCCGCCTCGACCACAGCACACCGCCACTCCGAAGGCACCCTCCAAGCCCTCAGGGACGGGTACGGCGCAGCGTGGCTCGCCGCAGCCGGATTCGTGTTCGCGGCGGCCGTCCTGTCGATCAGCCTGCTCCGCGAACGACACACCTGACGGCTACTCTTTCGGCCGTGAGTACGACGAGAGACCCCGACCGGCTGGTCCTGTTCACCGACGCGGTCGTCGCGATCGCCATCACCCTGCTGGTGCTGCCGCTGGTGGACCTGGTGCCGGAGGTGAAGGCCGAAGGCGGTGACGCGGTCAGCGTGATCCAGGACCACCGGCAGGAGCTTTTCACGTTCTTGCTGAGCTTCGTGGTGATCGCCAACTTCTGGCTGGGCCATCACCGGGTCTTCGAACACGTCCGGGCGTACACGACGAGGCTGATCCGGGTGAACCTGCTCTGGCTGCTCACGATCGTCGTACTGCCGTTCCCGACCGAGATCATCGGGGCCTTCCCCAGCGACCGGTTCACGGCCGGCTTGTACACCGGCACGATCCTGGCGCTGAGTGTCTGCCAGTCCGCGATCACCTGGATGATCCACGGGAGCAAGGACCTCGAGAAGCCGGACAACCCGGTCAAGCAGAGCGAGCTGATCGGCTCGCTGATGCTGACCGGGTTGACCGTCGTGGCCTTCGTACTGGCGGCCTTCGTTCCCGGAGTGAACTTCTATGCGTTGCTCCTGCTTCTCCTGTCGCCGGTCCTCATGCCGGTGTGGAGGAAGAGGTCAGCCAAGGCGTGACCAGAACCCGCACTGGTGCTCGGTGCTCAGGCTGACCTGCTGGATGCCGCTCTGATCCGTCGGCGCGAGTGAGAGTCCCTTGACTTCACGTACGCCGGTCGGCGACCAGTGCGGTCGGCCGGCGCCGTTCGGGTTGCCGGTCCGGGCGAACGACGTCCAGTAGTCGATCATCTGGTTCGACAGCGTCTGCTGGGTCGCTGACATCGGGAAGTCGTATCCGCCCAGCCGGAACAGGTACGGGAGCTCCGTGCCGTGTGCGGCTCCCAGTCCGGCCGCAGCGATCGGGGAGTGCTTGTCTGCGAACTCGTATGCGTACACCGGTACCTTCGCGGCGGCCTGCTGGTCCGAAGCGACCTGTGTGCACGACCAGAGCCGGTCCGTGGTGACAGCGCCCCACGCCGCGGCGGGCGACTCGTAGTTGGTCTGCGGGTAGTGGTTGAGCACCTGCGCAGCCTTCTGAGCGCCGACCATGTTCGTCACCAGCTGCGGGTAGTCCTTGATGTCACCGAACGCGGACAGCCAGGCGTTCGCCTCGTCGTGGTTGTTCCCGGAGATGATCGGTACCCGGTGGAACAGTCCGGCCTTCAGCGCGCCGGCCGGTGACAGCGGTACGGCGGCAGTCTGGCCGTACCCGATCTGGACGAACTCGAGCGTGTCGTCGACCAGTACGTCGGACTTCGTCCCGCGGAGGCAGTCCAGCATCGACTGTCCGGGCTTGCACCCGAACTTGGCCTTGTTGCCGGCGGCCCATTCCTTGCCGTGCGCCTGCACCGCGCCGGCCGGGACCCAGAACGAGCCGGCCTCCTGACCCGGGTACTGGCTGTTGTCGGCCCAGTCGAACGCGCAGGAGCCGCTCTGCATGATCGCCTTCGAGAACAGGCCCGTGGAGGTCGGCGAGGTCAGCTGGGCGCAGACACTCATGCCACCGGCGGATTCACCCGCCACGGTGACGTTGCGTGGGTCGCCACCGAAGGCCCGCGCGTTCCGCTGCACCCAGCGCAGGGCCGCCTGCTGGTCCTGCAGGCCGAAGGTGCCGGAGCCCGTCAGGCCCGGATACCCGAAGAAGCCGAAGATGCCGAGCCGGTAGTTGACCGTCACGACGACCACGTCGCCGCGGGCGGCGAACTTCGACGCCTCGTAACTGCTGCCGGCGCCGGAGAAGAACCCGCCGCCGGGCAGCCAGACGACGACGGCGCGCGGTTTCCCGGACGGCTTGGACGGGGTGGTGACGTTCAGGTAGAGGCAGTCCTCGGTGGTCGATCCGTCCGGCGCCTCGGAGTTCGCTTGCTGCGGGCACACGTTGCCGACCTTCGACTCGCGTACGCCGGTCCACGGCTTCGCCGGCTGCGGCGCCTTCCAGCGCAGCGCGCCGACCGGAGGAGCGGCGTACGGGATCCCGTCGAAGACCTGCGAGTCCCCGACGGTCTTGCTCGCCACCAGCCCGTTGTCAGTTCGTACGACGTTCTGCGGCGCCGCGTCACTCGGCCCGGCGAGGCCCACCAGCAACCCCACCGGCACCAAGCCGGCAACCAATCCCACCAAGATTCTCTTCATGCCAAGAGCCTCACCCGGCCCCCGGCATCCCCGCGTCGGTCCGAAGTCCACCAGACCTACACCTTTGGTCTATGCCGCCTGCCTACCTCTCACCTGCCGCTGAAGGCGGCGTGCTTCGCCTCACCAAGTACGTGTCCATGATCCAGCCCTTGCGGTCGCGGGCCTCGGCGCGGACCTTCTCGATCTCGGCCGCGACCTCGTGCAGCGGCCCGGAGATGAGGATCTCGTCCGGCGTCCCGAGGTACGCACCCCAGTAGATCTCCGCGTCCTGGTCGAGATGCTCGGTGAACGCCGTCTGCGCGTCGAGCATCACCACCACGTCGTCCACCCCGTCCGGCCAGCCGGCCGCGAGCCGCCGCCCGGTGGTGATCTGGATCGGCCGGCCCACCTGGTTCAACCCGACCCGATGCCGCGCCGCCAGCGTCGACACGCTGCTGATCCCGGGAATCACCTCGACCTCGAAGTCGAGCTCACCCCGCGCCTGGATGTCGTCGAGGATCGCCAGCGTGCTGTCGTACAGCGACGGATCGCCCCAGACGAGGAACGCACCCACCTGGTCCGGAGCCAGCTCGGACGCGATCAGCTCCGCGCACACATCGGCCCGGCGCCGGCGCCAGTCGTCCACGGCCTCGACGTACGCCGAAGCCGTGCGGTCGCGCTCCGGGTCACGGCCGACCACGACCCGGTAGTCCTTCGACGTCGCATACCGCCGCAGGATCTCGGACCGCAGATCGACCAGCTCCTGCTTGACCTCGCCCTTGTCCAGCACGAAGAACACGTCGACCCGGTTCAGCGCCGACACACCCTGCATCGTCACCTGCTCCGGATCGCCGGCCCCGACCCCGATCACCAATATCTCCCGCATGCGCGGCAGCCTAACTACTCCCGCCACTCCCTTTCGAAGGGGAGGCGCCAGGCGCGGGGAGCGATCAGTTGGTGGATGGCGTTCGGGCCCCAGGTGCCGGCCTGGTAGGGCTTGACCGGCGGCGGGTCGTCGAGCAGCGGGGCCGAGCGGTCCCACAGGGACTCGATGCCCTCGGCCGTCGTGAACAGGGTGTGGTCGCCGCGCATCGCGTCGAGGATCAAACGCTCGTACGCCTCGAGCACGTCGCCCGCGCTCTCGGTCTCCTGGGTGGAGAACTGCATCGAGAGCTTCTCCAGGCGCATGCCCGGGCCGGGGCGCTTGCCGTAGAACGACAGCGACACCCGGGACGAGTCGGCCAGGTCGAAGGTCAGGTGGTCCGGGCCTTCCGAGCCGACGCCGGAGCCGGACGGGAACATCGTCTTCGGCGCCTCCTTGAAGGCGATCGAGATGATCCGCTGGCCCTCGGCCAGCTTCTTGCCGGTCCGCAGGAAGAACGGCACACCGGCCCAGCGCCAGTTGTCGATCTCGACCTTCAGCGCGATGAACGTCTCGGTGTCGGAGTCGGGCGCGACACCTTCCTCGCTGCGGTAACCGCCGTACTGACCGCGCACCACGCAGGCGGGGTCGAGCGGCAGCATCGAGCGGAAGACCTTGTTCTTCTCCTCCGAGATCGCCCGCGGTTCCAGGGCGGTCGGCGGCTCCATCGCCACGAACGACATCACCTGCATCAGGTGTGTCACGACCATGTCCTTGAAGGCGCCGGTCGGCTCGTAGAACGTCGCGCGCTGGTCCAGCCCGAGCGACTCCGGGATGTCGATCTGCACATGGTCGATGAAGTTCCGGTTCCAGATCGGCTCGAACAGGCCGTTCGCGAACCGGAACGCGAGGATGTTCAGCGCCGCTTCCTTGCCGAGGAAGTGGTCGATCCGGAAGATCTGCGACTCGTCGAAGGTCTCGTGGACGAAGTCGTTGAGCTTGATCGCGCTGGCCAGGTCGTCGCCGAACGGCTTCTCCATCACCACCCGGGCCCGGTCCACCAGATCCGCGTCGCGCAGCATCGCGATCACCGACTGGGCCGCCTTCGGGGGCACCGAGAGGTAGTGCAACCGGCGTACGTCGGGGCCGAGGTGCTCCTCGGCCGCCTTCACCGCGCTCGCCAGCGCCTCTGGCCCGGCGGTCACCGGCACGTAGTCGAGCGTCTCGGAGAACTGCGCCCACTGCTCGTCGGTCAGCTTGTGCATGCCGAACATCTCAACGGCCTCCCGGGCACGGGCCCGGAACTCGTCCGAGGTCATCTCCTCGGTCGCCGTACCGATGATGCGTACGTCGGGCGTGAACCGGGACTGCTGCAGATAGGCCAGCCCCGGCAGCAGCTTGCGCTTGGCCAGGTCACCGGTCGCCCCGAACAGCACGATCACATGCGGCGCGAGCGGATCCGGATCCCGCCGCGACGGCCGAGACCCCGGCGCCGGATACGCAATGGTCTGGATACGGTCAGGCATTCAGTCCTCCCGAGGACACCACCGGAGCCAACACACCTCGCAGTCTAGGCACTCGACCGTGAACTGAGGGTGTACGCCGACCTCGTCATCGCCTCCACCACTCCGACAGGCGAGAAAGAAGAGGATGGAGATGGGAGTTGGGTGCCTGGCCGGGTCCGGCGGTCCGGTGGCAGTCGGCGCGTTGGTGGCAACGTCGCCCGGCGGGCGGATGGCAGCCTGCCGGGCGGGGTGTGGGGCGGGCGGGCGTCGGGTGGGTGGGGTGTGGCTAGGGCCAGAGGGAGAGGAGGACCTTGCCGGAGGTGTTGGAGTCGGTGGCGGTGGCGAAGGCTTCGACGGCCTGGTCGGCCGGGTACTCGTGGGTGATCACGCGCTCGAGCTCGGGATTCGCGTTCAGGAGTTCGATCGCGTGGTCGATCTCGTTGTTGAAGCGGAGCGTGCCTCGGATCTGGAGTTCGCGGGAGACCACCGGAGCGAGGTTCACGCCGCGTGGCTCGTCGGCCGGAATGCCCACGAGTACGACGATTCCGCCGCGGCGGGCTGCGTCGATCGCGGTGCTGATCGCGGCCGGTACGGCGGTGCACTCGAGGGCGACGTCGAAGTACCCGGACGGGACCTCGTCCGTGCCGACCTGCAGCGCTCGATGTACGCCGAGCTCCCGGGCCCGCTGTAGTGGCCCCGGAAGGACGTCGGTCGTCACCACCTCGGTCGCGCCGGCGGCCAGCGCTGCCGCTGCAGTCAGTAGACCGATCGCACCCGAGCCCGAGACCAGCACACGCCGGCCTTTCACGCCGCCGGCAATCTCCAATGCATGCAGCCCGACCGCGAGCGGCTCGGCCAGCGCAGCGCGCCGCAACGGCAACGAAGGCGGCAGCGTCCGGACCATGTGATTGCCTACGACAACGAACTCGCTCAGGCCGCCCTGCGTGTGCGGCCAGGTGGACGCGCTGCCGAGGTAGGCGCCGTTCGGCCACAGGTGCGGACGGTCCTCGATGCCCGGCTCCGGAGTACCGAAGGTGGCCGGATGGATCGTCACCGGTGTGCCCGGCGCGAACTCCCCGGACGGGTCGAGGTCGACGGTGCCCGACAGTTCGTGGCCGGGCACCAGCGGTTCGCGGACGACGAACGAGCCGTTCGCGCCCTCGTGGTAGTAGTGCAGGTCGGACCCGCAGATCCCGCCGTACGCCATCCGGAGGCGAACCTCGCCGGCCTGCGGTTCCGGGGTCGGCAGCTCGGTCTCGACCAGGTCGAGCTTGCTCCGGATGACGATCGCCTTCATGTCTCTCCTTCAGGCCGTTGCGGTGACGGGCGCCGCGGCGGAGGCGGCGACCGGTGTGCGGTCGGTGGCGTTCTCGGGTGCGAGCAGGTCACGGTCGCGGGTCTCCGGCGCGGCCAATCCGGCGCCGAACGTGATCGCCATCGCGACGGTCATGTAGATCGCGACCGGCACCCACGAGTCGAAGGCGCCCATCAGCGCGACCGCGATCAGCGGCGCGAAACCACCACCGAGTACGGCGGCGAACTCGCGCCCCAGCGTGACACCGGCGTACCGGTACCGGCTGCCGAACAGCTCCGGGAGGTAGCTCATCGTCACTGCCACACCGCCCTGGCAGGCGAACACGAACCCGATGATCATGGCCAGGTAGATGACGGTGAGATTGCCGGTGCTCAAGGCAATGAACGTCGGGAACGGCAGCAGCAGCAACAGTCCGGTGATGCCGAGGAACAGCGGCCGTCGCCCGAACAGGTCGGACAGGTAGCCGAGCACGACCGCGCCGAGGCCGCCGAAGATCGCTCCCACCAGCAGGATCTCCGGTACGGTCTGCGCGTCGATCTTCACGGTCCCCTTGAGGTAGGAGGCCATGAACACCTGGTACGTGTACGACTGCACGCTCAGCCCGACCGTCATCAAGGTGACCAGGGCAACTGCTTTCTTGCCGTTCCGGAACACCTCGCGCACCGGCGCCGCGGCCGCCGTACGTTCCGCCTTGATCTCGGCGAAGACCGGCGTCTCCTTCAGCTTCCGCCGCAGGACGTACGCCGCGACCGTGACGAACGCACTGCTCAGGAACACCAGCCGCCAACCCCACGACATCAGCTGATCATCCGGCAGCAGCTGGACCAGCGCCCACGCGCCGGCTCCGAGCGCCGTACCCGCCGCGGCACCGGTCATGATCAGCGCCGCCAGCCGTCCGCGCTTGCCACGCACAGCCGTCTCGGTCAGCAGGGTCGCGCCGCCGGACTGCTCCGCACCGGCGCCGAAGCCCTGCAGAAACCGGCTGAGCACGAGCAGGATCGGCGCCCAAACGCCCACCGTCTCGTACGTCGGCAGCACGCCGATCGCCATCGTCGCAACGCCCATCAGGGTCAGCGTGGCCACCAGGATCCACTTGCGCCCGAGCCGATCGCCGTACCGCGAGAAGAAGAAGCCGCCGAGCGGACGGGCGCAGAACCCGACCGCGTACGCGCTGAAGCTCGCCAGCAGCCCGGCCGACGCGGAGATGTTGGGGAAGAACAGGTGGCTGAAGACCAGCGCGGACGCGGTCCCGTAGATGACGAAGTCGTACTGCTCGAGCGCGGTGCCGATCAGGCCGGCGAGCGCGGCGCGCCGGGTCTCCTGCGGAGTTGGATCAAGCGTCGGTTCAGGGGCCAAGGTGTGCATGGCGGATTCCTTCGGGGTCTCAGGCCGCGGGCGAGGCGTGCGGCCGGGACGTACGGGAGCGCGCGGCCGCACGGGCCGCGACGCGGACGCCGTCACGGGTGATGACGGCGACGTAGTCGGTCACGCGCCGGGCAAAGTCATTGCTCTCGGCAAGTTCGGTGGAGAAGACCTGTCCGATCGCCGACCGGACCAGCTCCCCGGTACTGCGGGCCTGCGCCGCGAGCGCCCCGAGCCGCTCGCGGGCCGGGTCGACCATGGCCCGCGCGTGCGGACCGGGATCGAACCCGGACAGGGGCACGACGCAACACAGCCAGGCGGCGACCGTGAGCGCGAGGTGTTCGGGCATCACGCCCTGCTTCAGCAGCTCGAGCGCGGGCTCGGGGACCCGCTGCGGCAGCTTCACCGATCCGTCGCTGCCGACCTGCTGGGTCCGGTGCCCGAGCGCGTCGTTGGACCACCGCTCGAACAGCGAGGCTATGTACGCCTTGACGTCGAAGTCGCGCGGCGGCGTGACGGTCGGCAGGTACTCGTCCTCCAGGACCGCGCGGGCCGCGGCCTCGATGAACCCGGTGGCCCGAGCCCCGGGGATCGTCGAGTGCCCGTCGAGCGCACCGAGGTACGCGATCAAGGAATGGGTGCCGTTGAGCAGGCGGAGCTTGAGCAGTTCGTAGGCCTCGACCTCGTCGGAGAAGATCGCGCCGCCGCGCTCCCAGGCCGGTCGCCCGGCGGCGAAGTGGTCCTCCATCACCCACATCGTGAACGGCTCGGCCGGCACCGGGCTGCGGTCGTGCACCCCCAGCAGTTCGTACGCCGACGCACGGTAGGCGTCCGTGGTCGCCGGCACGATCCGGTCGACCATCGAGTTCGGGAAGGCGACGTTCTCGGCGATCCAGCTCTCCGCCTTGCTCCCCTGGAGGAACTCGAGGACCAACGAGCGGGTCTGTCGACCGTTCGACTGCATGTTGTCGCAGTTGAGGACGGTGATCGGCGCGCCGTGCGTCGCGGCCCGCCGTTCCAGAGCGCGTGCGATCTGCCCGATGACCGTACGCGGCGTCGCGCCGGACAGATCCGCGACGATGCCTGGGTGATCCAGCGCGAGCCGATGCGTGCTCGGATCCATGCAGTAGCCGTGTTCTGTCACCGTCATCGAGACGATGCGGGTGTCCTCGGCGGCGATGGCGTCGACCACCGCTGCAGGGTTGCCAGCGGCAACGATCGCGCCGGTGTGGACACCCGGCACGCTGATCGACGAGCCCTCCGGCGACAGCTCGAGCACCGAGTACAGGCCGTTCTGCGCGTTCATCGCATCGGCGACCTCGGACGAGCGGCTCGCGACACCGAGGACACCCCAGCCGTCGCCGGCGTTCGCGGTGTAGACGGCTTGATGCGCTCTGTGGAAGTTGCCCAGGCCTAGATGCACGATGCCGGTGCCGACGGGCGGACGGCTGAGAAGGTGCTTGGACACCGAGGTGCGGTTCAAGGCGCTCACCAGTCGGTAACAGAGCCGTCGAGCCGACGCGCGACGGGCAGGTAGGCGGGTTCGTAGGGAAACTTCGCGGCCAGCGCCTCGTCGAGCTCGACGCCGAGACCGGGCGCTTCGCCCGGGTGCAGGTAGCCGTCGCTGAACGACCACGAGTGCGGGAAGACCTCGTGCGCGAGCGCGTCGTACCCCATGTACTCCTGGATGCCGAAGTTGTGCGTCGACAGCCCAAGGTGGACGCTCGCACCGAACGAGACCGGCGAGACGTCGGACGGGCCGTGCGGAGCGGCCTTGACCTGGTACACACTGGCGAGCGCCAGGATCGTGCGCAGGTGGCTGATCCCGCCGGCGTGCGCGACCGCGACCCGGATGTAGTCGATCAGCTGCTCGGTGATCAGGTCCTTGCAGTCGTAGATCGAGTTGAACACCTCGCCGATCGCCAGCGGGGTGGTGGTGTGCTGCCGGACCAGGCGCAGCGCGTCCTGGTTCTCCGCCGGGGTCACGTCCTCGAGCCAGAACAGGTCCGCGGGTTCGAGCGCCTTGCCGAGTCGTGCGGCCTGCTGTGGGGTCAGCCGGTGATGTGCGTCGTGCAGCAAGGCCAGCTCGGGACCGACATGCTCTCGGACGGCGGCGAGCACGCCCGGGATGTGGCGCAGGTACGCATCGGTGTCCCACGCTTCGACCACGGGTACGGCGCCGCGCTTCGCCGGCTCGTATCCGCCGGCGTCGCGATGTACGCCGTACACCGTCTCCAGCCCTGGTACGCCGGACTGCGCGCGGACCGCGCGGAACCCGTCCTGCCGCCGCGCGTCGACCTCGTCGAGCAGCGCCGGAAGCTCCCACGCGGATGCGTGCGTGTAGGCGAGGACCTTGTCGCGGACCGCGCCACCGAGCAGCTGGTAGACGGGCATTCCGGCCGCCTTGCCCTTGATGTCCCACAGGGCCAGGTCGACCGCGCTGATCGCGGCCATCGTGATCGGGCCGCGGCGCCAGTACGCCCCGCGGTACAGGTACTGCCAGGTGTCCTCGATCCGCGCCGGGTCGAGGCCGGTCAGCAGCGGTACGACGTGGTCGCGCAGATAGCTCGCGACGGCGAGTTCGCGGCCGTTGACGGTCGCGTCGCCGTACCCGACGAGGCCGTCCGCGGTCTGGACTTTGAGCGTGACGTAGTTGCGGCCGGGGCTGGTGACGACGACCTCGGCGGCGATGATGCGATCGGTCATGGTGGGTGCTCTCAGGGTCGGACGAGGTTGCGCAGTTCGTTGCCCTCAGCAAGGGCTGTGATATTCGCGGCGATGTCGTGGATGCGGCCGCGGTACGTCTGCCGGGTGATCCCGGACAGGTGCGGCGTCAGCAGGGCGTTGTCGAGCTCGCCGAAGGGCGCGTCGGCCGGTCGGGCCTGGTTGCCGGTCGACGGGTAGGAGTACCAGACGTCCAAGGCGGCGCCGCGGATCGTGCGGTTGCGAAGCGCGTCGTACAGCGGGAGTTCCTGGACCAGCGGGCCGCGGGCAACGTTCACCAGTACGCCGTCGGCGCCGAGCCGCTCGAGTTCCGCGGCGCCGATGATGCCGCGGGTGTCCTCGGTCAGCGGCGCGGAGACGATCAGGACGTTCGACTCGTCCAGCAGCCTTGGGAGCTGACTCGTGTCACCGGCCCAGCTGACTCCCTCGGCCTTTCCGCTCGCGGTGACAGCTTGGGCCTGGGCGCCGAAGGCCTGGAGGACTCGCCAGGTCGCCCGGCCGATGTGACCGAAGCCGAGGAAGCCGACCTTCGCGTCAGCCAGCGTCTGCGGCTGGGGGAGCGCGGGGTCGTAGACGGGCGAGCGCCAGCGGTTCGCGCGCAGGGCAGCGTCGGCCTGGGGGAATTCGCGGCGAAGGGCGATCAGGGCCCAAACGATGTACTCCGCGATCGAGTCCTCGTGGTGATAGGTGTTCGCAACGGGTACGCCGTCGGCCGTGACTCGGTCCGTGCCGGCGCCGGCGACCTGGACGAGCCGGAGACCCGGTGCCGCATCCGCCATCTCCTGGTCGAACGCCGGACCGACGAGGACGTCGGCGGACTTCAGGCTGGCCAGGAGATCGTCGGGGAGCCAGTCCAGGTCGGCGTCGGGCAACAACGCCTCGAGCTCGGACCGCAGGGGGAGCAGGTTGGGGTCGGTGATGACGACTCTCATCCGTCGCTCCGATCGCGGCGGGCCGGCGTCCAGCCGGCCACCGGGCCGGTGCTCTGACGGACTACCAGCTGGGTGGGCAGCGTGATCGTGCGTGGCTCGGTCGGCGTCTCCGCGGTCAGTTGCTGGTGGAGCATGTCGATGCTCATCACGCCGGCGCGCGACATCGGCACCTGGATGCTGGTCAGCGTCGGGCGGCCGACCTCCGCGAGCGGAGTGTCGTCGATGCCGACCACGCTCAGCTCGCCAGGCACCTCGACACCGAGCGCGGTCGCGCCGGCCATGATGCCCAGCGCCATCAGGTCGTTGTGGGCGATCACCGCGGTGGCGCCGGAAGCGACGACGCTGGCCGCCGCTGCCTGGCCGCCGGCCACGGTCTCGGCCTGCCAACCGAGCACCTCGAGTTCGATGTCGGCCTGGTCAGCGAGCTGCTGGATCGCCTCCACCCGCGTCTGGTTCGACCATGACAACGGCGAGCCCTGGGCGTAGGCGACATGCTCGTGACCAAGGACCCGCAGGTACTCCAAAGCCTGGCGCAGACCGTCCGCGGCGTCCGGCACGACGCTGTTGGTCTCGTCGCTCGTCCGGTTCACCAGCACGAGCGGCGTGTCACCGCACAGCTCGGCGATGTCGTGCGCGGGCAGGCGGGGCGAGCAGACGACGAACCCGTCGACGCGCTCGTGCAACTCGCCGATGATCTCCCGCTCGCGGTCCGGACTGCCGTCGGTGTCGGTCAGCACGACCGTGTGGCGGCGGTTCCAGCCGTGCGCCTGGGCAGCCTTGACGAAGCTCGCCCAGACCGGGTTGCCGATGTCCGGGACGATCATCGCGACGGTGGACGAGCGGGTCGGCAGGCTCGACCGCGAGCGGCGGCCGGCCGAGGCGACGTACCCGATCTCCTCCGCGGCGGTGATGATCCGGCGCAGGGTGTCGCGGCCGATCCGGTCCGGGTCGCTGAACGCCCGGGACGCGGTCGACAGCGAGACGCCCGCGCGCTGCGCGACGTCGGTCAGGGTGGGGTTCACGAAGGCTCCCAGAGGTTGCGCCAAGGTTTCGGCAAGATTGCGCCAAGTTGCGCAAGCTTGTCAAGACCTTGGCCCGCCGGGAGCCTCCAGAGTGTTGTCAGGCGGTCTGCCAGAGCCCGAGAACGTTGCCTTCCGGGTCCTTGAAGTACGCCGCGAAGCCCATGTCGCCGACCGGCAGCTTCTCGCCGACACGCTCGCCGCCGAGGCTCTCGATGGTCTTCCAGGCCGCGTCGATGTCCGGTACGTCGACGGTCAGGATCGGGCGGGTCAGCTCGCCGGTGCGCCGGTACATGCCGCCGTTGATGAACCCGGGCTCGGACGGCATCGACTGCTCGTTCACCGGTCCGGTCGACACCATCGTGTAGTTCATCTCGGGCATTTCCATCAGGTTCCACCCGAACGCCTCGCGGTAGAACGCCCGCGCTCGCTCACCGTCGTCGTACGGCACCTCGAAGTGCACGATCCGTCCGGTCATCACATGCCCTCCCGCCTCAGGTTCCTTTCAATCGACGCTAGACCTGCGACGATGGCTGGGTGAAGTACCTGCTGATGATCTGCGGTGACCCCTCCGGCACCGAGTACGCGAACGACGGGTGCGGCGGGTGGTCCGAGGAGATGGAGGCCCGCGGCGTGGTGGCCGGGGGTGCGGGGCTGCGGCCGCCGCACGAAGCCACCACGGTGCGGGTGCGTGACGAGCAACTGCTGCTCACCGACGGTCCGTTCGCCGAGACGAAGGAGCAGATCGGCGGCTTCGTGCTGATCGACTGCGCCGACCTCGACGAGGCGATCGAGATCGCGTCGAAACACCCCGCGGCCGGCTACGGCACGATCGAGATCCGCCCGGTGCTGGAGCCGCCGGTGTGACGTTGGAGGACATCTACCGGCAGGAGTGGGGGCAGGTGGTCGCCACTCTGATCCGGGTGACCGGCGACTGGGAGCTCGCCGAGGAGTGTGCGCAGGAGGCGTTCGCCGCGGCACTCCAGCGGTGGCCGGTCGACGGCGTACCGGACCGGCCCGGTGCCTGGCTGACCACGACCGCGCGCAACCGGGCGATCGACTGGCTGCGTCGCGAGGCCGTGGGTGCCGCCAAGCTGCGTGAGGTCGCGGCGCTCGAGGACGACCAGGACCCGCCGTACGACGTACCGGACGACCGGCTGCGGTTGATGTTCACCTGCTGCCATCCCGCACTGGCGATGGAGGCGCGCGTGGCGTTGACGCTGCGCACGCTGGCCGGTCTGAGTACTGCGGAGATCGCCCGGGCGTTCCTGGTCCCTGAGGCGACCATGTCGAAACGGCTGACTCGCGCGAAGCAGAAGATCCAGCACGCCGGCATCCCGTACCGCGTGCCGCCCGCGCATCTCCTGCCGCAGCGGACGCCCGCCGTACTCGCCGTGCTGTACCTGCTCTTCAACGAGGGGTATTCCGATGTCGTCCGGAGCAATCTGAGCGGTGAGGCGATCCGACTGGCCAGACTGCTCGTCCAGCTGATGCCATCCGAGCCTGAGGCCGCCGGACTGCTCGCTCTGATGCTGCTGCACGACGCGCGACGCGATACGCGGCTTGCTGAGGACGGCGCCCTCATCACCCTCGACGACCAGGACCGCTCCCGCTGGGACCACAGCCAGATCAAGGAGGGCGTTGATCTGCTGGACTCAGCCCTCGACCGTGGCACTCCAGGTCCGTACCAGGTGCAGGCTGCCATCGCCGCCTGCCACGCGACCGCCCGTACCGCAGCCGACACGGACTGGCCGCAGATCGCCGGTCTGTACGCCCAACTCCCGCAGACTCCAGTTGTCACGCTCAACCGCGCAGTCGCCATCGGTATGGCAGACGGCCCAGCCATCGGTCTCCGCCTGGTCCAGGAGCTCGCCGAAGGACCGCTGGCCGGCTACCACCTCCTGCCAGCCACACAGGCCGACTTCCTGCGTCGGCTGGAGCGCTGGCCCGAGGCAAAGACGTCGTACGAAGAAGCCCTCGAACTGGCGACCACGGGGGCGGAGCGGCTGTACCTCCAGAAAAGATTGCAGGAGGTGTCTGTGCGGTCCTGAGTCGTTCGTCGGTGGGGTATGACGGATATCAGAACTGCGGTCGCGGCCGAACGCACGGAGCTGGCGGAGGTGCTGGCCGGGCTGCCGGATGACGACTGGGACAGGCCCACGTTATGCAAGGAGTGGCGGGTGCGGGAGCTGGTCGCGCACATCACCATGCCGTACCGGGTCTCGATGCCACGGTTCCTGGCCGGACTGGTCCGGGCAGGCGGCAAATTCGAACGGTACGCCGACCGGCAGGCCCGCGCGGACGCTGCGGCGCTCTCATCGGCCGAGCTGGTCGACTGTCTTCGCCAGAACGTCGACCACCCGTGGAAGCCACCAGGTGGCGGCTACGTGGGCGCACTGTCGCACGACGTGATCCACGGCCTCGACGTGACCGTTGCGCTAGGCATCGATCGACAGGTCCCGGCTGAGCGACTGCACTACATCCTCGACGACATGAACCCACGCCAGGTCAAGTACTTCGGCGTCGACCTCACCGGCATCCAGCTGCAGGCCACCGACCTCGACTGGACCTATGGCACCGGCACACCGCTGACCGGCACAGCACAGGACCTCCTGTTGGTCCTGTGCGGTCGTACCCTCCCACCGAACCACCTGACCGGCTCCGACGCCGTCCGCTTCACCGCTGGAGTGACCCGATGATCATCAGCCTCCCGATCGAGGACCGGCCCCGCTCGTACGCCTTCTACCAGGCGGCGCTCGGCCTGACACCGGTAGGGGAGCCGGACGAGGACGGCATCCCCGAGCCCTTGCAGTTCGCCCTGGCGGACGACGTCACGATGATGCTCATCCCAACTGAGGGTTTCGGTTGGGTGCTCGGCGACCAGCCCGCCGCACCGTATGGCCAGAGCGAATGCATCCTGACGGTGACCGTCGACAGCGAGGCTGCTGTCGACGATCGGACCGCCAAGGCGATCGCCGCCGGAGCGGTGCAGGTGACAGCGCCCGTACGCAAGCCATGGGCGTACCTAGCCACCTTTACCGACCCGGACGGGCATCTGTGGATGGTGACAACTACCGACTGAGCAGACGAAGGTTGGCGGCACGGGCAGCCGTCGTCCGAGTGGTCGTGCGAGCTCCGGCAGCGTGGTGGCGGAACAGACGCCCGCCGTACCGCAGCCATTCGACCTGTCCGTTGCTGCCGCGGACGAAGTTGGCGCGGGTGTGGGTCGACGTGCCGTCCGGGTTCAAGGAGAGCACGTAGTCCTTGCGGTAGAAGGCGAGCCGGAGCAGCGCCTGCCCACCCGCACCGGCGACCAGCTGGCCCTTGTCGGCAGTCACGTCGAGTGCCAGGTCCTCCGGCTTGCCGTCGAGACCGATCTGCTGCGACACGTACGTGCCCTCGTACTCCGCGAGCCGCCGCGCCGGCAGGTCACGCGGTACGGCGGGGAGGTTGTTGAGGCCGGCGAACTCCTGCAGCGCCCAGTCGTCCGCGAACAGCTCCGCGACCAGCAGCGGACCGCTCTCCGAGTTGGTCAGCAACGTGATCGCGAAGTCCCGCTGCGGCACGAACAGGAAGCCGGAGTGCTGACCGGACCAGTCGCCGCCGTGCTGTACCACCGTCGGACCCTGCGCGGTCGGACGCAGCATCCAGCTGACGCCCACACCGTTCAGCTCGACGAACAGAGTGCCGCCGGGACCGGGGTGCGACTGCATCGCCAACCGACTGCGGTCGCTGAGCAACCTGGGCAGGTCCCGGTGCCCCAGGTGGTAGCGCGCGTACCGCAGCTGGTCGCGGGCGCTGGAGATGAGCCCGCCGATCGACTGCAGGCTGCGCGGAAGCGCATCGAACGCGGGCTCCACAACCGCCTTGCCGTCGACGATGTTGTGCGACGCCGCGACGCTGAAACCGCCCAGCTCGCTCCGGAAGAAGCGGCTGTGGTCGAGCCCGAGCGGATCCACCAAGAGCTCGCGCGCGGCGACCTCATACGGCTTGCCGGTCACCACCTCGATGATCCGGCCGGCCACCCCGAGCGAGGCGTTGTTGTAGGCGAACACCTTCCCCAGCGGGGTGAGCTGCGGGACCTTCGCCATCCCGGCGACGTACTTCGCGAGCGCGTCGTCGCCCTCCCCGTAGTCCTCGAGGTAGTCGCCCTGCCAGCCGGCGGTGTGGTTCAGCAGCTGGCGCACGGTCACCCGCGCCGCGACCGACGGGTCGGCCGTCCGGAAGTCGGGCAGGTACGCGCGCACCGGACGGTCGAGGCTGACCCGTCCGCGCTCGACGAGCCGCATCATCACGGTCGCGGTGAACGTCTTGGTGGTCGAGCCGATCCGGAACACGGTGTCGCCGGACACCGGTTCTCCGGTGTCGACGCTGGTGACCCCGAAGCCGCGGACGTACTCGCGACCCCGGTACCACAGGCCGAGACCGGCACCGGGGATCGCGTACTTCGCCATCCCGGCCTCGATCTTGTCGGCCAGCCGCCCGATCGCGGCCGGTTCACGCGTGCCGGTGGCTGATGCGGGCAGAGAAGAGAGCGCGGCGACCGGCACAGCGGCAGCGGCGGACTTGAGCAACCTACGACGGGTGAGCGACACAGCACGTTCTCCTTGGGCGACGGGGAAATGCTTCCGTTCACGCTATTATTACCAAACTTGGGATTAATGGTGACCCGTGAAAACCCTGGAGCGACCCTGATGGACGAGCCGTCATCCACGCCGGTGTCGGACCTGCTCCTGCACCCGGTCCGCTGGCGGATCGTCCAGCGCCTGCTCGGCCGCGAGCTGACCACGACCGATCTCAAGCGCGACCTCCCCGATGTCCCGAGTACGTCGCTGTACCGCCATGTCGCCGTCCTGATCGACGCCGGCTTCCTCACCGTGGTTCGTGAGCGCAAGGTCCGCGGTACGACGGAGCGCACGCTCAGCCTCGACCAGACCAAGGTCGGCCGGATCGACGAACGCGAGGCCCGGGCGATGACGCCGGAGCAGCACCGCCAGGCGTTCCTGATGATGCTCACCCGCCTGGCCGCGGACTTCGACCGCCTCGTCGACAGCGGCGACTTCTATCCGCGACTGGCCCAGCTCGGCTACAGCCAACTGGCGGTGTACGTCGATCCCGCTGATCTGGACGCGATCCGCGAGGGCATCAACGCCGTACTCGAGCCGCATCTGCAGGAGGGGCCCGGCAAGGACCGGGTGGTGCTGTCGTTCGTCGCGATGCCTGACGACTGATGACGCGGTGGATGGAGGCTCAGCGTCGGCGGAGCCGGGCGTCGGCGATCGCGGGCGGCGTCGCGGCGTAGTTGTCGGCCGGGTCCAGCTCGGTGCCGGGGGCAACGATCTCGTCGATCCGGTCGAGGATGTCGGCGGAGAGCGTGGCGTCGGCGGCCGGGAGCAGCGTGTCGAGCTGGTCCTGCGTCCGCGGACCGATCAGGACCGACGTGACCGCCGGGTGCGCGCGGACGAACGCGATGGCCAGCTGCGGTAGCGTCAGCCCGGCCTCGGCGGCGAGTGGAGCAAGTTTCGCGACTGCCGCGGCCTTCGCCTGACCGGTAGGGCTGGTCGGATCGAAGCTCGACGGCCGGCTCGCGGCGCGGTGGGTCGACGACATGTCGATCCGGCCGGTCAGCCAGCCCGCGTTGAGCGGGCCGAACGTGAGTACGCCGAGGTTGTGCCGCTGCGCCACCGGGAACACCGACGCCTCCGGCCGGCGGGTCAGGATCGAGTACAAGGTCTGCTCGGTCAGGAAGCGGTGGGTGCCGCGACGCTCGGCGGTCCACTGCGCCTCGACGATCGTCTCGGCCGGGAACATCGACGAACCGAACGCGAGGATCTTCCCCGCCTGGACCAGGTCCGACAGCGCCGACAGCGTCTCCGCGGGATCGGTGTCGTGGTCCGGACGGTGCAGTTGATAGAGGTCGAGGTGGTCCGTGCCGAGCCGGCGCAGGCTCGCCTCGACCGCTTGCCGGATCCAGCGGCGGGACGCGCCGCGCTGGTTCGGGTCCTCGCCCCGCGGCAGGCCGAACTTGCTCGCCAGGACGACCTCGTCGCGCCGGCCGCGGATCGCCGTACCGACGATCTCCTCGGACTCGCCGCCGGAGTAGACGTCGGCGGTGTCGATCAGGTTGATGCCGGCGTCGAGGGCGCGGTGGATGATCCGGACCGAGTCTTCATGGTCGGGATTGCCCATCGCGCCGAACATCATCGCGCCGAGGGAGATGTCGCTGACGGAGATACCGGTGCCGCCGAGGATTCTGCGATTCATGTTCTCCAGCAGAGCACCTCCCGGCCTCCCTGCGTGAGCGTCATCCTGGCGCCGGCTTGCGCGATCCTGTCAAAGTCGCTCCACTGGAGAGGTGGACCCGCTCGACGAACTCAGGACTCTGATCATCCGGCACACGGCCGGTCAGCGCGGTGACAGCGTGCAGCTGATCGACGGGGTGCGGGTCAGCCGGCGCGACGAGCCGACCGAGCTGACCGCGAGCATGGCCCAGCCGTCCGTCGCGATCGTTGCCTCAGGCGTCAAACTGACGATGCTCAACGGCGTTGCCTACGAGTACGGCGTCGGCCAATACCTCGTCACGTCGCTGGACCTGCCCGTCGTCGGTCAGGCGCTGAAGGCAACCCCGGACGAACCGTTCGCAGTCATCAGCCTGCGACTCGATCCGGTCGAGATCGCCCCGCTGCTGCTCGACGCGCCGCCGCGGTCGCCGCAGTACGCGGGTCTGGTCGTCAGCGACGCGACACCTGACTTGCTGGATCCCGTCGTACGGCTGTTGCGGATCGCCGACCGTCCGGACGATGTACGGGTGCTGGCGCCGGGCATCCGGCGGGAGATCCTGTGGCGCCTGCTGACCGGTGAACAGGGCGGACTGGTCCGGCAGATCGGTCTGGCCGACGGCATGCTCGCTCACATCTCCCGTGCGATCAGCTGGATCCGTCGCCATCATCACGAGCCGCTTCTGGTCGCCGACCTGGCCGAGCTGGCCGGGATGAGCCCGTCGACGTTCCACCGGCACTTCCGGGCGGCGACCTCGATGACACCGATCCAGTTCCAGAAACAGATCCGTCTGCAGGAGGCCAGGGTCCTGCTCCGCACACAGTCCCTCACGGCGGCCGAGGTCGGCTTCCAGGTCGGCTACACCAGCTCCGCCCACTTCACCCGGACCTACCATCAGGCGTTCGGCCGGACTCCGGGCGAGGATCGGACCGCCTGAGCAGCAGCTGGCCGACATCGAGATAGCCGGACGCGAAGCCGGCCTCGCTGTAGGCCAGATAGAACTCCCAGGTACGCCGGAAGTCCTCGTCGAAGCCCTGCGCGCGGACGGCCGACCAGTTCGCGATGAACTGCCGCCGCCAGCGACGCAGGGTCTCGGCGTAGTCCGGACCGAACCGATGATCGTCCTGCACCACCAGGGCGGTATGGCGCGCCAGTGACTCGTCGATCGCGGTCCGGGACGGGATCAGGCCGCCCGGGAAGATGTACTTCTGGATCCAGCTGTACGAGTGCCGGGTCGCGAGCATCCGGTCGTGGTCCATCAGGATCGCCTGCAGCGCAACGGATCCGCCGGGTGCCAGCAGCCGGTCGAGGGTGCCGAAGTACTCCGGCCAGAACTCCTCGCCGACGGCCTCGATCATCTCGACGCTGACGATCGCGTCGTACGAGCCGGTGACCGCGCGGTAGTCCTGCAACCGCAGGTCGACGCTCAGCCCGGCCTCGGCGACCCGCTTGCGGGCGAGCGTCAGCTGTTCGCTCGACAGCGTGATGCCGGTGACGTGGGCGCCACGGCGGGCGGCGGCGATCGCGAGCGTGCCCCAGCCGATGCCGATCTCGAGCACCCGACTGCCGGGTCCGACCTGCGCAAGGTCGAGGATGCGTTCTACCTTGCGCGTCTGCGCTTCCTCCAGGGACTGCTCGGAGCTCTCGAAGATGGCTGAGCTGTACGACATCCCGGGGTCCAGGAAAGCCGAGAACAAGGCGTTGCTGAGGTCGTAGTGCGCGCTGATGTTGCTGCGGGCACCCTTCGGTGTGTTGCGCAGACGGTCGGGGATGCGCTGCTCGGCCAGACCACGGAAACGCAGCAGCGGCCGGGGCACGAGCTTCGTGAGCCGGGCCGCGAAGGGAGTCAGCAGCTCGCCCAGGTCGGTGCCGTCACCCGGCTCCCAGTCGCCTGCCGTGTAGGCCTCGCCGAGGCCGATCTTGGGGTTCTGTGCGAGACGTTCGTACAGGGAGTTCGGTCGGATGATCCGCAGGACGGGCTCGCCCTGACCTCTGATGGTGCCGTCCGGGTAGACCGTGCGGACGGGCACCCGGTCGAAGACGCGGTCGACGATCAGCTTGGCGACCCGGCCGCGCAATGACCTCCGCTTCACGACTGGCAGGCGCCGAGCCCACAGGTACAACCCGTGCAGCCGGATCAGCGCCGTGACCCGCTGCGGCATCAGCGGCATCCGTACGGCGGCCGCCAGCACAGCTCGGCGGGTGGCCGGACGCGGTACGCCGTCGAAGCTCGCACCGAAGACCGTGTGGTGGCCGCGGGCCAGACTGACCTGGACGCGCACCCGGCTGCGATCGAGCTCGAACCGGAGCCGGTAGTCGCCCGACACGTCGTTGAACGGCGAGACATAGAACTCCTTCGCGGTCTCGGCGTTGCCGTCGGCATCCGGCGTGAGCAGATACGTGTGCCGTTCGCCGTAGGTGTTGTGGACCTCGGCGACGACGTACGGGCTGTCGATGCACCAGTACACGGTGATCGGGTCGAAGACGTGGCCGAGCACGCGGGCGTTGGACAGCATCACGATCCGGCCGTCGTACTCGATGCCGCGGCCGGCCAGGTAGCGGCGTACCGCTGCCTTGATCGTCGGGCCGTCGCCGTCGAGATGGTCGCGTACGTCGAACCTGCCGAACGGCCGCAGGTACCACGGCGGCCGCGGCAGGTCGTCGAGGTCGACCAGCCATTGGTAGACCCGGTGCCGGAACGCGTGCCGGATCGGGATCGACCGCGCATGCCGGACGAAGCCGGTGACGACCGCCGGGAGGGTGGGGAACTCACCGACGATCGTCACCAGCGCACCCCGAAGGACTCCGCCGCCGCGACCCCGGCGCGACAGCCGTCCTCATGGAATCCCCAGCCGTGATACGCCCCCGCGAACGCGATCCGGCCGGTGTTCAGCGCCGCCAGCCTGCCTTGGGCGGCCACTGCCTTCGGGGTGTAGATCGGGTGCTCGTAGTCCATCCGCGCGATCACCTTCGCCGGATCGACGGCCCCGCCGCCGTTCAGCGTGACCAGGTAGGTCTCCTCGGTCTCGAGACCCTGCAACCGGTTCATCCAGTACGTCGTCAGCGGCGCGTCGTCGCGGACGACGTAGTTCCAGCAGGCCCGGGCGTTCTTCGTTCCGGGAAGCAACGACGCGTCGGTGTGCAGGACGGTCTCGTTGCGGCTGTACTCGAACTCGCCGAGCACCGCCTTCTCCGCGGGCGTGGCGTCCGTGAGCAGGTCGAGTGCCTGGTCCGCATGCGTCGCCAGCACTACCCGGTCGAAGTCCGTGGAGTTGCCGTTGGCAACGGTCACCGTGACGCCGTTGGGATGGCGGTGAACCGCCCGCACCGGAAGATTCGCAGCGACCGCGTCCAGCCGGTCGGCGAGGGCGTCGACGTACTGTCGGGAGCCGCCGGAGACGGTCAGCCATTGCGGGGAGCCGCTCACCGAGAGCATCCCGTGGTGGTCGAGGAACCGGAACAGGTAGCGCGCCGGATAGCTGAGGGCCGAGCCGCCGCCGCAGGACCACACGCAGGAGACCACGGGGACGGCGTACAACCGGATGAAGGCCGGGCTGAAACGCTCGGCCTCGAGGAACTCGCCGAACGTCGCGAGGTCGTCGTCGCCGGTCCGCTCGACGTAGGCAGCGGCGCGGCGGTGGAAGCGGCGTACCTCGGTCAGCAGGCGGAAGAACCGCGGGTCCGAGAGGCGGCGGCTCTGGGCGAAGATGCCGGCCAGCCCGCGGCCGCCGGCGAACTCCAGCCCGCTGGCCGGGTCGCTGATGCTCATGCTCATCTCGGTCGGCTGGGTCCGTACACCGAGCTCCGCGAACAGCCGGCGGAGCAGCGGATAGGTCCGGGCGTTGTGCACGATGAAGCCGGTGTCGATCGCGAGCGGACTGCCGGCGGGGTCGGTGATGTCGTGGGTGTGGGCATGTCCGCCCAGCCGCGGTTCGGCTTCGAGCAGCGTCACGTCGTACGAACGGGTCAGCAGATACGCGGCGGTCAGGCCGGACACTCCGGCACCGACCACAGCCACGGTCTCTCGCATCGGCAGCACCTCACGTTTGTCTAAGGTCTGTCTAGAGATTAGACAGATGGCTGGAGGCTAGTCAAAGGTCTGTCTAGAGTTTGTATAGTGTCCCTGTGGAGACTTCGGTGCCGAACGGGCTGCGGATCGGTGCGTTGAGCAAGCGCGCCGGCGTCAGCGAGCACGTCCTCCGTGCCTGGGAGACCAGGTACGGGCTGCTGACGCCGACGCGCTCGCCCGGCGGCTACCGGCTGTACTCCGAGAGCGACGTACGCCGGGTGCAGCGGATGCGGGCGTTCCTCGCCCAGGGGCTCTCCGCGGCCGAGGCGGCCCGCGCAGTACTGGCTGAGCGCTCGCCGGCGGCTGCTGACCCGGTGTCGGTACGGAAGGCGGAGGCCGGTGGTGCAGCCGGCCTGCGGTCGGCCCTGGACGACCTGGACGAGCGGGCCGCTCACCACGTACTGGACGAGCTCTTCGGTGCACTGACGATCGAGGCTGTCATCCGGGACGTGCTGATTCCTTACCTGCACGAGCTGGGTGACCGGTGGGGCCGGGGCGAGGTGAGCGTCGGGCAGGAGCACTTCGCCAGCAACCTGATTCGGTCCCGGCTCGCGGGCCTGGCCCCTGGGTGGGGTGGGGGCCAGGGCCCGCGGGCGCTGCTGGCCTGTCCACCCGGTGAGCTGCACGACATCGCACTGCTGTCCTTCGGGCTGGTGCTGCGGCGGTCCGGCTGGCGGGTGATCTATCTGGGCTCGGACTCGCCGATGGCCGATGTCGAGCACGCAGCCTCGGTTCTGCAGCCGGATGTGGTGATGCTGTCGTCGTCCGACCCCGACCGGTTCTCGCAGGTGCAGTCCGCTCTGACCCAGCTAGCGCGGGATTGGCCTGTCGCTCTAGCCGGACCCGGTGCGTCCATGGAGCTCGCTGCCGCTGTTGGCGCGCAGTACGTCGATGTCGACCCGGTGACCGCCGCCGAGCAATGGGCGGACCGATGACTCGTGTCCTCGTGACCGGAGCCACCGGCTACATCGGCGGCCGGCTCGTGCCGGAGCTGCTTGCAGCCGGGTACGACGTACGTGTGCTGGCCCGGCACCCGGAGCGGCTCGACACCCGTCCGTGGCGGAGCCGGATCGACGTGGTCGAGGGTGACGCGTCCGACCCGGCGGTGCTGACCAGGGCGCTGGACTGCGTCGACGTGGCGTACTACCTGATCCACTCGATGGGCACGGGCCGGCGGTTCGAGGAGCGTGATCGGCGTACAGCGCTGGCGTTCGGGGCGGCCTGTCGCGAGTCCGGTGTCGGGCGGATCGTCTACCTGGGCGGTCTGCACCCCGACGGTGAGGAGTTGTCGCCGCATCTGGGCTCTCGGCGTGAGGTCGGGGAGATCCTGCTCGCCAGTGGCGTTCCGACGACGGTGCTGCAGGCGGCGGTGATCATCGGCTCGGGGTCCGCGTCGTTCGAGATGCTGCGCTACCTGACCGAGCGGTTGCCGGTGATGGTGACGCCGCGCTGGCTGGACACGCGGATCCAGCCGATCGCGGTACGCGACGTACTGCACTACCTCGTCGGGTCCGCCCGGATGCCGACCGAGGTGAACCGCGGCTTCGACATCGGCGGACCGGACGTGCTGACGTACCGCGCGATGATGCAGCGGTACGCCGCCGTGGCCGGCCTGCGTCCGCGCCGGATCAGGACGGTGCCGTTGCTGACTCCCAGTCTGTCCAGTCACTGGGTCGGACTGGTCACGCCGGTGCCCAGCGGCATCGCACGGCCGCTGGTCGACAGCCTGGTGCACGAGGTGGTCTGCAAGGACCACGACATCGACAGGTACGTCGAGCCGCGTCCGGCCGGCGGGATCGGGTTCGACCGCGCGGTAGCGCTGGCACTGAAGAAGGTGCACGACCTGGACGTCAGTACGTCGTGGGCGTCCGCCTCGACACCCGGTGCGCCGAGCGATCCGTTGCCGAGCGACCCGGACTGGTCCGGCGGCTCGCTGTACGTCGACGAACGCGACTGTGCGGTCGCAGCACCGCCGGACCGACTCTGGAGGGTCATCGAGGGCATCGGCGGTCGCCGCGGCTGGTACTCGTGGCGCCTGGGCTGGTGGACTCGCGGACTGCTCGACCGGGTCGTCGGCGGGCCTGGGCTGCGGCGTGGCCGGCTCCACCCGGACACGCTGTCGGTCGGTGATCCGCTGGACTGGTGGCGGGTCGAGACGCTCGAGCGCGGCCGGTTGCTGCGGCTGCGTGCCGAGATGCGGTTGCCGGGGGAGGCCTGGCTCGAGCTGCGGGCCGGGACCGACGAGCACGGGCGGACGCTGTTCCGGCAGCGTGCGCTGTTCCATCCACGGGGTCTGCCGGGGGAGCTGTACTGGGCGGCCATCCGGCCGTTCCACGACGTCGTCTTCGGCGGCATGCAGCGCAATATCGCGCACGCCGCCGAACGAGCCGAGGAGACCCGATGATCGTCATCGAACGTGAAGTGGCCGTCGCGGCCACTCCTGAGCGCGTCTTCGACTACCTGGCCGACTTTCGCAGTACGGAGGAGTGGGATCCCGGCACGGTCCGGACGGTGCTGCTGCAAGGGGACGGCGGCATCGGCACGACGTACCGCAACACCTCACGCTTCGCCGGCCGGGAGACCGAGCTGGTCTACGAGGTCGTGGAGCGGATCCGGCCGGACCGCATCGTCCTGCGAGGTGAGAACCGTACGGTCGTTGCCCACGACACCATGTCGTTCCGCGTCGAGGCGCACATCACCCGGGTCACCTATCGCGCCGAGTTTCAGCTCAAAGGCCTGGCTCGCTTCGCCGAACCCTTCTTCCGTAAGCCGTTCGACCGGCTCGGTGAGGAAGCTGAGCAGGGTCTGCGCGACGCTCTGGGGAAGCTGGCGGCATGAGCCTGCTGGACACGCTCCTGGACCGGACGGTGGTCCCTGGCTACAGCAAGCTCGGCTACCGGCTCCGCAGACGCACCTGGCCGGACAACGACCCGGCACGCGACGTACTGCATGGGAAGACCGTCGTGGTCACCGGTGCGCGCAGCGGGCTCGGCAAGGCCACCGCATCCGGCCTGGCCGGACTGGGCGCCACGGTCCGACTGGTAGTCCGCGACGCAGACAAGGCCGCGGACGCTGTGGCCGACCTGCGCGGTGAGGTCCCCGGCGCCAGCTTCGTGGTCGACGAGTGTGACATCTCGGACCTGGACGCCGTACGGCGCTATGCCGGCCAGCTGACCGAGCCGATCCACGCCCTGATCCACAACGCCGGAGTGATGCCGGCGAAGCGCACCGAATCGCCACAGGGGCATGAGCTGACGCTGGCCACCCACGTCCTCGGGCCGTTGCTTCTGACAGAGCTCCTGAAACCCCTGCTGACCAACGGCCGCGTCATCTTCGTGGCGTCCGGTGGCATGTATACGCAGCAGCTGCCGACGGACGATCCGGAGTACCGCGAGGGCACCTACCGCGGTGCGACCGCCTATGCGCGCTCGAAACGCATCCAGGTGGCCCTGACTCCACTCCTGGCCACCGACCTGGCCCCCACCTTCGTAGCCACCATGCACCCCGGCTGGTCCACCACTCCGGGCCTGACCACGTCACTCCCGCTCTTCACCAAACTCACCGGCCCCCTCCTCCGCACCCCCACCGAAGGAGCCGACACCACAGTCTGGCTGGCCGCAACAACCCAGCCCCTCCCCACCGGCCTCTTCTGGCACGACCGCTCCCCCCGCCCAACCCACTACCTCAACCGCACCCAGGAATCAGAGGCAGATCGCCAAGCAATGTGGAGCTATTGCCGAGCAGCAGCGGGTCTCAGCGCCTGACGAAGGCAACCCCCCGAGCGGCCGTCAGCGAATGACAAAGGCAACCCCGAGCAACCGCCAGCGAACAACAAAGGCAACCACCGAGGGGGTCCGGGGGGCGAAGCCCCTCCGGGCGGGGCGTGGGGGCTGCGCCCCCACAAAACACAAAGACCGATCCAAGTCCGCGCTCTCCGCGGACACAGATCGGCCAGATCGGTCGCGCCCCCGGCAGGATTCGAACCTGCGCACCCGCCTCCGGAGGGCGGTGCTCTATCCCCTGAGCTACGGGGGCTCAGGAACGAGCAGAACAGTAGCAGGAAGTTCACCCAGATCCCGAATTGGGGGACATGTCGGCGGGGTAGAAACCGGGGCATGCACAAACTGGGGATTGCTCTTGTTCTCGTGCTGGCCGCCCTCCTTCTACCCACTCCGGCCCACGCTGTCTCCGGATGGCAAGTTGTCGGGTCCGACAACGCCCGTCCGCTCGACGAAAGCCAGGGCCTCGCCACGGTCACCCGTGGCGGCAGTACGCAGTACCGCTATACCGGCGTCGGCACCATCCCGGCCGACCTGCTGGTGCGTGGCTGGAATCACGTCGGGGACCCGGGCGCCGCACAGGGCTGGTACGTCGAGCCGTACCAGCGCGACGACCGCAACGGGAAGCTGTACCGCGTGCAATCGCCGGCCGGCACCTGGTCCAACTACGTCCACGCCCTCGAGCCGTGACCACCAGGTCCGCGACGTCCAGGGCTGTGACTTCGTCACCGCGACACAGCTGCTCTGCTCCTCGGACGACCCGGACGGCAGCCTCTTCGGTACGACGAAGCCGCTGCTCCAGGTCGACCTGACCGCACCGGTCGGCTCCGGGGACGTGACCGGACATGTCACCTCGCTGGGCCAGCTCCCGCTCAAGAGCGGCTGCTCCGGAGCCTTCGAGGTGGAGGGCATCGACTACTACGAGGACGACGGCACGCTGCGGGTGGTGGTCATGTCACCGAGTGTCTGCGTCGGCATCGACAGCAAGACCTACCGATTCCAGCGCTAGATCCATCGTCGTACGGGGGTCCCCTGAGTGGACCCTGGAAGGTCGGTGCGGCGGGATCAGATCGGCCATGGGCACCGTCATAGTGGGTGTAAGGCCCAACAGTGGAAAGGAATCGGTACTCATGGCTAGCTCTCTGGTCCGCCCGTCAAATGATCGCTGGATCGGCGGTGTCTGTTCCGGACTCGCTCGCCGGTTCGGTATCTCGTCCAACACGATGCGCCTGATCTTCGTGGTCAGCTGCCTCCTGCCCGGCCCGCAGTTCCTGATCTACATCGTGCTGTGGGTGCTGATGCCCTCGGAGCGCTGACCCTCCGGCGGAGTACGCCGCGCCGCATGACAACCTGCTCTGCATGAGAGCAGGCAGCTGGCGAACGGCCGCAACGGCGGCCGCCCTGCTGCTCACGAGCAGCGTGGTGGGCGGCTGCCAGGTCGGCCCCGCGCCGCCGGCAGCCGCCGTACTGCGGACCACCGCACCGCCCTGGGACGCCCCGCGGGACGCGGTCTCGTACATCGACAAGGCCGGCTTCGAACGCCTCCCGCTCGACTTCTCCGGCCCCGCGCCGTACACCGTGCACATCGCGGTCGTCGTGGACGGCAAGCCGGTCGAGGTCCCGGCCGGCATCGGCATCGACAAGCTCCGCGCCGAGCAGGCCGCCGTACACACGCACACCACCGACGGCCTGGTCTGGGTCGAGGCCAAAACCACCTCCGACCACCCCACCCTCCACCAGTTCTTCACCCTCTGGGGCCTCCGCTACGACGCCAAGTGCCTGGCGGACGCCTGCACCGGCCTGACTGTCACCAGCGACGGCAAGCCGATTGCCTGGGACGCTCCACTCACCCGCGACGCCCAGATCCGGATCTCGGCCGGCCACTGACCCCGTTTGCCACCGCCGCTCGAGGGGACCGGACGGCTGTGAAGGTCCTGAACGTGCGCTGGATCGGTGTCGCGACCCGGAACTACCAGGCCATGTACGACTTCCTGCACGGTGTGCTGGGCCTGGAGCCGGTCTTCGCGGCCGAGACGACCGCGGAGTTCGCCACGGCAGAGGGGGACACCGTCCAGATCATGGCTCCGGGCGACGTGTTCTTCGAGTTCGGTACGGCGAACGCGACCGGGCCGGTGCCACTGTTCGAGGTTGACGACGTACACGCTGCCACCGAGGAGCTCCGCCGGGCCGGGGTGGAGCTGGTCGGGCCGCCGGGGCAGGACGACGGCTGGGACTGGGTCAACTTCCGGGCTCCGGACGGCAATCTGTACGAGCTCGCCAGCCGCCGTGTACCGGGCTGTGGATAGCGAGTCAAGGGTTTGGGGGCAGGGCCATTAGGCTGAGGCGGTGACTCCGGAACAGCTCGCTGAGAAGATCCTGCAGGCCCTGGCCGCACTCGCCGACGACGGCGCCATCACCGTCGAGGGCGGGCTGCCGCGCGAGCTGAAGGTCGAGCGCCCCAAGAACCCCGAGCACGGGGACTACGCCACCAACGTCGCGATGCAGCTCGGCAAGCGGGCCGGGATGAATCCGCGGCAGTTCGCCGAGCTGCTCGCCGCCCGGCTCCGCGACGACGCGGCGATCACCGCGGTGGACATCGCCGGTCCGGGGTTCATCAACCTCCGGGTCGCCGCCGACGCCCAGGGCAAGGTCGCGCAGGCGATCCTCGACGCCGGCCCGGCGTACGGGTCGAGCGACAGCCTGCACGGCCGCGCGATCAACGTCGAGTTCATCTCGGCGAACCCGACCGGCCCGCTGCACCTCGGCCACACCCGCTGGGCGGCCGTCGGCGACGCGCTCGCCCGGGTGCTGTCGGCCGCGGGCGCGAGCGTGACCCGCGAGTTCTACATCAACGACCGCGGCAACCAGATGGACAAGTTCGGCGCCAGCCTGCAGGCGGCCGCGCACGGGCAGCCGATCCCCGAGGACGGCTACCACGGGGAGTACATCCTCGACCTGGCCAAGCAGATCGTCGCCGAGGTGCCGGGGATCACCGAGCTGCCCGCCGACGAGCAGCCGATCGCGTTCCGCGAGGCGGGGTACGAGCGCCAGCTCAAGGAGCAGCAGTCCCAGCTCGAGCAGTTCCGGACCAAGTTCGACGTCTGGTTCTCCGAGCGCAGCCTGCACGAGCAGGACGGCGTCGGCCACGCGATCCAGAAGCTCCGCGAGCAGGGCCATCTGTACGACGCGGACGACGCCCTCTGGATGCGGACGACGGACTTCAGCGACGACAAGGACCGGGTGCTGATCCGCTCGAACGGCGAGCCGACGTACTTCGCCTCCGACGCGGCGTACTACGTGAACAAGCGCGAGCGCGGGTTCGAGACCTGCATCTACATGCTCGGCGCCGACCACCACGGCTACGTGAACCGGCTGAAGGCGATCGCGGCCTGCGCCGGCGACGACCCCGAGCACAACATCGAGATCCTGATCGGCCAGCTGGTGAAGATCCTCAAGGGCGGCGAGGAGATGAAGCTGTCCAAGCGGGCCGGCACGATCGTGACGCTCGCCGAGCTGGTCGAGGAGGGCGGCGTCGACGCCCTGCGCTACACGCTCTGCCGCTACCCGACGGACTCGCCGCTGACCCTGGACATCGAGGAGATGACCAAGCAGGCCAGCGAGAACCCGGTCTTCTACGTGCAGTACGCGCACGCCCGCCTCGCCTCGATCCTGCGCAACGCCGACGAGCTCGGCATCAAGCTGGACGAGTTCGACCCGGGCCTGCTCAGCCACGAGCGCGAGGGCGACCTGCTCCGCGCGCTGGCGGAGTTCCCGCGGGTCGTCGCCACCGCCGCCGAGCTGCGCGAGCCGCACCGGATCGCGCGGTACCTGGAGGACACGGCGTCGGCGTTCCACAAGTTCTACGACAGCTGCCGCGTGCTCCCGCGCGGCGACGAGGAGGTCGAGCCGGTGCACAAGGCCCGCCTGACCCTGGTCTCCGCGACCCGGACCGTGATCGCCAACGGGCTCGACCTGCTCGGCGTCTCCGCACCGGAGCGGATGTGAGAGCGCACGAGGCGGGCGCGCTGCACGCCGACATCGGCCACAGGGCCCCGCCGTGGCTGCGCGCGCCCCGGGACCCCAACGACCTGGTCACCTCGCTCTGGTCGATGTCGGCCAAGAAGACGGCCGAGGGCTCGCTGGTCGTCGGCGGCGTCGACGTCCGTGACCTGGTCGCCGAGCACGGCAGCCCGGCCTTCATCCTGGACGAGGACGACTTCCGCGCCCGCGCCCGGGCGTTCAAGACCGCGTTCAAGGACTTCGACGTCTACTACGCCGGCAAGGCCTTCCTCTGTACGACGGTCGTCCGCTGGGTGATGGAAGAGGGCCTCAACCTCGACATCTGCAGCGGTGGCGAGCTCGCCGTCGCGCTCCGGGCCGGTGCCGACCCGAAGCGGCTGGGGTTCCACGGCAACAACAAGTCCGAGTCCGAGCTGGCCCGCGCGCTGGACGCCGGCGTCGGGCGGATCATCGTCGACTCGCAGCACGAGATCACCCGGCTGATCGAGCTGGCGGGGGCGCGCAACGTCGTCGCGCCGGTGATGATCCGGGTCACGGCCGGCGTCGAGGCGCACACCCACGAGTACATCGCGACCGCGCACGAGGACCAGAAGTTCGGCTTCTCGATCACCTCGGGCGCGGCCTTCGAAGCCGTTGCCCGGGTCAACGAAGCGCCGGAGCTCGGGCTGCTCGGCCTGCACTCGCACATCGGCTCGCAGATCTTCGACTCGTCCGGGTTCGAGGTCGCCGCCAAGCGCGTGATCGCCTTGCACGCAAGGGTTTCCGACGAGCTCGGCGTGGACATGCCCGAGCTCGACCTCGGCGGCGGCTTCGGCATCGCGTACACAACCCAGGACGACCCGTCCGACCCGGCGCAGCTGGCGACCGAGATGGGCAAGATCGTCGAGCACGAGTGCCGCGCGTTCGAGGTCGACATGCCCAAGGTGTCGATCGAGCCCGGTCGCGCGATCGTCGGCCCGGCGATGTGCACGGTCTACTCGGTCGGCACGGTCAAGGAGGTCGAGCTCGACGCCGGCGCCGCCCGGACGTACGTGTCCGTCGACGGCGGGATGAGCGACAACATCCGCGCCGCGCTGTACGACGCCGACTACTCCTGCACGCTCGCCAACCGGTACTCCGACACCGAGCCGACGCTCGCCCGCGTGGTCGGCAAGCACTGCGAGGCCGGGGACATCGTCGTGAAGGACGAGTTCCTGCCCGCCGACGTGCGGCCCGGCGACCTGATCGCCGTCCCGGGCACGGGCGCGTACTGCCGCTCGATGGCGAGCAACTACAACCACGTGCCGCGGCCACCGGTGATCGCGGTCAAGGACGGTCGAACGCGGGTCGTCGTACGCCGCGAGACCGAAGACGACCTGCTGCGCCTGGATATGGGGACCGCCCAATGAATGATGCTGTGACTGATGACAAACCTCTGAAGGTAGGCCTGCTCGGTTGCGGAGTGGTCGGCACCGAAGTGGTGCGGATCCTGACCGAGCAGGCGGACCATCTCGCGGCCCGCGTCGGCGCCCGGCTGGAGATCGCGGGTATCGCCGTCCGGCGTCCCGGCCGCGCCCGCGACATCGCGGTCGACCCGGAGCTGATCACGACCGACGCGCAGGCGCTGGTGTCGCGCGGCGACCTGGATCTGGTGATCGAGGTGATCGGCGGTCTCGAGCCCGCCCGGAGCCTGATCCTGACCGCGCTCGAGCACGGCGCCTCGGTCGTCACGGCGAACAAGGCGCTGCTCGCGGAGGACGGCCCGACGCTGTTCGCGGCCGCCGAGAAGTACGAGCGCGACCTGTACTTCGAGGCCGCGGTCGCCGGCGCGATCCCGATCCTGCGGCCGCTGCGCGAGTCGCTCGCCGGTGACGACGTGATCCGGGTGATGGGCATCGTCAACGGCACCACGAACTACATCCTCGACAAGATGGACACCACCGGCGCCGGCTTCGACGAGGCGCTCGAGGAGGCCCAGGCGCTCGGGTATGCCGAGGCCGACCCGACCGCGGACATCGAGGGGTTCGACGCGGCCGCGAAGGCGGCGCTGCTGGCCAGCCTGGCGTTCCACACCCGGGTCTCGATCGCCGACGTGCATCGTGAGGGCATCACCGAGGTCAGCGCGACCGACATCGCGTCGGCCCGGGAGATGGGCTGCGTGGTCAAGTCGCTGGCGATCTGCGAGCTCGACGAGACCACCGACTCGGTCAGTGCCCGGGTGTATCCGGCGATGATCCCGGTCACGCACCCGTTGGCCAGTGTTCGGGACGCGTACAACGCGGTTTTCGTGGAAAGCAAGGCAGCCGGGCGGTTGATGTTCTATGGTCGTGGTGCCGGCGGCGCCCCCACGGCCAGCGCAGTCCTCGGGGATCTGGTCTCCGCCGCGCGCAACCGGCTCAAGGGTGTGCCGGGTGTCGGCGAGTCGTCGTACACCCAGCGGTCCGTGCGGCCGATGGGCGACGCGATGACCCGCTACCACGTGTCGCTGGACGTGGCCGACAAGGCCGGTGTGCTGGCGGCGGTGGCGCAGGCCTTCGCCGAGCACGACGTGTCGATCCAGACCGTCCGGCAGGAAGGCCGGGGCAGTGACGCGGAGCTGGTGGTGGTCACTCACACCGCGACCGACGCCGCGTTGTCCGCGACCGTGGAGGCCTTGCGCGACATGGACATCGTTCGGGAAGTCAGCAGTGTGATGCGGGTGGAAGGCGAGTAGAACTATGGCTCACCAGTGGCAGGGCGTGATCGAGGAATACCGTGACCGGCTCCCCGTGTCGGCGGACACGCCGGTCGTCACGCTCGGCGAGGGCGGTACGCCGCTGGTGGCCGCGCAGTGGCTGAGCGAGCAGACCGGTTGCGAGGTCTGGCTGAAGGTCGAGGGCAACAACCCGACCGGCTCGTTCAAGGACCGCGGCATGACGGTGGCGATCTCGCTGGCCGCGCAGGCCGGCGACAAGGCGGTCGTCTGCGCCTCGACCGGCAACACGTCGGCCTCGGCCGCGGCGTACGCCGTGCGCGCCGGGATGGTGCCGCTGGTGCTGATCCCGGCCGGCCGGATCGCGAAGGGCAAGCTCGCGCAGGCGGTCGTGCACGGCGCCAAG
Source organism: Kribbella sp. NPDC000426 (assembly GCF_040300265.1). NCBI lineage: Bacteria > Bacillati > Actinomycetota > Actinomycetes > Propionibacteriales > Kribbellaceae > Kribbella > Kribbella sp. NPDC000426. The sequence continues at coordinate 489,086 of NZ_JBEPDK010000006.1, read as the reverse complement.
CTCGTGCAGATCGACGGCGGCTTCGACGACTGTCTGCGGATCGTCCGCGAACTGGGCAAGCACTACCCGGTCGCGCTGGTGAACTCGGTCAACCCGGTCCGCCTCGAGGGGCAGAAGACCGCGGCGTTCGAGGTGTGCGACGCGCTCGGCGACGCGCCCGATCTGCACCTGCTTCCGGTCGGCAACGCGGGCAACATCGCGGCCTACTGGAAGGGGTACCAGGAGTACGCGAAGGACAAGCTCGCGACCCGGACCCCGCAGATGTGGGGTTTCCAGGCCGAGGGCGCGGCGCCGATCGTGCGCGGCGCGATCGTCGAGAAGCCGGAGACCGCGGCGACCGCGATCCGGGTCGGGAACCCGGCGTCCTGGACGCTGGCCGAGGCCGCGCGGGACGAGTCGGGCGGCCGGATCGAGATGATCACCGACGAGAAGATCCTGACCGCACAGCGTGAGCTCGCCGCTCGCGAGGGTGTGTTCGTGGAGCCCGCCTCGGCGGCCGGGGTCGCCGGTCTGCTGCACGCGAAGGCGCAGGGCTGGCTCCCGGGCGGCTCGACCGTCGTGATCACGGTCACCGGCCACGGTCTGAAGGACATCGACACGGCCCTCGACCACGCAACCGTGGATGAGTCGCCGATCACCCCCGCCGACACCGACGCAGTAGCCCGCGTCGCCGGCCTCGCCTGAGGCCGGGCAGTGGACAGCATCATGGACGGCGCATCCGGCGCATCGGGCGCATCGGGCGGGACTGCCGTGGCGGCCGGCGAGCGGGCCGCCACGGACCCGGCGGCAGGTTCCGCCGCCTCGCGGTCTGTGAGTGAGCCGGCCACCGCCGCGCAGCGGCGGCCGTGTCACCAGGTGCGGGTTCGGGTGCCGGCGACGAGTGCGAATCTCGGGCCGGGTTTCGACGCGTTCGGGCTCGCGTTGACGTTGTACGACGACCTGGTGGTGACCCCGTGCGGATCGGGTGTGACCGTTCAGGTGAGCGGATGCGGCGAAGGCGAAGTACCGCTGGACGAGACGCATCTCGTGGTGCAGTCGATCCGGGCCGGGCTCGAGGCGCTCGGTGCCTCGGTGCCCGGATTCACCTTGCGCTGCGAGAACCGGATCCCGCACGGCCGAGGGCTCGGTTCGTCGTCCGCGGCGATCGTCGGCGGGCTCGCGGCGGCGTACGCGCTGGCCGGGGAACCGGTCGATCGCGAGCGTCTCGTCGTACTCGCGAACGAGCTCGAAGGGCACCCGGACAACGTCGCGGCAGCGGCCCTCGGTGGGTTCACGATCGCTTGGACGCAAGGGGAAACCGGCCGCGCAGTTCGTTTGGAACCGGCGGACGGATTGGCTGCGGTTGCCTATGTACCCGACAACCGCGTGCTGACCAAAGAGGCGCGCGGACTCCTCCCGGGCGTTGTTTCCCACACCGACGCGGCGGCGAACGCCGGCAAGGCCGCGCTGCTCGTCGCCGCGATGACCGGCCGGCCGGAGCTGCTGCTGACCGCGACCGAGGACCGGCTGCACCAGGAGTACCGCGAACCGGCCATGCCGGAGAGCCTCGCGCTGGTGCACAAACTGCGCGGCAGCGGGTTGGCCGCGATCGTCAGCGGGGCCGGCCCGACCGTCGCCGTACTGGGCGGTCACGACGGTAAAGGCGCAGGTCAGGGCAATCTTTTCGGCGGTACGCCGGAGCCGCCGGACGGCTGGACGAAGTACGAGCTGGGCATTGATCCAGTCGGCGTACAGGTCTGGTCGATGGAAGCCGGCTGACGCGGGGGAATCCTGGGGCGCTGACACGCGTTGTACTGACCGAGTCAACCGGACGACCCGTAGTGGTGCTAGTCTCGACTCACCCGATCCCCTCCAGGTGATCGGTGAACTCTCGTCACGATCCGGGCTGTGCTCCCGGCACCCTGTGTTGTGTGGCGACCCTCCTGTGGATGTGACCTTGCGCCGCCTGCGTCGGAGAAGTCCGGGGGGACTCAGATCGAAGCGAGAGCCTCTTGTACCCCGCGTGCCCGTTGTGCGGTCGTGGGTGGAATGAAATTGGTCGATGAGCCGTGCAGGCCTTCGACGATCCGTGTGGGAAGGACCTCACGTGACAGAAACTGTTGAAGCCTCCAGCGCAGGAGACGCCGCGGCCACCACCGCGCCGCGTCGCCGCAAAGCTGGCGGCGGCCTCGAGGGCATGCTGCTCCCCGAGCTCAAGCAGCTCGCCGGGACGCTCGGCATCAAGGGCACCGGCGCGCTGCGCAAGGGCCAGCTGATCGAGGCGATCAAGGCCGCTCAGGCCGGCGGTTCCACCGCCCGGGGCGGCTCGACCGGTAGCTCCCGGGCGAAGGCGACACAGCCGACGCTCGACGAGGGCGCCGAGTCGTCCGCGCCCGCGGCGAAGACCGCTGAGGCGCCGGCCAAGCGCGAGGGCGGCAGTCGCCGGACCCGCGCCGCGGCCCAGAAAGAGACCCCGCAGGACGAGCCGGCGCAGAACGGCGCCGCTCCCGAGGTGACCGCTCCGGCCGCCGCGACCGTGACCTCCTCGGCCCCCGCCGAGGCGCCGGCCGCGCACGCCGGGACCGCCGCCCAGAACGGCGCCGCCGAGCGGGTCGAGACCCGTGGCGACCGTGGTGACACCGACGACCGCGGCGACAACCAGAGCCGCAACCGCGCCCGGGACGGCCGGGACAACCGCGACGGCGGCCAGAACCGGGACCGCAACCGCGACAACCAGAACCGGGACACCAACCGGGACGGTCAGCGCGACAGCCAGCGGGACGGCCAGGGCAACCGGGACGGCGGCCGCGACGGCAGTCAGAACCGCGACCGGAACCGGGACACGAACCGCGACGGCCAGCGCGACAGTCAGCGGGACGGCCAGGGCGACCAGCGGAACCGCCAGGACCAGAACGACCGTGGCGAGGAAGGCGACGGGCGTCGTCGCCGCCGCCGGGGCCGCGACCGGGACCGCAACCGCGACGGCCAGCCCACCAGCCGCGACGGCGGCCGGGACGGCGGGCGCGACAGCGGCCGCGACGGCAACCGCAACCGTGGTCGCGGCGAGCGCTTCGACGCCGAGCCGACGATCAGCGAGGACGACGTCCTCGTGCCGGCCGCGGGCATCCTCGACGTACTCGACAACTACGCGTTCGTCCGGACCAGCGGCTACCTGCCCGGCCCGAACGACGTGTACGTCGCGCTCTCGATGGTGAAGCGTTACGGCCTGCGCAAGGGTGACGCGATCACCGGTGCGGTGAAGCAGCCGCAGGAGGGCGAGCGCAAGGAGAAGTTCAACCCGCTGGTCCGGATCGACACCGTCAACGGCGCCGACCCGGAGATCGCCAAGCAGCGGCAGGACTTCAACAAGCTCACCCCGCTGTACGCGACCGAGCGGCTGCGGCTGGAGACCGAGCCCGGGATCCTCACCACCCGGATCGTCGACATCGTCAGCCCGATCGGCAAGGGCCAGCGCGGCCTGATCGTCTCGCCGCCGAAGGCCGGTAAGACGATGGTGCTGCAGGCGCTGGCGAACGCGATCACGACGAACAACCCCGAAGTGCACCTGATGGTCGTGCTGGTGGACGAGCGGCCCGAAGAGGTCACCGACATGCAGCGCACGGTCAAGGGCGAGGTCATCGCCTCGACGTTCGACCGGCCGGCCGACGACCACACCACGGTCGCGGAACTGGCGATCGAGCGGGCCAAGCGACTGGTCGAGCTCGGCCACGACGTCGTCGTACTGCTCGACTCGATCACCCGGCTGGGCCGTGCGTACAACATCGCGGCGCCCGCCAGCGGCCGGATCCTGTCCGGCGGTGTGGACTCGTCCGCGCTGTACCCGCCGAAGCGGTTCTTCGGTGCGGCCCGCAACATCGAGGACGGCGGCTCGCTGACCATCCTCGCGACCGCGCTGATCGAGACCGGCTCGAAGATGGACGAGGTGATCTTCGAGGAGTTCAAGGGCACCGGCAACATGGAGCTCCGGCTGCGTCGCGAGTTCGCCGACCGGCGGATCTTCCCGGCCATCGACGTCGTCGCCTCCGGCACCCGCCGCGAGGAGCTGCTGATGTCGAAGGACGAGACCCAGGTCGTCTGGAAGCTGCGCCGGGTGCTGTCGGCACTCGACGGCCAGGCGGCGCTGGAACTGCTGATCGGCAAGCTCAAGGAGAGCAAGTCGAACATCGAGTTCCTGCTCCAGGTCAACAAGACCACCCCGTCGACCAGCGCCGGCCACAGCACCACCAACGGCGACTGACCGACTACCGATCAGCTGCTGCTCGACCGTCGATTACCAGTTTGCCGTCCCCGGATGGCAAACTGGTTGGTCGGTTCCGGTTCACGTTCGCACCGTGCGGGCGACCCGGGGCGCTCGTTACTTCCTAGGAGACTTGTTGTGAAGGCTGACATCCACCCGACGTACGTCGAGACCACGGTGACGTGCACCTGTGGCGCCACGTTCCAGACCCGCTCCACCGCGGAGAACGGCGTGATCCACGCCGACGTCTGCTCGCAGTGCCACCCGTTCTACACCGGCAAGCAGAAGATCCTCGACACCGGCGGCCGGGTCGCCCGCTTCGAGAAGCGCTACGCCAAGAAGTAGCTTTCCTGCCGCGCGCCGGTTCCGCCCGTTCTGGGTGGGACCGGCGCGCGGTTTGTGTTGTCAGGGTTGGTTCGAGAGGAGGAGTGCGGGATGTTCGAGGCGGTTCAGACGCTGAAGGCGGAGTACGCCGAGCTGGAGCGGCAGATGGCTGAGCCGGAGCTGCACTCCGACCAGGCCAACGCCCGTCGGGTCGGCAAGCGGTACGCCGCGCTGGCGCCGGTGGTTCGTACGTACGACGAGTGGCAGCAGACCGGCGACGACATCGAGGCCGCGCGGGAGCTCGCCTCCGAGGATCCGACGTTCGCCGAGGAGGCGACCCGGCTGACCGCTCGCCGCGAGGAGCTGGCGGAGCGGCTGCAGACGCTGCTGGTGCCGCGGGACCCCAACGACGACAAGGACGCGATCCTCGAGATCAAGGCGGGCGAGGGCGGCGACGAGTCCGCGCTGTTCGCCGGCGACCTGCTGAAGATGTACCTGAAGTACGCCGAGTCGCAGAACTGGAAGACCGAGGTGCTCGACTCGGCCGAGTCCGACCTGGGCGGGTACAAGTCGATCACGGTCGCGGTGAAGGCGAAAGGCACGCCGGAGCCGGGCGATGCGCCGTACGCGAAGCTGAAGTTCGAGGGCGGCGTGCACCGGGTGCAGCGGGTGCCGGTGACCGAGTCGCAGGGCCGGATCCACACGTCCGCGGCCGGCGTACTGGTGCTGCCGGAGGCCGAGGACGTCGACGTCGAGATCGACCCGAACGACCTGCGCATCGACGTGTTCCGGTCGTCGGGCCCGGGCGGGCAGAGCGTGAACACGACGGACTCCGCCGTACGCATCACGCACCTGCCGACCGGCATCGTGGTGTCGATGCAGAACGAGAAGTCCCAGCTGCAGAACCGCGAGCAGGCGATGCGCGTACTGCGTGCCCGGTTGCTGGCCGCTGCGCAGGAGGCTGCTGACCAGGAGGCCTCCGACGCCCGCCGCTCGCAGATCCGCACGGTCGACCGCTCGGAGCGCGTCCGCACGTACAACTTCCCCGAGAACCGCTTCTCCGACCACCGCGTGGGCTACAAGGCCCACAACCTCGACCAGGTCCTCGGCGGCGAGCTGGAGCCGGTCATCACCGCCCTCACCGAAGCCGACCTAACCGCCCGCCTAGAGGCCGTCGAGGCCCAGTGAACGAAAAAGAACCCCGCCCCCTCGCTCCGCTCGGGGGCGGGGGAGTAGATGAGAGCGCCGCTCCGGGCGGGGGCGGGGGAGTAGACGAGAGCGCCGCTCCGGCCGGGGGCGGGGGAGTAGAAGAAAGCCCCGCTCCGGGCGGGGGTTCGGGAGTGCGGGCGGTGGTTGCGTTGGCGGCTGGGCGGTTGGGGGCGGCGGGGGTTGGGTCGCCTGAGTATGACGCGGCTGAGTTGATGGCGTTTGTTACCGGGGCCAGTCGGATGCATTTGGTCGAGCCGACCGAGGAGCAGCTGCGGGTTTATCGGGAGCTGGTTGAGCGGCGGGCGGGCCGGGAGCCGTTGCAGCATTTGACGGGGACGACGGCGTTTCGGTATCGGGAGCTTGTGGTGGGGCCGGGGGTGTTTGTGCCGCGGCCGGAGACCGAGGTGATGGTCGGGTGGATTCTCGAGCGGATCGCCGGGGTGAAGAACCCGCTGGTGGTTGATCTGTGCTCGGGGTCGGGTGCGATCGCCGGTGCGGTGGCAACCGAGCGGCCGGACAGCATCGTGCACGCCGTCGAGCTGTCACCGGAGGCGTGCGTCTGGGCCCGCCGGAACCTGGACGGCACCGGTGCGATCCTGCACGAGGGTGATATCGACGGATGCCTGCCGGAGTTCGACGGACAGGTGGATGCCGTGATCTCCAACCCGCCGTACATCCCGTTGACTGCCTGGGAATCCGTGACCGCCGAGGTCCGCGACCACGACCCGGCGCTCGCCTTGTGGTCCGGCGACGACGGCCTCGACGAGATCAAGGTGGTCGCCGCCACTGCGGCCCGCCTGCTCAAACCCGGCGGATGGTTCGCCTGCGAACACGCCGACGTCCAGGGCGAATCAGCTCCGGCCGTCTTCACCGCCACTGCGTCCTTCACCGAGGTCCGCGACAACTTGGACCTGGCCGGCCGCAACAGGTTCGCGACCGGCCGACGGATCTGACGTCCTACTGCAGCGCTGACGTCGCGGCGAACGCCGCCACGGCCAGCACCAACAAGATGCCTGCGGCAACGAGATCCGCGCGTCCTCCACGCACGGCCCAGTGGGCGCGGAGCCGGTCCAGAGCCGAATACCAACTGGTCATGGCAAATCATCTTCCTGCGAGCACCTCGGGGGCGGTTTTCTGTGCCCGGAAGAGATGTTTCCTGCGGCCACCCGGCGCAAACGTCCGTTTGCGTTTTGTGACCTCCGGACGGGTCAGCCGCGGCCGAAGGCCCGGTTCCGGCCGGGCGGGCGGGCCGGCGGTCTGGTGAGATCCTGCGCGCGCACCCGGCCCGCGCCCGGGAGGGGCTGCACACGGCGGTCGACCCGGCAGACGACCGGATAATGGTCCGCGCCGGGGAGCCGGCGTACCTCGACGTCACGGACGACCAGGTCGCGGGTGCTGAAGAGTCGGTCGATGGAGCGGCTGTCAGGGGTGGTGACAGGTGGTGGGGTGCCGAAGCCGTCCACCAGGCCCAGGGACTCGCCGAAGAAGTCCCCAGGGTTCGGCATGTTGAGATCGCCCGCGACGATCGCGCGCTCCACGCCGCGCGCCGCGAACTCCTCCCGCAAGTACGCCGCCAACTGCTCGCCCGCCTCCCGTCCCGGCCCCTCGCGGTACGTGTACTCGACCCCCTCGGCACTGCGGAACATATGGATCGGACACACCTGCCCGCCCACGATGTCGATCTCGCCGAGTGCCCCGAAGTCACCCCGCACCACCAAGAAGCCCTTGCCGTGGGCAACAAGCGGCTCGCCGGTTCGCCAATGCAGGAAGTCGATCGACGGATTCGGCAGATCGATCCGCTCGAGCTCGACCAGCGGGTACGTCGACGCGATCCCGACCCCCAACCGCGGCACCTCCGGGATATGCGAGTCCGAGAACGCATGCCGTACCAGCTGCGCATCGGGCATCGCGGCCGCTGTCAGCCGCTCCAGCTGATCGCCGGACGGGTCGAGCTCTGTCACGATCAGCACGTCCGGCCGCAATCCCGCCAGCGCCTGCCCGAAGTCCGCCGTCCGGTCCTCGTCCACGTAGCGGCCGGAAGAGTCTACGAACCGACCGCCGGCCACGTTCGCGAAGGCGACCGAGATCACTCGTAGATCACCAGCTCGGGCCGCGGCTTGAGCGCGAGCACCTGCGGCGGCGTCATCAACGGACCGTGCCGCGTGTCCTCGGTGTAGAACAGTTTGAACCCGGCATGCACCGCCGGCGGCAGGCTCGTGGTCAGCTTCGCCCAGGTCTTGAGCTTGTCCTCGCGAGCGCCGATCCCGTCGACCGACTTGATCGCCACCACGCCCGGATGCGACTTCAGCGCCTTCTCGTTGCTGACGATCCGCGCCGACAGTTGGTGGAACACGAACACCTTCTCCGGCAGGTCGTTCGCCGTCACCAGCCCCGAGAGGTACGCCGCGATGCTGTCGAGCTCGGCGCCCGTCGTATGGCCGAAGACCCGCCCCGGCACCTGTCCCGGCCCGACCGCCCATTCCGGGTCGAACGCCAGTCCGACGTCGGGCTCCTTCAGCCACCGCTCGAGCCGCTTCACCTCCGGCAGGATCTTCGCTCGCCCCGGCTGGATGTCGAGCAGCAGCAGCATCTTGTGCTTCCGCGCGACCGACAGGTACTGCTCGATCGCCGAGTCGTCCAGCCGGCCCCGATACAGGCCGTCCTTGCCGCGGGACCCCCGCGCGACGACGGTGATCAGCTCCATCACCGGCTGCGGCGTCCGGCCGCCCGCGTACGCCTGCGCCAGCTTCTCGAGCTTGGCCGCCTTCGCGTCGAGGTCCTTGTCCAACGGCCCGAGCGCCGGCGATCCCGGCAGACCGACGTAACCGACCAGTTGGTACTTCGGGAAGATCACCCGCCCGCCGCGCGGCAACTCACCATCGGCAGGCGGGGGAGGCGGAGTCGGAGTCGGAGTGGTACTTCGCACCGGTGTCGGCGACGGCGCCGAGGACGGGCTAGGAGTGTCGCTGCAGGCGGCCAGGCACAACAGGCCGACGGCCAGCACCCCACAGACTCTCCTCACCGCACCAGCCAACCACACTCAAGCCGCCGGACTGGTTCGGTCCAGCCCGACAGCGGCCCGCTCGACCGTCGCCTCGTGCCCCTCCTCGAGCGCGAGCTCCAGCGCCCGCGCGAAATGCGGATGCGCCTGAGCCAGATCCCCCTTGGCCAGCAGCGTTTCCGCGAGCCGCAGGTACGCGTTCCGCTGCGACTGCTTCGAGTCGCTCTCCAACGCCAGCTCCAGCGACGTACGACCGACGTCGATCGCCTCGCTCCACAGCCGCTGCCGCGCGTACGCCGTACCCAAGAACGCATAGGTGTAGATCAAGCTGTAGTCCGCCCCGCGCTCGACACCGAGGTCCCGCGCCGTTCGCAACGCAGCGACCGCCTCGTCCACGCGGTCCAGCTCCAGCAGACACTCACCGATCCCGTTCAGCACTTCGCCCTGTACTGCGGAATCCCCCAGCTCCAGCGAGTCCTGGTACGCCGCCAGAGCCTCATCGAACTCCCTGCGATCGCCGTACGTCGCTCCGAGGTACGCCAGCACGCGCGATGCGATGCTCCGATCACCAGCCCGCCGCGCCACCTCCAACGCCTCCCGCAGTACGGCGAGAGCCTCGTCGTCCGGGGTGAGCTTCGCGAGGCTGTAGCCGATCGACGCCAGCAACCGCGCACGCAAAGCCAGGTCCGCATCCGCCGGCAGTCGGTCCCGAGCCTCCTGCAGCGTCCTCAGACTGGCCTCCGCACCAAGGCGATAGCGCCCGAGGCTGCCGATCGACAACAGCACGCGGGACTCCGCCTCCGCGTCGCCCGCAGCCGCGCGCAGAGCGAGCTGCAGCGCCTCATCCATCTCGTAGACCCGGCCACGCTGGAAGAAGCACGACGCCACCGCCAGACCGGTCCGCCAGACATGCTCAGACGACTCCGCGGCCCTGAGCGTGGCCAACACGTTCGCACCCTCGGTGTCGATCCACTCCAACCCATCAGCCGCCGAAGCGAACTCAGGTAGCCGCACAGGCGCCGGCTCGGGCAGAGGGTGCAGCCGACTGCTGAAGATCGCCGCACTCGCCTCCGCGGTCGCGTACAGGTAGTAGTCCAGCAAACGCCGTACTGCGTCCGGCTCCGGCGCCAACATCCGTGCGTACTGCCGCAGCAGGTCGTGGAACTGGAAACGCCCAGGACGCAGCTGCAGCAGCAGATTGGCGTCCACGAGCTGCTCCAGCAGGTCCTCTGCTTCCACCTCATCGACATCGGCCAGTGCGGCAGCGGCGTACATCTCGATGTCCTGTCCGGTCATCGCGCCGAGGAGGCGGAACAGGCGCTGCTGGTCCGGCGGCAGGTGCTCGTACGACAAGGCGAACGCGGGGGAGACGCCACCGCTGTCCGTGCTGAGCTCAGCCAGCCGCCTGTCCTCGGCGTCGAGTCGTTTGGCCAGGTGCTCGATCGTCCAGCTCGGACGGTGCCGCAAGCGTGCCCCAGCCACCCGGATCGCCAACGGCAGATAGCCGCACTGGTTCACCACCTCCGCAGCGGCGTTCGCAGAGCCGGCACGGTCTGCGCCGACGATCTCTGCCAGCAAATCCCGTGCGTCTTCAGGCCGCAGTACGTCGAGTGCGAGCCGCGCAGTGGCGTCCAGACCGGTCAACTGCCGCCGACTGGTCACCAGCACGCCACACCGCGGCCCACCGGCCAGCAACGGCCGCACTGCCGCGCTGTCCGGCGCATTGTCGAGTACGACGAGGATCTGTCGCCCAGCCAATTCAGAACGCCACAGTGCAGCCCGCTCCTCGAGGTCCGCCGGGATGCGGTCAGCCGGGACGGACAGCGTGCGCAGCAACCGATCCAGGGCCTGCAACGCCGACACCGGCTCATGGCCCGGCGTGTACCCGTGCAGGTCGATGAAGAGCCGCCCGTCCGGATACACGTCAGCCAGCTGACGTGCAGCACGTACTGCGAGCGCAGTCTTCCCGACACCGGCCATGCCGTCGATCGCCACGACAGCAGGTCCCGCAGCGCGCAGTGCGTCGACCACCTGCTTCAGTACGCCGTCCCGCCCGACGAACGCGGCACCGTCGTACGGCAGCTCGTCACGCACCGCCGGGCGCGCCACCGGCTCGTCGTTCTGCAGGATCCGCTCGTGGATCGAGCGGAGCTCCGGACCGGGTTCCACACCGAGCTGCTCGATCAGCTCGTGCCGCGTCCGCGTGTAGGTCTCGAGTGCTTGGGAGATCCGGCCGCTGCGCCAGTATGCGAGCATCAGCTGCCCGGCGAACTGCTCCCGCAGCCGGTCCTCCTCCACCAGCGCAACCAGCTCCGGCACGAGATCGCCGTACCGGCCGCGCTCCAGATCCAGCTCGATCCGCTCGGCCAGCACCTTCAACCGTCGCTCGGTCAGCCGGTGACGCTGCACGCTGAGGTAGTGGCCGGCCAGTCCGCTCAACGGCTCACCGCTGAACAACCCCAGCGCCTCCGACAGATTCGCCGCCGCGTCGTCCTTGCTCCGGCAGGCGTGCGCCGCACTGACGAGGTCCTCGAACCGATCCAGGTCCAGCGCACCAGGAGCCAGCCGCAAGCTGTAGCCGTCCCGCGTGTGCACCAGCACGCCGTCCGGCAGCAGCTTGCGCAGCCGGTAGATGTACGGCGGAACGATCTTCGCGCCCGTCGACGGCGGTGCATCACTCCAGACGAGGTCGAGCAGCTCGTCCGCGGAGATGACCTGGTTGGACCGCAACGCCAGTACGGCGAGCAGGGTCTGCTGACGGGTCGGCCCGAGATCGAGCCGGCGGTCCCCGGACCGGCCGCGCAGCGGGCCGAGGAGGTCCAGCCGCAGGTCATCCGTCACGGTGCACAGTCTGGCAGCTACTCCTTGTTCTGCTCGACGTAGGCGTCGATCTCGGTCAGCAGGGAGTCCTTCACCGCGTCGTCCGCGAACGACACCCGGACGGCGGTCTTCGCCAGCTCGGCGGCGCCGGTCGCGTCGAGGTCGAGCAGCTGCGACGCGACGACGTACTCGTTGGTCAGATCGGTGCCGAACATCGGCGGGTCGTCGGAGTTGATCGTGACCACCAGGCCGGCGTCGACCATCGCGCGCAGCGGGTGGACGTCGTACGACGCGACCGCGCGGGTGGCGATGTTCGACGTCGGGCTGACCTCGAGCGGGATCCGGTGCTCACGCAGGTACTCGACCAGCTCCGGGTCCTGCATCGTCGACGTACCGTGGCCGATCCGCTCGGCCTTCAGCACCCGGACCGCGTCCCAGATCGTCTGCGGGCCGGTCGTCTCGCCCGCGTGCGGCACGCTGTGCAGCCCGGCCGCGATGGCCGCCTCGAAGTGCGGCTGGAACTGCGGCCGCGGTACGCCGATCTCCGGGCCGCCCAGCCCGAACCCGACCAGCCCCTCCGGCCGGATCTTGGTCGCGATCCGCAAGGTCTCCTCCGCGGCCGGGATCCCTGCCTCACCGGAGATGTCGAAGATCCAGCGCAGCACCAGACCGAACTCCTTCTCGGCCGCGACCCGCGCGTCCTCGATCGCCTCGCAGAACGCCTCGGCCTGGATCCCGCGCACCACCGACGTGTACGGCGTGACCGTGAGCTCGGCGTACCGCAGGTTCTGCTGCTCGGCCATCTCGCGGGCGATCTCGTACGTCAGCAGCCGCACGTCCTCCGGCGTCTTGATCAGCTCGACGACGGACAGGTAGATGTCGATGAAGTGCGCGAAGTCGCTGAACTTGAAGTACTCCGTCAGCGCACCCGGGTCGGCCGGCACGGGCGATCCCGGGTGCCGCGCGGCGAGCTCGGCGACGATCCGCGGCGACGCGGACCCGACGTGGTGGACATGCAACTCGGCCTTCGGCAATCCGGCGAGGAACTCACGCGAGACAGTCATGGCCGGATCCTAGAGAGCCAACGGTGCGGGCGGGGGCAAAGCTGACAATCGTTTGTCAGCAACGACCCGGTTAGTGCCGGGGCCCGCGTGAGTGGCACGATTCACCCCGTGAGTGAGCGCTTCGACTTCACCGGGGACGAACTGGCACCGGCCTACCGCGCGGCAGTGGACGCCATCGAGGCCGGCGACCTGGTCGTCCTGCCGACCGACACCGTGTACGGCATCGCCGCGGACGCCTTCAAGGCCGACGCCGTCCAGCGGCTGCTGGACGCAAAGGGCCGCGGCCGGGACATTCCGCCGCCGGTGCTGATCTCGGTGGCCGAGTCGCTGGACGCGCTCGCGACCGACGTACCGGACAACGGACGCAAGCTCGCGCAGGAGTTCTGGCCCGGGCCGCTGACGCTGATCTGCCACGCGCAGGCCTCGCTGATGTGGGACCTGGGGGAGACCCAGGGCACGGTCGCGCTCCGGGTGCCCGACCACGAGAACACCCGCGAACTGCTGTCGCGGACCGGACCGCTGGCGGTCACCTCCGCGAACAAGTCCGGTCAGCCGGCGGCGATGGACGTGTACGACGCCGAGGAGCAGCTGGCCGAATCGGTCGCGGTGTACCTCGACGGCGGCCAGGTCACCGGCGGCGAACCGTCCACGATCGTCGACATCACCGGCGAGACGCCGCGCGTGGTCCGCGTCGGCGCACTCTCGCTCGAGCAGCTGCGCGCCGTCGTCCCCGAGGTGAGCACCGAGGACGAAGAACCGAAGCCGACCACCGAGGAGCCGGCAGCGGAGAAGCCGACCGAGGAGCCGGTGGAAGAGAAGCCGGCCGAAGACAAGCCGGCCGAGGAGAAGCCAACTGAAGAGCCGGTCGCAGCGTCCAACCAGGACGACGAGAACAAGACCGACCCTGATGTGAGGCCTGCGGACTAGTGCGCGAGTACCTGCTGGTCCTGTTCGTGGCGATGGCCACGACCTTCTTGCTGACCGGCGTCGCCCGGCAGATCGCGCTGCGGTACGGCGCGGTCGCCAAGGTCCGGGCCCGGGACGTGCACAAGGTGCCGATCCCGTACTTCGGCGGCCTGTCGATCCTCGGCGGCCTGATCGCGGGGTTCGCGGTCGCCTCCAGCCTGCCGTTCCTCGGCAACAGCCTGCAGGTCGCACACGACGCCCGCGCGATCCTGGTCGGCGGCGTGGTGATCTGCGCGGTCGGCGTGGTCGACGACCTGTACGAGCTGGATGCGATCACCAAGCTGGCCGGCGAGGTCCTCGCGGTCGGCGTACTCGTTGTCCAAGGCATCCAGTTGTACTGGCTCCCGCTGCCTGGCGGCGTGATCTCGCCGTCACCGGCACAGCTCGCGGTTCTGACCGCCGGCATCCTGCTGGTCTCCTGCAACGCGGTGAACTTCGTCGACGGCCTGGACGGGCTCGCGGCCGGTGTCACCGCGATCGGCGCGACCGCGTTCTTCGCGTACTCGTACCTGCTGAACTTCCACGAGAACCTCGACCGCGCGACCACCTCGACCCTGATCACGGTCGCACTGGCCGGCGCCTGCCTCGGCTTCCTGCCGCACAACTTCTTCCCCGCCAGGGTCTTCATGGGCGACTCCGGCGCCCTGCTGATCGGTCTGATGCTCGCGGCGTCGACGATCAGCCTGACCGGCCAGATGGACCCCAACGCCGTCCCGTACGAGGTCGGCGGCTCGAGTCTGCTGCCCGCCCTGCTTCCGTTGGTGCTCCCGATCGCCATCCTCGCGATCCCCGCGCTGGACCTGACGCTCGCCTACATCCGCCGTACCAAGGCCGGCCGCTCGCCGTTCGCGGCCGACAAGCAGCACCTCCACCACCGCCTGATGCAACGCGGCCACTCGCACCGCCGCGCCGTCCTGCTGATGTACCTGTGGACCGCGCTGATCGCGTACGGCGTGGTGGTGCTCGGCCTGGTCCTGTACTGGTGGACGGCCCTGATCGTGCTGGCCGTCGCGGTCACCGCGGTGCTGCTCACGACCGGTCTCCCGAGGCGTTCCCGGAAACCGCTCGCCAAAGTTTGATCCCCGCGGGCGGGGACCAGACCACTCGCTGTCCTGGCATACCGATAAGGTGTGGCTGTACAGCGGGAGGGCCCCTCGTTTTGCTGACTGTGCAGACTTTGTGCTAGTTTTCACAAGCACCAGCAAAGAACAGCGACACCCCTGACCCCGCCCACCCGACGAACTGGCCGCGAGCCAGTTTCGCCAGCAGGACGGAACCACCAGATGGCTCCTACGGACCACAGCCCGAAACCCGCCGGACAAGCGACAAAGCACCCGGCGCTGGCAATGCTGCGTGGCGCTCTGATCGCCGCCCTGGTCGTCGGAGTGAATGCGACCGCGGTGTCCACTGTCGCGGCCGGTGTCGCCGGTCTGTGGGGTGCCCTGCTCGGCGTGCTGATGGTGATCGTCTTCTCCGGCGCCGGCCTGATCGCGCTGCACCTGTCCCGCAAGACCTCTCCGACCATGCAGCTCGCGGTCGCGATGGCGTCGTACACCGGCCGGATCGCGATCTTCGGCGGTCTGCTCGCGGTCGCGCTGAGCTCGGACAGCCTGGCCAGGCACGTGAATCTGACCGTGCTCGGCCTGGTCGCCCTGGTCGTCGTGATGGGCTGGATGGCCGGCGAGATCTGGGCCTGGTCGCGGCTCCGGGTGCCGATCTACGACCTCGACAAAGAGGTGACCGCATGAGCACCCTAGGTAACGATTTCCCTGCTGTGGTGGAGATTACGGGGCCCGATGTGACCGCATCTGTCGCCAACTGGTACGTTTCGGGTGCCAATGAGCGAGCATCAGGATCCGAAGCCATCACCCCCGAACTCGGGCGACGGCTGGCGGGTCCTGTCCTACTTGATCGGCGGTGTCCTGCTCTACGGGGGCATCGGCTTCGGGCTGGATCGCCTCTTCGGCACCGAATTCTTGCTTCCGGTGGGCATCGTCCTCGGTGCCGGGCTCACCATCCTGCTGCTGCACTTCCGGTACGGAAAGTCCTGATTCCTTCGGGGACTGGCGCGATCCGCACCGGGTCTGACGTTGTTGACCGCCATGCCCTGAGCCGCCCTGCCCTTACTTACAAGGCGTCCGACTTGAGCACGACGCGAGAGGAGACCCGGTGATTACCGGCGTTCCGACCGAGTTCATCCCGCCCGGTCCCCAGAGCTTCGACACCCCGCCCATCATCGACGGCGTGGACTGGTTCACCAAGCCTGTGCTGGTGAGCGCGCTGACCGTCGTCGTGATCATCTGGTTCTACTGGGCGGCTTCCCGCAAGTCCGCCATCGTCCCGAGCAGACTGCAGTTCGCCGGCGAGTTGGGCTACAACTTCGTCCGCAACTCGATCGCCCGGGACGCGATCGGCAGCCAGGAGTACATGAAGTACGTGCCGTACCTGTGCGGCCTGTTCTACTTCATCCTGCTGAACAACGTCGCCGGCACGATTCCCCTGGTCCAGTTCCCGACCTTCAGCCACATCGGCTGGGCGTACGTGGCCGCGATCATGAGCTGGATCATCTACAACACCGTCGGGATCAGGAAGCACGGCCTCTGGGGCTACTTCAAGCACCAGACGATGCCGGCCGGTGTCCCGGTCTGGCTGATGCCGCTGATGATCCCGATCGAGTTCATCTCGAACATCGTGGTCCGGCCGATCTCGCTGAGCCTGCGGTTGTTCGCGAACATGTTCGCCGGTCACATCCTGCTGCTGGTGTTCGTGCTCGGCGGCCACTACATGGTGTTCGAGGCCGACAACATCCTGCTTGCCGGCGTCGGCGTCGTCACGTGGGTCTTCGGCCTCGCGATCGCCGGGCTGGAGCTGTTCGTCCAGAGCATCCAGGCGTACATCTTCGTGGTGCTGACCGCGCAGTACATCGGCAGCGCCATCGCCGACGACCACTGATCCGCAGTTCCCCTCCATAGACCCGTAGTAACGGAAACCCGGATAGTCCCTATCCGTACCGAAAGGAAACACCTGAAATGGCTCTCGAGATTGCCGGCAACATCGCAGTCCTCGGCTACGGCCTCGCCGCGATCGGCCCGGGCGTCGGCGTCGGTCTGATCTTCGCTGCCGTCATCAACGGCACCGCGCGTCAGCCGGAGGCCCAGAGCAAGCTGCAGTCGATCGCGTGGATCGGCTTCGGCGTCACCGAGGTTCTGGCGATCATCGGTATCGCGCTCGCCTTCGTCTTCAAGGCCAGCTGACCCCTTTTCCAGACTGACTGACAGGACGCAGACATGACGACGTTGGTGCTACCGCTCAGCGAGGCAGCCGGTGAGGACGTGAACCCGCTGCTGCCGCACACCCCAGAGATCATCTTTGGCTTCGTCTTCCTGGTCCTGCTGGCCATCCTCTTCGCCAAGGTCGTCGTCCCGAAGTTCGAGAAGGCGTACGCCGATCGGACCGCGGCCATCGAAGGCGGCATGGAAGATGCCAAGCGGGCCCAGGCCGAGGCGAAGGCTGCTTTGGACAAGTACAACGCGCAGCTGGCGGAGGCCCGCCAAGAGGCTGCGAAGATCCGCGAGGACGCCCGCGAGCAGGGTGCGGCGATCATCGCGGAGATGCGCGAGCAGGCGAACGCCGAGGCCGAGCGGATCGTCACGCACGCGCGCACCCAGATCGACGCCGAGCGGGCCCAGGCGGTCGCATCGCTGCGCAGTGAGGTCGGCACGATGGCGACCACCCTGGCCGGCCGGATCGTCGGTGAGTCGCTCGAGGACGAGGCGCGTCAGCGTCGCACCGTCGAGCGCTTCCTGGCCGAGCTGGAGGAGTCGGAGTCCGCTCGTCAGGCCGTCGGAACGGACGGCTGATGCGCGGCGCGTCGCACGAGTCACTCGCCCGGGCCGAGCAGGCCCTGGCGGGTGCGAGCCCGGCCGAGGCGCTGGGCGGCGAGCTGTTCTCGATCGCCAAGCTGCTCGACGGCAACGGCGCGCTCCGGCGCGCACTGACCGACCCGGCCCGGCCGAAGGAAACCAAGGCCGGTCTGGCCCGGCAGCTGTTCGGCGGCAAGATCTCCCCCCAGGCGTTGGAGATCCTGTCCGTCGCGGTGTCCGGCCGCTGGGTCAGCGGTCGTGACCTGGGCGACGCCCTCGACCAGCTGAGCGTCGAGGCCGAGGTGGCGTACGCCGACAGCCGGCGCAAGCTGGACGAGGTCGAGGACGAACTGTTCCGGCTGGACCGCGTGGTCGCGGTCGAGCGGGCCCTGGCCGACAAGCTGGGGGATCGGGTGATCCCGGTCGAGCACCGCCAGGAGCTGATCCGCGGACTGCTCCAGGGCAAGGCCGACGTCAGCACGGTGCGGCTGGCCGAGCAGGCGGTGGACGGGCGGGGCCGGAGCTTCGCGGCGTCGATGCGCAGCTACCAGGTCGCCGCGGCGGCCCGGCGCAACGCCAGCATCGCGACCGTGCGGGTGGCCACCGACCTGTCGGAGGCGGAGCGCACCCGGCTGGCCGACGCGCTCAGCCGGCAGTACGGCCGGCAGATCCAGCTGAACGTGATCGTCGACCCGAACGTGGTCGGCGGCGTCCGGGTGGACATCGGCGACGAAGTGATCGACGGAACCATCGCGGCCCGGCTCGACGAAGCGCAGCGGCGCATCGCGGGCTGACGGCTCACAGACAACAGGCCAGCAAGGTCAAGGAAGCAGGATATAGAGATGGCTGAGCTCACGATCAGGCCGGAGGAGATCCGGGACGCCCTGGATCAGTTCGTCAACGAGTACCAACCCGCCGAGACGTCCGCCGAAGAGGTCGGCACCGTCGTCGACGCCGGTGACGGTATCGCCCACGTCGAGGGCCTGCCCTCGGCGATGACCAACGAGCTGCTCGAGTTCGAGAACGGCACCCAGGGCATCGCGCTGAACCTCGACGTGCGCGACATCGGTGTCGTCATCCTCGGCGACTACGACGGGATCGAGGAAGGCCAGCAGGTCCGCCGGACCGGCAAGGTGCTGTCGGTGCCGGTCGGCGACGGCTACCTCGGCCGGGTCGTCGACCCGCTGGGCAAGCCGATCGACGGGCTCGGCGAGATCACCGACCTCGACGGCGACCGCGCGCTGGAGCTGCAGGCGGCCGGCGTGATGGACCGCCAGGAGGTCCGCGAGCCGCTGCAGACCGGTATCAAGGCGATCGACGGCATGATCCCGGTCGGCCGCGGCCAGCGCGAGCTGATCATCGGCGACCGCAAGACCGGCAAGACCGCGATCGCGATCGACACGATCATCAACCAGAAGGCGAACTGGGAGTCCGGCGACCCGAAGAAGCAGGTCCGCTGCATCTACGTCGCCATCGGCCAGAAGGGCTCGACGATCGCGTCGGTCCGCGGCGCCCTCGAAGAGGCCGGCGCGATGGCGTACACCACCATCGTCGCCTCCCCGGCGTCCGACCCGGCCGGCTTCAAGTACGTCGCGCCGTACACCGGTTCGGCCATCGGCCAGAACTGGATGTACCAGGGCAAGCACGTGCTGATCGTCTTCGACGACCTGACCAAGCAGGCCGAGGCGTACCGCGCGATGTCGCTGCTGCTGCGCCGCCCGCCGGGCCGCGAGGCCTACCCGGGTGACGTCTTCTACCTGCACAGCCGGCTGCTCGAGCGTTGCGCGAAGCTGTCCGACGCGCTGGGCGCGGGCTCGATGACCGGTCTGCCGATCATCGAGACCAAGGCCAACGACGTCTCGGCGTTCATCCCGACCAACGTCATCTCGATCACCGACGGCCAGATCTTCCTGCAGTCGGACCTGTTCAACGCCAACATCCGGCCGGCCATCGACGTCGGTATCTCGGTCTCCCGGGTCGGCGGCGCCGCGCAGGTCAAGGGCATGAAGAACGTGTCCGGTTCGCTGAAGCTGGACCTGGCCCAGTTCCGTGCGATGGAGGCGTTCGCGATGTTCGCGTCCGACCTCGACGCCACCTCCCGCCGGCAGCTCGACCGCGGTCAGCGGCTCGTCCAGCTGCTGCGTCAGCCGCAGTACTCGCCGTACCCGGTGGAGGACCAGATCGTCTCCATCTGGTCCGGTACCCGCGGCCACTTCGACGACGTGCCGGTGAACGACGTGCTCCGCTTCGAGCGGGACTTCCTGGACTACCTGCGGCGGGAGAGCAAGGTGCTCGACGCGATCCGTGAGTCCGGGCTGTTCGGCGACGACGAGGCGCAGGCCGTCACCGACGCGCTGAAGGCGTTCAAGCCGACCTTCCAGACCTCCGAGGGCACCCTGCTGGGTACCGAGGCCGAGGCCGAGGCGATGGACGAAGAGGACGTCGAGCAGGAGCAGATCGTCAAGCAGAAGCGGAGCTGACCGATGCCGGCCAACCTGCGGGAGCTTCGTGATCGGAAGGCCTCGGTCTCCACGATCAAGAAGCTCACCCGCGCGATGGAGCTCATCGCGGCGTCCCGGATCGTCAAGGCGCAGCAGCGCGCCCAGGCGGCCGGTCCGTACGCGCGTGAGCTCACCCGCGCCGTGTCGGCGGTGGCGACGTTCTCGAACGTCGACCACCCGCTGACCACCGAGAAGCCGAACCCGAAGCGGGCCGCCGTTCTGCTGATCACCTCCGACCGCGGTCAGGCCGGTGCGTACTCGGCGAACGTCATCCGTGAGGGCGAGCGGCTGCACCAGATGCTGCGTGAGGACGACAAGCAGATCGTCTCCTACCTCAGCGGCCGCAAGGGCGTCGCGTACTACACGTTCCGGCAGCGCGAGGTCGCGCAGTCGTGGACCGGCGACTCCGACGCGCCGTCGTTCGCCCGGGCCCGGGAGATCGCCGACGCGCTGATCGAGGCCTTCCTGACCCCGACCGAGGAGGGCGGCGTGGACGAGATCCACATCGTCTTCACCCGGTTCGTGTCGATGCTGACCCAGCGCGCGGACGTGATCCGGCTGCTGCCGCTGGAGGTCGTCGAGGGCGAGGAGAAGCCGCCGGCGGACGACGTGCTGCCGCTGTACGAGTTCGAGCCGTCGGCCCACGAGGTGCTCGACGGGCTGCTGCCGAAGTACGTCGCCAGCCGCATCCACTACTGCATGCTGCAGGCGGCGGCCTCCGAGCTGGCCAACCGGCAGCGGGCGATGAAGTCTGCGACCGACAACGCGCAGGACCTGATCGAGAGCCTGACCCGGGACCTGAACCAGGCCCGGCAGGCACAAATTACCCAGGAAATCAGCGAGATCGTCGGCGGCGCCAGCGCGCTGGCCGACGCGAACGCCGGGAGCGAGTGAGAGAGATGACTGCCACGGTTACCGAGAAGAACAACGAGGCGGGTGCCACCGGCATCGGTCGCGTCGCCCGGGTGATCGGCCCGGTCGTCGACGTCGAGTTCGCGGCCGACGCGATGCCCGACATCTACAACGCGCTGGAGGTCGACATCGACCTCAACGGCGACGTCCAGACCATCACGCTCGAGGTTGCGCTGCACGTCGGCGACAACATCGTCCGCGCGATCTCGATGAAGCCGACCGACGGCCTGGTCCGCGGCGCCGAGGTGCGCGACACCGGCGCGGCGATCTCCGTCCCGGTGGGCGACGTCACCAAGGGCCGGGTCTGGTCCGTGACCGGCAAGTGCCTGAACCAGGACGAGTCCGAGTTCGAGATCACCGAGCGCTGGCCGATCCACCGCAAGGCGCCGGCCTTCGACCAGCTCGAGTCCAAGACCGAGATGCTGGAGACCGGCATCAAGGTGCTCGACCTGCTCACGCCGTACGTGCAGGGCGGCAAGATCGGCCTGTTCGGCGGTGCGGGTGTCGGCAAGACCGTTCTGATCCAGGAGATGATCTACCGGATCGCCCACAACTTCGGTGGTACGTCGGTGTTCGCCGGCGTGGGCGAGCGGACCCGTGAGGGCAACGACCTCATCAACGAGATGGAAGAGGCCGGCGTCTTCAAGGACACCGCACTGGTGTTCGGCCAGATGGACGAGCCGCCGGGCACGCGACTGCGCGTCGCGCTGTCGGCGCTGACGATGGCGGAGTACTTCCGCGACGTCAAGCAGCAGGACGTGCTGCTGTTCATCGACAACATCTTCCGGTTCACCCAGGCCGGTTCCGAGGTCTCCACGCTGCTCGGCCGGATGCCGTCGGCCGTCGGTTACCAGCCGAACCTCGCCGACGAGATGGGCGTGCTGCAGGAGCGGATCACGTCGACCCGCGGTCACTCGATCACCTCGATGCAGGCGATCTACGTGCCCGCCGACGACTACACCGACCCGGCGCCGGCCACCACGTTCGCGCACCTGGACGCGACCACCGAGCTCTCGCGTGACATCGCCGCTCGTGGTCTGTACCCGGCCGTCGACCCGCTGACCTCGACGTCGCGGATCCTCGACCCGCAGTACATCGGCCAGGAGCACTACGACGTGGCCGTCCGGGTGAAGCAGATCCTGCAGAAGAACAAGGAACTGCAGGACATCATCGCGATCCTCGGTGTCGACGAGCTCTCCGAAGAGGACAAGATCACCGTCGCCCGCGCGCGCCGGATCGAGCAGTTCCTGTCCCAGAACACCTACATGGCGGAGAAGTTCACCAACATCCCGGGTTCGACCGTGCCGCTGAAGGACACGATCGAGTCGTTCAAGAAGATCACCGAGGGCGAGTACGACCACGTCGCCGAGCAGGCCTTCTTCAACGTCGGTTCGCTCGAGGACGTCGACCGCAAGTGGGCCGAGCTGCAGAAGGAAAACTGAGATGGCTGACCACTTGGAGGTGGCGCTCGTCGCCGCCGAGCGGACGGTCTGGCAGGGGCAGGCGACGATCGTGATCGCCCGGACCACGGACGGCGACGTCGGCATCCTGCCCGGCCACGCGCCGCTGCTGGGCCTGCTGCAGGGCGGCACCGTCCAGGTGCGGACCGTCGACGACGAGTACTTCGTCGCGGCCGCGCCGGACGGGTTCATCTCGGTCGCGAACAACCGGGTCTCGATCCTGGCCGAGAACGCCGAGATGGGTCACGACATCGACCTGGAGGAGGCTCGGCGCGAGCTCGAGCAGGCGCTGGCGGCCGGTCTGGCCGACGCCGACGCCGACGAACTGCGCCTCGCCGAGGCCAGAGTGCGGGCGGCCGAGCAGACCTCCTGACCACCTGCCATAATCAAATATCGTCACGACAGTACGGTTCTCCGGGGTGCCCGGGGTCGGGCACCGGAAATGAGGTTGGCAACGTATGAGAACAGTCCTCGATGTTGTCGGGGTCTGTTTGCTTGCCGCCGTGCTGTTCATCGTGCTTGTCGCGTTCCGCCGTCGCTGGTTGTCCAGGGACGGCGGAACTTTTGATTGCAGCCTCCAGCTCGCCGAGAAGGAGCACGGCCGCGGCTGGGCCCTCGGCCTGGCCCGGTACGTCGGGGACGAGCTGCAGTGGTTCCGCGTCTTCAGCCTGGCTTGGTGGCCCAAGTTGGTGGTCAACCGCCGCCAGCTCGACAGCATCAGCACCCGCCGCCCGATGGGCAACGAGCCCCTCGTCACCTACGCCGGCCACGTCATCGTCGACGCCGACCTCGACGGCCGCACCGTCCACTTCGCCATGACCGAAGAAGCCCTCACCGGCGTCCTGGCCTGGATGGAATCCGCCCCCCCGAGCACCCAGACCTACCTCTGACTCACGTGCAGGGCCTGGAGCAGCATCGGCAGCGACGCGTGTAGCTCGCGCTGCCAGTACGCCCATGCGTGGGTGCCGGGTCCGTAGAAGTTGGTGGTGAGGTGCTTCGCGCCGACTCGCTGGAGCTCGGCGGCCAGGGCGTGGTTCTGGCGGTTGAAGTCGGCCTCCAAGGCGTCGGTCTTGCCGGGTGGGTCGAACGGTCCGGCGGTGCCGTCGCCACACGACAGGTAGACCGGCAGCGACTTGAGTCGCTGGGCCAGGTAGTACGGGTCGTGTGCCGCCCAGATCGAGCGCTGCGCGACCGGGTCGCCCGAGACGCGGAGCGGGTCGTTGCCCTGACCGGCGAAGAATCCCATGATCCGGTTGACCGACTCGTCGTTGAGGAGCGGATGGGCGGAGCCGGAGTACGCCGCGGCTGCGCGGAACATGCCGGGATGGCGGGCGGCGTACAGCAGCGCGCCCTGGCCGCCCATCGACAGGCCGGCCACGACGCGGTTCGAGCTGGCGCCCCAGCCGTGTTCGAGCAGGTGTGCCAGTTCGACGGTGTGGAACGTCTCCCAGGCCGGGTCGCCGCCGGCGCCGTAGTTCCACCAGTCGCTGTACCAGCCGTTCCAGCCGGCCTCGGGCATCACGACCAGGACCTTGCGCAGGCTCGGGATCGTCGCGATGTCCGTGCCCGACCAAGACGTGTAGTCGCCGCAGCAGCCATGCAGGAGCCAGAACGTCGGCCAGTGCTGGCTGCGGTCGGCGGGGTCCCAGCCGTCGGGGGTGAGCAACCGGACGTTGACGGTCCGGCCGCCGAGCGCCTGGGAGCGTACGGTCAGGTCGGTCAGCCGGTCCGCGACCTGCCTGACCGCGACGACTTCGGCGCCGCGGTGTTCGACCTGGGCAGGCTGGGCGACCACCGTCGGGGTCGCCTGCGCGGGGGCGAGGGGGGAGAGTCCGAGCAGCAGCGCGATGACGAGCATCGCTCGGCGGGCGATCCAGGACAGCTGTCTGGGCACGAGCAACCTCCGGGGCGGCGGAGACCCGAGATTAAAACCAGCCGAGTTCATTACTCAAGGGCACAGCGAAAATTCGCTGGGTAGTTCGCCACGGCTGTGCCAGGATCTCCGCCATGGAGACATACTTCTTCCGCGCCGGCTAGCTTCCGCTGGCCTGTTCGAGGTTTCCCGCGGTCAGCGATGCGGGAGTGACCGTCTGGTTGTTCCCGGGTGCTATCCGGGAGATTCTCCATGCACTTGGTGCTGGTGCGAACTGTTGCGGGGTTGGAAAAACTGGCGGCTGAGGAAGTCGTCGCTGCGGGGCATCGGGTGGTCGAGGTGTCCAAGCGGCAGGTGGTCGCCGAGATGTCGGTTCTGGCTGATCCGCCGCGGTTGGCGGACGACCTGTTCGTCGTACACGCGGCCGTGGTGGACCCAGGGCGAACCAAGGACGGCTTGGCCGCGGCCATCCGCTCGCTGGAATTGCCTTCGGGATCGGGGGCGTTTGCCGTCAGTGCGTCCTTCGTCGGCGAGCGGAACTTCAACCGCTTCGCCATCGAGGACCTGGTAGGCGCGCGGCTCGGCGGCCGGTACTACTCGCGCCGGGGAGGCGCGGTGCCCCCGGCCGAGCGGTCCGAGTGGCGCGTCGTACTGGACGGGAAGACCCTGTGGGTCGGCCTGCGTCCGTACGCCGTACCGCTGCACCGGCGCTCCTGGCGGACGCGGACGGTGCGCGGGAGCCTGCACCCGCCGGTCGCCGCCGCGATGGCGCGCCTCGCAGGAATCGAGCCCGGCCACATGGTCCTCGACCCGTTCTGCGGCGCGGGCACGCTGCTGCTGGAAGCATGGGCCCTCGAGCCGCGAGCTGCCTACACCGGCATCGACAGAGATCCGACCGCGGTTGCGGCCGCCCGCGAGAACGCCGCGGTTGCGGCCGCCCGCGGGAACGCAGCGTTTGCGGCAGTGTGCGGGAACGCGGCCGAGGCCGCCTCCCCAGGAACGCAATGCGCCGCCCGCGCCGCCCGCGCCGCCTGCGCCGCCTGCGCGGCCTGCGCGGCCTGCGCGGCCTGCGCGGCCTGCGCGGCCTGCGCCGCAGGCGCGGGGGGTGCGGGGATTAGGTGGGAGTGTGGTGATGCGGCTCGCCTGGACATCACCGCAGATCGCATCGTCACCAACCCGCCGTGGGATCGCCAGGTGGCGATCGGGGATCTCTCGCCGTACATCCGGCAATGGCGTCGGGTGCTCGACGGGCGGCTGGTTGCGATCCTCAATCCGCAGCAAGCGGCTCAGCTCGCCCGCGGCTGGCGCGTCAGCGCCGTCTACGAGGTGTCCGTGGCGGGGCAGCATCCACGGATCGTGGTTGCGGAGCCGTCTCGGTCTTGACATGTGCACGTAACGTTCGTAGGTTCCTGCGCATACGTAAGAGCAAACCGGAAATAGCTCATACCAGAGTGCTCATACGTATGAACGTGCAGCCGCTCTAGTCCTGGGGTGAGAGATATGCGCAGTCGGTGGCGGGTTCTTCTGGTGGTCGGTGCGGTGCTGGCGGCGGGATGCTCAGGTCCCGCCGCCAAGCCCGCGGGTGGCGTCGGCGCGGCGGACGCGTCGGTCGTCTACGCGAAGACAGACGGCGGTACGACGTTCGTCCGCAACTACAACGTGATGGGCCCGGCGACCGACAAGGCGCCGAACATGGAGCTCGTCTACGAGCCGTTGATGCGGGTCGACTACGGCGACGGCGGCGTGGTGAAGCCGTGGCTGGCGGAGAGCTGGACGTTCTCCGCGCAGGGCAAGCAGCTGACGATCAAGCTGCGTAATGACGTGACCTGGTCGGACGGCCAGAAGTTCACCGCGGACGATGTCGTCTACTCGCTCGGCCTGCCGATCGAGAAGCCGGACTTCAGCATCGCCGGTGTCACCTACAAGTCAGTGGCGAAGGTCGACGACAGCACCGTAAATGTCACCTTCGCCGAGCCGTCGTACGCGACGCTGAACCAGTTCGCGAACATCCTGCTCCCTATGGTCCCCAAGCACATCTGGTCGACGCAGAACCTCAACACCTGGACGAACCCGGACCCGATCGGCACCGGCCCGTTCACGCTGAAGGAGTTCAAGCCGCAGCAGATCACGCTGAGCGCGCGCTCGGACTACTGGGGCGGGAAGCTGCCGATGACGACGTACAAGATCATCCCGACCAGTGCCGACGCGCTGAAGGCCCAGCTGCTGAAGGGCGATATCGACTGGGCGTCCGCGAGCTGGCCGAACGGCGAGAAGGAGTACGTCGCCAAGGACCCGGACAAGCACCTCTACCAGCTCTACTCCAACGGCGGCGCGATGTCCGTCCTGTTCAACACCGCCAAGGCGCCCTTCGACGACGTGCACGTACGGCGGGCTCTCGCACTGACGATCGACCGCACGGCCGTCGTCACCACGCTCCAGCGGCCCGGCACCGAGGCCGGACCGACCGGACTGTCCGACCAGCTGTTCGCCGACTGGCTCGACCCGGCGTACAAGGGCAAGGTCCAGAAGGTCGACGCCGCCGCGGCGAAGGCCGAGCTGGCCGCGGGCGGCTGGACGATCGACAACGGCGCGTTGGTCAAGGACGGCAAGCGGTACCAGCCGAGCATCCTGTTCAACTCCGACTGGGGCTGGGGCAACTACGCCGACATCCTGATCAACACCTGGAAGCAGAACCTCGGCCTGCAGGTGAAGGGCGCCGGCCAGCCGAGCGCCGGGTACTACGACAAGCAGAACCTCGGCCAGTTCGACCTGGCCGCCGCATCCACCGGCGGTTCCGGGGTGTACGGCGTCTACCGCTTCCTCAGCAGCTCGTACCAGGTCCCGATCGGCAAGTCAGCGACGCTGAACCAAGGTCGTTGGAGCGACCCGCAGACCGACACGATCCTCAAGGCGATGGAGCGGACCGACGACGTCGACCAGCTGAAGACGCTCGGCCGCGAACTGCAGAAGATCGTCGTCGACAAGGTGCCGTTCAGCCCGATCTACAACAACTTCTACTTCGTCGACATCAACGCGACCCGCTGGACCGGCTGGCCGACACCGGAGGACTTCGACCACATCCCGTTCGTCGGGATGGGACCGGACACGATCCTCACCATGCTCAAGCTGCAGCGCCGGGGAAGCTGATGCGCTGGGCGTTCCTGGCCCGGCGGTTGGGTTTCTACCTGGCCGCCGCGGCCGCCGCGATCGGGCTGAACTTCCTGCTCCCGAGACTGATGCCGGGCGACCCGTCGTCGGCGATCGTCGAGGAGCTCGAGCGCGTCAGCGGTCAGCAGGTCCCGGCCGAGACGCTGATGTCGATCCGCGCGATCTTCGGCAACCCGCACGCCAACCTGGCCCAGCAGTTCGCCGACTATCTCCGCCAGCTGTCCCACGGTGACCTCGGCGTCTCCGTGGTGAACTTCCCGGTCCCGGTCGCCGACCTGGTCTGGCAGGCGCTGCCGTGGACGCTGTTGCTCGTCGGTACGACGACCGTCACCGCGTTCGCGATCGGCACCCTGCTCGGCGTCGTCGCCGGCTGGAAGGCCGGCAGCCGTCTGGACGCGGTCCTGACCCCGTTCACCACGTTCCTGAGCAGCGTCCCGTACTTCTGGGTCGCGCTGCTCGCCCTCTGGATCTTCGGTTTCGTCCTCGGCTGGACCCCGTTGTCCGGCGGGTACGACGCCGACCTGCCGCAGGGCTTCAGCTTCGCGTACGCCGTCAGCGTGCTCCACCACGGTGTGTTGCCGGCAGCAACCATCGTGTTCTCGGCCTTCGGCGGCTGGCTGCTCGGGATGCGGAACATGACCGTCACCACGGTCCGTGAGGACTATGTCCTCCTTGCCCAGGCGAAGGGCCTGTCGCCGCAGCGGGTGATGTTCAGGTACGCCGCCCGCAACGCGATGCTGCCGAGCTTCACCGGCTTCGCGATGGCGCTCGGCGGGGTCGTCGGCGGCGCGCTGCTCACCGAGATCGTGTTCAGCTATCCCGGCATCGGCTACCTGCTCTACGAGTCGCTGCAGAAGCGGGACTACCCGATGATGCAGGGCGTCTTCCTGCTGATCACGCTCGCGGTCCTGCTGGCCAACCTGGTCGCCGACCTGGCGTACGTCCTGCTCGATCCGCGCATCCGGGCGAGGGGATGATCATGCTGAAGAGCTGGAAGGTCCGGGTCGGGCTGTCCATCCTCACGTTCTTCGTGCTGCTCGCGGTCCTCGGGCCCGCGATCAGCGGCGACCCACGAGCGAACGACATCAGTTCGATCTCGCAGCCGCCCAGCGCCCACCACCTTTTCGGTACGACGCAGTTCGGCCAGGACGTGCTCGCGCAGACGATTGCCGGCGCCCGCGGTTCGATGCTGGTCGGCATCCTCGCCGCCGCGATCGGAACGCTGATCGCGATCCTGGTCGGCGTACCGGCTGGGTACTTCGGGGGCGCGGTCGACAACGGCCTGAACTTCCTCACGAACCTGTTCCTGGTGATGCCGGTGCTCCCGCTGATCCTGATCGTCGCAGGGTACGTCCAAGGCACCGGGCCGTTCGTGATCGCGCTGATCATCGGACTGTTCGGCTGGTCGGGCGGCGCGCGGACGCTCCGGGCGCAGTCGCTCAGCCTGAGCAGCCGTGACTTCGTGCTGGCGATGCGGATGATCGGCGAGCCGCACCGGCGGCTGATCTTCTTCGAGGTGCTCCCGCATCTGACCGGCTGGATCTCGGCGATGTTCCTGCACGGGATGATCGGCGGCGTGATGGCCGAGGCCGGGCTGGCGTTCCTCGGCATCACCGACTCCGGCTCGATCAGTTGGGGCACGATGATCCAGGCCGCCCAGCAGCAGAGCGCCGTACTGCGGGGTTTGTGGTGGTGGTTCGTACCGCCCGGGCTCTGCATCGCCCTGATCGGTACGGCGGCGACGCTGGTGAACTTCGGCGTCGACGAAGTGTCCAACCCGAAGCTGCGGCAGGCCCGCCGGTCGGTGCTCGTCCGGGCCAGGAAGGTCGTGGAAGCATGACGATCACGGAGCCGCGGACGCGGACGACGGTCCTTGCGGTCGAGGGACTCACCGTCGACTACGTGACCGCGGATCGGCCCGTGCGGGCGTGTGACGACGTGTCGTTCGAGCTGCGGCGCGGCGAGATCCTCGGGGTGGCGGGGGAATCGGGGTCGGGCAAGTCGACGCTGATCACCGCACTGACCCGGCTCCAGCGCCCACCGGCCGTCATCACCGCCGGCCGGATCACGTTCCATCCGCGCGGCGGCGAGCCCACGGACCTGGTCGGCCTCGCGCCGGCCGAGCTGCGGTCGCTGCGCTGGACCTCGCTCGCGATCGTGCTGCAGAGTGCGATGGACGCGCTCAACCCGGTGATGCGGGTCGGCGCGCAGTTCGTCGACGTCCTGCGCTCGCACGACAAGGCCCTCGGCAAGACGGATGCCTGGGCGCGGGCGGCTGAGCTGCTGGCGATGGTCGGGATCTCCGCGGACCGCGTGCGCAGCTACCCGCACGAGCTGTCCGGCGGCATGCGGCAGCGCGCCAGCATCGCCCTCGCGCTCGCCTGCGGTCCCGAGCTCGTGGTGATGGACGAGCCGACGACCGCCGTCGACGTGGTGATGCAGCGCCAGATCCTCGCCCAGGTACTGCGTCTGCGCCGCGAGCTCGGGTTCGCGGTCGTGTTCGTCACCCACGACCTCTCGCTGCTGCTGGAGCTCGCCGACCGGATCGCGATCATGTACGGCGGCCGCATCGTCGAGATCGGCACCGCCGAGTCGCTCTACTCCAAGCCCCGGCACCCCTACACCCGCGGCCTGCGCGACTCGTTCCCACCGCTACGTTCGCCGCTCCGCAAACTGACCGGTATCCCCGGCAGCCCGCCGGACCTGCGCAACCCGCCGCCCGGCTGCCCGTTCCACCCGCGCTGTGCGGACCGCTTCGACGGTTGCGACGAGCAACGACCCGAGCTGCTGACGATCGAGGACCATGCCGTCGCCTGCCGGCTCTATCCGTCGGGAGATGATCAGCTATGAGCCAACCTGTTCTCGAGGCCCGCGCGGTCTCGAAGCACTTCCCAGCCGGCCGGTCGACGGTCCGGGCGGTGGAGGACGCGACACTCGCGTTGCAGCCGGGCCGGATCGTGGCGCTGGTCGGTGAGAGCGGGAGCGGGAAGACCACGCTGGCGCGGCTGCTCGCGCGGTTCTACCCGCCGACGTCCGGTGAGATCCGGCTGCACGGCGAGACCGTGAAGGGCAAGCCGCGGGCGTACTACAGCGACGTACAGCTGATCTTCCAGGACCCGTTCGGTTCGCTGAACCCGCTGCATCGCGTCCGGTACAACCTGGAGCGTGCCGTCAAGCTGCATCACGCCGTACGGACGAAGGCGGAGCTGGACCGGCGGGTGGTCGAGCTGCTGGAGCGGGTGAGCCTGACGCCGGCCGAGCAGTACCTCGACAAGTTCCCGCACGAGCTGTCCGGCGGGCAGCGGCAGCGGGTGGTGATCGCGCGTGCGCTGGCAGTCGAGCCGAAGGTGCTGCTCGGCGACGAGCCGATCTCGATGCTGGACGTGTCGATCCGGCTGGAGATGCTCAACCTGCTGGACCGGTTGCGGACCGAGGACGGCCTGGCTCTGCTGTACATCACCCACGACATCGCCAGCGCGCGCTATCTCTGCGACGACATCGTCGTGATGTACGCCGGCCGCATGGTCGAGGGCGGCCCGAAAGAAGACGTGATCGCGAACCCGCTGCACCCGTACACGCAGCTGCTGATCGACTCGTCTCCCGATCCCGAACGCCGGGACCGGCCGGACCTGTTCGACGCGGAGGACCTGGGGGAGCCGCCGAGCCTGATCGACCCGCCGGCCGGTTGCCGCTTCCACCCGCGCTGCCCGTTCGCGATGGACAGATGCCGTACCGAGACACCGCCGCGGACCGAACTGCCCGACGGGCGATGGACCCACTGCTGGTTGCAGGAGAACGCATGAAAGCACCACGACAATCCGACGTCGCCCGGCTCGCGGGTGTCTCGCAGTCCGCCGTGTCCCGGGTGGTCAGCGGGGACATCGACCGGATCCCGGAGGAGACCCAGGAGCGGATCCGGGCCGCGGTGAAGGAGCTCGGGTACGTCCCGAACGCGGCCGCGCGCAACCTCCGCAACAAGCGCAACCGGCTCCTCGGCGTACACACCTTCGAGGCTGTCTTCCCGCATGCCCGCGAGGACTTCTACTTCGAGTTCCTGCTCGGGATCGAGGAGCGGGCCGAGGAGATCGGGTACGACCTGGTCCTGTTCACCTCGACCGGGACCAGCGACGGCCGGCGCAGGATCTACCGCGACGGCACGAACCGGTTGAACCTCGCCGACGGCACCGTGCTGCTCGGCGCCGCGACCGATCGCGAGGAGCTGGCGCGCCTGTGGCACGACGGCTACCTGTTCGTGCACATCGGCCGCCGCGAGGTCCCTGGTGCGGAGATCCCGTGCATCATCCCGGACTACGTGTCGGCCGCCGACCGGATCGTCAGCTCGCTCGCCGAGCGAGGCCATCGGCACCTCGCGTACCTGCATTCGGGGATCGAGCAGGAGGCGTACGCCGACCGCCGGGCCGGCTACCGCGCCGCGGTCGAGCGCCTCGGTCTGCAGGACCGTTCACCGGGCTTCCGGGGTGAGCCGGGGCTCACGGACAAGTGGCTGGAGGAGCTGACGGCCGGACCGGAGACGGCGGTGGTTGCCGAGAACATCGGTCAGGCAGAGGACCTGCGGGAGCGCCTCGGCACGCGTGGACTGAGCATCCCGGGTGACTTGTCGGTCGCGGTGCTGGAGGGATCGGGCGACGAGCCCGGCCACCGCTGGGACTGCCTGGTCATCCCGCGTAAGGAGATCGGCCGGATCGCGATCGACGCCTTGGTGGCGCGGGTCGAGAACCCGGACGAAGAACCGGTCAGCCAATTGGTGGCCTGTGATCTGGTGGCCGGCGAAACCGTCGCCGCGCCCCGAGTAAAGGAGTGAACGGGTGGAACTCGAGACGGATGTCCTGGTCGTCGGCGGCGGACTCGGCGGGGTCGCGGCTGCGTTGACCGCAGTACGGCTGGGTCACCGCGTCGTACTGACCGAGCCGACCGACTGGCTGGGCGGGCAGCTGACCAGCCAGCTGGTGCCGCCCGACGAGCACCCGTGGATCGAGCAGTACGCCGCGAGCGGGTACGCCGAACTGCGTCGCCGGATCCGGGACTACTACCGCCGCAACTACCCGCTGACGCCGCAGGCCGCTGCCGATCCGCTGCTCGATCCGGGCCTGGGTGTCGTCAGCCGGTTCTGCCACGAACCGCGGGTGGCCGCCGCCGTCCTCGAGGAGATGCTCGCTCCCTGGCGGGCATCCGGCCGGCTCCGCCTGTTCCTCGAGCACGAAGCGGTCGCGGCCCACGCCTCCGGTGACGAGATCGAGGCGGTGACGCTTCGGGATCTGCGCACCGGTGACGAGCTGACGGTGTCCGCGACGTACGTCGTCGACGCGACCGAGCTCGGCGACCTGCTCGAGCTGGGTGGAGTCGAGCACGTGATCGGCGCGGAAGGTCGCGATCAGACCGGCGAGCTGCACGCGCCGGAGGTCGCGGATCCCCTTGATCAGCAGGCGTTCTCGTGGTGTTTCGCGCTGGAGCATCGGCCCGGGGAGGACCACACGATCGACCGCCCGGCCACCTACGAGCACTGGCGGGACACAGTCGCGCCGTTCTGGCCAGGGCCGCAGCTGTCGTGGACGGACGTCGTACCGGTGACGCTCGAGCAGCGGGAGTGGAAGTTGCTCGAGGCCAACCAGGATCGGCGGGCGCCGTTCTCGCTCTGGCGGTATCGACAAATCCTTGCCAGCAGCAACTTTGTCGACAAGGTGATCCCGGACGTGACGGTGGTGAACTGGCCGCAGCTCGACTACTGGGAGCAGCCGCTGCTCGGCGGTCCGGACCCCTCGAAGGTTCTCGCCGCGAGCCGGGATCTGTCGCTGTCCTTCCTCTACTGGATGCAGACCGAGGGCGGATACCCCGGTCTCACCTTGCGCCCGGACGTCACCGGCACTGCGGACGGCCTGGCCAAGACGCCGTACATCCGCGAGTCGCGTCGCATCCAAGCCGAGTTCACCGTTCTCGAGCAGCACGTCGGGGTCGAGGCCCGGCCGGACGGCGCCGGCAGCGAAGTGTTCGCAGACACCGTCGGGCTCGGCCGGTACCGGATCGATCTGCACCCGAGTACGGCGGGGCGGACGTACGTCGACATCGAGGCGTACCCGTTCCAGATCCCGCTCGGCGCGCTGATCCCGGTCCGCGTCGACAACCTGCTGCCCGCGAACAAGAACATCGGCACGACGCACATCACCAATGGTTGCTACCGCCTGCACCCGGTCGAATGGAGCATCGGCGAGGCGGTTGGCGCACTGGTCAGCTTCTGTCTGGCCGAAGGCCTGTCACCACGCAAGGTCCGCAACGACCCCACCCACCTGGCCGACTACCAGCGCCTGCTCGCGGACAACCTGAAGATCCCGCTGGCATGGCCGGAAGAGATCCGCACCCATCGCGACTGAAAAGGGATGATGCTGTGCTCCGAAAGTCTTTGGCCGCCCTGTGTACCGCGGTGCTGTTCTCCGCTGCTTGTTTGGTGAATGCAGCAGCGAGCACCACCGCACTACCCGCCCTGCACACCGAAGGCAATCGCATCAAGAACAGCGCCGGGACCGACGTGACCCTCAAGGGTCTGTCGATCATCGCCCCCGAGCAGAACTCCGTCTGCACCGACTGCAACTCCAAGCCGATCAACGACCTGATCGACATGACCGTCTCGAACGGCTGGAACTCCAAGGTCCTCCGCCTGCTCGTCACCGAGGCGATCGGCAAGGACCTGAACGCGTACGACGCGACCTACATCAAGCCGTACGTCGACCACGCCGTGGCCAAGGGCCTCTACGTGATCATCGACCTGCATCTGGTCCGCAACTACGGTGACGCGGCCGGCGCCGTACCGCAGTCCGACGTGAAGGGCTTCTGGGACTTCGTCGCGCCGCGGTACGCGAACAACCCGAACGTGTTGTTCGAGGTGTTCAACGAGCCGATCGCGCCGGACAACTGGGCCAACTGGAAGTCGTACATCCAGCCGGTCGTCGACTCGATCCGCTCGGTGGCGTCGAACGTGATCCTGATGGGCAGCCCGTCCTGGAGCACCCGGCTGAACGGCGCGGTCACCGACCCGATCACCGGCGGCAACATCGCGTACGTCTACCACCTGTATCCGAACCAGGGCCCGACGACCGCGGCCAGTCTCGATCCGAAGTTCGGCACCGCATCGGCGACCCTGCCGGTCGTGCTGACCGAGTTCGGCTGGGACCCCTCGTCGTCGGCGAACCAGGTCACGGCCGGTACGACGTCCGGCTGGGGACTGCCCCTGCGCCAGTATTTGGACGCTCGTCCGCAGATCGGGTGGCTCGGCTGGGTGTTCGACAACTTCTGGGCTCCGGTGATGTTCGACAAGAATTGGAACCTGCTGTCCGGCGAGTACGAGGGCGCGTTCATCCGCGACTGGCTGGCGGGTGCGCCGGCGACGTCACCGTGCTCGGATCACCTGGCCCGCGGGGCGACGGTGACCGCGTCCTCGACGTACGACGCGAACTCGGGCGCGCCGAAAGCGGTTGACGGGTCCTGTGCGGACAGCGGACGCTGGATGTCGGCCGTCGGTGACACGGCGCCGGTGCTCACAGTGGATCTGGGGACCTACAAGGATGTGAGTCAGGTGGACGTCTACAGCGGGTACGGGTACCCGAATGCTGCCACCGGCACCGTTCTGACCGCCTTCAAGGTCGAGGGGCACACGTCCGCGGGCTGGGTCCAGCTCGGGAGCTACACCGCCAACACGAAGGCGCTGGTCTCCACTCCGGTCACGTCGGCGGCGATCGACCAGATCCGGCTGACGATCTCCGACCCGTCCAGCACGACTCCTGACATCGCCCGTGTCTACGAGGTGGCCGCCCACTAGGAGGTCTCGTGATCGGTTCCCGACCAGTTCGGCTGGCCGTGGTCCTGCTTGCCAGTGCGCTCGTCCTTCCCGCGGTTCCGGCCGTGGCGTCGCGGGAGGTGAAGCTGGAGATCGTGTCCAGCCGCCCGGACAAGATCACCGGTGGCGATGCACTCGTCCACGTCATCACACCGGATGACCGTGTTCGGGTGACGCTTAACGGCAAGGACGTGTCGTCGGTGTTCGTTGCCGATGGCGACGGTGTGACCGGGCTGGTCGGGAACATGCCTCCGGGTTCGAACGTGCTGCGCGCCGAGTCCGGAGGACGCCGTACGACGCTTGACGTGCGCAACTACCCGCGCCAGGGTCCGGTGTTCTCCGGGCCGCACGAGCAGCCGTTCGTGTGTGAGACGGCGCAGTTCACGATCCCGGTGATCGGTGGCACGCTCGGCGCCCCGCTCGACACCGACTGCACCGTCAAGCCGCGGGTCGACTACTTCTACCGGACGACAGCGGGGGCCTTCGCGAAATGGCCGGCCGGTACGACGGCGTACCCGGCGGATCTCGCGAAGACCGACGCGGGTGATCCGTTCATCGTCCGGATGGAGACGGGCAGCGCGAACCGGGCCGTCGTCCAGACCACGATGCTGCACGATCCGTTGCGGGAGGCAACGCCGACACCGACCCGGCGGTCGTCGAGCTGGAACGGACGGGCGATCTTCACGCTCGGCGGCGGCTGCGCCGGCGGGTGGCACCGCTCGGGTTCCACGACCGGCGGCGTGACCGATGCCTTCCTGCTGGGCCGCGGGTATGCGCTGATGTCGTCGTCGCTCAACGTCTTCGGGCAGAACTGCAACGACCTGACCGCGGCCGAGTCGGCGATGATGACGAAGGAACTGTTCGTCGAGCACTACGGGCGGCCGGAGTACACGGTCGGCTTCGGCTGCTCCGGCGGGTCGTACCAGGCGCATCAGATCACCGACAACTACCCGGGCATCTTCGACGGGATCATCGTCGGGTGCTCGTTCCCGGAGGTCGGCTTCGGCACGATCTCGTTCATCAGCGACTCGTGGCTGCTGGACTCGTACTTCACCAGGTCGAGCCTCGCCTGGACGCAGGAGCAGAAGCGGCGGGTGGCCGGGTTCGCGACGTACGCGACGCTGCCGAGTATGGCTGTGAGCGCGAACCGGATCGACCCGCGACGCAACTGCGACATCGTCCCGGCGGCCCAGCGCTACGACCCGGTTGCGAACCCTCGCGGGGTGCGGTGCGACGTGTTCGACCACGCGATCAACACGTACGGCGTGGATCCCGCGACCGGGTTCGTACGGCGGCCACTGGACAACGTCGGCGTGCAGTACGGGCTCGGCGTGCTGAAGTCCGGCGTGATCACGCCCGCGCAGTTCCTCGACCTGAACGAGCACATCGGCGGCTTCGACGCCGACGCGAACCTCGTGCCGGCCCGGACCGTCGCGGACCCGCTGGCGGTGCGTACGGCGTACCGGACCGGGCGGCTGACCAACGGCGGGGGAGGGCTGAAGGACGTCCCGATCATCGACTACCGCGCGTACTTCGACACCCAGTCGTACGGCGACATCCACGTCCGGTACCACACGTTCTCGATGCGCGCCCGGCTCGAGAAGGCGAACGGTACGTCGGCGAACCAGGTCAGCCTGCTCGAGGACGCGAAGTACGGACTGTTCAGCACCGACAGCCCGCTCCTGCAGCACGCGGTCGACTCGATGGACAGCTGGCTGACCGTGCTGGACGCCGACGGCACCTCCCGGCCGAGGATCGACAAGATCGTCGCCGCGCGGCCTTCCGGACTGCAAGAGGGCTGCCGCGGCCCCTCGGGCTTCATCGCCCAGCCGCTGAACCGCGACCCGGCATCACGCTGCGAGCAACTCTTCCCGTCGGCGTCGTTCCCGCGCGAGGTCGCGGGCGCGGGCGTCGCGGCCGACGTGATCAAGTGCAAGCTGAGGTCGCCTTCGCGATCGGACTACCCGGGCTTCACCGACGCCCAGTGGCGGAGGCTGCGCTCGATCTTCCCGGGCGGGGTGTGCGACTGGTCGAAGCCCGGCATCGGCCAGCAGCCACCGGCCGGAACCTGGCAATGACTTTCAGGTAACCGTCCGTGCGGTTGATCACGTCCGGTGGTCGCCTCACCACGAATCCTGGATGACGCTCCGAACGAAGCTGCGCGATTCCCCAAGACACGACAGCATCGAACAAAGGGGAACGGAAAACGCTCTCCGTTGCGGGAGCGACGACAACCACCCAGGGAGTCTCGCGTGGCTCGAACAGACGCAATCAACAGCCTCCAGACAGACCGGTCCACCCCGAGCGACAGCGTCGGGGCGACCGGTTCCGGACCACCGGGCGCGGCCGGCAGCGACGCCGGACTGCCCTCGTCCGCTAAACCCCTGTCCTGGTGGGCCCGAGCCCGCCGGGACAAGATCTTGTTGCTGATGGCCCTTCCCGGGCTGGTCCTGCTGCTGGTGTTCCATTACCTGCCGTTGCTCGGGAACCTGATCGCATTCCAGGAGTACCTGCCGTTCGTCCCGTTCGGGCGCAGCGCGTGGGTCGGGCTGGACAACTTCGCCGTGATCTTCAACGGCGACCAGGAGTTCCTCAACGCCCTGAAGAACACGCTGCTGATCACCCTGGTGCAGGTCATCTTCGTGTTCCCGGCGCCGATCGCGCTGGCGCTGCTGCTGAACAGCCTGCTGTCGGAGCGGATCAAGCGGGTCGTGCAGTCGGTGCTGTACCTGCCGCACTTCCTGTCCTGGGTGATCGTGATCGCGATCTTCCAGCAGATCCTTGGCGGCAGTGGCCTGATCAACAACTTCCTGCGGTCGCACGGGATTGGCACGATCGACTTCCTCGGCAACCCGGACGGCTTCATCGCGTTGCTGACCAGCCAGGTGATCTGGAAGGACACCGGGTGGGGAACGATCCTGTTCCTGGCCGCGCTGACCCAGATCGATCCAGGGCTGTACGAGGCGGCCCGGGTGGACGGGGCGTCGCGCTGGCGGCAGCTGTGGCACGTGACGGTGCCGGGCATCCGCGGACTGATCATCCTGCTGCTGATCCTGCGCCTCGGCGATTCGCTGACGGTGGGCTTCGAGCAGATCATCCTGCAGCAGAACCTGGTCGGCAGACCGGCTTCCGAAGTACTCGACACGTACGTCTACAACAACGGCGTACTGGCAGGCCAATGGGGTGTGTCCGCCGCGGTCGGCCTGGTGAAGGGTCTTGTTGCCGTCGTCCTGGTGATCGGCGCCAACAAGATCGCGCACATCTTCGGTGAGGCGGGGGTGTACCAGAAATGAGCACGATGCAGAAGGGAATCGATGACGGCCCGGCGATGTCCTCGCGGGTCCTCAAGACCATCGTGCTGGTGGTCTGCTGTGCGGTGGTCGTCGTCCCGTTCCTCGGGGTGATCTCGACCAGCATCGCCAGCCAGCAACACGTGACGAACTCCGGTGGGTTCGTGCTGTGGCCGGACGCGTTGCACCTGGACGCGTACAAGGCGATCTTCAACGGCGGCGTGGTACAGCGGGCGCTGCTGGTCAGCGTCGTGATCGCCGTCGGCGGCACGCTGATCAGTCTCGCCG
The DNA here is from genome assembly GCF_040300265.1 of Kribbella sp. NPDC000426. Classification (NCBI taxonomy): domain Bacteria; kingdom Bacillati; phylum Actinomycetota; class Actinomycetes; order Propionibacteriales; family Kribbellaceae; genus Kribbella; species Kribbella sp. NPDC000426. Next base: position 450,264 of record NZ_JBEPDK010000006.1, on the reverse strand, counting down.
GCTCGACGATGCTGGCCTACTCGCTCAGCCGGCCCGGCTCGTTCGGGCAGCGGCCGATCCTGATGATCGTGTTGTTCAGCATCCTGTTCAGCCCGGGCCTGATCCCGAACTACCTGGTGGTGAAGCAGTTCGGGCTGCTCGACTCGTTGTTCGCGCTGATCCTGCCGACGGCGATCAGCGGTTTCAACGTGATCGTGCTCCGGTCGTTCTTCATGGGTATCCCGGAGTCCGTGCTGGACTCGGCCCGGATCGACGGCGCCGGCGACTTCCGGATCTTCTGGTCGATCGTGCTGCCGCTGTCCCGGGCGGTGCTCGCGGTGGTCGGGTTGTTCTACGCGGTCGGGTACTGGAACGCGTTCTTCAACGCGATGCTCTACATCAGCGACACCGCGAAGTGGCCGTTGCAGCTGGTACTGCGGACGTACGTGATCAACAACACCGAGCTCAGCAGCGGTGATCTCGGCGGCGCGGCGGCCGATCAGCTGCCGCCGCAGGAGTCGATCCAAATGGCGATCCTGGTGGTATCGCTCGTCCCGATCCTGATCGTGTACCCGTTCCTGCAGCGGCACTTCGCCAAGGGCATGCTGACCGGGGCGGTGAAGGGATGAACGTCAGCCGCAGAACCCTCCTCGGCGGATCGCTGGCCGCGGCCGCCGTCAGCCTGACCGGGTGTTCCACGGTGACCCGCTCGGACGACATCGCGGCGCTGAACAAGCCGGTCGCGCTGCCGACGTACAAGCGGTTCGACGGGCCGAAGCCGGACCTGCCGCGGAGCCATCCGTTGATGCCGGACTGCTTCTACCGGTTCCCGGCCGATCCGCAGAAGGTGACCAGCGGGGTGCCGGGCGACGGCAGCGAGGTGGTGGGAACGACCCTGACGTCGAACCCGATTCCGCCGACCGCCGATCGGAACAAGTACTGGCAGGAACTGAACCGCAGGCTCGGGTCGCCGCTCGACCTGACCATCACGGCGGCGACCGATTACGTCAACAAGTTCGCCACGTCGGTGGCCGGTGACACCTTGGGCGACGTCTTCAACGTGGACGGGTCGTTCGCGTACCTGCCGCAATTCCTCGAGGCGCGGGCGCAGGACCTGACCGAGTACCTGTCCGGCGACGCCATCCTCGAATACCCGTTCCTGGCCAACGCTCCCCAGGCGTCCTGGCGGGGCTGCGTGTTCTCCGGCGGGATCCGGGCCGTGCCGATCCAGCGCGGCGTGATGTCGTCGAACACGTTGCTGGCCCGCCAGGACCTGCTCGAGAAGCTCGGCGTCGAGCTCGGGTCGCCGACCGTCGCCGAACTGCAGAAGGTGGCGAAGGCGGTCACCGACGGGAAGAAGAACCGGTGGGGCTTCGCCGTACCGCCGACCGCGGCGGTGAGCGCGATGCTCGGGCTGCCCAACGGCTGGGAGGTCCGCGACGGCAAGCTGGTGCACAGCCGGGAACTGCCGGAACACAAGGAGATGCTGGCAATCACCCGGCAGATGGTGAAGGACGGCGTGATCCACCCGGACGGCGTCGCGAAGAACAACCAGAAGGTCTGGTTCACCCAGGGATCGGCGGTGATGACCCAGGACACGTACTCGTCGATCCAGAGCTTCTACCGGCGGGCCACGGACGAGGACTTCAACATCTCGATCCCGGTCCCGCGTGCCGACGACGGCAAGGTCGGGCGGGTGCTGCTCGGTTCACCGAACAACTCGATCGCGGCGATCAGGCCGGGGCCGCCGGCGCGGACGAAGATGCTGCTCCGGATGCTGAACTGGATGGCCGCGCCGTTCGGGACCGAGGAGTACCTGTTCCGCAAGTTCGGCCTGCTCGGGCGGCATTACACGCTGAACGGGACCGATCCGGTGCTGACCAAGGACGGCGGCAGCGAGGTGTGCCTCGGGGAGTTCCCGATCCAGTACCTGTCCGACGGGCCGTACCCGGCGTACTTCCCGGGTCACGCCGACGCGGTCGACACGGCGTACAACCATCTCAAGGCGGTCCTGCCGACGGCGATCCTGGCGCCGACGTACGGGCTGTACTCGCCGACCCAGTCGACCAAGGGCAAGATCCTCGACACCCGGATGGACTCGATCACCAAGGACATCCAGCTGGGCCGCGCCGACCTCGACTCCTGGGACGAGGCCGTCGCGGACTACCGGAAGTCCGGCGCCGACGCCATCCGGCACGAGTACGAACAGGCCCTCGCCATCCAGGGCCGCAAGTAATCCGCGCATGATCGCTGCTGCCGTCGCACCTTCCCGGAGGTGCGACGGCAGCGGTTCGGAGGGGTCAGGGACAATGGGTGACGATGACGCTGACTGAGCAACTGCCGGGGACGACCGAGCCTGACGACCTGTACGACGTGTTCGCGCGTTGGGTGGGGGAGCAGGGGATCTCGTTGTACCCGGCTCAGGAAGAGGCGTTGATCGAGGTGATGACCGGGTCGAACGTGATCCTGTCGACGCCGACCGGCTCCGGGAAGAGCCTGGTGGCCACCGGCGCGCACTTCGCGGCGCTCGCGCACGGGCAGCGGACGTTCTACACGGCGCCGATCAAGGCGCTGGTGTCGGAGAAGTTCTTCGCGCTGTGCGACGTGTTCGGCGCGGACAAGGTCGGCATGCTGACCGGCGACGCATCCGTCAACGCCGGCGCCCCGATCATCTGCTGTACGGCGGAAGTCCTGGCCAACATCGCCCTGCGCGAAGGATCGGACGCGGACGTCGGCCAGGTGGTGATGGACGAGTTCCACTTCTACTCCGAGCCGGATCGCGGCTGGGCCTGGCAGGTCCCGCTGCTCGAGCTGCCGAAGGCGCAGTTCATCCTGATGTCCGCGACCCTCGGCGACGTCGAGCGGTTCAAGATCGACCTGTCGCGCCGGACCGGCCGCCCGACCGCGATCGTCGCGTCCGGCGAACGCCCGGTGCCGCTGATTTACAAGTACGTGACGACCGCGCTGCACGAGACGCTCGAAGAGCTGCTCACCACGCATCAGGCACCGGTGTACGTCGTCCACTTCACCCAGGCGGCCGCGCTCGAACGCGCGCAGGCGCTGATGAGCATCAACGTCTCCTCGAAGGAGGAGAAGGAGAAGATCAATGAGCTGATCGGCAACTTCCGGTTCAGCAAGGGGTTCGGCCGGACGCTGCAGCGGCTCGTGAAGCACGGCATCGGCGTTCACCACGCCGGCATGCTGCCGAAGTACCGCCGGCTGGTCGAGCAGCTGGCGCAGGCCGGGCTGCTCAAGGTGATCTGCGGTACGGACACGCTCGGCGTCGGCATCAACGTCCCGATCCGGACCGTCGTACTCACCGCCTTGAGCAAGTACGACGGACGCCGGCAACGGATCCTGAAGGCGCGCGAATTCCACCAGATCGCGGGGCGGGCCGGCCGGGCCGGGTACGACACGTCCGGCACGGTCGTCGTCCAGGCGCCGGATCACGTGGTCGAGAACGTGAAGGCGCTGGCGAAGGCCGGCGACGACCCGAAGAAGCAGCGCAAGGTGCAGCGGAAGAAGCCGCCGGAGGGGTTCGTCACCTGGGGCGAGGACACGTTCGACCGGCTCGTCGCGGCCGAGCCCGAGGCGCTGCAGTCGCGGATGCGGGTCAGCCACGCGATGCTGCTGAACGTCATCGCCCGTGACGGTGACGCGTTCGCGAGCATGCGGCACCTGCTCCGCGACAACCACGAGGATGCGCGCGTCCAGGTCCGGTTGATCCGGCGGGCGATCCAGATCTACCGGACGCTGCTCACCGCGGGCGTCGTCGAGCGGCTGGACGAGCCCGACGAGAACGGCCGGTCGTTGCGGCTGACCGTGGATCTGCAGAAGGACTTCAGCCTCAACCAGCCGCTGTCGACGTTCGCGCTGGCGGCGCTGGACCTGCTCGACCCGGAGGACCCGTCGTACGCGCTCGACGTGGTGTCGGTGGTCGAGGCGACGCTCGAGGATCCGCGAGCGGTGCTGTGGGCCCAGGAGCACTATGCCCGCGGCGAGGCGGTGAACGCGATGAAGGCCGAGGGCATCGAGTACGAGGAGCGGATGGAGCTGCTCGAGGACGTGACCTGGCCGAAGCCGCTCAACGAGTTGCTCGAGGCAACGTTCGAGATGTACCGGCAGACGCATCCGTGGATCGCGGACACCGGGCTGTCGCCGAAGGCCGTCGTCCGCGACATGTTCGAGCGAGCGATGACGTTCGGGGAGTTCATCGGGTTCTACGGGCTGGCGCGCTCCGAGGGTGTCGTACTGCGGTATCTGAGCGACGCGTACAAGGCGCTCAAGCAGACCGTGCCGCCCGACAAGGTGAACGAGGACCTGACCGACCTGATCGAGTGGCTCGGCGAGGTCGTCCGGCAGACCGACTCCAGCCTGCTCGACGAGTGGGAGGAGCTGACCAACCCCGCCGACGAGCCGGAGGCCGAGGTCGCGCCGACCGGTCCGCGCCGGATCACCTTGAACACAAGGGCTTTCCGGGTCCTGGTCCGCAACGCGATGTTCCGCCGCGTCGAACTGCTCGCCCTGCACCGCTGGGCCGAGCTGGGCCAGTTGGACGCCGACGCCGGCTGGGATGCCGCCCGCTGGGCCGAGGCCGGCACGGCGTACTACGCCGAACACGACGTGGTCAACACCGGCCCTGCCGCCCGCGGCCCCGCGCTGTTCCTGGTCGAGGAACACCCCGGCTACTGGGAGGTCCAGCAGATCATCGACGACCCCGAAGGCCACCACGACTGGCGCATCAGCGCCTCCGTCGACCTCACCGCCTCCGACGAAGCCGGCGACCTGGTCCTGGAACTCGCCTCGTTCAAGCCTTTGTAGGCCACTCCACGTCGACCTCGGTTTCGGCTTCGTAGTTCACGCCCGGTACGTCGAAGCCGTAGAGGCGACGGACTTCGGCGTGGAACCACTCGGTGTCGGCGACCTCGCGGATGTTGGTTGCGGTGGCCGACTCCCACTGGGTGCGGATCGCGGACTGGACGTCGTCGGCGAGCTCCCAGCGGTCGAGGCGGATGCGGCCCTCGTCGTCGAGGTCGAGCGGGGCCTCGCCGATGAGCTGGTCCCAGAGCGAGATCGACTGCTGGACAGGAGTCTGCAGGCCGTGGACCTTGTGCAGGATGCTGACGTAGAGGCCGATGCCGGGGATCGCGGACGATGCCTGCGTGACGGCGGCGCCGTTCACCGAGGTCATGGCGGTGACGCCGTCCTTCGCGAGGTTCAGCGCGGTCTGCTCGAGGTCGGCCTTCGCCGCGCCGATCGAGCCCTGGCGGTAGATCGGCCCGGTCAGCTCGGAGCCGATGTAGGTCAGCGCAACGGTGTTGAACCCGAGCTTCAGCAGGTCACGCTCCTGGAGCGCGGTGATCCACCGGGCCCAGTCCTCGCCGCCCATCACCTTCACGGTCTGCGCCAGTTCGTCGTCGGTCGCGACGTCGATCCCGACCTCCTGCAACACCGGCTCGCCGTCCTCGTACGCGAGGCTCTTGGTCGAATACGGCGTACCGATCGTCTTGAGCGCGGACTGGTAGGTCTCGCCGTTGCGCGGGTCGACCCGCCGCGGCGCGGCCACGCTGTAGATCAGGTGGTCGATGCCGCCGAGCTCCGCGACCTTGTCGAGCACGTCGTTCTTCGTGTCGTCCGAGAACGCATCCGCATTCACGAAGCTCCACGACCGCCCGAGCTCCTCGGCCAGCGCGGCCGTCTCCGCCGTGCGGTACCACCCCGCGGTCGCCGTACGCCGGGCCGTGGGCGCCTTCTCGAACGACACCCCGATCCCGTCCACGCCGTACCGCGCGAGACCGGCGATCGTCGTCGCCAGCCCGTAGCCGGAGCTCGACCCGATCACCAGCGCCGTCCGCCGGTCCGGCGTTCGGGACTCGACCTCCGCGGCCAGATCCCGGACGATCCGGGCGCATCCGGCCGGATGCGAGTCCAGGAACAGAAAACCGCGGCCGACGGGCTTGATCACTCGCTCACTCATGCCGATGACCCTAACCCGCCGGATCGGCCCACCAGCCGAAAGTTCTGGAAGAGTGCCGGAAGAAGTCCGGTTCAGTTCCAGTACATTTCCGCGTCGTCGGGCTCGACGATCACGTCGGCGCCGAGGCGGCGGAGGTTGCCGGCGAAGTCGGTGTAGCCGCGGTGCACGTGGTGGGCGGCCGAGACCAGGGTCTCGCCCTCGGCGGCGAGACCGGCCAGGACGAGCGCGGCGCCGGCGCGGATGTCGGAGGCGACCACCGGCGCACCGGACAGCCGCGGTACGCCGCGAACGACCGCGTGATGCCCGTCCGTCTGGATCTGCGCACCCAGCCGGGTCAGCTCCTGCGCGAACGTGAACCGGCCCTCGAACAGGTTCTCGGTCACCATCGCCGCGCCGTCGCTGAGCGCGTTCAGCGCGATCACGAACGCCTGCAGATCCGTGGCGAACCCGGGGTACGGCAGCGTCACCACGTCCACCGGCTTCGGCCGGTCGTGCATCCGGACCCGGAAGCCCGGGTTCAGCACGGTGATCTCGGCACCGGCCTTGTGCAGCTTGTCGAGCGGCAGTTCCAGGTGCTCTGCGTGGCCGTTCGCGATCGTGATGTCACCCTTGGTGATGGCGGCCGCGAACGCCCAGCTCCCGGACACGATCCGATCCGGCACGACGACGTGGTCGACCGGGTTGAGCAGCCCGTCCACGCCGGTGATCTCGATCCGCGGCGAGCCGGCGCCGTCGATCTGGGCGCCCATCTCGACCAGCATCTGGGCGATGTCCTGGATCTCGGGCTCGCGGGCGGCGTTCTCGATGATCGTCGTGCCCTTCGCGAGCACCGCCGCCATCATGATCGTCTCGGTCGCGCCGACGCTCGGGAAGTCCAGCCACACCTCGGCGCCGTGCAGCCCCTGCGGCGCCTCGGCGATCACGAAACCGTGCTCGATATGGACTTTCGCGCCCATCGACTCCAGGCCGGCGACGTGCATGTTCAGCCCGCGGGAGCCGATGTTGTCGCCGCCCGGCAGCGCGACCTCCGCCTGACCGCAGCGGGCCAGCAGCGGGCCGAGCACCGAGATCGACGCGCGCAGCTTGCGCACCAGGTCGTAGTCGCACTGGTGCTTGACCGTGGCCGGCACCGCGATCGTCGCGAGCTGCCCGTCCGGATCGACCTTCACCGAGCACCCGAGCGTGTCCAGCAGTTGGGCCATGAACGTGACGTCCAGGATCCCCGGCACCTGCCGCAGCGTCGTCGTACCCTCCGCCAGCAGCGCAGCCGCCATCAGCTTGAGCACACTGTTCTTCGCCCCGGCCACCTCGACAGTGCCGTCGAGCCGTGCCTCACCCGCGATCCGAAACCGTTCCACCGGTCGACTGTAGCGTTTGACCGGATCCGCCTTTGCGTAGAGTCCTGGCATGGCAGTGAACTTGACGCGGATCTACACGCGCACCGGTGACGCCGGCGAGACCCGCCTGGGCGACAATTCCACCACCTCGAAGACGGATCCGCGCCTGGCGGCGTACGGCGAGGTCGACGAGGCGAACTCCGCCATCGGTGTGGCCATCGCGGCCGGTCACCTGAACAGCGCGATCGTGGTCCTGCTGACCCGGATCCAGAACGACCTCTTCGACGTCGGCGCGGACCTGTGCAATCCGATCGCGCCGGATCCGGAGTACCCGCCGCTGCGCATCACGCAGGACTACATCGACCGCCTGGAAGGCTGGTGCGACGACTACAACGGTCGTTTGACCAAGCTCCGCTCGTTCATCCTGCCCGGCGGGACCGAGGGCGCGGCCTACCTGAACGTCGCGCGCACCGTCGTACGCCGGGCCGAGCGGGCCGGCTGGGCTGCCGTCGAGGCGCACGGCCCGTCGGTCAGCCTGCTGGCGATCACATACCTGAACCGCCTGTCCGACCTGCTGTTCATCCTCGGCCGCGTCGCCAACCTGTCCTCCGGCGGCGACGTCCTCTGGGTCCCGGGCGGCGAACGCGACTAGCTGATCTCCCAGCTGAACGGCATCCGGAGTACTCCGGCCGGCGGGAGACCCAGTGCGCTGTAGAGACCGGTGGCCAGGCCGTCGAGCGTCAACGGCGCCGCACTGACGGCCAGATCATCGGTTGTGGTCGGCGCACGCAGCTGGCTGAGCAGATTGCGGTGCGGTACTGCGGTCACGCCGATCTCGTCGCGGTCCAGACCAGCGCGGTTGCAGGCCAGCGTCAGCGCGTGCTGGAAGCCGCCCAGCTCGTCCACGAGCTTGTGGCCGTGCGCATCGGCTCCCGTCCACACCCGTCCGCGTGCAAGTGCCTCCAGCCGCTCCTCGGGCAGTCCGCGGTCCTGAGCGGCCTTGGCGACGAAGTCTTTGTAGATGCGGTCGAGTGTCTCCTCCAGCCGTGCCCACTGCTCGTCGGTGAACTCCTCCTGTGCCGAGTACATCTGCGCGTTGGCGCCCTCGGACACAGCGTCCCGGGAGATCCCGATCCGGCCAAGTGCATCGCGTACGACGCCCTTCCCGGTCAGTACGCCGATCGACCCGGTGATCGTGCCGGGCTGCGCCACGATCACGTCGGCCGGCATGGCCACGAAGTACCCGCCTGATGCGGCCACACTGCCCATCGACGCGATCACAGGTCGTCCGGTCGAGCGGAGCCGCAGTACCTCGTTGCGAATCGCGTCGGATGCGACGTACGAGCCGCCGGGGCTGTCCACTCGCAGTACAACGGCCTTCACATGCTCGTTGGCCGCTACGGCACGCAGTGCGGCGCCGACGGTGTCCGAGCCGGACCCCGGGCCGCCCATGGGACTGTTGGAGTTGCGGCCGACCGAGATGCCGCCGGTCACACGGACGACTGCTACGAGTGGCTTCTGCGGGAAGGGGAGTGTCTTGCGCAGGTCCTCGAGACTGCGTGGACCACGCCGGATGTACCGCTCGGCCAGCAGCCGGTCGTCGTACTGGAGCTGCTTCTCGAGCTCGTCGTACACGTCGGACCGGTAGCCGAGTCGATCGACCAGTCCGGCCTCCAGACCGTCCTGTGCGGGCAGTGGCGCGGTGTCGACGAGCTCCCGGACCCGGGTGGTGTCCAGACGCCGCCGTACGGCGATGCCCTCGACGATCTGCTCGTACGCCGACTCCGCGAGCCGGGACGCCATCTCGCGGCCCGGCTCGGTCATCTCCTTCTCGGTGAACGTGTCCGCCGCCGTCTTGTACTCACGCCGCTTGCCGAACTGCGGGATCACGCCCGCCTTGTCCAGCGCACCGCGGATGAACACGGCCTGCACCGTCACACCGGTGATCGCCAGGTCACCCGACGGCTGCAGCCAGATCTCGTCGAACGCCGTCGCCAGGTAGTAGGGCACCGTTCCCTGACCGGACTCCCCGAACGACTCGGTCCAGGCGACCGCGGGCTTCCCCGACGTACGGAAGTCGGTCACTGCCTCGCGCAGCTCCTGGACCTGCGCCAGCGACAGTCGATGACCGCCCAGATGGGCGACCACGCCGACGACAGAGTCGTCCCGCGCGCCCTTCCGCAGGGCAGACACCAGCTCACGCAGCGTCGGCAGATGACGGGCCCGAAAGGCCGCCACCGGAGAGGCAGGCGGCGTCTCGAGAACACCACGGGTCAGATCCAGTTCAAGGAGAGTCCCCATACACCGACCTTAGGCCCTGGAACCAACCGGTCAACGGACGGCAGCAGAGGGAGGAGCCGGCCTGTCGTCGGTCCAGCCGGACTCCAGGACGACGGTCGAGCCGGGCTTCGGCCCGCCCAGTGTGGAGCTCAGCAGCCGACCGGTGGCCGGGTCGATGATGTACGTCGCTCCGCTCCAGAACAGGCTGGTCCGGTTGCTGCTGGGCTTGCTCAGAGCGGCGGTGATGCTGACCTCGGTGCCCACGCGGCCCAGTGGATCCTTGACGCCGGTGCGGACGCGTGTGCCATCCAGTCCGGCAAGCACCCGCAGTGCTGCGCCACGGAGCTTCGGCGGAGCTGGCATCTCGAACAGGAGCCTGCCGGCCGCAGCGAAAACGGCGTACTCGCGGTCGGCTCCCGACACCTGCCGGCCGGCGGTGTTGGCGAGGTACTGGTAGAGCTGAACCGGCTTGGTAGGCAGGGACGCGATCTGCTCGGCGCTGAGCGGTTTGTCACCGGTCAGGTAGTACCCGGGCGGGACGTCGCGGAACGACATCTCATTCACCACAGGTTCGCCGTCCGACATGCTGATCGGAGTGCGCTCGTACGGCAGCTGCCACGACGTCGGCGACCCCTGCGCACGCCACTTCGCGGTATCGGCCGGGCTGACGAGCCGATAGCCGAGGTTCACCCAGCCGAACCAGGACTCCACCCCCGGCTTCATCGGCATCCAGCTCTCGGTGATCGACCGCCGCTCCAGCGTGTACTTCGGGTTGCCGACCCGGGTGGTCGGGTTCAGCTGGAGACTGCGCACCCGGAAGTACTTCCCGGACACCTTCTCGTCCTTCTCCTGGTGCACCGCTGCTGCGATCAGCACCTCTGCCGCTGCGGTCAGCCGGGGCGCTGTAGTAGTCGTCGGCCCACTCGGCAGGGACCCGCCACCTTTGCTGCGCCCCACGACCAGTGCGCCGCCCAGCCCTGCTACTGCCACCAGAGCAGTTGCAGCTGTAACAGCGGTCCCGAGCCACCCCGCCCGCACAAAGCTTGTGAAGGATCTGGCCGGCTTGGCCTGGTGGATCAGCTCCTCCACCTGGCGCCGGGCGGCCTCTGTCGTCTCCGGCGTCGGACCGTCCGTCTCCGGGAACGCCTTCCGCAGTACGTCGAACTCGTTCATGCCGGATCCTCCGCGGGGTTCGTCACGGCTGCTCGGACGACCCGACGCGCCCGCGAGAGCCGCGAGCACACCGTCCCGTACGCGATCCCCAGCGCCGCCGCCACCTCGTCGTACGTCAGCTGTCCGAGTGCCACGAGCAGCAGCACCTCCCGGTCCTTCGCGTTCAGCCTCGCCAGCGCGGCCGCCAGCGCAGGTGAGGCTCCCTCCGCAGTGACCTGTGCGGCCACCCGGTCCTCATGTGTCGCCGCCGGGACCGGGAGCGGAAGCTTTGCCGTTGCACGCCACGCCCGCACCTCGTCGCGACGGTGCCGGCGGATCAGATTGGTCGCGATGCCGTACAGCCACGCCCGGACCACGCCGTTGCGCCGGTCGAACCGCGCCCGCTGCCGGAACGCGATCAGGAACGTCTCAGCGGCCAGGTCGTCGGCGACATCGCTCCCGAGACGGCGGGCGACGTAGGAGTGCACCTGGCCGAAGTACCGGTCGAAGATCGCTGCGAACCGGTCCGGCTCCTGGACCGACGCCTCGAGCTCCCACCCGTCGTCGTCCGCGGGCACGGCGTCCCGGCGTACAGCGCGCTGCCCATGGCCGGGCAGCGCGACGGCCGCGAGGGCCACCTCGGGCGTCATGGTCCTCCTCGTGGGCTCACTCTGTTCTTGTCCGATGTCCCCAGGCCCCTTCTCGCGACCCCCGTGCGCACTAGAGGACGCACGAGAGCGCTCTCCGGATGACAACCGGAGGGGATCGGCGGAGCCGGATCAGGAGTGGTCGAGCAGTCCGCGCGCGGCAGCCTCGTCCCGCGGCCAGACGTAGATGGTCCAGCCGTCCTTGGTGTGCGCCGCGGTCGCCTTGATGCCGAAGTCCTTGAGCCGCGACACCAGCACGCGGGCCTCGTTGTAGTTCGCCACCGTCCGGATGTCGGTGAGCAGGCCGAACGCGTCCCGCTCGGCCGGGCGGTGGTCGACGCGCCGCACCAGCGAGCCGCCCTTGGCCTTGGAGAAGGCCCAGCGGCACAGCAGCACCATCACGCCGGCCAGGGCGATGGCCACCACCGGGAACAGGAAGTAATCCTCGGCGAACACAGACACCATTGTCTCGCGAAACAAAAGATCGTGAGGCCTTGGCAACCTTCCGTGTCTCCGGGGAGTCTTTACCATCAAGACCCGGCACGACGCTGCCACGCGGCCGATCACTCGGGGGCCGCCGGAAGAGCGGGAGGGCACGGACATGCTCGCACCGACCCAGATCACGCCTGACAACCTCAAGCCTGACAACGTGGTTCACCTGACCGGCATCCTGGACGTGCGCTCGGTGGGCGACGTCCGGCAGACGCTCAATCATCTGATCGACACCTGCGACGGCGATGTGATCGTCGACCTGGAGGAGGTCGATGCGGTCGACGCCACCGGCCTCGGCCTCCTGGTCGCGACCCACCGCCGCACCCAGTCCCTCGGCCGCCAGCTCGTGCTCTGGCACCCGCTGCCGTCGGTCGTCCGAATCCTCGCCGTCACCCGGCTGCACCGCGTCCTCAAGGTCGAGCGAACACCCCTGCCGCTCAGTGCTTGAGTGTGATCCACGCCCCTGGTGACACCAGTCACGAGAGGCAGACTCACAAGGGCACACAGTCCTACTCTCGGGTACATGGCGACCTCGGATCGACCCTGGGTGATGCGCACGTACGCGGGCCACTCGTCCGCGGCCGAGTCCAACGCGTTGTTCCGCCGGAACCTCGCGAAGGGCCAGACCGGGCTGTCGGTCGCGTTCGACCTGCCCACGCAGACCGGGTACGACGCGGACCATCCGCTGGCGAAGGGCGAGGTCGGGAAGGTCGGCGTACCGGTCGCGCATCTCGGCGACGTGCGGGCGTTGTTCGACCAGATCCCGCTCGCGCAGATGAACACGTCGATGACGATCAACGCGACCGCGATGTGGCTGCTCGCGCTGTACCAGGTCGCGGCCCAGGAGCAGGGCGCGCTGCCGTCCGAGCTGACCGGTACGACGCAGAACGACATCGTGAAGGAGTACCTGTCGCGTGGCACGTACGCGTTCCCGCCGGACGCGTCGCTGCGGCTGACGACCGACGTGATCGCGTACACGGTCGCGCAGATGCCGAAGTGGAACCCGATCAACATCTGCAGCTACCACCTGCAGGAGGCGGGTGCGACGCCGGTGCAGGAGCTGGCGTTCGCGCTGTCGACAGCGATCGCCGTACTCGATCGGGTCCGTGACGGCGGGCAGGTGCCGCCGGAGCGGTTCGGGGACGTCGTCCAGCGGATCTCGTTCTTCGTGAACGCCGGCGTGCGGTTCATCGAGGAGACCTGCAAGATGCGCGCGTTCGTGCAGCTGTGGGACGAGCTGACGCTCCAGCGGTACGGCGTCACGGACCCGAAGGCGCGGCGCTTGCGGTACGGCGTACAGGTGAACTCGCTCGGGCTGACCGAAGCGCAGCCGGAGAACAACGTGCAGCGGATCGTGCTCGAGATGCTCGGCGTCACGCTGTCGAAGAACGCGCGGGCGCGGGCCGTCCAGCTGCCGGCGTGGAACGAGGCGCTCGGGCTGCCGCGGCCGTGGGACCAGCAGTGGTCGCTGCGGATGCAGCAGGTGCTGGCCTATGAGAGCGACTTGCTCGAGTACGACGACATCTTCGACGGATCGCATGTGATCGAGGCGAAGGTGGCATCGCTGGTCGAGGGCGCGCGCGAGGAGATCGACCGGGTGCAGGCGATGGGCGGTGCGGTCGCGGCCGTCGAGAGCGGCTACCTGAAGCAGGCCCTCGTCGCCTCGCATGCCGAACGTCGCCAGCGGATCGAGTCCGGCGAGCAGGTCGTGGTCGGGGTGAACCGCTTCGAGAACACCGAGCCATCTCCGCTGACCGCCGACCTCGACACCGCGATCCAGACCGTCGACCCGGCGGCCGAGTCCGCCGCGCTGAAGTCACTGGAGGACTGGCGCGCCTCCCGCGACGCGTCCGCTGTCGAGGCTGCGTTGGGCAAACTGCGCACGGTCGCGAAGACCACCGACAACCTGATGCCTGTCACCCTCGAGTGCGCCCGCGCCGGTGTGACGACGGGGGAGTGGGCCGGCGTTCTCCGCGAGATGTACGGCGAGTACCGCGCGCCGACCGGTGTCTCCGGCTCGGTCGGTGTCTCCGCGGGAGGTGCCGAGATCGCCGCCGTACGCGCGAAGGTCGCCGCCACCTCGGAGGAACTCGGCGGCCGTCTCCGCCTACTCGTCGGCAAGCCTGGCCTCGACGGCCACTCGAACGGCGCCGAACAGGTCGCCGTCCGAGCTCGGGACGTCGGCTTCGAAGTCATCTACCAAGGCATCCGCCTGACCCCCGAGCAGATCGTCGCCGCCGCGGTCGCCGAGGACGTCCACTGCGTGGGCCTGTCCATCCTCTCCGGCTCCCACATGGAGCTGGTCCCACAGGTCGTCGCCGGCCTCCGCGAGGCAGGTCTGGAGGACGTTCCCGTAGTAGTCGGCGGCATCGTCCCCGACACCGACGCCAAGTCCCTCCGCACCGCCGGCGTAGCCGCCATCTACACCCCGAAGGACTACGACCTCACCGGCATGATGGCCGACGTAGTCCAGGTAATCCGCCACGCCAACAAGCTGTAGGTCGCGCGTGGTAGAAGAAGTACATGACCGTGAAGACTCGTAAGCTCTCGAATGGAACTGAGATCCCGGTGCTGGGGCTGGGGGTCTGGCAGGTTGACGACGGTGCGCAGTGTGAGCGGGCCGTCACCTGGGCGCTCGAGGCCGGGTACCGGCTGATCGACACCGCGCAGGCGTACCGGAACGAGGCCAGTGTCGGGAAGGCGATCCGCGAGAGCGGTGTGCCGCGGGAAGAGATCTTCCTGACCACGAAGTTCTACCCGGGCGGCAAGGACGCGCGGGTCGAGGCGGAGAAGAGCCTCGAGCGGCTCGGCACGGAGTACCTCGACCTGTACCTGATCCACTGGCCGCAGGGCGGCCCGACGTGGGCCTGGCCGGGGATGGAGGCCGCTGTCGAGGCCGGGCTGACCAAGGGCATCGGCATCTCGAACTTCGGCGCCGACGAGATCCAGGAGCTGTCGAAGGTCGCGACGATCCAGCCGGCCGTCAACCAGGTCCTGTTCAGCCCGTTCGACTACCGCGCCGCGCTCGTCGCCGCCGGTGACGAGGCAGGCATCGTCTCGCAGGCGTACAGCCCGCTCGGCACCGGTCGCCACCTCGACGACCCGGCCGTCGCCCGGATCGCGGCGGCCACCGGCCACACCCCGGCGCAGGTCCTGATCCGTTGGGCGATCCAGAAGGGGCTCTCGGTCATCCCGAAGTCCGTCCACCAGAACCGCATCGTCGAGAACTTCAACGTCTTCGACTTCGAGCTCGACGACGCCGCGATGGCCGACCTCGACGCCCTCGACACCACGCACCGCACCGCGGACGCCCTGTCCAGCAGCGGGAAGTGGTGGTCCTGATTCAGGAGGTACTGCGGGAGCCCGCGAAGGCGGCGATCTTCCTGGTGCTCGCCGTACGTCCCGGATCCGAGGACATCGCGCGGGGGCTGCTGGAGGACGTCGCCGGACTCACGCGTGCCGTCGGGTTCCGCGCGCCGGACGACCAGCTGAGCTGCGTCGTCGGCGTCGGCGCGTCCGCGTGGAGCCGGCTCTACCGTGCGCCGGCTCCGCGCTCGTTGCATCCTTTCCGGGCGCTCGCCGGCGCTCGGCATTCCGCCCCGGCGACGCACGGAGATCTGCTGTTCCACCTCCGCGCCCGCCGCCTCGACCTGTGTTTCGAGCTCGCCCGCCAGGTGATGGCGCGGCTGGCCGGTCACGTGAAGGTGCTCGACGAGGTCCAGGGCTTCAAGTACTTCGACGAGCGCGACCTGCTCGGGTTCGTCGACGGCACCGAGAACCCGACCGGCCCGAAGGCCGTCGCCGCGATCACCGTCGGCGACGAGGACCCGGCGTACGCCGGCGGCAGCTACGTCGTGGTCCAGAAGTACCTGCACGACCTCGACGCCTGGCAGGCGCTGCCGGTCGCCGAGCAGGAGCGCGTGATCGGCCGGGAGAAGATCAGCGACGTCGAGCTGTCCGACGCCGACCAGCCGGCCAACTCCCACGTCGCCGCCACCACGATTGTGGACCCGGACGGCACCGAGCGGCAGATCGTCCGCGAGAACATGGCCTTCGGCTCACCCGGAGCGGCCGAGTTCGGCACGTACTTCATCGGGTACGCCGCCACGCCGGACGTGATCGAACGGATGCTGCACCGGATGTTCGTCGGTGAACCGCCGGGGAACCACGACCGGATCCTTGACTTCTCGACCGCGGTCACCGGCAGTCTGTTCTTCGTGCCGACCGCGGAGTTCCTCGAAGACCCGTCGCCGGCGTCCGCCGCGACCACACCGACCACACCCGCCAGGACCGTGGGAGATCCTGCGGACGGATCGCTCGGAATCGGCAGCCTCAGAAGGAGTCGCACATGACGAACAACCTGCACCGCGAGCTGGCCCCGGTCTCGGACGCCGCCTGGGGCGAGATCGAGGAGGAGGCTCGCCGTACCTTCACCCGCGACATCGCCGGGCGCCGGGTGGTCGACCTGGTCGGCCCGTCCGGGCCGGAGCTGTCCTCGGTCGGCACCGGCCACCTCGAGACGGTCGAGGCGCCGGGCGACGGAGTGATCGCGCACCGGCGGCTGTCCCAGCCGATCATCGAGCTGCGCGTCCCGTTCACCGTGACCCGGCAGGCGGTCGACGACGTCGAGCGCGGCGCGAAGGACTCCGACTGGCAGCCGGTCAAGGACGCCGCCAAGCAGATCGCGTACGCCGAGGACCACCTGGTCTTCCACGGCTCCGGCGCTGCCGGAATCGAGGGACTCGCGCCGAGCAGCTCGAACGACGTACTCACGTTGCCGTCCGAGGCTCGCGACTTGCCCGACTCCGTAGCCCAGGCGCTGCGCGCACTGCGACTTGCCGGGGTGGACGGGCCGTACAGCTTGCTGCTGTCCGCCGATCTGTACACGGCGGTCGCCGAGACGACCGACCACGGCTACCCGATCCGCGATCACCTCGCCCGGCTCATCGGCGACGGCGAGATCATCTGGGCGCCGGCTCTCGAAGGCGCCCTGCTGGTGTCGACGCGCGGCGGTGACTACGAGCTCCACCTCGGCCAGGACCTGTCGATCGGCTACCTGTCCCACGACGCCGACACCGTCCAGCTGTACCTGCAGGAGTCGCTGACGTTCCTCGCTCTGACGTCGGAGTCCAGCGTCGTACTGCGCGGCTGAGCTACTTCCGGCCGAGCCGCCTACCGGGCGAGCTGCCTACCGGGCGAGCCACCTACCGGGCGAGCTGCCTACCGGGCGAGCTGCCTACCGGGCGAGCTGCCTACCGAGCTGCCGTCCGGCTGGGCTGCCTTCCGACCGAGCTGCCTTCCGACCGAGCTGCCTTTCGACGGAGCTAGTTGTCGAGGAGGGTGGCGAGGACGGCGGCTTGGCTGATGGCGAAGTCCTTGGTTGCCGTGAGGAGGGTCAGGGTGCCGGTGTCGGCTAGTTGGCGTAGGTGGGTGAGGGCGGCGGCGCGGACGGGATCGTCGAGCTCGCTGCGGTAGCGGCTGGCGAACTCGTCGTACCGCGCCGGGTCGTGACCGTACCACTCGCGCAGTTCGGTGGACGGGGCAACGTCCTTGCACCAGTCGTCGATCCGCGCCTTCGACCGGCTGAGCCCACGCGGCCACAGCCGGTCGACCAGCACCCGCTGTCCGCCGTCGTCCTCCACCGGGTCGTAGACCCGCCGAACCCTTACCGCCATCAGCCCTCCTTCAGAGGAAGCTCACTGTGTCACGGTAGTTCGTTCGGTGCTGTGATCGCCGCTGTAGCGCAGGAGTCGCGGCGTCCAGATGCCGAGGACGGCGACCGCCAGGACCAGCAGAACGGCGCTGACGAACGTGGTGATGTCGACGCCGTATCGCTCGGCGAAAGCACCGAGAACCAGCGACGCCGCAGGCATGATGCCGATGGCAAGCTCCTGGACGCCCAACGCGCGACCGTGAAGGGACTCGGGCGTCGTCATCAGGAGCAGGGTGGTCTGCAGTACGCCGAACGCCGCGCTCATCACACCGATCGCCGTCATCAGGACGAACGACGCGATCACGCTGTGGGAGAGACCGAACAACGCCCAAAGCGTGCCCCACGTAGCCGTGCCGACGACGAACATGCCGCCCTTGAAGCGGAAGTCGCCCAGCCAGGCGATCACCAGCGAGCCCGCCAGACCGCCGACGCCGGCGCAGGTCAGCAGCCAGCCGAGGCCCGCGGCATCGAGGCCGAGTGACTCTTGCGCGAAGACCGGCATGAACGACTGCGCGACCGGCCACAGCAGCGTGTTCGCGGCCAAGGTGATCAGCAGGACGGTGGACGCGAGCCGGTTCCGCGCGATCTCGCGCAGGCCGCTCGTCACCATCCGGACGGCCGATTCGGCATGCCCGCCGACCACTTGGCCGTACTGCCGCAGCGGCAGCAGCGTGACGAGAGAAATGGCATACCAAAATGTCGAGACCCACAGCGCGGCCGGCGCACCGATCCCGGTGATCATGAGCCCGCCGATCGCCGGTCCGATCACCTGCGTCATGTTCAGCGCCATCGAGTTCAGCGCGTTGGCGTTGCTGAGGTTCTGACGCCCGACCAGGTCGAGCACCAGCGAGGCCCGCGCCGGTTGCGACGGCGACTGCGCGAGCCCGATCGCGAACCCGCCGAGCACCAGCACCCAGTACGTCGCCCGCCCGAGCGACGCCAGCGTGGCAACGGCACTGACCGCGACCAGCGCCCACGACGCCGCGATGATCAGCAGCCGGACCCGGTTGTGCCGATCCGCGAACGCGCCCGCGAACGGCCCGAGCAGCAACGGAGCCAGCCGCACGGCCCCGAACACCGCGACGAGAAAGTCTGAGTGCGTGGTCTCGTACGCGAGCCAGCCGAGGACCAATGTCTGCGTCCACACGCCGCCGAAGAAGAACAGATTCGACAACCAGAACAGCCGAAACGCCCGGTTGTCCCGCAGCGAGCCAAGCGTCCGCCCGACGACAGAGTCGGTACTCACACCTGGAGTTCGCCGTCGCGGACGACGACCTGCCCGCCGGCAACGACCAGCTCACGCCGCGGCGCCCGAACGAGCACATCTGGCACGTTCTCCGCATCGAGCAGTACGACGTCCGCGCGCGCTCCCGGCTTGAGCCCGTAGTTCTCGCGATGCACGAACGGCGCGCCGTACGTCGTCGCGAGCTCGATCGCGTACGTGAGGTCCTCGTCGGTGCGTAGCCCATGCAGCCGCGCGAACTGGCGAGCGACCTGCAGCAGGTCGCCGTCGCCGTACGGCGACCACAGGTCGCGGATGCCGTCGGTGCCGAGGCCGATCGCAACGCCGGCCGTACGCATCTCGCGCCAGGGCAGCGGCGCCGAGTTGATCGGCGCGACCGTCGTCCACGAGATCCCGGCCTCGCCGAGTTGATCTACCATTTCGGCCCGTCGAGCCGGGGCCAGCTCGCCGAGGGCGAATCCGTGCGACACGTTGACCTTGCCGGTGAGGCCGGCCTGCCGGGTGCGCTCGATGATGAGCTCGTACTGGAACGCGCCGAGGTCACCGCGGTCGTGCAGGTGGATGTCGATCCCGACCTCACGCCGCGCCGCGATCTCGAACAGCGCGTCGAGCTGGCCGACCGGGTCGCGGTCGATCGACGCCGGGTCGAGTCCGCCGATGCTGGTGGCACCCTCGGCCGCGGCCTTGTCCAGCAGCTCGAGCACGCCGGGACGCCGCAGTACGCCGTCCTGGGGGAACGCGACGATCTCCACCTCGACCGCGCCGCCGAGCGCGTCGACCGCCTCGTGCACGTTCGCGATCCCCTGCAGCCCGACGCCGAGATCCACGTCGACATGGGTGCGGGTGGCCGTCGTGCCGTGGCGCAGGAACTCACGCAGTACTGCGGTCGCGCCCGCGACGCTCGGGATCCCGTACTTGCCGCGCTCGGCACGCTCGTGGGCGATCCGGCCCTGGGTCGTCGGCTCACCGCCGTACGAGACCCACGGCTGGCCCCACCAGCTCTTGTCCACGTGGGCGTGCGCGTTGACGAAGCCCGGGAGTGCGAGCAGACCCCGACCGTCGACGACCTGCTGCTGATCTGCCCGGTGATCTGCCCGGTGATCTGCCGCTGCCTGGGATCCGGTCGCGGTGATGTCCGTGATCACACCGTCGGTGATCACGAGGTCGACCGGGTCACCGCCCCACGGGCGCACGTCAGCAAGCAGAAAGGAGGTCATGACAAGAATGGTATACCAAATTGACCTCGCCGCCGACGGCCGGACGAGCGCCCGGCCGGCCCTCAGTCCATGCCGCGGCTGAACCGGAACAGCACCTGCGACTGGGCCAGATGGTCGCTCGCCAGCCGCTCGGCCAGGTCGACGTCGCGGTTCGCGATCGCGGTGTACAGCTCCAGGTGCTGACCGGCGACCGCGATCAGGTCGTCGTGCTGGGTCAGCAGCCAGCGCATCCGGCTGCGCAGCGGGCGCTCGATCTCGATCAGGAGCTCGTTCGAGGCGAGTTCGGTGACGATCTCATGGAAGTCGGCGGCCTTCCGCCGGGCGACCACGGCGTCCTTCGCGCGCGCCGCCACAAGTTGTTCGTCCAAGGTCTTTCTGAGCCGGTCGAGCCCCTCGCGGGTCCGGCGCTCGGCCGCCAGCCGGAACGTCAGCGGCTCGAAGGCGGTCCGGACCTCGGTCAGATCGGCGATGTCGGAATCGGTGAACCTGCGGACGACCGACCAGGTCCGCGGCCGGGGCGTCACCAGTCCTTCGCTGACCAGGGCCTTCAGCGCCTCCCGGACGGGCACCCGGCTAACATCGAGTGCGGTCGCCAGCTCGCGCTCGACCAGCCGCTCGCCGGGTGGCCGGACGCCGTCGAGGATGTCGTCCCGCAGCAGCCGCGTGACCCGCTCGGTCTCGGACTCTCGACTGTCGTTCATCGGCTTCTCCTGGGTTTGGTATACCATTGCCCCAGCATGCCGTACCCCACCGACAGCGTACGTCACCGGCCGTGATCAGCCGGCGCTCTTCTCCTTGATCAGGTCCTCGACGGCCTTCGGGATCGTGGTCTCGAAGTCGAGCAGCTTGGCCCAGGTCGGCGTGACGGTGATAACGACCATCTCGTCGTAAAGGCCCTTCACGCCGGCCTCCCAGTCGGGGTACTGCTCGTCGGTCATCACCTTGTGGCCGGCGGTCAGGTAGCCCTCGGGGACGCCCGGGACCAGCTCCAGCGAGGCGGTGCCGCGGATCAGCAGGACTTTGGGCGGGAACGCGCCGGTATCGATGGTGAGCGCGACCTTCGGGTTCTTGCGGAGCGCCGCGACCTTCGCGGACTTGGGCACGGTGGCGATCAGGATCTGCTCGCCCTCGACCCAGAAGCCGATCGGGATGACGCGCGGGTCGCCGTCCAGCCCGTCGTACGCGAAACGCGCCGGCTCGGGGCCGTTGAGGAGCTGCTGGGCGTACGGCTTGGCGAGGATCTCGGCGATCTGCTGCTTGTTCATGGGAGTCGGCCTTTCGGTTGAGCGTGTTCTCATCAGGGGGACGGAGCCGTCGGGCGGTTCTCGACATCGATAGGTTGGCGAATCGTGGAAAGTTTTGACTTCGGTCGCGGACGCGTCCAGCTTTTCGACGACGGCGCAGTGGCGCAGGTCGTGCATCCCGACGGCCGCGCCGTGCTGCTCGGCGAGGGCGCGGTCCACGACAGCCTGCATGCCTGGGGCAAGGGGTTCGTGATCACGGACCGTTCGGCATACCGTTTCGACAGCCCCGCGTTCACCCGGTGGCGCAGCAGCGGCATCGACCTGATGTACCGGTTCGGTGAGCTGGAGCTCCGCGTCGGCCGCCGGTTCGGCGAGCACTGGACCGAGACCTACGAGCTCCGCAACACGAGCAGCGAGCCCGTCGAGATCGGCTCGCTCGCGATCAGTACGCCGTACCGCGACGTCTACACGTCCAGTCGCGAGAGCCTCACCGGCGCAGTCCACGCGCACGTCTGGACCGGCGGCGCTGATGCGTGGGTCTGGGCAACGCCGATGGACGGCAGCGGACCGGGGCTCGGTCTACAACTGAAGGAAGGCGAGCTCTGGGCGTACTCCGTCGAGTCCCGCGAGCCCGGCACCAGCAGCAACATTCGCGGCCACATCTACCTCCACGTCACCGACCAGGCCCGCGCCCCTCACGCCATGGGAGGCCAGCCGGCCATCACGCTCGAGCCCGGCGCCTCGTACCGGTGGACCTGGCAGCTCGGTTGGTATACCGATCTGTCCGCCTTCCACGCGGACCGTCAACCCCTCATCGGGGCCGACCGCCTGGCTGCCGAGATCACCGAGCCGATCCGCCTCCACGACGGCCGCGAGATCACCGCCACCGAACCCGGCCTGCAGTACGTCGAGTCACTCGACGGCAGGTCCCGGATCGCCGTCCTCTTCCACGAACCGCTCCAGCAACTCGCCGAACGCCGCGTCCGCTTCATCCTCGACCACCAACGCCGCCCCGAGCTGGAAGGCAGCCGCAAGTACGCCTTCGTCCCGTACGACAACGACAGTGGCCTCACTGTCCTGTCCAGCGCCTGGCGAGACTGGTCGGACGCGCGCGAACGCGTCGGGATGGCCCTGCTCCTGCAGGAGGTTCGCGACCGCGGCTGGGGCGACCGGGCCGAGTTGGACGAGGCACTCAGCGGGTACGAGCAGTTCGTCCGCGAGTACCTGCTCGACGACGCCGGCACGATCCAGGACGACAGCGTCCATCACAGCGCCATACGCCTCTACAACTTCCCATGGTTCGCGCGCTTCCTGCTCGGCCAGGGCGACCGCGACGGCGCGACCCGCATCCTCAACCGGTACTACGAACTCGGCGGCGACCACTTCCTCGCGTTCGACCTCGGCCCGCTGCTCAGCGAGCTGGGTCTCCGCGAGCACCTGATCCGGCATACCAAAACCTTCATCGGGTACGGCGACGAGCTGCCGCCGCACGAGGTGAACTACGAGCAGTCGATGGTTGCCCCGCTCCTCGAGCTTCTCGTTTCGGCATACCAAATCGCGCCGGACGAGATCGACGGCGCCGAGCTGACCCGCCGCCTGCCCTGGCTGACCGCGTTCGCCGCCGACCAACCCGACGTACGGCTGCGGCATGTTCCGATCCGGCACTGGGACGGCTACTGGTTCGGCCGGCTGCGGTTGTGGGGCGACGTCTTCCCGCACTACTGGTCGGCGCTGAGCGCGGTCGTGTACGCCGCCTGGCCGCGCGACCTCGTGACGCCCGAGCAGGCCGCCTGGCTCGACGCCGCCGAGGACGCGATCCTGCACGCGAACCTGTTCAGCTTCAACGCGGACGGATCGGCGACCTGCGCGTTCGTGTATCCGAGCTGCGTCAACGGCCAGCCTGCGCACATCGCCGATCCCCTCGCCAACGACCAGGACTGGGCCCTGGTCTACGCACTGCGGCTGCTCAGCTGAGGAGCGACGCGTTCTGACGCTCGAGTGCCTTCACCGAGCCCTCGGCCCAGCTCGGAGCAAGCATCGCCGACAACGGATCCGGGAAGATCTCCTCGTCCCCGGCCGCCACCCCGTCGAAGATCGCCCGCGCGACCGACTCCGGTGACGCCTTCGGCACGTCGAGATCCCGCGACATCTCGGTATCCGTCGGCCCGGTCAGCACGGCATGCACGCGGACCCCTTGCGGCGCCAGCAACGCACGCTGCGACTGCGTCAGCGAGAACGCCGCCGCCTTCGAGATCGAGTACGCCGGGATCATCGGCAGCGACGCGAGCGCGGCCACCGACAACACGTTGACGATCGCGCCCCGCGACTCGATGAGCTGCGGCAGGAACGCCGAGGCCATGGCATGCGGCCCGAAGAGGTTGACGGCAAGGTGCTGCTCCAGCAGAGCGCGGTCCGACAGATTGTCGTACGCCGCCAGGCCGGCGTTGTTGACCAGGACGTCGAGCGATTCGACGGCCTTCGCCGCGGCTTCGATCTGGGCCTGGTCGGTGACGTCCAGGCTCAGGTACGTCACCCGTTCATCCGGATGCGTGAGCGCGACCCGCGTTCCGCCGTACACGCGCTTGGCGCCGAGGCGCAGGGCTTCCTCGACCAGGGCGCGTCCGATGCCGCGGTTGGCGCCGGTGATCAGGACAGTGCGGTTCTCGATCGACATGGTGTTGTCTCCGTTCGTCATGACAGGGGTTGCACAGGAGACAGACAGCACGGACGAGCGGAACTGCCCGCTCCGGGACCGATCAGTTCCGGCCCGTGCTGGTGTCAGAACGAGTGCGAGGATTGACGACGACGGAGGTGAACCATGCCGGACGACCTGCTCCAGCGTGCGCGGGAGGGTGACCGGGAGGCGTTCGCGGCGCTGGTCGAGCCGCATCGCCGGGAGCTGCAGCTGCACTGCTACCGGATGCTCGGATCGCTGCAGGACGCCGAGGACGCGCTGCAGGAGACGTTGCTCTCGGCATGGATCGGGCTGAGCGGGTTCGAGGGGCGGTCATCGGTCCGCACCTGGCTCTACCGGATCGCGACCAACCGATGCCTGAACGTACTGCGGTCGTCGTCACGCCGACCGTTGCCGACGGCACCGCTCCCGGTCCCGGCGCCGGAGCCCTACCGGTCGGGCGAGGTGTTGTGGCTGCAGCCCTATCCCGATGTCCTGCTGGATGGCATACCAGATCAGCTGCCCGGCCCGGAAGCGCGGTACGAGTCGCGCGAGGCGATCTCGCTCGCCTTCGTCACCGCAGTACAGCTGCTCCCGCCGAACCAGCGCGCGGTGTTGTTGCTGCGCGACGTACTGGGTTATCGAGCCAGCGAGACCGCGGAGCTGCTCGGTCTCACCGAGGCGGCCGTCAACAGCGCGCTCGCCCGCGCGCGATCGACGATGGACACCGCCGACCGGCCGCCCAGCTTGGGAGGTGCGGAGGAGCGCGAGTTGGCCGACCGCTTCGTCGAGGCGTTCACCGCGCAGGACGTCGATGCGCTGGTCGCACTGCTGACCAGCGACGCGTGGGTGCGGATGCCGCCGCTGCCGTTCGAGTACCACGGCACCGAGGCCGCGCACCGCTTCTTCACCGCACTCGTCGCGCACCGGCGCCTGATCGCGGCGATGGTGCCGGTCGGCGCGAACGGTCAGCCGGCCTGGGGCGAGTACATCCGTGATCCGGTCACCGGCGGCCTCCACCTGATCGGGGTGGTCGTGATCGGCATCGCCGGCGACCGGATCCACGAGATCGTCCACTTCGAGACCACAGTCGCGCCGTATTTCGGTCTACCGCGCACGCTGGACAGCTAGCCCAACGTCGGTAGCAGTTCCTGCAGCTTGGTCATCAGGTACGTGTGCACGCTCGTCCCGTAGGAGATCCGCGTCGCACCGACTGCCGCGAGCTCGGCAGGCGTCGGCCCGCCGGGCGAAGCGTGCGCGTTGATCGGTCCGCCGACGCCCTCGACCACCTCGGCCAATTGGTATACCGGCGCGAGGATCGGGTAGACGCAGTCGGCACCGGCGCGGCGGTACTCACGCCCCCGGCGTACCGCTTCGGCGACCGGATCGTCGACCGGCCGCACGAACGTGTCCACCCGCGCGTTGATCACCAGCTCGGCCCCCGCGGCGACGCGGACCTCGGCCAAGTAGTCGGCCTGTTTCGCCGCCTCGACGAGTCTGCCGTCGAGCGAGTCCTCGAGGTTGCAACCGACCGCCCCGGTCTCGAGCAACCTCTCCGCGAACTCCTTCGCCGGCAGCCCGTATCCGGCCTCCATGTCCGCCGTGACGGGTACGTCGACCGCGCGGACGATCTTGGCGACCGCGTCGAACATGGTCGCCGCCGGGGTCAGCTGCCCGTCGTCGTACCCGAGGACGCGGGCGACCGCCCCGCTGCTGGTCGCAACAGCGGGGAAGCCGGCCTCGGCGATCAGCCGGGCGCTCACCGGATCCCACGCGTTCGGGAGGATGAGGGGAGCGCCCCCATGGTGCATCGCTCTGAACAGTTCCGCAGTCATGGGCGCACCTTCACGGCTTGTAGTGGCCGGGCTCCATCTTCCCGGTGACGCCGACCCGGGTCCACATGTTGATCGTGATGATCAGCGCGATCAACTGGGCCAGGTCCTTCTCGTCGAAGGCGGCAGCCGCGATCTCGTAGACGTCGTCCGGCACGTGGTCGACGCTGATCAGCGTGATCGCCTCGGTCAGCTGCAGCGCCGCCTTCTCCTGCTCGGTGTAGAACTTCTGCGCCTCCCGCCAGACCGGGAGCAGCGTGATCCGCTGCTGCTGGTCCGCGCCGAACTCCATCAGGTCGAGCGAGTGCATGTCGGTGCAGTAGGCGCAGCCGTTGATCTGCGAGGCGCGGATCCGGACCAGGTGCGCGAGCTTCGGGTCCAGCCCGGTGTCGGACACCTTGTCCAGCTCGATCAGGGCCTTGTAGAAGTCGGGCGTCAGGTTGGCGAGCTTCACTCGCCGCGTCGTCGATGTGCTCATGTCTCCAACCTAGATCCGAATCGGCCCAGGAACGTGGTCCACTTCCCTGGAGAATTCGGGGGCCACTTCAGCTGGTCGAGGTGAGCAACCGGGCCAGTCCGTCGAGGATCAGCTCGAGTCCGAAGTCGAACTCGTCACCGAAGTCGTAGCCGGGCTTCAGGTAGTAGTCGGTGGCCATCCCGACCAGGTGCGGATAGTTGCCGGCGGCAAAATGCTCCATGATCGGTACGGCGACATCGGCAACCGTCTCGGGACCCTCGAAGGGCAGCGCGGCCTCCTGGAGCGCGAAGCCGTAGGTGTAGCTGTCGATCAGTGCGTACGCGTGCGCGGTCAGCTCCTGCGAGAAGCCGGCGGCGCGCAGGGTCGCGATGACCGCGTCGTGATGCTGCAACGTCGCCGGGCCGGGGGTGGTCCGCGATTCCATCAGCCCGATCGCCCAGCGATGCCGTCGCAGTACGTTCCGCGCCGAGGTCGCGCGCCGGCGCATCTCGGCGCGCCAGTCGCCGTCCGCCGACGGCAGTTCGATCTGGCTGAAGACGAAGTCGACGATGCTGTCGAGGATCTCGTCCTTGTTCGCCACGTGGTAGTAGACCGACATCGGCTTCGCGTCGAGCGCGCGGGCGAGCGAGCGGATCGTCAGACCGCCGAGCCCGCCGGTATCGGCCACCTCGACCGCGGCGCGCAGTACCCGCTCGCGGCTGAGGCGTCGGCGTTCGCTCGGCTTCTCGTCGTCCATCGTCGGACCATAGCAGTTTCGTACTAAGTACGTTACGGTCTTCGTACTTAGTACGAAAGCAGGGGGGTTGATGATGCGAGCGATCGTTCAGGACGGCTACGGTCCGGTCGACGTGCTCCGCCAGGCGGAGATCGACCGGCCGGAGCCGGGCGCCGACGAGGTCCTGGTCCGGGTGCGAGCGGCCGGCCTCGACCGGGGCACATGGCATTTGATGACGGGTACGCCGTCCGCGGTCCGCCTCGCCATCGGGCTCCGCCGGCCGCGGAACCCGGTCCTGGGGCGAGACGTCGCGGGCATCGTCGCCGCCGTCGGTTCGGCGGTGACGACGTTCTCGGTCGGAGACGAGGTGTACGGCGTCGCACCGGGCTCGTTCGCGGAGTACGCCGTGGGCCGCGCCGGCAAGCTGTCGCGGAAGCCCGCGGGCCTGTCCTTCGAGGAAGCGGCCATTGTCCCGATCTCGGGACTCACCGCGCTCCAGGCGTTGAGCGCCGCCAAGGTCAGATCGGGCCAGCGCGTGCTGATCATCGGAGCGTCCGGCGGCGTCGGCAGCTACGCCGTACAACTGGCCAAGGCCTTCGGGGCTGAGGTCACCGGAGTGGCCGGCAAGTCCAAGCTGGATCTGGTGCGGTCGCTCGGTGCGGATCATGTCGTCGACTACACCAACGAGGACTTTGCCGACGGCCCGGATCGCTACGACGTGATCATCGACATTGCGGGCAATCCCACGTTGGCCCGGTTGCGGCGGGCGCTGACGCCCAACGGGACGGTCGTCATCACCGGTGGTGAGGGCGGGCGCGGGCCGACCGGTGGAATGAATCGGCAGTTCCGGGCGCTGATCCTGTCGCTGTTCGTGCGGCAGCGGTTCCCGTTCTTCCTCAGCAAGGAGAGCGGCAAGGATCTTGAGCGGCTCACCGGCCTCATCGAGGCGGGAAGCGTCGTACCCAGTCTGGATCGGGCATATCTGCTGGACCAGGCTCCGGATGCGATGCGGCAGCTCGTCGCGGGCGAGGTGCGCGGGAAGGTGGCGATCACCATCGGCTGACCTCCGGTGGTTCGGTAAGGTCCGGTCTCATGGAGACCTCGGGGGAGCGGGGGAGCGACGGCAGCGCCGCCGGTGCGGATCTGCACCTGGATCTGGCCGCGGCGCGGGGCCGCAACGAGCTCGTCCATGCCTTGCACGAGTCGATCCGGACCGGCCGACTGCCGGCCGGGACACGGTTGCCGTCGTCGCGGTCGCTGGCGAAGGATCTCGGGATCGCGCGGAACACGGTCGCGGACGCGTACGGGCAGCTGGTGGCCGAAGGCTGGCTGACCGCGCGGCAGGGGTCCGGGACGGTGGTCGCCAACCGGGCCGCCGTACCGTCGATGCCGGCTGTGGTGCTGCCGGAGGAGCGGTCGTATCGCTACGACCTGACGCCCGGCGCGCCGGATGTGGCGACGTTCCCGCGGACGGAGTGGCTGGCGGCGGCCCGGAAGGCGTTGACCTCGGCGCCGAACGAGGCGTTCGGGCTCGGGGATCCGCGCGGCCGGATCGAGCTGCGGCGGGTGCTCGCGGACTACCTCGCGCGGGCTCGCGGCGTACGGGCGGATCCGGACCGGATCCTGATCTGCTCGGGGTACGTGCAGGCGGTGAGCCTGCTGGGCGAGGCGATCAAGAACCTCGGCGGTACGACGATCGCGGTCGAGGAGTTCGGGTACGGGCTGCACCGGGACGTGATCCGGGCGCGTGGGCTCGCCGCGGTGGCGGTGCCGGTGGACGAGCTGGGTGCGCAGACGTCACAGCTCACCGGGCAGGGGGTGTTGCTGACGCCGGCGCACCAGATGCCCACGGGGGTGCCGCTCGCGCCGGAGCGCCGTACCGCTGCTGTCGAGTGGGCGCGGGAGAGCGGGGCGGTGCTGATCGAGGACGACTACGACGGCGAGTTCCGCTACGACCGGCAGGCGGTGGGGGCGTTGCAGGCGCTCGATCCGGAGCGGGTCGTCTACACGGGTACGGCGAGCAAGAGCCTCGCGCCGGGCCTGCGACTGGCGTGGATGGTGCTGCCGCAACGCCTGATCGAGCCGGTCGTCGCCGCGAAGCGCACCGCCGACTACCAGACCGCGACACTCGACCAGCTGATCCTCGCCGAATTCATTGCCTCCGGCCACTATGACCGCCACGTACGCCGCTCCCGCCTGCACTACCGCCGCCGCCGCGACCGCCTGGTCGAACTGCTGGCCGTCCGCGCCCCCAACGTCCAGGTAGCCGGCATCTCCGCCGGCCTCCACGTCCTCCTCGACGTCCCCGGCGACGCCGAAGACATGGTCACCCGAGCCGCCCGCCAGGGCCTCGGCCTGGCCAGCCTCTCCACGTACCACTTCAACCCGACCCCCGCCACCCGCCAAGCAGTAATAGTCGGCTACGGCACCCCACCCGACCACGCCTACCCCGGCGCCCTGGACCTCCTCTGCCAGGTACTTGGAGTATGACGATGTCCGCCTCGCCGACCCGGATGGCAACCAGTTGATCGTGTACGCCGAGAACCGGCCGGCCGACGTCGACTAGCGTCGGATGATCGCATCGGCCAAGGCGCGGATCTCCACCGGACCCACTCGGCAACAGCCGCCCAGGTAGGCCGCTCCCGCCTGCATCCAGTCGGCAGCGAGCGCGGCGAGGTCTCGCGGGGCTGTCGGGGTGGTGGTCCATCGGTGGTTGGCGGCGTCCCAGGACTCACCGCTGTTCGGGTACGCGATCGCCGGCTTCCCCGTGACCGCGACAGCCGTCTCCACGGCCTGTTGCACGTCGTCCGGCCGGCAACAGTTGATGCCTACAGCAACCACCTGGCCGATGTCGGGGATGGTGAACGCTTCGGTGAGTGGTTGGCCGGCTCGGGTATGGGTGCCGGCGATCGAGTAGGAGAACCAGGCGGGGAAGTCGAGCTCGACCAGCAGCCCGACCAGGACCTCGGCTTCCTGGGTGTCCGGGATTGTTTCGACGGCCAGCAGGTCGGGGCCCGCATTCATCAATAGCTCGAGTCGCGGCCCGTGGAACTCCCGCAGGACCTCAGCGGAAACGCCGTACCTCCCGCGGTACTCCGAGCCGTCCGCGAGCATCGCGCCGTACGGACCGACCGACGCTGCCACGAGCCGCCCGGGAAACTCCTCGCGCACCTCCCGCGCGATCCGCACACTGCTCGCGATCAGCCGCTCCGCCTCGTCCCGCCCGACGCCGGCCCGCTCGAACCCGACCACACTCGCCTGATAACTCGCCGTCGTCGCGACCATCGCCCCGGCCTCGTAGTACGCGCGATGAACCGCCGCGATCTCGGCCGGATCGTCCCTCAACAGCCGCGCGGACCACAGCGCGTCGGACAGGTCGTGCCCGCGGTCCTCGAGCGCGTTCGACAGGCCGCCGTCGAGGATGATCAAACCGTCAGAGGCCTTGGACAAGTTCGAAGACCTCGTCCGCGCAACCCCACGACAGCGTCACGCCGGACCCGCCGTGCCCGTAGCAGTGGATCACCGGCGCGCCGGGCCGCGTGCGCACGAGCTCGCACCGAATCTTCGGCCGTGCCGGACGCAGCCCGACCCGCTGCCGGATGATCTTCGCCTTGCGAAGTTGAGGAACGAGCTCCGCGGCCCGCTCGAGAATCGCCGAGCTGATCGCAGGCTCCACGGCCAGATTCCAGTCACCCGGCTCGCTGGTCCCACCAACGACCACGTCGTGCTCCCGCGGGACCACGTACGTCAGCTCGGACGGCGATCGATCCGCCAGCAGCCACTCGGTCAGCCCGCACGGCTCGACCGTCATCACCTGGCCGCGCACCGGTGTCACCGTCGGATCGCCCGCGATCAGTCGCGCACCGAGCCCGGTGCAGTTCACGACGAGATCGGCCCCGGTCGGCAACGCGGACAGCGCCGCCCGCGTCAACGTCCCGCCCGCCTGCTCGAGCCGCTTCACCAACGCCGGCAGGTACGCCGGCATGTCGATCACCGGCGCCGTGAACGACCATCCGTCCACGAACCCCTCCGGCGGCGACCCCACCCGGGCCAGGTCAGGCAGAACGTCGGCCCACCGCGGATCCTGCGTACGGCTGGTCAGGAACTCGCGCCCGTGCCGCAGCCGCACCGACGGCTCGATCTCCGCCAGCTTCGCGAACTCCTCGTACGACGCCCGCGACCAGCCCGCCACCCGGTCCTCGGGCGCCGACAGGTACGGGTACCAGATCGCAGCTGCCACCGACGACGTCGTCTCCAGCGGCAGGTCCCGGGCGAACACGGCCACGTCGTACCCGCCCTCGGCGAGCCGGATGGCACAGCTCAGCCCGATCACGCCCGCCCCGACCACGATCACGCGCATTCACAGATTGTCACCCGCCCGGCCCGATCACGCCACCGCCGCCGTCACCCGATGCGTGCGGGGGCAGCGGACCGCCACCACTCATCAACCCGCGGTGAACCGCCGCACGCCCTACTTGCTCCGCGGTGGGACGAGTCGTGGAGCGGATTGTGATGGGCTGGGGATCCGCCTTGGTCAGTGGAGGTTGACGGCCAGCGAGTAGAAGCGGGTGATCTGGGTGGCGCCGTTGTTGTCGTCGGACATCAGGTACAGCTGACGCCGCCCGCCCGGGAGGTATCCGCCCAGCGCGAGCGCCTCGACGTTGTCCAACAGCGGGTTCGGCTGCGGCTGCTTGGCGACTGCGCCGGACGGCGGGCAGTTCACCAGGTCGAACAGCTGCTTCTTCTGCAGGAAGACCTGCTCCGGCGCATCCGCGAGTGACGCCACCTTGGTCACGTCGGTCGCGCGCCGCAACGACACGGTGAACACACGAATCGTGTTCCCGACACCCGCGGTGAACGTCCGCTCCATCGACACCAGCTCCGTCGGGCTCACCCACGCGAGCTCGACCAGCGCGAGGCCCGGGTCCGGCTTGTACGCGTACTGGGCGATCGGGCGGTACGCGTGTCCGGGCAGACCGGCGTACCGGATGATGCGGTTCCGGGTGCGGTTGTTCGCGTCGGTGCCGTCCGGCGCGAGCGGACCCTCCATGCCGGCGAACAGTGACAGGCCGTCGCGGCTGACGGCGAGCGACTCGAACGTCGCGTTGCTGGTCGCCTCGCCGGCCGGCGCGACCTGGAACCGGCTCGGCACTGGCAGAGACGCGATCTCCTTGCCGTCCGACAGCCGGAAGCGGCGGATCGACGGCTCACGCTCCGAGGTCGCGAGGATGGTCCGATTGCCGCGCTCGACGACGAGGCCCTCGCCGTCGAAGTCGCCGCCGTTGTACGGCGTACCGTCCGGGCGTTTGAGGATCGTCATCCCGTCGACGCGCACCGAGGTCGGCTTGCTGTTGACCTTGAGGTCGAACACGCGGGCCGGCGTGGTCCCGACGTTGTCGACCAGCGCGATCGCGCTGTGCGGTCCGGTCACGTTGAGCGCGGACAGGCCGGCGACCGGCTGCCCGTCGAACGTCGTCTTGTCCAGCGCGTCGCTGAACCCGAGGAGACTCGCGTCCGGCGAGCACGCACCGCCGCTCCCGCCACCGCCGTGGTTGGGGCCCGTGGCCGACGCCGTGAGCGTGGTGGTCAGAGCGGTCAGGACAACTGCTGCGGCAAGCGGCTTGTGCCAACGCATTCCGGGCTCCTCGGTCGGGACGACAGCTGCGATCAAAACCTATCCTGCGCAACAGCAGTTGAACGCGCGGTTACTCACTCACTCCGCGGCTCAGCAGCACGGTCGCGATGAAGGTCCGGTACAGCTGCAGCGGATCATCGTTGCGCAAAGCAACGACCTTGTCCTCGCGGCGTTCGACGTTCCGCAGTGCGCAGGCGAGCTCGGCGAACGCCCGGCTGTGGAACCGGACGGTCAGCTCGGCCGGCAGCGTGATGCTCGGCGGCCTGATGTCGCTCAGCCGCGCCAGCGCGCGCCGGGCGCCGTGGTGGATCAGCTCGCGGGCGACCTCAGGATGCACAGACTTGGCGGCGTTGTGCGAGATCGAGTCCTTGACCACGACCGACTCGATGTCGGGGCAGAACGGCTGCGCCTCGTCGATCGTCACCCGGTCGCCGGAGATCAGTACGACGGGTACGCCGTGCGCGAGCGCCACCAGTGCGTTGATCC
Organism: Kribbella sp. NPDC000426; assembly: GCF_040300265.1. Lineage (NCBI taxonomy): Bacteria > Bacillati > Actinomycetota > Actinomycetes > Propionibacteriales > Kribbellaceae > Kribbella > Kribbella sp. NPDC000426. The sequence goes on along the minus strand of NZ_JBEPDK010000006.1, from coordinate 417,163 downwards.
CGGCCTCGCCGGTGATCGAGCCGTTCAGGCGTACTTCGGCGATCGCGCGCGGGTTGTACGTGTGGTGCAGGACGGAACCCGTCGACCCGGCCGACCCGTGGTACGAGATGAAGAACGCCGCGTCGTACGACTCGTCGAGGCCCTCCATCATGTAGAGCGGCTTGTGCTTCCCGGACAGGTAGCTCGCGCGACCGTGCAGCTCGTCGGGACGCAGGTTCTGCATGGTCGAATGCGAGTCGTTGACCAGGAAATCCGTACCGCCCGCGGCCATCGCGCCGTCGATCGCGGCGTTGACCTCCGCCTGGAGCTGACCCCGGTAGTACTCGTACTCCTGACCCGGGCCGCGACACTGGCTCCAGTCGACGACGCCCGCCGTACCCTCCATGTCCGTTGACAAGAAGATCCTCATCCTCGCGAGGTTAGCGCACCATACAGGGCCGTTTCGGGTCGAAGGTCCAGTCGTTGACGAGGTACTGCATCGCGATCGCGTCGTTGCGTGCGCCGAGGCCGTGCTCCAGGTACAGCTCGTGCGCCGCGTCCAGCGCCTCGCGGTCGAGCTCGACGCCCAGACCGGGACGCGTGGGTACGGCGATCTCGCCGCCGGCGATCCGCAACGGCTCCTTGGTGAGGGCCTGGCCGTCCTGCCAGATCCAGTGGGTGTCGAGCGCGGTGATGTCGCCGGGCGCGGCCGCGCCGACCTGCGTGAACATCGCGAGCGAGATGTCGAAGTGGTTGTTCGAATGCGAACCCCAGGTCAGCCCGAAGTCGTTGCAGAGCTGCGCGACCCGCACCGATCCGGCCATCGTCCAGAAGTGCGGGTCGGCCAGCGGGATGTCGACCGCGTCCATCCGGATCGCGTGCGCCAGTTCGCGCCAGTCCGTCGCGATCATGTTGGTCGCCGTGCGCAGTCCGGTATACCGCTTGAACTCGGCCATCGTCTCGCGCCCGGAGAACCCGGGCTCGGCGCCGCACGGGTCCTCGACATACGCGAGTACGTCGTCCAGTCCCGAGCAGACCGCGACGGCTTCGCGAAGCGACCACGCGCCGTTCGGGTCAATCGTGATCCGCGCCGCCGGGAACCGTTCGTGCAGGGCGCGTACTGCGTCGATCTCGACCTGCGCGTCGAACACGCCGCCCTTCAACTTGAAGTCCGCGAACCCGTACCGCTCCTGAGCAGCCTCCGCCAGCGCGACAACCGCGTCAGCGGTCAACGCGGGCCGCCGCCTCAGCTGCAACCACCGGTTGCCGCCCCTGCCGTCGCGCTCGTCGCTTGCCGCGCTTGCCGCGCTTGCCGCGCTTGCCGCGCTTGCCGCGCTTGCCGGGCTTGCCGCGCTTGCCGCGCTTGCCGGGTCTGCCCCGGTTGTGCTGCCTGCACCGTCCGAGCCGGCGTCATCCGTCCGGTACGGCAGGTCTGTCTGCGCCGCATCCCCGACGTAGAACAGATAGCCGAGCACTGGCACCGCTGTGCGTTGTTGACCGTCGCCGAGCAGTTCTGCGATTGGTATACCAAGATGCTGGCCGAGCAGATCCAACAGCGCAGACTCGAGCCCGGTGACCGCGTGAACCGTCGTACGCAGGTCGAAGGTCTGCGGTCCGCGGCCACCGCTGTCCCGATCCGCGAACGTGGTGGAGATCGAGCGGAGCAGGCTTCGATGGTGGCTGAGTTGGTGGCCGACCAGCAGCGGCGCCGCGTCGCGGATCGTGGACGCGATCTTCTCGCTACCGGGCACCTCGCCCAGACCCGTGTTGCCCGAGCTGTCGGTCACGATCACGACGTTGCGTGTGAAGAACGGTCCGTGGGCGCCGCTCAGGTTGAGCAGCATGCTGTCGTGGCCGGCCACCGGCACGACCTCGATCGACACAACCGTCGGAGTCATTTGACCTTCCCGATCAACTCGGTCAGCTGCGCGAGCTCGTCATCGGTCAGATCCTGCAACGGCGGCCGCACCGGGCCCGCCGACCGCCCGATCGCGTTCACACCGGCCTTCACGATCGAAACGGCATACCCTTTCGTCCGGTCACGGATGTCCAGGTACGGCAGCACGAACTCGTTGAGCTTTTGGTATACCGAAGTGCGGTCCTGCGAGACGACGTCCGCATAGAACCCGAGCGCGAACTCGGGCACGAAGTTGAAGATCGCCGACGAGTACGTGCTGTACCCGAGCTGCAGCAGCGGCAGCGCGAACGTCTCGGCCGTGGGCAGGCCGCCGATGTAGGTGAGCCGTTCACCCACCCGCGCGTACGTCCGCGTCATCATCTCGATATTGCCGACCCCGTCCTTGAGGCAGACCAGATTCGGATTCCGCTCGGCGAGCGCGGCCACCGACGCGTCGTTGAGGATCGCATTCGCCCGGCTGTACACGGTTACGCCGAGGCTGGTGTTTTGGCATACCGCCGACACATGCTCGATCAGACCGCGCTGCCCCGCCTCGGTCAGGTACGGCGGCAGCAGCAGGATCCCGTCCGCCCCAGCCGCCTCGGCCGCCTGCGCGCCCGCGATCGCACTCGCCGTACCGCCAGTGGCCGGCGCGATCACCGGAACCCGGCCGTTGACCTCGGACACAGCCGCTCGTACGACGGCGTCGATCTCGGCGGTGGTCAGCGAGAAGCCCTCACCGGTACCGCCCGCGGCGAACAGACCCGCGACGTCGTACTGGCTCAGCCACGACAGGTGCTCGCGGTACGCGGCCTCGTTGAAGCTCAGATCCGGGTGGAAATGTGTCACGGGGAACGAGAGCAGCCCGGTCTTCAGTTGCGCGGCGAGTTCGCCGGGGGAGTAGCGCGAGGAAGTTTGGGTCACGCTTGTCAGCGTAGGAACAGGCGTGGATACCTGTCCAAGATCGATTTTGGATCTAGTGATGCTCTGGGAGCATCGTGAGCACCCGTCGCAGGACTGGACTGGTCGCGTCCCGCCGCCAGATCGCATGCAGCTCGACCGGGTCGCCGGCACCCTCGAGGTCGCAGTACGCGACGCCCTCCACACCGAGGCTGCGGGCCGACGCCGGGACGAGCGCGACGCCACGGCCGGCCGCGACGAGCAGGATCACGGTCAGGATCTGCTGCACCCGCTGTTCGATCCGCGGATGCGACTCGGAGAGGAACCGGACCGTCAGTTCATGGAAGTACCGCGCCTGCGTCGGCGAATAGCTGATCACCTGTTCGCCGACGAAGTCGCCCGCAGACAACGGCCGCTCGAGCGCCGCCAACCGATGGTTGCCGGGGACAACAGCGCACAGCGGCTCCCGGTATACCACCCGCGAGTCCAGTACGTCGGTGTCGAACGGCGGCCGCCCCAGACCGAGATCGAGCTCACCACGCAGCAGGCCGTCGAGTTGTGCGGGCGTCACACGCTCGTGCAGGATCACGTCGACATCCGGCAGTTCCTCGGACATCCGGCGCAGGAGCGGACCGAGCGTACGAATGGCCGAGGTTGCGGTAAAGCCGAGTCGCAGCGTGCCCGCCGCACCCTGGTCGACGCGTCGCGCGAGGTCGCCCGCGGTCTCGACCAGCGCGAGCAGCCGGCGAGCCTCGACCAGGAACGCCTGGCCGGCCTCGGTGAGCTCGACCTTGCGGTTGTCGCGTTCGAGCAATCGCGCCCCGACGGCGCGTTCGAGCTTCTGCACCTGCCGGCTCAGCGGCGGTTGAGTCATGTTCAGCCGTTCCGCGGCCCGGCCGAAGTGCAGTTCCTCGGCGACGGCGACGAAGGCGCTCAGTTGATCGAGCGAGAACATGATTCCCGAAAGGTATCACTCGATGCCGTATCGGCCTTGGACACGCATGATCAGCGTTCCTACGCTCGTTCGATGAGCAAGGTTGCGCGGATCGAACTCACGCCGGTCGCGTTCGCGGATCCGCCGCTGCTCAACGTATCGGGGGTGCACGAACCGTTCGCGCTGCGGACGATCGTGCAGGTGTGGACCGACGACGGGCTGGTCGGGCTGGGTGAGACGTACGCGTCCGACGAGCACCTGGCGCGGTTGCGGGCGGTCGCCGACGTACTGGCCGGGCTGGACGTGTTCGACCTGAACGGGCTCCGTCGGCGGGTCAGCTCCGTGCTCGCGACCGGTGGTATACCAAATCCCCAGGACCCCGTCGATGTGGTGATGTCGCCGTTCGAGGTTGCGCTGCTCGATGCCCAGGGCAAGCAGTTGGGGCGGCCGGTGGCGGACCTGCTCGGCGGCGCGGTGCGGGACGAGGTTCCGTTCAGCGCGTACCTGTTCTACAAGTGGGCTGCGCATCCCGGGCAGGAGCCGGACTCGTGGGGCGAGGCGCTCGATCCGGACGGGATCGTGCGGCAGGCGCGAACGATGATCGAGCAGTACGGCTTCACGGCGATCAAGCTCAAGGGCGGTGTGTTCCCTCCCGAAGAGGAGGCAGAGGCGGTCCGGGCGCTGGCGGCGGCGTTCCCGAGCAGAAGCTGCGGATCGATCCGAACTGCGCGTGGACCGTGGACACCTCGATCCGGCTCGCGCGCGAGCTGTCCGGGATTCTGGAATACCTCGAGGATCCGACGCCGGGGCTCGACGGCATGGCGGAGGTCGCGCGGCAGACCGAGATCCCGCTGGCGACGAACATGTGCGTCGTCGCGTTCGCCCACCTCAGGCCGGCCGTCCGCGCCGACGCCGTACAGGTCGTGCTGTCGGACCATCACTACTGGGGTGGACTGAGACGGTCGCAGCTCCTCGGCGGGATCTGCGACACGTTCGGCCTGGGACTGTCCATGCATTCCAATTCACACCTAGGCATCAGCCTCGCCGCGATGACACACCTCGCCGCGGCAACGCCCAACCTCACCTACGCCTGCGACACCCACTACCCCTGGAAAACCGAGGACGTCATCAAGCCCGGCGCACTGCCCTTCAACTCCGGCAGCGTCCGCGTACCAACCGCACCCGGCCTCGGCGTCGAGCTGGACGAAGCCGCCCTGGCGGAGTTGCACGAGCAGTACCTACACTCCGGCCTCCACAAACGCGACGACACCAGGTACATGCGCACCTTCACCTCAACCTTCACCCCCAACACCGCCCGCTGGTAACCCGGTCCAGGGTGCTGCCCGGTTGACGAAGGGGCTAGGTGGGTTGGTGGGATTGGAGGCGGTGGCGGGTGTTGGAGAGGTGGACGCGCATTGCGGCTCGGGCGGCGTCGGGGTCGGTGTGGGTTATCGCTGCGTGGATGTTTTCGTGTTCGTGGATTACTCGCGTCAGGTGGTCCGGATCGGACATTTCGTAGGCCGGATCGAGGCGGGTTCGCGGGAGCATGATCATCATCGGCCCTAGGTCGGCGATCAGGTCGGAGTAGAAGTGGTTGCCTGAAGCAACCGCTACCTTGAGGTGGAAGGTGAAGTCGGCCTCCACGGACCGGGCCGGATCGGCCCCGATCCGGCGGTACTCGTCCAGGGCGCGCTCGATTCCTTTGAGCTGGTATACCGTCCGTCGGCTCGCCGCCAGCCCGGCCGCTTCGGTCTCCACGCCGATCCGGAAGTCCATCAGCTCCAGCACGTCCTGGTGCGATCGCACCTCGCGGAGTCCCGACGTACGCTCCGGAACCTCGAGCACGAAGGAGCCGCGGCCCTGGAACGTCTCCACGAGCCCGGCCGCCTGCAACCGGGAGACCGCCTCGCGTACCACGGTCCGGCTGACGCCGAACTCCTCGACCAGACTTTTCTCGCCCGGCAACCGACTGCCTGGTGCGATCTCACCGCTCAGGATTTGTTGCTTGAGCTCCTCAACGATTTGGTATGCCAAATTACTCATCGGCGTCCACGCTCCGCTCCGGGCGCCGACGAGGCACGAGCGCTGTGTTGTCCGCGCTCGGTCATGGGCGGAACTCGCAGCTGTCGACCGTCCACCGCGCGCACTGCTCGCTGGTCGTGAAGCCGAGGCCGGGTCGGTCCGGTACGAGCATCCGGCCGTCGACCGTCTCCAGACGTTCGTTGAACAACGGATTCAGCCACTCGAAATGCTCGACCCACGGTTCGCGCGGATAGGCGGCCGCAAGATGCAGGTGGATCTCCATCGCGAAGTGCGGAGCCAGCTGAAGACCGTTGTGATCGGCAAGCGTCGCCAGCTTCAGGAACGGCGTGATGCCGCCGATCCGTGGCGCGTCCGGCTGGATGATGTCGGCGGCCCGCGCCTCGATCAGCCGGACATGTTCACCGACGCTCGACAGCATCTCGCCCGTCGCGATCGGGGTGTCCAGCGCCGCGGCAAGCTCCGCGTGGCCGACCGCGTCGTACGCGTCGAGCGGCTCCTCGATCCACACCAGGTTGAACTGCTCCAACACCCGGCCGAAGCGCAACGCGGTCGGCCGATCCCACTGCTGGTTCGCATCGACCATCAGCGGCGCGTCGTCGCCGAGGTGCTCCCGGACAGCACGCACCCGCTCGAGGTCGATTCGCGTGTCCGGCTGCCCGACCTTGATCTTGATCCCGCCGATGCCGTCGGCCAGCGATTTCGACGCGCGCTCCTTGACCTCAGAGATCGGCGCGTGCAAGAAGCCGCCGGAGGTGTTGTACGCGCGGACCGAGTCCCGATGCGCACCGAGCAGCTTGGCCAGCGGCAGGCCTGCCCGCTTCGCCTTGAGGTCCCAGAGCGCGATGTCGATCGCCGCGATCGCCTGCGTCGCGACCCCGGACCGGCCGACCGACGCACCGGCCCACAGCAACTTGTCGTACACCTTGCCGATGTCCGACGGGTCCTCGCCGATCAGCCCGGCAGCGATCTCCTTCGCATGTGCGTACTGCGCCGGACCGCCGGCGCGTTTGGAGTAGCTGAAACCGATCCCGTGCTGCTCCTGCTCGGTCGCGATCTCCGCGAACAGGAACACGATCTCGGTCATCGGCCGCTGCCGACCGGTCAGCACCTTCGCATCGCTGATCGGCTGGTCGAGCGGAAGAACCACGGACGAGAGCCTGACCTGACGGATGCGATCCATGGCCAGTGATCGTACAAGTCATCAACTTGTCCAACAAGAGCGCCGATTGACGTCTCCGTAACACCAGGTGACCCACGCGGAAACACAAGTCGGACAGGCTGCTCACTCGCCGACAGCGTCGTCGCGTGACCACATCTGCCTGGGGAAGGAAGTCACGATGGATGTGTCGGAGTCCGAACTGGTGCGGACGTTCACGTCGGTGGACACCGACGACAACGGCCGGATCTGGGCGTGGGAGCTGCTCGCGAAGCTCGGGCAGACGGGGATACAGCCGGAAGATCCGCGGGTCCGTGCGGCACTCGCCGCCGTGCCCGGGGCAGACGGCCGTATCGCCGGCGCCCGGGCCGGCATCAGGGTCGACGCGCAGCCGGTGGAGATGAGCCTCCGGGAGTTCGCCGGGATCGCGCAGTACGGCGACGGTTTGGTATACCGGGCGCTGGCCGGCGAGCTGGCCGTCCCGACGGACGAGTTCCGCGAGTACGTGCGCGGCATCGAGGCGATGTACGCCGACCTGCTGCCGAACCGCGATGGCGAGGTCGCCGACTACATCCCCACGCTGCGCGACGCCGATCCGGAGCGGTTCGGGATCGCGATCTGTACGGCGGACGGGCAGACGTTCTCGATCGGCGACACCGCGGACGAGTTCAGCGTGCAGTCGACCTCGAAGCCGTTCAACTATGCGATCGCGCTGGAACAGCTCGGGCCGGAGGAAGTGCATCGCTGGGTCGGCCAGGAGCAGAGTGGCGGTCCGTTCAACGATCCCGCGCTTTCGCTGGGTCGGGACGGCAGGCCGCGGAACCCGATGATCAATGCCGGGGCGATCGGTACGCTCGCGCTGGTCGACACCGGGAAGGACCAGTCGGACCGGTTCACCACGGTCCGGGACACCTGGGCCGCCATGACGGGCAAACGACCGCAGTTGCACGGTGCGACGTTCCTGGCCGAGCGCGACACCGGATTCGGGAACGTGCGGTTCGCGAACGGGCTCATGCAGACGAACAAGCTGAGAGGTGCCCGCCCGACCGATCGGCGTGCTCCGGAAGACGCGGTCGAGTTCTACACGATGGTCTGCTCGCTCACCATGGACGCCGAGCAGTTGGCGAAAGCCGGCGCCACGCTCGCGAACGGCGGGGTCGCGCCGAGCGGCGTACGCGTGTTCTCGCCGGAGACCGCAGGGCGCGTGCTGGCCGTGATGGGGCATAGCGGGATGTACGACGGCTCCGGGGAGTTCTCCGACCAGGTCGGGTTGCCGGCGAAGAGCGGGGTGTCCGGCAACCTCATGATGGTGGTGCCGTCGAAGGGGCTGGCTGTGGTGACGTACTCGCCGCGGCTGGACCCGACTGGCAACTCGGTCCGCGGCGTCGAGGTTTGCAAGCGATTCGTGAACGAGTTCGGCCTGCATCCGTACCGCGACCTCGGAGGCACCGGACGGCAGTTGGCCGGTGCCCTCAACGAGGCGGACAGGCGAGCCGAAGCCGCAAGCGCCGCAGACCGCGCCCTGGCCGGCCTAGCCAGACCAGGAACCGCCGCTCCCGCCACATCCGCGACGCAGAACGCCGAGCGCACAGGAGCAGTCCCAACCCGCCACCCCACCCAACCAGCCCACCAACTCTGACAAAGCGGCCCCCGCCACACTCGGTGTGGCGGGGGCCGTGAGCTTGCCGGCTTCGTCTACTCGACGGTGACGGACTTGGCGAGGTTGCGGGGCTTGTCGACGTCGTGGCCGAGGGCTACGGCTGCGTAGTACGCGATGATCTGGAGCGGGATCGTCAGCAGGATCGGGTCGAGTTCGGCCTCGTTCTTCGGTACGACGATCTTCGCCGCCACCCCGTCCGGTACGTCGACGCCGGGGTGCGTGACGACGTACAGCGGACCCGACCGGGCCCCGATCTCGTGCAGCGCGCCGATGTTGCGGTCGAGCAGCTCGTCGTCGGGGACGATCGCGACGCTCGGCACGTCCGGGGAGATCAGCGCGAGCGGACCGTGCTTCAGCTCGGACGTCTGGTACGCCTCCGCGTGCCGGTACGAGATCTCCTTCAGCTTCTGCGCGCCCTCGCGCGCGACCGGGTACCCGCGGGTCCGGCCGACGAAGAAGAGCGACTCGTGCTGCGCGAGCCGGCCGGCGATCTTCGCCAGCTCCTCCTCCTGAGCGACGATCTCGGCGATATCCGACGGCAGCTTCTTCAGGCCGTCGATCAGCCGGCGGCCGTCGGCGGGGGAGACGTCGCGGATCCGGCCGAGGTGGATGCCGAGCATCGCGAACGCGACCGCCATGTTCGTCAGCGCCTTCGTCGACGCGACCGAGACCTCCGGGCCGGCGTGCAGGTACACGCCGCCGTCGACCTCGCGGGCGATGCTCGAACCGACCGCGTTCACCAGGCCGATCACGCGACCGCCTTTGCGCTTCAGCTCCTGCACCGCGACCAGCGTGTCCAGCGTTTCACCGGACTGCGAGACCGCGATGTACAGCGTGTCCCGCTCGACGACCGGGTTGCGGTAGCGGAACTCCGACGCGGGCTCGGCGTCGGCGGGGATCCGCGCGACCTCCTCGATGAACTGCGCGCCCATCTGGCCCGCGTAGTACGCCGAACCGCAGCCGAGGATCTTGACCCGCTTGATCTCGCGCGCCTCGCGGGCGTCCATGTTCAGACCGCCGAGGTGCACGGTGTGGAAACGCTCGTCGAGGCGGCCGCGGATGGCCCTGCCGACCGCGTCCGGCTGCTCGTGGATCTCCTTCATCATGAAGTGCTCGTGCAGGCCGCGCTCGTACTCGTCGGCCTCCCACTCGACCGTCTTCGCGGTCTTGGTGGTCGGCGCGGCGTCCTGCGTGAACGTGCGGTACCCGTCGGCGCGGACGGTCGCCATCTCGCCGTCGTCCAGGTACACGACCTGGCGGGTGTAGCGGATCAGCGCGGCCGCGTCGGAGGCGACGTGCATCTCGCCGTCGCCGATGCCGAGGATCAGCGGGCTGCCGTTGCGGGCGACCACGATCCGGTCCGGGAAGTCGAGGTCGATGACGGCGATGCCGTAGGTGCCCTCGATCCGGCGCAGCGCGGCCATCACCTTGTCCTCGAGCGTCGCGCCCTCGGACTGCTCGATCAGGTGCGCGAGAACCTCGGTGTCGGTCTCGGAGCGCAGCTTGACGCCCGCGTCCTCGAGCTGGGTACGCAGCACGCCGGCGTTGTCGAAGATGCCGTTGTGTACGACGGCGATCCGCTCGTTGCCGCTGGCATGCGGGTGCGCGTTGTCCTTGCTCGGACCGCCGTGGGTCGCCCACCGGGTGTGGCCGATGCCGAGCTTGCCGCCGAACCGCTTCGGCAGCGACGCCTCCAGCTCACGGACGCGGCCGGCGTCCTTGTGTACCTTCAGCTCGCTGGACCCCAGTACGGCGACACCCGCCGAGTCGTAGCCCCGGTACTCGAGCCGGGCCAGTCCGTCCACCAGGATGGGCGCGGCCGGCTTGGTGCCGACGTACCCGACGATTCCGCACATGTAGTGGGTGCCTTTCGTATGGGTTTGGTCCCGCCGTCAGCCGTAGACGATCCGTCTGAGCTGCCGGGCGGAGAGTTCGGGTGAGCGGACCGGCCAGTGCTGGAGCTCGGCGCCGAGACGCGCGAAGATCTCGTCGTTGCGGGCGCCGTAGGTCTGCAACTCACGGTGCCGTCGCCGGACGTAGTCCTCGGTCGTCTCGGTGAAATAGGCCAGTACGTCGGCGACCACGCGCCGCGCGACATCCGCCGACAGTCCGGTCGTCCGGCTGACCTGATCGGCCAGCTCGTCCACCGGCTCCACAGCCGCCGCCTCACTGATCACCCGACCACCATGCAGTGTTTTAGAGGTCACTGCAAACCTTCTGCCCGAAATCGGGCAAATTTACTGCTTTGTCAGGATCTAGAAGAGCCGGAGTACGTCGGATTCCATGCCGCGGAGGGCGTCGTAGTCGACGGTGACGCATTCGAGGCCGCGGTCGGTGGCCAGGAACTGGGCCTGGGGCTTGATCAGCTGGGCGGCGAAGATGCCGCGGACCGGGGCGAGCAGGGGGTCGCGGTTGAGGAGTTCGACGTAGCGGGTGAGTTGTTCGACGCCGTCGATCTCGCCGCGGCGTTTGATCTCGACCGCGACGTGCTTGCCGTCGGCGTCGCGGCAGAGCAGGTCGACCGGGCCGATCGCGGTCGGGTACTCGCGGCGTACCAGCGTCCAGCCCTCGCCGAAGGTCTGGACGTGCTCGGCGAGCAGCTCCTGCAGGTGCGCCTCGACGCCGTCCTTGATCAGGCCGGGGTCGGTCCCGAGCTCGTACGACGTGTCGCTGTGCACCTCCTCGAGCGTGATCCGGAGCTCCTCACCAGCCTTGTTGGTGACGCTCCAGACCCCCTCTTCCTCGGTCAGCTTGCACGGCGGCGACATCCAGTTCAGCGGTTTGTACGACCCGCCGTCGGCGTGGATCAGCACGGATCCGTCCGCCTTCACCATCAGCAGCCGCGGCGCCATCGGCAGATGAGCCGTCAGCCGCCCCGAGTAGTCGACAGAACAAGTAGCAATCACCAAGCGCACGAGAAAGCACCGTAGTGCACCGGCCGTCAGGAGTGGGAGGGTGGTGAGCATGATGCCGAAGGTGAGCGATCAGGCAGTCGCCGCGTACGACGTGGTGGCCGCCGAGCTGGAGTCGGCCGGAGTGGTTCGGGGCAGCATGTTCGGTATGCCCTGTCTCAAGGTCGGTAAGAAGGTGCTCGCGGGGATGTTCGGCGACGCCATGACGTTCAAACTTCCGCCGGAACCGCGCGAGAAGGCGCTCGCGCTGCCCGGCGCCGAACCGTTCGACCCCGGGATGGGCCGGCCGATGAAGGAGTGGGTCATGATCCCGCTGGCCCAGTCGGAGGTCTGGCCGGAGTACGCCGCCGAGGCATTGGAGTACGTCGGCCGTTGACGTCCTCCTCGTCTTGGAAGACGAGGATTCCAACTACTACGCGGAGGTAGCGAGTTGAGGTTCACGCTTCGGCGAGACCCGCGGTGGCGTCTCTCGGCGTGCGCTGACGGCCCGTCCGGCCGCGATGTTGACAGCCGCGTTGACGTCCGCGTGAGCCGAGTGCCCGCAGGCGACGCAGTGGAACACCGCTTGGTTCTCGCGGTTCTCCGGGGCGCGGTGCTTGCAGACGCTGCAGGTCTGGGACGTGAATGCGGGGTTGACTTTCTCGAACCGTCCTGTCGCCTTTTGCTCAAGACGTCTCGCCAGTGCTCCCCAGCCGTTACCCAAGATGCCGCGGTTCAGACCGGCTTTGGCGCGGCGGCGGTTCGGCAGGAAGCTACCCGGTCGCTCTGGGTCGGGTCTGGGCCTAGGGCGCCTGCTCATCTGAGCAATCCGCAGGTCCTCGACGCGTATGACGTCGAATCGTTGCGCGAGATCGGTGCTGGTCTTCTCGACCCAGTCCCTGCAGCGATCGCCAGCTCTAGCGAACAGCCTGGCAATCGCGACTGTTATTCGCTGGCGGGCCGCCGACACGCTGACGCCGCGGTCGACGCCGACGACCTGTCCGGTGCCGGGCGCTGGAATCGGTTCTGGGATGACAGCGAACGCAAGATGCCAGCGTCCGGCCCGATCGCGAGTGACCCGGTACGACTTCGCGTTGGGTACGGCGCGGGACAGCCGGAACTGCACCCAGCCGACCTTCGGAATGAGTACCCGCGCCCACTTCCGATTCAGCTTGACGATCCGGGAAGCCTGGGAGCCGACAATGCGGAAACCCTCGTGCTGCCCAGCCTTACGCCACGTCGGGCGACGGTGCGTGCCTGCGTAGAAGTTCTTGATTGCCTGGTCGAAGTCTCGCAACGCTTGCTGTTGCACAGTCTGCGATCCGGCGCGCAGCCAATCGAACGCTGCCCGCGCTTCAGTGAGTTGCCGTGCTTGCTCGATGTAGGCCGGCGTCGCCTGTTTGTCGCGGGTCCACATCGCCCATTGCTCCAGCGCCAGGTTCCACACCGACCGCGCGTGTCGACACTGTTCCAGCAACGCGGTCTCTTGCTCCCGCGTCGGATACATCCGGAACCTGGACATGCTTACGACCCAATCATGTGCTACCGACAATCCTTGATCCTCGAAGGGAGGCAGCCGCGGATCCTGCCGGCAGAAGCGTCGGGTTCGAGCGGCCAGGCCAAATGAATCTCATGTGTCCGGCGCGGATCGTGCTGTTGCCCGGTGATGTCCAGGAAGCGGCGGTCGGCGAGCGGGTCGCCCAGGTGTACGCCGGAACGTTCGAGGCGGCGGCCGGGTCCCGGCTGGCGGACCGGCTCGGCGTACGGCTGACCGTCGTACCGGAGCTGACCCGGCGCCCGGACGAGGAGCTGCAGTCGATCGCGGACCTGCATCGCGGCGAGACCGTCGTCGTGCTCGGCGTGGATCTCGGCTTGAAGCTTCCGGCCGTCGTCGAGCACACCGGCGACGGCTGGACGCGGCTGGCGACCGACAACGAGGTGACGCTGTCGGCGTACGAGCAGGCCGCCGACAAGTTCCGCGAGTCGATCCCGACGGCGGCCAACGACACGCTGATCGACCTGCTCGCCGAGCGGATCGGCCCCGGCGCGCGCGTCCTGGAGATCGGCAGCGGGACCGGCCGCGACGCGCTCGAGCTGGAACGCCGCGGCTTCGTCGTACGCCGGACCGACGCGACGCAGGCGTTCATCGACATGATGCGCGCCGACGGGTACGCCGTCGACCGGTTGAACGCGCTGACCGACGATTTCGGCGGGCCGTACGACGCGGTCTTCGCGGACGCTGTGTTCCTGCACTTCGACCGCCCCGACCTGGCCCAGGTACTGCGGAAGGCCGCGCGGGCAGCGGGTGTCCTGGCGTTCGCGACCCGGGAGGGCAAGGGCGAGGAATGGTCCGACCGGCACCTGGACCTGCCCCGGCATTTCGTCATGTGGCAGGAAGACGCGTTGCGTGAGCTGCTGAAGAGCACCGGCTGGGAAGTGCAGCGGCTGGACCGCGGCGAGGGCAAGTTCGGGATGTGGTTCTACGTGCTGGCGACGCGCGCATGATCCGGGCGGGCGTCGTACTGCTGACCGACGACGGGATCGCCGCGATCGAGCGCGTGCGGGACGGGCGGACGTACTACGTTCTGCCCGGCGGTCAGGTCGAAGAAGGCGAGTCCCCGGCCGAGACCGCGCGGCGCGAGATCTACGAGGAGCTCGGGCTGCTGGTGAAGATCCGCAGTGTCGTCGCGGTCGTGCACTTCGGCGACAGCACGCAGCACTACTTCTGCGCGGACGTCATCGGCGGCGACTTCGGCACCGGCGACGGACCGGAGATGACGAGCCCGGCTGAGTCTGAGAGCGGCAGCTACCGCGCGGTGTGGCTGTCGCTGGCCGAGCTCGGCGAGCGCGACGTCCGGCCACGCCCGATCGCGGCGGCGCTCCTGGCCGCGCCGGATCCGCTCTGGTTGCTGGACGGCTGGATGGAGACTCCGGTCGTGTACGACGAGCCGAGGTAGAGCGGTGTGAGCTTGGCCTCGCCGGTGATGCAACTCATGGGCGGACCACTATCGTGACTGGCATAGTGCAGAGCATGGCTCGGGAATTGACGACTGTGGGTGTGGTGGGTCTCGGCACGATGGGCGCCGGGATCGCCGAGGTGTTCGCGCGCAACGGGCTGACGGTGGTCGGCGTCGAGCGTGACGAGGAGGCCGCCGAGCGCGGCCGCGGCCACATCCAGCACTCGACCGACCGGGCCGTGAAGCGCGGCAAGCTGTCCGTCGAGGACCAGCAGGCGCTGTTCGACCGGGTCACGTTCGCCACCTCGATGGAGGCGCTGGCCGACTGCGACCTGGTGATCGAGGCCGTCGTCGAGCGACTGGAGTTGAAGCGCGAGATCTTCGCGGCGCTGGACAAGATCGTCGGCGAGGACGCGATCCTCGCCACCAACACCTCGTCGTTGTCGGTCACCGAGATCTCGGTCGCCACCCAGCGCCCGCGCCGCGTCGTCGGCATGCACTTCTTCAACCCGGCGCCGGTGCAGGAGTTCGTCGAGGTGATCAAGACCGTCGTCACCGAGCCGGACGTGGTCGACGACGTACAGGCCCTGGCCCGCCGCCTCGACAAGGTGCCGGTGGTCGCGGCCGACCGGGCCGGCTTCATCGCCAACGCGCTGCTGTTCGGCTACCTGAACCACGCGGTCTCGATGGTCGAGTCGCGCTACGCCACGCGTGAGGACGTCGACGCGGCGATGCGGCTCGGCTGCGGGTACCCGATGGGTCCGCTGGCGCTGCTCGACCTGATCGGGCTCGACACGGCGTACGAGATCCTCGACACGATGTACAAGCAGGGCCGCAACCGGCTGCACGCGCCGGCCCCGATCCTCAAGCAGATGGTCACCGCCGGCCTGCTCGGCCGGAAGACCGGGCGCGGCTTCTACACCTACGAAGGGCCGGACTCGCCGGTCGTGGTCGACGACGAAAGCACCCCTTCGGTTTCGGCCGACGGGCCGGCGGTCCGCCCGATCAAGCAGGTCGGCGTGGTCGGCTCCGGGACGATGGCGGTCGGCATCGTCGAGGTGTGCGCCAAGGCCGGGTACGACGTCCTGTACGTTGCCCGCGGCACCGAAAAGGTCGACCGGGTCCGTGCGACGCTGGAACGCTCGCTGGAGAAGGGCGTCCAGCGCGGCAAGCTGTCCTCGGAGGAGCGCGACGCCGCGCTGCGCCGGGTGACCGGTACGGCGAAGCTCGACGACCTGGCCACGGTCGACCTGGTGGTCGAGGCCGTGGTCGAGGAGCTCAGCGTCAAGCAGGCGCTGTTCGAGACGTTCGACGAGATCTGCAAGCCGGGCGCGATCCTGGCGACCACGACGTCCTCGCTGCCGGTGATCGACCTCGCGATGGCGACCAAGCGGCCGGCCGACGTGGTCGGCCTGCACTTCTTCAACCCGGCGCCGGTGATGCAGCTGGTCGAGGTCGTCAGCACGGTCAGCACCGCGCACGAGGTCGCCGACACGGTGGCCGCCGTAGCGGTTGCCGCCGGCAAGCACCCGGTCCGCTGCGGCGATCGCGCCGGCTTCATCGTCAACGCCCTGCTGTTCCCGTACCTGAACGACGCGGTCCGGATGCTCGAGGCCCACTACGCCGGCGTCGACGACATCGACGCCGCGATGAAGCTCGGCTGCCGGCTCCCGATGGGTCCGTTCGCGCTCCTCGACGTGGTCGGTCTCGACGTCGCGCTCGCGATCCAGCGGACCCTGTACCTGGAGTTCCGCGAGCCCGGTTTCGCACCGGCGCCGCTGCTCGAACACCTCGTCACCGCCGGCTACCTCGGCCGCAAAACCGGCCGAGGCTTCCGCGACTACGCGAGCTGAGCGCTACAGCTCGGTTTACGGGATCGGTTTACGGCTCGGCCTGGGCGTAGTCGCCGCACGGGCCGCCGCCGATCGCCTCGGGGAGGACGGTCTCGCGGCGGTCGAGCTGGACCAGCGGGTTGTAGAAGGCGGCGATCTCGACGCTGTCCTCGGGGATGTAGTGGAAGATCAGCGACCGGCGGAAGCGGTCGTCGGTGCCGTTCGGACGGGATCCGTGCACCACGCTGCCGTGGAAGAACAGCACGTCGCCGGCCTTCATCTTCGTCTGCACCTTGCTGAGCCCGGCCGGGATCGGGACCTCGACGCTGGTGAAGGACTCGGTCAGGTCGGTGGGCTCGGGGCAGACGAGTTCGGTCTTGTGCGACCCCGGCACGACGGCGAGTCCGCCGTTGTCCTCGTCCACGTCGTCGATCGCGATCCAGGCTGCCAGGCAGGTCTCCGGATCGGCGCGCAGGAACGTGTTGTCCTGGTGCAGTGCCTGCCCGCGCGCGCCCGGCGGCTTGAAGTAGAACATCGACTGGGCGGCGAGCGCGGGTCCGATCAGCGCCTGCACGACATCGACGATCCGGCTGTCCAGCATCAGCTCGAGCGAGAGCCGCCCGGCCTCCAGGTCGGTCCGCCGGTGCGGATGGACGAACCGCGGGTACTTCGCCAGCGGGTCGCCCTCGGGTACGCCGTCGTCGATCGCGAGCGAATGGTCGACCGCGACCTGCTCCATGAACACGGTCCTGATCCGCTCGACCTCAGCGGAATCGAGCAACTGCGGGACCTGGACGACGCCGTCCCGCTGGTAGATGTCCACGACTGTCATGCTTCAAGGGTGCGGCGGTGAGCGCTTGCCGACGATACGCTATTGAGCTGTGAACCTTCGAGATCCTGCTGACTCGCCGATCCCGCTGGTTCGTCGGCTGGCGACCGGTGAGTTCGACGAAGGCCCCGATTACGCGACGTACCGGCGGCATGGGACGACGGACTGGCTGCTGGTGCAGACGCTCGACGGCCAGGGACGATTCGGTCATGTCCCGGCCGAGCCCGGCAGCGTCACGCTGGTCCGCCCGGCCACCTTGCACGACTACGCCACGGTCGGCGACCGCTGGCATTTCCTGTACGCGCACGTGAACCCGAAGCCCGACTGGCTGCCGTTGCTCGACTGGCCGGAAGTTGCTCCCGGCATCGTTCAGCTCGAACCCGCCGGTCCGGCCTTCGACCGGATCGCCGACCACCTGCGCGACGCCGTACGGCATCAACGCAGCGTGCTGCCGCAGGCCGAGCAGCTGAGCGCCAACTCGCTGGAGGCCGCGCTGCTGTGGTGCGACACCCAGAACCCGAAGGCCGTCCAGATCGACGATCGGCTGCTCCGCGCGATCGAGCTGATCGACCAGGACCTGACCGCCAACCTCGACATCCCGCGGCTGGCGCGAGCGGTCAACCTGTCGGTCTCCCGGTTCGCGCACCTGTTCCGCGACCAGCTCGGCGTCGGCCCGCAGCAGTTCGTCGAACGCCGCCGCCTCGACGCGGCGGCCCGCCTCCTGGAGCTCACCAGCCGCCCGGTCGCCGCGATCGCGGCCGAGGTCGGGTACGCCGACCCGCTCTACTTCTCGACACGCTTCCGCTTACATACCGGATCAAGTCCATCGACCTACCGCAAGAAGTTGAGGGGGTGAGGGGTGATTTCCCGCCTACTGCGCGGCACTCGGCACGGCACCTCGCCGCACGGGTGCAAAGGGAACGATGCTCCGCATCGACCCCTTCGCCCCCGCACGCCGATGCACCGCACCGAGCACCTGCTCGCTACGGCGCGAAATCACCCCTCACCCCCTAGAGTTCTGCGCATGAGAAAGGCTGTGGTGGGGCTGGCGGTTCTGGCCGCCGTGGGATTGGGCGCGTGTGCACCGGAGGACAACTCGGCGTCGGGTTCGTCGACGCCGTCCGGGGCGGACGCCTGTGCGAAGGACAAGCTGGCGGTGAAGACGGCCGGCACGCTGACGGTCGGCACCGACAAGCCGGCGTACGAGCCGTGGTTCAGCGACAACGACCCGAGCAACGGCAAGGGCTACGAGTCGGCCGTCACCTATGCGGTGGCGAAGAAGCTCGGGTTCGAGCAGGCCGAGGTCAAGTGGCAGACGGTCCAGTTCAACACCGCGTTCGCCCCCGGGACGAAGGCATTCGACCTGGACGTCAACCAGGTGTCGATCTCCGAGGACCGGCGCAAGGCGGTCGACTTCTCGTCCGGGTACTACGACGTTCGGCAGACCGTGATCACGACCGCGGGCAGCAAGATCGCGAACGCCAAGTCGGTCGCCGAACTGGTCGATGCCAAGCTCGGCGCCCAGGTCGGTACGACGAGTTACACTGCGCTGCGCGACCAGGTGAAGCCGAAGCAGACGCCGGCCGTGTTCGACACGAACGACCTGGCCGTGCAGGCACTGAAGAACAAGCAGATCGACGGCATTGTGGTGGACCTGCCGACCGCGTTCTACATGACCGGCGCGCAGCTCGACGACGGCAAGATCGTCGGGCAGCTGCCGTCCACCGGGACCACTGAGCAGTTCGGGTTCGTGCTCGAGAAGGGCTCGAAGCTGACCGGCTGCGTCACCCAGGCGGTCGACGCGCTCAAGACCGACGGCACGCTGGCGAACCTGCAGAAGCAGTACCTGACCGAGTCAGGCGCTCCCGAGCTCTCGTGAGCTGGCAACCGTCGGAGTTGCAGCGCGAGCGGATCGCGTATCGGCGCGGCCGGGCCCGGCGATCGACGCTGATCGCGGTCGTCAGCTCGGTCGTGCTGCTCGTGCTGGTTGCCGTCGGCATCAGTTCCACACCGGGCTGGCCGCGGGTCCGGGCAACGTTCTTCGACTTCCACCGCGGCTGGGAAGCACTTCCGATCGTTGCTCAGGGCCTCTGGCTGAACATCCGCGTGATGCTGATCTGCGCCGTACTGATCGTGATCTTCGGTATGACGCTGGCGATCATGCGCACGTTGCGCGGGCCGATCTTCTTCCCGCTGCGCGTGTTCGCGGCCGCCTACACGGACGTGTTCCGCGGCCTCCCGTTGCTGCTGGTGATCTTCCTGCTCGGCTTCGGCGTACCGGCGCTGCAGTTGCGCGGCCTGCCGAACCAGGCGGTGATCTGGGGTGGGGCGGCGCTCGTGCTGACCTACTCGTCGTACGTCGCCGAGGTGTTCCGCGCGGGTATCGAATCGGTGCATCCGTCGCAACGGGCGGCGGCGCGTTCGCTCGGGCTGACGTACCGCCAGACGCTGCGCTTCGTCGTCCTCCCGCAGGCCGTCCGCCGGGTGATGCCGCCGTTGCTGAACGACTTTGTCAGCCTGCAGAAGGACTCCGGGCTGATCGCCGTACTCGGCGTCATCGACGCGATCCGGGCCGCGCAGCTGGAGACGGCGGAGGACTTCAACTTCACGCCGTACGTCGTGGCTGGGCTGCTGTTCGTCGCGCTGACGATCCCGCTGACCCGCCTGACCGACTATGTCGCCCGCCGCCAAGGCTGGTACGGCGGGGGAGGTGGTCTGGTGTGAGCCTGCTGTCCTTGCGCGGAGTACGGAAGGTGTACGGCGAGAACGTCGTCCTGGACGGGTTCGATCTGGAGGTCGATGCGGGGGAGTGCGTCGTACTGATCGGCGCCTCCGGGTCCGGGAAGTCGACGTTGTTGCGGTGCGTGAACCTGCTCGAGACGGTCGACGACGGCGTGGTCGAGTTGGCCGGCGTGGACATCACGGATCCGCGCGTCGACGCCGACAAGGTGCGGTCGGGGATCGGGATCGTGTTCCAGTCGTACAACCTGTTCCCGCATCTCAGCGTGCTCGACAACATCACTCTGGCGCCGATCCGCGTGCACGGCGTACGGCGGGATGCCGCGCGGGCACGTGCGCTGGAGATGCTGGAGCGAGTCGGGCTGGCAGACAAGGCAACTGCCAAGCCGGACGAGCTGTCCGGCGGCCAGCAACAACGCGCGGCGATCGCCCGCGCGATGGTGAACTCACCCCAGCTGATGCTGCTCGACGAGGTCACGTCGGCGCTGGACCCGGAGCTCGTCGGCGAGGTCCTGGACCTGCTCCGCGAACTCAAGTCCGAGGGCATGACGATGCTCGTCTGCACCCACGAGATGGCCTTCGCCCGCGACGTCGCCGACCGCGTCTGCTTCCTCCACCACGGCCGCCCCCTCGAAGTGGGTCCACCCAGCCAGGTACTGCAAAATCCCGTTGAGCCGAGAACCCAAGAGTTCCTCCGCCGCATCCGTACCTAGTTCTTGCGGGCAGCCAGCACCAGCGTCCGGGCGGCCGCGACCATCGTTTCCCGCGCCTCGTCCGGATTGAGGGCGGCGGCGTCGCGGGTGGCTATTAGGGCCTCGACGCCGCAGGTGAGCATGACGGTGTTGACGAGGCGGCGGAATTCGGCGGGGGAGAGTTCGGACTCGAGCGGGCGGAGGGCGAGGCGGACGACTTCGGCTCGGGCGTTGGAGCGGACCGGGATCGGTACCTCGGCGCCGCGTACGCCGCCTCCGTCGTACTGCGCGAACCAGCGCTCGAGCGTGGCACGCAGGACACCGCGCCAGACCGGCTCGTCGTTCAGCTGCCAGGTCGCGATCGCGCGGACCAGCGCCTCGATGCGCACCACCGGATCGTCGCCGGCGTCGGCCAGCACGGCCTCGAAGTCCGGCGCGGTCGCCGTCGCCGCGACCGCCGCGTCCGCGCGCAGCGACTCCGGGTTGGGGAAGTAGCGGTACGCCGTCGCCACCGACACCTCCGCCGCCTCGGCCACCTGCGCCACACTCGGCGACTGCCCGCCGCGGACCAACTCGTTGTAGGCGTCGACCAGCAGCTGGCGGGTGCGCTGCTTTTGCCGTTCACGACCAGTCATGACGAGAATCCTACTTGACGTGAGAAGATTTTCTCATAACGATAGAGTCATCTTACGAAACGACTTGGGGGAACCATGACACCGGCCGAGATGGATCACGTACTGGACCTGCACTTCGCCGCAGAGGCGGCACACGACCTGGAGAGCCTGCTGGCGACGCTGACGCCGGACGCCGAGCACGATGTGGTCGGCCAGGGCGTCCTGGTCGGGCACGAAGCGATCGCCGAGCGGTACCGGATGCTGTTCGCGCAGGCCGACGAGGAGAAGTACGAACCGCTGCGCCGCTACCACGGCGAGAACTTCGTCGTCGACGAGGTGATGGCGACACAGCTGATCGCCAACGACGACTTCGGTCCGCAGGCGCGCGGCACGGTCGTCAGCTACCGGATCCTGCACGTGTGCGAGTTCCGCGACGGCCTGATGAGCCGGGAGAACGTCTGGCTCGACATGGCCGCGATCATGGCCCAGATCGGCGCGGCATGAAGCGTCCTGAGGTACGGCGTACGCCGCCCGGGCAGAACTGGACCGCGGGCGGGGCCTACCGCGTGCTGCGGACGGCCCGCCCTCGCCGGGTCAGCGCGACGACAGGTAAGTGAGGACGGCGATCACGCGCCGGTTGTCGTCCTCGGACGGCGGCAGGTCGAGCTTCGCGAAGATGTTGTTGGTGTGCTTGCTGACCGCCTTCTCGGTGACGAACAGCGCGGCCGCGATCGCGGCGTTCGAGCGTCCCTCGGCCATCAGGCCGAGGACCTCGGACTCGCGCGGCGTGAGCCGGCCGATCGGTTCGTCGCGGGTGTTGCGGGCCAGCAGCTGACCGATCACGTCCGGGTCCATCGCCGTACCGCCGGCCGCGACCCGGCGGACCGCGTCGAGGAACTCGGCAACGTTCGACACCCGGTCCTTCAGCAGGTACCCGACGCCGCCGCTACCGCCGGTGAGGAGCTCGCGCGCGTACAGCTGCTCGACGTACTGCGAGAGCACCAGGATCGGCAGACCGGGGACCTGGCTGCGGGCCTCGATCGCTGCCTTCAGGCCCTCGTCGGTGAACGTCGGCGGCAGCCGGACGTCGACCACAGCGACGTCCGGCCGGTGCTCCACCAGGGCGGGCACCAGCCGGGGCCCGTTGTCGACCGCCTCCACCACCTCGAAGTCGTGCGCCTCCAGCAGGCGGATCAGGCCGTCCCGGAGGAGGGCGTGGTCTTCAGCGATGAGGACTCGCAAGGCAGCTCCATGATCACGGTGGTCGGCCCGGCGCTCGGGCTCACCACGGTCAACGTACCGTCGAAGGCGGCCAGCCGCCTTTCGATACCGTACAGACCGCCACCGGGCCTGATCACGGCACCGCCGACACCGTCGTCACCGACGATCATGTGCAGCTTCTCGTCCTCGTGGGTGATCTGGATCCACGCGGTGGTCGCGGCCGAGTACTTGACCGTGTTGGCGAGGCATTCGGCGACCGCGAAGTACGCCGCGGACTCGACCGGCGCGGGCGGCCGGCCCGGTACGTCGAACGTGACGTCGACCTTGAACGGGCAGGACATCGCCAGCGCCTTGACCGCGCCTTCGAGACCGCGGTCGGCCAGCACCGGCGGGTGGATCCCGCGAACCAGGTCGCGCAGCTCGGACAGCGCCGTACTCGCCGACAGCCGGGCCTCGGTGAGCAGGGCGGCCGCCTGGGCCGGGTCACGGGCCACCATCTCCTCCGCCATACCGAGGTTCATGCTCAGGGCGGCCAGCCGGGCCTGGGCGCCGTCGTGCAGGTCGCGCTCGATCCGGCGCAGCTCGGCCGCCTGGGTGTCGACAGTCTCGGCGCGGGACTCGGCCAGCTCGCGGACCCGCATCGCCAGCTTGGCGCTCTCGGTCGGGCCGAGCAGCGAGCGGGCCAGGAACGCATTCGCCTTCAGCAGCCGCTCGCCGGCGGCCTGCCAGATCAGGAACGCGATCAGCGCGACCGGCATCAGCAGGAAGCTGGTCCAGAAGTTCACGGTCAGCAGCCCGCCGAACGGCTCGGTGAACACGCCCTCCGGCGTCACGCCGACCAGCAGCGGGTAGACCAGATAGAAGAGCATCGCCAGGAACAGCACGGCGCTCAGCAGGCACAGCGTGAACCCGAGCACGGCGTTCACCAGGAGCCAGATGATGTCCCGCCAGGTCTGCGGGTCGGTGAGGATCGTCCGCAGCCGCATCAGCATGCCCGGCATCGGGGGCTGCTTGTACGGGCGCGGGATCCGCTCGCCTAGGAAGCCGGCCAGGATCGTGCGGTGGCAGTTCGCGAACCAGCGGGCGGCCGGCACGACCACCAGCAGCAGCGGGATCCCGACCCAGACCGCGATCAGCGGGACCGACACCACGCTGAGCACGAACAGCGCGATCCCGAGCTCGGCCAGGATCGCCAGGAACAACGCGATCCAGGGCTGGGCCAGCTTGGGATACCGCATCGGCGGTGCTTCGGTGGTCACGACGGTGCTCATGCCTCCATCATGGCTCAGCGTCCGCTCAGGCGCGGTGGAGTTAACTCCCCTCTGGCCGGAGGGCTGCCACCCCCCGGCATCTGGGTAGTAGCGCTCATGTTTTCCGCGGTGCCGAGGATGAGGCTGGACTGCATGACAGCGACTGTGACCCCACCAGGGACCAAAGGTAGTGATTTCTCTCCGCTGCTGAGGGAGATCAAGGCAGCCGGCCTGCTGGAGCGCCGTACGGCGGCGTACGCGATGGCGATCGGGATCAACGTGGCGCTGATGGCGTTGACCTGGGCCGCGATCGCCGCGGTCGGCGCCTCGTGGTGGGTGGTGCTGCTCGCGCTCCCGCTGGGGATCCTGACCACCCGGGCGGCCTTCTTCGGGCACGACGCCGGCCACCAGCAGATCGCCAGCTCGCGCAAGCTGCACGACTGGATCGGGATGCTGCACGGCAACGTCGTACTCGGGATGAGCTACGCCTGGTGGAACGACAAGCACAACCGCCACCACGCCAACCCGAACCACACCGACAAGGACCCGGACGTCGGCGAGGGCGTGTTCGTCTGGACGCTGCAGCAGGCCGAGGGCCGCAAGGGCCTGGAGGGCTGGCTGACCCGCAACCAGGCGCGGGTCTTCTTTCCGCTGCTCACGCTCGAAGGCTTCAACCTCAAGGTGTCGAGCATCCGCTTCCTGCTCGCGCGCCGCCGGACGCATCGGCTCGAACTCGGCCTGATGGCCGCGCACGTGGTGCTGTACCTGACCGTGCTGTTCCTGATCATGTCGCCGGCGCAGGCGCTGGTGTTCGCGCTGGTGCATCACATGGTGTTCGGGCTGCACCTCGGCAGCGTCTTCGCGCCGAACCACAAGGGCATGGAGATGCCCGACGACGACAGCAACTGGGGCCACCTCGAGAAGCAGGTACTGACGTCCCGCAACGTCAACGGCGGTCTGGTCACCGACTGGATGATGGGCGGACTCAACTACCAGATCGAGCACCACCTCTTCCCGAGCATGCCGCGAGCCAACCTCCGGTTCGCTCAGCCGATCGTGCGGGCGTACTGCGAACGCATCGGAATGCCCTATATTTCAACGGGTTTGATCGATTCGTACCGAATGGGGTTGCGCCATATGCACGAGGTCGGCGAGCAACTTCGTGCCAATGCTTGACGGGTCCTAGGCGACTCGGTCGCAGGTGGGTTACGGTCTGGCTTCTCGGGGCCGCCCACCTTCGTGAGGAGACCATTCATGACCGATAAGTCCGGTCTGAGTCGCCGAGGTTTGCTGATTGCCGGCGTCGCCGCCGCAACCGCCGTTCCGGTTGCCCCCGCGTGGGGTGCAGACGAGCTTCGGCCGGGGGCGGTGACCCGGCCGAAGCTGGACAAGTACGACCGGCAGATCGTGTCGGGCCTTTCCTCCGACCACGCACTGCAGCACCTACAGGTGTTGTCGGAGCACATCGGGCCACGCGTCGGAGGTACGCCGAGCGAGAAGCGCGCGGCCGACTACATCGCCGGACAGCTGGACAAGTTCGGCTACCGGACCAGGCTCGAGCCGTTCCCGGTAGCCGACAAATTCCTTGCCCAGATCATCGATGTCCGTGGGATGCTGCCGGACGACCTGTGCTGGCAGGCCGGCGCCGCACCGGGCGGCAAGCTGGACGTCACTGTCGAAGGCCCGGTGCGGGACGTCGGTCCTGCTGGTGCACCGGTCTGGCCGACCGACGTCGCGGGGGCGATCGTCATCGCGGACGACACCGCGGCGGCTCGGCCGGCGTTCGTCGCGGAGGCTGTTGCCCGTGGTGCGGTCGGTGTGATCCTGCTGCCTGCCGATCAGGTGTTCCCGCGGCGGGCGTCGGCGTTCTCGCCGAGCGGTCTGACCAACGCGCCGATTCCGGTGATCGGTGTTGCGCAGGTGCAGAAGCGGCTGATCCGCGAGGCGCTTGCTGTCGTTACTGCGTTGCCGCTTCGGATCAGCACGGCGGCGTACCGCGGGTTGATCTCGAACAACGTGGTCGGCGAACGGCGTGGGAAGTCGGGCGTTGACGGGCCGATCGTGATGGTGAGCGGTCATTACGACTCGGTGATCGGCGCTCCGGGTGTGAACGACGACGGCTCGGGCACGGTGCTGACCATGGAGCTGGCGCGGGTGTTCAGCCGGATCCCCACCGATGCGACGCTGCGGTTCGCGCTCTGGGGTTCGGAGGAGCAGGGGCTGATCGGTTCGCGGTACCACGTCGCGCAGTTGCCGCAGCCCCAGCGCGACCGGTACCGGGCCGTCTTCCAGAACGACATGGTCGCGACGAGCTGGGATCCGGCTGTCACGTACTGGCTGCTGTCGTTCACCGGGCTCGCGAATACCGCGACCGATGCGGTGCGGGCGGCCGGCCAGCGGCTCGGGTACGACGCGCAACTGGTCGGACCGGTCGAGCGCGGCGCATCCGATCACCAATCCTTCCAGGAGGTCGGGATCGCCGCGGCCAACTTCTCCTGGCGGGGCGAGCTCGCGCCGTCGTACCTCGAACCGCCGTACCACTCGCCCGAGGACACGATCGCGAAGAACGTCAGCCTCGAGCGGCTCCAGGTCTCGATGGAACTGATCGGGTGTGCGGCGTACGCCGTCGCCCGCAGCTCGTGACCTAGGTCATACGGCTAGCCTTGAGGGGCTATGTCGCGCAGAAGGCCTTCCAAATGGCAGCGGCCGGTCAGTGACCGGCCGCTGCTCGGTGGTACCCAGTCGCGTGAGGTGAAGGCCGACGGTGAGTGGAACGTCCGGCGGGTGTCCGGGTCCGCGTCCGCGAAGTCGTACCGTTGCCCGGGCTGCGACCAGCTGATCCCGCCCGTCACGCCGCATGTCGTGGTCTGGCCGGACAACCCGAGCCTGCTCGGCGCGATCGGCGGCGGGCAGTCGCTCGACGAGCGGCGCCACTGGCACACCGCTTGCTGGCAACGGAGCCGTTGAAAGGTGTGTGTATGAAGCTGCCGGTCACGTCGTACGGCGAGAGCGGTACGACGGTCGTGGTGATGCACGGTCTGTTCGGCTCCGGGCGGAACTGGATGACCGCCGCCCGCCGGCTGGCCGACAAGCACCGGGTGTTCGCGTTCGACCTGCGCAACCACGGGACCTCGCCGCACGTCGACACGATGAGCTACCCGGAGATGGCCGCCGACGTCCGCGAGACGATCGAGTCGCTCGGGGTCGGGCCGGTCGCGCTGGTCGGGCACTCCATGGGCGGCAAGACCGCGATGCTGACCGCGCTGCAGTACCCGCAGGTCGTCGAGCGCCTCGTCGTCGTCGATGCCGCGCCGGTCGAGTACCCGCCCGCCTTCGTCGAGTACGCGCAGGCGATGCGGAACGCCGACCTGTCCTCGGTCACCCGTCGTGCGGAGGTGGACGCGCAACTGGTCGACGCCGTACCCACGCCCGGGACCCGTGCGTTTCTGCTGCAGAACCTGATCCTCGATGCCGACGGTGCTCGGTGGCGGCCGAATCTCCCGGTGATCGAGGCCGCGCTGCCGGCCATCTCCGGTTGGCCCGCGGAGGCCGCCGGCCTGCGGTACGACGGGCCGACGCTGTTCATCTTCGGCGGGAAGTCCGACTACGTGCAGCAGGACCATCGCGCGACGATCGCCGGTTACTTCCCGCACGTGGAGTACGCCGAGGTTCCGGAGGCCGGGCACTGGGTCCACGCCGAGCGCCTCGACGACTTCCTCGCCGCGCTCACACCGTTCCTCGGATGACCTTGGTAAACGTTTGTCCGTAATCCATTGACCTCCGCCTGCCAACCTCGGTAAGTTTTCAACCCAGTTCCTGCAGGATCCATGATCTGGGGTTGGTGGTGGCGGCGATGGTGGTCCGGACCGGCGCACAGCGTCTGGCCGAGGACCGGGGGCTGGTGCCCGACGGGCGCCTGGGACTGATCACGAACTTCACCGGCGTGCTGCCGGACCTCACGCCGACTTCGGTCGCGTTGCGTGCGGCCGGTCTGCCGTTGACTGCGTTGTTCGGTCCCGAGCACGGCCTCCGCGGTACGGCACAAGCGGGTGCGAGTGAAGGCGAGGGCGTCGATCCCGACACCGGGCTCCCGGTCTTCGACACCTACTTGCGGCAAGGGCGCGAACTCGACGAGCTGTTCTCCGGAGTCGACGTACTGCTGTTCGACATCCAGGACATCGGGACGCGGTTCTACACCTACGTCTGGACGATGTACGACTGCCAGCAGGCGGCGGCGCGGCTTGGTATGCCATTTGTCGTCCTCGACCGGCCGAACCCGCTCGGCGGTGTCCGGGTCGAAGGACCGCTGCTGCAGCCGGGGTTCGAGAGCTTCGTCGGGCGGGCGCCGATTCCCTTGCGGCACGGGCTGACCGTCGGCGAGCTCGCCCGGCAGTTGGGTGCGGCAACGGTCGTCCCGATGGACGGGTGGACGCGTGACTCGGCGGGGACCGGGATGCCAACCGGTATGCCAACCGGTCTGCCGTGGGTGCCGCCGTCGCCGAACATGCCGACGCCGGACACAGCCTTGGTATACCCCGGCACCGGCCTGTTCGAGGGGACGAACCTCAGCGAGGGCCGCGGTACGACGCGGCCGTTCGAGACGATCGGAGCGCCGTACGTCGACGACCGGCTGGTGCCGGCGTTGTCGGCGTGCGGGCTGCCCGGCGTGATCTTCCGGCGGACCTGGTTCGAGCCGGTGTTCAGCAAATACGCCGGCCAGGCGGTGTCCGGAGTACAGCTTCATGTCGTCGATCGCGACGCGTTCGAGCCGGTGCGGACCGCGCTGGTGATGCTCCGGGTGCTGAACGAGCTGTATCCGGACGACTTCGGGATGCTGCCGTCGCTCGACCGGCTGTGGGGCTCGGACTCGCTGCGCAAGGCGCTCGAGGCCGGCGACGACCCGCTCGATCTCTTGCCTGCAGCAACCACACCGGCGGGTTGGGTGCGACCTGACGTGCTGCTCTACGAAGGGCTCTACGAAGGGATGGCGCGATGACGACCCCGGACGTGACGATCCGCTCGTTCCAGGTCGGCGACGGACCGGCGATCGCCGACGGCTGGACCGCCGCCGCGCCGGCCGACCCGATCTCGTACCAGCGCCTGCGTGACCTGTTCCTGCTCGACCGCAACTTCGACGCCGCCGGTCTGCAGGTGGCGGTGATCGACGGTCAGATCGTCGGCGCGGCGTACGCGGTCCGGCGGCTGATCGCGGTCGACGCGGACGATGTCGAGCCCACGGCCGGCTGGATCCCGTTCTTCTTCGTGCATGCGGAGTACCGCGGTCGCGGGATCGGCCGATCGTTGTTGTCGACGGCAATGGACTGGCTGCGGTCGCACGGCCGGTCCGAGGTCTTCTTCTCGTCGTACACGCCGAACTATTTCCTCCCCGGCCTCGACAGCGCCCGCTATCCGTCCGCCGCGCGGCTGCTGGCCGGCCTCGGCTTCGAGCGCCAGTACGACGCGGTCGCGATGGACCGCGGTCTGGTCGGGTATGCCATTCCGGACGAGGTCCGCAAGCGGATCGACGCGCTGACGGCCGAGGGCTACAGCTTTGGTATACCAACCGACGACGAGCTGACCGCGCTGATCACGATCGCCGGCGCGGAGTTCAACCCGGACTGGGCCCGCGCGATCCGCGAGGGCGTCGTGTCCGGTCTGCCGCTCGATCGCATCGTCGTGGCACGCCGTCCTGGTCCAACACCGTCGAGCCGGGCGATCCTCGGCTGGGCGATGCACGGCACGTACGAAGGGGTGATCGACCGCTTCGGGCCGTTCGGCGTCCTGCCGGCCTCGCGCGGCACCGGACTCGGGAAGGTGCTGCTGCACCTGACGCTGGAGCGGATGGTTGCCGCCGGCGCCCACTCGGCCTGGTTCCTGTGGACCGGCGAGAAGTCCGCGGCCGGGCAGCTGTACCTGAAGACGGGTTTCGAGATCACCCGCACGTTCACCATCCTCCGGGCGCCTCTGGCCCGGTCCGACGCTTAAGGAACACAGATGCGTATCTCGAAGGGACTGCGACTCGCGGTCGTCGCCGGGCTGCTGGCCTCGGCCGCTGCCTGTGGCGGCAGCGGCGACTCGGGCGGTGGCAACTCGGGCGGCAAGGTCGAACTGACGCTGCTCAGCCACTACAGCGACGGCCCGTCGAAGGACGGGCTGGACAAGATGATCGCCCAGTGGAACAAGGACAACCCGAAGATCCAGGTGAAGGCGCAGGTGGTCAAGTTCGACGACCTGCTCACCACGATGACGGTCCGGCAGACCGGCGGCCGCGGCGCCGACATCGTCAGCGCGTACGGCCTGTGGGGCGGCCAGCTGATGAAGGCGAACGTCGTGGCGAAGGTGCCGGACGACATCGCGACCAAGATCAAGGCGGAGTACAGCCCGGCCGCGCTGGGCGCCGTGACCACCGGCGACACGCTCCTCGGCTACCCGACCGAGCTGAACACCTACGTGCTGTTCTACAACAAGAAGATCCTCGCCGCGGCCGGCATCACCAAGCCGCCGACCACCTGGGCCGAGCTCGCCGACGACGCGAAGAAGACGGTGAAGCGGGATGCCAAGGGCAACATCCAGGTCGAGGGCCTGAGCCTGATCCAGGACGGCGACAACAAGTCGGTGCACCCGTTCCTGTCGCTGCTCGACTCGGCCGGCGGCAAGTTCCTCGGCGCGGACGGCACCCCGCAGTTCGACAACGACCAGGGCAAGGCCGCGCTGAAGTTCGAGGGCGATCTGGCGGCCGCGAAGGCGTCGAACACCTCGATCTCGCCGACCAAGCAGTTCCGCAGCGGCGGCGTCGCGATGGCGATCCAGGCCGGCTGGTGGATCGGCAGCCTCAAGACCCAGATGAAGGACAAGTACGCCTCGGACGTCGGCGTGACCGCGATCCCCGGACCGACGCCGGGCAGCAAGGGCTCGCTGGCGTACGGGTTCTTCATGGGCGTGAACCAGCGCAGCAAGCACGCGGACGAGGCCTGGAAGTTCTTGACCTGGATGAACGAGCACAAGGCCGAGGGCGGCAGCAATGTCACCGAGACCGGTAAGTGGCTCGCCGACCAGGGCCTGATCCCGCCGCGGACGGCGGACCAGGCGGAGTACAAGAAGTCGTTGTCCGACCCGAACCTGGCGCCGATCTACGACGCGGCGACGTACGCGATGGCCGAGCCGAACCAGCCGGGGGCGTACGAGGCGAAGACCGCGCTGCACAACGCGATCATGACGGTGCTTGCCGACGGCAAGAATCCGGACGATGCGCTGGCGCAGGCGGCGAAGGCCGTCAAGCCGCAATGACGACCGCGGTCGGCAGGGTCGGCGACGATCGCCTGGCGGCGTCGTCGGCCCGCCGGGTCGGCAAGCTGCATCGCGAGGGAATGGCGGCGTACCTGTTCCTGTCGCCGGCGTTGCTGTTCTTCTGCGTGTTCCTGATCCTGCCGTTCGGCTTCGCGATCGTGCTGGCGTTCTCGGACTGGGGCGGGTTCGACCTCGGCACGCTGAAGTGGGCGGGCTTCTCGAACTTCGGCGACGTGCTGAGCTTCCACGGGACGTTCGTCAAGCCGATCCTCGTCAACACGTTGCTGTTCGCGTTCGGATCGGTGTTCCTGGCAACGTTCGGCTCGGTGCTGGTTGCCTACTGCATCGACAGGCTGTCGTTCCAGGGCTTCTGGCGGGTGCTGTACTTCCTGCCGGTCGTCGCCACGGTCGTTGCGATCGGCAACGTGTGGAAGATGATGTACCAGCCGGCCGGCCTGATCAACGCGGTCCTGAACAAGCTCGGCGTGAACAGCGTCGGGTTCCTGTCCGATTCGTCGTACGCGCTGCCGTCGGTGACCGTCGTGCATGCGTGGGCCTCGATCGGCGGCGCCGTACTGATCCTGACCGCCGGCCTGAAGGCCATCCCCGAGATGTACTACGAGGCCGCCGAGGTGGACGGGGCGAATTCGTGGCACACGTTCTGGTCGATCACGTTGCCGCTGCTGCGGCCGGCGTTGCTGTTCGTGCTGATCACGCAGTTCATCGGCGGGTTGCAGTCGTTCGCGCTGATCATCGTGATGACCGGTGACGGCGGGCCGGTGAACGCGACCAACGTCGCGGCGTTCGAGATGTACCAGCGGGCGTTCAAGTTCGGCGCGTGGGGAACGGCGAGCGCGATGGCGATGGTGCTGTTCGTGATCATCCTCGCGATCACGCTGCTGCAGTTGTGGATCGCCCGGCGGCGCGGAGAGGAGACCTCGTGAAGCGGCGCGGAAAGTTCCCCTGGTTCGCTTACCTGGTGGTGATCCTCGGCGGGGTGGCGATGGTGATGCCGTTCCTCGACATGGTGATGAGCTCGTTCAAGGGCCCGGGGGAGTACGGCGTGATCCCGTACAAGCTGCTGCCCGAGTCGTTCAACTTCGACAACTACCGCGACGCGTTCTCGCAGCTGGAGCTCGGTCGGCTGTTCCGCAACAGCGTGATCGTCACGGTGTCGGTGACGGTCTCGGTGCTGGTGACGTCGTCGATGGCCGGGTACGCGCTGGCGAAGCTGCGGTTCCGCGGGCGCGCGGTGATCTTCCGGTTCATCCTCGCGACGATGATGCTGCCGCCGTTCCTGCTGCTGATCCCGACGTTCCTGATCATGCTGAACTGGCCGCTGGCCGGTGGCAACGACATCCTCGGCCGCGGCGGCGACGGCGGGCTGACGACGAGCCTGGTCGCGCTGATCCTGCCGTTCGCGGTCAGCGGTTTCGGCATCTTCCTGATGCGGCAGTTCATGGTGTCGCTGCCGGACGAGATGCTCGAGGCGGCCAAGATCGACGGCGCGAACCAGTGGCAGACCTGGCGGCTGATCGTGCTGCCGCAGACCAAGCCGGTGGCGATCACGCTCGGGCTGATCACGTTCATCGGCACCTGGAACGAATACATCTGGACGCTGCTGATCTCGTCCTCGGACCCCGACCTGCAGACCCTGCCGGTCGGCATCCAGCTGCTGCAGAGCTTCCTCGACCCGGACCGCACGATGCCGATCGTGATGGCCGGCCTGGTGATCAGCACGCTGCCGGTGCTGGTCGTGTTCCTGCTGTTCCAGAAGTACTACGTGCGCGGTGTCGTACTGAGTGGCCTGAAGTGAGGAGATCCTTGTGAACAGAAACGTGCTCGCCATCGGGGCGCACATCGGCGACATGGACCTGACCGCCGGGCCGACACTGGCCAAGCTGGTCCTGGAGGGCGCGTCGGCCACGATCGTCGCGCTGACGCCGGGCGAACGCGGTCACCCGCGGCTGACCCCGACGGAGTACAAGAAGCAGAAGATCGCCGAGGGTACAGCGTTCGCGGACGCGATCGGCGCGGATTTCGTGGTCTTCGACCAGAGCGACGGGTTCCTGTCCGCGAGCGACGACGTGGCGCTGGAGCTGGCCCGGATCATCCGTGAGAAGCAGCCGGACACGATCATCGCCCACTGGAAACACTCGATCCACAGCGACCACGAGAACGCCGCACTCCTGGCCGAGCGCGCCCGCTTCCTGGCGGGCCTGCCGATCGACCCGACCGACGACTTCGCCACGCCGTACCCGGAGCTGGTCGCCAAGCTCGCCGACCTCCCGCGGCACGGCGTCCGCAGCTTCCTGCACGCCGAGAACTGGGAGGACATGGAGGGCTTCACCCCGTCCCTCTACGTCCCCATCCCCGACGAGGCCTTCTACCGCTGGGTCTCCGCCATCCGCCACCAGGCCTTCGCCCGCGGCGAAACCTACGGCTTCCGCTATATCGACTACTACACCGCCCTCATGACCACCCGAGGCTGCCTGGCCTCCTACCCCCGAGCCTGCGCCTTCCACACCAACCAGACCCCCGAGATCACCAAACTCGCCGGCCCGTAGAACTAAGAACTGGGAAAGGAAGGGAAAGGGAAGAACGGGAAGAGAGAGAAAGGGAAGGAGAAGGGAAAGGGGAGGAAAGGGAAGGAGGGAGGAAAGGGAAGGAAAGAAGGAGGGAGGAAAGGGAAGGAAAGAAGGAGGGCTATTTAGAAGTCTCCGATGAGGCTTCAGGGAAGAGATTGAGAGAAAGCGGAGAAAAGATTCAGAGTGGTGGCTGGCCTCTCCGGTCGGCCGCGTGTTTGACTTCGCGACGCAGCGTGTCAGGCGGTCTCGATTGCGACGAGACCACCGAGTTGGTCGACGGCTCCCTCGTCCCCACCGGGAACCGCGCAGACAGCAGGCGCAACTGCTCCAGCAAGCTGCTGCGTCAGGAAGTGAACATTCAGGTCGCCGTTCGAATCAATGATCCAATTGGCTGGTACGGCGTTGCTTGTAAAGCTCCACCGCTTTGGTCAAGAGAACATGGCACGCCTTGGTGACCCACCACACCTTCATGAGTGTGTTCGTTAGCCTAAGCCGCACTACTTCGGGATCATGGGTCGGAAATTCTTCCTTCTCCAGGAAAGCGAGCGCTGCCCATGACCGACCATGCGCGAAGCCCGCGCAACTACGCCAAGCGGCCAGGGGTAGGAACCGGTTGTCGGCGACCTTGGAAGCCTCTTTGACGACCTCGGTGATGATAAAAGGAGGAAGCGTCGGCGGACCACCTGCCGCGACTGATATCCGCTGCATCTTCGCTAGTCGATCTGCGAGTGGAGTCGCAGCGTGTGCGCCTACCTCGCTTGCCATGGTGTCGCCATCCCGTGCGTCCTTGGCGGCCAGCGAGAGCCTGCGCGTGACTCTGGTTGACCGTGACGCCGGTGCGAGCATCCAGATCGCGGTTGCCGTTGCCTCCAACGCCGGGCGGGCGAGGGAAAACGGCGCCCCGTTG
Organism: Kribbella sp. NPDC000426; assembly: GCF_040300265.1. Lineage (NCBI taxonomy): Bacteria > Bacillati > Actinomycetota > Actinomycetes > Propionibacteriales > Kribbellaceae > Kribbella > Kribbella sp. NPDC000426. The sequence continues at coordinate 382,787 of NZ_JBEPDK010000006.1, read as the reverse complement.
TGGAGAGCGCCCGCGTCGCGCACCAGAGCATGAATGGCATGCATGTGGTCGACTGCCACCCCGATCTGTTGGGTCAGTGCATGCGATACCTGGTACGGATCGGCCTTTGCGTCGTCTGCAGCGAGAGAGCTGCGATGCTGCACATCGAATTGTCTCGATTCCATGTCGTCGAGTATTTTCTGGACCTCAACGACGTCGTCCAAGATCCTGACAAGGTCACGCGTCGCCTCGGCCTCGTCTAGCTTCGGCCTCGTTGTCATACCGAGATCATCGACGGGTGCCGAGGGATCGTTACGCCCCACTGTCGCTTCTGCCCCCAGAGCAGCCGGGCCGCACACGGTGGCCTACGCAAGCTAGAAGCATCCACCCGCCACCAACACCAATGAGCCTCGGATCTTCGAAAACGCAGTTCAGAGTCTTTCTTCCTTTGACCGGCTGGACTGTGGCGACCCGCCGTGATCGCTCTCGGACGTGGTCGCCGCCGGTCTTGCCCTGTGGGCGACATGCGAGACCGTCGGTGGTGACTTCCTGCAGGAAGTACGGTCGTAGTGGTTCTGTCGGCTGATGGTGGGAGTAGGCGTGGCTGAGGTTCGGTTGGTTGTGCAGGGGGACGACTTCGGGATGTGTCATGCGGTCAATGTGGGGACCGTGGCGGCGTTCCGGGACGGGATTCTGACGCAGGTGTCGACGATGGCGGCTTGTCCTTGGTTCACCGAGGCGGCGGCGTTGGCGCGGGAGTTCGGGATTCCGTTGGGGGTGCATCAGACGTTGACATGCGAGTGGGACTTCCTGCGCTGGCGGCCGTTGACGGACGGGGCGTCGTTGGTGGGAGAGGATGGGACGTTCCTGCGATCGGTGGCCGAGGCGCAGGCGTCGGTGACTCCTGAGGACGCGGTGCGTGAGCTGACGGCACAGGTCGCGAAGTTCGCGGCGGAGGGGCTGGAGATCGAGTACCTCGACGTACACATGGGTCAGTCGGCGACGCCCGCGGCGTACGACGAGGTGTCGAAGGCAGCCGGGAAGCCGTTCATCTACAGCGAGGCCGAGTCGCAGCGGTTCGCGTCGATCGAGACGTTGAGCGATCGGGACGCGGACGTGAAGCGGGCTTGGCTGCTCGAGTACCTCGACAAGCTGACGCCGGGTGTGCATCTGCTGGTCACGCACTGCGCGGCTGCGGAGCCTGAGCTCGGAGCGCTGCACAAGCCCGGGTCGTACACGTATCGCTGGGCCGAGGAGTACCGGCTGTCCGACCAGGAGCTCGTCACGGATCCCGAGATCCGCAAGGCGATCGAGGAACGCGGCATCGAGCTCACGACGGTCAGCGCCGCGTTCTCGTGAGCAGCTTCTCGTGATCAGGGCAGGCCGGCTGCTGCTGCGGCCGTTCACGATGGCGGACGTCTCGTGGGTGTACGAGGTGTCGCAGGACGCCACGCTGCAGCAGTACGTCGGCGTGCCCTCGCCGTACCTGATGGAGCATGCGCAGTATTTCGTGGAGCATCTCGCCATCGGGAACGACCAGCGCGCCGAGTTCGTGGTCGAGGAGGCCGGCGAGCGGCTCGCGCGCGTCGGGCTCGGCTTCCGCGGAGACGGTACGGCGGAGGTCGGCTACTGGACTGCCCCGGCCGCTCGGGGCCGGGGTGTTGCGCCGGCGGCCGTGCGAGCGGTCTGCCGATGGGCCTTCGAGACGAAGGGCCTGGAGCTCATCGAGTGGCGCGCGGAGATCGGCAATCACGCCTCTCGTCGCGTCGCCGAGAAGGCCGGCTTCGTGATGGAGGGGCAGTTGCGCCGGCGGCTGGTGCATCGCGGGGAACGCGTCGACGCGTGGATCGGCTCACTGCTCAAGGACGAACTCGGTACTGCGTAGCGCACCCGGCGGCGAGCCGGTCGCCGCCTTGATGTGGCGGGTCAGGTGGCTGACGGAGTGGTACCCGGTGAGGTCCGCGATCGCTTGCAGCGGGAGTGTCGAGTTGCGGATGTGCGCGAGGGCGTGGCGTAGGCGGACCGCTTGGAGCGCGGCTTGAGGGCTGGTACCGCGGAGGCGGGTGAACGCGGCGCGGAGGCCGGACTGGGAGATGCCGAGGTCGGCGGCGACGGTTGCGATCCTCAACCCGCTGGCGAAACGCTCTTCGAAGATGCGTTCTGCTTCGATGACCAGTTGCTCGGCCGGGGTTGTCGGCGGGGCGCTGGCTGAGCGGCGTAGGCGGAGGTCCAGCTCGGACAGGAGGAGTGCGCGGAGCTCCTCGTTGTTCTCGCGTACGAGAGCGTCGAAGACCCGGCCGAGGGTGTGGTCGGCGTCGTCGTAGCAGAGGCGGGGCCAGGGGTGGGTCGCCGCGGCGTCGACCTGGAGGAAGCGGTTGGCGTACCCGGTGCGGCTCTGTTCGGCATGCCAGGTGCTCGGCGGAGTCAGCAGTACGGTGCCGGGCGTCGCGGCGTACGTCTCCTCGCCGACGGGGCAGGTGATGCGGCCGCGGACGTAGTACACGAGCTCCCACGAGGTGTGTGCGTGCAGCGGGTAGTCCTTGCCGGGCGCGGCGGTGTGTACGCCGGCGCCGAGGAGCCGTAGCGATTTGTGCATAAGCCCTGTCGCCTTCTGCATTGTTTCCTGGGGGCGTCGGACTGATGCTGGCATCGATTCGTGCATCTTGGGAAGGACGACCGTGATGGATATGACGACTGCTTTGCGGGATCTCGGCGTGACCGGCGACGTACTCACGCAGGCCGAGAAGGACCAGCTCGACCGGGACGGATTCCTGCCGCTGGAGGGGATCCTGACCGTTGCGGAGGTGTCGGCGCTGAACAAGCGGCTGGCGGAGCTGACCGCGGCCGAGGGGGATCGCGCCGGCCTCGAAGTACATCAGGAGAAGGGCACGGACCGGCTCGCGGACCTGGTCAACAAGGACGAGAAGTTCGAGGTCTGTTTCAGCCATCCGCGAGTGCTGGCCGCGATGCAGCACGTGCTCGGGGAGTTCAAACTGTCGTCCCTCAACAGCCGCGCCGCGCTACCCGGCGAAGGTCACCAGGCGCTCCACGCGGACTCCGGGCATCCCGTCCAGCCCGGTGAGTACGAGGTCTGCAACTCGATCTGGCTCCTCGACGACTTCACCCCCGAGAACGGCGCCACCCGCGTGGTCCCCGGCTCCCACCGCCGCGGCACCCTGCCCGCCGACGAGATGCCCGACCCGGCCGACCCCCACCCCGACCAGATCCAACTCACCGGCAAAGCCGGCACCGTCGTCATCTTCAACAGCCACCTCTGGCACGGCGGCACCCACAACCAAACCCAATCCCCCCGCCGAGCCCTCCACTCCTACTACACCCAACGCCACCTACCCCAGCAACTCGACCAGCAGTCCTACATCCGCCTCGAAACCTACAAACGCCTAACCCCCGCCCAACACTTCATCCTCGCCGTCACGAGCTGAGTTCTGTCTATGTGATTTGCCTTGAAACTGTCTAGCTTCCTAGACTAAGATGCATGGTCAGTGAGCAGCCGACACGGAAGGTCGTGAAGGCGTTCAAGGACGCTGGTTGGCGGCAGGTCAGGACGGAAGGGTCGCAGAGCCTGTATGAGTGCTCGTGTGGTCAGCACACGTTCGCGTTGCCGGACGGCCATCGGGTGATCTCGCCGGGCGTTGTGCGCAAGGCCGGCAAGGCACTCGCTGAATGTGAGGGGACAGGCCAGTGAAGACCTACGACGTGACGGTTGAGCGGGACGGCCGCTGGTGGATGGTGGCGATCCCTGAGCTCGACGGACTGACCCAGGCCCGTCGGCTGGACGAGGTAGAGCAGATGGCCCGCGAGTACATCGCGGTGACGACCGACGTTCCGCTCTCGCGGGTGGCGGTCGAGGTCTCCGGCATCGCGGCCGACGGCCAGGACTTACTGCAGGCGAAGATCCTGGTCGACGGCCTCCGCCGCCGCGCGAAGGACCTCGAGGCGCTGGTCGGCGAACTCACCCGCGAAGTCGCGTCCACGCTGACCGACGCAAGCGTCCCGGTGCGAGACGTCAGCAGCGTCCTCGGCATCTCCCACCAACGCGTCTCCCAACTGGTGCAGGCAGCTGCAGGCGACTCGACAAACGCGAAACAAAAGGCCCAGCAAGAGTTCGCCCACGACCTAGTCATCAACCTCCCCGACGGCCGAGCACTCAGAATCGTCGAGGTAACCGGACCGAAGAGACGGCGATCCAAGAAGGTGGCGGCACAACCGCCGACATCGCATGAAAGCGATCATCAGCGCCGGAAGGCTCCCGGTTCCAGAGCTCGAGCAGCCAAGCAGACTGCCGCGGCCAGCCGCCCGGCGTGATGTTCGGAGGGTCTTACGTCGGTTCGGTCAGCGGGATCGGGCCCGCGCTCTTTGCGTACCTGCGAATGCGGTGTGGCGCGGATGCCCTCAAGCCGGACCTGCGGGTCCATCGTGAGCTCGTCAAGCTCGGGTTTCTTGTCCCCCGAGATGAGCACGCGCTGCTGGTCGCAGCCGAAGCTGCCGCGTCCGAGCTTGGCATTTCCCGTTTGGTTCTTGACCAACTTCTCTGGTCGCGCGGCACCTGACCGATGCCGTCTCCGCTCACCTCGTCAGGCGGAAACGGCTCGGTAGCCCTGACGAGCTGCGCCGCGCGGGGCTGTTGGCGGTACTAGGAGGCGTCGGCTTTGCGGACCCAGACTTCTCGGATTATTAGGAGGATGGCGGCGGCGGAGGGGATGGCTAGGAGGGCGCCTACTACGCCGAGGAGGGCGCCGCCGAGGAGGGCGGCTATGACGGTTACGGCGCCGGGGATGTCTACGGCGCGGCGCATGATGCGGGGGGCTACGAAGTAGTTCTCGAACTGCTGGTAGATGATGCCGTAGATCAGGCAGCCGAGGCCGGTCCAGAGGCCGCCGGTGAAGCCGATGAGGGCGACTACGACGACGCCGATCAGGCCGCCGACCATCGGGATGAAGTCGCAGAACATCACCACGATCGCCAGCGCCACGGCGTAGTCGCGCAGGCCGATGATCTCCAGGAAGATGAACATCGAGACGCCGGCGCACAACGCGACCAGGAACTGGCCGCTGACGTAGCCGCCGACGCGGCCGAGGACCTCGTCGCCGAGGATCGAGACGCGGGGACGTCGGGTGCGGGGGACCAGGCTGTACGCCGCGCGCTTGACCGACGGCAGCGACGCGAGGAAGTACAGGGTCAGGACCAGGATCGTGAACGTGTTGAACAGCGCGTTCGCGACCACCTTGCCGACACCGAGGATGCCGCCGAACGCGCGCTGCGCCAGCGCCGGGTCCTGGATGTAGTCCTGGGCCTTCTGGATGAAGTGGTACTTGTCGTCCAGCTGGTTGAGCGTCTTCGACTTCTGCAGCAGGTCGAGGTAGCCCGGCGCGTTCTTGATCAGGCTGTCGATCTGATCCGTGACTACCGGCACGATCGCGAACCCGACGCCGACGACCGCGAGGATCATCAGCAGGAACACCACGCCGACGGACAGGCCGCGCTTCAGGCCGCGGCGCATGAACCACTCGACCAGCGGGTTCAGGCCGACGGCGATGAACATCGAGACCAGCAGCAGGATCAGCACCGAACGGGCCTGGCCGGCCGCGTTCCACAGACCCCAGGCGACGAGTACGCCGAGCGCCGCGAAGAACCCGAACGTGAACGGGTTGCCGCGCCGCAGCGGCGGACCGGGGACGCCCATCCCGACGGACGGGTGCCGCTCCTCGATCAGCAGCTCGTCGGCGATGTCGCCGTCGGCGTCCTCCGCCTCCTGCGCGGACGCCGCGGCTTTGTCGGCAGCATCGTCAGCTTCCCCGGCCGACTCCTCCGCCTTGTCGGCCGACTCCTCCGCCTTGCCGGCAGACGAGCCGGCCTTGTCGGCCGAAGAATCAGCCTTGTCGGCTGACTCCTCTGCTTCGTCGGCGGAGGAGTCGGCCTTGTTGGCTGACGAGTCGGCTCTGTCGGCGGACTCCTGTGCCTGGTCGGCTGACGAGTCAGCCTGGTCGGCGGAGGTGTCGGCGGCGCGTGCAGAGCCGGCGGCTTGTCCAGCAGCGGCTTCCGCCTCGTCGGCCGAGTCGTCGGCCTTCTCGGCGGCGGCCTCGGCCTGGGCGGCGGCGGACTTCGCTTCCCGAGTGGCTTCCGCGAGGTCCGGGTCGGTCGCTGTGGAGGTGTCGTCGCCGGCTGGCGTCACATCTTGTCCTTCGGGGATCGCGCGCTCGAGGTGGCCGCATCGGTCGTGTCGTCGTCGGCGGACGACGTACCCCCGGAGGACTTCACCGAGGCGGCCGGCCGCGTCTGGCCACGAGTGTCCCCGCCGGCGAGGTCATCGAGCCGGAACTCGTCCACCTTGGTCGAATCCTTCGGCTCGTCGTCGTTCTCGTCGGACGCCGCAGCAACCGCGGAGCCGTTGGACGAAGAAGCAGGCGAGTCGGCCGGACCGCCGGCGGTCTTGCTCGTCTTGTCGGCCAGGTCCGACGCGTCCTTCGGGTCGACGCGCAGCGCGGTGTCGATGCGGGTCTCGTCGACGCGCGCGTCCCCGGCACCGATCCCGACGAATGGGCTGGATCCGGTAAACGGTCCGTCCTCGTCGTCGCCCGCCGACGCACCCGCGTACCCGCCGGCCGCGGGCGTCGCGCCCGGGAACGGGTTGTCGTCGCTCGTCGATCCGGCCGATCCGTCCCGCGCCGCCTCGTCGAGCCAGGCGTCCGCGGCGGCATACGCCGCGGCGTCCGCCACACCATCTTCCGCACCACTGTCCGCACGGTCTGCCGCACCGTCGGCCGCGTCCTCTGCCGTCCGGTCCGCCGACGTCGACGTGCCAGCCGCGAACGGGCTGCCCGCCGACTCCTGAGCGCCCGCGGTCGACGTGGCGCCGGACGAGTCCTTCGCGCCGGAGCTGTACGGGCCATCGCCCAGGTCCGGTGCGCTGGGGGTGTACGAGGCGTCCGACGGCTCGGTGGCCGCGAAGGGGCTGCCGGTCGCCGAACCCGGGGCCGGGCTGAACGGGCTCGCCAGCAGGTCGTCCGCGCTACCGGTGGTGCCGGCTCCACCAGTGGTGGGGCCGGTGTTCGGACGGGCGAAAGGGTTGACGTACGCCGGTGCCGCGGTCTCGGAGTCGAGCTCGGCCGCCTGCCGTGCGATGTTGCTGGCGATCTCGTTGAGCCCGGCGATCTGGGTGAGGATGCCGTCGCGGCGCTTCGCGAGCCGCTCGGTCTCGCGGGCGACGACGGTCCGGGACCGCTCCGCCTCGTCGGCCGCGTTCGCCAGCTCGGCCTCGGCGCGGGTCCGCGCGGTGGTGAGCAGCTGCTCGGCCTCGCGGCGGGCGCGGGACAGGGTCCGCTCGGCCGACTCCTCGGCCTCGGAGCGGATCTTGCGGGCCTGCTCGGTCGCCTCGGCCACCCGGCGCTCGGACGCCTCGGCGGCCTCCTTCATCTGGGTGGTGAGGCTGTCGGTGTCGGCCGCGATCTGCTGGTGCTTGTCGGCGAGCTCCTTGGCCTGCTGTTCGCGCTCGTCCGCCAGCCGGGCCCGCAGCGCCGCCGACTCGCGCTGGATCGCGGTGCGGATCTTCTCCGCCTCATGCAGCGCGCCGTTCTTCAGCGTGCTCGCCTGCGACTCCGCGGTCAGCTGCAGCGTCTCCGCCTTCCGGCGGGCGGCGTCCAGCACCTCGGCAGCCTCGGTCTCGGCCGTCCGCCGGACCTCCGCCGCGTCGCCCTCCGCCGTCCGTCGCATGCTGTCGGCCTCGTTGAGCGCGACGGTGCGGATGTCCTCGGCCTCGCGGTCTCCGGTCGCCCGGGCCGCGGAAGCCTCCTTGGCGGCGTTCGCCCGCAGCTCCTCGGCCTCGCGCTTGGACTCCTCGAGCGCCTCGGACGCCTGGTCCTGCGCGAGCCGGAGGATCTGCGCGGCCCGGTCGCCGAGCCCGGCGTACGACGGGTTGGCGCTGGCCTCCAGCTGGCGGCGCGTCTCTTCGAGCTGGTGCTGCATCGGCGCGACACTCTGCTGGAGCTCGTCGGCGCGGTTTCGCGCCTGGACGAGTTGCATCTCCAGCGCGCGGACATAGTCGTCCACCGCCTGTTTGTCGTACCCACGACGGCTGACCGGGAAGCCCCCGGCCGCGGTCGCCGTGCGGTCGAAGAACGGCAGGCTCGACTCGTCAGGCATCTCCCGAGATTCCCTTCTGGCGGCTCAGCGTGAATCCCCCACCATAAGCCTGTCAGAACCCACCCGAAACCAGCCAATCGAGCCCTGTGGACAACCTAGGGCGGGAGACCCGCCCTACCTGTTACGGAAGCGATTAATTCCAGCCAGGTGCCGCTCCCGCAACTCCGGATCACGGACGCCGAGGCCTTCGGAAGGAGCGAGGGTGAGGACGCCGACCTTGCCCTGGTGCAGGTTGCGGTGCACGTCGTACGCCGCCTGCGCGGTCTCCTCGAGCGCGTAGACCTTGCTGACCGTCGGATGCACCATCCCGCGGGCGATCAGCCGGTTCGCCTCCCAGGCCTCGCGGTAATTCGCGAAATGCGAGCCGATGATTCGCTTCAGGTTCATCCACAGGTACCGGTTGTCGTACTCGTGCATGAATCCCGATGTCGACGCGCACGTCACGATCGTCCCGCCCTTGCGCGCGACGAACACCGACGCCCCGAACGTCTCCCGGCCAGGGTGCTCGAACACGATGTCCGGGTCGTCCCCGCCGGTCAGCTCGCGGATCCGCGCCCCGAACCGCTTCCATTCCTTCTGGTCCTGCGTCACCGGATCCGACCAGAACTTGTACCCCTCGGCCGACCGGTCGATGATCAGCGACGCCCCCATCGCGCGGCAGATCTCCGCCTTCTCCGGCGACGACACCACGCAGACCGGGATCGCTCCGCCGTTCAGCGCGAACTGCGTCGCATACGAACCGAGCCCGCCGGACGCGCCCCAGATCAGTACGACGTCGCCCTGCTTCATGTTGGCGCCGTTGGCCGACACCAACTGCCGGTACGCCGTGCTGTTCACCAGCCCCGGCGACGCAGCCTCCTCCCAGGTGAGGTGGGCCGGCTTCGGCATCAGCTGGTTCGACTTGACCAGCGCGAGCTCGGCGAGACCGCCGAAGTTCGTCTCGAATCCCCAGATCCGTTGCTCGGAGTCGAGCATCGTGTCGTTGTGCCCGTCCGGCGACTCCAGCTCGACCGACAGGCAGTGCGCGACCACCTCGTCGCCCGGCTTCCACGCGTTCACGCCAGGCCCGGTCCGCAGTACGACGCCGGCCAGGTCGGAGCCGACCACGTGGTACGGCAGGTCGTGACGGGCGGTCAGCGGCGACAGCTTCCCGTACCGCTTCAGGAACGAGAACGTCGACACCGGCTCGAAGATCGAGGTCCACACGGTGTTGTAGTTGATCGCGCTCGCCATCACCGCGACCAGCGCCTCACCCGGCCCGAGCTCCGGCGTCGGTACGTCGTCCAGGTGCAGGCTCTTGCGCGGATCCTTCTCCTTGCTCTCCAGACCCTCGAACATGCCCGCCTCGTCGGCGTGGACCGTGATCCCGCGGTAGTGGTCGGGTACGTCGAGCCCCCCGACGGCAGCGGTGTCACCGGACAGAATCGCTTCGAGGATCTGCTTCACGTCTACCTCCGGGAGCGGGGCCAGGTGAGCGGAACTTACCGCTGAGTATGCACGCCTGGCTGTGCCCTGTAACACAGCGAGCGACGGTTGAGACCACCGTCACTTCATCAGTCCACCGTTGTCAGTGGTCTTACCCGTCGGTTAGCGCAGCCGGGTGGCCAACCGGACCTGGGTGAAGTCGTCGCCGGATCGCAGCTGGACCAGGTCGCAGAGCTGGTTCGCCAGCCAGACACCCCGCCCGCCGAGTCCGTCGAGCGGCGGCAGCACGCGCCCGACGAGCAGGTCGTCGATCCGGCCGCGGTCGGTCACGTCGCAGATCAAGGCCCGGTCCGCGATCCACACCGCCAGCGTGCCGCGGCCGCCGCCGAACCGGATGCTGTTCGTGCAGATCTCGTGCAACGCCAGCGAAAGGTCCTCGAGCCGGTCCCGCGACACTCCGTGCGACGAGGCCTGCCCGCCGACCCATTGCCGCACCTGGCCGAGCTCGTCCGGACCGAACTCCCACCGCTCGGCACGATCCGGTACGTCGCTCAACGGTGTCCGGAACGCCTTGTCCGCAAGGGCTTCTGTGCCGGAATGGCCCGAGTGGGTCGCGGTCGGGTCGATGCCGACCGACGCGTCGTACGCGCAGCAGAGCCGGAACGAACGGTCCGCCGCGAAAGCGATGTCGCTCAACGCCTCGTGCAGCAGGACCTCGTCGTACTCCGCGGCGCTGCGGCCCGGGTACGCGGCCTCGCCGAGACCGCGCACCGGGCGGCCGGGCTGCTGCTCGAGAATGCCGCGCCAGAACGGGATCAGTCGCGCAGGGTTGCCCCCGGCAACGGTCGCGTCGACGACGGTCACCTCGGAGTACTGCGAGTCCAGGGCGGCACGCAGTACGGCGGTCCGCGCCGGTGGTAGCACGGCCACGATCTTTTCCCCCGCCGCCAGCCCCTCGCGTACGAACGCAGCCGCGCGCAGCACGAACTCTTCGTCCGTTCCGTGGACGAAAGCGTCGTGCTTGAACCCGGCCGGCGCACCGTGCAAGGAGTCGGTGGCGCTGTCCTTCAGCACCTGAACAGAGTAATCCGCCCGGCCCAACCGGGCAGGCTCTCAGCGCGCGCCGTCACACCCTGTCGGCGACCCGTAACACTGAGAGCCATCCGGCTCCTACTTGCAGAAGGCGATCTTCTTGTAGCCGATCCAGAACTCGCCGCGGGTGTTCACGTTGGCGTTCGTCCCCAGGTGGAGATAGGTGTGGGCGCCGTTGATCTGCTTCAGACGGCCCTGCGAGACGCTGTCGATGGTGACGAACGGCGCCCCGACCGGACCGCCGTGGAAGGTCGCCGAAGTGTCACCGCCGGGCGCGACCGCGGTCCCGCTGGTCCAGCACGCCGTACCCGTCGAGATCACCCGCAGAACCAGGTCCCCGTTGGTCTGCATCCGCACCAGGTAGTTCCCGTTGCAGATCGCCTTACCGGCCGCGAGCGTCCCGGAGAACGCCGTACCGACGCAGCCGCCTACCGCGGCCGCTGACTGATCCGAGTCGCTCTGCGCGTACGCCGGAAGTCCGGAAACCCCGGACTGCTGTCAGGCCGGCTCGACCAGTTCGATGAGGACGCCGCCGGCGGACTTCGGGTGGATGAAGTTGACTCGGGAGCCGGCGGTGCCGCGGCGGGGTTCGTCGTACAGGAGGCGGGCGCCGCGGGCGCGGAGTACTTCGGAGACCGCGTCGAGGTTGGTGACGCGGTAGGCGAGTTGCTGGATGCCGGGGCCGCGCTGGTCGAGGAACTTCGCGATCGGCGACGCGTCCGACAACGGCGCCAGCAGCTGGATCGACGAACCCGAGTCGCCGACCGACAGCATCGCCTCGCGGACGCCCTGTTCCTCGTTGATCTCCTCGTGCGCCACCGTCATGCCGAACACGTCCGCGTAGTACCGCACGGCCTCGTCGAAGTCGGCGACCGCGATGCCGACATGGTCGATCGCGTCGAACAGCTGATCCATCCCGCCAGGGTGGCGCAAACCCGGTCGCAGAGGCCATCGAAAGTGGCCCAGCCGACACACGACCACGTCGGTGCCGTGTGACCCGTCTGACGCGTCCGGGCAGCGGCGTACCAGTGCCGCCGCAGGTATCGTGACGATATGTCTGACACGCGGAACACCACCGTTATCGTCGCCGGCGCGCGGACCCCGATCGGGCGGCTGCTGGGCGGACTCAAAGGCTTCACCGGCGCCGAGCTCGGCGGCTTCGCGATCAAGGGCGCGCTGGACAAGGCCGGCGTCGCGCCGGACCAGGTCGAGTACGTGATCATGGGCCAGGTGCTGCAGGCCGGCGGCGGTCAGATCACCGCCCGCCAGGCCGCGGTCAAGGGCGGCATCGGTATGGACGTCCCGGCCATCACGATCAACAAAGTCTGCCTGTCCGGGCTGAACGCGATCGCGCTCGCCGACCAGCTGATCCGCGCCGGCGAGTACGAGATCGTCGTCGCCGGCGGCATGGAGTCGATGACGAACGCGCCGCACCTGCTGCCGAAGTCCCGCGAGGGCTTCAAGTACGGCGACGTGCCGCTGGTCGACTCGATGGCGTACGACGGGTTGTGGGACGCGTTCACCGATCAGGCCATGGGCGCGCTGACCGACCAGCAGAACAACGCGGTCGAGAAGCTGACCCGCGAGGAGCAGGACGCGTTCAGCGCCCGCTCGCACCAGCGCGCCGCGGAGGCCTGGAAGAACGGCGTGTTCGCCGACGAGGTCGTGCCGGTCGAGGTCCCGCAGCGCAAGGGTGACCCGCTGGTGGTCGACGCCGACGAAGGCGTTCGCGGCGACACCTCGGTCGAGGTGCTGGCCAAGCTCCGGCCGGCCTTCGGCAAGGACGGCACGATCACGGCCGGCTCGGCGTCGCAGATCTCCGACGGCGGCTGCGCTGTCGTCGTGATGAGCAAGGCGAAGGCCGAGGAGCTCGGGCTGAGCTGGATCGCCGAGATCGGCGCGCACGGCTCGGTCGCCGGGCCGGACTCGACGCTGCAGAGCCAGCCCGCCAACGCGATCGCCAAGGCCTGCAAGAAGGAGGGCATCGAGCCCGCGGACCTCGACCTGATCGAGATCAACGAGGCGTTCGCCGCGGTCGGCATCGCGTCCGCACGCGAGCTGAACGTCGGCGAGGACAAGGTCAACGTGAACGGCGGCGCGATCGCGCTCGGCCACCCGATCGGGATGTCCGGCGCCCGCCTCGTCCTGCACCTGGCGCTGGAGCTGAACCGCCGCGGCGGCGGCGTCGGCGCGGCCGCGCTCTGCGGTGGCGGCGGTCAGGGCGACGCGCTGATCGTCCGGGTGCCGGCCCGGAGCTGACCCAGAGACGGCCAAGAGCTGACAGAGAGCTGACACCCACCTGATGCCACGACGTACGCCGCCGGTCGGCGAGTTGGTCGAGCGCGCCCGCGGAGGGGATTCGCGGGCGGTCGCTCGGCTGATCTCGCTGGTCGAGGACGAGTCCCCGCTGCTGCGCGAGGTGATGGCCGCGCTGGCGCCGCACGCCGGCCACGCGCACATCGTCGGCATCACGGGCTCGCCGGGCGTCGGCAAGTCCACGTCGACATCGGCGCTGGTCTCGGCGTACCGCGAGACGGGCAAGCGGGTCGGCGTACTCGCGGTCGATCCGTCGTCGCCGTTCTCCGGCGGCGCGCTGCTGGGGGACCGGGTGCGGATGCAGGATCACGCGACCGACAGCGGCGTGTTCATCCGGTCGATGGCGTCGCGCGGGCATCTCGGCGGGCTGTCGTGGTCGACGCCGCAGGCGCTGCGGGTGCTGGACGCGGCCGGGTTCGACGTGGTGCTGGTGGAGACGGTCGGGGTCGGGCAGTCCGAGGTCGAGATCGCCGGGATGGCGGACACGACGCTGGTGCTGCTGGCGCCGGGGATGGGCGACGGCATCCAGGCGGCCAAGGCCGGGATCCTCGAGGTCGGTCACATCTACGTGGTGAACAAGGCCGACCGTGACGGGGTCCAGTCGGTGACGCGGGACCTGCGGTCGATGCTGGCCCTGGCCGAGCGGGCCGAGGGTGCCTGGACGCCGCCGATCCTGAAGACGGTTGCCTCCCGCAATGAAGGCGTCGTCGAGGTGGTGCAGGCGATCGAGGACCGGCTGACCTGGATGCGCGGGAACGGCGTCCTCACCGAGCGCCGGCAGTCCCGGGCGCGGGACGAGATCGAGGCGATCGCGACGACGGCGCTGCGGGCGCGGTTCGCGCACCTGCACGGCGACGCACGGCTCGACGTCCTGGCGGCCAAGGTCGCGGACGGCGGCACGGACCCGTATTCTGCGGCGGACGAGTTGATCGCGGCTTTGTGATATCGGTCTCGTGATCGGGTGAGCTGGAACAGACGACCACGCAGTGTCACAATGTGTCTTTGCTTTCCGTTCATCAGATGTTGTGCCGAATTCGGGCAAATGCCGCAGGATTTCCGCTGCCCGGGCGGGCCGGCGTCTCAGGGCGGCGCGCCGGTAGCTACCTTGCCCCCGAATCCGTTACAGAATAGAACTTGTAGCTGGTGAGCATGTGCGGTGGGCTGTGTTCAGTCAGTGACAATTGGTGACGGTCCGTGATACAAATTCCAACACAGTCGACCGAGTGGTTAGGAACGAGGAGTGGCGACATGCCGAAGAAGCTGTTGATCTGGTCGCTCATCGCCTTTGCCGGCTTCTATCTGTTCACTCAGCCGGCGAACGCCGCCAACGCGGTGGGAGGTGCGTTCTCGGCCGTCGGCGACGCGTTCGGGAGCGTCATCACCTTCCTGACCGCGCTGTTCAGCTGATCTGCCGTCGGAGTGTCCCGTTGCGAGCGATCGTGCGGGACACTTGGCTGTACGGGGTCAGACAACAGCGCGCCAGGGGAGTGAGTGGATGGCCGGAATAGGCGTCTTCCGGATCTTCGACCCGAAGGTCCGGCGCCACCTGATCTCCGACGAGGGCGAGGTCGTCATCGACGAGGTTCGCCAGCACTGGGTGGTGTACTCGGTGCCGATGCTCGAGGTTGCGCTGGCGGCCGCGTTGCTGCTGACGATGGCCGCCACAACGATCGGTCTGCAGCCGGTGCTGCTGGCGATCGTGCTGGTGCTGCTGACGCATGCCTTCTGGCAGTTCCTCACCCACCATCGGGACCGCTTCGTAGTCACGAACATGCGGGTGATGCGAATCCGCGGCGTCTTCTCCCAGACCGTCGCGACCACCCCGATCGCCCGGGTCCTCGACATCACCCTGAAGAAGCCGATCATCGGCCGGATGTTGGGCTACGGCCACTTCGTCTTCGAGTCGGCCGCGCAGGACCAGGGCTTCCGTGAGATCAGGTGGGTCAGCCGGCCCGACGACCGCGATCTGACCATCCAGCGCGTCATCCAGCGCACCGGACTGCGCGCGTCGGCGAGTGTCGACGTACTGCAGGGCGACGAGGACTCCGACGACGACGGCACCGGTCCCATCGGGATGGACTCCGCGCAGGAGGTCACCACCACTGCTCCGGTGATCACGACCACCGCACCGCAGGCCCGCCCTTCGTCCTCCCCCTCCGCGACCAAGTCGATCTTCAACAGCGAACGCGGCAACTGGTCGGACGACGACTAGTCCCGCCGGCCGCGCGGTTCCGTAGCGGCGAGGTGCTGGAAGTGGTTTCGGCGGCGTATGCGGTGGGCGCGCTCGGGGTCGTTCGCCGATGCGGCGGCGAGGGCTTCGTCCAGTTCCTTGACGGCTTCGTCGTACCGGTTCTGGCGGGCGAGGAGTTCGCCGCGGATCGCGTGCCGGCGTGAGCTGTGGGGGATGCCTTCCAGGAGTTCGAGCGCCGCGTCGACGTCGCCGGTTTCGGCGATGGCGACGACCCTGGCCAGCTCGGCGGCGGTGCTGGGGGAGACCTCGACCAGCAGGTCGTACAGGCGGACGATCTCGCGCCAGTCCGTGGCGATGTAGCTCCGAACGCGGGCGTGCTCGGCGGCGATCGCGGCCTGGAGTTGGTATGCGTCGGCCTGCCGGTCGGAGCGCTCCAGCGACTCGTTCAGGAGTACGACGCCGCGGGCGATCAGGCTCTGGTCCCAGCGCGTCCGGTCCTGGAGATCGAGGGTCACTACCTCGCCGGCCTCGTCGACACGGGCCGGTCGGCGGGCCTCGGTCAGGAGCAGGAGCGCCAGGACGGCGGTCGGAGTGGGCTGGTCGGGCAGCAGGGTGTGCAGGAGCTCGGCCAGGCGCATCGCCTCCGCGCAGACGTCCACGTCGTACGCCGCCTCGCCCTCGGATGGAGCGTGGCCCGCGGTGTAGAGGCTGTGGATGACCGCGCAGACCGCAGGCAGCCGGTCGGGGAGCTCGGCCTCGGGCGGGACCCGGTACGGGATGCGAGCGGCGGCGATCTTCTGACGTGCCCGGACCAGCCGCTTGGTCGTCGCGACCTCGGTGGTCAGCAGCACGTCGGCGATCTGCGCGGGAGAGAGCCCACACAGCGTCCGCAGGGCGAGCGCGACCCGGGTCGGCGGTGAGAGCGACGGATGGCAGCAGGTGAAGATGAGCCGCAGGAGATCGTCCTGGACGACCTCGTCGGGGTCGAGTGCGCCCTCCGGATCCAGGGCGTCGAGATCGCGGCGACCGAGGTCCTGCAGCTCGGCGCCGGCTCGTTCCTTGTCGGCGCGGGCGCGTTCGCGGCGGATGATGTCGATCGCCTTGCGCCGGGCGGTCACGGTCAGCCAGGCGCGCGGCTCAGGCGGTACGCCGGTGACGGGCCACGCGCCGAGAGCCGCCAGCGCGGCCTCCTGGACGGCGTCCTCGGCGAGCTGCACGTCGCCGACCGTCCGGATCAGGGTGGCGAGGATCCGCGTCCCCTCGATCCGGATCGTGTCGGCAACAGCGCCGAACCGCTCGTTCAAGTCGGCCCGCTGACTCATCTGGCGACGATCACCGGACGTACCTCGACGGCGCCGCCCCAGGCAGCCGGGATCTCGGCCGCGATCCTGACTGCCTCCTCGAGGTCCTCGGCCTCGATCAGGTAGTAGCCGGTCAGCGCTTCCTTGGTCTCGGCGTACGGGCCGTCGGTGGTGATCACCGGGCCGCCGCGCGCGCCCTCCACCCGGACGACCGTCGCCGTCGCGGTCGGGTGCAGCACGGCGCTGGCCTTGACCTGCTCGGCGAACTCGACGCCGAACTTCCGGTACTCGGCCAGCTCCTCGGCCTGCTCGGGCGCCCACCAGTCCACGTCCGCGGTGTAGGTCAAAGCAAGGTACTGCGCCATCGGAGTCCTCCTTCTCGCTGAGACCACTGTGGTCTCTTGTCAAAGGAACGAACAGGCAGACCCGCAGAGGACAGTTTGTTGCGTGGCTACTGCGTGGCTTCCGAGATCCTGCCGCGGAAGGCCCGGATGACATTCGGGTCACCGACGGTCTGGATGGCGTCCTCGCCGACCCGGCCCCAGAGCCACAGGTTGATCGGCGTCGGGTCGCCGAAGATCTCCGCCGCGGCGTCGCCCTCCGCACCCTGCTGTACGTCGATGCTCGTCGCGTCGGCCGTGATCGTCCAGGACCGGCCGGTCGCGGTGATCCGCAGCGTCGCATCGATCGGATACTCCGTGTCGCCCTCCTCCCACCAGGGGCCGGCGAGGTTCGGGTACAGCAGCTCGTCGATGCCGTCGAGCGCCAGCTCCGGGTCGATCGGTGTGACGACGTCGTGGGCCTGCTCGAGGTCGATCCGGTGGATGAGGCTCTCGTGCGCCATCCGCCGGTGCCAGAACGCGGAGGTCGTGTCGCGCGGGTTGAACGTCCACGTCTGCGTCGTGGTCCCGGCTGCCTCCAGCGCGCCGAGGATCGCCGCGCGGGCCTCGTCGTACCACTCGAGGGTCTCGCGGCCGGAGAAGTCCGGCGGCCACGGGTCTGGGCGGGCGCCGAGCTTCAGCACCTCGACCTTGTGCGCGTAGACCATCGCCACATGGCGGACCACGTCGTCGACGGTCCACCCCGGACAGCTGGGCACGGGCGCGTCGAGCCCCATCCGTGCCACCTCACCCAGCCGCGCACTCTCGGCCCGGACATGCTCGAGAAATCTCATGCCCGAACCTTTCCAGATTCCGGGGACAGTTTCAGAGGCTCCGCGCCTTCAGGGCGGCCTCCCAGTCCTCGGTCTCGGAATGGCTGATCTCGACCACCCGCTGCGCCAGCAACTTGACCGGCTCATCGGCATCCGCGTAGCGACCGGCCCGCTGGGCGTAGAGCCAGGCCTCGTTGCGTAGTTCCTGCGCAGTCCGGGTGTAGGTGGGATAGGAATCCTTGAAGCCGAACAGGGTCCGGATTCCTTCGGCCAAGGCGATGACGCCACCCAGCGACGGAGCCAGCCAGGTGGGGGCGTTGATCGCGACCGAGACGGCGATCACCAGGGCGGCGATGAGCTGGACGGTGCCCAGCGCCCGGTACCAGATTCGGGCGCGGCGCGCCTGGGTGGCGTACCAGCGGAAGCGGATGCTGATCAGTTGCTCGGCGGGGGTATCGGTTCCGAGGGCGGGGAAGTCCGAATCTCTGAGTTTCGACATGGTCTGCCTAGTGTCGGGCTAATCTTCGGCCCATGGCGAGGAAGAGGGCGTTGCCGTTCGACCCGATCGACGAAGCGTCGCGGCAGTGGGGGCGGCGATGGGGCGCGGTCGAGCAGATGCGTGCCGTCACGTCGCTGATGCGCGCGCAGCAGATCGTGATCAACGAGCTTGACGACATCCTCCGCAAGCACGGGCTGACGTTCGCGCGGTTCGAGGCGCTGGTGCTGCTCACGTTCTCGCGGCGCGGTTCGCTGCCGCTGGGCAAGATGGGCGAGCGGCTGCAGGTCCACCCGACCTCGGTGACCTCGATCGTGCGCCGGCTGGAGGCGGCCGGGCTGGTGACACGGACGCCGCACCCGGACGACGGGCGCGCGATCCTGTGCGAGATCACCCCCGAGGGCCGGGACCTGGTCGAGCGCGCCACCGCGGATCTGGTCGCCGCCGACTTCGCCGTCTCCGGGCTCACCGACGAGCAGCTGAAGATGCTCTGGACCGTCCTCGAGCCGCTCCGCCACAACGCCGGCGACTTCTGACCCCCAGTTACCAGAACTGGCAGCCTTCGCGCGGTTGGAAATAGTTGGACGTCCTAGTATTTTGGGACCAGTTTCCTAGGAGGTCTCACTGATGGATGCCGAGCAGATCGCGGCCGGCCGGAGCCGGTGGCAGCAGCGGTACGACGCCGCGCGCAAGCGGGAGGCGGATTTCACCACGCTCTCCGGCACCCAGGTCGAGCCTGTCTACGGGCCGCCCGAGGGGGTCGAGGACCCGCGGATGGAGCGGATCGGCTGGCCGGGGGAGTTCCCGTTCACCCGCGGGCTGTATCCGACCGGCTACCGCGGCCGGACCTGGACGATCCGCCAGTTCGCCGGCTTCGGCAACGCCGAGCAGACCAACGAGCGGTACCGGATGATCCTGAACGGCGGTGGCGGCGGCCTGTCGGTCGCGTTCGACATGCCGACGCTGATGGGTCGTGATTCCGACGACCCGAAGTCGCTGGGCGAGGTCGGGCACTGCGGCGTCGCGATCGACTCGGCCGCGGACATGGACCGGCTGTTCAAGGACATCCCGCTGCAGGACGTCACCACCTCGATGACGATCTCCGGTCCGGCCGTGCCGGCCTTCTGCATGTACCTCGTCTCCGCCGAGCGGCAGGGTGCGGACATCACCAAGCTCAACGGGACGCTGCAGACCGACATCTTCAAGGAGTACATCGCGCAGAAGGAGTGGCTGTTCCCGCCGGAGCCGCATCTGCGCCTGATCGGCGACCTGATGGAGTACTGCGCGACCACGATCCCGGCGTACAAGCCGCTCAGCGTCTCCGGGTACCACATCCGTGAGGCCGGCTCGACCGCCGCGCAGGAGCTCGCGTACACGCTCGCCGACGGGTTCGGGTACGTCGAGCTCGGGCTGTCGCGCGGCCTCGACGTCGACGTGTTCGCGCCGGGCCTGTCGTTCTTCTTCGACAGCCACCTGGACTTCTTCGAGGAGATCGCGAAGTTCCGCGCGGCCCGCCGGATCTGGGCCCGCTGGCTGCGCGACGTGTATGGCGCGAAGACCGAGAAGGCCCAGTCGCTGCGCTTCCACACCCAGACCGCCGGTGTGTCCCTGACCGCGCAGCAGCCGGTCAACAACGTCGTACGGACGGCCGTCGAGGCGCTCGCCGCGGTGCTCGGCGGGACCAACTCGCTGCACACCAACGCGCTCGACGAGACACTCGCGCTGCCGACTGCGGAGTCCGCCGAGATCGCCCTGCGCACGCAGTCGGTGCTGATGGAAGAGGTCGGGGTCACGAACGTGGCCGACCCGCTCGGCGGCTCCTGGTACGTCGAGGCGCTGACCGACGCGATCGAGGCCGAGGCCGAGCAGATCTTCGCCCGGATCAAGGAGATGAGCCCGGACGAGACGATGACCGGCGGGATCCTGCGCGGGATCGAGGACGGCTGGTTCATGGCCGAGATCGCCGACGCCGCGTTCGAGTACCAGCAGAAGCTCGAGAAGGGCGAGAAGAAGATCGTCGGCGTGAACACGCTGACCGACACCGTGTCCGGCGACCTGGAGATCCTCCGGGTCTCGCACGAGGTCGAGATCGAGCAGTGCCGAGTGCTCGCGGAGCGCAAGGCGCACCGTGACGAGGACCTGGTACGGCGTACGCTAACGGCTCTGGTGGAGGCGGCCAGCGGCACTGGCAACCTGATCGAGCCCATGCTGGAGGCAGTGCGTGCGGAGGCCACGATGGGGGAAATCTGTCACGTTCTTCGGGAACAGTGGGGCGAGTACCGAGAGCCCGCCCGATTCTGAGGAACAGCCGCAGCCCGATCTGACGGCCGCGACGGCCAGTGCGATCGGGCCGGCCGACGGGCGTCGCGTGGTGGTCTGCGGGTCGGACCGCACGATGTTGCGAGTGACAACGGAACTGGTGAGCTCGGGTGAGCGGGTGACCGCGATCGTGAACCCGGACTCGCGTCACTACGACCGGATCAAAGAGCTCGGCGCCAACGTGATGGGCGCCCGGGTGATCAGCGAGTCGCTGCTGCGGCGCGCCGGGGTGGACGCCGCCGACGACGGGGCGCCGTCCACAGCGCGCGCTCTGGTGTTGCTGGACAACAATGACGTCCACAACGTGCACACGGCGCTGACCGCGCGCGACATGGATCCGGAGCTGCGGATCGTCGTACAGATGGTGAATCCGCGGCTGGGCAAGCACATGAACCGGCTGCTCGGGGACTGCGTGGTGATCAACGGGCCGTCGCTCGCGGCGCCCGCGTTCGTCTCCGACGCGCTGGAGGACGACGAGCTGACCTGGCTCGACCTCGGCGGCCGACGGCTGGTGGCCGGGCAGGCCGACCTGATCCGGGAGCCGCATCTGACAGTGCTCGCGGACACGACCTCGTCCGCGACGCCGACGCTGCTGCCGTTGTCGAGCTCCGACCCTGACGGAGACATCGTGCTGGGGACCGGCGTACGGGCGCTGTGGGGGAGTCGAGATGTCCGCCCGGCCGGCTGGTTCATGGCGCTCCGCGACATCCTCGACAGCCGGGTGCGGAAGATCGCCGCGGTGATGGCGTTCCTGATCGTGGCCGGTACGGGCGTCATCCACTACTTCGGCGGGATCGAGTGGTGGCGGGCGTTGTACCTCGCGGCCGGGGTGGTCACCTCGGCCGGGATCGACGACGACAAATTCAACGACGCGCAGCCGTGGGTGAAGGTCAGCGCGGTGCTGGTGCAGCTGACCGGGATCGTGTTGATGGCGCTGCTGACCGCGGTCGTGGTCGACTCGCTGATCGGTGCGCGGTTGTCGCGGCTGATCGGCGGTGTCCGCGGGCGGCCGCGCAATCACGTCGTGGTGTGCGGGCTCGGTACGGTCGGGTCGCGGGTGCTCGAGATCCTCACCGAGCGGGGCGTCGCGGTGGTGGGGGTCGACCAGGACGACGAGGCGCCCGGCGTACAGACGGCGCACCGCTTGAAGATCCCGGTCGTGGTCGGGGACAGCAGCAACGAGGAGACGCTGCGGTTGGCCGGCGTCCAGCGGTGCCAGTCGGTGCTGGCCATCACCGACGGAGACATCACCAACCTGGAATGCGCGATCATGGCGCGGGATCTCAATCCGGATGCCTGGATCACGATGCGGATGTTCGACCACGACCTGGCGCAGCGGGTCGAGCGGCGGCTCGGACTCGGCCACAGCCGGTCGGTGTCCATGCTGGTCGCGCCTGCCGTGGCCGCAGCGGTCGCGAACCGGCGCAGTCAGGTGACGGTCCCGGCGGGTCGTCGTGTTCTGCTGCTGACCGAGGTCACCGTCGAGCCCGGGTCGATCGCGGTCGGGAAGCGGATGGGGCAGCTGGACGAGGCCGGGGGACTGCGAGTGCTGGCGAGGCAGGACCTGGGCGAAGCCTGGGACTGGAGCCCGACCGGCCCCGAGCCCCGTGCCGGTGGTCGTACTGCGGCGTCCGAGCGGGAGGCCAGGTCGGCAGGGCGGGCGCCGGCGGCGGGTCGGGCGCCGGCTGTTGAGCGGGTGCCGGCGGTCGAGCGGGAGCTGCGGGCGGGGGACCGGCTGGCGGTGGCGGGGACCCGCAGCGGGCTGGCACGGTTGTTGATGGCGACCCGGGCTCAGCAGAGTTCGGCATCGTCGTAGAGGATGGACCTGTGAACGTAGATCGGGTATGTGCGCACGGAATGCGAGGACAGTGGTGAGCCAGTCCAACTTCTCCCGTCCCGGGGCGATCGATCTCTCGGGCCTGCGCAAGCCGGCCGGTGCAGCGCCGGGCGGTCCCGGCGCCCCGGCTGGTGCGGCCGGTGCCGCCGCCGGCGCCTATGTGCTGAACGTGACCGAGGCGAACTTCCAGGCCGACGTGATCGAGCGCTCCCTGCAGGCGCCGGTCGTGGTCGAGCTGTGGTCGCCCCGCTCCCAGGGCTCCAACGCCCTCGGCGCGGTGCTGGCCCAGCTGTCGACCGAGTACGACGGGAAGTTCCTGCTGGCCCGGATCGACGTCGACGCGAACCCACAGGTGGCGCAGGCGTTCGGCGTCCAGTCGGTGCCCGTGGTGATCGCGATCCTGCGCGGTCAGCCGGTCCCGTTGTTCCAGGGCGCTCTGGGCGAGCCCGAGGTCCGGCAGTACCTCGACCAGCTGCTGACGGTGGCGGTGGCGAACGGCATCACCGGTCGCGCCGAGCCGGTCGGGCCGCCTGCTGGTGACGCCGACTCGGCTGAGGAGCCGCCGCCGAACCCGCGGTACGAGAATGCGGAGAACGCTGTCGCCGCAGGCGATCTGGACGGCGCGATCGCGGCGTACGAGGAGCTGCTGAAGGAGACGCCGGCCGACGCCGAGGCGAAGTCCGGGCTGGCGCGGGTGCAACTGGTGAAGCGGACCCAGGACGTGCCGGCCGACGTACGGACGCGGGCCGCCGACAACCCGGCCGACGTCGAGGCGCAGCTGCTGGTCGCCGATGTCGATCTGATGGGCGGGCACGTCGACGACGCCTTCGCGCGCTTGATCAGCACGGTCCAGGCGACCTCGGGCGACGAGCGGAACACCGTCCGGCTGCACCTGCTGGAGTTGTTCGAGGTGGTCGGCGCCGACGACGACCGGGTGGTCAAGGCCCGGCGCCGGCTGATGTCCGCCCTGTTCTAACCCTTCAGGATCGGATCTGTTGTCAGGGTCTCCGAGACCCGGGCGAGGAGGGTGCGGAGCGTCTCCGCCTCCTCCTCGCTGAAAGCCGCCGCGAGCCGCCGTTCGACGGCGGTGGCGCGCTTGTCCGCCTGATCGAGAGCCTTGCGTCCGGCCGGCGTCGGACGGGTCTCGATCACGTGCTTGTGCAGCGGGTGCGGCGTGCGCTCGATCAGGCCGCCGGCCTCCAGGTTGCGCAGGATCGTCGTCATCGTCTGCGGGGTGACGGCGCAGCGCCGGGCCAGCTCGGCGGCCGAGATCCCCGGCTGCTCGTCCAGCACGAACAGAGCGGCGTACTGCGGAACCGTGAGTCCGGCCGGTTTCACCGCCGCTGACTTCGCCGCCTGCAACTCCTGCTCGACCCGCTTGAAGTGACTGCCGAGCCGCTCGTCGAAGGACATCCGCATGCGGACCATCCTACGAACGGCGTCGGTGATATATGCATTGACGACTATCAGAGCTCTGATTAATCTCCGTGTTCGTATCCATCTTGAGGAGGGTTCTTGATGAAGTTCCGAGTGCTGGTCGCGGCGTTGCTCGCCTTGACGGCGTCGCCGGCCGCGGTCCCCGTGCCGGCCGTTGCTTCGCACGGGATTCCCGTCCAGCTCGACGGCCGGACGGCTGACAGGTATCCGGAGGGGATCGCCTGGGATCCGACCCGGCAGGCGTTCCTGGTCGGGTCGCTGGCCACCGGGCGGATCTCGGTGGTCGGCCGGGACGGCGTACCGCATCCGTTCGGGGTCGCGCCCGGGGTGTCGACGTTCGGGCTGCATGTCGATGCCGTGCGCAACCGGGTGCTGGTCACGTACGCCGATATCGGCAACGGCGAGCGGTCGTCGGACGCGACGCTCTACAAGCAGTCCGGGGTCGCGATCTACAACCTGCGGACCGGCCGGCTCGAGCGGAAGGTCGATCTGAACACGCCGCAGCTGAACCCGGCCGGCGGTCGACACGGCGTGAACGACCTGGCGATCGATGCCGTGGGCAACGCCTACGTCACCGACCCGGCGGGTGACGCGATCTACCGGATCACGCCTCGCGGTGCGGCGTCGGTTCTCGTCCGCGACGAGCGGCTGCGGAGCGACACGATCGGGGCCAACGGCATCGTCTGGCACCCGGGCGGCTATCTGCTGGTGGTCCGGTACGACGTGGGCACCTTGTTCCGGATCTCGCTGCGGGGTGAACTCAGTACGACTGGTCTGACCAGTGCACTGGTCGGGGGAGACGGCTTGGCGCTCGCCCGGGACGGCCGGCTGATCGCGATCACGAACAAGCTCGGTGCGGCTGGTGTCGAGCAGGCGACCGTGCTGAGCAGCCGTGACAACTACCGGACCGCCCAGGTGCGGTCGGTCGAGCCGTGGCCGGTCTCCGGTCCGACGACGGCCGCGATCACGCCGTACGGGACGTATGTGCTGAGCGGGCGGATCGATGTGCTGATCGCCGGCGGCTGGTCCGACCAGTTCACTATCCGGCGGATGGCGGCGTACTGAGGACCTTGGCCGGAATCGGTCAGTGTGAATTCTTGTAATTGGTGCTGAAGTGCTCTGAGAATTCTTCACATGAGTGCAGTCGCGTCACCGCCGCCGAGTCTCGAGGCGCGGATCCACGGCCTGCTGCCGGCGTTGAGTCCGGCGCAGGCCCGGATCGCCGCCGAGGTACTGCGGGATCCGGCGGCGGTCGCGGGATCGACGATCGGCCAGCTGGCCGCCCGCTGCGGTACGTCGCTGCCGAGCGTCACGCGCTTCTGTCTGGCGCTCGGCCTGTCCGGGTACGCCGAGCTGCGGCTCACGCTCGCCGCCGAGAGTGGTCGGACCAGTCTCAGCTGGGAACGCGGGACCGGTTCGGAGGTCGGACCGGACGACTCGTTGGACGACGTACTCCGGACGTTGCTGCGCGCGGACACGCGGGCGCTTGAAGACACTGTCGCGTCGCTGGACGTCGACGCGCTCGGCCGGGCTGTTCGCGCGATCGCGGATGCCCGGCGGATCGACCTGTACGCCGTGGCGGGGTCGGCCGCGGTGGCCGAGGACCTGCGGTTGCGGCTGCACCGGATCGGGCGGGTCGCGAGTACGTGGAGCGACGTACACACTGCACTGGCGAGCTCGGCTCTGCTCGCAAGCGGCGATGTCGCGGTCGGGATCTCGCACAGTGGCGAGACGCTCGAGGTTCTCGAACCCGTGACCCGGGCCGGGCGGCAAGGGGCGACGACTGTTGCCATCACCAACTATCCGCGGTCGCCGCTGGCGCGGGTGGCGGACATCGTGCTGGTCACCGCCGCCCGCGACGTCACGTTCCGGACCGGGGGACTGGCCGGCCGGCACGCCCAGATGATCGTGCTCGACGCGTTGTACCTCGGCGTCGCCCAACGCGACTATCCACAAGCCGAGCAGGCCTTCGACGCGACCGCCGACGCCGTCGCGGATCACCGCCAGAAGTCCTGAGATGTCCTGAGAAGCCTTCTGCCGCAAGCTCCGTTCGACCGCCTTCCGAAGGAGAACCATGCAGAGTCCGCACCAGATCCTCGGCCCCAGCCGCCGCAGCCTGCTCCTAGGCGCCGGCGCTACCGCCTTGACCGCGGCAGCCGCTACCGCCGCTTCGACAACCACCGCAGCCGCCTCGACCACCGGCGCGACGACTGCTCCGGCCGCCGTGCCGTCGCCGGACACGCTGCCGTTGACGGGTGGGCCGGACTTCCCGATCGGGTTGTTCTGGCCGCCGCATCCGTACGCGAGCACCGCGCAACGGTTCGCGGAGATCAAGAACGCCGGCTTCGACTTCATCATCTCCGGCAACTACGCGGGAGACGGCAACATCTTCCAGTACCAGCTCGGCCTGGCCCGCGACGCCGGCCTGAAGATGCTGATCTCGGACGACATCCAGATCCGCAACATGTCCCGCTGGTTCTCGATCTCCGACACCACCACCGACTTCCTCAGCGTGACCCCGGCCGAGGCGAGTGCGCTCTACATCCGCGCCCGCGACGCGTACGGGCCGTACTCGTCGCTGGCCGGCTTCAACTTCTACGACGAACCGGGCGCGGGCTGGTTCGCCACCTTGGCGAAAGCGCTCTCGATCTCGCGTGAGCTGGCGCCGCAGTTGCTGCCGTACATCAACCTGCTGCCGTCCGACGATGCGACGTACTATCGCAACTTCGTCGACGTGGTGCAGCCGTCGCTGATCTCGTTCGACCGCTATCCGCTGCTGTCGGAGGGGCGCGAGGACGCGAACTACTTCCACAACTGGGCCATCGTCCGCGACGCCGCGCTGCACGGCGACATCCCGGCCTGGGTGTTCATCCAGACGCTTGCCTACAACAACCATCGCGAACCGACCGCGGCGGAGCTGCTGTGGCAGGTCAACATCAGTCTTGCGTACGGCGCGAAGGGCATCCAGTACTTCACCTACTGGACGCCGGAGGCCGCTCGCGGCGAGGGGTTCGGGCCGGCGTTGATCACGGTCGACGGCAAACGGACACCGCGGTACGACGCCGCGAAGCAGATCAACACGACGTGGTTGCACCAGGTCGGGCGCGAGCTGAAGCCGTTGGTGTCGGAGTCCGTCGTCCATGCGAACGAGACTCCGTTGCCCAACGGGGCCGTCGGTTTCACGCCTACGAACCTGGTTTCGGCGGTCTCCGGGGATTCGGTTGTCGTCGGCACCTTCCGGTCGCGGGATGCGGCGTCGGGTGATCGGTGGGTGCTGGTTGCCAACCGTTCGCACAGTGCGCGGGCCCGGGCCGTTGTCGCGGTGAACGAGCAGACGGTCGGGTCGGTCGGGGTGTTCCAGCCGGCGATGCAGAAGTACGCGTCCCAGCGGGTCGGGCCGGTCCAGGTCCCGCTGGCTCCTGGTGCGGCGATGTTGATCAAGGTGGGCGCGAAGTAGTCAGGTGGTCTGACCGGTGTAGATGCCCATCGCGCGGAAGCGGAGGGCCGGGGCCGCGTACTCCTCCAGGGCGTGCGCGGTCCAGCCGATCATCCGGGCGAGCGCGAACAGCGCGTCACCGGCGTCCGGGCGGAAGTCGTACGCGTGCATGATCGCGGCGATGGCCAGGTCGCTGTTCGGGAACGTCGGGGTGCGCTCGGCGATCGCGGCGACCGTGCCGACGATCGGGTGATCGCCGAGCAGTCGGAGGAGTACGTCGGCGCGCGGGTCGCGCTGCTGGTAGATCCGGTGGCCGAAGCCGGGGATCGGTTCGCCCGAACGCAACCGGTCCGACAAGGCCTTGAGCGGATCCTGCCGTGCGCGTCGGAGGAACTCGTATGCAAGGGTCGGTGCGGCGCCGTGGTACTGGCCGTCGAGGGCGCCGAGCCCGGCGGAGATGACGGCGTACAGGTTGGCGCGGGCGCTGGCGGCGACGCGGGCGGCGACCGTCGAGACGGCGAGCCCGTGATCGGCCAGCAGGATCAGCGCGGCGTCGAGCACCTCGGGGCGGGGTGCTTGGTCGGAGAGCTTCGGCCATAGGCGGGCGCCGAGAGTCGCGGCTGGGTCCACGTAGTCGCCAGGCAGCGCGCTCACCAGGGTCCCGATCAGTCGCCCGGCAGCGGCAGTCACCGACGGTGCGGACAGGTCGAACCGCAACGGATCAGCAGCCCCCAGCACAGCCACCGCCACCCGCAGCCGATCCGTCAACCGAGCCCCCTCCGGCGCCACCTCCATCGCAGCCCGAGCAAGCTGCACCCCCTCCCGCTCCACCCCAAACACTGCCCGGGTCCGAGCCGCCGCCCCCACCGCCCCCACCGTGGACGGTTGAGGGGTTTGGCCGATCCACAGGAGGGTGGCTACTTGTTCGACTGTCCAGTTGGTGGCGAGGAATCGGGCGGAGTGACCGCGGTAGTAGAGCTCGTCGTCCTTGAGGAGGGTCAGTTGGGATTCGATGCGTTCGACGACGCCGGAGTGGTCGACGGATCGGCTGGCCAGGCGTTCTACCTCGGTGGCTGAGAAGAGGCTGCCGCGGCGGCCCCGGGCTCGGGTGCTGGTGAGAAGGCCTCGGCTGACGTACGCGTAGATCGTCTCCGGTTTGACCTGCAGCCGGCGTGCGACCTCCGCGGTGGTCAGGTAATTCTCGTCACCTTCGGCCGTCATCCCCGCTCCTCCAGCGATCGATCCCGATTCACATTGACTGGATCAATATTGACAATAGTTGATTAGCTGTCAACTCTGAAGATATGTCAACAGTGATCAATGTTCCGCCCGGCCTGCGCAACGTCGTCGTCACCGAGACGACCCTCGGCGACGTCCGTGGTGACGAAGGGTTCTACCACTACCGCCAGTACTCGGCGATCGATCTCGCCAAGTCGAAGACGCTCGAAGACGTCTGGTACCTGATGTTCGAGGGCCGCCTGCCGACCGACGCCGAGCGCGACCGGTTCATCGCCGAGTTGGCACCGCTGCGCGTCCTGCCCGACGAGGTCAGCGCGGTCCTCCCCGCGATCGCGGCCGCCGGTGCGAAGTTCAACCCGCTCGCCGGCCTCCGCACCGCCCTGTCGCTCCTGGCGGCGGTGCGTGGTCTTCCGCCGCTCTGGGACGCCGACCCGGCCCGTCGGAAGGCCGACGCGATGCTCGTCTGCGCGGTCACCCCGACCATCCTCGCCGCCCTGTATCGCCTCCGCGAAGGTCAGCAGCCGCTCCAGCCACGCGCCGACCTCTCGGCCGCAGCCAACTGGCTCTACCTGGTCACCGGCGCCGAGCCGAACGCAGTACATGCGACCGCGATCGAGCACTACCTCGTCTCGACGCTCGACCACGGCTTCAACGCCTCTACGTTCACCGCGCGGGTGATCGCCTCCACCGGCGCTGACGTGGTCTCAGCCGTTGCCGGAGCGATCGGCGCGTTCTCCGGACCGCTGCACGGCGGCGCCCCGGATCGTGCCCTCGCCAGCCTCGACGAGATCGGTACGCCGGACCGCATCGATGCCTGGGTCCGCGCGAAGGTGTCCGCCGGCGACCGGATCATGGGGTTCGGCCACGCGGTCTACCGGACCGAGGACCCGCGTTCGCTGATGCTCCGCGACATCGCCCGCGGCATCGGCGGCGACCTGGTCGACTTCGCCACGACGGTCGAGCAGCGCATCGTCGACGTCCTCGCCGAGCTGAAGCCGGGCCGCAACCTCTACGCGAACGTCGAGTTCTACGCCGGGGTCGTGATGGAGCTGTGCGGCATCCCGCGCGCGATGTTCACGCCGACGTTCGCCGTCAGCCGGATCATCGGCTGGTCCGCCAACATCCTCGAACAGTCCGAGGACCCGAAGATCATCCGCCCGATCGCCACGTACGTCGGCCCCCAACCGCCCGCGCCCGTCGACTAGGCAACGGCAACTAGGCGACGAACTGCATGACGCCGTCCTCGACGGGCCCGAAGCGCAGCGTCACCAGGTCGCGTGGATAGTTCTGCCGGAGGCGCCAGGGCCCCTGACTGCCCTGGCGCGGAAGGATCGCGGCCGCGCGCCGGATGTAGCCCGAGGACAGGTCGACCACCGGCCGAGGTGGAGCGTCGTATTCGGCCGGGTCGACCTCGGGGAGGCAGATCCGGGTGCCGGTCGCGGTCAGGTGGTTGAGCAGCCGGCAGACGTACTGCGAGGTCAGGTCGGACCGCAGCGTCCACGAGTTGTTGGTATACCCGATGCACCAGGCAAGGTTCGGTACGCCGCTGAGCATCATCCCCTTGTAGACAAAGGTGTCGTGCGGCGCCACGGACCGCCCGTCGACCGTCACCTGGATGTTGCCCAGCGCAACCATCCGCAGACCCGTCGCGGTCACCACGAGATCCGCCTCCACCTCACGACCCGACCGGAGCAGCAGACCGCCCGGAGTGAACCGCGAGATCTCGTCGGTCACCACAGAGGCCGACCCGTTCCGCAACGCCTTGAACAGGTCGGCGTCCGGCACCAGACACAACCGCTGGTCCCACGGCTTGTACTGCGGGGTGAAATGCGGATCGACCGGGATCGACTCCGGCAACTCCCGCGCCACCCCGGCGTTCAGCAACCACGCCGCATGCGCCGGCCACTTCCGGAACGCGCTGTACAGCGCGGTGCTCACGGCAACGTTCTTCCCGCGGATCAGCCGGTGCGCGAGGTTCTCCGGCAGTACGGCGCGGAGCCGGTCCGACAACGCGTCGCGGGCAGGCCGGGAGGCGACGTAGCTCGGCGTGCGCTGCAGCATCGTCACGTGCTCCGCCGTACCGGCCATGGCGGGCACGAGCGTCACGGCGGTGGCGCCGCTACCCACAACGACCACTCGCTGCCCGGTGTAGTCCAGGTCGGCCGGCCAGTGCTGCGGGTGCACGATCCGGCCCTCGAACGAACTCTGCCCGGGGAAGTCGACAACATAGCCCGAGTCGTAGTCGTAGTACCCGCTGCACACGTACAGGAACGAGCAGGTGTAGGCCTGGCCGGAGCCGGTCTCGACCGTCCACAGCGCGTCGGCGGACGACCACGAGGCGCGCACGACGCGCTGGCCGAAGCGGATGTGCTTGTCGATCCCGTACGTCGACGCAGTCTCGTGCAGGTAGTCGAGGATCGCCGGCCCGTCCGCGATCGCCTTCGCGGCCTTCCAGGGGTGGAACGGGAACCCGAGCGTGAACATGTCCGAGTCCGACCGCACCCCCGGATACCGGAACAGGTCCCACGTGCCGCCGAGGCTCTCGCGGGCCTCGAGGACGGCGTACGTCCGGTCCGGGCAGCGGGTCTGGAGCCGGTACGCCGCGCCGATCCCGGACAGGCCCGCGCCGACGATCAGCACGTCAAGATGCTCCGTCGAAGTCACAGTACTCAACAGTAATGAAGATTCTTCCCGGGTGTTGTCGATTCCGTGTGGCGGCGATCGTCAGCAAGATGTTCAGTACAAGCCCTACACGAGGGAGAGCCTGAGATGGCGCAGTACATGTTCCTGCTGTACGACAGCGAAGAGTGGTACGACAACGTCACGCCTGATGACTGGCAGCAGGCGATGAAGCTGCACGGGGCCTTCGCGGAGGCGGTGGAGAAGGCCGGGGCGCGGATCCTCGGCGGGGAGGCGCTCGAGCGGTCGACGACGGCGAGCACCGTGAAGCAGCGCGAGGGCGCCGAGCCGCTGGTCACCGACGGCCCGTTCATCGAGACCAAGGAGGCGCTCGGCGGCTACTACGTCATCGACGCCCGCGATCTCGACCAGGCGCTGGAGCTGGCCAAGATCTGCCCGTCCGGCAACGTCGAGGTGCGTCCGGTGATGGACACCTCGGCAGGCTCCGGGCCGCAGGGCTGACATGCCACCACCGGGTACGTCGGCGATCCGTCCCGCCGGCGTACCCGGAGCGGGGGAGAGTGATGACTGAGGCGGTAGAGGTCACCCGGGTGGTGGACCGGGCTCATCGTGAGAGCTGGTCCACCGTGCTCGCGTCGGTCGTGCGCCTGACGCGGGACCTCGACCTGGCCGAGGACTGCACGCAGGACGCGTTCGTGCAGGCGTTGCGGACCTGGCCGGACGGCATCCCGGTGAACCCGGGCGGCTGGCTGACCACCGTCGCGCGGCGCCTCGCCCTGGACCGGCTGCGGCGGGAGACGAATCTGCGGCGGAAGCTCCCGCTGCTGGTGGAGGAGCCCGGCGAGGTCGAGCAGCCGACGGATCCGCTCCGGCTGGTGTTCACCTGCTGCCACCCGGCACTCGCGCGCGAATCGCAGGTCGCGCTGACGCTGCGGCTGATCTGCGGACTCACGACCCGGGAGGTGGCCGCGGTCCTGTTGATCAGCGAGGCGACCGCCGCCGCTCGGATCACGCGGGCGAAGAAGAAGATCGCGGCGGCGGCCATCCCGTACCGGATCCCGCCGGATCACGAACTGCCCAAGCGGCTGGATGTCGTGCTGACCGTCGTCCATCTGGTCTACACGGCCGGGCACGTCGCGGCGGGGCCGGCGCTGACGCGGACCGATCTCACCGGCCGCGCGATCGAGCTGGCACGGATGCTCGAGCGGCTGATGCCGGACGAGCCGGAACCGCAGGCGTTGCTCGGGTTGCTGCTGATGACCGAGGCGCGCGGTGACGCGCGAGTGAGCGCTGACGGCGAGCTGGTGCTGCTCGCTGATCAGGACCGTTCCCGGTGGGACGCGCAGCTGCTTGCAGAGGGGGTTTCGCGAGCCACGGTGGCCTTGGAGCGCGGCCACGGCCGGTTCGCGTTGCAAGCAGCTGTTGCCGGACTGCACGTGACCGCGCCGTCGTGGGCGAGGACGAACTGGGGTCAGGTGGTCCGGATGTACGACGCGATGATGGTGAGCTGGCCGACGCCGATCGTCGCGCTCAACCGGGCGGCCGCGCACAGCCTCGTCCCCGGCGCAGATCTGGAGGCGGTGCTCGGCGAATTGGATGTCTTGGGCAAGGAATCCGCGCTGGCGACGTACGCCTATCTGCCCGCGACCCGCGCCGACGTCCTGACCCGGCTCGGCCGGACGGAGGAGGCCGCCGAGGCCTACCGGCAGGCGATCGAGCTCACCGCCAACGAGACCGAGCGCCGCTTCCTGACCGCGCGACTTCAGGCGCCCAGCCAGGCGCGGAGTCAGGCCCGTGGCGCCCAGAGCTGATCGGCGTCGCCGGCTTCCATCCGGCCGCGGTACACGTCGATCTTGTGGTCGATCAGCTCCAGACTCTCCTGCAGCTCGGCGAGCTGGGTGAGTACGTCGGAGCGGTGCGCCTCGAGCAGCTCGAGCCGGTCCTTCTCGTTGCCGCGCCCGGCCAGGACGAGCTCGGCGTACGCCCGGATGGTCCGGATCGGCATCCCGGTGGCGCGGAACCTGGTGCAGATCTTGATCCAGTCCAGGTCGATCTTGCGGTACCGACGGCGCCCGCCGGCGGTGCGGTCGACGGTGGTGACGACCAGGCCGGCGCGCTCGTAGTACCGCAGGGTGTGGACGCTGACGCCGGTGCGTTCGGCGGCTTCGGCAATACTGATCCCGCGTTCATTGACTTCGAGCACGCTCTAAATCCTAACGTGGTCCTATGAGCCTCACAACGCCCCACGAGACTGGTCTCACCAGTGCCCGCAGGTACGCCGTGCTGGTGATCTGCTGCGCCAGCCTGCTGATCTCGGTGATGGACATCTCGATCGTCAACGTCGCCCTGCCCGCGATCCGGGACGGGCTCGGCGCCTCGACGGCCGGACTGCAGTGGACCGTCGACGCCTACACGCTCGTGCTCGCGAGCTTCCTGTTGCTGGCCGGCTCGACCGCCGACCGGTTCGGTCGCCGCCGGATGTTCCGGCTCGGGCTGATCGTGTTCGGGGTCGGTTCGCTGCTGTGCAGCCTGGCGCCCGGGATCGGCTGGCTGATCGCCGCGCGTGCGGTGCAGGCGGTCGGCGGGACGATGCTCAACCCGGTCGCGATGGCGATCGTCGTGACCGTGTTCCCCGACCGGGCCGAGCGGGCGCGGGCGATCGGGATCTTCGGCGCGACGGCCGGCCTGTCGCTCGTGCTCGGGCCGATCCTCGGCGGTGCGCTCGTCGACGGCCTCGGCTGGCGGTCGATCTTCTGGGTGAACCTGCCGATCGTCGTACTCGCGGTGGTCTTCACCAGCCTGTTCGTGCCCGAGTCGCGGGCCGCCCACGGCCGCCGGTTCGACCCGGTCGGCCAGCTCCTGGTGATCCTGGTTCTCGGCGGCGTCGTGTCGGCGATCATCGAGTCCGAGAAGCACGGTTGGGGTTCGCCGTTCATCGTCGGGCTGCTGGTGGTCGCGGCCGTGTCGGCGGTCGCCCTGATCGGGTACGAACGGCGGCGCGAGGAGCCGCTGCTCGAGCTTCGCCTGTTCCGCAGTGTGCCGTTCAGCTCCGCTGTACTGATCGCGCTGTTCGCCTACAGCGGCTTCGGGGCGTTCCTGTTCGTCACGACCCTCTACCTGCAGAGCGTCCGCAACCTGTCAGCGCTCGACGCCGGCCTGTCCCTGCTGCCAGTCGGTCTGCTGATCTGCGTGCTGTCGCCGCTCACCGGCCGCGTGGTCGGTTCGCTGGGCCCGCGCTTGCCGCTGGTCGTCGCGAGTACGGCGCTCACGCTCGGCGCCGCCGCGTCGATGACGATCGGCATCGACACCCCGCTGCCCGTCATCCTCGCGATCTTCCTGCTCTTCGGCGTGTTCCTGGGCACGATCAACCCGCCGATCGCGAACTCGGCGGTGTCCGGGATGCCCGCGTCGATGACCGGTCTCGCGGCGTCGCTTGCGTCGGTCGGCCGGCAGACCGGTACGTCGCTCGGGGTCGCGATCGCCGGATCGATCGTCGGTGCCAAGGCGACGACCGATCCGGAGGCGTTCGTCGACGCCGCGCATCTGGTCTGGTGGCCGATCATCGCGACGGGACTCGTCGTACTGGCGTTGGCTTTGGTGAGTACGAGTCGGCGCGCGCTCCTTACGGTGCAGGCGGTGTGAGCGGCAGTCCGAAGTACGGGACGAGGCTGGGCGTGCTGAAGACGTGGATGCCGGTGAGCCCGGTGGCCGTCGGGGTGAGTACGGCGATGCCGTACGCCTCGCCCTTGAAGTAGGCGCCGACCGCGGGCTGACCGTTCGCGACGATCGGCAGCATCCGCCAGTCGCCCGGCTCGCCGACCGCCGAGGCCAGCAGCTGCAGGCACATCACGCGGCCGTTGAACCACGCCGTCGTACCGACCATCTCGATCGCTGCGTCCGCGCGCAACGCCCGCTCCAGCGCGGCCATGTCGGCGTTCTCGAAGCCGCTGATGTAATCGGCCAGCAGAGCCTGGGCCTTGGGGTCGTCCGGCTCGACCACAGGCTCGGTCGGATTCTCGTCCAGGCGGGCGCGCGCTCGTTGCAGCGTGCTCTTCACTGCCGCGACGGACGTGTCCAGCATCGTCGCGACCTCGGCCGCAGGGAACGCCAGGACCTCGCGCAGGATCAGTACGGCGCGCTGCTTGGCCGGCAGGTACTGCAGCGCCGCGATGAGCGCCAGCCGCAGGCTCTCGCGCGTGGTGACGATTGTCGCCGGGTCATGTACCAACGACTCCGCGATCGGCTCTACGAAGAGCACGGACGGGTCTTCGGGAGGTACGCCGGGGGACAGGTCCGTAGCCGGAGCCGCCAGCCCGGACGGCAGCGCGCGACGGCCGCGCTGTTCGAGGGCGGTTAGGCAGACGTTGGTCGCGATCCGGTACAGCCAGACCCGCACCGACGAGCGCTCCTCGAACCCGGACCACGCCCGCCACGCCCGCAGGTACGTCTCCTGGACCGCGTCCTCGGCCTCGTGGATCGACGCGAGCATGCGGTAGCAGTGCGCGAGGAGCTCCTTGCGGAACGGCTCGGTCCGGCTGTCGAAATCGCTCACCACTACCTCTTCTGTCGTCACAGGCCCAGCACCGGTCGTGCCCAGCGTGCCATCCGCTGGATGGCATCGTCGGCTTCCGGCGCGCGACCGGCCGCCATCTGGAACGTGTGCTGCATCTCCGGGAAGACATCGAGCCGTACGTCGACCCCGGCCTTCTCCGCTCCCTCGGCCAACGTGCGAGCGTCGTCCAGCAGTACCTCGTCGCCGCCGACCTGGATGTAGATCGGTCCGAGCCCGGTCAGGTCGCCGTACAGCGGGTTCACGAACGGATCCTGCGGTGAGCCGTCCGGTCCGAGGAACAGGTAGGCGAGTCCGCGGACCAGGTCGCGGTGGAAGAACTCGTCCCGATTCCGGTTGGTGTCGTACGACGCTCCGGTCGCCGCGAAGTCGACGGCCGGGGAGAACGGCAGCGCGCCGGCCGGCAGCGGCAGGCCGATCGAGCGGGCGCAGAGCTGCGTGGTGACGGCCATCCCGCCTCCGACCGAATCGCCGGCGAACAGGATGTGTTCGGGGGAGATGCCCTGGTCCAGCAGCCAGCGGTAGGTGTCGACGGCGTGGTCGAGCTGAGCGGGATGCGTGTGCTCGGGCGCCAGCGGGTAGTCGAAGACGAGCGCCCGGGCGCCGACCGCCTTGGCCAGGTGAGCGAACATCTTCCGGTGTGAGTAGCGCGATCCGCCGATGTAGCCGCCGCCGTGGAAGCACAGCAGGACCCGGTCGGTGGCGGCGTGGTGCGGGACGATCCAGATCGCCTGCCGGCCGTCGACGGACAGGTAGTCCACGTCCGAGGGCTCAGTTGTGAGCTCGGCCCAGCGGTGGTCGCCCAGCTCCTGGTCGCCGTCGGGGGTGTCCCGCTCGGCGGACACACGCGACCTGATCCAGTGCCGACGTACCGCTTCGGACTCCTTGCTCGCCATCGTGAATCCTTTCGGTTGCTGGTCGTTATCGGTACTGACCGGCACGGGTGCAGAAAGGAATCGGCGTGCTTCACTGGGAGCATGAGCACTTCGGGCTCAGGGCCGGCGTTGTCGGCCTCGGAAGAACGCACCTGGGCGATGCTCGCCCATGTGGGGGTGTTCGTCGCGGCCTGGTTAGCGATGGGGTTCCTGTGTCCGCTGATCATCTGGCTGTTGTTCCGCGGCCGGTCCGAGTTCGTCCGCAAGAACGCGGTCGAGTCGCTGAACTTCCAGATCTCGCTGCTGATCTACACCGCGATCGCGGTGGTGCTGGTGCTGATCACGTTCGGTCTCGGGGTGCTGATCATCGTGCCGCTGATCGTGATCGGCGCGGTCGCGGCGGTCGTGTTCATCGTGCTGGCGACGATCGCGGCATCGAGCGGCCAGGAGTACCGCTACCCCCTGACCATCCGGTTCGTCCGCTAGGGTCGGGCCGGTGGAGCTCATCGGCCAGGGAATGGAAGGCGCGGTCTACGACCTCGGGGACGGGTCCGTGCGGAAGGTCTGGTTCGACCGGCGGCCGGAGGATGTGCTGCCGCTGAAGGCGTTCCTCGACGAGCTGCCGGAGCTGCCGTTTCGTACGCCGCGGATCCGCGAGGTGAGCGCCGGGGAGAACGGGCTCGCGGTCAGCGTCGAGGACAAGCTGACCGGCCTGCCGCTGCATCAGGCGGGGTTGCCCGAGTCGCAGGCGCTGGATGCGTTCGTCCTGGTTGTCGAGGCACTCCGTACTGCGCGCCCGGGTCCGGCGAGCCGCGCGCTCCCGGTGATAGGCGAGCCGTTCTGGGGCCGGTCCTGGGGCGAGAGTCTCGCGGCTGTCGTACGCCGTCGTGCCGCAGCCTCGAAGGTTCATCTCGAACGGGACGTGCCCGACTTCCCCGCGCTGCTGGACACAGTGATCGAGGAGCTCAGCGCCCTGCCTGAGGTCGAGCTGAGCGTCGTCCATGGGGACGTCTGTCCGCCCAATGTGCTGATGCACGGCTCAGAGGTTGCGGCGGTGCTGGACTGGGGGTTCCTGTCGACTGCCGGGGACACCACGTTCGAGGCGTCGCTGGCGGCTGGGTTCTTCGATATGTACGGGCCGGACGCACGGCGGCTCGACGACCTGTTGCTGGACCGGTTTGCGGGGCTCGGGCACGACCGGGAGCGGATGCGGCTGTACCGGCAGGCGTACGCGATCATCACCGCGACCATCTACGACGAGAACGCCGGTGACGGGCACTACCTCTGGTGTGTCAACCAGCTCACGAAGTGATCGGTACGCCGGCTCGTAGGTTGTGCAGCTGATCCGGCGCGGCCAGGAGCATCGGGAGGCGGCGGGCGTTCAGCGGTGAGACCAGGCCCGCCAGCTCCTCGGGCGCGTGCCACGACAGTCCCCGGATCTCGAACCCGTCCGGCTGGAGCTCGTCGATCAGCGACGGGTCGTGCACGCCCCCGTCGTACAGGATCTCGACGGCGTCGCCCCAGCCCTCCCAGCGCGGCAGCCAGTCGATGGCCAGTACGCCGAGCAGCGGCAGCGCCGTACCCATCTCCTCCTGCATCTCGCGGGACGCACCGGTCGCCGGGTCCTCGTCGGGCTCGACCACACCGCCGGGCAGCTCCAGGTCCTTCTTGTAGCTGACCTGGCACAGCAGGACCCGGCCTGCCGTGTCGCGTACGACGACGTGGGCGATCACGCGCTTCTTCGGCAGCGTCGAGTCCATCAGTGCGGTCCAGCCGGTCACTGTGTCCGGCCGAGGGTCGTCGACGCGCATGCCGTAGATCGCGATGTCACGGCGCTCACCGTCCACGAGTGCGGCGCCACGCAGTACCCCCTCGCGCCGGAAACCGGACCGGATCGCGACCCGCGCCGACGAGTGCAGCTCGGGGTCAACCTCAACCTGCAGCCGGTCCAGCCCGAGCTCAGCGAACGCGTACTCCGTCACGAGCCGGAGCGCCTGCTGCGCCGGTCCGGGGCCGCCGTCGAGCGACCAGACCACCAGGGCAACGCCCGGTGTGGTCCGCCGCACCTCGACGGTCCCCAGGACGTCGCCCGGCTCACCCGTGTCGTCCGGCCGGATGTGCTCGACGGTGAACGTCGTCACCTGCCCGTTCGGCGGCGAAGGGTGCAGTGTCAGGTCACCATCGGACAGCGGATCTACGGCGGTCACGCCGTGAACGCTACCCCGTGAAGCGTAGGTACACCGTTGCCAGGGGTGGGACGGACAGCTCGGTGCTGGTCGTCATCCCGTGCCACTCCGGTCCGTCGGCCTCGACCGCGCCGAAGTTGCCGACCCCGGAACCGCCGTACGTGTTGGCGTCGGTGTTGACGACCTCCTCCCAGCGGCCGGCGTACGGGAGACCGAGGCGGTAGCCGTGGTGCGGGATCGCGGAGAAGTTCGCGATACACGCCACAGTTGGCTCGCCCTCGTCGCCGTACCGGACGAAGGAGAAGATGTTGTTGCTGGCGTCGTTCGCATCGATCCAGCTGAACTTCTCGGCGTCGTGGTCGGTCCGCCAGAACGCCGGAGTGTCCTTGTAGACCCGGTTGAGATCGCGGACCAGCTGCTGCAGGCCCTGGTGGTCGCTGTGGTCCAGCAGCCACCAGTCCAGCTCGCCCTTCTCCGACCACTCCGACTCCTGGCCGAACTCGCAGCCCATGAACAGCAGCTGCTTGCCCGGATGCGCCCACATCATCGCCAGGTACGCACGCAGGTTGGCCAGCTGCTGCCAGCGGTCGCCGGGCATCTTGCGCAGCAGCGATCCCTTGCCGTGCACGACCTCGTCGTGGGAGAGCGGGAGGACGAAGTTCTCGGAGTACGCGTACATCATCGAGAAGGTCAGCTCGTGGTGGTGGTACTGCCGGTGGATCGGCTCGTGCTCCAGGTAGCGGAGCGAGTCGTTCATCCAGCCCATGTTCCACTTGAAGCCGAACCCGAGCCCGCCGAGATGCGTTGCCCGGGTGACACCCGGCCAGGACGTCGACTCCTCGGCCACGGTGATGACGCCCGGGACCCGCTTGTAGAGGGTCGCGTTCATCTCCTGCAGGAACGACACGGCTTCGAGGTTCTCGCGGCCGCCGTACTGGTTCGGGACCCACTGGCCGTCCTGGCGGGAGTAGTCCAGGTAGAGCATCGAGGCGACCGCGTCCACGCGCAGACCGTCGATGTGGAACTCCTCGGCCCAGTAGATCGCGTTCGCCACCAGGAAGTTCCGCACCTGGGGCCGGCCGAAGTCGAAGACCAGCGTGCCCCAGTCCGGCTGCTCGCCGCGGCGCGGATCCGGGTGCTCGTACAGCGGCGTACCGTCGAAGCGGGCCAGGGCCCAGGCGTCCTTCGGGAAGTGTGCGGGCACCCAGTCGACGATGACGCCGATCCCGGCCTGGTGCAGCTTGTCGACGAGCAGCCGGAAGTCGTCCGGGTCGCCGAAACGCGAGGTCGGGGCGAAGTACGACGTGACCTGGTAGCCCCACGATCCGCCGAACGGGTGCTCCATCACCGGCATCAGCTCGACATGGGTGAACCCCATGTCGTTGACGTAGGCAACGAGTTCGTCGGCCAGTTGCGCGTAGCTGCGGCCCTTGCGCCACGAACCGAGGTGTACTTCGTACACGCTCATCGGCTCGGCGTACGCCTCCGCCTGCGCGCGCCGCTCGAGCCACGCGGCGTCGCTCCACTCGTACGACGACTCGGTGACGACCGACGCGTTCGCCGGGGGAGTCTCGGCCAGGTTGGCCATCGGGTCGGCCTTCTGCCGCCAGACACCGTCGCGGCCGCAGATGTCGAACTTGTACCGCGTCCCCGCGCCGACGCCGGGCACGAACAGCTCCCAGACGCCGGACGAACCGAGTGAGCGCATCGGATGGGCGCGGCCGTCCCAGAAGTTGAAGTCCGCGGTCAGCCGGATCCCCTGCGCGTTCGGGGCCCAGACGGCGAACGACGTACCGGTGACGGTCCCGGTCGGGCCGTCGTAGCGGCGGACGTGGGCGCCGAGCACGGTCCACAGCTGCTCGTGCCGGCCCTCGCCGATCAGGTGCAGGTCGACCTCGCCGAGCGACGGGAGATAGCGGTACGGGTCGTCGACCACGGTCGCGGGACCGTCGGTGTAGGTCACCTCGAGGCGGTAGTCCGGGACCTTGTCGACGTCGAGGACGCCGACCCAGATCCCGTCGTGCTCGTGCCGCAGGTCGAGCCGGTGGTCGCCGAGGTGATCGCCGTACAGCACGGTCACGCTCTTCGCGAACGGCCGCAGCGCGCGCACGGTCACACCGTGCTCGCCGAGGTGCGGGCCGAGCACCTGGTGAGGATCGTGGTACGTGCCGGCAACGAGTCTCTCCAGCTCGGTCCGATCGACCCGAACCGCTGTCACCACAGGCTCCTCGACCGCCACCACAGGCTCCTCAAAAGCTTCGCGCTCTCCCATGAATCCCATCCTGCCCGATCAACTCCGTCTTCACTGCACCCCGTACCCGCCGAGTCCCGACGTACACAAGGTGGTATGCTGGCATACCATGAGGAGAACCACGGTCAAACTGCCGGACGAGCTCGACGCCCAGTTGCGGCACGAGGCCGCGCGTCGCGGGATGACTATCTCAGAGCTGACTCGGGAAGCGGTCGAGACACACCTGGCCGCCGGTCGCGGACGGCGACGTCGGCTGTTGGCGGCCGGGGCTGGGCGTAGCGGTCGCGCTGATGTGTCGGAGCGGATCGAAGAGATCCTCGCCGCGGAGGTCGACAGATCGCACTGATCGTGGATGCCGGTCCGCTCTACGCCTACGTCGATGCGGACGACAGGCATCATGAGGAATGCCTCGAGCTTCTGGCGACGCACCCAGGTCCGTTGCTGGTGCCGATGCTCGTGATCACGGAAGTCACCTACCTGCTGGCGAGTCGGCTCGGACCAGTGCCCGAGGTGCGCTTCCTCGGCGACCTCGCGAACGGCAACCTGGTCGCGGAGCCGGTGGTGCCGCGAGATTGGCTACGGATCGCGGAGCTCACTTCCGTCTATCGTGACCTGCCGTTGGGTACTGCAGATGCGTCCGTCGTGACGGCGGCTGAACGTCTCGACATCAAGCAGGTCGCGACCCTGGATCGTAGACATTTCAGCGTCGTCCGACCGCTGCACACCGAAGCATTCGAGCTATTGCCCTAACGCGGCCCGTACGGTGTTGAGGCGGGTGGTGTAGCGGGGCCAGGCGAAGCCGGTTCTGGTGTGGGCTGAGGTGGTTTCGGCCAGCAGGGTGGTGGCTTGTTCGCGGTCGCCCTGGGCCAGTGCGAGAGCGGTGGCCACGGCGCGGGCGGCCAGCCAGGACGTGCTGTGGTCGGGGGTTTCGGCGAAGACAGCGTCGAGGAGGGCGGCGGCTTCGTCGACTTCGCCTTGCAGGACGAGGAGATCGGCCAGGTCGATGTAGGCGTGGGTGACGCCGCTGTCGTCGGCGACGGCGTACTCGACCGCGGCACGCAGGTACTTCTCGGCGGCGTCGAGGTCACCGCGGGCGATCGCGACCACGCCGCGGATCACCTCGTTGAGCGGGAGGATCTGGCGGTCGTCGAGGCGGCGTGCGTAGTGGTCGGATTCGGCGGCTGCCTTCAGTGCCTCGTCGTACCGGTCGAGACTTACGAGTGCGCCGGCGAGATTGCTGAGGCCCCGGGACAGGCCGTGCTCGTCGCCGTACTCGCGGTCCGCGACGATGCAGGTCTCGTAGCACTCGAGGGCCTTGGCGGGCTGGCCGGTGTAGACGTAGAGGGTGCCCAGCGCGTCGGTGCAGGCCGAGAGCCGGCGTTCGTGCTGCGGTGAGGTGCGGGCAAGAGCTTGACCGGCCAGCAGCGGAGTGAACGCGTCCAGGAGGTGGCCGCGCTCGATCTCGACGATGCTGCGGTAGTAGAGCGCTGTCAGGGTGAGCGTGTCGTCGTCCTGGGTCCTGGCCAGTACTTCGGCTTCGGTCAGGGATGCTGCAGCTTGGTCGAAGCGGCCGCGCATGGTGAGGACGAAGCCGTGGTTGCTCAGGGCGGTGACTCGCTCGGCTGTGGTCGCGTTCGGAGCGTCGGCCAGGGCGCCGAAGTGGCGGGCGGCTTCGGCGTACCAGCCTCGGATGAGCCACGGGGTGTGGAGGGCGAGTGCTAGTCGGAGGCCCTTTACCGCGCGGTCGGTGTTGGGGGCGCGGTCGAGGATGTCCAGCAGGTTCGGCCACTCGGCGAAGACTTCGGTGATGGACTCGGCCGATGCGAAATCGTCGTCGCCACCGGCGGTCTCGACGAAGGTGAGGGCCCAGTCGAGCTGTGCGGCCCGGGTCGGGTCGGTTTCGCCGGCTTCGTCGAGTTTTGCCAGGGCGTAGTCGCGGACGGTCTCCAGGAGGCGGAAGCGGCGGCCGTTGATCGCCTCGACTGTGAGGAGCGACCGGTCCGCCAGCTCGGTGAGGGCCGGCGCTACGTCGCGCGGGTCGTCGGCGATCTGTTCGGCGGCCTCCAGCGTGAAGCCGCCGGCGAACACGGCTATGCGGCGCAGTACGGCGCGCTCTCGGTCGCCCAGGAGTTGGTGGCTCCAGTCGAGGGCGGCGACGAGGCTGGTGTGTCTGACTTGCGCGTCGCGGGAGCCGGCGACGAGTAGGCGCATCCGGTCGGCCAGTCGCTGTGCCAGCTGCGGGACGGTCAGGGTGCGGGTGAGACCGGCGGCCAGTTCGATGCCGAGCGGGTAGCGGTCGACCGCCGTACAGATCGCGGCGATCTTCTCCGGGTCGGCTCCGTGGGCGTCGGCGGCGCAGCGCTCGGTGAACAACCTGGCCGCGTCGAGGGCGTCCAGCGGGTGCATCGGCCGGACTTCCTCGGCTGCCAGCTGCAGTGGTCGCTGCGAGGTGACGAGGACGGTCAGGGCGGGCGCTTGCCGGACGAGCGCGGCGACGATCTCTGCAGTCTGCTCGATCACGTGCTCCGCGTTGTCGAGCACCAGCACGGACCCGTCCAGGTTTGCCGCAGCTGCAGCAATCGGATCGCTCCCGCCGGCGTCATCACCCGCAATCGCTTCCAGTACGGCGCTCTCGCGCTGCAACGGCGCCAACTCGACCAGCCGTACGGCCCGCCCCACCCCGCGCGCGGCTTCCACGGCCAGCCGAGACTTCCCACTCCCAGGCCCGCCCGTCAGCGTGACCAGCCCGGGCTCCTGTAGCCGTCGGCGAAGCGCGGCGAGCTCCTCGCCACGTCCGACAAAGCTGGTGAGAGCAGCTGGCAGCTCGACCGGTGGGGGAGTCGGGACTGCGGGAGGTTTGAGGAGGAGGGTGGGGTCTTGGCGGAGTAGACGTAGCTCCATGGCCGCGGTGTCGGGGGCTGGGTCTACGCCTAGTTCGTCGGCTAGGCGAGTGCGTAGTTTGGACAGGCGGGACAGGGCGTCTGCTTGGCGGCCGGTGCGATAGAGGGCCAGGGCCAGCAGGCACCAGAGGCGTTCATGTAAAGGGTTTTCGGTTGCCAGCGCCTCCAGCTCGCGGGCGGCTTCGGCTGCGTGGCCCAGGGCCAGCTCGGCGTCCAGGAGCTCGACCTGGAGGGTCAGGCGCCACGCGTCGAGCTGCTCGCCTTCGGCTACGGCGTACGGGACTGTGCGGAGGTCGGCGAGTGACGGGCCGCGCCAGTGGGACAGCGCGTCGCGTGCCGCCGTACGGACGCGCTGGTGGTCGCCGGAGCGGACGGCTGCGTGCATCTGCTCGACTGCGGCCCGGGCCTCGGTGAGGTCGGTGACGCGGGCCGCCAGCGCGTACCCGCCGTTGACGCGGGTGAGCAGATCAGGCTGATCGATCGCGCCGCGGAGCCGGGACGCGAGCACTCGGAGCCGCTCGGTCGGTCGGGCCAGGTCGACGTCACCCCAGAGGTCGGCCGCGAGCCGGTTGTCCGGGACAGCCATGCCGCCGGCCAGTGCGAGCCGGACCAGCAAGGCCCGTTCCAGCGGGCGGTCGACC
This sequence comes from Kribbella sp. NPDC000426, assembly GCF_040300265.1. NCBI lineage: Bacteria > Bacillati > Actinomycetota > Actinomycetes > Propionibacteriales > Kribbellaceae > Kribbella > Kribbella sp. NPDC000426. Next base: position 338,343 of record NZ_JBEPDK010000006.1, on the reverse strand, counting down.
GAGAGCGGGATGCCGTCGAGCCCGACCGCCAGAGGGCCGAGAACACGGACCTCTAGCAGCGGCTCGGGAGGCATACCCGCAAGTATTACAGTGGTCGGCCACCCACGCTCTGTAATTCTCAGCCGGAGTGGGATTACTTGGCAGAGATTTGGGGTACTACTGTTCGGCCAGCTGCGCCGCTGCGGACAGCGGGATCCGCAGCCAGGTCGGCCGGTTCCGGGCCTCGTACAGCACCTCGTAGATCACCTTGTCGGCGAGGAACGAGTTCAGCAGCACGGTCTGCTCCCGCGGATCCGCGCCCGCCACCTCGGCGTACCCGTCGCAGAAGGCCTGCTGGTTGCGCGTCGCCCACTCGGCCGCGCGGTACGCGATCTGCTGGTCGCCCTCGTGGTCCTGCAGCAGCGACCGGGCCGCGTAGTCGAACGAGCGCAGCATCCCGGCGATGTCCTTCACCGGGGTGTCCAGCGCGCGCCGCTCGATCAGGGACTTGGCCGGCTCGCCCTCGAAGTCGATCAGCTTCCAGCCGTCGATCGTCCGCAGTACCTGGCCGAGATGGAAGTCGCCGTGGATCCGCTGCACCGTGACCGGCTGGTCGTACGTCGCCAGCGCGTCGAACGCGTGCGCCAGACCGTCGGCGTACGGCGCGAGCTCCGGGATCGCGGACGCCGCGATGTCGAGCCGGCGACGCATCGCGTTCGCGTGCTCGACCAGCTTGGCCGGCTCCCAGATGTCGGTGCCGAGCGCCTTCGCCAGCTCGGAGTGCACCTGCGCGGTGCTCGCGCCGAGCCGGTGCGACTCGGCGGCGAAGTCACCGCCGACCTCCTCGGCGTGCAGGTCGGCCTCGGCGTACAGGTCGCGCACCGACGAGGTCGCGAACGACCAGCCGTCGGTCGCGCTCTTCTGGAACGCGGTCATCATCGCCAGCTCACCGCTGTCGGTGCCGCCGCCGGCGCGCGGCCACCTGCCGCGCGCAGACCCCAGCACCTCCGGGACCAGCTCGGACCCGGACTCGGTGAGCGCCGACTCGATCTCGACCCCCGGATTGGACCCGGGCTCGAGCCGGCGGAACACCTTCAGCAGCGCGACGTCGCCGAACACCAGCGACGTGTTGCTCTGCTCGACGGTGAGGACCAGCGACTGCGCGTCCTCCGGTACTTCGATGGTCCGGTCCGGAGCCTGGACGGGATGGAACTCCAGCCCGTCCAGCTGCCGTCCGTGCGTCAGCCCGTCCAGCCAGTACGGCGTTGCTCCCTTGTCGTGCAAGGCGTCGTACACCCAGACGTCGGCGTCGCCGAGATCCGGCTCCGCCCACTCACCGATCAGCGCATGGCCGAGGTTGTCGACCGGCGCGCGGTGGTAGCTGAGCGGGAGCTGGTACACCCGGATCGGGATCTCCACCCCAGGCGGACCCGCACAGTAGACGAACCCGATCCGGACCGCCGGCCAGGCGCCCTCGTCCGACAGCCACACCGAGGTGGCCATCGCTTCGACGCGGACGTCGTGTCCCTTCTCCCCGAACCACCGCTGGCTCGCGCAGAAGGACTGGACCTGGTCCAGATGCGAATTCACTACATGCTCTCCTCGTGGTCAGCCGGCTTCGCCAGCCGGAACCAGTAGAAACCGTGGGCGCCCAGCGTCAGAAGGTAGGGCAACTCCCCGATCGTCGGGAAGTGCACACCGCCCAGCAACTCGATCGGCTCCACTCCTTGCCACTGCCGCAGGTCCAGCTCGATCGGCTGCGGGAACCGGGACAGGTTGTTCACGCACAGCACGATGTCGTCGCCGAACTCGCGAACGTAGGACAGCACGCTCGGGTTGGAACCGCCCAGATCCGTAAAAGTACCCATCCCGAAACAGGGATGCTGCTTACGGGTCTGGATCATCCGCCGGGTCCAGTGCAGCAGCGACGAGGCGTTCTCCATCTCGGCCTCGACGTTCACCGCCTGGAAGCCGTAGACCGGGTCCATGATCACCGGCAGGCCCAGCTTGCCGGGTGTCGCGGTGGAGAACGAGGCGTTGCGGTCGGGGGACCACTGCATCGGCGTCCGAACGCCGTCGCGGTCGCCCAGCCAGATGTTGTCGCCCATGCCGATCTCGTCGCCGTAGTACAGGATCGGGGAGCCGGGCAGGCTCAGCAGCAGCGCGGTGAACAACTCCATCTTGTTGGTGTCGTTGTCCAGCAGCGGTGCGAGCCGGCGGCGGATGCCGATGTTCGCCTTCATCCGCGGGTCCTGCGCGTACTCCGACCACATGTAGTCGCGGTCCTCGTCGGTCACCATCTCGAGCGTGAGCTCGTCGTGGTTGCGCAGGAAGATGCCCCATTGGCAGGTGTCCGGGATCTCCGGCGTCTGGGCCAGGATCTCCGAGATCGGGAACCGCGACTCCCGCCGTACACCCATGAAGATGCGCGGCATCACCGGGAAGTGGAACGCCATCTGGCACTCGTCGCCGCCGGAGTCGCGGTCGCCGAAGTACTCGACCACGTCGGCGGGCCACTGGTTCGCCTCGCAGAGCAGGACGCGGTCCTCGTAGTTCGCGTCCACCTCCTTGCGGATCCGCTTCAGGAACTCGTGGGTCCGGGGGAGGTTCTCGCAGTTGGTGCCGTCGGTCTCGAACAGGTACGGGACCGCGTCCAGCCGGAAACCGTCCACGCCGCGGTCCAGCCAGAACTTCAGCGCGTCGACGATCGCGTCGCCGACGGCGGGGTTCTCGAAGTTCAGGTCCGGCTGGTTGGAGTAGAACCGGTGCCAGAAGTACTGGCCGCGGACCGGGTCCCAGGTCCAGTTCGACTGCTCGGTGTCGACGAAGATGATGCGCGCGTCGGCGTACTTGTCGTCGGTGTCGGACCAGACGTAGAAGTCGCCGAACGGGCCGGTCGGGTCCTCCCGCGACGCCTTGAACCAGGGGTGCTGGTCCGAGGTGTGGTTCATGACGAAGTCGACGATCACCCGGATGCCGCGCGCGTGCGCCTGGACCAGGAACTCCTCGAAGTCCTGCACGGTGCCGACCTCCGGCATCACGCCGGTGTAGTCGGCGACGTCGTACCCGCCGTCGCGCAGCGGTGACGGCTGGAACGGGGGCAACCAGAGGCAGTCGACCCCGAGCCACTCGAGATAGTCGAGTTTCTCGGTCAGACCCTGCAGGTCGCCGATGCCGTCGGCGTTCGAGTCCTTGAAGGACCGCACGAGGACCTCGTAGAAGACGGCCCGCTTGAACCACAGCGGGTCACTCTTCGTCAGTCCGTGGTGCTGCTCCGGCAGCATGTCGGTCACGCTCACCTCCATCGGGTGTCTCCAAACCTAGTTCCCGTACCCCGTTCGGGCGCACCTAAAAGGGGAGGGCAGTGCATTGATCCCGGAAGAACCCGGGAGGTACCGCGGTGATGTGGTGACGCCGTCGGTCGGACGGTCCCGCAAGGCGTTCCGCATAGTCTGACGGCCCTTCGCCAGTACAAGCAAATGGGCTCGCACACAGTCGTACCAACAGGCCCGCGGTCAGCGCCGGGGTCCGCGTTCCTGCTCCCGTTGCGTGTACTGCGCGGCCCCGCGCCGGCCTCCGCCGCGCAGCCGCCGGGGCCGCCTCTTCACCGCCTCGGTCGCGGGCGGTTGCCCTTTGTCGTAGGGAAAGAGCCGGTCGTCAGGCGTGATGACCGCGTCCGGCGTGAACACGCCGTCCGGCTCCGCCGGATCTCCGGCCTCCAGGGGCTTGTTCGCCATCAGGCGTCCTCGAGCGTGACGACCAATTGCTCGGGGATGCCTACCACGTCGGCCAGCGCCACGAGGGCGGACTTCAGGTCCTCGATCGCGGCTTCACGGGTTTCACCTTCACCGTTCGCGAACGCGTCCGGGGTCAGGGCTGCCGAGGCTGTCCAGCCGCCGTCCTCCGTGTCCTCGGTAACGACGAAGGACACTGTGATGTCTCGCTGCAACTTCGCCTCCTGGCTACTGAGTGTTGTCGCGATCGTAGGACCGGGAGTGGGTCAGTTACGGGAGGTCTATGACGAGGTGGTCGGGGATGCCGGAATCGGCTGTTGCTTGGGTGATTGAGGTGCGGAGGTCTTCTAGGGCTGCTTCGCGGGTTTCGCCTTCGCCCTGGAGGAAGATGTCGGGGGTCAGGGCGGCTTCGGCGAGCCAGGTGCCGTCTTCGTCTTGTTCTACGACGTACGGGACGTGGAGCTGGGGCACAGGGGATCCTCAGTCGCGGGGGTCGGCGGACTTGCGGGGGCGGCGGGTGTACTTGGTGAAACCGGCTCGCTCGGCGTCGGCCTCGGTGCGGAACCAGACCTCGGGCTTGGTGCGGCCGTAGTACGGCGAATCCGGTGTGTGGAACAGCATCGACTGTGCATTGCCCTTGATCGTGAACCCGTCCGGCGGGCCCTGGTGCGGTACGGCGTCTGCCGAGCCCTCGCCGTACCGTCCGGGTGGTACGTCGACCGTCGTCTGCGGCTCCGGGGCTGCCATGTCGACGTCGAACAGCGTCGGCTCCGCCTCCATCACCCGCGAGAAGACAGGCTGCGGCGTCTCCTGGACAGGAGCCTCCGGCGCGGCAGTTGCCGGCGGTGCTGGTGCCTGTGGTGTGGCGGGCGGCCGTGGTGGGGCAGCTGTTTGGGGCGCGCTGCGTGGCCGAGGTGTGGCGGTGGTCTTTGAGCCCACGCCGGCCCCGACGAGGACTGGTTCTTCCTCGAGCTGGCTGTCTGCGAGGGCGGGTGCTGGGCGGCGGCGGTCCAGGAGGAGCCAGGTGATGGCTGCGCCGAGGAAGAAGGCGAGCAGGGACCACAGCCAGTTGTGGCGTAACAGCCAGCTCATCCGTGTGCCCCCCGCACCAGTCGGTGGACGAGCCATGCGGCCGCGCTGCCCAGGACGAAGGCGACCAGTAGCAGGATCCAGGTCTCGGCGATCAGCCAACTCATTCAGTTCCCCTGCACTACTCGGAGCTCGGCCCGGCGGTTCGCGATCCGCCCGGCGCCGGTGGCGTTGGAAGCGATCGGGAAGGCCTGCCCGTACCCGTGCGCGAGGATGCGGTTCCCATTGACCCCGAGCCGCACCAGCTCCGCCTTCACAGCGGCAGCACGACGCTCGGACAGCGGCAGACTGGTCGCCGGCGAACCCAGATCGTCGGTATGACCGGCCACCTCGACCCGCACCGTCGTACACGTCTTCAGTACTGCGGCCGCCCGCACCACCGACGGCTTCGACGCGTCGTTGACGATCGACGTACCGGACAGGAAGTTGATCTTGTAGACCCGGTTGAACTCGGCCAGCCGGGTCTGGAACGTACGGCACGGCTCGCTCAGCGCGGTCTTCGGCGGCGTCGGCAGCTGCAGTTGGTCGGCCACAACCGCACCGGGCACGGCCTTCGCAGCGGCCCGTCCGACGGTCGCCTTGGTCGCCTGGTCCGGCACCTCACCTGACAGCGTGACCGTGTCCCCGTCGTACCGCACAGAAGCGTCGCCCGACCCGATCGCGAGCGCCCGCAGCAGCGCGGACAGCGTCGCCGCATCGGCGAGCCCGTTGGCCGCGTCGATCGTCGTCCGGTCGTCGTACTGCCGGTCCGGGCCGAGCAACTGGTCGACCTCCGCGGACAGCGCGTCCTTGACCGCTTGACTCTGCACGGGCGCCTGCACCCGGATCGACCGATCCGTCCGCCCGACCTCGAACGCCGGTACGCCGGACTCCTCGGCCGGCTCGCTGGTAGTAGTCGGTGTCGGCGTAGCCCCGCCCTCGACCCGGACCGAGCGGACCCCTTCGACCCCGGCCGCGATCTCCCGGACCTGCGCCGGATCCGCGTCACCGGAGACGACGATCTTCGCGTCCCGCCCGTCGAAATCGACGGCCGCGTTCTCGATCCCGCGGGCCTTGAGCGCGGCGACCGTACGGTCCCGGAGGTCGTCCTCGGTGGTGTCGGCCTTGGCGGGAATCAGCACAGCCGTCAGCAGTACAGGTACTGCGAGAGCCGCGAGCAACCAGATGATGAGCGGCCGCCGAACCAGACCGGGCACTGTTCCTCCGTGGATGCGGTCAGAGTGGCCGTGCGCGAGGAGACTACTCCGCATCGCCCCGGCTCCGCACACTCTGCGGGGGAGCGTCGCCGATTTTCCTTCTGCAGAAGCTGTCCGTGGGAACTTGTCCTGTCTCGGACAGGACGCATATGTGCCAGCTCGGTGCGCAACGAATCGCTTGACTTAGTTCGCGCCGTGAACCGTACTTGTGGCGGGCTTGTCGACCGGGAGGGGCTTGCTGTGATGTCGATGGAGAGGTCGTCCGATTCGTCACTGATCATCGGCGTGGCCGCGTCCACGGCCGAACGAGTACACCTGGCCCGCCTGCTCGGCGAGGCCGACGCACTGCTGCTGGTGTCGAGCGCGGACCAGGCCCGCGCGTTCCTGGAGCTCACCGGAGTCACGATCGCGCCGAGTTCGGCGGTGATGGCTCCGGCGGTGGTGCCGGTCGCCAAACCGATCAGGGCGGTACCGGAGCCGGTCGCCGAACTGCGCCTGGACGTCGACCGCCGCGTGGTCCGCTGGAAGGACCGCGAGATGCCGCTGACCCGGCTGGAGCACGACTTCCTGCACTGCTTGGTGACTGAGCCCGGCCGCGTCTGGACGTACCAGCGCCTCCACCACGCCGTCTGGGGCAACGAGCACCTGGGCCACGGCTCGCACATCCACTCCGTCGTCAAACGCCTCCGCCAGAAACTCACCAACCTCGGCGCCACCGTCACCATCCACGCAGTCCGAGGCGTCGGCTTCCACCTCCTGCCGACGACCTGACGCGCTTTCCGGAAACTATTCGTCGCCTGCCGACCAGAACATTCCACAAAGGGCTCGGCCCCCGGACCATGTGGTCCGGGGGCCGGGCTTTCTACTTAGGTGACTACTTGATCGACTTCAGGGCGAAGTTTTCGGTGACCGGTGTGCCGGCTACCAGCTTCGTGGTGCGGGTCTGGGGTTTGTAGCCGTCCTTGGCGGCGATCAGGGTGAGCGGGTTGTTGCGACGGTCGAGCCAGTACGCGTACTGGCCGTTCTTGTCGGTGATGAAGGTGTAGGACTGCGCCCACGAGTCGACCTCGACGATCGCGCCCGGGAGGGCGGCGGTGGCGCCGGACGAGCTGACGCCCGTGACGGTGCCCTGCAGCTTGCTCCAGGTGTTCGGCGGGGTGACGTTCATCGTGACGCCGACGGCAGGCACGCTGTACGGCGTGTTCTCGCCGATCGTCACGGCGCCGCTGTAGGCGCCGGGCTGGTCGACGTTCGCGGTGAGCGTGACCTTGACGGTCGTCGACTGTCCCGGGGCCAGCGTGGCCTCGGTCTTGTCGAGCGACATCCAGCTCACGTCCGCCGACGACTCCGAGCAGTCCTCGAGACCCGGCAGGGCCTCACTGTCCACGGTGGCGTTGAAGCTGCCGGACGAGCCACCGATCTTGTAGAAGCCACACGCCGCGCCACCGCGGTACCGCGGCAGGTTGGCGTTCGGCAGCGCGGTCCAGCTGTCCGACGCGGGGTCGTACGAGAACCCTGCGTTGGTCACCGCACCGGCCTGGACACCGCCGACGACGAGCAGTTTGCCGCCGGCGACGGCGTACGACGCCGCCCAGTGGTCGGACGGAGCGTCCGCGATCGCGGTCCAGGAGTCTGCTCCCGGGTCGTAGACGTAGGCCGACTTCAGCGAGTTCGTGCCGTCGTTACCGCCGGCGCAGTACAGCTTGCCGTCGATGGCGCCGCAGGATGCGAACGCGACCGACTGCGGGTAGTTCGCCAGCGTCTCCCAGGTGTTGGCGGCCGCGTCGTAGCGGACCACCGTGTTGCTCATCGGCAGACAGCCGGACGTGGTGCACCCGCCGACGGCGTACAGCTTGCCGTCGAGCACGGCCTGACCGGCGGCCGCACGCGGAGCCGGGTTGGCCGCGAGCGCGGACCAGGCGTTGGCGGCCGGGTCGTACGACCAGGTCTCCGGCGCCGGGCCGGCGTCCGCCCAGCCGGAGCTGGCGATGATCTTGCCGCCCACGACACCGACGGTGATGGCGTTGCGAGCACCCGGCAGCGGGGCGATCGCCGTCCACGCCATCGTGGCCGGGTCGTACACGTAGCTGTTCGCCGTCGACGCGCTGCCGTTGCCGCCGCCGATCGAGTAGACCTTGCCGTCGAGGTTGACGACGCGGTTGTCCATCACGGTCGCCGGGTAGTCGGCGATGTCGGCCCACGGAGCCGCCTGCGGCTTCGCGGCGACCGGTGCGGCACCGGTCTTGCCCGACAGCATCCGGGCGAACGAGGTGTTCACGGCGAGCCGCTGCAGCGGTGCGCCGACCCCGCTCTCCACCTCGGCCTTGGTGGTCTTGGTGCCGTTCGCGTTCTCCAGGACGAAGCCGCTGTCCTTCTCACCGAACTTCACGTCGACATCCGCGCCGCCGGTGTTGGTGACCTTGAACGACTTGGTCACGGTGCCGGTCGGCAGCTTCAGGTTGCCGGTGATGCTGCCCGGCGTGACCGACAGCTGGCCGGCCTTCAGCGAGTAGTCGGCCGTGGTGGTCCAGTCGGCCTCGACCGGAACGGTCGCGGTCGAGCTGACGTAGTTGCCGGCCTTGGCGGTGAAGACCTGGTCGCCGTCCACGGACGAGTACAGCCAGTAGAAGCCGTCGTTGAGACCGGTGTCCTCGGGCGTCGCCACGGTGGTCGCGCTCTCCGACGAGCCGTCACGGGTGACGACCGCGCCGTTCACGAAACCGCTCGTGTTGGCGTCCTTGACGTTGCCGACGACGAGACCGCCGCCGGTCGGCACACAGGTGACCTGGCTGCCGATCAGTACGTTGTCGACCTCCCACCACCAGGCGTACGCCGCGTCCCAGTAGTGGAACCGCACCTGTACGGCGGACTTGCCGGCCGCCTGCGGGATCGCGATCTCCTTGACGCCGCGGAGGTCGGAGATCTGGGTCAGTACGGTCGACCAGGTCGCGCCGCCGTCGATCGAGAGGTCCACGTCGGCCTTCTCGCCGCTGAGCCAGTTGAGGTCCTGGTTGAACCGGATCACCGGGGCGGTGACCGCGCTCAGGTCCACGACCGGGCTGACCATCGAGGTGTCCTGCAGACCGCCGGGGCCGTACCGGTCGCTGTCGATGACCGCGAACTTGCCGCTGCCGCCGGACAGGTTGCCCCGGTTGCCCGGGTCGTTGAACTGCCAGACCTGGCCGTTGCCCTTGTTGTCGACGACGGTCCAGCCGCTCGGCGTGGTGCCGGCGTCGAACGTCTCGTAGACGCCGTCCGAGCCCCACTTGTAACCGGGCGCGGTGGTGCACGAGTCGGCGTCGGCCGGAACCGAGATGTTCTTGGTCAGGTTGCCGCTGCCGACGGTGATCGGCTGGCTGACGGTCTGGTAGCCCGGGTACTTCGTCTCGATCTTGAGCGAGTAGTCCGCACCGGACGGGACCTTCAGGCTGTAGCGGCCGTTGCTCGGGGTCGTGTAGTCGAACACGCCACCCGGGCCTTCTACCGACACCTTCGCGTACAGCGGCCAGCCGTGGCCGGAGCCGTCCGTGACGGTACCGCCCACACTCACCTGCGGAGTGCTCTCCAGGGCGAAGTTCTTGGTGGTGGTCTGACCGGTGGTGATGGTGGCCGTGGCGGTCTGGGTCTTGTACCCGAACGACGCGACCGTGAGCGTGTAGTCGCCGGCCGGAAGCACCGACGAGAACGTGCCGTTGCTGCTGGTGGTCAGCGTCTTGTCGGGCTGGCCCGCGGCCTGGATCGTCACGCTGGCGCCGGCGAGGGCCGCACCACCGGTGGCGGCGGTGACGGTGCCGGACAGCGTGCCGGTGTCGCCGATCGGCGCAGCGTTGAGCAGCGCGAGCGCGTCCAGACGTCCCTGACCGAAGACGTTGTTGTTCGCGTCCGTGCCGCCGCACTGGCTGTTCGGCGTGTCGATAGCGGTCTGGTTCAGCAGCGCCCGCGTGGCCGCGACGTCACCCTTCAGGGACGGCGATGCCGACCACAGCAGGGCGACAGTGGCCGTCAGGTGCGGCGTTGCCATCGACGTACCGTTGAACGCGCCGTAGGTGTTACCCGGCAGGCTGGACCGGACATTGACACCGGGGGCCGAGATGTTCGGCTTGATGGTGCCGTCCTGGCCGACCCCGCGACCGGAGAACGACGCGATGTTGTTGTTGATGTCGTAGGCGCCGGCCGAGTAGTTGCTGGTCAGGCTGCCCGGCGAACCGGAGGTGTTGCAGCCGCCCTCACCACTGTTGCCGTTGGCGAACGCACCGAAGATCCCGGACGCGGTCCAGGCCAGGGTGATGTCCTCCATGAACGGGTCGTTCGACGGCAACGTCGAGCCCCACGAGTTGTTGATGACGTTCGGCCGCTTGCTCGCGTCCGGGTTCTGCCCGGCGAGGTCGGTCGGCTCGAGCATCCACTGGCCGGACGAGATCAGCGCGGCGTCGCTCGGGCAGCAGCCGTTCGCGGCGATCCACTTCACGCCCGGGGCGACACCGATCTGGTTGCCCGCGCCGTCGTCGCCGACCATGGTGCCCATCGTGTGGGTGCCGTGGCCGTTGCCGTCGGACGGTGCGTTCGGCGAGGTGCCGGCCGCGTCGAACCAGTTGTAGTTGTGGTCGAAGGTGCCGTCGCCGTTGTTGCCGCGGTACTGCTTCACCAGCGCCGGGTGGTCGTACTGGACCCCGGTGTCGATGCTGGCGACGACGATGCCCTCACCCTTGTCGCCGTACTGCGACCAGACCTGGTTCGCCTTGATGTTCGCGACGCCCCACTCGACGGCCTGGACCGCCTTCTCCTGCTGGCCCGGCGTGACCTTCGGTACCTCGATCTGGACGGGGGCGTACAGGCCCTCGACCTCGGTGTGGGTGGCCAGGTCCTGGGCCAGGGCGAGCGATCCGCTCTCGATCCGGATCGCGTTCGTACCCCAGAACGCCTGGTACTTCACGTGTTGCGCGTCCAGTTCGGCGCGGATCGACTTCTGGCTGTCCGCGGCGGCCTTCTTCAGCGCGGCCGCCACGGCGGTACCGCGCTCGTTCCAGTTGGTGATCTTGCTGGCGGCGGTCAGGTCGGCCTTGGCGCCGAAACGGACCCAGTAGTCCGTTGCGGACTTGGCGTCCTTCCCGTCCAGTTTCGCCATGAGTTCCGGCTTGATCTTGGCGGCGGGCGATGGCGTGGCTTCCGGTTTCGTCGGAGGCGACGCTTGGGCTTGGCCGGCGGCGGCCATCCCGGTCGCTACGACGGCCAGCGCCGCCAGGGTGCTCACCACAGATCTGGTGAGTCCCTTTCGTGGTTGTGACATCTCTGCAGCCCCTCACTTGAACGACCCCGAGCTCGACTCCCCCGAGTCTTTGCTGCAGGAGGGCGCGAAGACGCACTGTGCCCCCCAGGTCGCGGCATGTGACACCGCAAGCCTGACGTGGAATCTATGTGTCAGAACAACGTGGTAACAAGCACACCTGGTGAGCAACATGTGACTAGCTGTAGGGCGAATCGAGGCAACCTGGGCAAAGGCTGGCAATTCGTTGACGATCTGAGGCAGCCCTTGACATCGTGATCAGATGGTCACCGCCCGTATAGACCTGACCACTACCGGATCCGACGACGAGCCGTTCCCGCTGCTGATCGCGGTTTCGGCCTCTGCCGAGCAACGCGTCCGGCTGGCCGAGCTCGTCGACGACGTCGCGCCGTTGCTGCTGGTCTCCAGCCTCGACGAACTGCGCAGGCTGCTGGTTCCCGCGCAGCAGCCGCCGCCCGCCGCGCCCGAGCACCCCGAACCCCCGGAACCCGATGCGGTCGAAGCCGGCGCGGTCCGGGCCTCGGGAGACGAGCCGGATGCCGACGTACTCACCATCGACCGGGCCCGCTCGGTGGCCCGTTGGCGCGACCGCGAGATCCAGCTGACCGACCTCGAGCACGACCTGCTCACCCGGCTGATGTCGACGCCGTTGCGGGTGTGGTCGTACGACGCTTTGCACCAGACGGTCTGGCGCGATCTCAACGACCGCGGTACCGCCGACGTCCACTCGGTGGTGAAGCGCCTGCGCCGCAAACTCGACGAACTCGGCACCACGGTCACGATCGACGCCGTCCGCGGCATCGGCTTCCGTCTCACCGATCACCAACGCCCGATGATCACGGATCTCCGCGCGGGGTAAGGATGTCTGGGCCCGGGCTCGTGGCTGCACGCGGATCGTGCGATCGTGAGGTCAGGGGGAGGCCGGATGAGCGCCGACGTGATCGTGGTGGGGGGCGGCACCGCAGGTTGCGTGCTGGCGGCCCGGCTGAGTGAAGACGCGGGGTGCTCGGTGTTGCTGGTCGAGTCAGGGCCGGATTATCCGACCCTGGACGAATTGCCGGCCGATGTTGCCGACGCCTCCGCGCCGACCGTTGAGCACGACTGGGGCTATCACGCCGAGGCTGACCTGCTGGACCGGCGCATCCCGCTGCCGCGAGCGCGGTTGATCGGCGGCTGTTCAGCTACGAACGGTTGCTTCGCGCTGCGCGGAGCGCCGGCCGACTACGACCACTGGCAGGCTCTGGGCAATCAGGGGTGGAGCTTCGACGAGGTCCTGCCGTTCTTCCGGCGGCTGGAATCTGACCTGGACTTCGCCGACCAGTGGCACGGGATCGACGGTCCGGTCCCGATCCGCCGCCATCCGGTCGACGAGCTCAACCCGATCCAGCGAGCGTTCATCGATGCCGCCGTCCAGGCCGGGCACGCGTACGTCGAGGACCACAACCGACCAGGCGCAATCGGCGTCGGGCCGACTCCACGCAACGTCCGGGACGGCCTGCGGATGAGCACTGCCGTCACGTACCTCGCCGCCGCCCGGCACCGACCGAACCTCGCCATACGTTCCGGCACGACGATCGCGCGGATAGAGATCGCGCACGGCCGCGTGGTCGGCGTGCGCTCCACAACGGGCGAACTGCTCGAAGCGCACCGCGTCGTACTGGCGGCCGGCACCTACGGCAGTCCGGTGATCCTGGCTCGCTCGGGCGTTGGCTCCGCCGTCCGTCTGTCCCGTCTCGACATCGACGTCGTGGTGGATCTGCCGGCTGTCGGCGAGCATCTGATCGATCACCCGATCGTTGCCGTCGACCTCCCCACGAGACCGGCCGCGGGACCGCGGTTCCAGGCGATCGCCACGCTCTCTCCGACGGCGGGTGGAACGCCGGACCTCCACCTCTTCGCGGCCGGACCGTTCCCCGTCGGCCGTGAGGTCGGCGAGTCCGGCGCGGTCTTCGGAATCGTCGCCGGGCTGATGGCGCCGCGATCGGAGGGATCGGTGCGGCTCCGATCCGCGGACCCGGGCGATCCGCCGCGCATCGACGTCGCACACCTTCGGCACCCCGATGACCTCGCCCGCATGGTCGACGCCACCGTCGAGGCCCGCCGGATCGCCCGCAGCGAGCCGCTCGCCACGCTCGTCACCGGCACCGAGATCGCGCCCGGGCCGGCCGTCGCCGACGACGACCGTGCCGCGATCGCGGAGTCCGTCCGCAGCCGCGTCGCCTCCTACCGCCATCCGGTGGGCACCTGCCGGATGGGCACCGACCCCGACCGGGACGCGGTCGTGGACGCCCGAGGCCGGGTCTACGGCGTCGACGGGCTCCGGGTCGCCGATGCATCGGTGATGCCGACGATCCCGGCCGCCAACACCAACCTGCCGACCATCATGGTGGCCGAGCGCGTGGCCGCCTGGCTGAGGACGTCCGACCCGGTCTGATCGGGTACCCGTTGAGCAGGAACGGTAGTTTCTGCAGGTGTGACCTTCTCTGCGCTGAGTCATCTCGAGTGCCCTCGTTGTGGAGCGATCCACGACGCCGACCAGATCATCGGGCTCTGCCCGTGCGGATCGCCGCTGCTCGCGCGGTACGACCTGCCGTCCGTGACGGTGACGCCGGCCGCGTTGGCCGAGCGCGCGCCGGATCTGTGGCGGTACCACGAGCTGCTGCCGGTGCGATCGCCCGACAACGTGGTGACGCTGGGGGAGGGGATGACGCCGCTGCTGCCGCTGCCCCGGTACGGCGCCGAGCTCGGGGTCGAGCGGCTGCTGATGAAGGACGAGGGGCTGATCCCGACCGGCACGTTCAAGGCGCGGGGCGCGGCCGTCGGGGTGTCGCGCGCGTACGAGGTCGGCGTACGGAAGATCGCGATGCCGACGAACGGGAACGCCGGGTCGGCGTGGGCGGCGTACTCCGCGCGCGCCGGCATGGAGGCGCTGATCGCGATGCCGATCGCGGCGCCGGAGATCTGCCGGCGTGAGGTGACCGTCGTCGGCGCTGAGCTGGTGCTGATCGACGGGCTGATCGGCGACGCGGCGGCGTACGTGCGGGAGCAGACCGGGTACTTCGATGCGTCGACGCTGAAGGAGCCGTACCGCATCGAGGGCAAGAAGACGATGGGCCTGGAGATCGCCGAACAGCTGAACTGGAAGCTGCCGGACGTGATCGTCTACCCGACCGGCGGCGGTGTCGGCATCATCGGCATCTGGAAGGCGCTCAACGAACTGCTCGCCCTCGGCTGGATCTCCGGCCCGCTGCCGCGGCTGGTCGCCGTACAGTCGACCGGGTGCGCGCCGATCGTCCGCGCCTGGGAGAAGGGCCTCCCCGAGAGCGAACCCTGGCCCGACGCCCAGACCGTTGCCTTCGGCATCACCGTCCCCAAGGCCCTCGGCGATTTCCTCGTCCTGCAGGCGATCGCGGAGACCGACGGCTGCGCCGTCGCGGTCGACGACGAGGACATCCTCGCCGAACAACATGCCGTCGCCCGCCTCGAGGGCTCGTTCATCTGCCCCGAAGGCGCCGCCAACTTCGCCGCCATCCGCACCCTGCGAGAGTCCGGCTGGATCCGCGCAGACGACCAAGTAGTAGCCCTCAACACCGGCGCCGGCCTCAAATACCCGGAGACTGTGCCGCTCTGAACCAACCCCGCGCGGCCGGCACCACCTCCTGGGCACTGGAGATAAGCCATTGCCTATCGTCAGTCCCCAGGAGGCCAACCCGCCCGGGTATTCCGGACCGCCGGCGCTCGGCTCAGCGCCGAGGGGGTTGCCATCCGGTGCTGGCTGCCCATCGCTCGGCGGCGGCCATCAGTACGTCGCTTGCGGGGTCCTTGACCCGGCCGTACGCGTTGAGCGTGTCCACCTCAGGTGCCAGCCGTTGCTTGAAGCACGCCCAGGCCTCGCGGCAGCCGCGGTCCGCGGTCAGGAAATCGCGGAAGAGCAAGGCATAACGCTCGTTGGGGTTGCCGGCGATCCGGACGTGCACGTTGCCCGGCCGGGTCGCCGCCGGTGGGCGGAACACGCACTTGTCCCAGGCGGACGGATCACCGTCCCAGCTGTCCGGTACGTGATCGCGCAGTTCGTGTGCGCCCGGCGACCGCGTGAACCCGGCGTCGAGCAGTCCGTTCTCGAGCTTCTCGTCGGGCAACTGCCGCACGATCACCTGGACGTCGATCACATCCTTCGCCGTCATCCCCGGGACGGACGTCGAACCGATGTGATCGACCCGCAGCACGGACGGACCGCCGGCGGTCTTGATGCGAGCGGCCAGCTCGCCGAAGTCCTTCGCCCAGCTCTCCTGCCACTGCGTCAGCTCGATGTCCATCAGCGCATCTTATGAACGCCGGGGACGACCGAGCGACGCGATCTCCGCTCGGTTCAGGCCTGGCCTCGGCGTACTGCGAGGATGTGGGCGGGTTCGGCGTTGGGGTCTAGTTTGATGTAGTTCTGTTGGCCCCAGCGCCAGGTGGCGCCGCTGATTTCGTCGTAGACGGTGAAGGTGTCTTCGGGGCGCATGCCGAGGGCGGCCATGTCGAGGTGGACCATCGACTCGCGGACGGAGTGCGGGTCGGTGTTGACCACGACGATGACGGTGTCGGTGTGGCCGTCGGGGGCGGTCGAGCGCTTCGAGAAGCACATGATCGCTTCGTCGTCGACGGTGTGCAGCGACAGGTTGCGCAACTGCTGGAGCGACGGGTGCCGGCGGCGGATGTTGTTCAGCAGCGTGATGTACGGCGCCAGCGAGCGCCCCTCCGCCTCGGCGGCAGCCCAGTCGCGCGGCCGCAGCTGGAACTTCTCGGTGTCCAGGTACTCCTCGGACCCCGGCCGCAGCGCGACATGCTCGAACAGCTCGTACCCGGCGTACACACCCCAAGCCGGTGACGACGTCGACGCGATCGCCGCACGGATCTTGAACGCGCCCGGACCGCCGTACTGCAGGTACGCCGTGAGGATGTCCGGCGTGTTCACGAAGAAGTTCGGGCGCAGGTAGTGCGCGGTCTCCTTGGTGAGCTCGGTGAGGTACTCCTCGAGCTCCCATTTCTCGTTGCGCCAGGTGAAGTACGTGTACGACTGGTGGAAGCCGACCTTCGCCAGCTCGCGCATCATCGGCCGGCGGGTGAAGGCCTCGGACAGGAACACCACGTCCGGGTCGGTCTTGCGGATCTCGCCGAGCAGGTACTCCCAGAAGTTGACCGGCTTCGTGTGCGGGTTGTCGACGCGGAACACCGTGACGCCCTTGGAGATCCACAGCCGGACGATCCGCAGTACTTCGGCGTAGATGCCTTCGGGGTCGTCGTCGAAGTTGATCGGGTAGATGTCCTGGTACTTCTTCGGCGGGTTCTCGGCGTACGCGATCGAGCCGTCGGCGCGTTTCGCGAACCACTTCGGGTGGTCCTTCACCCACGGGTGGTCCGGCGACGCCTGCAGCGCAAGGTCGATCGCGACCTCGAGCCCGACCTCGCGGGCGCGGCCGACGAAGTACTCGAAGTCCTCGAACGTGCCGAGCTCGGGGTGGATCGCGTCGTGGCCGCCGTCCTCGGAGCCGATCGCCCACGGCGAACCCGGGTCGCCCGGTTTCGGGTCGAGCGTGTTGTTCGGGCCCTTGCGGAACGAGTGGCCGACCGGGTGGATCGGCGGCACGTAGAGGATGTCGAAGCCCATCTTCGCAACGGCTTCGAGTCGCTTCGCCGCAGTACGGAAGGTGCCGGAGGTCCACTGCTCCGACTCTTCGTCGTACGTCGCACCCTCGGAGCGCGGGAAGAACTCGTACCAGCTGCCGTACAGCGCGCGGGTCCGGTCGACCCACACCGGGTACGTCTCCGAGGACGTGATCAGCTCACGCACCGGATACCGGCCGAGGGCCGCGCGGACCTGCGGCGAGATGCCTGCAGCCAAACGGGCCTCCGGCGGCAAGGCGCCGTTCGCCAATGCGTGTGCGGCATCGCTCAATGTCCCTCGGTCGGCCCGCACTGCCGGTGGTACGCCGGCCGCCGCGCGGTCGAAGAACGCGGCGCCCTCGGCGAACATCAGGTCGACGTCGAGGCCGGCCGGCACCTTGATCTCGGCGTTGTGCCGCCACGTCCCGTACGGGTCGCTCCAGCCTTCGACCGCGAACGTCCACGCGCCCTGCTCCTGCAGCGTCACGTCGACGGTCCAGCGGTCCGAGCCCTGGCCCACCGGACTCATCAGCATGCGTCTGGTCTGTCCCGACGGCGACGTCAGTACGACGTTCGCGTTCACCGCGTCGTGGCCCTCACGGAACACCGTGGCCGCGATGGTGAACGTCTCGCCGACCGCCGACTTGGCCGGATACGCTCCGGCGTCGACGGTCGGGGTGACCTCGGTGATCGGGATGCGCCCAGTCATGGCGTGGATGAACTCCCTGTGTCTGGCCGGATGTCAGCAAGTCGGAACTACAGGACTGACGTTATCGGTTCCCAGTAGCCGCCGGTGACACACGGGCCTGCAAAATCTTGCTCGCGTTGCAAGATCGATGCACGCCGAAGGTGTTTTGCGCACCCCGGCCCGGTACGGTGTCCCGGTGCGAGCGATACGACGATTCTCCGTCCGCCCTGTCCTGCCTGCGCCGCTGACCGGCCTGGGCACCCTGGTGAACAACCTCCGCTGGGCCTGGCACCCGGAGACGCAGGATGTCTTCGAGGCCGTCGACCCGCAGCTGTGGCGGAGCACCGGCGGTGACCCGGTCAAGCTGCTCGGTGAGGTCCCGGCGGCCCGGCTCGACGAGCTGGCCAACGACCACGCTTTCCTGCGCCGGCTGGAACTGGCAGTAGCCGACCTGGACAGCTATGTGACCGAAGACCGGTGGTTCCAGAGCGCCGGATCGCCGCTGAACGCGGTGGCGTACTTCTCCCCGGAGTTCGGCATCACCCACGTCCTCCCGCAGTACTCCGGCGGTCTCGGCATCCTCGCCGGTGACCACTTGAAGGCGGCGAGCGACCTCGGCGTACCGCTGATCGGCGTCGGCCTGCTGTACCGGCACGGGTACTTCACGCAGTCGCTGAACCGTGAGGGCTGGCAGCAGGAGCGTTACCCCCTGGTGGACCCGGACGGGCTGCCGATCAGCCTGCTCCGGGATGGTGACGCACCCGCGACCGTGACGCTGACCTTGCCGGGCAACCGGCAGCTGCACGCGCAGATCTGGGTCGCCCAGGTCGGCCGGGTCCCGCTGCTGATGCTCGACTCCGACATCGAGGAGAACGAGCCGTCCGAGCGCGAGGTGACCGACCGGCTGTACGGCGGCAGCACCGAGCACCGGCTGCTCCAGGAGCTGCTGCTCGGCGTCGGCGGTGTCCGCGCGGTCCGCACGTACTGCCGGATCACCGGTCACGCGGCGCCCGAGGTGTTCCACACCAACGAGGGTCACGCCGGTTTCCTCGGCGTGGAGCGGATCCGCGAGCTGGCCGCCGAGAAGGACCTCGACTTCGACACCGCGCTCGAGGTCAACCGCGGCGGCACCGTGTTCACCACCCACACCCCGGTCCCGGCCGGTATCGACCGGTTCCCGGTCGAGCTGATCCAGCAGCACTTCTCGGCCGACGTGTTCGGTCCCGAGGTGCCGATCGACCGCATCCTGTCCCTCGGCGCCGAGGACTTCGAGGGCGGCGACCCGGCGCTGTTCAACATGGCGATCATGGGCCTGCGGCTGGCGCAGCGGGCCAACGGTGTGTCGAAGCTGCACGGCGTGGTCAGCCGCGGGATGTTCTCCGGGCTGTGGCCGAGCTTCGACTCGACCGACGTACCGATCACCTCGATCACCAACGGCGTGCATGCGCCGACCTGGGTGGCGCGTGAGATCCACGACCTCACCTACGCGAACTACACCGCGGACGAGGACATCTTCGACGGCCTCGACAAGACCACCGACCAGCAGATCTGGGAGACGAAGCGGCTGCTGCGGCAGCGGTTCATCGACGACACCCGGGCGCGGGTCCGGCAGTCCTGGATCAACCGCGGCGCGAGCGAGGCCGAGCTGGGCTGGGTCGACTCGATCCTCGACCCGGACATCCTGACGATCGGGTTCGCCCGGCGGGTCCCGTCGTACAAGCGGCTGACGTTGATGCTGCGCGACCCGGAGCGGCTGAAGGCGCTGCTGCTGCACCCGCAGCGGCCGATCCAGATCGTCATCGCGGGCAAGTCGCACCCGCACGACGAGGGCGGCAAGAAGCTGATTCAGGAGGTCGTCCGGTTCGCCGACGACCCGGACGTGCGGCACCGGATCGTGTTCGTCCCGGACTACGACATCGCGCTGGCCCAGCCGATGTACCCGGGCTGCGACGTCTGGCTCAACAACCCGCTGCGTCCCTACGAGGCGAGTGGCACGTCCGGTATGAAGGCGGCGCTGAACGGTGCGCTGAACCTGTCGATCCGCGACGGTTGGTGGGACGAGTGGTACGACGACGAGTTCGGCTGGGCGATCCCGTCCGCGGACGGCGTCGAGGACACCGACCGGCGTGACGACCTCGAGGCGCACGCGCTGTACGACCTCATCGAGAAGCAGGTCGCGCCGCGTTTCTACGACGGCGCCGTGCCGGCCCGCTGGATCCAGAACCTGCGGAACACGATCAAGGATCTGGGCCCGAAGGTGCTCGCCACCCGGATGGTGCGCGACTACGTCGAGCAGCTGTACGTGCCGGCCGCGAAGTCGTCGCGTTCGCTGAACTCGACGTACGACGGTGCGCGCGAGCTGGCCGCGTGGAAGCAGAAGGTGGTTGCGGCCTGGCCGCAGATCCGCGTCGACCACGTGGAGCTGCAGGGTCTTGGCGACGTGCCGCAGCTCGGCACGACCGTCGGGATCCGCGCCTTCGCGGCGCTCGGCGATCTCGCTCCGGACGACATCTGTGTCGAGGTCCTGCACGGCCGCGTCGACGCCAACGACGAGATCACGGACCCGGTCCGCGCGTCGCTGTCGCTGGCGGAGACGTACGAGGGCAACCGGCACCGCTACGACGGCGAGCTGAAGCTGGACCGCACGGGTCCGTTCGGCTACACGGTCCGCGTGGTCCCGAACCACGTCGCTCTCGCCAGCGTCGCCGAACTCGGCCTGGCCGCCGGCCCGTCCGACCCCGACGACCCGACCACTCCCGATCTACCCGCCGGCTCGGAGTTCTGAGCCCACAACACAAAAGACACAGCCCCGCCTGCCTCACCAGGCGGGGTTGTTTTGTGTCTGTCCGTGCCTGCGGGTGCGGACGATGCCGTAGGCAACCAATGCCGCGGCGAGGGCGGTGAGGGTCAGCGCGGCCGTGGTGGTTGCCTGGTGGAACAGGGTGGTCTGGTGGGCGGTCCAATGCGGCGTGGTGATCGGGCCGGTGAAGATCACGGCCAGGAGCGTGCCGGCGATAGCCAGACCGGCTCCGGACGTCACCTCGGTGGCGGTGTCGGTGAGTGCCGCGCCGATCGTGGTGCGGTTCTCCGGGAGGCCGCGGAGAACGTTGACCCCGGCAACCACTCCGACGACGCGCATGCCGGCCGCGACGAGCACGAGGGCGACGGCCACCCAGAGATAGCCGAAGCGGTTCAACGATCCGTAGACCGCGAGACCGATCACCACGGCTCCGGCGCTGATCCACGCAGCCCGGCCGAGCCCGACCCGTCGTACGAACGGGCCGATCAGGGCACCGCCCGCGACGAGTACGACGACCTGCGGGAGCATGCCGATCGCGGCGAGCGCGGGGGACCAGCCCCAGTCGAGCTGCAGTTGGAGCGTGACGAGGTAACCCAGGCCGGCGGTCGCGAGACCCGCCGCGGCCTTGAAGGCCAGACCGCTCGAAACGAGCGGGTGTGCAACGAGTTTCGGGTCGAGCAGCGGATACCTCGCCGAACGCTCGCGCAGGTAGAACAGGACCGCGCCGACGGCAGCGGCTGCGGTCGTCGCCCACGGTGCCCACGAGCCCGCCCCCTCGTGGACGAACAGCGTCGGCGCGACCAGGGCGAGCACGATCGTCGCCGTACCCAGCACCGCGCCCGCGATGTCGATCGGATCCCGGTGCAGCTCGGCCGGGACGTCCGCCGCGATGCCGAGCCGCACCCCGATGAGAGCGAGTACGGCGACCGGCACGTTCACCAGCAGCAGGACCTGCCACGGCGCGATCGCGAGCACGAAACCGCCTGCCGTCGGACCGACTGCCAGCCCGACCAGACCCACGGTCGAGATCAGCGTCGTCGCGCGGACCCGTCGGTCGTCGTCCTCGAACAACCGGAACGACAACGCCAGCGACCCCGGCGTCGTCATCGCGGCGGCGACCCCCATTGCCACCCGGACGGCGATCAGCTGCTCCACAGTAGAGACGAACGCCGTCGCCAGGCTTGCGAGACCGAGCAGCACCAGCCCGGTCAGCATGATCCGCCGCCGCCCGAACCGGTCGGCGATCGCCCCGAACGCCAGCATCAGCCCGCCGAACACCACGGCGTACGCGCCGGTCACCCATTGGAGCGCGGTCGTCGAGGCGTGTAGTTCGCGCCCGATCGTGGGCAGGGCGACGTTCAGGATCGAGTTGTCGAGCATCTCGAACAGGAACACCGCGGACAGTCCGGCCAGCGCCACCCACGCGTCCCGCAGCGAGTGGGGCGGGTGAGCTGCTATGACGGTTGTCGGTGTGGAGGTCATGCCACTAAGTTAACTTACTAAGCTTAGTGACGCAAGAAAGTGAGGGAAGATGCCCAGAACCGATGCGCGGGGCGGACCGCAGACGCGGGCCCGGATCTCGGACGTGGCGACGCGGCTGTTTCTCGAACGCGGGTTCGACGGCGTCACGGTCGCCGAGGTCGCCCGCGCGGCCGGCGTCTCGAGCGTGACGGTGTTCAAGCACTTCCCCCGCAAGGAGGACCTGCTCCTCGACCGCACCGACGACGCGGTCGAGGTACTGCGTTCCGCCGTCCGCGACCGCGACGCCGACGTACTGACGTCGTTGCAGCAGGCAACCGTCCGGCTGCTCGACGAGGAGCATGCGCTGGCCGGGATCAAGGACGGATCGGTCCCGTTCTACCGGACCGTCGCGGCCTCGCCCGCGCTGATCGCCCGGTCGCGGGAGATCGCGTCCGAGCTCCAGCAGACGCTCGCGGAAGAGCTCGACCGCGACCCCGCGTTCGAGGGCGATGCGTCACTCCTGGCCGCGTTCTTCATCGCCGGCTACACCGCCGTACTCGTCGAGACCGCGCGCCGCATGACCGCGGGCGACGCCCCCAAGAACGTGGCCGCCGACCATCGCGTCCGGCTGGACCGATTGTTCGACGCCCTCCGGAACGGCGTCGGCTAAAGCTACGCTGTGCGGCATGGAGTTCGTGCAGCTCGCCGATGGCCGCAAGTTGGAGTATTTGATCGAGGGACCGGCGGACGGCGTACCGCTCGTGTTCCATCACGGCACCCCGGGTGCAGCGGTGCGGTTCGGTCCGCTCGCCGAGTCGGCCGTGCGGCACGGGTTGCGGTTGGTCAGCCCCGGCCGGGCCGGGTACGGCGCTTCGACGCCGCACCCCGGGCGGTCGATCGCGGATGTTGCCGCGGACACCGCCGCACTGCTCGACGCGATCGGCGCCGACCGGTTCTACAGCATCGGCATGTCCGGGGGAGGACCGCACTCGCTGGCGTGCGCGGCCCTGCTCCCGGAGCGTTGTATCGCGGCGGCGTCGGTGGCCGGCGTGGGACCGGCCAACGCGGACGGGCTGGACTTCATGGTCGGTATGGGCGAGGAGAACCTGGCCGAGTTCGGCGCCGCCTTCAACGGCCGCGAGGCTCTCGAGCCACTGCTGGAGGCGGAGTCGAGCGGACTGGCCTCCGCGGCGCCCGCTGACTTGGCGGCTGCCTTCGGCGACCTGGTGTCCGAGGTCGACAAGGCCGCGATGACCGGTCCGATCCTGGACTGGCTCGCGGCCTCGTGCCGGCGTTCCGTTGCCGAGAGCATCGCCGGCTGGCGCGACGACGACCTCGCGTTCGTGAAGGACTGGGGCTTCCCCCTGGACCAGATCACCACCCCGGTGGCGATCTGGCAGGGCGACCAGGACCGGATGGTCCCCGCGGACCACGGTCACTGGCTCGCCGCGCACGTCTCCGGCTGCACCTTCCACTTCCTGCCGGGCGACGGTCACATCTCCCTGCTGAACAGCATCGACCAAGTGGTCGCGGATCTCGTCAGCTGAGGTCGATCCAGGCGAAGGGCGGTGCACTGGCGGGTGAGGTGTGGAACGAGCGCCCGGCGAAGGTCAGGTCGGGGTCGTTGCCGTAGAGCTCGTTGACCTCCTTCGTCGCGGTCTCGTCTCCGTTGTCAGAGGCAACCATCAGCCGGGCGATCCGGTCGGTGAGGTCGAGGTCGGCGCCGTCAAGCGTGTCGGTCATCGCGCCCCAGTTGTCCCAGAGCAGGAGCTCGTCGCCGTTCAGGTGTGCGAGCTGGTAGTGCACGTAGTTGCGGATGAACCAGCCGCCGTGCAGCTTCAGCGGAGCGTCCGGGTTCGGATCCGCGCCGTACCGGTCGCCGTCCAGCTCGCCGGACCGGTACCCGAGCCAGGTGTCCGCGGCCGATCGGAACGGGCCGGCCGGCATGTCCTCCACGTCGAACGGGTAGGCGGCTTGATCCAGCTCGGTGTCGATCATCACCCACCGCTCGCCGTTCCAGTACTCGGCGACCACGTGGTCGTGGTTGAACCCCTCGGCGAAGTACTCCGCGAAGCCGACCCGGCTGCGCGCCGGGATTCCCTTGTGCCGCAGGGCCGAGACGAACACGAGCGTGTGGTCGCGGCAGCATCCGACGACCCGGTCGAAGGGCTTCCGCGGTGCGGCGAGCGGCGTACCGTTGCGCTTCTGGTCCGTGGCGAGGATCGCCGACACCCACCGGCTGTCGATCTCGGCGAGACGTTCGCCGGTGAACTCGATACCGCCCGCGCGGTAGTGGATGATCAGGTCGCGCGTCACAGCGGCGATGCCGGGGATGTCGTCCGGCAAGGCGTCGAACAGCCCGGCGTACTCGCCGGGGTCGCTGAACCGGCTCTGGGTCTGGTAGTCCATCAGGGGTTCCTTTCGAGGATGGGCAGAGCGATGTCGACGGCCGGTTCGTCGCGGGGGATCAGCTGGCAGTCCGGGCGGTACACCTCACGCGGCGGACCCGCTTCGGGTACGCCGGCCGCCCGGACCCAGTCCGTCACGAGGTCGTAGGCGAGCATGATCCGCGGGTACGCGCACTCGTTCATCGTGATCGTGCAGTACGCCTCCCGGTGCGCGGGCTCGACCCGGATCCCGATCCGGCCGGCCGGGTCGACGAGACCGTCGAACGGCACGCACACCTCGACCGTCGCCTCACCCTCGGGCGTCACCGCGCCGTGGAAGATCACCCACGACCCGGTGGTCGCGCTCGCGCCGGCCGCGCGCAGGTACGCCATGATCTCGTCGGTGCACGTCACGATGATGCCGACCAGCAACTGCTGGTTGGTGTCGGCGCGGATCGACGCGATCTTGGTCGTCGGCACGTCCCGGGTCAGGACCGGTCGCGGCGCGAGTCCCGGCGTACCGGATCGGGACAGGCGGTCGCGCAGGTACTGCAGGGTGGAGCGGCGCGCTTCGGTGGTCGCCTCCTCGGCGGCCCACCAGCGGTCGAGCCGGATCAGGCCCTCCTCGTCGGTGCCCGCCAGTACTTCGGCGATCGTGGCCAGCGGCATGTCGAGCTGACGCATGACGCTGATCCGTCGGGCCCGCTCCAGTTGCGCTTCCTCGTAGAAGCGGTAGCCGTTGGCCGGGTCGACCTGGGCGGGCGCGAGCAGCCCGGACACGTCGTACAGCCGCAACGCCTTGTGGGAAAGCCCGGTCCGTCGCCCGAACTCACTGATCGTCAACACGCGTTCATCAAACCCTCTGCCCCAGGGGCAAGGTAAAGCACCCGCCACTCGCTTCGCTCGTGGCGGGGGATGGGGGGAGCCGCCCGCTCCGGGTGAGACGCAGCTGGCTCGCTCTGGGATCGTCGCGAGTCGGGCTCGCCGCTTGCGGCGGCGTCACGTCGGGAACGGTTTCACGTCGGGCTCTACCCAGCCGGTGCGGGCTTGGGGTGATGCGAGGGTGCGTGGTTCGTAGAAGTGGGTCAGTAGGCGCTTGTTCAACAGACCGGGGTTGCGCTCGAGCAGGTCGTCGAAGCTCTCGTCCGGCGCCTCGTTCATGTGGTACGCCGTCAGTTCGACCCACGCCCTGCTGACGGTGGCGTTGTACTTCTGCGGCGCCCCCGCGTACCGCGCCGTCCGCTGGATCCCGCTGCTGACCAGGTCGACCGCGCCGGCCGTCCCACACCGCCGTACGGCGAGCCAGGTCAGCCGCACGTGCTCGCGGTGGCCGAACCGGTCGGCGGTCGACAGCACTTCACCCATCAGTTCCTCGAAGGTGTCCATCTCCCCACGTTCGGCACGCCGGCGACCGCCCGCAACCGAGTTTTGGGAAGGGGGTTGTGTTGAAGACGGTAACGATATATCGTTAGTGTCATGAAGAATATCGAGGAGGATATTATGAACACCCCCAACGAGATCAGAGGCCGCCGCCGAGGCGGCCACCATCACCCCCGACGCGGTGGACCGCGGATGGGAGAAGGCATGCCGATGCACGGAGGTCGCGGTGAACGTGGCGAACGTGGCGAATTCAGGGGTCGCGGTGAGCGTGGCCCCCGGCGCGGCGGAGGGCGTGGTTCCGGTCGCGGCCGGGCGCCGCGCGGTGACGTCCGTACGGCTGTCCTGATGCTGCTTGCCGAGGAGCCGATGCACGGCTACCAGTTGATGCAGGCCATCGCCGACCGCAGCGACGGGCGCTGGACCCCCAGCCCCGGCGCGATCTACCCGACCTTGAACCAGCTGGAGGACGAGGGCCTGGTCACCGTGACCGCGGAAGCCGGCCGCAAGCTCGTCACGCTGACCGACGCCGGCCGTGAGTACGTCGAAGGCCGTCGCGAGACAGCGGTCGACCCGTTCGCAGCTTTCGCCAACGCGGGCCCGACAGCCGACCTGCGCGGACTGATCGACGAGCTGGCCTCGGCCACTCGGCAGGTCGCCCGCACCGGCTCCGAAGAGCAGCGCACCGCTGCCGCCAAGGTTCTGGCCGAGGCACGCCGTTCGCTCTACCTGCTCCTGGCCGACGCTCCGGTCGTCCCCGAGCCCCCGAAGACCCCAGAGGCGTGAGACCTGCGTCACGCAGGGAACGTCTCGACCGAACGACTCCTCTTCGCGGATGTCAGGTACATCTGAGGAGGGGTCGGGATGGGGTCTCGAAGGATCGTCGCAGGCACGCATGTCCTGCTCGCGGCGTTGCACATCTACTGGGCGACAGGCGCCACCTGGCCCGCGCCCGACGAGCGATCACTCTCCCGAGCGGTCCTCGGCATTCAAGTCTCATTCGCTCCGCAGGTGGTGCTGCCACTCGCAGCACTGCACCTACTACTGGCCTTCGCGGTACTCCGGTCTGACCGATCCGCGGCCGCCCGCGTAGTAGTAGCCGGCCTCGCGGCAGGCCTGGCCACACGAGCCGCTCTCGGCTTGGTGTGGATCTTCACCAGCGCGGGTACTGCGTTCTTCTGGCTCAACCTGCTGCTCTACACGCCGGCGTGCATCGCACTGTGCGTTGCTGACATCAGACTGCTGCGAACACGGTGGCTGAAGGCCGCTGCGGTAGCAGGACCAGTTGCTGTGGTTACAGTGGTCGCCATGGCTGCCTACGCCTACCAGCCGGGTGAGCAGGTATATCCGGCCGCGCAGGCCGCTTTCGTCGGATGATCGAGGAGCAGCTTGTTCGCGCGGCGCAGCGCGGCGACACGGTCGCGATGAACGACGTGCTCGACGCGCTCACGCCGTACGTCGGGAGGATCTGCGGACCGATCGCCCTCCGCGACGGACCCGACGCGGCGCAGGAGGCGTTGATCGCGATCTTCCGCGGTCTGCGCGGCCTGGAGAATCCGGCGGCGCTGTTCGGATGGGCGCGCGCGATCGCCGTACGCGAGGCGGTCCGCGTTGCGCGGCGGGGGCAGCGGCAGCAGCCGGCCGAGCTCGCGGATCTGCCTGCTGCCGACGATCCGCAGCTGGCGGTCGACGTACGGGACGTGCTGCGGCGGTTGTCGCCGGAGCATCGCGCGGTCCTGGTATTGCGGGACCTCGAAGGAATGGACGAGCAGGCCGCGGCCGCCGTACTCGACGTCCCGGCGGGTACGGCGAAGTCGCGGCTGCACCGTGCGCGGGCGAGCTTCCGGAAGGCGTGGAGATCATGACCGATTGGCCGACCATCGAGTTGACGGACGTCGAGCGGTTCCGCGCGCTCGCGGCGGGTGTGCCTGGTGCTGCCGTCACTGAACGGGTCCTGATGGCCGACCCGGATCGGGTGCGGGCGATGCTTGCCGACCTTCAGGTGTTCGCCGAGATCCAGGCCGACTTCGTTTCGGCAACTGTGCTCGAGCGCGACGGCGACCGGGTCGTCGTACTGGCGAAGGGCAAGCGCGGTCAGCGTGCGCGGCTGACGGGTCAGTTCCGGCCGGGGTGGTGCTGGCTGCAGAGCCGGTTCGTGATCATCGGCATGGCGGTCGCGGCCGAGCCTGGCGGTGGTACGCGCGTCGCACTCACCGGCGGCATTCGCGTACCGGGCCGTGCGGCGATCCTGCCGATCCGGGTCCGGCAGGAGAGCGCCAAGACGCTGAGCCGACTGGAGCGCTTGCTCAGGGCTTGAGTACGCCGGCCGGCAGTGCGGCGAGCAGAGCGTCCGCGTGGCGCCGGTAGCCCAGGTTGTTCGGGTGGAACGCGTCCGGGGCGAGCATGCCGCGCCATGGCGGCCGGGCGTACCGGGAGACCTCGGCGACCGGCAGTCCGCGGGCCGTGGCCGTGTTGCTGATCAGCTGGTTGATGCCGGCGACGTACGGGCTCACAGCTCCGCCCACCCGCCAGAGCCGGTCCGGAACGGTCAGGTCCATCACAACCGACGACGAGGGCAGCCGGTCGATCACCTGACGGAGGTGGTCGCGGAACCGCTTCGGCGGGGTAGCGAGGATGTCGTTGTTGCCGATGCCACAGGTCACCAGTGCAGGGGTTAGGCCCCCGAGCAATGGCAGCTGGTCGTCCAGCACATGCCGCGTCTGCGCCCCGGACCGCGACAAGTTGAGCACCCGCCACGGCGTCCCCTTCCGACGCAGCGCGTTGAGCACCTGCCCGACGTACCCATGCAGCGGCGATGACGCACCGAGCCCCTGCGCCGTGGAGTCACCTAGCACTACCCAGAGCGGTCCGTCGGCCGACAACGCGGTTGTGTTCTGCCGCGTCCAGTACTCCGCATAGGTCCGAGCCTGTACGTCGACGTACGCCACGCCATCCACCCAGCGCTGAACAGCCAACCGTGACCCGGTCCGCTCAGCCTCCCCCCACCGCATGATCGCCCGGTGCAAGGCCCCAATAGGCGTAGTCCGCTCACGCCCCCGCTGCAGCAAGAACATCGATCCCCCCAGAGGTAAACACCAGGTGACCGAAAAATGTACAGGCGGAAGGTTAACAACCTCCTGAACACGCAACTGCAGGCCGGACTCCCGAGAAGGAGCCCGGCCTGCGGCTCTGATCAGGCGGCCCGGATCTGGCGGCCCGGATCTGGCGGCCCGGATCAGGCGGAGCGGTCGCGGCGACGCTGGATCGCCAGCATGACGCCGAGACCCGCGCCACCGAGCGCGATCCCTGCCAGCGCCCCGAGACCGGCCGAGCTCAGGTCGACCGAGTCGCTGACATCCGCCGTGGCCGGCAGCTGTGTCGTCGGCTCGGGCGGCAGTGGCGGTCCGTCCAGGGTCGGGCATTCGACGGGCACATGCGATCCGCGCGGGGGCGAGGCCGGCATGATCGGCGTGATCAGGGTCCGATCGACGCACCCACCCGACGGCTCGGGCTTGTTGATCGCCATTGCCGGCGCCGCGATGGTCAAAGCGGAGATGCCGAGCGTGGCACCTGCGACCAGCCGGGTGAGCCGGCGGGACATGGAGTGCTTCGGGGTGCGAGTGGACTTGCTACTCATCGGTCTACCTCTTCCGACTTCCGATCGAACTGGACAAGCACCGTTCTCCAGCCAGGCGGTATCGGCCCCGCTGCCACCGGTATCAGCGCGGTATCGAAGCCCTTGACGAGCACCGGCAACGGTCGGAGAGTCGGAAACGTGGGTATCGCCGTACTCGGCCCGCTCACAGTCGATGGGGGGCGGAAGAACCTCGCACGGCGCGATCGCGTCGTCCTGGCCGCGCTGGCAGTGCATCCAGGAGAGGTTGTGAGTGCTGGGGCGCTGGCCGATGCCCTCTGGGGCGACGAACCGCCCGCGTCGGAAACCAAAGTGCTGCAGGGCTGCGTCGTCCGGTTGCGCAAAGTCCTCGGCAATCACGCGATCGAGACCTCGCCGGCCGGTTACCGGCTGGCGGTGGCGCAGGACGAGATCGACAGCCGGCGATTCGAGCACGCGCTTGATCGGGCCCGGGCTCTGCTCACCGATGCCCCGGAACGGGCGGCAGCGCTGCTCGCCGACGTACTGACGCTGTGGCGCGGCCGGCCGTTCGAGGAGGTCTCGAGCTGGGACCCGGCGCGGATCGAGATCGCCCGTCTGGAGGAACTGCGCCAGCTCGCGGAGGAGCTGTACGTCGAGTCGGCGCTGCGATCAGGTGGTCACGGGACCATCCTGGGTACGGCGCAGGCGATGGTCGCGGCGGCACCGTTGCGCGAGCGGAGATGGGCCCTGCTCGCGACCGCGCAGTACCACGACGGCCGGCAGGGTGAGGCGCTGCAGACCCTCCGCCGGCTCCGCTCGGTGCTCGGCAGCGAACTCGGGCTCGACCCGACTTCGGAGATCGACGGACTCGAGCAGGCGATCCTGCGGCAGGACCCGGACCTGGCGGTCCCGGACGCACTCCCGGAGCCGAGCGGAGTGTGCCCCTACCAAGGCCTGAAGCCGTACGACCTCGACGACGCCGAACTGTTCTTCGGCCGCGAGTCCCAGGTCGCGGCCGGGCTGCGGAAGCTCGCGGACAGCTCGGTCCTCGCGGTCGTCGGTCCGTCCGGTTGCGGGAAGTCCTCGCTGATCCGGGCCGGTATCGCCGCGTCCTTGCTGCGCGACGGGCGCCGGGTCGCGACCATCACACCTGGGCAACACCCGATGGCCGCGCTGGCCAGTGCGCTACCTGGGCACGGACCGTTGCCCACCCTGGTCGTCGATCAATGCGAGGAAGCCTTCTCGCTCTGTCAGGACATCGCCGAACGTACGACGTTCCTCACCCGGCTCGCCGATCACGCTGCCGAGGCTCCACTCGTCCTGTCCTTCCGGGCCGATCGCTTCGCCGACCTTTCGTTCCACCCGGAGTTCGCGCACGTCGTCGAAACGGGATTGCATCTGCTCGGCAGCATGTCCGAAGCCGAACTCCGGTCGGCCATCACCGAACCAGCACGCCTGGCCGCAGTGGTCGTCGAACCCGGCCTGGTCGACGTGCTGATCGCTGAGGTCGCAGGTCAGCCGGGTGCGTTGCCGCTGATGTCACACGCACTTGCGGAGACCTGGCAACGCCGGGAAGGTCGCACGCTGACCGTCGCCGGCTACCGCGCGACGGGCGGCATCAAGGGAGCCGTCGCGCAGTCGGCCGAGCAGGTGTACGCACGGCTCACCCCGGAACAGCGCCCGCTGCTGAAGGCCTTGCTGCTCCGTCTCGTCGCTCCCGGCCCCGACGGCGAGCCCAGCCGCAGTCGCCTGCCCAGACGCACAGTCGTCACCGGGCCCGAGTCCGACGAGCTCATCGACCTACTCATCGGCGCACGACTGGTCACCAGCGACGACGAATCTGTGGAACTGGCACACGAAGCCCTGGCCCGAGCCTGGCCACGCCTACGCGGCTGGCTCGACGACGACCTGGAAGGCCAGCAGATCCTCCACCACCTAACCCAGGTAGCCGACTCCTGGGACTCCCTTGCCCGCCCCGACAGCGAGCTTTACCGAGGTGTCCGCCTCGCCAAGGCGCTGCAGTGGCGTGACCAGGCCGCACCTGACCTGACGGCCGTCGAACGAGACTTCCTCACTGCAAGCGAACGCCTCGCCGACGCCGAACTCCGCGCGGCCGAAACCCGCGCCCGCCAGGAGATCCGCATCAACCGCCGCCTACGCGTCGCACTCGGCACCGCCGCATTCCTACTCGTCGGCGCGCTCATTGCGGGATTCCTCGCAACCGGCCAGGCGCGGCGTGCCGACCGCCAGGCGACAGCCGCGGAACAGTCAGCAACGATCGCGGCGGCCGGCCGTGCAGGTGCGAAGGCCGTCGTCGAGACCGACATCGACACCTCGCTGCTGCTTGCCGTGGCCGCCGTCCGCATGCATGACTCGCCTGAGTCCCGGTCGAACCTCTTGGCCACGATGGCCAAACACCCGCAGCTGACAAGCTCGATCGAGACCGAGAAGGTGGATTCGTACGGCCTCGAGGTGAGTGCGAACGGCCGGCGGGCCTACATCTTTGCGGCCAGCGGCCATGTCCTCAGCTATGACCTGACCACCGGCAAACCACTCGCGTCGTACAAGCCGCCGAACCGGTCGGGCGGTGCGGATCATCTGGACTACATGGATCCGATCGCGCTCAGCCCGGGCGATCGCGAACTCGCTGTCGGGACGCCGCCTCCGACCACCGAGCCGGTGGTGTTGCTCGATCCCACGACCTTGAAGCCGACCGGTCGCCATCTGCCCGGGTTCACCAAGACACCCGCCCGCGCGACCCATGTCACCTACAGCCACGACGGCCGTTCTCTCGTCGCAGTACTGCACTACTACGGCAACGGCGTGACGAAAGACTTCAGCAGCGGTGCAGTCTTTGTCTGGGACGTCGCTCCGGGCCGCGCGCCGTCCGTACGACGAGTCATGCCGCTGGCCGCCGCGTCCGTCCAGGACGCCGTCGTCAGCCCGGCCGGCGACCGGCTCTATCTGAGCAAACCGGCTGCGGCGTACGACGTTGCTACCGGCAAGCAACTGTGGTCGAAGCCGGAGCTCGTCTTCGTCGTGTCCGATATTGCGCCTGACGGCAAGACGCTGGCATTCGCGGAGGAGGCGCGGGACACCACCGCCGGTGACTACGGCGTCGTCGTGCTCGTGAACGCAGCGACCGGCGCAACGCTGCACCGTCTGGAAGGACATCGGGCCAACCCGCTCAATGTCCGCTTCTCGCACGACGGCAGGTCGGTGGTGTCGCTCGGCGCCGACTATCACGTCATCGTCTGGGACACCGCCGACGGAGCGACGTTGGAGAACATACCGCTGTCCGAACGAGACTCTCTGGCAGGCGCCTTCAGCCCGCGCGACGACACGCTGTACACCTCGGCAGGCGACGGTGCCTTGCGGAGTTGGGATCTCACCGGTCGCCAGCACCTGCTGAGTCAGCAGAAAGCGCCGCCCGGCTTCGCCTACGGCTGTCGTTTCATCGCTCCCGGCGGGCGGAGCTACTACCGGCTCCTCAACTACGATCCCGCCTACCTGGATGCCGGTGTACCTGACGGAGAATTCGTCGACACCGCGACCGACAAGGTCGTCCACTTCGACGCGACGCACCTCGGTGCGCTGACCTGGAGTTGCGGGACGTGGCACCCGAGCGGGGACAGGTTCGCGCTCGGCAACACGGCCGGGCAGGTGATGGTGGAGGACACCCGGACCGGTCGCCTGGTGGTCGCGCGGAAGGTGACGGCCGGCAGGATCGGCGACCTCGACTACAGCGGACGCGACGGCAGCCGCTTGGTCGTCGGTGACCAATCCGGGTTCGCGACGCTGGTGGACGCCGAAACCCTCCGTCCGGTCAGCAAACCCGTTCAGGTCGGCGGCCCGATCGCATGGTTGTCGGCGAGCCCCGACAACCGGACCGCCTTCCTGGTGATCGGCGGCCGCAACATCTCCAGCTGGCTGGACGTCCCGTCCGATCGTTGGGCAGTAGTGGACCTCGTGGCCGGGCGGATCCTGCGGCGGGGGAGTTTCCCGATGAAATACCCCAGCATCGTGACCTACTCGCCGGACGGGACCCGGGTGGCGATCGGCAGCGAGAAGGGCGACGCCGTGATCATCGACCCCGCGACCGGTGAGTACCTCGCCGCGCCGCGGATCGTCCACCAGGGCCTGGTCAACGGGATCGCGTTCTCGGCCGACAGCGCGCTGCTGGTGACGGCCGGCTGGGACGGCGGCATCGCGCTCTTCGACGGCAAGAGCGCGGCGCTGCTCGGCACGATCATGACGCCGAACCAGCAACTGGTGACCGCCGACTTCCTGCCGGACAGCCATACCGTGGTGATCGCGTCGTACGACGACGGTGTCTATTACTGGGACACCCGCCTGGAACACGCGGTCGAGATGGCGTGCCGGATGGCCGGGCGGGATCTGACCGCGGCGGAGTGGCGGGAGAACTTCGGGGAGCGGCTCTACCGGAAGACGTGTTAGAGCGCGCGGAGCAGGACCAGGCAGCGGGGTGCCAGGGGGACGGTGGCGCCGGCTTCTACTTCGGTGACCATGCTGTGGCTGGTGTCGAGGACTACCTCGTAGGCGGGGGCCCAGGAGGCGTCCGGGACTACTACGGGTTGGGTTTGCGGGGTGGCGTTGAGGGCCAGGAGGAAGGAGCTGTCGGTGAGGGCGTTGCCTTCGGTGTCGGTGGCTCTCAGGGCGTCGCCGGCCAGGAACATGCCGATGGTGCGGAGGTTGCCGTCGAACCAGTCGGCGTCGGTCATCTCGCCGCCGTGGGGAGCGATCCAGGACAGGTCCTTGCGGCCGCCGGGCACGACAGGTTGGCCGGAGAAGTAGTGCCACTGGCGCAGTGCGGGGTGTGCGGCCCGGAGCGCGATCAGCTGCTTCGTCAGCTCCAGCTGGTCGGACCAGGCGGCCGGTAGGGACCAGTCGAACCAGGAGATCTCGTCGTCCTGGCAGTACGCGTTGTTGTTGCCGTCCTGCGTCCGGCCACACTCGTCGCCGGCGGTGATCATCGGTACGCCGGTGGACAGGATCAGCGTCGACATCAGGTTCGCCATCTGGCGTTTGCGCAACGCGATCACGCGCCGGTCGTCGGTCTCGCCCTCGACACCGCAGTTCCAGGAGCGGTTGTCGTCGGTGCCGTCGCGGTTGTCCTCGTGGTTCGCCTCGTTGTGCTTGTGGTCGTAGCTGACCAGATCCCGCAGCGTGAACCCGTCGTGCGCGGTGACGAAGTTGATCGACGCGTACGGGTAGCGCCCGTCGTCGCCGTACAGATCGCTCGAGCCGGACAGCCGGTACGCAAGGTCCTTCACACCGTCGGAGGTGTTGCGCCAGACGTCACGCACGCTGTCGCGGAATTTACCGTTCCACTCCGACCACGGCGGCCCGAAGTTGCCGACCTGGTAGCCGAACGGGCCTACGTCCCACGGCTCGGCGATCAGCTTCACCCGGCCGAGCACCGGATCGGCCGCGACCTCGGCGAGGAACGGATGCCCGGGGATGTCCACCTCGTGCCGCTCGTTCCGTACCAGCGTCACCGCGAGGTCGAAGCGGAAACCGTCGACGCCCATCTCCTCGACCCAGTAGCGCAGCGAGTCCATCACGAGCCGCCGTACCTGTGGGTGCGAGGTGTCGACCGAGTTGCCGGTCCCGGTCACGTCGTACATCGCGGCCCCGTGTGCGAGCCGGTAGTAGGCGCGGTTGTCGATGCCGCGGAAGCTCAGCGTCGGCCCGTCGAACCCGCCCTCGGCAGTGTGGTTGTAGACCACGTCGAGGATCACTTCGATGCCCGCGGCATGGAACGCGGCGACCATCGCCTTGAACTCCGCGACCTGCTCACCGCGCGAACCCGACGACGAGTAGGGCGCGTGCGGCGCGAAGAAACCGAGGCTGTTGTACCCCCAGTAGTTCGGCAGACCCCGCGCGGCGATCGACGGCTCGGTGAGGAAGTGGTGGATCGGCAACAACTCGACCGACGTCACGCCGAGCTCGGTCAGATACTTGATCACCGACGGATGCGCGAGCCCGGCGTACGTGCCCTGCTGATGCTCAGGTACGTCGGGGTGCCGTTTGGTGAACCCCTTCGTGTGCAGTTCGTAGATGACCGTCTCGCCCCAGTGGACCGGCTTGCTGATCGGCGGCGGCGGAGCGGAGTCCGCGACGACCACGCCGACCGGGACATGACCGGCCGAATCGCCGTCGGACGAGTCGTAGATCAGCGGACTGGAGAAGTCCAGCGAACCGTCGACCGCCCGCGCATAAGGATCGAGCAGCAGCTTCGACGGGTTGAAACGCAGACCGTGTGAAGGGTCGAACGGACCGTGCACGCGGTATCCGTACCGCTGGCCGGCGCCGACGCCCGGCACGAACCCGGTCCAGAACTCACCGGTGTGACTGAGGTCGAGGTTCCGCTGGCTGCCGTCGTCCGCGATCAGGGCCAGCTCGACCCGTTCGGCGGCCGGAGCCCACAGCGTGAAGGTGGTCCCATCGGTCTGGACCACTGCGCCCGGACGCGGATCAGCACCGGCGGTCAGGCCGGGAGCATCCGGGGCGGCGGTCGCTTCTTTCACCGGCACATTCTGCACAGTTCGGGGTGAGTTCTCGATAGTGAGGTACTTATGTTCGTGAGACGGTGGTTGCGAACGTCTGTGCGCAGTGATACGCAGGGACCGTTACTAATTTACCCACCTGTGGTTCTAGGGGATCTCATGTCGGAAGAGCTTGCCGGTCTGACCGTGGGTCTGATCGGTGCGGGCAACATCAGCCACGTCCACGTGGCCGCGTGGAAGGCCCTCGGGGCCAGGGTCCTGGTGTACTCGCTGGAAGGCGCAGAAGAACTGGCGGAGCAGTACGGGCTGGAGGTCGTGGCTTCGCTGGACGCCTGCCTGGCCGAGGCCGAGTTCGTCGACATCGTCACACCGTCGGCGACGCACAAGGAGATCACGCTGGCCGCGATCAAGGCGGGCAAGAACGTGATCTGCGAGAAGCCGCTGACGCTCACCGCGGCCGACGCGCACGAGGTGATCGACGCGGCGAACGCGGCCGGCGTCCGGTTGTACCCGGCCCACGTCGTCCGGTACTTCGCGGAGTACAAGGCGGCGTACGACGCCATCCGGGCCGGGCGGATCGGTGAGGTCGCGGTGGCGCGGTTCTACCGGCAGGCGTCCTCGCCGGCCGGCGCCGGCTGGTACCGGGAAGTCGCCCGCTCGGGCGGCGTGATCATGGACCTGATGGTGCACGACCTGGACCAGGCGCGCTGGCTGTGCGGCGACGTCACCACGGTGTACGCCGTCCAGAACCCGCCGACCGTCGACGGCATCAGCCCGGTCAACGTGGCGGCCCATGTCACGCTGACGCACGAGTCCGGCGCCATCAGCCACTGCCGGGCGACCTGGGGAGCGACGGGTACGACGTTCCAGACCGGGTTCCAGGTGGCGGGGTCCACCGGCGTACTGAAGTTCACGTCGGAGGGTGACACCGGCTACAAGGAAGAGCTGCAGAACGGCGGTGCCGGCGGCGATCTGCTGATTCCGGCGTCGACGCTGGGGGAGAGCCCCTACCTGACGCAGCTGCGTGAGCTGGCCCTTGGGCTGCGCGGCGGACCGGATCCGCGGGTGCTCGCATCCGACGGTGCGACCGCCGTCTACCTGGCCGAGGCGGCGCGGGCGTCGATGGAGTCCGGCCAGCCGATCGACATGAAGACCTTCGTCTCGAGTGGAGCAGTGGCATGACCCTGAAGGTTGCTCTGGCTTCGTTTGCCCACGTCCACGCCGGTTCGTACGCGCATCTGCTCGCTGCGATGCCGGATGTCGAGGTGCTGGCCGCCGACCCCGACGGCGCTTCTGCACCCGACGACGGCCCGCGTGGCGCCGAGCTCGCCGGGATGTTCGGCATTCCGTACGTCGACACGTACGACGAGCTGTTCGCATGGGGACCCGATGCCGTCATCGTGACGTCCGAGAACGCCGGCCACCGCGCACTGGTCGAGCGTGCTGCCGCTGCGGGCGCACACGTCCTGTGTGAGAAGCCACTGGCCACCGAGGTTGCCGACGGCGAGGCGATGCTGGCAGCGTGCGAGGCGGCCGGCGTGATCCTGATGGTCGCGTACCCGGTCCGCTTCGCCCCGTCGTACCTGCAGCTGCGGGCGAACGTCGAGGCCGGCCGGCTCGGCGACGTGTTCGCAGTACTGGGGACGAACAACGGGAAGATCCCGTACGCCGCCCGGCAGTGGTTCGTCGACGCCAAGCAGGCCGGCGGAGGCGCCATGGTCGACCACACCGTGCACTGCGCGGACCTGATCGACGGACTGACCGGCGGTGCGTCCGCCACCCGCGTGTACGCCGCGTCGAACCGCATCCTGCAGCAGGACAAGGGCGTGGAGGTGGAGACCGGCGGTCTGGTCACGATCAACTACGACAACGGGCTGCTGGCAACCATCGACTTCTCCTGGAGCGTCCCCGACAACGGCCCGACCTGGGGCGGCGTCTCGCTGCAGGTCACCGGCACCAACGGCTCGGTCGAGATCGAACCGTTCCTCCCGCACGTGGGCGGCACGGACGCCAACGGCGAGGTGTTCCTGGGAATCGGCGGCAACCTCGACGAGGCAATGGTGGACACGTTCCTGGACGCGGTCCGCACAGCCGGCCCGGCGGTCGCCGGTCAGCCGCCGGCGGTAGTACCCCAGCCGGACGGTGCCGTCGGCCTCCGCACCCTGAAGATCGTCGACGCCGCCCGCCGCTCCGCGGCATCGGGGCAGGCCGTCGATCTTTAGCGGCCCGTAGTACACCGGGTTGCTCTGGTCCGGTACGGTTCCCGGGGATGTGACTGATGGGTAGTCCCCGGGAACCGTAGGGAGCTTGGAGTATGGGCGAGTTCGTCAACCTGACCGTGAGTGATGGTGTCGGGACGATCCGGCTGGATCGGCCGAAGATGAACGCACTGAACGTCCAGGTCCAGGAGGAGATCCGGGCCGCCGCCACCGCGGCGGCCGAGGACGACGCCGTCCGGGCGGTCGTCATCTACGGCGGCGAGCGGGTGTTCGCGGCCGGTGCGGACATCAAGGAGATGGCCGACATGTCGTACGCCGACATGGCCAAGCGCTCCGGTCCGTTGCAGTCGTCGCTGTCCGCGGTCGCTGCGATCCCGAAGCCGACCGTTGCCGCGATCACCGGCTACGCGCTGGGCGGCGGCTGCGAGCTCGCGCTCTGCGCCGACTACCGGATCGCGGCGGACGACGCGAAGCTCGGCCAGCCGGAGATCCTGCTCGGCATCATCCCGGGCGCCGGCGGTACGCAGCGCCTGTCCCGCCTGGTCGGCCCGTCCAAGGCCAAGGACCTGATCTACACCGGCCGCTTCGTCGACGCTGCCGAGTCGCTCACGATCGGTCTGGTCGACAAGGTCGTACCGGCCGCTTCCGTGTACGAGGAAGCGGTTGCCTGGGCGTCGCAGTTCTCCCGCGGCGCGGCGATGGCACTGCGCGCGGCCAAGGAATCGATCGACTCCGGTCTTGGCGTCGACCTGGCCACCGGGCTGGAGATCGAGCGGCAGCAGTTCGCCGCGCTGTTCGCCACCGAGGACCGCTCGATCGGCATGACGTCGTTCGTCGAGAACGGTCCCGGCAAAGCTGAATTCAAGGGAAAGTGATGTCTGCTACTTCGAAGCCCGCCGCGTCCGCCGAAGATGTCGAAGCCGCGTGGAGCGACAACAAGCTCGCCCAGGTGCTGTACCACGACTGGGAAGCGTCGACCTACGACGAGAAGTGGTCGATCTCGTACGACGAACGCTGCGTCGACTACGCCCGGGACCGCTTCACCGCGATCGCCGGCTCACGCGGCTGGCCGTACGGGAAGTCGCTCGAGATCGGCGCCGGTACGGGCTTCTTCACGCTGAACCTGAAGCTGGCCGGCGTCCTCGACGAGGCACACGTCACCGACCTCTCGCCGGGCATGGTCGAGGCGGCGAAGAAGAACGCGAAGACGCTCGGGTTCGCGATCGAGGGCCGGGTCGCGGACGCGGAGAAGCTGCCGTACGACGACGACACGTTCGACCTCGTCATCGGGCACGCGGTCATCCACCACATCCCGGACGTGGAGCTGGCGTTCCGCGAGATGCTGCGCGTGCTCAAGCCGGGCGGCCGGTTCGTGATCTGCGGCGAGCCCACGCGGTACGGCGACTTCGTGGCCCGACGGCTGTCCCGGTTCACCTGGTGGGCGACGACGAACGTGACCAAGCTCCCCGCCCTGGCGCACTGGCGGCGGCCGCAGTCCGAGCTGGACGAGTCCTCGCGAGCTGCTGCTCTGGAGGCCGTTGTCGACCTGCACACGTTCGACCCGGACACGCTGGCGCGGATGGCTACGCGGGCCGGGGCCTCGCAGGTTCGGACCGTCACTGAGGAGTTGCTGGCGGCATGGGTCGGGTGGCCGATCCGGACGTTCGAGGCCGCCGTACCGGAGCAGAAGCTCGGGTTCGGGTGGCGGATGTTCGCGTACAAGTCGTGGCTGCAGCTGTCCAAGGTGGACAAGGTGCTGTCGACCGTCGTACCGGATGAGCTGTACTACAACGTCTCCATCACTGGTGTGGCGCCTTCGGCCCAGTAGGAGCAGTAGGGTGTGTTGATGCGGTTGCTGTCCGTGGCGAATCTGCGCTGGGTGGTGCGCCACCGGGCGTGGACGCCGTACTACCTGAAGCGCTACTGGCGGTTCGCCTGGTTCAAGCTGCGCCACCCGCAGGTGATCACCGAGGGTTTCGTTTTCCTGGGCAAGCATCTGGAGATCGTGGCGCGGCCCGGTCACGGCCGGATCGTCCTCGGCAAGTGGGTGCATCTCGGTGACGAGACCCGGTTGCGGGCCCACGAGGGGACGTTGCGGATCGGCGACAAGGTCGTGTTCGCGCGCGACGTCACGGTCAACTGCTACCTGGATATCGAGATCGGTGCGTCGACACTGATCGCGGACTGGACCTATATCTGCGACTTCGACCACAAGACCGAGGACCTCGATCTGCCGATCAAGGACCAGGGCCTGGTGAAGTCCCCGGTCCGCATCGGCCCGGATTGCTGGCTGGCAACGAAGGTGACGGTCACCCGCGGTGCCGATATCGGCCGCGGGGTGGTGATCGGCGCCAACAGCGTTGCCCGAGGCAACATCCCGGCGTACGCCGTGGCTGCCGGGATCCCGGCAGTGGTCGTGGCCGATCGCTCGGCCCGGTTCACCGCCGGCGCCGAACGACGCAAGTACCTGGCCGGCCTCGCCGCCGCCAACGACAGGACGGCCGCCCAACTCCGGGCCGGCGCTGCCCCCACCGTGGCCACGGCGCCTACCCCGGCAGCGCCACCTACCCCGGCAGCGCCGCCTACCCCGGTTGACGCGGCGTCGGCGTCCGCGCCTGTTCCGGCTGCGGCTGAAAACCCGCCCGCGGTTCCCCGGAGCGTCGATGAGGGGGATGCGGGTGGTGATGAGGTAGAAGCAGATGGTGAAAAAGAGGACCGTGAGGGGTTCTCAAGTTACTCACCAGTCGGGCACTATGGCCCCCACGTCCGGTCGGACGCCGGTGATCACCTGACTGACCGGTTGAGCGTCGGAGAGGAGAAGTAGCGTGGCGGACCCGGCGGCGATCGATCCGGGCGATCCGGCGGCCCGGTCGTTGCTCGACCAGGCGGCGGCCGACGGCTCGATCACGCAGGCCAGGACGCGCGCCGTCGATCCCGTACCGATCGTCGCGCAGCCGACGGCGTCAGGTCGCGCTACGTTGGAACCAGTGCTTGAAACAAACGAACCAGACATGGGCGTGAACGCAAGGATGAGCTCGGAAGCACAGGCAGCAGACGGCAGCACAGCGGCGCCGGCCCCGGTAGCGGGTGCCCGCCGCCGGTTGTCGCCGCGCCCGGTCCCGGTCAGTCGGCGTAGGAGACCGCCGGCTGCCGCCGAGACGGTCGGCAAGGTGGACAGCGTGGGCTCGGTGGCCACGGACGAGGAACGGACCCCGGCTGAGGAGATGGACGACGTGGGTACGCAGAACGAGAAGGGCGCGGCCGCCGAGGCGGACGTGACGCCGGCCAAGGACGCCGGTACGGCGACCGGCCCGGCCGCGGGTACGGCGACCGGCGCCGGTACGGCGACCGCGACCAAGACGGCCCGCCCGAAGACCGCGGCGGAGATCGTCGCGGAGCAGCGGGCGCGGGAGAAGGCGGCGGCCGAGGCGTCGTCGGGTGCGGCCGACTCGGAGGAGGCCGCACCCGAGCAGCCGGCCACGGACGGTGCCGCGAAGGAGACGGCCGCGGTCGGCGCAACCGGGACGGCCGTCGGCAAGCCGGGGGCGAAGCCCTCGGGCCCGACAGGTGCCTCAGGCAACAAACCGCCGACGGCGCGGGGCGGTGCGTCGGGATCGGGTGCCGGCAAGGGCAAGCAGGCGTTGTCCTCGGTCGGCTCCGGTGTGCGGAAGCTGCGCAACCTGATCGCGTCGCTGATCTGGTTGATCGCGGTGCTGGCGGCCGCCGTACTGGCGCTCGGTGCGCTGTTCACCGCGCTGGACCAGACCAACCAGAGCAACGAGATCGTGCGCTGGATCCTCGAGCGCGGTCATGATCTGGTCGGCCCGTTCAAGGACCTGTTCCGGCTCGAGACCGCCAAGAACACCCTGCTCGTCAACTGGGGTATCGCGGCGCTGGTCTACCTGATCGCGGGCAAGATCGTCGAACGCATCATCCGCCCGTAGCCACCAGGATGAGGTCGAGAGATTCGTCCAGCTGACCGGGGCGAATCTCGAAGTCCTCGTAGGTGGTGCTCCGCACGAGCGCGGCCAGGTCGTCGTCCCACTGGCCGTGCTCGGCGGCGAGCTGCGCGTCGACACACGAGCCGTACTGTGCCTCCCACGCCGTGAGCCGCTCGCCGTGGTGGAGACCGAGCGCGTGTGTGATGTCGAAGTACGGCTCGAGCAGTTCGACGAACTCGGCGGCGGTCAGTTCGCGCGTGTGGTACCAGTTCCCGCTCGGGAAGGTCAGGCGGTTCGGCGTACTCAGGACGACGGTCCCGCCCGGCGCGAGGATGCGGGCGCACTCCGCGATGAACCGCGGCTGCTCCCACAGGTGCTCGATCGTCTGCATCGAGGTGACGAAACCGAACGCGCTGTCCGCGAACGGCGTCTGGACGAGATTGCCCCGGACGACATTGGTCTGTGGATAAACCCGGCGGACGTGGCGCAACGTCGTATGTTCATAGTCGAGACCGGTCACGGAGTCCGCGCCCGCCAGGCGGAGCAGCTCCGTGCCGTAGCCCTCGCCGCAGCCGGCGTCGAGGATCCGGCCGGTCCGCTCGATCTGCAGGTGGGCCGTGATCCAGCGATAGGCCGCGTCGTGGCGCGCGAACCAATAGTTCTCGTGCCAGATCCCGGGTGCGGTCCTCTCGCCGGTGAGCGGTAACGTCTCGGTCACCCGAGTCAGACTACTGAGTCGGACTGGTGCCCGGGACTGTGATGGGACTCGCACGGGACGTATGTTTCTCGCGGGTAACATCCGTGGCAGGCTTGGGAGAGACCGTTAACCAGAAGGGGT
Source organism: Kribbella sp. NPDC000426 (assembly GCF_040300265.1). Taxonomy (NCBI): domain Bacteria; kingdom Bacillati; phylum Actinomycetota; class Actinomycetes; order Propionibacteriales; family Kribbellaceae; genus Kribbella; species Kribbella sp. NPDC000426. The sequence goes on along the minus strand of NZ_JBEPDK010000006.1, from coordinate 295,576 downwards.
CCCACACGCTATGAAGATCGTCGTCTGCGCGAAGTTCGTGCCGGATGCCACGGCGGACCGCCGCTTCCGCTCCGAGGACAACACGGTGGATCGTGCCGGTGTCGACGGGTTGCTGTCCGAGCTGGACGAGTATGCCGTCGAGACCGCGCTGACCGTGAAGGAGTCCGGAGACGGTGAGGTGACGATTCTCACCGTCGGTCCGGAGCAGGCCGCCGACGCGGTGAAGAAGGGTCTGCAGATGGGCGCCGACGCCGGTGTCCACGTGGTCGACGACGCGATCCACGGTTCGGACGCGGTCGCGACCTCGCTGATCCTGTCGAAGGCGCTGGCCAAGCTCGAGGCCGACCTGGTCGTGTTCGGGATGGGTTCGACCGACGGCGGCATGGGAGTCGTGCCGGCGATGGTGTCGGAGCGCCTCGGGCTGCCGGCCGTGACGCTGGGCTCGGAGGTGACCGTCGACGGGCAGACCGTCCGGATCCGCCGCGACGGCGACACCGCGAGCGAGACGATCGAGGGCACGCTGCCGTTGGTCCTGTCCGTGTCCGACCAGGCGAACGAGCCGCGGTACCCGTCGTTCAAGGGCATCATGGCGGCGAAGAAGAAGCCGGTCGAGACCTGGTCGCTGGCCGATCTGGAGCTCACCGCCGAGCAGGTCGGTGGCTCGTCGGCGTGGACCGAAGTGGTCGAGGTGACCGCTCGTCCGCCGCGCAGCGCCGGCACGATCGTCACCGATGAGGACGGCAGCGGCGCCGCCGAGCTCGTCGAGTTCCTGTCCACGAACAAGTTCCTCTGAGGAGCGGGGTAGATATGTCGAACGTTCTGGTTCTGGTCGACCACGCCGCGGGCAAGGTCCGCAAGACGACCGCCGAGCTCCTCACCATCGCCCGCCGCCTGGGTGAGCCTGTCGCCGTGTTCGTCGGTGAGGGCGTGCAGGACGCACTGCCGGCGCTGGGTCAGTACGGCGCGACCAAGGTGATCGCGCTGTCGAGCCCGGAGCTCTCGCAGTTCCTGGTGGCGCCGAAGGCCGAGGCGTTGCAGCAGGTCGCGGCGAAGGTGGAGCCGTCGGCGATCCTGATCTCGTCGAATGCCGAGGGCAAGGAGATCGCGGCCCGGCTCGCGGTCAAGCTCGACTCGGGTCTGATCACCGACGCCGTCGACGTGCAGGCCGGTGATGGTGGTCCCGTCACTACGCAGTCGGTGTTCGCGGGCAACTACACGGTCAAGTCCAAGGTGACGCACGGGACGCCGATCATCACCGTCAAGCCGAACGCCGCCACCCCAGAGGCCGCTGAGACCTCCCCGGAGGTCGAGGAGTTCGACGTGTCGATCTCCGACGCGGCGAAGACGGCGCGGATCACCGAGTCCAAGCCGCGGGAGGCGACGGGCCGTCCGGAGCTGACCGAGGCCGCGATCATCGTGTCCGGCGGCCGCGGTACCGGCGGTGACTTCGGTCCGGTCGAGGCATTCGCGGACTCGCTGGGCGCAGCCGTTGGCGCGTCACGTGCAGCGGTGGACTCGGGTTGGTATCCGCATGCCTACCAGGTCGGTCAGACCGGCAAGACCGTGTCCCCGCAGCTGTACGTCGCGGCCGGTATCTCCGGAGCGATCCAGCACCGCGCGGGTATGCAGACCTCGAAGACGATCGTCGCGGTCAACAAGGACCCCGAGGCCCCGATCTTCGAACTGGTCGACTTCGGCGTCGTCGGCGACCTCCACAAGGTCCTCCCGACCGCCACCGAAGAAGTAACCAAGCGCAAGGCCTGACCCCGCCAGACCTGGTCCAGCGGTCCGGCTCGGCTCCCCTCCCGAGCCGGGCCGCCGCTTGGGCGGGCTAGCATGCGGCAGATGCGGATCTGGGTCAGCGGGGCACGAGGCAAGCTGGGTGCGGAGGTCTGTCGGCAGTTGCTCGCCGACGGCTACGAGGTGATCGAAGCCGACCTCGCCGGACCTGACGCGGTCGATCTGATGGACCGGGACGCGGTCGCCCGTTCACTGCGTGGTGCTGACGCGATCGTGCATTGCGCGGCCATCGCCAGTCCCGAGAACATCGAGCCGGTCCGTCTGTTCGAGCTCAACACGATCACGACGTTCAACGCACTCGAAGAAGCCTGGAAACAAGGCATCCGTACCGCGGTGCTCGCCTCCAGCGGGTCGATCTACGGCACCGCATGGTCTCCCGAGGAGATCGGCACACCGGACGTCCCGATCGACGAGAACACCGAGCTCCGGTACGTCGACCCGTACGCGCTCACCAAGGACGTCCTCGAACGTATGGGACAGACGTACGCCCGCCGCGGCGTACAGGTCACCGCCCTGCGTTTCCACTGGATCCTCACGCCCGACGAGGTACGCCGGTACATCGCCGACGCCCCACCCGAGGACAACCGCCGCAACCTCTGGGGCTACGTCGACCTGGCCGAAGCCGCCCGCGCGTGCACCCTCTCCCTCCAACCTCGCACCCACAACCGCTTCGCCACCCTCCTCATCGCAGCCGAGGACACCGGCCGCCACGAGCCCACCACAGCCCTCCTAGCGACCCACTCACCTGACACCACCATCCACACCGCCGTACCGGGAACCACGTCCCTCTACGACACCAGCCAAGCCGCCCAAGTCATCCACTGGACCCACCAGTCCACCTGGCGCAACCAGTAACCGATGCCGGCGGTCTAGGTGGTGAGGTGGGTGCGGATGGTGGTCAGGTCGGTCGCCACGGAGGACTGCCGGGCGTCGGAGGAGTTGGTGTAGTCGGCTAGTTGGGTGGTGGCTGTGGTGCAACGTTCGGTGAGGCGTGTGGCTCGTTCCGCGGCTGCTGCTTGGTCGGCCTTGCTGGTGGTGCGGAGGTTCCAGTACCGGAAGGCGCCGATGCCGATCAGGATTGCGCCGGCGACGATCCAGATCGCGTTCACGAGGCCGAGAGCGATCGCCACGACTACGCCGATGCCGACGAGGGCGGTTGGGACGGCGTACTTGCCGGTGGACACGACGCCGGCGGACCGCGTGATGGTCGAGACGGCGGTGCTCAGCTGGAGCTGGTCGGGCCCGTCCGGGCGGACCGCGATCGTGTGGCCGTCGCTGGCCACGTCGATCTGCGCCGGGCTCGGCTGACCCGCCACTCGCGCGAGCTCCTCGATCGAGGGGAGTACTGACGGGCCGATGACGCGCAGTACGGTCGCCGCCAGGTGCGGGTCGTCCTTCTGGCCCAGGTCGTCGGCGAGCAGCCCCTCGACCGTACCGACCGAGTCCTCGAGCCCTTCCGCAGCTGACTCCCCGGCACCACTGATCTGAGCCCGCAGCACGGCAACCCGCGCCAACGACTCCCGCTCCGGCTCGCTCCCCTCAGAGATCAACAGCCGCAGCACCGCGGCGGTGCTGCCCGCGGAGTCGTACTTGACAGTGGGAGCCGGTTCGCGGGCCTCGGTGTTCCCTGCGATCGACTCGACAGCGGAGCGGACCCGGCCGAGGCGGATGCGCGCGGTCACCTGCTCCGCAACGGCCTCGAAACGGGTGCCGGAGGAGGGCGGGGTTTCGCCGCGCTTCTCGAGCTTCGGTAGCCAGTCCGCCGGTGGTGCGGCCGACTGCAGCCGCTTCACCACCAGTTCCAGACCGTCCGCACCGAACCCACCACGTGCTGCGGTAGCCCACAGCACCCGCTGCACGCGGGTAACCGTCCCGTCTGCAGGCAGTACGCCGAACGCCACGTCCAGCCACTCGCTCCGTACCTGATGCCGCTGCCCGAGCGCAGCCAACGCCAGCGACAGGAACGTCGCCGTACGCCGCCCGTCGAGCCCCATCGCCACACCGAGCGCCTGCTCGTCCTGCCCAGGGCCGGGCGCCTGCACGTCCTGCGCGGAGGCGAGGGTGATCAGGGCCTCGGTGGCTGGTCCTAGCCAGTACTGCGGGACGGGTTCGGTGGGTGGTGGGAGTGGAGTGTCGGAAGCCATGGCAGTCAGGACTTGGCTGGTGTAGCGGCGTAGTTCGGCGGCGGGGAGGTAGCCGGACATCTCGTAGCGGAGGTCGGATAGCTCGACGAACGCGTCGAAGGCCGTCGAGAGGCGGTTGACGCGTTCCTGTAGGCCGCCCTGGATCTTGGACAGCTGGGACTGCAGTCGCGACGTCTCCTGTCGCGCATAGGACATCTCGCTCTGCAGGTCTTCGAGCTGTTCGTTCTGCCGTCGTTCCCGCCACCAGTCGGTCATGCGCCCCGTCCCCTCGTCCGCGATTGCTCTCCGGAAGGATGGCGGTTCAGCGGGTCATCTGGCGGTGCGGTGGGCTGACCAGTCGGAGCTGCAGCATCGCTGCGAAGCGGGAGTCGGGGTCGTCGAGGTCCAGCCCGCCCACCTCGGCCAGGCGGCGCAGGCGGTACCGGAACGTGTTGGGGTGCACGTACACCGCCGCAGCAGCCGCGGCGACATCGCCGAACGCATCCAGCCACGCCCTCAGCGTCTCGACCAGGTCGGTGTTGTGCTGGCGGTCGTACGCGACCAGACGGGCAATCGGACCGGTCGGCTCGTCTCCGCGCGCTTCGATCAGGTCGCGCAGCTCGAGCAGGAGGGTGTCGACGTGGACATCCGCGAGTCGTGCGACCCGTGGCGCGCCACGCCCGGTTCGCAGTACGCGGAGAGCACGGTCGGCACCAGCACGCGCGTTGGGTAGATGCGCAGCCTCAGCAACGACAGGGCCTACTCCGATGCTGGCTGTGACGCGGTCGCCGATCCGTTCGAGGAAGTGCTTGCCGATACGTACGGCGCGCTCCTCGCCGTCGGACCGGTCCGGCCGCACCGGTATCAGCCCATACGCGACATCACCCACCAACGCGGCAGCAGCCCGCGGATGCACGGCGCCCAGGTGCATGGCGAACGCATCGGCCAGCCGCTGACGCTCCCCGGCCAGTCCGGCCTGGCTGACCAGCGATTCGTCGGTCTGGACCACGGAGTCTTCGGAGTCGAAGGCGATGATCCCCAGAGCGAGTACGACGACGTGCTGATCGGCCAGCCCCAACCGGTCCAGGGCGGCTCGCGCGCCGGGGCCGCCTTCCAACGCCGTGCTGACGAGGTCGGCGCGCAGCCGGCGTTCGACGTCGGCACCGGCGCGGATGCGAAGCATGTGCAAGGCAACCAACTTCGCGGCGTCGCACAGGGCCTGGGAGCGCTCCGGGGTGAGCGGGTCGCGGACGGCGGCCCAGATCGAGCCGAGGATCTCGTCGCCGGCGCGGACCGCGACGGCGACCCGCGGGATCGTGAAGGTCTCGCCGGTGGTCGGCAACGGCGGTACGTGCACGGGACGGTCGGTGCGGTACAGCTCGCGGAAGATGCCGTACTCCGTCAGTAGCCGGAAGTACCGCTGCGGCACCTGGCGGCCGAGCACGGTCTCCACCCGGGCCGTGTCGGCCTCGTCCTGCCGTCCGGAGAACGCGAGCACGCGCGAACTGCGGTCCTCGATCGTCACGGGCGCGTCGAGCAGCGCGGCGGTCGCGTTGGCGAGCGCGAACAGGTCGCCGGAGGGCATGCCCGCGAGGGTCTGCACCTCACCGACGTCGCCGTCCGCGAGCAGAGACCGCAGCAGTACGGCGAGCTGGTCCCACGACGCGCCCCGGGTCAACGCCAGCAGGGCGACTCCGGACTCGGCCACCGCGGCTGCCAGCAGGTCACCGGCCGCGATGGGGGAGCGGACGACCAGCCCGGCGGCCTGCTGACGACCGAGGTCACGCAGTACGTCGGCGATGCGGTCGGGCTCGTGCAGGCCGACGCCGAGGACGAGGGCGTGCGAGGGGAGCACGGGCTCGTCGAGCGGATCGAGGATGACGATCCCGCCGATCTCCGCCGGCCCGTCCGGATCCCCGTGCACCAGCTCCAGCAAGGTCGCGCCCAAGTCGTCGAGAACCCGGCCGAGACTCGCCCGCGGTCGATTCGTCACCGATCACCTCCGGCCCCCAGCCTAGGCCTCAGAGTGGCAGCCATTCGGTGCTCGTGGTTACCGCGGCCAGTTCGGTCTCGAGCGGCTCGATGCCGATGCCGGGGCTTGTCGGCACCGGCAGGTGGCCGTCGTCGAGGGTGAACGGCGGGGTGATGTCGGTGCGGTAGTACCGGTCCGAGGCCGACGTGTCGCCGGGCAGCGTGCAGCCGGGTAGGGCGGCCAGGGCAACGTTCGCGGCGCGGCCGATGCCGGTTTCCAGCATGCCGCCGCACCAGACCGGGATGTCGTTGGCGACGCAGACGTCATGGATCCGCCGCGCCTCCAGATAGCCGCCGACACGACCCGGCTTGATGTTGACGATCGCGCAGGCCCGCAGCCGGATCGCTGCGGCCGCCGCGCGCGCCGACGTGATCGACTCGTCCAGGCACACCGGAGTACTGATCAGCTGAGCCAGATCCGCGTGCCCGAGCACGTCCTCCTCGTCCAGCGGCTGCTCGATCAGCAGGAGATCGAAGGGATCGAGCCGCGCCAGGTGCCGCGCGTCGGCCAGCGTGTACGCCGTGTTGGCGTCGACCTGCAGCAGGATGTCGCCGTACTGCTCCCGCACCGCGCGCACCGGCTCGATGTCCCACCCGGGCTGGATCTTCAGCTTGATCCGCACGTACCCCTGCTCGAGATAGCCGCCGACCGCGTCGAGCAACTCGCCGATCGAGTTCATGATCCCGACCGACACCCCGCACGGGACCCGGTCCCGCACGGCACCCAACTCACGAGCCAGCGGACGGTTCTCAGCCCGCAGCTCCGCATCGAGTACGGCGGTCTCCACGGCAGCCTTCGCCATCCGGTGCCCGTGGAACCGGCCCAGCGCCGGGCCGACCTCGACCGCGGAGTCCACCGAAGCCAGCGCGGGTACGAAGAACCGCCGCAGTACGTCGGCCGCCGCATCGACGTACTCCGAGGAATACAGCGGCCCGCTCATCGCGACGCACTCGCCCCACCCCTCGGCCTCCGTGCTCACGGCGCGCACAAGCAGCACGTCCCGCGTCGTCTCGGTGCCGAACGAGGTCCGGAACGGCGATACCAACGGCATCGAGATCCGCCGCAGTTCGAATCCGGTCAGCTTCATCACAACCCTTTCTGCTCGACGACGTACCACCCGGCCCGATCGAACCCGCTCACCCGCGCACCGTCGGCCAGCAACCCGCCCAGGACCTCACGTAACGCGGCCCGCCACGCCTTCGCCGCACCGGGATCGGTACGCCGCAACCCCTCGACATCAGGTGGTACGGCGACCAGCACGACGCCGTCGCCTGCAGGACCGGCAACCGCCGGCCACCCGTCCGCACCGCACGCCAGCGCAACCCTTGCCTCAGGCATCAACCCGACGTCGGCCACGACTGCCTGCCGAGCCGCAGCGGCCTCGACAGCTGGAGCATCGAGCTGCCAGCGCACCAGCAACCGATCGGTGTCGTCGCCGCTGTTGATCCCGTCGCGCATGTCGCCGTAGAAGTTCGTCAGGTACTCCGTCGGCTGCGCCGCGAGCTTGGCCACGTTGAAGTAGGCGTTGCGCCGGATCAACGGATCGAACGTCCACGAGATCGACGACACTCCCCGGCGCAGGGCCCAGGCGCGTTGATGCAGCTTGAGCGCGAACCCGACATTCCGCCCGCGCGCCGACCCCGACACCCCGGCCACGTGGCTGTGCATCGAGACCTCCGCCGGAGCCGAGAAGAACCCTACGCAGGCGCCGATGAGTTCGTCCCCGTCGTAGGCGCCCCCGACGTAGTTGCCTGCCTTCGTCAACGCCCGCAGCAATTCGGTCGTCACGGGCGGATTGCTTGGGTCCGGCCGCCAGATCGAGTCGTAGAGGCGGTAGACCTCGTCGAGTTCGGTCAGCTCGCGCAACTCGCGCACCCGCACTCCGGCCGCAGCCGCCGCATCGATACCCGCTTCCGTGGCGGCGGTAATCGACGGGCTCAGATCGAGCGTCATGGCGTGTCCAGCAGGTCTGCCATCAGCGCCGCCAGCAACGCTGTCCGCGGTGCGAGCTCGGCGACCAGGACGTGTTCGTCGTCGGCGTGGGCGCCACCACCGACGGCACCCAGCCCGTCGAGGGTCGGCGTACCGATGCCGGCCGTGAAGTTGCCGTCCGATGCGCCGCCGACGGCGACCGAGCGCAAGGCCGGCAGGCCCAGATCGGCCGCGACCCGGGAGGCCCGTGCGTACAGCTCCTCGGACATCTTGCGTTCCAGCGGCGGCCGGTTCGGTCCGCCGATGATCTCCAGCGAGCTCCCGGGCAGCACCGGCCGGAGTGCCTGCATCGCCTCGTCCACGCGCAGTTGCTCCTCGGCGGTCCACGCCCGCACGTCGACGAAGAACGCCGCGGCGGCCGGCACCGTGTTCCGCGTGGTCCCCGACGTCAGTAGGGACGGCGTCACCGTCGTACTGAGTTCGGCGTCGCCAAGGTTGCTGATAGCAAGCACTTGGTGTGCGGCCTCGACCGAGGCGTTGATGCCGAGCTCGGGCTCGAGCCCCGCGTGCGCCGCCCGCCCGGTGATGCGTACGTCGTAGAGCGAGACGCCCTTCCGCTCGAGCTTGAGCGCACCGGCGTCAGCCGACGCCTCGAGCACCAGCGCGGCGACGCAGCCCGCAGCCTCGGTCTCGATCAGCTCGCGCGACGACGGCGAGCCCAGCTCCTCGTCACCGGTCACCAGCAGCGTGACGGTTGCTGATGGCAACGTCGAGATCGCATGCAAGGCCATCACCAGGCCGGCCTTCATGTCGAAGCACCCCGGCCCTCGCAGTACGCCGTCCTCGTTCGTGAACTGGTGCGTGGTCAGCGAACCAAGAGGCCAGACGGTGTCGTGATGTGCCAGTACCAGGACCCGGCGCGGCCCGTCGCCGAGACGCCAGCGCAGATGTGTGCAGCCGTCCACGACGATGTACTCCGGCTTGGACCCGAGCCGCTCCGCTCCGAGCTGAGCCACCACGTCCGCGCTGTGAGCCACCGCCGCGACATCCGACGACGGCGACTCACACGTGACCAGGGTTTCGAGATCCGCGAGCATCTGCGGCAACTGCGCCGCGAAGACCGACTCCGTCATCCGCCGACCTTCGGTGTGGCGCGGACCCCGAAGTGCAGGTACTTCTCACCGGTCGGCAGCGAGTAGAACGTCACCGGCGTCCACGTGAGCGCACCGGGCGCCCGCACCACGAACAGGTCGCCGCTCTCGTCTACTGGGGTCATGCGCAGCTCCTCCGTCGGGTCCGGCAGGAGCTCGGCCAGCGGTCCGGTGATCGTCATCCGCAGCAGTGGGCCCTCGTCGTCGACCAGCACCTCCTGAATCGTGCTGGAGCGCTCGTACCGGCCCACGTGCCGGCGTACGTCGACCGTCAGAGGCTCCACGGGTGGCGAGAGCGGTGTGGGCATCGAGACCCCGGCCAGCTCCGCGAAGATCTCCCGGTAGAGGTCCTCGTACAGGTCACGCGTGTGGCCGCCGTTCGTCAGCAGTACGACGGCCAGCCCTTCGTCCGGCAGCACCCGCAGGAACGCGGCCTGCCCGATCGTGTTGCCATCGTGCCCGATCAGCCGCCGGCCGTCCCAGCCGAATCGGATCCAGCCGAGTCCCCACGAGTCGCCCAGTGAGTACTTGTCCGGCAGCTCCGCCTGCTGCTCGGCCATCGCAGTCACCGAAGCCTCGCTGATCAGCCGGGTGCCGTCAGGCGCGACACCGTCGTTCAGGTGGAGTCGTGCGAATGCCAGCGCGTCAGCCACGGTCGATGTGATCAGTCCGGCAGGCCCCAACGACCGTGGGAGTCCCCAAACCGGTGCGCGCTTCGGTTCCTCTTCGCCCTCGCTGACGTGTCCGACCGCGGCCGACCGGAGCAGCGCCTCCTCAGGCAGCGTGACCGTGTTCTTCAGACCGAGCGGTGTGATGATCCGGTCCCGCAGCGCCTGGTCCCAGGTGGAGTTGGTGAGCTTCTCGATCACACGGCCGGCCAAGGAGAAGCCGGAGTTGCAGTACGACCAGGTAGCGCCCAGCGGGTGATTCTGTACGACGTCCGCGAGCAGGTCGACGTACTTCTCCAGACAGTCGTCGCCGCGACCTGTGTCGGTGAAGACGTCTCCGTCGATCCCACTGGTGTGTGTGAGGAGGTGTCGCATCGTCACCTGCTTGGCGACGTCAGGGTCACCGAGCTGCAGCTCGGGAAGCACCTGGCTGATCGGTGCGTCCAGCTCGAGCAGGCCTTCGTCGACAAGCTGCAGTGCGAGCGTCGCAGTCCAGACCTTCGACATAGAGCCGATCTGGAAGACCGACTCGGTCGTGGTCTCCACCCCGGTGTCCTTGCTCAGTACGCCGGTTGCCGCCTCCACCAGCTCGTCCTCCGCCCCCGGCCGCACCCGGAGGATCCCGAGCGTCGCGCCAGGTACGCCGTGCCGGGCAGCCAGCGTGGTGAGTCGACGCTGCCAGTGTGCCGCGTCGATCTTCGCCCGGCCCGGACCGCTCGCGTCACCGGCGTACTGCTCGACCCAGTCGCGGATGCGCCGGTTGAAGTCGAGGCGATGGGACGGACGGCCCTCGACGATGAACAGGTGACTGGCGTCCGGGTAGAGCACCAGCTGACTCGGTACGCCGTTCTCACGCAGCGCCGTGTGCCACTGCTGGGCCTGTCCGACCGGGCAGCGTACGTCGGCGTCGCCCTGCAGGATCAGCGTCGGCGTTGCCACCTTGCCGACCTCGGCGAACGGCGACATGGAGCTGTAGTCGGTGGCGCTGTTCAGCTCGTACACGTCGAGGAAGTGCCCCATGTCCGACGTACCGGCCATGCTGGTGAGGTCGCTGACCACGCCGCCGGTGACCGCTGCGGCGAACCGGTCGTCGCGGCTGGTCAGGTAGCACGTCATGAACCCGCCGTAGCTGTAGCCGGCCACGGCCAGCCGGTCGGCGTCAGCGATGCCCTCGGCAACCAGTTCGTCGAGCGGCTCGAGGAAGTCGCGGGCGTCCGCCGTACCCCAGGCTCCGAGCGCTGCGTTGAAGAACTCCTCGCCGTACCCGTCGCTGCCACGGGGGTTGAGCAGCAGCACAGTCCAGCCGTGGGCGGCCAGCTCCTGGTGGTAGAGGTGTACCTCGTCGGCGGCGGCGTTCCACGCGTTGTGCGGACCGCCATGGATGTCCAGCAGCAGCGGCTGCGGCCCTTCGGCCTCCGGGTCGCGAACGAGCCAGCCGGAGACCACAGTCCCGTCCGAGATGGTGAACTCGCGCTCTACCCGGACAAAGACGTCCTTCTCGCCGTACGTCGTCAGCGTCGTCAGCGTGGTCTGCGCACCGGTGGCCAGGTCGAGCGTGACGATCTCTCCGAGCGACGTGGGCGTGCTCAACGCGAACGTCGCGACACCAGCGGCGACGGACAGCCCGGACACGACCTGTCCCGCCTCGCCGAACACGTGCTGCGGCGTGCCGCCCGTAACAGGCACGGAGTACAGGTGTGTGCAGCCACGGTCGCGAGCAGCGAAGAGGACGGTGCTGCCGTCGTCGGTGAGTGTCGGCAGCGCACCCGGGTACGCCGCTCCGCCGGACATCACGTTGCGGTCCAGCGGAGCAGCCAGGTTCACCACCTCGCCGCTGTCCAACGAGAGCCGCAACAGACCGGCGTGACCGACCGGCCCCGACTGCATGCCGACGATGAGCAGTGCCGCGCCGTCAGCAGTCCAGGTCACCGTGCCGGCAAGTCCGTCAGTCAGACCGACCAGCTGCGGCCGAGCCTTGGCATCTGACGCGTCGAGCACGTAGGCAGGAGCCGTCGGTGTCAGGTCGGCGTCAGGTGAGGTGGCAGCCCCAAAAGCCAGGCGGGCGCCGTCCGGTGACCAGGCCGGGTCGCCGGCGTGCCAGTCTCCCTCGGTGGCCTGACGGCACTCCTTTGACTCGACCTCAGCGACATGCAGGTGCTTGCGGACCGTCCGCAGCCAGCCTGCGCCGTCGGCTTGGTAGTCCAGTCGCTCGGTGGCGATGGGCGCGTGCTCATCGGCCCCCGCGATGTCGACCGGCGCAGAGAAGGCGATCCGCGTCCCGTCAGGACTCCACCTCGGCGTTCCTGCACCCAGTGGCAGCGTGGTGAGCTGCTCCGGCTCGCCGCCTCCGGCCGGCAGCACCCAGATCTGTGCCGGGCCGTCTTTGGACCGCAGGAAGGCCAGCTGCGTCCCGTCCGGTGACCAGACGGGCGTCGAGTCCGCGTCGCCGCGCGTGAGCTGCTGCGGTGTACCACCGGAGGCAGGGACCCGCCACAGGCTCCGCAGCGTCCGGTCGGCCTTCGCGTCGGTGGTCCGGAGGACGTAGACGAGCTGGGCCGCGTCCGGCGACAGCGCCGGCTGCTCCGGTACGGCAAGCTCGGTCAGGTCGTCGATGCGCAGACGTGTCACTGGGAGTCCTCCTTGAGTTCCATGAGCGGGCTCGGGCCGACGGCCCGGAGTGCGCCGGCTGCGTGGTGGCAGGCGGCGCGATGCAGACGGTGGTCTGCCTCAGCGGTGGGATCGAGGGTCAGGCAGTGCTCGCGGTCGGTCCGGATCAGCGGACCGATCGGGCACCTCGGATGGAACCGGCAACCGGCCGGCGGATGATGCGGATCAGCCGGCTCGGCGTCCGCGACCAAGGCCTCGTCCGGCGGCGGCAACGAGGTCGAGCCGCGTCGCGGAGCCGCCGCGAGAAGCTCTTTGGTGTAAGGGTGTTGCGGATTGCCGAGTACGTCGTGGGCCGGCCCGACCTCGACGATCCGGCCCAGGTACATGACCGCGACGATGTCGCTGACGTACCGCACCACGGCCAGGTTGTGCGAGATGAACAGCATCGACAACCGCAGCTCGCGTTGCAATGTGCGGACGAGATTCAGCACCGTGCCCTGGATCGACACGTCCAGCGCCGAGGTGATCTCGTCGGCGATGAGCACCTCTGGTTTGCCTGCCAGCGCGCGGGCAATCGCGACCCGCTGCCGCTGCCCGCCCGACAACGCACCCGGGTACGCCGAGATGCGGTCGGCGTCCAGTCCGACGAGCTCGAGCAACCGCACCACCTCGTCTCGGCGGTCCGCTCTCGGCCCTCTTGGCATTGCCTCGGCGATCGAGTCACTGATGGTCATCCGTGGATCCAGTGAGGAGTACGGATCCTGGAACACCATCTGCAGTGGTCGCCGAGCTCCCGGCCGATGATGCAGCGGTACGCCGTCCAGCAGGATCTGCCCGTCCGCAGGCTCGGCCAGCCCGACAGCCGCACGCGCCAGGGTCGACTTGCCGGACCCGGACTCACCGACCAGTCCGACGACCTGTCCCGACGGCACTGTCAGATCCACGCCGTCGACGGCTGTCAGCGCACGTCCGTACCGGACCGTCACGCCTTCGAAGCGCAGTTCGCTCATCGCTGCCCCGTCCGGAAGTTCGAGTACTCAGCCTGCGCCTGTGGATGCCAGCACGCCACCTGATCGACCAGCACAGGGTCCTCGGCCCGGCACCGGTCCGACGCGAACGCACACCGCGCCGCGAAGGCACACCCCTCCGGCAACCGCGCCGGATCCACCGGACGCCCGGGAATGACTGCGAGCGGTTCGTCGAGCGCGGTGTCCAGATCGGGTACGGCGGCCAGCAACGCCCGCGTGTACGGATGCCGTGCGCCGGTGGCCAGGTCCGTCGAAGGGAGGTCCTCGACGATGCGTCCGGCGTACATCACCAGCACGCGGTCGCAGATCTGTGCGACCACGCTGATGTCGTGGCTGATCAGCAGCACCGCGACATCGTCCTCGGTGCGGATCGTCTCCAGCAACCGCAGGACCTGCCGCTGGACGGTCACGTCGAGTGCCGTGGTCGGCTCGTCGGCGACGATCAACGCCGGCGCACCCATCAGGCCCATGCCGATCATGGCACGCTGCCGCATACCGCCGGAGAACTCGTGCGGATACTGCCGCGCCCGGCGCTCCGCCGCAGGCACTCGGACCGCCCGGAGCCGGTCGATCGCCCGGTCCATCGCTGCACGCCGGGTCAGGCCCTGATGCTCGCGTGCACCCTCAGCCAGTTGTACGCCGATCCGCTTGGTCGGGTTGAACGACGTCATCGGGTCCTGGAACACCATGGCGAACGACGTACCCAGCAGCCGTCGCCGGACCGCCGCAGTACTGCGGACCGGCAGCCGGCCGAGCAGGGGAGCGCCCAGGAACGACAGCTCGGCGGCACGCACCTCACCCGGCTGCTCGATCAGCTGGGCGACAGCGAGCGCGGTGAGGCTCTTGCCGGAGCCGGATTCACCAACCACGCCGACGATCTCGCCCTTGTGGATCGTGAAGCTCACACCACGTACCGGAGAGACCGGTGTGACCGGACCGGGGAAGCTGACGTGCAGGTCCTCCACCACCAGCACGGCGTCGTTGTCGTCGTCGCGAGCCGGCGTGGCCTCCGGCGTACGGTCGGTCCACCGCGCTCGAGGGACCTGTACGCCGAGGCCCTTCGCCACAGCCTCGCCGAAGAGGTTGAACGCCAGCCCCGCAATGACCACGGCGACACCAGGAGCGAGTGCTGCGGCCGGGTGCACGTAGATGCCGCTGAGGCTCTCGCCCAGCATCCGGCCCCAGTCGTAGGCGGGCGGCTGTACGCCCAGTCCGATGAACGACAGCCCCGCGAATGCGAGCAACGTGCCGCCCGCGCCGATCGTCGCGTTGACCACCAGCGGCTCGGCGATGTTCGGCAGGATGTGGCGCACGAGCATCCGGAACCGGCCGACGCCCGCGATCCGCGCAGCCGCGACGAAGTCGCGCTCCGCGACCCCTGCGACCAGCGTCTGCGTCAGCCGCGCGAACGACGGCGCGCCCGCGAAGCCGATCGCCAGTACGGCGCCCTTCGCTCCGACTCCGAACACGACCGCGAAGAACAGCGCGAGCAACAGCCCCGGAAAGGCGACGGCGATGTTCACCACAGCAGTCGCGAATCGACCGCCCCGCTTGCCGAGGACCGCGGGAGCACTGCCCAGTGCAAGACCGGTGACCACAGCGATCGAGGTCGCGAGCAGCGCCAGCAGGATCGACGTACGCGATGCGACCAGGACCCGGTAGAAGATGTCCCGGCCCAGGTTGTCCGTGCCGAGCCAGTGCTGCGCAGACGATCCCTGCAGCAGGTGGTCGGTGTCGATAGCGTTCGCCTGGTGTGACCACAGGACCGGAGCGAACACGGCGAGGAGCAGTACGCCGAGCAGCAGCAGTCCGGCGCCGGCACCTACGGGGGTTCGCAGTACGGCCGTCCAACGGCGCATCAGCTCTCCCTGATGGTGGATCGGGGATCGAGTAGGGCGAGCGTCACGTCGACGGCCAGATTCACCAGCAGTACGCCGACGCCGTACACGAGGACCACTCCCTGCACCAGCGGGTAGTCCTTCGCGATGATCGAGGAGACGATCGTGCTGCCGAGTCCGGGCCAGCCGAAGACGTTCTCGACCAGTACCGTCCCGGCGACCATGCCGCCGAGCAGCAGACCGCCCAGCGTGATCGTTGCTGTTACCGCGTTCGGCAGAGCGTGCCGCAGGTAGATGGCCGCGGCTGGCAGTCGCTTTGCTCGGGCAGTGCGCAGGTAGTCCGTCTGCAGCACTGCCAGCAGCTCCACACGGCAGATCCGCGCGAGCACGGCAGCTGGACCGATAGCCAGCGACAACACCGGCAGCACGTACGACGCGACGCTGCCGCGTCCTGCGACGGGGAACCAGTGCAGCGACACTGCGAACACGTAGACGAGTCCAACTGCCAACAGGAACTCAGGAATCGCAGCGAACACCACAGCGGTCGATGTGAAGCCAAGCTCTGCCCGTGGCCGCCGCCCGCCGCGTGTGAGGACTCCCATAACCAGCCCCAGCGGTACTGCGATCAGCACCGCCACCAGGAACGCTGCGACGGCCAGCTCGACTGTGGCCGGCAGGCGATCCCGGATGACGTCGGAGACAGGTAGTCCGGTCGTGATCGACGTACCGAGGTTGCCGGTCACCAGGTGGTGCAGGAAGTTCAGGTACTGCTGCCAGAGCGGGTCGTCGAGGCCCAGCGAAGCACGCTGGGCGTCGACGAGGCTCTGCGCGGCAGCAGGTCCCAGTGCTCCGCGGACCGGGTCACCGGGGATCAGGTGGATCATCAGGAACGCAGCGCTGACCAGGACGAGGACCGAGCCGACCAGCCGGCCGAGTCGCCGTACGGCGAACCCCAGCCACGGGTGAGTGGTGAGGACCGGCGCGCTGACGGTGGCCGTCACTGGCTCAGCATCTTGATCGACGACGGCATCACGCTGCCTTCCCTCAGGTCGAACGTCGCGCCTTTGCCGAAGATCGGCACGGTGGCGTTGACGAACGGCACCAGGTTGACCTGCTTGAAGAGGGCCCGTTCGGCGGTCGCCCAGTCCGCGCAGCCGTCGGCTCCGGGGATCGCGGCGGCCTTGGCCACGGCAGCGTCGTACTCCGGGTTCTTGATCGAGGAGAAGTTGCTGCCGTTCGGGGGACCGGTGCCCGACAGGAAGCTGACCAGCTGGCTCGGCAGCGACACCGTCAGCGGGATCAGCCCGGCGTGCCAGGTGCCCTGGCCGGCGAGGACGACCGTGCTGATCTCCGCGGTCGAGACGGGCTTGAGAGACACGTCGACACCCAGGTCGCTCCACGCCTTCTGGAGGAGTTCAGAGGCGGACTGCATCGTCGGGCCGAGGCTGGTCGGTGCGTAGAAGACCAAGGACAGCTTCTGGCCGGCCTTCTGCCGAATGCCGCCCGGTCCGGGTCGCCAGCCTGCCGCGTCGAGGGCTGCCTTGGCCGCGTCCAGGTCGTGACCGGGCAGGTTGCCGGTGACGGTGTCGTCGGAGCACGGACCCATGCCGGGGGCAACCAGCCGGGTGGTCGGCGAACCGGTCCCACTGGTGAGCACCTTGCCGAGCTGGGTCAGGTCGAGGGCCTGTGTGAGCGCCTTGCGTACTGCGAGGTCCGCTGTGGGCAGACCGGCCTTCTGGTTGAACCAGAGCTCACCAAGGGGTGTGCCTGCTTCACGCTGGAACGTCTTCTGAGCTTGGAGCCGCTGCTTGTCCGGTCCGGCGATCGCGACGATGTTGACCTGCCCGGACAGCAGCAGGTTGGCCGCTGTGGTCTCGTTGCTGACGACCTTCAGGACGACCTTGTCCGGTAGACCGGCCTGGCCCCGCTTGAAGTCACCTGGTCCCCACGCGTACTCCTTGCGTCGGGTGAGGGTGTAGTGATCGCCCGGGACGGCCTCTGCGACTGTGTACATGCCCGTGCCGTCCGAGCCTTGCTTGAGGATGCTGCGGTCCTTCATTCCCTTGCTGCACACGATGTGGAGCCCGCCGACGTTGCGGACGAGGAACGCATCCGGAGCCGGAGCAGTCACGGTGATTATGCCGGTCGCGTCGTCAGCCGTCGCCTTGGCACCCGGTGGGATGAACACGCCGATCCGCGTGGACTTGTTGGCCGGGTCGCCGACGAAGTTGATGTTCTGCGCGACCGTACTGGCCGTCAGCGGGCTCCCGTCCGCGCATGTGACTCCCTTGCGCAGCGTGTACTTCGCAGTGGTGCTGTTGCCCTCGAACTTGTCGGCCAGCCCGGGCACCTGCTTGCCGTCCGGGCTGATGCCGACCAGCGAGTCGTACAGGAACCAGTCGACCTGCATGGTGACCGACAACGAGGTGAACTGCGGATCGAGGTTGCCAGGATCGGCGCTGATCGCCATGGTCATCGTCTTGCCCTCGGCGGCCTGGCCGCCGGTGCCGGCGGTCTGCTCGCCCGAGCTGCAGGCGGAGAGCGCCAGACTGCCAACGAGACCGGTGACCAGGGCTCCGGCTGCCAGAGTGGTGCGTACGGATCGCAATGTTGCCTCCGGGAATCAGCGGGAATCAGACAGCCGCGCGGCGGAGGGCCCGGCCGCTGTGCAGGTACAGGGCACGGCCGGAGCCGTCGTCGCCGACGAAGACGTGCGGCTGGTGCAGGCCGTGCTCGGCCTTGACGGCGATCAGGCTCTGCTCGTCGCGGCCGACGAGCTCGACCGGATCCGGCTTCGGACCGAGCTCGGTGAAGATGCCCTTCGGCGTCTGCTCGAGCCAGATCTTCCCGTCGTCGTCCTGGCGCACCGTGATGTCGGCGACCTCGCAGCTGTAGGTGCCGAGGATCCGGTCCACGTCCACCGGGGCAGGCTCGGCCGGCGGGGCCGGGAACGGCGGCAGGGTCAGCCCGGCGAGCTCCTGGACGAGGTGACCGAAGACCTTCTTGTAGACCTCGATCGTCTCGCCGCCGTTGGTCAGCAGCGCGACCGCGAGCCCGTGCTCGGGAACGACGCGCAGGAAGGCGTTCTGGCCGATCGTGCCGCCGTCGTGGCCGATGACCGTGGTGCCGTCCCAGTCGAACAGCTCCCAACCGAGACCCCACGACTCGCCCATCATCCCGAGCGCGGGCAGCTTGACCTGCGGTTCCTGCATCGCCTTGACGCTCGCGGCGCTCAGGACGGCCTTGCCGTCGGCCGCGGTGCCCGAGTCGAGGTGGAGCTTGGCGAAGGCAAGCAGGTCACGGGCGCTCATCGCGAGCATCGCGCCGGCCGGCGCCATACCGCGGGTCATGGCCCAGATGGGTGCGGGTACCGGTGCGGCGTCGGCCTCGGGCTTGATGTGCCCGACGGCGGCCCGGTGCAGGATCGCCTCGTACGGATCGGTCGCCGCGTGGGCCAGGCCGAGCGGCGTGAACACGCGTTCGCGCAGGGCAGCGTCGTACGGCGTGCCGCGCAGTACCTCGATCAGGCGGCCGAGTACGGCGAAGCCCGCGTTGTTGTACGAGAACATCTCGCCCGGCGGGAAGAGCTGCGTGGTCGTGGCCAGCGAGGCGACGAACTTCTCGACCGCGTCGTCGCCCTTGCCGGTCTCGTTGAAGATGTCGCCCTCGAACCCGGCGGTGTGGCACAGCAGTTGCCGCGTGGTGATCGCGGCGGCGGCCGTCTCGTCCGCGATGACGAACTCGGGCAGGTACGAGCGGACCGGCTGGTCGAGGTCCAGCTTCCCCTCGTCGACCAGCTGCATGACCAGCGTGGTCGTCCAAACCTTGGTGATCGACCCGATCTGGAACACCGAGTCGGCTGTCGTCTCCACACCGGTCGATTTACTCAGTACGCCGGCCGCGTGGTCGATCACCTCGCCGCCCAGGAGTACGTCGACCGCTGCACCGGGGACCTCATGCTCGGCGAGCAGTGTCGCCAGCCGGTCTTGTAGCCACGTCTCGATCTCGCTCAGAGTCGCCATGCGCCGACGCTAGGCTGGCGGCCACCTCCCGGTATTGGTGCCGGCGTACGACGGGCTGCCCGGAATTCGTCCGATCCGACGAAGCAGCTCGTGCCATGATCAGCCGATGTACCCCGACGGACTGGACCCCGAGGAGCTTGCCTTCCAGCGCCTGTACGGCCCCTGGAAGCAGTCGACGCCGTCCGACGCCCAGCGCATCCTGCACGGGTACGACGGCGACTGGTGGATCGCCGGCGGCTGGGCGATCGAGGCGTTCACCGGCGTACGGCGGGAGCACGAGGACGTCGACCTGTCGCTGTGGCGCCGGGACATCGACGCGCTCCGGCAGCATCTCAAGGGCTCCTACGACCTGTGGTCGAACGCCGGCGGCAGCCTCCGGCCGCTGACCGACCGGCGTCCGGAGCAGCCCGACGACGCCGACCAGATCTGGCTCCGGCAGCACGCGCTGTCGCCCTGGGAGTTCGACGTGGTCGTCAACCCGGACCGGGACGGCCGCTGGGTCTTCCGCCGCGACCCCTCCCTCGACTATCCGCTGGACGAGATCACCTGGGTGGCGCCGGACGGGATCCGCTACCTGAACCCGGAGCTGGCGCTCGCGTACAAGGCCAAGCAGGCCCGGCCGAAGGACGAGCAGGACCTCGCGGCGGCCCTCCCGCTCCTCACCGCGGCCCAGCGGACCTGGCTGGCCGACATGATCGACCACCTCCACCCCGGTCACGCCTGGCCGGGCCGCCTCCGCGGGTAACTATTCGCCTGCTGTCCACCGGACAGGCCCAACAGGCGGGAACATCCGTGGCGGA
Organism: Kribbella sp. NPDC000426; assembly: GCF_040300265.1. NCBI lineage: Bacteria > Bacillati > Actinomycetota > Actinomycetes > Propionibacteriales > Kribbellaceae > Kribbella > Kribbella sp. NPDC000426. The sequence continues at coordinate 275,575 of NZ_JBEPDK010000006.1, read as the reverse complement.
CATACTCTTGAAACCGTTATGGCTACCTCCGACCGCCGCACCGTGTACCTGGACCACGCGGCGACGACTCCGATGCTCCCGGCTGCGATCGAGGCGATGACCCATCACCTCGCCCGCACCGGCAACGCGTCGTCCCTGCACGGCTCCGGCCGCTGCGCCCGGCGGACCGTCGAGGAGTCGCGCGAGTCGATCGCCGCCGCGCTCGGTGCGCAGCCCAGCGAGGTGGTGTTCACCTCCGGCGGCACCGAGGCGGACAACCTCGCGCTGAAGGGCCTGTGGTGGTCCCGCCTGGCCGAGGACCCGCGCCGCCGCCGGATCCTGCTGAGCGGTATCGAGCACCACGCCGTGCTCGATCCGGCCATCTGGCTGGGTCAGCACGAGCAGGCCGAGATCGAGTGGCTGCCGGTCGACGAGCTCGGCCGGGTCAGCCCGGACGACGTACGGCGGGCGGTGGAGAGCGATCCGGAGTCCGTGTCGTTCATCACGTTGATGATGGCGAACAACGAGGTGGGCACGCTCCAGCCGGTCCGGGAGATCGCGGAGCTCGCCCAGCAGTACGGCGTACCCGTGCACACCGACGCGGTCCAGGCGATCGGGCAGGTGCCGGTGGACTTCAGCCGGCTGGGCGTGGACGCGATGACGGTGTCGGCGCACAAGCTCGGCGGCCCGTACGGGATCGGTGCGCTCGTCGTCCACAAGGAGACGAAGCTGACGCCGATCCTGCACGGCGGGGGACAGGAGCGCGACGTACGCTCCGGCACGCTCGACGTGCCTGCGACCGCCGGGTTCGCGGTGGCGATGGAGCACGCGATCAAGCACCAGGCCGACGAGGCGAGCCGACTGATCGAGCTGCGGGACGCGCTGGTCGGGGGCATCACCAGCACCGTCGAGGGCGCGCAGCTGTCGGGTGACCCGGTGGGCCGCTTGCCCGGTAACGCACACTTGTCCTTCAGCGACTGCGAGGGTGACTCGCTGTTGCTGCTGCTCGACGCACGCGGGATCGAGGTGTCGACGGGGTCCGCGTGCAACGCCGGGGTCGCCGAGCCGAGCCACGTCCTGCTGGCGATGGGGTACGACGACCAGCGGGCCCGCGGCTCGCTCCGGTTCACCCTCGGGCACACTTCGACCCAGGCCGACATCGACGCCGTCCTGGACAACATCGGACCGGTCGTGGAGCGGGCGAAGTCCGCCGGCCTGCAGAACGTGGGAAGGAACACCTGATGCGGGTACTCGCAGCCATGTCCGGCGGAGTGGACTCCGCGGTCGCGGCGGCGCGGATGGCCGAGGCCGGGCACGACGTGACCGGAGTACACCTGGCACTCAGTCGGAACCCGCAGTCGTACCGCAGCGGCGCCCGCGGCTGCTGCACGATCGAGGACTCCCGCGACGCCCGCCGGGCAGCCGACGTGATCGGCATCCCGTTCTACGTCTGGGACCTGGCCGAGCGGTTCCACGCCGACGTGGTCGAGGACTTCGTCAACGAGTACGCCGCGGGCCGGACGCCGAACCCGTGTCTGCGCTGCAATGAGAAGGTCAAGTTCAGCGCCGTACTGGAGCGGGCGCTCGCACTGGGCTTCGACGCGGTCGCAACCGGTCACTACGCGCGGATCGTCGACACAGCCACCGGCCGTGAGCTGCACCGTGCGGTGGATCCGGCCAAGGACCAGTCGTACGTGCTCGGCGTGCTGACGCAGGAGCAGCTCGCGCATGCGTTCTTCCCGCTCGGCGACACCGTGAAGACCGAGGTGCGGGCGGAGGCAGAGCGGCGTGGGCTGTCGGTGGCCGCGAAGCCGGACAGCCACGACATCTGCTTCATTGCCGACGGCAACACGCCCGGCTTCCTCAGCGCACAGCTGGGCGAGGCGCCCGGGGACATCGTGGATGCGCAGGGCAACAAGCTCGGCTCACACCAGGGCACGCACGGTTTCACCATCGGCCAGCGCAAGGGCCTGAAGATCGGCACTCCGGCGGCGGACGGCAAGCCGCGGTTCGTGCTGGACATCAGCCCTGTCGACCGCACTGTGACGGTCGGATCGCGCGAGGAGCTCGCGGTGGAGCGGCTGACCGCGTCGAAGCCCCGCTGGTGCGGTCCGGCTCCGACCGACCGGATGACTGCGAAGGCTCAGCTCCGGGCGCACGGCGACGAGGTGTCCGTCACGGCCTGGCTGGACGACGACCAGGTGCAGGTCGAGTTCACCGAGCCGACGTCGGCCGTCGCACCCGGCCAGGCGGTCGTGCTGTACGACGGCACCCGGGTGATCGGATCCGCGACCATCGACACCGTCCAGCGCGCCACGTCCTCTGTATGACGACTACCGGGCTCGGGTCGGTCCCGGGTGACGACGTACGCGAGTGGATGCGCGCCGTACTGGAGCTGGTGGACATCCCGTTCCTGCCGGAGCTGCCGGCCCGGCCGTACGGCGACATGCTCAGCCGGACTGTCGCCGTACTGACCGAGTTGGCTGCTGACCTGCAGCCGGCTGGGTGGCGGCTGACCGGTGGTGGGGACGCGCGGGCGAGTCTGGACCAGCGGCGGGCGCGGGCGTTGCTGCAGGAAGACCTGGACGTGCTGGAGGAGTACGCCGACGGCTATGAGGGTCCGCTGAAGGTGCAGGTCACCGGGCCGTGGACGCTGGCTGCGACGCTGGAACGGCCGCGTGGTGACAAGGTGCTGGCGGACTACGGTGCTCGGCGAGATCTGGCGCAGGCGCTGGCTGACGGAGTACAGCAGCACCTGGCCGACGTACGGAAGCGGGTGCCGGGCGCTGAGGTCGTGCTGCAGGTGGACGAGCCCGGACTGCCCGCCGTACTCGCTGGAGCCGTGCCGACGGCGTCCGGCTGGAGCAAGCACCGCTCGGTCGACGGTCCAGGCGCTGTGGAGCTTCTGAGTCTCTTCACCACGGCTGCGCCGACCATCGTGCACTGCTGCGCGGCCCGTCCGCCGATCGAGGTCTTCACCAAGTCCGGCGCCACCGGGGTGGCCGTAGACATCTCCCTGCTCGGCGAGCCCGGCTGGGAACAGGTCGCCACGGCCGCCGAAGCCGGCACGACCCTGTACGCCGGCCTCGTCCCCACCACCGGCCCCATCCCCGAGCCCGACAAAGCCGCCGAACCCCTCATACGCCGCTGGCGCGAACTAGGCCTCGACCCGGATCTGCTCAAACGCGCGGTAATCACCCCCGCGTGCGGCCTCGCCTCCGCTCCGTCACCAGCAGACGCGAGAGCGCGCCTGCAACTGCTCCGCCGAATCGTCGACGTGGTCGGAGAAGCCGCCGACGCCTGACCCGCCCCGCCCGCCCTGCCACACGATGGGTTACCCCACCGTGTGGTGGGTTCCCCCCAGCGCATACCGGCGGGGAACCCGCCAAGGCACGGGCTCACCTACGGCGCATTCGGTCGGCGAAAACGTCGGTGGGTCGCTGTAGGTTCAGCTCATGGCCACGGAGGAGAAGGGCGCTGCGACGCCTGAGGCGCGGGTGCGGCACGCGGAGCTGAGCACGGAGATCGACGACCACCGGGCGCGGTACTACCTGGCCAGCCCGATCATCTCGGACGCGGATTTCGACGCGCTGATGCACGAGCTGCAGGACCTCGAGGAGCAGTTCCCGGAGCTGCGGACCCCGGACTCGCCCACGCAGAAGGTCGGCATCCCGATCTCCACGCTGTTCTCCCCGGTCGAGCACCCGATGCGGATGGAGAGCCTCGCGAACGCGTTCTCCGCCGAGCAGATGGAGGCCTGGGCGAAGCGGCTGGAGCGCGAGGTCACGCTCCAGCAGATCCACGACAGCGGGTTCATCTGCGAGCTCAAGGTCGACGGCCTCGCCCTCGACCTGGTGTACGAGAACGGCAAGCTCGTCACCGGCGCCACCCGCGGCGACGGCCGCACCGGCGAGGACGTCACGCCCAACGTCCGCACGATCAAGAGCATCCCGAACCAGCTGCAGGGCAAGGACCTGCCGTCCTTCCTGGAGGTCCGCGGCGAGGTCTACTTCCGCGTCGAGGACTTCGAGGAGCTCAACGCGCAGCTGGTCGAGGCGGGCAAGGACGTCTTCTCGAACCCGCGCAACAGCGCCGCCGGATCGCTGCGCCAGAAGGACCCGCGCGTCTCCGCCGGCCGCCCGCTGCGCTTCGTCGTCCACGGCCTCGGCAAGGTCGAGGGCCACCACATCGGCCGCCTCTCGGAGGCATACGAGCAGCTGCACGCGTGGGGCCTGCCGGTCAGCGACCGCGCCCGCCGGGTCGGCACGCTCAAGGAAGTCAACGAGTTCATCGCGTACTACGGCGAGAACCGGCACTCGGTCGACCACGAGATCGACGGCGTCGTGGTGAAGGTCGACGAGGTCGATCTGCAGCGCGCGCTCGGATCCACGTCGAGCGCGCCGCGCTGGGCGATCGCGTTCAAGTACCCGCCGGAAGAGGTCAACACCAAGCTGATCGAGATCGAGGTGAACGTCGGACGCACCGGCCGCGTCACCCCGTTCGCGCACATGGAGCCGGTCCGCGTTGCCGGATCCACCGTGGAGTACGCGACTCTCCACAACGCCAAGGAGGTCGCCCGCAAGGACGTCCGCCCCGGCGACACCGTCGTACTGCGGAAAGCGGGCGACGTGATCCCCGAGGTGCTCGGACCGGTGGTCGACCTGCGTCCGAAGGACCTGCCGGCGTGGGAGATGCCGACGCGCTGCCCGTGGTGCGACACGGTGCTTGCGCCGGCCAAGGAGTCGGACGTCGACATCCGCTGTCCGAACTCGCAGTACTGCCAGGGGCAGTTGCGTGAGCGGCTGTTCTACCTGGCCGGGCGGTCCGCGTTCGACATCGAGGGGCTCGGGTTCAAGGCTGCCGACGCGTTGATCACCGGCGGCCTGATCGTCAACGAGGCCGACCTGTTCGCGCTGACCGAGGAGAAGCTCGCCGAGAGCCCGTTCTTCACCACGAAGGCGGGCGCCTTGTCGGCGAACGCACGCAAGCTGCTGGCGAATCTCGAAGAGGCCAAGACCAAGCCGTTGTCGCGCGCCCTGGTCGCGCTGTCGATCCGGCACGTCGGGCCGACCGCGGCCGCCGCGCTGACCGAGGTGTTCGACAACATCGAGGACATCCGGTCGGCGAGTGAGGAGCAGCTGGCCGAGATCGAGGGCGTCGGGCCGACCATCGCCCAGGCGATGATCGAGTGGTTCCAGGTGCCGTGGCATCAGGAGATCGTCGACAACTGGCTCGCGGCCGGCGTCGTCATGCGCGAGGAGCGCACCGGGCCGAGCCTGCCGCAGATCCTGACCGGGCTGTCGGTCGTGGTGACCGGCACCGTCGAGGGGTTCAGCCGGGACGAGGCGACCGAGGCGATCGTGGCGCGCGGCGGGAAGGTCGCGAGCTCGGTGTCGAAGAAGACGTCGTTCGTGGTGGTCGGCGATTCGCCGGGATCGAAGTACGACAAGGCGGTGCAGCTCGGCGTACCGATCCTGGACGCGGCCGGGTTCGAGGTCCTGCTGGCCGACGGCGCCGAGGCGGCGAGCGAGGTCGCGACGACGGGGTCACCCGACGCGGGATAACGATTCACACCTGCCCCTGAGATCGGCTCTGTGCGGGACGGATCCGGCGGCGGTGCTGAGCCGTCGGACTGTTAACTTTGCACGTCGAGACGTGGGTCAGAAGGAGCAGATATGACGACGCCGCCGCAAGGACCATGGGGTCCTGGGCAGCCGGGGGGCCAGCCAGGCGGGCAGCACGGGGGACAACAGGACGGCCCTGCCGGCCAGAGCGGACCGAGCGGTCCGCCGCCGCAGCAGGGCAGCCAGCAGGCATCCCAGCAGGGTGGCCAGCAGCCGCCGCAGCAGGGCGGCGAGCACCCGCAGCAGCCGGGTGACCAGCAAGGCGGCTGGGGGCCGCAGGCCCCTCACCAGGGCGGGCAGGCTCCCCACCAGGGTGGGCAGCAGACACCCCAGGGCGGCGGCCAGCAGGCGCCTCAGCGGGGTGGCCAGCAGGCAGCGCCGCAGCAGGGTGGTTGGGGGCAGCAGCCCGCGCCGCAGGGCGGCGGATGGGGACAGCCTCCTCACCAGGGCTACCCGCCGCAGGGCCAGCCGCCGCACGGTCAGCCTCCTCAGGGGCAGCCGCCGCACGGTCAGCCGCAGCAGGGTGGTTGGGGGCCGCAGCCGGGTCAGGGTGGTCAGCAAAGCCAGCCGCAGCAGGGGTGGGGACAGCAGCCGCAGCAGGGAGGTCCGTACCAGCAGCAGTCCTGGGGCCAGCGGACTCAGCAGCCGGGGCAGCAGCAAGGCGGGTGGCAGCAGCAACAGGGCCAGTCGCCGTGGCAGCCTGGTCAGGGCGGCTCTCTCGGTGGTGGCGGGCGCGAGAAGGGCCCGTTCGGCATCAGCAAGGACAAGCTGCCGTTCGTGATCGGCGGCGGCGTGGTCGGCATCGTCGTGATCGCGCTGCTCGTCTTCCTCGGCATCCACCAGTTCGGCGGCGACGACACCCCGGAGTCGAACCCGACCACCACCGCGCAGCCGACCGGCGGCCAGTCCACCGGCGGCGACAACGGTGAGCTCGGCAACGCGACCGGCCAGGCGAAGAACGCCACCGAGAAGCTGCAGAGCAACGGTTTCGGGTGCAGTGACCTGTTCAACACCGCCCAGGGCGCGCACCGCGGCTGCTTCAAGTACGAGGACCGCTCGCAGGCCGAGGCGCTGTTCCAGTTCAAGCCGGACGGCACGATCATCGCGATCGAGTTCGAGTCGGTGAACGAGGACAACAACAACAACGCCGCGGTCGTGTTCGACCAGGTGCTGCAGGCGGTCGGCAACGACACGTTCGGCGGCGACCAGGTGAAGAAGGTCCAGGACGCGGTCAAGCAGGGGCAGAAGTCGGAGAAGATCGACAGCAGCTGGGGCGAGTTCCAGCTCCGCAACGACGGCGACACCTACGAGCTGACCGGCGCGAAGGACGGCGAGGAGTCGCTCGACATCCCGGACAAGACCTTCGACACCACGAAGCCGCAGATGATCGCCGCGCTGAAGACGAAGGCGTACGTGTGCACGAGCTCCTGCACCAAGGAGATCGGCAAGTACGGCCAGCAGCGGGTGTACTTCTACGCCAGCGACGGCGAAGGCATCAAGGACATCCAGGTCAGCGCCTCCGGCGACACCGCGGACGTGAAGAAGGCGCTGCCGACCGCGCTCAACGACGCGTTCGGTGTACTCAAGGGCGGCGATACCGCGGCGCTGAAGTCTTACATCCAGGCGCACAGTGACGGGAAGTCGTACGCTTCTTATGTAGCCGGTTGGCGGGTCGAGATCCGCGGGAACAGCTCGGACAGCTATTCCTCGCAGCAGGTCGAGATCACGTACGAGTCGTTCTACGTGTGACAGTCGTCGTCAGCTGTTCGGAGGCCGGATGAAGTTCCCCCGGGAGAAGCGGGAGTCTCGGACGGTGGTCGCCCCACCGCCCGAGGCGGGCCGGCGCGTCGACGGCGGCGGCGCCTGGGGCCCCACGCAGTTCGACCTCCCGGATCAGAACGGCAGCAACAGCCAGGCGATCCTGATCGTCGCGCTGGTCGGCGTGGTGGTGCTGCTGATCATCGCGGCGCTCTGGGCGTTCGCTTACTTCCAGTTCACCTGACCGCACACACAGCGAAGCCCTCGCCGAGCGGTTCAAGCCGGCGGGGGCTTCGGTCTGTCTGTGGACTAGGCGCTGGCGCGGATGGTGACGGCCAGTGAGGCCAGGTAGGACAGGCGCGCTACTTCGGAGCCGAGGAACTCGGGGCCGCCGCGGCGGCCGATGACGAGGACGCGGCGGTCGGACTCCAGCGGCGCCGCGACCAGCACGGACTCCGCGAGGCCCTTGTGGTCAGGAGCTTCCAGAGTGGTCGCCTTCTCCATCGGGAGCCACCGGCCGGCCACGTCGCCGAACTGCGGCGTCGCACTCGTCTCCAGCGCGACCTTGACCTCGCTGCCGGTGCCGTCGAGCAGCGCCGCCCAGTCCGCGTGTAGTACGGCGGGGGACTGCTCGACCAGGATGTCGATCGCGTCGGCGGGCGCGGACGTCATCTGTTCGACCGCTTCGAGGTCCATGTGCAGGCCGCCGCCGGCGCCGTACCGCGAGAACCAGATGACCTCGACGTCGGGCACGCTGTTGCACGCCGACACGAGGCGGTCGGGCAGTACGCCGGGCGGCAGGTCGACCACGATGTCGTCGACGGCCGTGCCGTTCTCGCGGCGGTGCTCGACGATCTCGATGGCGTGGATGTCGGCGTTCACCTCGCCGAGGGCGGTCGACACGGTGCCCAGCGAACCGGGCCGGTCGGGGATGATCAAGCGCAGCAGAAACACCGAACGATCATCTCCCAGCCGATCACCAAGCGCGTAACGCCCTGTCGCCGCCCATGTTACAGAGCGGTAGCCACAAACACGCGCGCCCATCTCATCGAGGTCTTGTCCACAGGTCCGGGGACGAGGAAACGCGACCGTCACAGCTGCCCACTAGGATGGCACGGGCCGGGAGGATTTCGCCCGGAAGTCCTGCGAACCATTGGATAGTTCATGCCATCGATTACCCGCGAAGAGGTCGCGCACCTGGCGCGACTGGCGCGGATCGAGCTCACCGACGACGAGCTCGACCACCTCGCGCCGCAGCTCGACCAGATCATCGGACTGGTCGGGCAGGTCAGCCAGGTGGCGGCGGACGACATCCCGCCGACCTCGCACGCCCTGCCGCTGACCAACGTGATGCGCGCGGACGAGAACGTTCCGTGTCTCACGCCCGAGCAGGCGCTCTCCGGTGCGCCCGCGCAGGAGGAGCAGCGCTTCCGGGTGCCGCGGATCCTGGAGGAGGATTGAGATGAGTGACCTCACCAGGAAGACCGCGGCCGAGCTCGCGGAGCTGATGACGTCCGGGCAGGCCAGCTCGGTCGAGGTGACCCAGGCCCACCTGGACCGGATCGCCGCCGTCGACGGTGACGTGCGCGCGTTCCTGCACGTCGACACCGAGGGCGCGCTGGCGCAGGCCAAGGCGGTCGACACCAAGCGCGCCGCGGGCGAGCAGCTGGCTCCGCTGGCCGGCGTGCCGCTGGCGCTGAAGGACGTGCTCACCCAGGAGGGTGTGCCGACCACGGCCGGTTCGAAGATCCTCGAGGGCTGGAAGCCGCCGTACGACTCGACCGTCGTCAAGCGGTTGAAGGCGGCCGGGATCGTGATCCTCGGCAAGACCAACATGGACGAGTTCGCGATGGGCTCCTCCACGGAGAACTCGGCGTACGGCACGACCCACAACCCGTGGGACCTGCGCCGGATCCCGGGCGGCTCCGGCGGCGGTTCCTCCGCGGCCATCTCGGCGTACGAGGCGCCGCTCGCGATCGGCACCGACACCGGCGGCTCGATCCGTCAGCCCGGTGCGTTCACCGGCACGGTCGGCGTCAAGCCGACGTACGGCGGCACCTCGCGGTACGGGCTGATCGCGCTGGCGTCCTCGCTGGACACGCCCGGTCCGTGTGCGCGGACGACGCTCGACGCGGCGCTGCTGCACGAGGCGATCGCCGGGTACGACCCGATGGACTCGACGTCGATCAACCAGCCGGTTCCGCCGGTCGTCGAGGCCGCGCGCAACGGTGACGTCGCCGGTCTGCGGATCGGCGTCGTCAAGGAGCTCGGCGGCGAGGGGTACCAGCCGGGTGTCGAGGCCCGCTTCCACGAGGCGGTCGAGCTGCTCACCAAGCTCGGCGCCGAGGTGGTCGAGGTCTCCTGCCCGCACTTCGAGTACGCGCTGCCGGCGTACTACCTGATCCTGCCGAGCGAGGCCTCGTCCAACCTGGCCAAGTTCGACGCGATGCGGTACGGCCTGCGCGTCGGCGACGACGGCGAGAACAGCGCGGAGAAGGTGACCTCGCTGACCCGCGAGGCCGGCTTCGGCGCGGAGGTGAAGCGCCGCATCATCCTCGGCACGCACGCGCTCTCCAGCGGGTACTACGACGCGTACTACGGCCAGGCGCAGAAGGTGCGGACGCTGATCGCCCGCGACTTCGCCAAGGCCTACGAGCAGGTCGACGTCCTGGTCTCGCCGGCGACGCCGACGACCGCGTTCGCGATCGGTGACCGGATCGACGACCCGATCGCCATGTACAAGAACGACCTCTGCACGATCCCGTCCAACCTGGCCGGCAACGCGGCCGCGTCGTTCCCGTGCGGCCTCGCCGACGAGGACGGCATGCCGGTCGGCTTCCACGTGATGGCGCCGGTGCTGCGCGACGACCTGTGCTACCAGGTCGGCGCCGCGCTGGAGTCCGCGCTGGCCGAGCAGTGGGGCGGCGTACTGATGACCAAGGCTCCGGAGCTGGAGGTGACCCGATGACTGTTGCTGCAGATGTTCTCGAGATCGACGACGCGCTGGCGCAGTACGACCCGGTGATGGGCCTCGAGGTCCACGTCGAGCTGAACACGAAGTCGAAGATGTTCTGCGGCTGCCCGACCGTGTTCGGTGCGCCGCCGAACACGCAGACCTGCCCGGTCTGCCTCGGTCTGCCGGGTGCGCTGCCGGTCGTCAACGCGCGCGGTGTCGAGTCGGCGATCAAGATCGGCCTGGCGCTGAACTGCGAGATCGCCGAGTGGTGCCGGTTCGCCCGGAAGAACTACTTCTACCCGGACATGCCGAAGAACTTCCAGACCTCGCAGTACGACGAGCCGATCGCGTACAACGGCTGGACCGAGGTCGTCGTCGACGGCGAGACGTACCGGATCGAGATCGAGCGCGCGCACATGGAGGAGGACACCGGCAAGTCCACCCACATCGGCGGCGCGACCGGCCGGATCCACGGCGCCTCGCACTCGCTGGTCGACTACAACCGGGCCGGTATCCCGCTGATCGAGATCGTCACCAAGACGATCGAGGTGCCGCCGGCGAAGGCCGCGGCGGTGGCCCGGGCGTATGTGAGCATGCTGCGCGACCTGCTGCTGTCGCTGGACGTCTCCGACGTCCGGATGGACCAGGGCTCGCTGCGCTGCGACGCGAACGTTTCGCTCAAGCCGCACGGGTCGTCCGAGCTGGGCACCCGGACCGAGACCAAGAACGTGAACTCGTTCCGCTCGGTCGAGCGCGCGATCACCTACGAGATCACCCGGCAGGCGGCGGTGCTGTCGTCCGGCGGCAAGGTGCTGCAGGAGACGCGGCACTGGCACGAGGACACCGGCGTCACGACGTCCGGCCGGGAGAAGTCGGACGCCGACGACTACCGGTACTTCCCGGAGCCTGACCTGGTGCCGGTCGCGCCGTCCCGCGAGTGGGTCGAGGAGCTGCGCGCGACGCTGCCCGAGGCTCCGTCGGTGCGGCGGGCGCGGTTGCAGGAGGGGTGGGGTTTCACCGACCTCGAGATGCGCGACGTCATCAACGGCAACGCACTCGAGCCGATCGTCGCGACGGTCGAGCTCGGTGTGACGCCGGCGGCCGCCAAGAAGTGGTGGCTGGGTGAGCTGGCTCGCTCGGCCAACGAGTCGGGCCAGGAGCTGGATGCGCTGGGCGTCGGCCCGGAGCAGGTCGCCGAGGTCCAGAAGCTGGTCGACGACGGCACGCTGAACGACAAGCTGGCCCGCCAGGTCTTCGAGGGCCTGCTGGCCGGCGAGGGCACACCCGCCGAGGTCATCGAGAAGCGCGGCCTGGCCCTCGTCTCCGACGACGGCCCGCTACTCGAAGCCATCGACCGCGCCATCGCCGCCAACCCCGACGTCGTAGAAAAGGTCAACTCCGGCAAGCCGGCCGCCGCCGGCGCCCTGATCGGCGCCGTCATGAAAGACATGCGAGGCCAAGCCGACGCAGCCAAAGTCCGGCAGCTGCTGAACGAAAAGCTGGGCATCTAACGAGCCTCTGCGGGGTTGCGCCTCCGGCAACCCCGCACTAGCCCTGCGCTCAGCGTGCGTACCCACGCCCGGCGCGGCTCAGCACCAACCCCCGCCCCAAGCGGCGCGGGGGTCAGCACCCAACCCCGCCCGAGCGGTGCGGGCTCGGCACCCAATCCCCGCCCCGAGCGGAGCGAGGGGCGGGTGGTTCTTAGGCGGCGTTCTTGTGTGCTCCGGGTGCGTCTGCGACGACTTCGCGTTCTACCCGGCCGTCTTCTACGTCGGTGGCGTCGGCGAGGAGGGTTTGGGCTACGGCTAGTTCGTCTGTGGGGCAGCGGACTTCGTAGGTGGTGGGGAGGGTTTGGGTGATGACGGCGTCGGGGCGGTTGCGGATGAGGCCGCGGAACAGGCCCCAGAGGGTGCCGACGATGGCGCCGTACACGAAGCCCCAGACGACGACGGCCAGGCCGTTGAGGGTGGTCTCGGCGACCAGGGTGACGAAGACGGCGGCGAGTACGCCGAGTGCCGCGCCCTGTAGCGCGCTGACGCCGGTGAGGCGTGCGACCGGGACGATCTTGTGTCTGGTTGCTTGGCGGAGTCCGGCGCCGACCACCTCCAGGCGTCCTGCGTCCATCCCGTAACTTCGCAGGTAGTCCACTGTCTGCTGAGCATCCTCGTAGGTGCTCACCGCAGCGATCACACTGCTGGGAACGCCGGGCCCCTGGCCGGTCCGCATACCGATCTCCTCCTCAGGTCGTCTGCTCACTTCACAAGTACCAGACGACCCAAGGCTTCAAACGGTTGACGCTCAAGACGTGCTGATGGTCACGCGAAGAATGCGGTCGTCGCCGTCGTGCGGCTGGCCGCGCCCGTCGGTGTTCGACGTCGTCACCCACAACGACCCGTCCGGCGCCACCTCGACCGTACGCAAACGCCCGTACTTGTTGGTGAAGAACGCCTGCGGCTCGCCGACTCGCTTGCCGTCGGCAACTGGTATCGCCCACAGCCGCTGACCGCGCAGCGACGCCATGAAGATGTGTCCCTGCGCAAACGCGATCCCCGACGGCGACGCGTCGGCGGTGTGCCACTGCGCGATCGGATCGGTCATCCCGTCCAGCTGGCTGATGCCCTCAGCGGCCGGCCACCCGTAGTTCGAGCCGGGCGTGATCGCGTTCAGCTCGTCCCAGGTGTTCTGCCCGAACTCCGCGGCGTACAGCTGGTTCCCGTCGAACGCGAGCCCCTGCACGTTCCGGTGCCCCTTGGTGATCCACACCCGCCCGTCCGGGTTCCCCGGCGCGGCCTTCCCATCGGTGGTGATCCGCAGGATCTTGCCGCCGAGCGAGTTGTCGTCCTGCGAGTTCGGCCGGTCCGAGCCGTCCCCGGTCCCGGCGTACAGGAATCCGTCCGGCCCGAACCGCAGCCGCCCGCCGTTGTGGATCGCCGCCTTCGGAATCCCCTCGAGGATCACCTGCTGGTCGGACAGCTTCCCGTCCTGGTACGTGATCCGCGCGATCCGGTTGTCGTCGCTGCCCGAGTAGTACGCGTAGATGTACGGCTGCCCCGGGTACCCCGGATCCACCGCCAGCCCCAGCAGCCCGCCCTCGGACGAGGACTTCACGTCCTCGACCGTGCCGACATCCGACACCTGCCCGCCGGCGATGCGCTTGACCTTCCCTGAGTCCCGCTCCGCCACCAGCGCACTCTTGTCCGGCAGGAACGCCAACCCCCAGGGCACCTCGATCCCCGTCGCCACAGTCGAAGCCACCGTCAACTTCACCGCAGCCGGTCCGCCCACGGTCGAAGCAGTGGTCGGCGCCGACGCAGATCCCGAACTACTCGGCGTCGCCTCCGAACACCCGCCGGCCAACGCCAACGCCGCAACCACCACCGCAGCCCGCCCCCGCCGCCCGACCCTCACACCACTCACACCGTCTCCTCCGCTAGACCTGCCCTACTTACTACACCGCAGGTCAACGTTTGGTTCAGCTTCCCCAGGTGGGGCGGAGGGGGAAGTGGGAGTTGCCGCGGGCGTCGGGCTTTACGGCGAGGACCTGGTGGAGCTGGATGGTGTTGTGTTCGAAGCCGGCCCGGCTGGCAGCCAGGTAGAGGCCCCAGATCTTGGCGGTGGCGGGGCCGACTTCGGCGACGGCCTCGTCCCAGTGGGCGACGAGGTTCTCGTTCCAGGCGGCCAGGGTGAGGGCGTAGTGCTCGCGGAGGTTCTCCTCGTGGCGGACCTCGAAGCCGGCGTCCTGGGCTTCGGCGATGATGCGGCCGGAGCCGATCAGTTCGCCGTCGGGGAAGATGTAGCGGTCGATGAACGCGCCGGTGTGGCGGAAGTGGTTGTCCGGCCGGGTGATGCAGTGGTTGAGCAGCCGGCCGCCCGGCTTCAGCCGGTCGAGCAGGAACCCGAAGTACGACGGGTAGTTGCGGACGCCGATGTGCTCGGTCAGCCCGATCGAGCTGATCACGTCGAAGTCCCGCTCGGGTACGTCGCGGTAGTCCAGGTACCGCACCTCGGCGCGGTCCTCGAGCCCTTCGCGCTTGATCGCCTGTGCCGCCCACTCGGCCTGCGCGGCCGACAGCGTCACCCCGAGGGCCTGTACGCCGTACTCGCGGGCCGCGTGCCGGACCATCCCGCCCCAGCCGCAGCCGACGTCGAGCAGCCGCATGCCCGGCTTCAGGTCGAGCTTCCGCGCGACCAGGTCGTACTTCTCGTACTGCGCCTCCTCCAGCGTCGCGTCGGGCGTCGGGTAGACGGCGCATGTGTACGTCATCGACGGCCCGAGCACCCACTCGTAGAACGTGTTCGACACGTCGTAGTGGTGGTGGATCGCCGCCTTGTCCCGCGCCTTCGAGTGCCGCAGTCCCTCGAACGTACGCCGCCACTTCGGCAGGTGCTCCTGCGGCGGGGGAGGCGGCGGCTTCAGGTGGCTCCAGCCGAGACTGCGGACGATCCGCAGCGCCTCTGCGGCCGACGGCCGCTGGAAGTGGAAGCTGTCGAGGATCAGCCGCATCAGCTCGTACGGGTTGCCGGGGTGGACGCCGGTGATCTCCAGGTCGCCCATCACGTACGCGCGCACCATGCCGAGGTCGCCGGGCGCGGTCAGGATGTACGACAGCCCGCGCTCGGTGGCCAGGTGCAGGTGGATCGCCGAGTCCTCCGGGCCGGCCGCGCTGCCGTCGTACGCCGTGAACCGGAACGGGAGCCCGTCCGGCATCACCGTCGTGAGGGCCTCGGCGATCGATACCTGGGTCGCTAGCGTCGTCATCGGCGCGTCACCGCCTTCTCGTAGAGCCCGGTGAGCCGGGCGTTCGGGTCGTAGCGTTTCTTCACCTCGGTCAGGGCCGGCACGTTGTAGAGCCGGTCGAACGTCTCCCGGTCGTAGTAGGCGTCGGAGTACAGCGACTTGTGGCCGCCGAAGTCGGTGACCGCCGCCTCGATCCGCCGGTTGACGTCGCCGTCGGCGGCGCCGGGCGCGATCGGCACGGTGCCCCAGAAGCCGACGTTCACATAGGTCTCGCCGGGCTTGAGCGGATACAAGGGCCAGTCCGACGTGCCGCGCAGTCGTAGCGGGCAGAGCCAGACCGGCCGCATGCCGACATTCAGGTCGAACCAGCGCAGGAAGTCCGCCAGCCGCTCGACCGGGATCTCCACATCCTGGACGACTCGCTCACGATCCGGCTGGCCCCGGCGCCGGGCAAGCCGCGCGGCCACATGGTGCCGGTTCTCGAAGCCGACGATCTTGTGGAACACGTCGCTGCGCCGCCACCGGCGAGGCCACAGCCGCCGTACGACGGGCTGCTGCGCGCCGAAGGCCGCCGAACACCAGAACCAGTCGGTGTCCCACCGCCACAGGTAGTCGTGTGCGGTGAGGAAGTCCTGCTGCCGCTGCTGGATCGAGCGGTAGTAGATCTGCTGCCCGGTGTAGTCGCTCGTCCTGGTCGCGGCGTCACTGTTGCGGCCGAGCGTCAGGTACGCCTCGGTCGGGCTGAACACGACTCCGTCGACGAAGTGCACCGGCTCCCCGTCATACGTGCTTGAGGCAACGATCTCGTTGATCGCCGGAGCCAGCTCGTCGAGGCCGAGCCGCACGTGCCGCAATGCGACGTACGGCGAGATCTTGTCGAGCTCGATCCGCAACCGGGTCGCGTACCCGAGCGTGCCGTACGAGTTCGGGAACATCCGGAACAGGTCCGCGTGCTCACCGTCCGGACGCGCGGTGACGAGGTCGCCGGCGCCGGTGAGGATGTCGAGCTCGAGCACCGACTCGTGCGGCAGCCCGGCGCGGAACGACGACGACTCGATGCCGAGACCGGTCACCGCGCCGCCGAGTGTGATCGTCTTCAGCTGTGGCACGACCATCGGCGTCAGCCCGTACGGCAGGGTCGCCGCGACCAGGTCCTCGTAGGTGCACATGCCCTGGACGTCGGCCGTCCGGGCGGCCGGGTCGACGCCGATCACGCCGGTCAGTTTGGAGACGTCGAGACCGGGCCGGTCGAGCTCGGTTCGCGGCCGGAAGAGGTTCGAGGAGCGCTTCGCGAGCCGGACCGGGTCGCCCTGCGGAATCCGTTCGTACGACTCCCGCAGCCGCCCGACGGCCTGATCGTGGGCGAGCGTCGCCGCCAGATCCGATGTCGAAGGCACCGATCCAGAGTACGACGATGCACCCGCTCCGGCACCGGAAAAGTCACCGGATAGTAGGTTCGTCACATGGCTGACGTGCGGGCTTGGCTGCCCTGGGAGAACCCCGGCGATTTCCTCCGTGGCATGCCCGCGGGGTACGACGTGGACTTCTACGCGGGCGGCGAGCGGCCGGCGTCGCTGGACCAGGTGGAGTTCTACGTGCCGAGCTACATGGGCGGCGGCGACGTGCTGGACATCGTCCGCGAGATGCCGGCGCTGAAGGTCGTGCAGCTGCAGACCGCCGGTTTCGAGCACGTCCAGTCGCGGCTCGCCGAGGGCGTCACGTTGTGTAACGCGCGCGGCGTCCACGACGCGTCGACGGCCGAGCTCGCGGTCGGGCTGATCCTGGCGACGTACCGGCGGCTGCCGCGGGCCGTCCGCAACCAGGAGCGGGAGATCTGGCCGGATTCGTACGACGAGGTCGACGACTCGCTGGCGGACCGGACCGTGCTGATCCTCGGGTACGGCGCGATCGGCGAAGCGCTCGAGCGACGGCTGACCGGATTCGAGTGCGAGGTGATCCGGGTCGCGCGACGGCCGCGGGACGGCGTGCACTCCACCGACGAGCTGCCGGAGCTGCTGCCGCGCGCCGACGTCGTCGTACTGCTGACGCCGGCCACGCCGGAGACGACCCGGATGGTGGATGCCAAGTTCCTGGCGAGCATAAAGGACGGCGCCCTGCTGGTGAACGTCGCACGCGGTGTCGTCGTCGACACGGACGCGCTGCTGACCGAGCTCCGCACGCGCCGGATCAGCGCCGCCCTCGACGTCACCGACCCCGAGCCGTTGCCCACCGGACATCCGCTGTGGTCTGCTCCGAACGTACTGATCAATCCGCACCGCGGCGGTGCCTCGACGGCGTTCGCGCCGCGCGTGGCCCGGCTCGTGCGTGCGCAGCTTGAGCGCTACGCGTCCGGGGTACCACTCATCAACGTAGTGGCAGGACCGCAGCGCTAGGAGGAGCACGATGTCCGAGGCCGTACTGCTGATCGGAACCAAGAAGGGTCTCTGGATCGGCCGGAGCGACGCTGCTCGCACGCACTGGCGACTCGACGGCCCGGTCCCGGAGTTCGAGATGCAAGGCGTGTACGGCGTGGGCATCGACACCCGTGGTGACCGGCCGCGGCTGTTCGTCGGCGGCACCAGCGAGCACTGGGGTCCGGCGGTCTTCCACTCCGACGACCTCGGCGCGACCTGGGTCGAGCCGCCGGAGGGCTCGATCGGATTCCCCACCGACACCGAGGCCTCGCTCGAGCGGGTCTGGCAGATCCAGCCGGCCCCGCCCGGTCAGCCTGGCGTCGTGTACGCAGGTTCGCAGCCGTCGGCGCTGTGGAGGTCGACCGACGGGGGAGTGACGTTCGAACTCGTCCGCGGGCTGTGGGACCATCCCCACCGGACCAAGTGGGAGGCCGGATTCGGCGGCCAGGCCGTGCACACCGTCCTGCCGCACCCGACGGACCCCGACAAGGTCAGCGTCGCGATGTCGACCGGTGGTGTCTACCGGACGGCCGACGGCGGGAAGACCTGGTCCCCGGCCAACCAGGGAATCCAAGCCACGTTCATGCCCGACCGGTACCCCGAGTTCGGTCAGTGTGTGCACAAGCTCGCCGCGCACCCCGACGTACCAGAGCGGATGTTCGCGCAGAACCACCACGGCGTGTACCGGTCCGACGACGGCGGCGCGATCTGGAAGTCGATCGCGGACGGGCTGCCGTCGGACTTCGGGTTCCCGATCGCGGTGCACCCGCACGAGCCCGAGACTGTATACGTATTCCCATTGGTTGCGGACGGCAACAGGATCCCGACCGGGGCGAAGTGCCGCGTCTACCGGTCCCGCGACGCGGGCTCGACCTGGGAGCCGTTGTCGGCCGGGCTGCCGGACGTGTCGTACGTGCCGGTGCTGCGGGACGCGATGACGACCGACACCGCGGATCCGGCCGGCGTGTACGTCGGCACGCGGGACGGCTGCGTCTACGCGAGCGCCGACGCCGGCGACAGCTGGGCCGAGGTCGCCCGGCACCTTCCCGACGTACTCACGGTGCGCGCCGCGGTCTTCGGGTGACGGCGTCATGATCGCCGTCCGCCTGCCCACCGTGCTCCGCCCGTTCGCGGGCGGCGCCGAGCGGGTCGAGGTCGAAGGTACGACCGTCGCCGAGGCGTTCGCGGCGCTGGACCCGTCGTTGCGCCGCCGGCTCACCGACGAGCAGGGCGGCGTACGGCGGCACGTCAACGTCTATCTCCGCGACGACAACATCCGCGACCTCGACGGTCTCGACACCCCGCTCACCGACGGCGACGAACTCCTCGTCCTGCCGAGCGTCGCCGGCGGCTGAAACACCAAGCAACACCCTGAATTGCCCTGAGAACTCACCGTTATCAGGCGGTCTCAGGGCGGTGACACTGGGTGTCGAGGGGTTGTGACCCCGGTCAGCCTCGATCTAGATTCGCCAGATGGGGCCGGCGGCTGGGCCGTCGTCTGGGGGGTGCCTTGGGGAGGGGGCGCCCTGATGCATGCGTTTCTGGACCGGCTCGGCCGGGGAGCGGCACGTTTCCACTGGTTCGTGATCGCCGGCTGGCTGGTCGTGGTCGTGGGGTTGTTCGTCCTGCGGTCCGCGTTCGGCGGCACGTACGTCAACAACTACACGGTTCCGGGCAGTGAATCGTCCGCTGGTTTGAACATCCTGAACAAGGACTTCGCCACCGCCGGCGGCTACTCGGGCTCGATCGTGTTCCACGCCAAGTCCGGCACGGTCGCCGAGCACGCCGACGCGGTCAAGTCGTCGATGGAGGCCGTCGGCAAGCTGCCCGATGTCGTGTCCGCCGTCGATCCGCTGGCACAGAGCTCCCAGGGCTCCGCGAGTTCGCCGTCGCCGTACATCTCGAAGGACGGCAGCATCGTCAACGCGCCGGTCTCGTTCTCGGTCGTGCCGGCCTCGCTCGACAAGTCGTACGTCGACAAGCTGGACGCGGCCGTCCAGCCGGCCCGGGCGGCCGGGCTGCAGGTCGAGTACGGCGGCGGCACCGGGCAGATCGGGAAGCAGGCGAACGACGGCCCGTCGGAGGCGATCGGTCTCGCGCTCGCGCTGTTGCTGCTGTTCCTGATGTTCCGGTCGGTGGTCGCGTCCGGGCTGCCGTTGGTGGCTGCGGTCTTCAGCGTCGGCGGCGGGCTGGCGGTGCTCGGGCTGCTTGCCGCCGTCAAGGACTTCCCGGTCTCGGCACCGACGGTGGCGACCCTGCTCGGGCTGGGCGTCGCGATCGACTACGGCCTGTTCCTGGTCTCGCGGCACCGAGAACAGCTCGACGACGGCATGGGCGTCGTCGAGTCGGCGGGCCGGGCCGAGTCCACGTCGGGCGCTGCGATCTTGGTTGCCGGTGGCACCGTCGTGATCGCGATCCTCGGGTTGTACGTGTCCGGCGTACCGTTCGTCGGCGCGCTCGGTCTGTCGTCGGCGATCGTGGTTGCGGTGACGGTGCTGGCCGCGCTGACGCTGATTCCGGCGCTGCTCGGTCTGGCGAAGTTCACTGTGCTCAACCGCAAGGACCGCCATCACCTCGCCGAGGAGCGCGAGCTCGAGGCCGGGCTGGGCGACGACGCCGCGATCGCCGAGCACCGCGCGGAGGAACGCGAACGCCGCGACGCCAAGCACGAGCAGAGCGCGTTCGCGCGGTGGGGCCGCAAGGTGAGCGACCGGCCCTGGCCGTACGGCATCGCCGCGACCCTGGTGCTCCTCATCCTCGCGATCCCGCTGCTGTCGATGAACCTCGGCCAGCTCGACGCCGGCACCGACCCGGCCGGCGACTCCAGCCGGAAGGCGTACGACCTGGTCGCCACCGGGTTCGGACCGGGCGCCAACGGGCCGCTGACGGTCGTCGTACAGCTGCCGTCCTCGGGTGACAAGCAGACCTTGCTGAGCGGGCTCTCGGCCACGTTGCAGAAGACTCCCGGCGTGGCGGCGGTCCAGCCGCCGAACACGAACAGCGCGGGTACGACGGCCGTCATCAACGTCATCCCGACCACCTCACCGTCGTCGAAGGAGACCGAGGACCTGGTCAACCGGATCCGCGACGACGTGCTGTCCGGCCAGCAGGAACCGACGTACGTCGTCGGCACCACGGCCGGGTACGTCGACTTCACCGAGAAGGTCGGTAGCCGGATGCTGTGGCTGATCGGGGCTGTGGTCCTGCTCGCGTTCCTGCTGCTCACGGTCGCGTTCCGCTCGCTGCTGATCGGGGTGAAGGCGGCGGTGCTGAACCTGCTGTCGGTCGGAGCGGCGTACGGCGTGATCGTGGCGGTCTTCCAGTGGGGCTGGGGATCGTCGCTGGTCGGGATCGACGAGAACGTGCCGATCCCGTCGTTCGTGCCGATGCTGATGTTCGCGATCGTGTTCGGATTGTCGATGGACTACGAGGTGTTCCTGCTGTCCCGGGTGCACGAGGCGTGGATCGCGACGAAGGACAGTCATCGCGCGGTGGCGATCGGGATCGGCGCGACGGCCCGGGTGATCACCACCGCGGCCGCGATCATGATCGTGGTCTTCCTGAGCTTCGTGCTGGACGACGACCCGACGGTGAAGATGCTGGCCGTCGGGATGGCGGTCGCCGTGCTGATCGACGCCAGCGTGGTCCGGATGATCCTGGTGCCGTCGGTGATGACGCTGCTCGGCGACCGGGCCTGGTGGCTGCCGCGCTGGCTCGACCGGATCGTTCCCGACATCCAGCTCGAGGGCGGCCCGCCGCCCGCCCCGCAAGAACCGCCGGAGCCGGAACGCGAGAAGATCGACGTCACCGGCTGACAGCGGCTGACACCGGCTGACACCGCCGGAAAAGAAAAGACTGCAGTTTGCTGGTGGGTTTGGTTAGCGTCGGGCGTTATGAGCAACGTCCTCCTGCTGACCGGCCCGCCGGGCTCCGGCAAGACCACCGTCGCCCGGCTCGTGGCGACCGATGCGCCGCGGCCGACGGTCCATGTGACGACCGACGAGTTCTACCGCGCGATCCGCACCGGCTTCGTCGCACCCTGGCTGGCCGAGGCGCAGCACCAGAACGAAGTGGTCATGGACGTGATCGTCGCCGCCGTGGGTGCCTACGCCGACGGCGGGTACGACGTGGTGGTGGACGGCGTCATCGGCCCGTGGTTCCTCGCCCCGTTCCGCGCGGTCGCGGGGGACTGGCGGATGTCGTACGTCGTCCTGCGGCCGGATCTGCACACCACGCTGCGGCGAGGTCAGGCACGGGGCGGGGTGGAGCTGACGGATGTGGATGCGCTCACCGGTATGCACGGGGTGTTCGCGGACCTCGGCGAACTCGAGTCGCACGCGATCGACACCTCGACACTCGATCCCGCCGCCACGGCCGCCGCGGTCCGCAAAGCTGTTGCCTCAGGCGACTACCTGCTCAGTGCCTGAACAGGCGTACTCCGGTTGCCGACCAGGTGATCCCGAGGTCGGCGCAGGCGGCGGCGACCTCGGGTGAGCGGATCGAGCCGCCCGGCTCGGCGATGTGGGTGACGCCGTGGCGATGCGCCTCCTCGACGTTGTCGGTGAAGGGGAGCGCGCCGTCGGACACCATCGAGACACCGGTCAGCGGCTCGTCCGACCGGCGCGACCACCACAGCTGCGCCTTCGCGCCGGCCAGCCGCGTGCAGTCCACCCGGGACTGCTGCCCGGCGCCGATGCCGATCGCCATCCCGTCCTTCACCATCACGACGGTGTTGGATTGGGTGTACCGGGCAACGATCATCCCCAGTAGCAGGTCCTGGGCCGCGTCGTCCGGCACGGAGTCGTCCAGCAGCTCGCGCGTCAACGGCAGCGCGTCCCGCTCCTGCGTCAACCGCAGGCCGTAGATCTCGCGCACCTCCTCGGCCGGCGGCTCGAAGGCAGGATCCGCTTCCAGCACCAGGTACGTCCCGCGCTTCTTCGCGGCCAGGAGCTCGACCACGCCCTCGTCGTACCCGGGCGCGATGATCCCGTCCGACACGACCCGTTTCAACACCGCCGCCAGCTCCGCGTCGACCGGATGCGAGACCGCCACGAAATCGCCGTACGACGACTTCGGATCAGCGTCCCGCGCCCGCGTATAAGCCTCGACCACGCTCCCGCCGAGCGCCGCGCCGGCCGGCGACACATGCTTGTACGACGCAGCCGCCGGCACGCCGAACGTCGCCGCCGCCTTCCGCACCAGCTGCCAACCGGTCAGCGCATCCAGCACATTGATGTACGACGGCTCGCCCGCAACCACCGTGAACGGCGCCCGCTCGACCGGCGCCATCCGGGCCGCCTGGTGTGGATTCATCCCATAACGCACAAGGACCTCCGAGGTCAGTCGGAGGCGCCCAGGCGGACGACGCCTTACTCTTCGCTCCCCGGTGGTACCCCACCCTCGCCAGTCGCGGTACGGCTAGCTTAGTCCCGCCACGCGCCGGTCCAGTCGTACAGCGGGGCCGTGGTGGCGTACTCGCGCAGGTATGCGATGCGCCCCCGGTCGAGCCGCGCGATCGTCGCACCGTCGAACGCACCGGGATCGCCCTTCCACGTGCACTCGAAGTGCCACTCGGCGACCAGCACCTCACCGGTCGCGGCGCGCGACGTGATCTCCCACGTGTCGACGGTGCCGCCCGCACCGAACCAGGCGTCCATCCACTGCGCGACCCGCGGCTTACCGCGGTAGACCGGCCCGTAGCACTCGATCACGACGCAGTCGTCGGTCAGGGTGTCGAGCACGGCCGCGTTGTCGTGCCGTCGCCAGCCGTCGATGTAGGCCTCGAGTAAGTCCACTGGCTCAGCGTAGGTCGGTCACGGTTGGTGGCCCGGAAGTTTGGTGGCGTGGAAGACGAGGAGGCGGGACTCGTCGGTCACCGGTTCCTGGTGCCAGCCGCCGGACACGGTGATGTCTGTGAAGCCGGCCTCGGACAGGTCGGTGCTGATGGCTTCGGGGGAGCGGAAGTGGAGGGTGTTTCGGTAGACGGCGTCGTGGCCGTCGGGGAAGACGTTGTGGGCGTCGAACACGACCCGGCCGTCGGCGACTTCGAGCAGGTCGAGCCACTCGACGAGGTGCCCGACGGGTGTGTCGCGTTCGCCGTACGTCGACTCGCGGGTCCACTGCTCCCACGCGCGCGCCGCGGGGTTGCGGGACTCGAAGCTGATCACGCCGCCTGGGCTTAACGCGCCCGCGAGTGCTGTGAATACCTCGGCCTGGTTGCCGATGTGCATGATCGTGTTGCCGGTGCTGACAACGAGGTCGGCGTCGGCGGTCTGCTCGACGGCGCGGAAGTCCCCTTCGATCCAGGTGATCGCATCGGCGCCCGGCTGCCGGCGCGCGTACCCGAGCATCGTGGGGCTCGGGTCCACGCCGATCACCGCACGGCCGGGCGCGACGAGAGAGCGGGTGAGCAGGCCCGTGCCGCAACCGAAGTCCAGAACTTTGCGAGCACGGGCAGCCAGAGCACGGTAGTAGGCGTGGTCCGCACCGGCGGGGTTGTCGAGGTCGTACAACCCCACCAGTTCTTCGTCGCCGTACGGATCGTCGGTCACCCGCGGAATGCTAAAGACATTGCGGCCGGATCGCACTCGACTATTCCGCGGACACCCAGCCGTAGATGTTGCCGGGGCGGCCGGCGTTCTTCGCGTGTTTCGGGTCGAACGGGCCGAGCTTCTGGACCTGGTCGTGCGAGTTGCCTTCCACCGTGGTGATCTTGCCGTTGCCGGTAGCAACCACCACGCCGGTGTGCAGGCTGGTGCTCGTGTTCTGCGGGCCGGTGCCGTAGAGCACGATGTCGCCGGGCTTCATGCCGGTATTGCCGGAGTGGGCGCGGCCCTTCCGTTGGCCCCAGGTGTAGATATCACCGGTGAAGCCGTAGTTCGGGATGTCGCTCCCGGCCTTGCGCCAGGTCCAGGTGGCGAAGTGCGCGCACCAGGACTCGCAGGCGCCGTACGGATTGCAGTTGCTGCCGGGCGGCGTCTCGCCTTGCCCGACCTCGCCGTTGGCGGCGTTCACGATCTTCGTCCGGGTATCCGCCGCCGTGGCGGTCAGGGGCAGCGAACCCACCAGGGACAGCACAACCGCGGTCAGCAGGAGTCGCAATGTGGGGCGCATCAGCTTGCTCCGTTCGATGGTTGGGACACATTCCCCCAGGCGGCCAGCAACGTCAGTATGTAATTAACTAACAACACAATGCAATCACAGCGTTGTTAAGTTACGAAGGCATAGAGTGAGCCGCATGGTCGATGTGAAGCCCCGCAGCCGGACAGTGACCGACGGACTGGAGGCCACCGCCAGCCGCGGGATGCTCCGCGCGGTCGGGATGGGTGACGACGACTGGGCCAAGCCGCAGGTCGGGGTCGCCTCCAGCTGGAACGAGATCACCCCGTGCAACCTGTCCCTGGACCGGCTCGCCAAGGCCGTCAAGGAAGGCGTCCACGCGGCCGGCGGGTATCCGCTCGAGTTCGGCACGATCAGCGTCTCCGACGGCATCTCGATGGGCCACGTCGGTATGCACTACTCGCTGGTCAGCCGGGAGATCATCGCGGACTCGGTCGAGACCGTGATGGAGGCCGAGCGGCTCGACGGCTCGGTGCTGCTGGCCGGCTGCGACAAGTCGCTGCCCGGCATGCTGATGGCCGCCGCGCGCCTCGACCTGGCGAGCGTGTTCCTGTACGCCGGTTCGATCATGCCAGGCAAGCTCGGCGACAAGGACGTCACGATCATCGACGCGTTCGAGGCGGTCGGCGCCTGCGTTCGCGGCCTGATCACGCGCGACGAGGTCGACGCGGTCGAGCGTGCGATCTGCCCGGGCGAAGGCGCCTGTGGCGGCATGTACACCGCGAACACGATGGCCGCGTCCGCCGAAGCCCTCGGTATGTCGCTGCCGGGCTCAGCTGCTCCGCCGGCTGTCGACCGTCGTCGCGACGGGTATGCGCGCAAGTCCGGAGAGGCCGTTGTCGGCCTGCTGCGCAACGGCATCACCGCCCGCCAGATCCTCACCAAGGAAGCGTTCGAGAACGCGATCGCCGTGGTGATGGCTCTCGGCGGTTCGACCAACGCTGTCCTGCACCTGCTGGCCATCGCCCGGGAGGCGGAGGTCGAGCTGACGCTGGCCGACTTCAACCGGGTCGGCGCCAAGGTCCCGCACCTCGGCGACCTGAAGCCGTTCGGCAGGTACGTCATGACGGATGTGGACCGGGTGGGCGGGATCCCGGTCGTGATGCGGGCGCTGCTCGACGCCGGCCTGCTGCACGGCGACTGCCTGTCCGTGACCGGCAAGACGATGGCGGAGAACCTCGCCGACATCGCCCCGCCGGACATCGACGGCACGATCATCCGCGCGCTCGACAAGCCGATCCACCACACCGGCGGCATCACGATCCTGCACGGCTCACTCGCCCCCGAGGGCGCGGTCGTGAAGAGCGCCGGCTTCGACTCCGACGTGTTCGAAGGGACCGCCCGGGTCTTCGACGGCGAGCGCGCCGCGATGGACGCCGTACCGGATCTCAACCCCGGCGATGTCGTCGTGATCCGGTACGAAGGACCGAAGGGCGGCCCGGGGATGCGCGAGATGCTCGCGGTCACCGGCGCGATCAAGGGCGCGGGTCTCGGCAAGGACGTGCTGCTGCTCACCGACGGCCGCTTCTCCGGCGGTACGACGGGGCTCTGCGTCGGCCACGTCGCGCCCGAGGCCGTCGACGGCGGGCCGATCGCGTTCGTCCGCGACGGTGACCGGATCACCCTGGATGTCGCGAACCGCACCCTCGACCTGCACGTCGACGCCGCGGAACTCGAGCGCCGCAAGGAGGGCTGGACCCCGAACGCCCCGGCGATCACCAAGGGCGTGCTCGGGAAGTACACCCGGCTGGTCCGGTCCGCGTCGGAGGGAGCTGTCTGCATCTAGGGACGGCCGTATCAGGATATGAGACACCGAGGTGCCCAACTTGACCCGGTCGCGGTCCGCGGGCGAATAATGCCTACATGCGATCGATTCTCCTCGTACTTGTGCGGCGCGCCGACTGACGCGACCACCGAGTCGAGCGCGCCCCTTCAGCCAACCCGGCCGAAGGGGTTTTTTGTTGCCAATGCGACTATCCGAGACCCGGAAGCGCAGCGTCGACAGCCACAAGCGAGGATGGATCGGTCGCGAAAAGTACAACCATCGTGACAGGACTGAGGGAAGGCACTCATGAGTGAGCAGCTGACCGGGGCACAGGCTCTGATCCGCGCACTGGAACATGCCGGGGTCGACACCGTCTTCGGCATCCCGGGTGGCGCGATCCTCCCGGCGTACGACCCGATGCTCGACTCGACCCAGATCCGCCACATCCTGGTACGTCACGAGCAGGGCGCCGGCCACGCCGCCCAGGGGTACGCCGCCGCGTCGGGCAAGACCGGCGTGTGTATGGCGACCTCGGGCCCGGGCGCGACCAACCTGGTGACGCCGATCGCCGACGCGTACATGGACTCGGTGCCGATGGTCGCGATCACCGGTCAGGTGGCCGGTGCCGCGATCGGCACGGACGCCTTCCAGGAGGCGGACATCCGCGGCATCACGATGCCGATCACCAAGCACAACTTCCTGGTCACCGACCCGAGCGAGATCGCCACCACGATCGCGGAGGCATTCCACATCGCCTCGACCGGCCGGCCCGGCCCGGTGCTGGTCGACGTGACCAAGGACGCGATGCAGACCACCGGCGTCGACTTCCAGTGGCCGACCGAGCTCGCGCTGCCCGGCTACCGGCCGGTGACCCGCCCGCACCCCAAGCAGGTGCGTGAGGCGGCCCGCCTGATCGCCGCGGCCGAGAAGCCGGTGCTGTACGTCGGAGGCGGCGTGATCCGCGCCCAGGCCAGCGCCGAGCTGAAGGAGCTCGCCGAGCTGCTCGGCATCCCCGTGGTCACCACGCTGATGGCCCGCGGCGCGCTGCCGGACACCCACGAGCTGCACTTCGGGATGCCCGGTATGCACGGCTCGGTGTCCGCGGTCGGCGCACTGCAGCGCTCCGACCTGCTGATCACGCTGGGCGCCCGGTTCGACGACCGGGTGACCGGCAAGCTCGACTCGTTCGCCCCCGAGGCGAAGGTCATCCACGCCGACATCGACCCGGCCGAGATCGGCAAGAACCGCGCCGCCGACGTCCCGATCGTGGGTGACTGCAAGGAGGTCATCACCGACCTGATCGCGGCGCTGCGGACCGAGATCGCGAGCACCGGCCGCACCCCGTCGTACGACGCCTGGCGCGGACAGCTGGAAGCGGTCCGCGCGAAGTACCCGGTGGCGTACGACGAGCCCGAGGACGGCACGCTCTCTCCGCAGTACGTGATCGAGCGGATCGGCAAGATCGCCGGACCGGACGCCGTGTACACCGCAGGCGTCGGCCAGCACCAGATGTGGTCCGCGCACTACCTGCCGTTCGAGAAGCCCCGCCACTGGCTGAACTCCGGCGGCCTCGGCACGATGGGGTACGCCGTACCGGCCGCGATGGGCGCCAAGGTCGCGCGTCCGGACAAGACCGTGTGGGCGATCGACGGCGACGGCTGCTTCCAGATGACCAACCAGGAGCTCGTCACCTGCGCGCTCGAGGGCATCCCGATCAAGGTTGCCGTGATCAACAACCAGTCGCTGGGCATGGTCCGGCAGTGGCAGACGCTGTTCTACGACAAGCGGTACTCGAACACCGACCTGCATTCGGCCCGGATCCCTGACTTCGCCAAGCTGGCCGAGGCGATGGGCGGCGTCGGGCTGCGCTGCTCGGACAAGGACTCCGTCGACGCCACCATCGACAAGGCGATGTCGGTCACCGACCAGCCGGTCGTCGTGGACTTCGTCGTGCACCGCGACGCGATGGTGTGGCCGATGGTCGCGGCCGGCACCAGCAACGACGACATCCAGATCGCCCGCGACATGGCGCCGAAGTGGGACGGGGAGGAGCTGTAGATGTCCAAGCACACATTGTCGATCCTGGTGGAGAACAAGCACGGTGTGCTGGCCCGGGTGGCCGCGTTGATCTCGCGGCGGGGCTTCAACATCGATTCGCTCGCGGTCGGTCCGACCGAGCACCCCGAGGTTTCCCGGATGACCATCGCGGTCAGCGTGGACGAGCAGCCTTTGGAGCAGATCACCAAGCAGCTGAACAAGCTGGTGAACGTGATCAAGATCGTCGAGCTCGAGCCCAGCCAGACGGTTCAGCGTGAACTGCTGCTGGTGAAGGTCAAGGCGGACACCCTGACCCGCGGACAGGTGCTGGAGACCGTCCAGCTGTTCCGTGCGAAGGTGGTGGACGTGGCACCGGACGCGATCACGATCGAGGCGACCGGCAATCCCGAGAAACTCGAAGCCATGCTCCGGGTGCTGGAACCCTTCGGCGTCCGCGAGCTGGTGCAGTCCGGCATGGTGGCGATCGGCCGGGGCAGCCGCTCCATCTCCGACCGCACGCTGCGGCCGGTCCCGGTGCCTCCGCCGCACGTCCAGTCCGGTCCGCCGACCGTGCAGGCACGACCCGCCGAACGCGCGAGCCACCCGAACCACGCGAACCACCCGGTGCCGGGCCCGCCGCCAGGCCGGACCGCCGCCGCCGTACCGAATCAAAACTAAGGAGAAGTGCCGCAAGTGGCAGCTGAAATGTTCTACGACGACAACGCCGACCTGTCGGTGATCCAGGGCCGCCACGTGGCCGTCCTCGGCTACGGCTCCCAGGGCCACGCCCACGCGCTCTCGCTGCGCGACTCCGGCGTCGACGTCCGGGTCGGTCTGCCGGAGGGCTCGAAGAGCCGGGCCAAGGCCGAGGCCCAGGGCCTGCGGGTGCTCACTCCGGCCGAGGCGTGTGAAGAGGCCGACGTGATCGTCGTGCTGGCGCCGGACCCCGCGCAGCGCAAGCTGTACGCCGAGGCGATCGAGCCGAACCTGGTCGATGGCGACGCGCTCGTCTTCGGTCACGGCTTCAACATCCGGTTCGGTTACATCAAGCCGCCGGCGGGCGTGGACGTGTTCATGGTCGCCCCCAAGGGTCCCGGACACCTGGTTCGTCGCGAGTACTCCGAGGGTCGCGGCGTACCCGTGCTGGTAGCGGTCGAGCAGGACGCGACCGGCAAGGCGTGGGACCTGGCGCTGTCGTACGCGAAGGGCATCGGCGGTCTGCGGGCCGGCGGTATCAAGACCACCTTCACCGAGGAGACCGAGACCGACCTGTTCGGTGAGCAGGCCGTCCTCTGCGGTGGCGTGTCCGCGCTGATCCAGAACGGCTTCGAGGTACTGACCGAGGCCGGCTACCAGCCCGAGGTCGCGTACTTCGAGTGCCTGCACGAGCTCAAGCTGATCGTCGACCTGATCTACGAAGGCGGTATCGCCAAGCAGCGCTGGTCGGTCTCCGACACCGCCGAGTACGGCGACTACGTGTCCGGCCCGCGGATCATCGACGCGTCGGTGAAGCAGCGGATGAAGGAGGTCCTCGGCGACATCACCGACGGCACCTTTGCGGCCCGCTTCATCGCCGACCAGGACGCCGGCGCGCCGGAGTTCGCCGAGTTCCGCAAGCAGAGCGAGTCGCACCCGATCGAGGCGGTCGGCAAGGAACTGCGTGGCCTGATGGCGTGGGTCAAGTCCCACGACGACGACTACGTCGAGGGCACGTCCGCCCGCTGACCGGCAGGATCAGAGAGGCCCGGACCGTCCAGGTGGATGGTCCGGGCCCCTTCTTTTGACACAATGTGTGACGGAAGGGGCTCGGGCAAGGGAGTGCGGGGGGAGGTGACCGGCGGTGGAGGACGGCAGGAACGGGCTGCCGCGCCCGCCTCGGCGTATCCCCGCGAACGCCGGCTCGCTGACCCAACTCGAGGTCCCCAGCCGGCTCACCGCCCCACAACCGCCACCCCGCCGCCCATGGATCTTCGGCCGAATCCTGGCCGGCTTCATCGCCCTCCTGGTAATCGCCGCCGGCGGCGCCGGTGCGGGCTGGTTCGTCCATGAGCGTCGGCTGGGGATCAACACCGACGAGGTGCTGAAGTCGGCCGGTCCGGCCGTGGTCCGGGTGCTGGCGACGACGTGCGGCTCGACCGGCGAGGCATCCGGCGTACTGATCGACAACGGCCGGGTCCTGACCGCGGCGTCGGCGGTGGCCAACCCGAGGTCGATCGTGATCGTCACCCAGGACGGCCGGATCCGCCGGGCCAACCTGCTCGGCACCACTGCCGACGGTGTCGCCGTACTGCAGTCGATCGGCCTGGCCGGTACGCCGATGCAGGTCGCCGCGGCCGACCCCGACCCGAAGGCACAGCGGGCCCTGATCGGTTACACCGCCGCGGGCAAGCAGACGATCAACGAGATCGGCTCGACGGCCGACCCGAGGGCCTTGAGCGAGGTCATGAACACCGCCAAGCTCGGCGGCCCGGTCGTCGACAAGTCCGGCAGCCTGATCGGGCTCGTCACCGGCGCCACGGTTCAGGCAAGCGCGATCGTCCCACTCGAGAACCTCCGGGGGTACGTCGCCGTCTCGCCGTCGGGCGTGACCGTCGCGACGGCCGGGAGTTGCGACCAGTCGCGCGGTCCGCAGGCCGCGGTCGTTCCCGCGCTGCAGGTCGCCGGGACACCCTTGAACGTGGAGGTGCAGCAACTGTTCGGCAACTACGTCACGCTGGAGAACCAGCAGGACTTCCGCTCGCTGCAGTCGCTGTACTCCGCGCGGTTCGCCGAGGGCATGACCGAGGCCAAGGACCTGCACAACCACCGCACGTCGTACTTCTTCAACCCGAAGATCACCGACGTGGCCCCGGACGGCTCGTACGCCCGGATGTCGTACGACATCCTGTTCGCGCCGACCGCGACCGGCGCGGGCGGCCAGAACTGCAACCGGCTCGACGTGCGCTTCCAGCTGGTCCGGGTGGGCGGCAAGCTGCTGATCGACCGGACCGTGCCGATGGCGGACGCGGTCAGTTGCGACACCGACTGACCCGTGACTGACCGTTATCCGGGCCCTCCACAGGGCCCGGGTGTGGACGCGGTACCATCGGGTCAGCGGGCACAGCGCGGTGCTCTGTTCATCATGAGCCCCTACCGCTTCTGCAGGAGATTCCTCCATGTCTTCCCTGACTGACGTAACCCGGCCCGTCGTCCTGATCGCCGAAGAGCTCAGCCCGGCCACCGTCGAGGCTCTCGGCCCCGACTTCGAGATCCGGCACGCGAACGGCGCCGACCGCGCCGAGCTGATCCCGGCCATCGCCGACGTCGACGCCATCCTGATCCGCAGCGCCACCAAGGTGGACGCCGAGGCGCTCGCCGCCGCGAAGAAGCTGAAGGTCGTCGCCCGCGCCGGCGTCGGCCTCGACAACGTGGACGTGAAGGCCGCCACCCAGGCGGGCGTGATGGTCGTCAACGCGCCGACCTCCAACATCACCAGCGCCGCCGAGCTCGCCGTCGCCCTGCTGCTCGCCTCCGCGCGGCGAGTCGCGGCCGCGAACGAGTCGCTGAAGAAGGGCGAGTGGAAGCGCAGCAAGTACTCCGGCGTCGAGCTGTTCGAGAAGACCGTCGGCATCGTCGGCCTCGGCAAGATCGGCGTCCTGGTCGCGCAGCGGCTGGCCGCCTTCGGCATGAACGTGATCGCCTACGACCCGTACGTGCAGGCCGGCCGGGCCGCGCAGATGGGCGTCCGGCTCGCCACCCTGGACGAGCTGCTGGCGACCAGTGACTTCATCTCGGTGCACCTGCCGAAGACCCCGGAGACCATCGGCCTGATCGGCGACGAGCAGCTGCACAAGGTCAAGCCCGAGGTCATCATCGTGAACGCGGCCCGCGGCGGCATCGTCGACGAGCAGGCGCTGTACAGCGCGCTCAAGGAGGGCCGGGTCGCCGGCGCCGGCCTGGACGTGTTCGCGTCCGAGCCGTGCACGGACTCGCCGCTGTTCGAGTTCGAGAACGTCGTCGTCACCCCGCACCTCGGCGCGTCCACCGACGAGGCGCAGGAGAAGGCCGGTATCGCGGTCGCGAAGTCGGTCCGGCTGGCGCTGTCGGGCGAGCTGGTCCCGGACGCGGTCAACGTCCAGGGCGGCGTGATCGCCGAGGACGTCCGCCCGGGCATCGGCCTGACCGAGAAGCTCGGCCGGATCTTCACCGCGCTGGCCGGCGGCGTCGCGCAGCAGCTCGACGTCGAGGTCCGCGGCGAGATCACGCAGTACGACGTCAAGGTGCTGGAGCTCGCCGCGCTGAAGGGCGTCTTCGCGGATGTCGTCGAGGACAACGTCTCGTACGTGAACGCGCCGCTGCTGGCGGCCGAGCGGGGCCTCGAGGTCCGGCTCGTCACCGACCACGACAGCCCCGAGCACCGCAACCTGATCACGCTGCGCGGCACGCTCGCCGACGGTGCCCAGGTCTCGGTGTCCGGCACGCTGGTCGGCGTCCGGCAGTCGGAGCGGCTGGTCGAGATCGACGGGTTCGACCTCGAGGTCGAGCTGGCCGCCCACCTGGCCTTCCTCACCTACGAGGACCGGCCGGGCATCGTCGGGCAGATCGGCCGCATCCTCGGCGACGCCGACGTGAACATCGCCGGTATGCAGGTCAGCCGCGACCGCAAGGGCGGCAAGGCCCTGGTCGCGCTGTCGGTCGACTCGAAGATCGCCCCGAACGTCCTCGACGACATCGCCGCCGCGGTCCAGGCCGACACGGCCCGCACCGTGGACCTCGAGGCCTGAGTCACACGAACGACTGATTTACTGGAGACGGCCAGCCGCCCGCAGGCGCATGGCGGCCGGCAAGGGCCCGGGCTCAATAGCCCGGGCCCGCTCTAGTTCCTGGTGCCTGGTTCTCAGTGCCGAGTGGCAAGCAGTACGGCGGCGTCCGGCGCGACCATCACCTCGACGGTCGTGAAGCGCTTGTCCATCAGCCATTCCTGCCGGAGCGTGTCGACGCGCCCCTCGTACATCGGCGGCCACACCGCCGACGGCGTGAAGTCGTCCAGTACGACGAAGCCGCCGGGCTCGACCACGTCCGCGATCACGTCGCGGGCCGAGAGCTTGGCCTCGCGCGCGTCCACGAACAGCAGGGCGAACGGCCCGCGCTCGATCAGTGCCGTCCAGTCGGCCGAGACGACCTCGATCCGCTCGTCGGCGGCGAACAGCTCCGCGACCGCCTGCGCCAGCTGCGGATCGCTCTCCGCGGTGACGATGTTCGTCGACTCCCCGGCGCCGCTGCGCAACCAGGCCGAGCCGACGCCGCAGCCCGTCCCGAGCTCACCGAGCAGGCCGGTCTTCGAGGCGGCGAGCGCGGCGAGCAGCCGGCCGGTCTCGTTGCGCGTGGAGCTGACGAATCCGCGCCGGCCGGACAGGCTGAGGGCCGCCGACACCAGCGGCGGCAGTTCTGGAGGAGCACTCACCGGCTGAGAGTTGCACAGGTCCGGCCCAGAACCAGCACTGGGATCTCACATTCCGGGACAAGCTGCCCGCATAGTGGTGAAATAGTCGGACGTGCGAGTAAATTCGTGCGCATCCTGCCGCCCACGACATATTTGGGAGCAGCAGCATGTACGACATGTATCCAGCCAACTGGCCCGCGATCGACGCCCGGGAGCGGAAGGCGGCCCGGCGTCGCCGTACCGCCCGCCCGGCCGGTGACGAGGTCAAGGCTGTCCAAGAGGCCATGAACCGCCGTGACAATGGGGGAGAACCCAAGAAGTGAGCGAGAAAAAGAACTTCACGCTGGCCGTCGTTCCCGGTGACGGGATCGGACCGGAGGTCACCACCGAGGCGCTCAAGGTCCTCGACGCGGTGGCCGCGCAGCACGGCGTGACGTTCGAGCGGACCGAGTACGATCTCGGCGCGAAGCGCTGGCACGCCACCGGTGAGACGCTGCCGGACGCCGAGCTCGAGGAGATTCGCAAGCACGACGCGATCCTGCTCGGTGCGGTCGGCGACCCGAGCGTTCCGTCCGGCGTCCTCGAGCGCGGTCTGCTGCTCAAGCTCCGCTTCACCCTCGACCACTACGTGAACCTGCGCCCCTCGAAGATCTACCCGTCCGTCGGCTCCCCGCTGGCGAACCCGGGCGACGTCGACTTCGTTGTCGTCCGCGAGGGCACCGAGGGTCCGTACGTCGGCAACGGCGGTGCGCTCCGGGTCGGTACGCCGGCCGAGATCGCCACCGAGGTCTCGGTCAACACGGCGTACGGCGTCGAGCGGGTCGTCCGCGACGCGTTCGCCCGGGCCCAGGCGCGGCCGCGGAAGAAGCTCACGCTGGTACACAAGAACAACGTGCTCGTGCACGCCGGCCACCTGTGGAAGCGCACCGTCGACAAGGTCGCCCAGGAGTTCCCGGAGATCACGGTCGACTACCTGCACGTGGACGCGGCGACGATCTTCCTGGTCACCGACCCGGCCCGCTTCGACGTGATCGTCACCGACAACCTGTTCGGCGACATCATCACCGACCTGGCGGCCGCGATCAGCGGCGGCATCGGGCTGGCCGCGAGCGGCAACATCAACCCGGACCGGACCGCCCCGAGCATGTTCGAGCCCGTACACGGCTCCGCCCCGGACATCGCCGGCCAGCAGAAGGCCGACCCCACTGCGGCAATCCTCTCGGCGGCCCTCCTCCTCGACCACCTCGGTCTGACCGAAGCCGCGGCCGCGATCGAGGCGGCCGTCACCTCGGACATCGAGGAGCGCACCGGCGCCGCGCGGACCACCGCCGAGATCGGCGATGCCATCGCCAAGCGCGCGGCGGGCTGACCGGTGCCGGCAGGTCAGGCTCCCGCCGTGGCCGGGGCCGACGCTCGCATGACCAGTTGGTCGAGAGGTACGGTGCGGCTATGAGCGCCTTAGAGTTCACCGTTGAGCCGAACACCCACTTGGCCGGCGACGACCAGCGCGCCCAGATCCTGGCGAACCCGGGATTCGGGCAGTACTTCTCCGACCACATGGCGATCGCCACCTGGACGGCCGAGAAGGGCTGGCACGACGCGCGGATCACCGCCTTCGGACCGCTGGAGCTGTCTCCCGCGACCGCGGTGTTCCACTACGCCCAGACCATCTTCGAAGGGATGAAGGCCTACCGGCATCCCGACGACTCGATCCACCTGTTCCGCCCCGAGGCCAACGCGGCCCGGTTCCAGCGGTCCGCGAAGCGCCTGGCGCTGCCGGAGCTGCCGACCGACGTCTTCCTCGACTCGCTGTCCAAGCTGGTCGAGCTCGACAAGGCCTGGGTGCCGGGCGGCGGCGAGACCTCGCTGTACCTGCGCCCGTTCATGTTCGGCTCCGACCCGTTCCTCGGCGTCCGGCCGTCCAGCCACGTGACCTACTGCCTGATCGCGTCGCCGGCCGGCTCGTACTTCGCCAAGGGCGTGAAGCCGGTCCGGATCTGGCTGAGCGAGGAGTACACGCGAGCGGCCCCCGGCGGCACCGGCGCGGCGAAGACCGGCGGCAACTACGCGTCCTCGCTGCTGGCCCAGGCCGAGGCGATCGAGGAAGGCTGCGACCAGGTCGCGTTCCTCGACGCGGTCGAGAAGAAGTGGGTCGAAGAGCTCGGCGGGATGAACCTGTACTTCGTCCTCGACGACAACTCGGTGGTGACGCCGGAGCTGTCCGGCACGATCCTCGAGGGCGTCACCCGGGACTCGATCCTGAAGCTCGTCACCGACCTCGGCCACACCGTCACCGAGCGGAAGGTCTCGGTCGACGAGTGGCGCGAGGGCGCGGCCGCCGGCAAGATCCGCGAGGTCTTCGCCTGCGGCACAGCCGCGGTGATCACCCCGGTCGCCTCGCTGAAGTGGAAGGACGGCGAGGTCCAGATCGGCGACGGCAACGGCGGCCCGGTCACGGCAGCCGTCCGCAGCGCGCTCCTCGACGTGCAGTACGGCCGCGCGGCCGACCCGCACGGCTGGATGACCCGCATCTCCTGATCCACCCTTTTCGAACGGCCCGGCTGGTACGACGTCATCCGCCGGGCCGTTCGTCATCCCCGGCGGTTGAGGTCGTACCAGCCGACGTGGTTGACGACCGCGAGGACGAGCCACAGCCCGATCGCGAGGAACGGCGCGCCGGTCCAGCCGATGTCGGTGCCCTCGTCCCCACCCGGCTTCAGCAGCACGATCACGACCGTGTCCACGAGCCCGGCGTACGCACAGGCGAAGGCGGCGATGGTCGCCGGCGCGGCCAGCGCGACCAGGCACACCACGAGGTACAGGATGAACAGCCAGTTGGCGGCGCTGCCGAGAATCCGGGCCTCGCGCATCATGCCGAACCCGCTGTGCAGCTGCAGGTAGCCGCGGCTGTACTCGCGGATCAGCCAGGTCGGCGTCAACGTGATCAGCACCCCGAGCGCGGTCGCGTACCCGAGCAGTTGGTACCGCAGCTGACGGAAGCGGTCCTGCTCGTGCCGCGACGGCAGCGGAGCCTTCAGGACGTTCAGGTCGGCCCCGGCAGCCTGGTCGCCTGGCTCGCTCACTGCGATGATCTCCTTCGCTCCAGCGGTCGTTTCACAGGATCTTTTCAGGTCTGAGGGTCGGACCGGCGGTCGCTGCCGGACAGGCAGGTTGGGTAGGGTCTGGCGGCATGAGCAGCTTCCCGGACGACGTCGAGGCCTACTACGCCGAGCTCGCCGTACGCCGCGGCTGGTCGGCGCAGACCACCGCCGCGATCCGCTCCACCGTCGAGCTGATCCGGGACCTGGACCGCGGCACGGCCCCGCGGACGTACGGCGCGGTGGTCGACGACCACGGGACCGACTGGCTGTACGAGGCGGTGTGGCACGAGCGTGAGTGGGTCGTGATCCGCCAGCTCGGCTCCGGTGAGGACGGCGAGGTCACGCGGTACTGGTGGCAGCGGCTCGAGGACGACGAGGGCATGCTCACCGACCGGGCGCTCGACCGCGAGGAGTGGGGATTGCGGCCTTTGTCACGCGAAGACTTCTATACCGCGTGGGACGACCCGGGCTGGTCCCTGACGGCATGAACTGACCGCATGAACTGGCGGCCTGAACTCCAGTACCCGCCGGAGTACTGAATGTTCGTGATGCGAGACAGTTACGTCATCGTTCGGACATTGTGTGGCAGACTGCAAAACGTCATGAAGAACTACCAGGGCATTATTACCTAGGCGCGCTCGCCAAGCTGTACCCGAGCGCGCAGACCTCTCGCACCTTGCGGGAGGTTTTTTGTTTGCCCAACCCCTCCTTCTCGGAAGGCCGACCCCCATGAGCATCTCGGACGATTTCCACGTCTACGACACGACTCTTCGCGATGGCGCGCAGCAGGAGGGGCTGGCGCTGTCCGTGGCCGACAAGATCGTGATCGCGCAGTACCTGGACGAGCTGGGGGTCGGCTTCATCGAGGGCGGGTGGCCGGGTGCGGTGCCCAAGGACACCGAGTTCTTCGAGCGCGCCAAGACCGAGCTGCACCTGAAGCACGCGACGTTCGCGGCCTTCGGCGCGACCCGCAAGCCCGACACCGCGGCCGCCGACGACCCGCAGGTCGCCGCGCTGCGCGAGTCCGGCGCCGGCGTCGTCACACTCGTTGCCAAGAGCCACGATGCGCACGTCGAGCGGGCACTGCGGACGACGCTCGACGAGAACCTGCGGATGGTCGCCGACACCGTCAGGCATCTTCGCGAGCACGGTCAGCGGGTCTTCCTCGACACCGAGCACTTCTTCGACGGGTACCGCGCCAACCGCGCGTACGCACTGGAAGTGGTCCGGGTAGCCGTCGAGGCCGGGGCGGACGTGGTCGCGCTCTGCGACACCAACGGCGGGACCCTGCCGCGGGAGTTGCAGGACGTCGTACGCGATGTCCTGGATTCGACCGGGGCCCGGCTCGGCATCCACTGTCACAACGACGCCGGCTGCGCGGTGGCGAACTCGATCGCCGCCGTCGAGGCCGGCGTCACGCACGTCCAGGGCACGATCAACGGGTACGGCGAGCGCACCGGTAACGCCGACCTGCTGGCGATCGTCGCGAACCTCGAGCTGAAGCGTCAGCACGAACTGCTGCCGCCGGGGAACCTGGCCGAGTCGTTCCGGATCGCGCACGCGATCGCCGAAGTCACGAACGTGCCGCCGTCGACCCGGCAGCCGTACGTGGGCCTGTCCGCGTTCGCCCACAAGGCGGGCCTGCATGCCAGCGCGATCAAGGTGGACCCGGATCTCTACCAGCACACGGATCCGGCGCTGGTCGGCAACGACATGCGGATGCTGGTGTCGGAGATGGCCGGCCGGGCGAGTGTCGAGCTGAAGGGCCGCGAGCTCGGGTTCGACCTCGGTAACGACCGCGACGTGGTCAGCCGGGTCACCGAACGGGTGAAGGAGATGGAGTCGCGCGGCTACACGTTCGAGGCCGCGGACGCGTCGTTCTCGCTGCTGCTGACCGAAGAGGTGACCGGGAAGCGGGCGTCGTTCTTCGACGTCGAGTCGTGGCGGGTGATCACCGAGTCGCGGGCCGACGGCGAGGCGGTGTCGGAGTCGACGGTGAAGCTGGTCGCGGGCGGCGAGCGGGAGATCGTCACCGGCGAGGGCAACGGTCCGGTGAACGCGCTGGATCATGCGCTGCGGACCGCGATCGAGCGCGCGTACCCGGTGGTGAACAAGTTCGAGCTGGTCGACTACAAGGTCCGCATCCTCGACTCGGGACACGGCACGGATGCCGTTATCAGAGTTCTGATCGAGACCGCGGACGGCGAGGGCTCGTGGGTGACGGTCGGGGTCGGGCACAACATCGTCGAGGCCTCCTGGGAGGCGCTGGTCGACGGTGTCACTTTCGGTCTGCTGCGCCACAAGGAGGTCGCGCGATGAGCCTGCTTGCCGTTGAGCGTACGACGACGGTGTTCACTGCCGAGGTGGTCGAGACGGGCGGGATGCTCGCGCGGATCGCCGTACTGCTGAATCCGTACGACGTCCGTGAGCTCGAGCTGTCGCTGGACCGGGGCGAGCTGCGGATCGTTGTAGAGGGCAACGGGTTTGACGCCGGCCGGGTCGCGGCGCGACTCGAGAAGGTGATCGGGGTGCTCGAGGTCGCGATCAGCTGACCTGGGTGCCGGCCAGGTAGACCGCATCCACGGTCAGGTCGGGCGAGAGCAGGACCAGGTCGGCGACGTTGCCAACGGCAAGCGTCCCGCGGTCCTGCCAGCCGTAGTGGCGGGCTGCGTTGCTCGCCACCAGCTGGACGGCCTGGGGGAGTGGTACGCCGAGGACGCGTACGGCAGTTGCCAGCGCGTCGGCGAGGAAGTGGACCGAGCCGGCCAGCGTGTCCGTGCCGCGCAGGGTGGCGACGCGGTCGTGGACGTGGACGTGACGGTCGGCGAACGAGTACTCGCCGTCGCCGAGCCCGGTCGCCGCCATCGCGTCGGTGACGAGGATCGAGCGGTCGAGTCCCGCCGTACGGGTCGCGACGGTCAGCGCCTCCGGTGACAGGTGGATGCCGTCGGCAATCAGTTCACACGCGACACGGTCGTCCGTCAGGGCTACCCCGACCGGTCCGGGTTGACGGTGGGTCATCGCGGGCATCGCGTTGAACAGGTGGGTCGCCGTACGCGCGCCCGCGTCGAAAGCGCGCCGCGTCCAGGTCCCGTCATCGTCGGTATGCCCGACGGCAAACGTGATCTCACCCCCGTGCCGCTCGATCAGCTCGATCGCCCCCGGCAACTCAGGCGCAATCGTCATAGCCATCGCGAGCCCGCCGGCAGCTGCGATCAGTTCCTCGAACACTCCCTCATCAGGCCTGAGCAACGCATCCGCCGTCTGAGCCCCGCGCCGCCGCTCCGACAGAAACGGCCCCTCGAAGTGAATCCCGCGGATGTTGGGCGCTCCCGCCGCAACAATCGCTTCCGCAGCCCGAACCATCCGATCCAGCCGCATGGTCGCCACCGAAGCCACCAGGCTGGTCGTCCCATGCTCCAGATGACTACGTGCGGCCCGAAGCACATCATCCGGCTCACCCGAGTAAAGCGCCGCTCCACCACCCCCATGACAATGCGTATCCACAAACCCCGGCACCACCCACCGCCCCCCAACATCAACCCCCGCCGGACCGGCGGGGGTTTCTGGTGGTGTGCCGGGGCCTAGGGCGACTATGCGGCCGTGCTCGACCCGGAGCCAGCCGTGGACCGGCTCTGGTGTGCAGAGGTGTGCGTTGACGAAGGTGGTCACGGGGCGAGTAGGTGGGCGGCGGCTGCTTGCGCGCAGACTCGGGCGCTGCCGAAGGTTTGGAGCCAGCCGGCGAAGCCGGAGTAGTCGACGCCGGGGAGGCCCATGTCGACGACGATCATGTCGGGATGCTGGGTCTGCAGTTCGCCGATCAGTTTCTCCTGCCAGTCGAAGCGATGCGCGCCACGGACCAGCAGGATCACCTGGCTGTCGGCGCCGTACTGCGAGCGGAACTCGCCCACCCCGGCCCGCGCCATCCCCGGCCCGTTGTACGTCTGCCCCGACAACCCGATGCTCTCGACAACCTTCCCGGCGTCGCGCAGCAACTCCTCCACACCCCACCCCGACGACCCGGCAGCAGGCGAGTGCGTCGGCTCCAGCCGGATGATCAGTACGGCGTCACTCCGCACCCGCGGATCCCCGTGCGTCACGACAACCTGCTCGGCCAACCGCGACCCCAGCTCGTTGTCCCGCTCCGCCACATCCGCCTTGGCCCGCGTCCCGAGTCGAGCCAGCCGCTCGTTCGCACTCTCCAGCCGCTCCAACGGCAACCGTCCACTCTCGACCGCCTCGACCAGAGCAGCGGCTGCCACATCCACGTCGTCCAGGAACGCCCACGATCCCAGACACAGCGCGTCGGCCCCGGCCTCGATCGCCCGTACGGCGGCCTCCGGCAGCGGCGCCACGTCCGCGATCCCGTACATCTCGAGCGCGTCGGTGATCACCACCCCGTCGTACCCGAGCTCCCCGCGCAGGATGTCGGTCAGCAGCACCTTGCTGATCGTCGCCGGCACGTCGTCCACCTGCGGCACGAGGTCGTGCGACACCATGATGCTGTCGACGCCGGCCTCGATCGCCGCCCGGAACGGATCGAGGTAGCTCGCCAGCAACTCCTCCCGCGAAACGTCGACGAGCGGTGTCGCAAGGTGAGCATCGGTGCCGCTGAGACCGTGCCCGGGGTAATGCTTGGCGCACGCACTCACCCCAGCCGCCTGCAACCCCTCGACCCAAGCAGCCGTATGCCGGCTGACGAGCGAACGGTCCGCGCCGAAGCAGCGAATCCCGTTCGGGCTGAGCGGATTGACGGCCGTGTCGACCGCCGGCGCGAGATCCCAGTCGATACCGGCCTCGACCAGCGAAAGCCCGATCTGGTACGCCGCCTGCCGCGTCAGCTCGACGTCGTTCAGCTCACCGAGCGCGCGGTTGCCGGGCATCGAGAAGCCGCCGAGGCTCGCCAGCCGGCTGACGTCGCCGCCCTCCTCGTCGATCGAGAGCAGCACGTGGTCGCGCAGGCCGTGCAGCTGCGCCGCCAAGTCCTGGAACTGCGGCCCGTCGACGATGTCCTTGCCGAAGATCACGAAGCCGCCGAGGCCGGCCTCGATCCGGGCCGGGACCCAGTTCGGCACCGTCGGCCGGCCGAGCGCCGGGAACAACACACCGTGCGCCAGGCGATTGAGCTCTGCGTTCACTAAGTCCTCCAGGAGAGATGTCAGCCTTTGACCGCGCCGGCCGTCATCCCGCCGACCAGCCGGCGCTGGATCAGCAGGAAGACGATCAGCACCGGGAGCGAGAAGATCGCCGACGCCGCGATCGTGGCGCCGTTGTCGATACCGTCGGAGGTCTGGAAGGAGACCAGCCAGACCGGCAGCGTGTAGTTGTGCTGGGATTTCAGGAACACGTAGGCGAACAGGTAGTCGTCCCACGCGCTGATGAAGGCGAAGATCGAGGTGGCGACGATGCCCGGCGCGAGCAGCGGGAGCTGGATGTGCCAGAACGCGCCGAACCGGCCGCAGCCGTCGACCATCGCGGCCTCTTCGAGTTCGAGCGGGATCCCGGCGACGAACCCGCGCAAGGTCCAGATCGTGAACGGCAGGACGAACGTCATGTAGGTGACGATCAGTCCGGGGACGAAGTCGATCGCGCCGACCGATCGCAGCATCAGGTACAGCGGGATCACCATCGCCGAGCCGGGCACCATCTGCACCAGCACCAGCCCGACGAGGAACGCCCGCCGGCCGACGAACCGGAACCGCGCCAGCGCGATCGAGGCGCCCAGGGCAACGACCAACGCGATCAGCACGGTCGACACCGAGACCAGCAGCGAGTTGCGGACGTAGTGCAGGAACGGCCCGTGCGTGAGCGCCGTACGGAAGTTGTCGAGGCTCAACGGCCACGGGACGAACTCGGGTGTCGCCGAGAGGATCTTGCCCGGCTGCTTCAGCGCGGTCGCGAACATCCAGTAGACGGGGAAGATCACCACCAGCGAGACCAGTACGGCGATCGTGTTCGGGACCGCGCGCTTCCTCCTCATGCGATCACCTCGTCCTGCGCGAACAGGCGGCGTACGTACAGGACGGACAGAACGGCGAGCAGCAGCACCGTGATGATCGCGATCGCCGCGCCGCCGCTGTAGTCGTTGCGGGTGAACGCCTCGAGGTACGAGTAGACGCCGAGCGTCGTCGTACCGCCGTCGGGACCGCCTTGTGTCAGCACCCAGATCGGCGTGAACGAGTTGACCGACCAGATCACTTCGAGCAGAACGAGTACGGCGAGAACCGGCGCGAGGATCGGCATCGTGACGTGCCGCGCCACGTTCCACCGCCCGGCGCCGTCCAGCGCGGCCGCTTCGTACAGATCACCCGGGATCTGGCCCATCGCGGCGTACAGCGTGAGCGCCACGAACGGCAGGCCCTTCCAGACGATCAGCGCGATGATCAGGAACAACGCCTGACTCGGCGACGAGAACCAGTCGTGGGCCGAGAAGTCCCCGAACACCTTGAGCTGCGTGATCACCCAGTTCAGAACGCCGTACTGCGGCTCGAACAACCACCGCCAGATCATCGTGGCCGACACCATCGGCATCGCCCAGACCAGCACCAGGCAGACCGACAGCATCACCCGCGCCCACGCCGACACCTGCATCAGCAGCGATGCCAGCAGGAAGCCGATCACCATCAGGCTGCTCACGCAGGCGACGCTGACGATCAGGGTG
The DNA here is from genome assembly GCF_040300265.1 of Kribbella sp. NPDC000426. Classification (NCBI taxonomy): domain Bacteria; kingdom Bacillati; phylum Actinomycetota; class Actinomycetes; order Propionibacteriales; family Kribbellaceae; genus Kribbella; species Kribbella sp. NPDC000426. Next base: position 232,001 of record NZ_JBEPDK010000006.1, on the reverse strand, counting down.
CGCAGCAGCGTGAACCAGAAGTCGCTGTCGCCGAGCACCCGGGTGAAGTTGTCCAGCCCGACGAACGGCGCCTCGCCGGTGAACAGCGACCGCGGCCCGAAGTCCTGCAGCGACAGCCAGATCAGCCGCACGATCGGATAGCCGAGCACGGCCGCGAACGCGACCAGTGCCGGCCCGATCAAGCCGTACGGCGTGAACCGCGCAAGCCGGTTCCCGCGCACCGCCTGATCGGTGCGCGGCGGCGTGACCGGTGTTGTGTCCGGTGTTGTGCCCGGGGCCTGGGTGAGCGAGGTCATCGGCCGTCAGCGCTGTCCGGACTGGGCGTTGAAGGCCTCGGTCGCGTGTTTGTCGTAGTCCTTCGCGGCGCCGGCGATATCCGCGCCCTTGGCGATCTTCGAGAAGAACTGCTCGTTGTAGCTCTCGGTCTCCAGCGTCGCCTCGCCCGGCGTGGACGGCAGCGCCTGGCTGACAGTGGCTGCCTGCGCGCCGAGCTTCAGCACCTCGGGAACGTTGCCCGTCGGCAGGAACGCGGCCACGACGGGGAGCTGGTGGATGGTCCGGGTCATCGTCTGCTGGAACGCCTTGCCGGTGATGATCTTCAGCCAGTCGACGGCCATGTCCTTGTTCGGGCTGTTCTGGGCGATACCGATCGTCGAGCCGGCCACGATCACCGGCAGCGGCTTGCCCGCCTCGTAGCCGGGCATGATGAAGTACCCGGCGTCCGCCGCGGCCTTGGCGTTCTTCTCGGCGACCGCGCCCGGTTCCCACGCCTTGACGTAGATCATCGCCGCCTTCTGGTCGGCGAAGATCTGGTCCTGGTCGGGGCTGTCGGTGTTGGCACCGATCGATGACGGGGTCGAGCAGCCGTTCTGGAACTTCTTCCACTCGGCCAGGCCGGCCTGGTTCTCCGGGCTGCTCATCTGCGCGGTCCACTTGTTGTCCGTGCTGGTGGCGATGGTTCCGCCCTTGCCGAACAGGAACGGCATCCCGGCGAACCAGTACTGGCCGGGCATGTAGAACGCGGAGAAGTTCGGCGTCGCCGTGTGCGCCTTGGCGAGCTTCCCGCAGTCCGCGATCAGGTCGTCGACGGTGGCCGGCGGCTTGGCGATGCCCGCGGCGGCGAACATCTTCTTGCTGTACATGACGACCTTGGTCCCGCCGTACAGGGGAGTGGCGTAGAGCTTGTCCTGGTACGTCGACGGTCCGGCCAGGCCGGCCAGCCACTGGTCGGACGACTCGAACTCACCCTTCTTGTCGGTGAGCTCGGCCAGTGCGCCGGAGGCGGTCAGCATCGGGGTCTGGGTGTTGCCCATCTCGACGATGTCGGGCGGGTTGTCGGAGGCGAGCGCCGTGGTCAGCTTCGTGACGATGTTGTCCCACTGCTGGACCTCGACGGTCACCTTCACGTCGGGGTGCTTCTGGTTGAACTGCTTGGTGACGTCGCCGATGATCTTGTTGTCACCGGGACCGCCGGTCATCATCCAGACCGTCAGTTTGTTCGTGGGCGCGGCCTTGTTGCCCGGGCCGGAACCGCCGCAGGCGGCCAGGCTGAGCGACAGCGATGCGAGCAGAGCCAAGGTCTTCCAGGGCTTCATGCCAGTTCCCCTTATCTCATGGGAGCGGTAGATGGGTCGACAGCGCAGCCGTCCAGCTGAGCCGCGACCCCGGGGGTGGACGTCGTGATCGAGGCGACCTGGTCGCGGGCCACGCCGATCGAGCTGTAATAGCCGCTGAGCGCGGCGGCCATGGCGCCGAGCAGACCGCCGTTGTCGCCGAGGGCGGAGCGTTGCAGGTTGCTGCGGACGCCGACGGTCTCGAAGGTCGATTCGGCGGCGGACTTCAGCACGGTGTCGCTGAACGCGCCGGAGAATCCGCCGGTGAAGACCACTGTGGTGGGCTCGTAGGCGAGCGCGACGATAGAGACCAGGTGCAGCAGCGCCTCGTGGATGTCGTCGAGGAGCGCGCCGAACCGCTTCGGATCGGCGAACACTTCGTCCGCCGAGTCCAGTTGATGCCCGGCCGCCGCGGCCAGCGCGAGCAGGCCGGCGCCGGAGAGCAGATCGCGGAGACGCTCCGGTCGGCCGGGCAGACGGAGCCGGCCGAACTCGCCGAGCAGTCCCTCGGGTCCGGCGAGCACTTGCCGGTTGACCGCGACCGCCGAGCCGAGGCCGGTGCCGAGGCTGAGCAGGACCACGGTCTCGTCCTGCGGTGAGGCGCCGTAGTGCAGCTCACCGAGCAGGGCGAGGTTCGAGTCGTTGTCGAGGATCGTCGGCACGCCGAGCTCGGCGCGGAGCGCGTCGGCGAACGTCGTCCCGAGGATCTGCGGGAGGTTGACCGAGCCGACCACCCGGTCCTTGCTGGAGGCAACCACACCGGGCAGCCCGATCGCCACGGACGTGAGCGGTACGCCGTCGCCGTACCGCTCGACCAGGTCGCGGACCCGGGTGGCGATCCAGCGGGCGAGCTGCGGCGCGTCGAGGGTGCGCGGGGTCCGGTCCCGGCACCGGACGACCGCCGAACCGATGCCGTCGGCAACCACCATCCGGCAGTTGCTGCCGCCGAGGTCGATCCCGCAGACCAGGCCGGCCCGCGGGTTGAACCCGAGCGCGGTGGCCTGGCGGCCGCGGCCCTCGCGGACGATCTTGCGTTGCTCGAGCACCAGGCCGTCGCCGAGCAGGTCGTCCACGATCCGGGCGACGGTCGCCCAGCTCAGGCCGGTCCGCTCGACCAGCTGTTTGCGGTCGCTCTCGGGTCCGGACAGGAGGGCGGCGATGACCGCACCGCGGTTCGCGGGACGGGTGCCGCCTCGTACCAGCTTCGTCATTTATTCTCACGGTGAATAGAATTAGCTGAGTTGCATACAATAGCCACGCCATCAGGCCATGTCCAGGGATTCCGAGATGGACAGCCGAAACTGATCAGCCTAGGCTGTCTATATGGTTGCGGCGTCGGCGGTTCAGGCAGCGAGTCAGGTCCGGGTGGTCATCGGGCGGGTCACCCGCCGGCTGCGGGAGGTGGCGGACCGGCACGATCTGACGCCGTCGCAGGCGGTCGTGATCAGCCGTCTGGACAAGGACGGCCCGGCCTCGGCGAGCGACCTGGCCACCGCCGAGCGGGTCCGCCCGCAGTCGATGGCGAAGATCCTCGGCGCGCTCCGCGAGGCGGACCTGATCGAGCGCCACCCCGACCCGGACGACGGCCGCCGTCAGGTGGTCTCGCTGACCACCGCCGGCCGGCATCTGATCCACGGAGACCGTAAGGCCCGCCAGGAGTGGCTCGCCGACGCCCTCGACCAGCACTGCACCGAGGCCGAACGGCGGACCATCCTCGAGGCGCTCACCCTTCTCGACAAGGCGATCGAAGCGGCGACGACCCGTTGAGCAGCCCTGAACGCTTCGACCGGCGGCTGATCACGCCGCTGCTGCTCGGCTCGACTCTGAACCCGATCAACTCCTCGATGCTGGCGGTCGCGCTGGTGCCGATCGGGACCGCCTTCGGGGTGCCGCCGTCGCAGACGGCCTGGCTGATCACCGGGTTGTACCTGGCGACCGCCGTCGGCCAGCCCGTGCTCGGGTGGCTGGTCGACATCTTCGGCCCGCGCACCCTCTTCCTGCTGGGCGCCGCGCTGGTCGGCGCCGCCGGCCTGCTGGCGGCGTTCGCCCCGACGCTGGGCGTCCTCGTGGTGGCGCGGATCCTGCTCGGGATCGGTACGTCGGCGGCGTATCCCGCGGCGATGTCCGTCGTCCGCAGCGAGGCCGATCGGACCGGGACGGAGACCCCGGCAGGTGTCCTCAGCGGGCTCTCGCTGTCGCGGCAGGTGATTGCGGTGATCGGTCCGACCCTCGGGGGATTGCTGATCGGGATCGGCGGCTGGCACCTGATCTTCACGATCAACGTGCCGCTGGCGTTGATCTGCATCGTTCTCGGGGTGCTCTGGCTGCCCCGCAGCAGCCGTACCCGCGGCGCCGGCGGGCTGGACTATCCCGGCATCGCGCTGTTCACCGGCACGCTGGTCGCGTCGATGCTGTTCCTGATGGCGCCGCAGGTGTCGCGGTGGTACCTGCCGGTCCTGGCGGTGCTGCTCGGTGCGGCGTTCGTCGTCGTGGAGTTGCGCGTTCTGGAGCCGTTCATCGACCTGCGGATCCTGGCCGGCAGCCGGGCGCTGATCGCGACGTACACCCGTCAGGTGCTCGCCTTCATCGGTGCGTACTCGTTCCTCTACGGCTTCACGCAGTGGCTCGAAGAGGGCCGCGGCCTGAGCGCGTCACACGCCGGTCTACTCCTGCTGCCGTTGTCGCTGGCGGCGGTGCTGGTCACGCTCGTGACCGGCCGGAGCGCCCGGATCCGCGGCAAGCTGGTTGCTGGCAGCATCTTGTTGCTGGTGGCCGCAGGCGCTCAGCTCCTGGTCGGCCGCAGTACGCCGATCTGGATGCTCGCCGGGCTCGGTGTCATCGCCGGGCTGCCGCAGGGCCTCAACGGACTGGCCAACCAGACCGCGCTGTACCAGCAGGCCGACCCCGCGCGCATCGGCGCGTCCGCCGGGCTGCTGAGCACCTGCGTGTACGTCGGCGCGCTGATCTCCGCGGCCGCGCAGGCCCGGTTCTTCCGGCACGGCGCGACCACGGCCGGCCTGCACCAATTGGCGGTCTTCCTGCTGGTCGTCGCCGGGCTGCACCTCGTGGTCACCCTCTGGAAACTTCCTCGATAATTTGGTTAGGAAGGTTTACTAATAGTCGGTGGACCGGGTAGCTTGCTGTCTCCGCCCCCGTCCCAGGAGACAGCCATGCTCCGACTGCACCGCCCCCTGTTTCTGATCCTGACCATGACCCTCGTCGCGGCCTCCGCTGTACTCGTCGCGGCACGTCCCAGCCAGGCCGCACCCACCGCCTTCCAGCATCCCGGTGTCCTTGTCGACAAGGCGCAGCTCGACTTCGCCCGGCAGCAGGTCCTCGCCGGAGCCCAGCCGCAGAAGGCGGCGTACGACGCGATGAAGGCCAGCTCGTACGCCGCGTTGTCGTACACCCCGAAGCCGCGTGCGATCGTCGAATGCGGCTCGAGCTCCAACCCGAACAACGGGTGTTCGGACGAGCGTGACGACGCGCTCGCGGCGTACACGCACGCCTTGCTCTGGTACATCACCCGCGACGACCGGTACGCCAAGAAGGCGATCCAGATCATGGATGCGTGGTCCGCCGTACTGAAGGACCACACCAACTCCAACGCGCCGTTACAGACCGGCTGGTCGGGCGCCTCGTTCTCACGCGCCGGCGAACTGATCAAGCACACGAACGGCGGCCAGTGGGCCCAGCGCGGGCGGTTCGAGAAGATGCTCCGCGACGTCTACCTGCCCGAAGTACGCAATGGCGCCGGCTGCAAGAACGGCAACTGGGAGCTGATCATGACCGACGCCGCGATCGGCATCGCGGTGTTCCTCGACGACCACGCGGCATTTGACAAGGCGTTGAGCATTTGGCGCGGTCGGCTGCCCGGCTACGTCTACGAGACGACCGACGGCGCGTACCCGAAGGCGCCGTCGACCTGCTCCTCGAAGGACACCCGGGACGAGATCATCGACTACTGGCAAGGCCAGTCGACCTTCACGAACGGCCTCGCCCAGGAGACCTGCCGCGACTTCGGCCACACCGGCTGGGGCCTCACCGCTGCGACGCACGTCGCCGAGACCGCCTACCACCAGGGCGTCAACCTGTACGCCGAAGCGGGCAAGCGGCTGACCGACGGCTACTACTTCCACACCCGCCTGGAGAACGGCGCAGCGGTCCCGTCGAACCTCTGCGGCGGCACGGTGAAGAAGGGGCTCGGCGCGGTCACCGAGGTGGTCTACAACCACTACCACAACCGCCTCGGCCAGCAGATGCCGACAACCCTCGCCTACACCGAGGCCAAACGTCCGGCCGGCGCGAACTACTTCTTCGCCTGGGAAACCCTGACCCACGCCAACAACCGGCGTTGACCGATCTCCCCGGATCACTGGTTGCCGACGAGGTCGCGCGGATAGCATCGCGAGCATCCGAGTCCGAGGAGGGGGACTTATGTCGCTGACCGACCGCGAACAGTCGGAGATCGAGCAGGCCAACACGTCCGGCAAACAACCCGTGGCGTTCATCCACGGGTTGTGGCTGCTGTCGAGCAGTTGGGACCGGTGGCGCCGGCTGTTCGAGGAGAACGGGTACAGCACGATCGCGCCCGGTTGGCCGGACGACCCGGAGACCGTGGCGGAGGCGCGGGAGCACCCCGAGGTGTTCGCGCACAAGATGGTGCAGGCAGTCACGGACCACTACCTCGAAGCGATCCGCGGACTGGACCGCAAGCCGGCCGTTGTCGGGCACTCGTTCGGCGGGCTGATCGCGCAGAAGATCGCGGGGGAGGGCGCGGCCGCGGTGACCGTGGCGATCGATCCGGCGCCGGGGCGTGGCGTGCTGCCGCTGCCGGCGTCGGCGTTGAAGGCGGGCTCGCCGGTGCTGGGCAACCCGGCGAACGCGCGGCGCGCGGTCACGTTGACATTCGACGAGTTCAAGTACGGCTGGGCGAACAACCTCGACGAGGACGAGGCCCGGCAGCTGTACGACGAGTTCCACGTGGCGGCGTCCGGCGTACCGATCTTCCAGGCGGCGGTCGCGAACCTCAACCCGTTCAGCGAGACCAAGGTCGAGTACAAGGCGGAGGACCGCGGGCCGATCCTGCTGGTGTCGGGCGAGAAGGACCACACGGTTCCGCACGCGATCACGCACGCGGCGTACAAGCAGCACACGAAGAACGCGGGTGTCACCGAGTTCGTCGAGATCCCCGGGCGCGGGCACTCGCTGGTGATCGACCACGGGTGGGAAGAGGTGGCTCGGACGGCGCTCGACTTCATCGGCAAACACGGTCCGGCGTGACCGCACGGCCCGGCTGCTGAAGGAAGGCCCGCGGGGCGGCGAGTAGCTCCGCGGGCCTCCCGATCCGGGGTGATCCGGTGCCAGTTCCAGCTCAGTTCCAGCTCAGTCCGAGCTCAGTCCCAGCTGAGTCCGGTGGAGGACTGGTACTCGATCACTCGGGTCTCGAAGAAGTTCTTCTCCTTCTTCAGATCCATCACCTCTGACATCCAGCCGAAGGGGTTCCGCGTTTCACCGAAGATCGGATCGATACCAATCTGTTCTGCACGGCGGTCGGTGATGAAGTGCATGTACTGCTCGCACAGCTCCGCCGTGAGACCGAGCATCCCGTTCGGCATCGTGGCCCGGCCGTAGGCGACCTCGAGCTCACACGCCTCGGTCAGCATCTGGCGGACCTCGGCCTGGAACGCGGCCGTCCACAGGTGCGGGTTCTCCTGTTTGATCTGGTTGATGCAGTCGATGCCGAAGTTCAGGTGGATCGACTCGTCGCGCAGGATGTACTGGTACTGCTCGGCGATGCCGACCATCTTGTTCCGCCGGCCGAGCGACAGGATCTGCGCGAACCCGGTGTAGAACCACATCCCCTCGAACACCACGTAGAACGCGATCAGGTCGCGCAGGAACGCGGTGTCGGCCTCGGGTGTGCCGGTGCGGAAGTCCGGGTCCTCGAGGTGCTGGGTGTACTTGAGCGCCCACGCGTCCTTGTCGGAGATCGACGGCACCTCGCGGTACATGTTGAACAGCTCACCCTCGTCGAGCCCGAGCGACGTGCAGATGTACTGGAAGGTGTGCGTGTGCACGGCCTCCTCGAACGCCTGGCGCAGCAGGTACTGCCGGCATTCGGGGTTGCTGAGCTGGCGGTAGACGGCGAGGACGATGTTGTTCGCGACCAGGGACTCGGCGGTGGCGAAGAAGCCGAGGTTGCGCTTGAGCATCAGCCGCTCGTCGTCCGTGAGGCCGTCCTTGGCGCCAGGTGGACGCCGCCACAGGGAGATGTCCGCCTGCATGGACACCTCGGTCGGCATCCAGTGGTTGTTGCAGGCGGCAAGGTACTTCTCCCAGGCCCACGTGTACTTCAGCGGCAGCAGCTGGTTGACGTCGGCCCGTGAGTTGATCATCGCCTTGTCGGCGACCTCGACTCGTGCTGCTCCAACGGAAATGGTGCTCACTGGCAGGCCTCGCAGTCGGGGTCTTCGATGGAACAGACAGCTCCGGTCGGTTCTGGGATCGCTACTGGTACTCCTACTGGTACTGCGTTGAGTCGGCCGTCGGTTCCCTTCAACGTCGACTTCTCCACGTGGGTTGCCGACTGGGAACGCAGGTAATAAGTCGTCTTGAGTCCATAGCGCCACGCTGACCGGTAAAGCTCGTCCAGCGCGCGCCCGGACGGCTGGGCCATGTAGAGGTTCAGCGACTGCGCCTGGTCGATCCACTTCTGCCGGCGCGACGCCGCCTTCACCAGCCACATCGGGTCGATCTCGAACGCCGTCGCGTACAGCTCACGCAGGTCGGCCGGGACACGCTCGATGCCGGTAAGTACGCCGTCGTGGTACTTCAGGTCCGACACCATCACCTGGTCCCACAGCCCGCGTGCCTTCAGGTCGGCGACCAGGTACGGGTTGGCGACCGTGAACTCACCGGACATGTTCGACTTCACGAACAGGTTGCTGTACGTCGGCTCGATCGACTGGCTCACGCCGCAGATGTTCGAGATCGTCGCGGTCGGCGCGATCGCCATGACGTTCGAGTTCCGCATGCCGTCGCGCAGCACCTTCGCACGCAGCGCGTCCCAGTCCAGCCGCTCACTCTCGTCGACGACCACGTCACCGCCGCGGGCCGACGTCAGCAGCTCGAGCGAGTCGATCGGCAGGACCCCCTTGCTCCACAGCGATCCGTCGTACGTCGAGTACCGCCCGCGCTCGGCGGCGAGGTCGCTCGACGCCTCGATTGCGTGATAGCTGATCTGCTCCATCGAGCTGTCCGCGAACTCGACCGCGGCGTCCGACGAGTACGGGATCCGCAGCGCGAACAGTGCGTCCGCGAACCCCATCAGCCCGAGGCCGACCGGACGGTGACGCTGATTGGCGCGCTCCGACTCCGGGGTCGTGTAGAAGTTCACGTCGATCACGTTGTCGAGCATCCGGACCGCGGTCTTCACCGTGTCCCTGAGCAGGTCGGCATCCAGACCGTCTTCGGTCAGGTGCGCGACGAGGTTGACCGAGCCCAGGTTGCAGACCGCGGTCTCGTTGACCGTGGTGTTGAGGGTGATCTCGGTGCACAGGTTCGACGAGTGCACGACGCCGTCGTGCTGCTGCGGCGAACGCAGGTTGCAGGCGTCCTTGAACGTGATCCACGGGTGCCCGGTCTCGAACAACACCGTCAGCATCCGCCGCCACAGGTCGACCGCCTTGACCCGCTTGAACACCCGGATCTCACCACGATCCGCCGCCGCCTCGTACGAGACATACGCCTCCGCGAACGCCGCGCCGTACAGGTCGTGCAGGTCAGTCACCTCGTTGGGCGAGAACAACGTCCACTCACCCCCGGCCTCGACCCGCTGCAGGAACAGATCCGGCACCCAGTTCGCCGTGTTCATGTCATGCGTCCGCCGCCGCTCGTCCCCGGTGTTCTTCCGAAGCTCGAGAAACTCCTCGACATCGATATGCCAGCTCTCCAGATACGCACAGACCGCCCCTTTGCGACGGCCACCCTGATTCACAGCTACTGCCGTGTCGTTCGCGACCTTCAGGAAGGGGACGACGCCCTGGGATTCGCCGTTGGTGCCTCGGATCTTGGCGCCGATGCCGCGGACGGGGGTCCAATCGTTGCCGAGGCCGCCGGAGTACTTGGCGAGGAGGGCGTTGTTGCGGATGCCGGTGAAGATGCCGGCCAGGTCGTCCTCGACCGTGGTCAGGAAGCAGGACGAGAGCTGCGGGCGGGTCGTGCCGGAATTGAACAGCGTCGGCGTCGACGACATGAAGCGGAACGAGCTGAGCAACTCGTAGAACTGGATCGCCCGCGCCTCGCGGTCGTCCTCGCGCAGCGCCATCCCCATCGCGACCCGCAGGAAGAAGGCCTGCGGCAGCTCGTAGCGAATCTTGTCGAGGTGCAGAAGATACCGGTCGTACAGCGTCTGCAGGCTGAGGAACGTGAAGTCCAGATCGGCCTCGGGTCTGATGGCCGCGGCGAGCCGCTCGAGGTCGAAGGTGCCGAGCTCGGGGTCGAGCTGGCCGGCCTCGATCCCGGTCCGGATGTACTGCGGGAAGTACGTCGCGTAGGCGGGCGCCATCTCGGCCTGGCTGGCCTGCCGCGGCTCGCCATGGACCCGCCCCAGCGCCTCACGCCGGATCTGGTCCAGCAGCAGCCGGGACGCGGTGAAGCTGTACTGCGGCTCGGTCTCGACGAAGCCGCGTGCGGCCATCACCAGCGCGAGCTCGACCTCGTGCTGGGCGATGCCGTCGTAGCAGGCGCCGAGGGTTTCGTTGAGGATCAGCTCGGGATCGACCGCGTCGAGCCCGGCCGCCGCCTCCGCGACGATCACCCGCAGCCGGTCGACGTCGAGCGGGGACCGGCTGCCGTCGGCCGCGCGGACGGTCAGCGCCGGCTTCTCGGTGACGCCGGCAGCGTCGGCAGGCGTGCGCGCCTTGGTCCGCTCCTCGCGGTACAGCACGTACGCGCGGGCGACCTGGTGCTCGCCGGCGCGCATCAGCGCCAGCTCGACCTGGTCCTGGATGTCCTCGACCTGCACGCTGCGGCGAGAATCACCGCGGCTGGTCAGGGCTCCGACGACCCGGCCGGTCAGGTCGGTGACCAGGTCGCGGACGCGGTGGGTGGCGCCGGCGTCGGCGCCCTCGACGGCAAGGAAGGCCTTCGTCACGGCGACGGAGATCTTGGTGGCGTCGAACGGCGTGCTGCTGCCGTCGCGACGGATGACGGTGAGCTCGATCGGCTGGTCGACCGCGATCCCTGAGGACGGAGACGCGGCCGCAGCCGTTGAGGAAGCCGTTGAGGAAGCAAAAGTCACAGGTGTGCTCTCCACAAGAGTTCGGAAGCCCGCGGCGAGGCGGACAGGCGCACGACGGGACCGGCAGCACCGGCCCGGAACATGGCCAGGGTCTCTGCCGTCACGCCCTGCGACCCACCCGCGAGGTCTCGGACCGCATGCACCGGCGGTGCACGCGCCGGTGGCAGGTATCCGGACTCGCGGACGCCTCTCGACAGCACGTCCGCTCACCGTTGCGGGGCAGCTCCGGATTCGCACCGGATTCCCCTGTTGCCTCGAAGTAGCCCACATCTTGTGGTGCCGACCACTCCGAACCACCAGCAGTAGTGATGCTAGGCGGAGAGATCTAGATCTTGTGGTAGCGCCACGCCGCGTGTCGCACATGTTGTGGTCCCCGATCTCACGCCGCCACCGCGTAGAGGTCCTGGAGCGTCATGATCTCCGAGCCGTGGTGGATCAGCTCGCGATTCAGCCGCAGGACGACGTGACCGAACGGCTCGCCGGCATCCAGCTCGTTGGCCTGGCTGAGGCCGACGGTCATCACCTCGTCCTCGTCGAGTTCGGCGATCGCGTCGCGCCAGGCCTCGACCCAGTACGTCAGCCAGGCGACCGCGTCTCGTGCATTGCCGTGCAGGTTGATGTCGGCCCGGCCTTGCTGGCTCGCGCCGAACGTCCACTCCCAGCGCTCGAAGAAGGTCTCGGTGAGGTGGGCGATCAGCCAGGCGATCGTGCGGGGACCGCGATGGTCCGGCTCGTCCGGCCACTGTGCCACCCATTCGCCGGATCCGAGGGATCGGAAATGACCGGCGTAATGACGCCGAACGACGGTCAGCGCCTCGCTGCTCGGCCGCCAGAAGTACTGCTCGTCGGTCAGCTGTGCGAGTCGCCCGGACAGCACCATCCAGCTGAAGCCGAGCTGGCCGCGCACCATGGCCATCGCCGATGGCTTGTGCAGGATGTCCCAGTCGAACGCCTCCGACATCACTTCTCCCCTGTACGATCGAACATGTGTTCGAATTCTTGCTCGCCGGGGAGACGAAAGTCAATTCACCGGTGTGTCGGTTCTGGCCTCGAGGGAACGGGTCTGCTAGGTGGCTCGATCCGGGTGTCGGCGGCCGGGCTGGCGAAGCGGCGTTCGAGCAGCGTGAAGGCGTCGATCAGCTCGGGCGCCTCGTAGACGCGGTTGCGCCGGCCGTCGGTCACCTCACGCAGGATCCGCGCCTCGACCAGCCGGGCGAGCCCCTGGTTGGCGGCCTGCTGCGAGCGGTCGATGAGTTGCGCCGCGGCGGCGAGCGTCAGGACGGGCGCGGCGGGCAGAGCCTCGATCAGCAGCTCGGTCGCGGAGCCGGCCCGGACGGGCGCCGCACGTTCCCGCCAGGCGGCCTTGAGATCGACGGCGGTCTGCTCGAAACGCGCCGCCTCGGCGGTCGCGAGCGTGCAGGCCGTCGCAAACATCCGCAGCCACGGATTCGCGGCGGCGCGCGCCTTCGGGGTCGTCGCGCGGCCGACGTACCGGAAGGCGGTCAGGGCGTCGACGTACTCCGTTGCGTGCGTGGCGAGCGAGAGCGAGACGGGCGGCACCGTCCGTGTGACCAGGCCTTCGGCGCGCAGGATCAGGTGGATCAGCGCGCGCCCGGTCCGGCCGTTGCCGTCGGCAAACGGGTGGATGGTCTCGAACTGGGCGTGCGCGATCGCGGCCTTCGCCAGCACGGGCAGCCGCGACTCGCGGACGAACGTGACCAGGTCGTCGAGCAGGTCCGGGATCAGCTGCGCCGGCGGCGGGACGTAGTACGCCTCGGCGGGGGAGCGCCCGCCGATCCAGTTCTGCAGGTAGCGGATCTCGCCGCCGTACTCCGAGTGCGGCGACTGCGCCATCAGCCGGCGATGCGCCTCGAGCAGATGCTCGACCTCGAGCTTGTCACCGGCCTGCACGGACTCGGTCACCCACGTCATCGCATCGACCGCGCCAAGCACTTCCTCGGCCGTCACGTCGCGCGTCCGCTCCCGCAGTACGTCGGCCTTCAGCAGGCGCCGCGCTCCGACGACGAGCCCTTCGATGTGCGACGACCCGACGGCCTCGGCCCGCAGCAGCAGCCGAGCAAGCGCCTCGCTGTTCGTCAGCACGGCCGCGGTCGCGTCGAGCCGCGCCAGATCGCCCGCGGCATCCTCGAGCACCGCGAGCACGTCGTCGCTCAGATCGAACTCACGCCCGACCAGCGGATCCGGGAAGTACAGCTCGTACGACCCGCCGAGCCGCTCCGCCCGGGTGAACCCGTCGGGGTGCCCGGGCCACCGATGTAACTCCACCCGTGCCATGTCCTTATTCAACCTTATCCACAAACCTTGAACAAGACTGTGGATGGGAGCGTGCCAACTGTGGACCCACCTGTGGACCTGCCTGTGGGCAGACTGCTGGTTGTGACTCTCGACGCGCAGACGCTGGAGATGGTGGCCGCCAACGAAGCCGACTGGGACGCCCGGGCGCCGCTGCACGCGGCGAGCGACTTCTACGACCGGCCCGCGGAGTTCTGGTTCGCCGACTACGAGTGGGAGGACCTCGGGCCGCTTGGGGACCGCGACGTACTGCATCTGCAATGTCACCTGGGCACCGAGACGATCGCATTCGCACGCCGGGGTGCGCGGACCAGCGGGCTCGACCTGTCCAACGAGTCCCTGGACGCCGCGAGGCGGATCGCGGCCGGGGCCGGCGTCGAGGTCGACTACGTACATGCGAACGTGTACGACGCGGTCGAGGCCGTCGACAACCGGCAGTTCGACATCGTCTACACCGGCAAGGGCGCGCTGTGTTACCTGCCTGATCTGAACGAATGGGCCGCAGTGGTCCGCGATCTCCTCAAGCCTGGTGGTGCTGTCTACATCGTCGAGTTCCACCCGTTGCTGAACTCACTCCGAGAGGTCTCCCTCCCCGGCGAATCCGACGAGTTGGTCCTGCGCGCCGACTACCTCGAAGGCCGCGGCCCCATCGCCCACGACTCCACCGTCACCTACACCGGCGACGAGGTCCCCGGCCGCCAGACCAGCTACGAATGGCGCCACGGCCTCGGCGAAATCACGACTGCGCTCGCAGGCGCCGGCTTCCACCTCGCGAGCCTGCGGGAGTCCGAAGTACTCCCATGGCCGCGCTGGTCGACGATGGAGCAGACCCCCGAAGGCTGGTGGCGCCTGCCCGACAACGCCCCGCGCATCCCACTCCTGTTCGCCCTGAAGGCGACCAGGGTCAGTGCTTCTTAGGGCCGCGGAAGGCGACGTAGATCAGAGCCACTCCGAAGGCGGCGACGATGGGGCCGATCGTTGCCCAGACCGTGCTGCCGGTCATCGAGCTGCCCTTGACGTAGCCGAGGCCCTGCAGGGTCCAGACGCCGCCGATCGCGATCAGGAGTGCGGCGATGGCAGTGGCGACGATCTTTCCCATGGGGCGAGGTTAGCCGAGGAGTGCGTCGCAAAGGGTCACGAGTTGGCGGCGGAGCGGGCGGGCGCGATCGGCGAAGGACCGCTGGGCTGCCGTGTACTCGGCCTTACCCTCGGGCGTCTCGATCCGGACCGGCGCGTAGCCGAGCGGGGCCAGGTCGTACGGCGACGCCTGCATGTCGAGCGTGCGGATGTCTCGGGCAAGCTCGAAACAGTCGAGCAGCAAAGAGCTCGGGGTGAAGGGCATGAGCTTGGAAGCCCACTTGTAGAGGTCCATGTTGGCGTGCAGACAACCGCCTTGCTCCAACGCCGGCTGGGACTCGCGCGTCGGCTGCAACACGTTGAGCGGCCGTGCGGGCGTCGTGAAGAAGCGGAACGCGTCGAAGTGCGAACAGGCGACTTTGTGCGACTCGACCACCTGATCGGTGCCCTCGGCCCCTAACCGCAGCGGCCAGGAGGCATGCCGTACGTCGGGAGTCCGGTAGACCATCGCCCATTCGTGCAGCCCGAAACACCCGAACTGCGGTTGCCGGTCGAGCGTCGACGCGAGCAGCCGCCGGATCCACGCGATGTTGTCCGCACGGCGCGAGATCTCCGCAGGATCGAGAGCCGCTACCCCGTCGACCACCACATACCCGCGGCGATCGCCGTACGACGCAGCGTCAAGCAGGCGCACGCCCGGGCCGGGGTGCCAGACGCGGAGCTGGTTCGGGCGAGTTGAGTAGTAGGTAAAGAGGAAGTCCTCAACAGGGTGGGCTTCGCGGCGCTGGCGGCGGTCAAGGTGCCCGGCTACCAAGCTGTCGACACGGTGGGCGTGCTGCGCGGCGTACGACGACCACTCGGCAAAGGGAAGTGTGGTGGTCATAGGTCGCGAACGAACGCGTACAGGTCGACGCCCGGGATCGGGGCCCAGTCGCGTTCGGGGAGACGGGTGAAGCCGAGGCGTTCGTAGATGCGGTGGGCCTTCGTCATGTACGTGGCGCTGCTCATGACCACCCGGCGGAGGCCCTGCTCGCGTGACCTCTCGATGCAGCGCTCGGTCAGCGCCGTGCCGATCCCTTGCCCGCGGGCCCTGCCGGCGACGCCGAGCATGCGGAACTCGCCCTCGTCGTCACGGCCGATCTCGCGGTAGACAGAGCCGACCGGGCAATAGGTCACCGTGCCCAGCAGTCCTTCGTCGTCCACCGAGACCCACAGCTCGGCCTTGGCGGCCCGGTCGGCGGCGGCGCGGAGCGTCATCGCGTACTCACCGCGAACGAATCCGTCGTACGAGTACGCCTCCACGGTCAGCTCACCGACAGCGTCGTACTCGGACGGCAGCGCAAGGCGGATAGTCACCACATAACTGTCTCATCTCATCGCGACGGTAGGCTCGGGCCCGTGCGTATCGCCAGATTCTCTGTGGACGACGAGCCGAAGTACGGCGTGGTCGAGACCGACGACCCCGAAGGACTCGTCGGGACGGTCAACGTTCTCGACTCGGACCCGCTCTACCGGCCGGTGCAGTTCACCGGCGAACGGTTGCAGCTCGCCGACGTCCGGCTGCTCGCGCCGGTCATCCCGCGCAGCAAGGTGGTCTGCGTCGGCCGCAACTACGCGGCGCACGCGCAGGAGCTCGGCAACGACGTACCCGAGCAGCCGATGATCTTCCTGAAGCCGAACACCAGCGTGATCGGCCCGCGGGACGGCATCGTCTACCCCGAGCAGACCAGCGACCTGCACTTCGAGGGCGAGCTGGCGATCGTGATCGGCCGGATCTGCCGGGACCTGCCCAAGGAGCGCGCCGACGAGGTGATCTTCGGCTACACGGTCGCCAACGACGTGACCGCGCGCGACCTGCAGAAGACCGACGGGCAGTGGGCCCGGGCCAAGGGGTACGACACGTTCTGCCCGCTCGGCCCGTGGATCACCACCGAGCTCGACGCGTCCGACCTGCGGGTCAGCACCGAGCTGAACGGCGAGCCCAAGCAGGACGGGCGGACGTCGCAGTTCATCTTCGACATCCCCGAGGTGCTGGCCTTCATCACCTCGTTCACCACGCTGCTGCCCGGCGACGTGGTGCTGACCGGCACCCCGGCCGGGGTCGGCCCGATGCTGCCCGGCGACGAGGTCTCGGTCACCGTCGAAGGCATCGGCACTCTGACCAACAAGGTGATCGTCCGTGACTGACGACGTACTGGGAGATCTTGAGCCCGGGAACGTGCGGGTTCGGTTCCCACCGTCGCCGACCGGGCTGCTGACCGTCGGCAACATCCGCAGCGCGCTGTTCAACTGGGCCTTTGCCCGGCACTACGGCGGCAAGCTGGTACTGCGGATCGAGGACACCGACACCGCCCGCAACACCGAAGAGGGCTACCAGTACACGTACGACTCGCTGCGCTGGCTCGGCCTCACCTGGGACGAAGGCCCCGGAGCCGGCGGCGACTACGGGCCGTACCTGCAGTCCGAACGCATGGACCTGTACGCCGACGTCGTCGCGAAGCTGCTCGCTGCGGGCAAGGCGTACCACTGCTACTGCTCGCAGGAAGAGCTCGACCAGCGCCGCGAGGCCGCCCGCACCGCCGGCGAGCACAGCGGGTACGACGGCCACTGCCGCAACCTGACGCCCGAGCAGATCCAGGCGTACGTCGAGCAAGGCCGTCGCCCGGTGGTGCGGCTGCTGATGCCGGACCGCCCGATCGTGTTCGACGACCTGGTCCGCGGCGAGATCACGTTCCTCCCGGAGAACCTGGGCGACTACGTCCTGGTCCGCGCGAACGGTTACCCGCTCTACCCGCTGGTGAACCCGGTCGACGACGCGCTGATGGAGATCAGCCACGTCCTGCGGGGCGAGGACCTGCTCTCGTCGACGCCGCGGCAGATCGCGCTGTACGAGGCGCTGGCCGAGATCGGGGTCGGCAGCGGCCGGACGCCGCGGTTCGGGCACCTGCCGTTCGTGATGGGCGAGGGCAACAAGAAGCTGTCCAAGCGCGACCCGGGCTCCGGCCTCGGTGAATACATGCAGCGCGGCTTCCTGCCCGAAGGCCTGCTGAACTACCTGGCGCTGCTCGGCTGGTCGATCGCCGACGACCGCGACGTGTTCACGATGGACGAGATGGTGAAGGCCTTCGACGTCCGTAAGGTGAACTCGAACGCGGCCCGGTTCGACCCGAAGAAGTGCGAGGCGATCAACGCGGCGCACATGCGGATGCTGCCGCCGGAGGACTTCGCGCAGCGGATGATCCCGTTCCTGGCCGGCGCCGGCGTGCTCCCGGCGGAGCCGTCGGCGGACCAGCTCGCGACGCTGCAGGCCGCCGTACCGCTGGTGCAGGAGCGGATGAACATGCTGTCCGAGTCGGTCGACATGCTCGGCTTCCTGTTCGTCGACGAGGACGCGTTCGCGATCGATCCGGATGCCGCCGCGAAGGTGCTGACCGGCGATGCGGGCGCAGTACTCGATGCCTCGGCCAAGGCGCTCGGCGACTGCGAGTGGACCACCGAGGCGATCGAGGCGGCGCTGCGGGCGTCGCTGATCGACGGCCTCGGGCTGAAGCCGAAGAACGCGTTCGGCCCGGTCCGGGTGGCGATCTCGGGCCGCCGGATCTCGCCGCCGCTGTTCGAATCGCTCGAGTTGCTCGGCCGGGAGAAATCCCTGCACCGGCTCGACCAGGCCCGGCGTACGACGCCGTCGCTGTCATGAGCGACGTCACCCCGCGCACGCCGGACGACCGGCTGTACCAGCGGCTGCTGCGCAACCCGGACGCCCCGCGCGGGTACGTCGTGCTCGGCGCGCTCACGATCCTGGTCGGCTGGATGGTCGCCAGCGTCGTCATCCTCGGCCTCCAGCAGGCGATCCGGAAGGACCCCGAGGGCACGCTGTCCTGGTTCGGCCTGCTCGCGACGAATCTGACGCTGATCGTGCTGATCCCGCTCAGCATGCTCGTCGCCCGCAAGCTCAACCGGCAGGCGCCGGGGCTGCTGTCCTCGGTGGCCGGCGGGCTGCGGTGGCGGCCACTGGCCTGGTTCGCCCTGGCGGCGATCGTGATCGAGCTGCTGGCGCTCGCCGTCGTCCAGTTCGGTGACATCCAGCTAGCCACCGGTGAGCGGCACAGCGGCGGCGCGGCGCCGGACGCGATCGCGGTCATCGTCGTCACGCTGTTCACCTCGACGTTCCAGGCTGCGGGGGAGGAGTACTACTTCCGCGGCTACCTGCTGCAGGCGATGGGTGCGCTGGTGCGCAGTACGGCGATCGTCGTCGTGGTGACGGCGCTCCTGTTCACGGCGGCCCATGGGATCTGGCCGTGGCAGAGTCCGGCGCTGTTCGTGGACCGGCTCGCGTTCGGGCTCGTCGCGGCGGTGCTCGTCGTACGGACCGGTGGTCTGGAGGCGTCGATCTCGGCGCACGCGGCCAACAACGTGGTGACGTTCATCTTCGCGGCGCTGACCGACACTGTGGGTGCGAGCCTCGGCGTGAAGGATGCGCCGTGGTCGCTGGTGACGGTCGACGTGGTGAAGTTCGTCGCGTTCGGTGCGGTGGCGCTGGTGATCGCGCGCCGGCTCGGGCTGACCGCCGACGAGCGGAAGAGTCTGGTGTGACGGGAGTGACAACGCGCCGGAGGGGGCCCGTTTTGGTGTCCGGTCCCCGCCTCGGGTAAGCTCTCCGAGCCGGGTTGGTGAGGGCGGAAACAAACTCCCAGCGACGGTGAAATGCCTTTGGGGTATGGGGTAATTGGCAGCCCGTCTGATTCTGGTTCAGTTAGTCTAGGTTCGAGTCCTAGTACCCCAGCGGATTGGACCGCACCGATGAGAATCGGTAGAGTTCAACCTCGTTGCCCGGGCCGCAAGGTCCGGCTGACAACACTCTGGCCCCGTTGTGTAGCGGCCTAGCACGCCGCCCTCTCAAGGCGGTAGCGCGGGTTCGAATCCCGTCGGGGCTACCAGAGAAGAACAGCCTCCCATCCATCTGGATGGGAGGCTGTTCTCGTTCCGGCCGGTGGCCTTGGGATCGGCTTGGGTTGCGGCCACCAGCCGATCCCAAGCGGTGACGTGCACGGTGGGCGTACCTCGAGAAAGGAACAAGCTCATGACCACCGGGACCGTTGACCAACTGCTGCTGCCGGGACAGGCAGCCGCACCGCCGGGGCCGGTCGACGCGACCGCCATGTACGTCGTCCACCACGCGTTCCGCCGCGACCTCGCCGCCTTCAAGGCAGCGGTGATCGCCACGCCGCTGGAGGACCGCGCCACCTGGCGGGCCCTCGCGACGCGATGGGGCCGGTTCTACGACATCCTGCACAAGCACCACACCGGGGAGGACGCCGGCCTGTGGCCGCTCCTGCTGGCCAGGGCGGACACCGACGATCGCGCCACGCTGCAGGCGATGGAGGCGGAGCACGCCGGGATCGACCCGCTGCTGGCCTCGTGTACGGCGGGGTTCGACCGGCTGGCGGCGTACGCCGACTCCGACGCACGCGATGCACTCGAGGTACGGGTGGTGGCGCTGGGAGAGCACCTGAACCGGCACCTGGACCACGAGGAGCGCGACGCGATGACTCTTGTGCAGCGCTACCTGGTCGAGGCCGACTGGCAGCGACTGGAGCGGGAGCATTTCAAGCCGGCCCACAGTCCGCGCGACCTGCCGTTCCTCGCCGCGTGGGGCATGTACCGGATGCCTCCCGAACATTTCGCCCGGGTCCGCGACTCGATGGCCGGCCGTCCGATGGAGTTCATGTGGCGGCTGTTCTGGCGCCGGCCGTTCGAGCGACGGGAGCGCGAAACGTTCCGGTACGCCTGATTCAGAAGCCGCCACGGTCCCGCTCGCCGCGCAGCCATTGCGCGGCCAGCGGGATCTCCCACTCCTCGCACAGCTCCAGCGCCCGGTCGGCGTGCCGGGTCGCGAGCTCCCGCTCGCCGGTCGCCATCGCGGCGAAGGCCAGGAACGCGTCGACCGGACCGACCGCCACCGAGAAGCCGGCGCTGCAGACCCGTCCGGCGTACGGGCTCAACCACCGGTACAGCGCACGGGCCGCCTCGGGCTCAGCCAACCCGTACGCGATCTCCGCCGCGGCGCAGTAGTGGTGCATCGACACCCAGTCGTCGGTCCCGGGCACCAGGTCCGCCGGGACCGCGCGGGCTTCGTCCAACCTGCCGGCGCGCACGAGCAACCACCGGACAGGCAGGTCGAACGGCATCGGGCTCACCGACGCCAGCGCCTCGAACGCGGCCACCAGCCCGCCTGCGCCGGACCGCCACAGCTCGATGCAGGCTCGGGCGGAGACCATCGATTCGTCCCGTTGCGGAAGGGAGGCGCCCGCGACGAGGTCGCGCCGCTGCTCGACCATCCGTTCCGCCTCCTCGAACCGTCCTTGCATCGCCAGCCAGGGTGGTTCGAGTTCGGTCAGCACGATAAGCGCATAGGCCAGGCGGCGCGGTTCCGCGATCTCCCGCAGCCGCCCGATCTCGTCCCGGAGCGCCGAGACCTGGCCGAGCTCACTCAGCACGATCACCCGCAGGGTACGGGCCAGCGCCTCGCGGACCGGGTCGGTCTGCTCGACCGCACAGGCAACAGCCTCGTCGGCCAGTTGGAGCCGGTCCGGTGCAGTGGCCGGACGCCAGGTGGCGATGAATGCGGCCTGGCACGCCCACAGCAGCAGCGCGGGGACGCCGAGTCTGCGTGCCATGGCCATGCCCTGCTCGACCAGCGCCTCTCGGTAGGCGGGCGCGTCGGAGTGATACAGCTCGATCGCGAGCACGAGCAGGGCTCGGCAGCGGAGTTCACTGTCGTCGGCCGGCAGGTCGCGGAGCGCACGGCGCAGTACGGCGATCAGGTACTGATCGGTCTGTCCGTACGGACGCGTCTGCCACAGAGCGCCTTCCGCGCCACCGACCGCGGCCCGCGTCGTCCGTACGACGTCGCCCAGGCCCTCCGCCACCTGCGTGGCCTCGGTGAGCGCCGCGTTCAGGGAGTCCCGGTCGACCGACCATCGGCACGCGTCCGCTCGTGCCATCAGGAGGTCGTAGCGGTCGAGCTCGGTGGCCGCAGCGTCGGATCGCTGCACGTCGAGCGCGGCCGCGAGCAGCGCTGCCGCTTCGTCGTACGCGTACAGCCGGACGGCGTGCTCGGCCGCTTCGGTCGCTGCCCGCCAGGCTCGTGCCGCGTACGCCGGCCCGGCGGCGAGCCAGTGCCGTGCCGTCTCGGAAGCTGCTGCGCCACGATCTTCGAGTACCTGTGCGGTCGTCGCATGACGGCGTGCGCACCGGGCGGCCGGCAGACCGGCGTACACGACGTCATGAACCAACGCATGCGCGAACCGGAACCGGTCCACCTGCTCTCCTTCGGTGATGACACCGGCGGCCAGCGCGGGATCGAGGGCATCGAGTACGTCGTCCTCGTCGAGGCCGGCGGCCGCGGCCAGCACCGCCAGGTCGAACTCCCGGCCGATCACCACGGCGGCTCGCACCACCTCCGTGGTTGCCGCTGGCAACCGTGCGACCCGCCGGGCGACGACGTCGGCCACACCCGCCGGCACGGCGTCCCCGCCATCGCGCAGGAACTCGAGCAGGAAGAACGGATTGCCGTCCGTGCGGGCCTGCAAGGTCTCGGCCGCACCGCGACCAGGGCTGTGCCGAGTCACGACCTCGACGAGTACGGCGGTCTCCGCGGACGTCAGCCCGTGCAGCTCGACGCGCAGCGCCTGCCGCCGGGCGAGGCTCTCGGCCACCGCGGCGAGCGGACCCACGAGCTCGGGAGCCGACCGGCGAGTGGCGATCACGAGCAGACGTCCGCTGTCGACCAGGTCGGCGAGATGCTTCAGCAGCTTCAGCGACGACGGATCGGCCCAGTGCAGATCATCAAGGATGACGAGCAGCGGCATCACCCGGGACGCGGAGATCAGGACGTCGGCCGTCATCGTCCACAGCCGGAACCGCGCGGCGCCGACATCTTCCGCCGGTCCCGCGACGCCGGACTCGAGCAGGCCGATCAGCTCGGTGAGCCGCCCTCGCACCTCCGCCGGGAGGTCCGTCGCGCCGAGCGTCCGCAGCACTCCGAGCCAGGGCCACAGCGGGGGAGCGCCCTCGTCGTCCGAACACCGCCCGGTGAGTACGGCGAACCCGCGCGGACGGGCCCGGGCCGCAATCTCCGACGCCAGCCGCGTCTTGCCGATCCCGGGCTCACCGACCAGTACGGCGAACTGCGGTGCCACCAGCGCCTCGTCGAGGAGCCGGTCGAGCGCCGCGAGCTCCGTCTCCCGGCCGACAAGCCCCGACGACGACGCGATGTCCCCGGCGGGTGCGAGCTCGGCACGCTTCGGCCGCCAGATCAGATCGGGGTCCTGACGCAGTACGGCGAGCTCCAGCTCACGCAGGGCTGTTCCCGGATCGATCCCGAGTTCGTCCGCGAGCATCCGGCGTACCTGGCGGAGTGCGTCGAGCGCATCGGCCTGCCGGCCGGCGCCCGCCAGGGCCAGGACCCGCAGGACCCACAACCGCTCGCGCAGCGGATGCTCGGCGGTGAGCACTTCGAGCTCGGCGGCGAGCGTCGCCTGCTGCCCGAGCGCCAGCCGGGCGACCGCGCGATCCTCGAGAGCCACCATCCGGAGTTCCTCGAGCCGTCCACGCTCGGCGACTGCGGCGGGGACGTCGTCCAGCTCGAAGTACGGTGTGCCGCGCCACAACGCCAGCGCGTCGTCGAGCGTACCGATGACGGTCGTCAGCTCGTGCGGCTCGGCAGCAGGCGCCGCGATCGCGCCGGTCGCTTCGCCGGACCACGGACCCAGCCGGAGATGTGCCGCGTCCACGGCCGCGGCGAACCGCGTTGCGTCGAGACCGTCTTCGGGCAGCCGCAACGCGTACCCGGGCGCGACTGTCACCACGGTCTTCGGCTGGGCGCGAGCCGGACGATCCGGCTCCAGCGCCTTGCGCACGCCGGCGAGGTACGCCTGCAGGGTCGGCAGCGCCCCCGGCGGCGGTCGGTCCCGCCACAGCATGTCGATCAGGCTGTCCACCGGCGCCGGCTGCCCGCCGTACAGCGCCAGGGCGGACAGCAACATGCGCTGCTTCCGCCCGCCGAGGTCGACCGGCGCCCCGTCCCGCACGACCTCCGCCGCCCCGAGAATCCCCACCCTCATCAGCAGAGAGTACGTCCGCGACGCCGGAGTCCGACAGCCTCGGCGGCAGTGGACAGCGTGAGTCTAAGCGCTTAGTCTAACCGCTTAGATAATCGCTCCGGGGATTGATCGAGGAAAGGGATCCTTGTGAAGCCACTCCTTCCCGCCGTGGTCGTGGCCGTCGCGGCACTCGTCGCCGGCTGCGGCGGCGCCGCGGATTCCGGCACTCCGACGGCGACTGCCGAAGGGCCGCAGACCGGGACCGTCACGTTCACCGGGACCGACAACGCCGAGACCTACCAGCCGGTGATCAAGGCCTTCGAGGCGAAGAACCCGGGGATCAAGGTCGCCTACACCCAGATCCCGTTCGACCAGTTCAACGCGACCATGCAGCAGCGGCTGAGCGCGAAGGACAGCGGGATCGACGTCTACACGGTCGACGAGCCGCGGGTCTCGCAGCTCGCCGCGAAGGGCTTCCTGGTCGACCTGAGCGACCTCGACGGCCAGGTGAAGACGAAGGTCAGCGCCGCGGCGTACAAGACCAATCACTTCCGCGACAAGCTGTGGTCGTTGCCGATGTGGAACTCGACGCAGTTCCTCTTCTACAACAAGACCGCGCTCGCGAAGGCGAGGGTGACGCCGCCGACCGCGGACCCGCAGCAGCGCTGGACCTGGGAGCAGGTCGAGGCGGCCGGCCGCAAGGCGATGCAGTCGGGCGGCACGAAGTACGGCCTGTTCATGGAGCAGCCCGAGGCCTACTACCAGTTGCAGCCGCTGGCCGAATCGCTCGGCGGCGGCTCCGGGATCGAAGGCGACGACGCACTCACCCCGGCGGTCGAGACCGACGGCTGGAAGAAGGCCATGCAGTGGTACGGCGCGACCTTCGCGAGCGGGCTTTCCCCGCGGGGCATCGGCGGCTTCCAGACCGGCCCGGTGTTCGCCAACGGGCAGGTGGCGTTCTTCGTCGGCGGTCCGTGGGACCTGAAGATCTTCGGCAGCTCGAAGATCGACTGGGGCGTCGCGCCGCTGCCGTACTTCCAGGGCGGTCAGCCGGTCACGCCGACCGGATCCTGGTCGCTCGGCATCAACCCGGCGTCGAAGCAGCAGGCGATGGCGCGCAAGTTCCTCGAGTTCGCGACGCTCGACGCCGCCGGCAACCTGGCCACGACCAGTACGACGACGATCATCCCGGCCAACCTCGACGCGCAGAAGCAGTACACCCCGAAGATGGACACGTTCTCCGGCGCCAAAACCGCCGGCGCCGCGGCGATCACGGCGTACGAGAGTGAGCACACGGCGGTGTCGCGGCCGGTCAGCGTCGGGTACATCCAGTTCGAGGAAGTCATGGGCAAGGCGTTCGCCGACATCCGCAACGGCACCAACCCCGACACCCGGCTCCAGGAAGCCACGCGCCAGCTAACTGACGCTTGGAAGTCAATAAAGTGAGGAAGCGTGGGCAAGGGCTGATCGCCCTTGCCTTCCTCGCGCCGGCGCTGCTGTGCCTGGCCGTACTGCGGATCGTGCCGGCGATCTCAGCCGT
The DNA here is from genome assembly GCF_040300265.1 of Kribbella sp. NPDC000426. Classification (NCBI taxonomy): domain Bacteria; kingdom Bacillati; phylum Actinomycetota; class Actinomycetes; order Propionibacteriales; family Kribbellaceae; genus Kribbella; species Kribbella sp. NPDC000426. The sequence continues at coordinate 207,050 of NZ_JBEPDK010000006.1, read as the reverse complement.
CGTCGAGAGCTTCTACACCGAGAGCCTGCTGCGCGGCGGCCGGGTGTTCGCGGGGCTGGGCAACTACACGGACCTGCTGTCGAACAAGGACTTCCGGCAGGCGGTCGGCGTGACGTTGCTGTTCACCGTCCTGGTGAACCCGATCCAGGTCGTCGTCTCGTTCTTGCTGGCCGTGCTCTTCACCCAGCGTGCGGCCGGCTCGAAGCTCTGGCGCACGCTGGTCATCCTGCCGATAGCCACCCCGCCTGCGGTGTCGGCAGTGATCTGGAGCGTGATCTACCGGCCGGACGGCCTCGCGAACGGCGTACTCGAGCGGCTCGGTCTGCCCGCGCAGCCGTTCCTGACGTCGTCCGGCCAGGTGCTGCCGTCGCTCATCGTGCTGCTGTCGTGGATCGGCGTCGGCTACTGGATGCTGTTCCTGATCGCAGGCATCCAGGAGGTCCCGGTCGAGGTACGTGAGGCTGCGCTGCTCGACGGTGCGAGTGCCTGGCGCCGGATGATCTCGGTCATCCTCCCGCTGGTTCGCCGCCCGCTGGCGTTCGTCCTGGTCGCCGACACGGTCTCCAACCTGCTCGTGTTCGCGCCGGTGCAGATCCTCACCAAGGGCGGCCCGAACGGCAACAGCAACCTGCTGATGTACGACGTCTACACGCGCGCCTACGCGATCGGCGACATCCACGTCGCGCAGGCCGAGGTCGTCATCCTGGTCGCGTTGACGCTCGCGATCGTGGCCGGGCAGTTCCGGCTGCTGCGAGGTGACCAGTGAAGCGCCTCCAGTCGTACAGCCTGTCGGTGCTCGGCGGAGTCGTCGGCATCCTGTTCTTCCTGCCGCTGCTGTGGGTGCTGACCAACTCGCTGCGGCCGGGCTCCGAGACGTTCGCGCATCTGACGCTGTCGTGGCAGACGTTCTTCGAGCTGAAGCCGACGCTGCACAACTACTCGGCCCTGCTGAGCAGCCATGTCGGGCGCGCGACGTTCAACTCGATCCTGGTCAGCGTGGCCACAGTCGTCATCGGTCTCGCGGTCTGTGCGTCGGCGGCGTTCGGGCTGGCGGCGTTCGAGTACCGCGGGCGCGGGCTGGTGTTCGGCATCGTCGTACTGAGCTTCCTGGTGCCGTTCGACGCGATCGCGATCCCGCTGTCGACGATGTTCCGCGACTGGCACCTGACCAACACGTTTACCGGACTGGTGCTGCCGGGCATCGGCAACGGGATGGCGATCTTCCTGCTACGGCAGTTCTTCCTGGGCATCCCGGCCGAGCTGGTCGAGGCCGGCCGGCTCGACGGGCTGGGCTGGTTCGGCGTGTTCCGCTGGATCTACCTGCCGCTGTCGCGGCCCGCGCTGATCGGCGCCGGCCTGATGCTGTTCCTGTTCCAGTGGCAGTCGTACGTCTGGCCGCTGCTGATCGGCACCGACGCCAAGCACATCCTCGGCCCGGTGGCCCTGTCCAACCTGCAAGGTCAGAACTTCGCCGACTACGGTCTCGTGTTCGCGGGCGCCGTCGTCCTCACCGTCATCCCGCTGGTCGTCATCGCCGGCTTCCAGCGGTACTTCGTCCAGTCCGTGACCAGCACGGGCCTGAAATAGGGAGACCATGCACCAGCTCATCCTGGATACCGATATCGGCTCCGACGTCGACGACGCCATGGCCCTGGCCCAGCTCCTGGGCAGCCCGGACGTCGAGCTGCTCGAGGTGCACACCGTGTACGGCGACACCCGGTTGCGCGCGCAACTCGCCCGCCGGTACGCCGCACTGGCCAGACGCGACGTCGACGTCGTACCGGGTGTGGTCCAGCCGTTGTCGGGACGGGAGGTGTGGTGGGCCGGGCATGAGGGGTCGTTGCACGACGGGCTGTCCGCGGAGGTCGTCAGCAGCGACACCGCACCGGACCGGCTGGTGACCCGGTTGAAGGAGCACCCGGGTGAGATCGACGTTGCGGCGATCGGGCCGCTGACGAATCTCGCGGCGGCACTCGAGCGCGAACCGGAGGCGGCGCGGTGGATGCGTCACCTGTGGGTGATGGGCGGATCGTTCGGCGACGAGGTGTCGGAGCACAACTTCAAGTCCGACGACGTGGCCGCGCAGGCCGTACTGAACGCCGGGATCCCGACGACGATCACCGGACTGGAGATCACGCAGCAGGTGACGATCGGCGCCGACCTGCTGGAGCGGATCCGGCAGGCAGGCCCGCTCGGCCGGGCGCTCGGGGCGGATATCGAGCAATGGTGGGCCTACTGGAACGAGACGTGGAACGTGCCGCACGATCCGGTGGCGGTTCTCGCGCTGAGCCGCCCGGAACTGTTCAGCTTCTCCGAGGCCGGTCGAGTGAGCGTCGCGGCCGGTGGGCGCAGTACTTTCACGCCGGATCCCCGGGGGACCGTGCGGATCGTCACCGGTGTGCGCGCCGACGAGGTGGCTGAGGAGATCACCGCCCGGATCGTGGCGGCATACCCTGCAGATCATGGGGAGATCGATGGCGACGGCTCGTGATGTCGCGGAGCGGGCCGGCACGTCCACCGCGGTCGTCAGCTACGTCTTCAACAACGGCCCCCGGCCCGTGTCGGCGGAGACCCGCCGACGGGTGCTGGAGGCAGCGGCGGAGCTGGACTACCGGCCCAACATCCTCGCCCGTGCGCTGAGTGCGGGCCGCACGTACTCGCTCGGTCTACTGATCCCGCAGATCCGCAACCCGTACTTCGCCACGCTCGCGGAGCACCTGGAGAACTTCGCGCGCCGGCACGACCACCTGCTGCTGATCGGCGACTCGGCAGGCGATCCGGAGCAGGAGTCCGCGCACATCGGCTCGTTCATCGAGCGCAAGGTCGACGGCGTCGTCCTCGTCTCGCTGCTGGTGGAGCCGGCGATCCAGCGGTTCGCGGCAGCCGGCGTACCGGTCGTTGCTCTGCATCCTGTGCCTGAGGGCGTAACGGTGTCGACCCTTTCGATCGACTACGTCGCGGCTGCCGAGGCGTCGACCGACCACCTGCTCTCACACGGCTACCGCACTCTCGGCGTCGTCACCGGTCCGGAGGATTCACCCGGTACGTCGGAACACCGGCGCGGCATCGAGCGTGCGCTTGAGAACCACCCGCGGGCCTCGGCGCGGTACGTCGCCAGCCCGGTGTCACGCTTCGCCGCACGCGACGCCGTACAGCCGTGGTTCAAGCAGAAGCGGCCGCCGCGGGCGATCTACTGCTCGACGGACGAGCAGGCGTTCGGAGTGCTGTTCGCGGCCTGGGAAGCCGGGCTGCGGGTGCCGGAAGACGTTGCGGTGATGGGGTTCGACGGCACCAGCGAGTGCACGGTGACGATCCCGCCGCTGGCCAGCGTCCGCCAGCCGATCGAGGACACCGCACGCCGCGCGGTCGAACTCCTCCTGGACCGCACAAACACACAGGCCACCCGCCACGTCCTCGACTACGAGCTGATCCCCAGCACGTCGTGCGGCTGCCACGGGTAGCCTGAACAGATGGCCGTCGAGTTCAACCACACCATCGTGAACTGCACCGACAAGGAAGCATCGGCGCGTTTCGTGGCCGACATCCTCGGACTCGGGGAGCCGAGCAGCTACGGGCCGTTCGCGGTGGTGCAACTCGCGAACGGCACCTCTCTGGACTTCGCCGACGCCCACGGACGCCCGCACACCCAGCACTACGCGTTCCTCGTCACCGAGGCGGAGTTCGACCAGATCCACGCACGGATCGTCGAGCGGGACCTGCCGTACTGGGCGGACCCGTTCCACCGCCGCGAGCGCGAAATCAACACCAACGACGGCGGCCGAGGCCTCTACTGGAACGACCCCGACGACCACAATCTGGAAATCCTCACAGTTCCTTACGGCGGCTGGCCCGCAGCCCGCGACTGACAGCGCCGGCCGCCGTAAGAACCTCGAGGGTCGTCAGGCCGGGGATGGGCTGGACTGGGCCGGGCCGCTGTGGAGTTCGCGCCGTACCGAGAAGCCGACGCCGATCAGGACGACGCCCCAGACCAGGGCGCTGACGCCCAGGACGACGGCGATGCTGACCGCACCCGCTCCGGGCTTGGCCGCGAACAGTACGCCGATCAGGATCGACAGCAGACCGTTCAGCACCAGGAGCCAGCGCGGCATCACCTGCTGACTGCTGAAGGCGCCGGCGAGCTCGAAGATGCCGCGGATGATCAGCCAGATCCCGAGGATCCAGGTCAGGGTCGCGGCGGCCATGCCGGGGCTGGTGATCGCGAAGAACGCCGCGACCAACGCGATCACGCCGAGCACGACCAGCCAGAGCCGGCTGCCCTTCGACTCGGACTGGAACGCCTGGACGATCGAGCCGACGCCGTCGAACAGGGCCCAGAAGCCCCACAGCAACGCCAGCGCGATCGCGGTGTGAATGGGCCACGCGATCGCGAGGATCCCGAAGATGATGGCGATGACACCGCGGACGAGCAACATCTTCCAGCCGAGAGTCAGCCAGTCCCGCTCCATGTCGGACCTCCTTTGAGGGGCTTTCCATCCTCATGGTGATCCTGGTTGCGTTACGTGACAACTACCGGACGTCTACTCCGATGCGCGTCGCAGCGCTTCCGAGAGCCGCTCGGCGGCGGCCATCACGGCCGGGGCGTGCATCCGGCCGGGCTGGCGGGACAGACGCTCGATCGGGCCGGAGACCGAAACGGCGGCGATCACCTTGCCGCTGGGGGAGCGGACCGGGGCGGAGACGGACGCGACGCCCTGCTCCCGCTCGCCGACCGAGTGGGCCCAGCCACGACGCCGTACGCCGGCCAGCGCGGCCGCGTTGAACGACGCGTTGTGGAGACCGCGGTGCATTCGCTCCGGGTCCTCCCAGGCAAGCAGTATCTGGGCAGCCGAGCCGGCGGCCATGGTCAGCTGACTGCCGACCGGCACGGTGTCGCGCAGACCCGACGGACGCTCGGCGGCCGCGACGCACACGCGGTACTCACCCTGGCGGCGGAACAGCTGTGCGGACTCACCGGTGATGTCCCGCAGCCGCGCCAGCACCGGGCCGGCGGTTGCGAGCAGCCGGTCCTCACCGGCGGCGGAGGCCAACTCACTGAGTCGCGGACCGAGCACGAACCGTCCCTGCATGTCGCGACCGACCAGGCGGTGGTGCTCCAGCGCCACCGCGAGCCGGTGCGCAGTCGGGCGGGCCAGCCCGGTGGCCGCGACGAGGCCGGCCAGGGTCGCCGGCCCGGACTCGAGCGCAGACAGAACGAGAGCTGCTTTGTCGAGAACGCCGACTCCGCTAGAGTTGTCCATGAGACGATACTGCCGTCTCGAATCGTGGAACGCAAGTCGCTTCAGGCACCCAATCGAGAGCACTGTGAGCGAAAGCACCCACTTCCATATCTCAAAGGAGAGTCTGATGGGTAGGACGTTGTCGGAAAAGGTCTGGGATGCGCACGTCGTGCGCCATGCCGACGGAGAACCCGACCTCCTCTACATCGACCTCCATCTGGTCCACGAGGTGACCAGCCCGCAGGCCTTCGACGGTCTCCGGCTGGCCGGCCGCGGCGTCCGCCGTCCCGATCTGACGATCGCGACCGAGGACCACAACGTCCCGACGTACGACGTGGACAAGCCGATCGCCGACCCGGTGTCGCGCACCCAGGTGGACACGCTGCGCAAGAACGCCGAGGAGTTCGGCATCCGGATCCACACCCTCGGCGACCCGGACCAGGGCGTCGTGCACGTGATCGGCCCGCAGCTCGGGCTGACCCAGCCGGGCATGACCGTGGTCTGCGGTGACAGCCACACCTCCACCCACGGCGCGTTCGGAGCCATTGCCTTCGGCATCGGTACCAGCGAGGTCGAGCACGTGCTGGCCACCCAGACGCTGATGCAGGCGCGGCCGAAGACGATGGCTGTCACGGTCGACGGCGTACTGCCGGACGGCGTCTCCGCGAAGGACCTGGTGCTGGCGCTGATCGCGCAGGTCGGCACCGGCGGCGGCCAGGGCTACATCGTCGAGTACCGCGGTGAGGCGATCCGGAGCTTGAGCATGGAAGCCCGGATGACGATCTGCAACATGTCGATCGAGTGGGGCGCCAAGGCCGGCATGATCGCGCCGGACGAGACCACGTTCGCGTATCTGCAGGACAAGCCGCACGCGCCGCAGGGCGTCGACTGGGAAGCCGCGGTCGAGTACTGGAAGAGCCTGGCCACCGACGCGGACGCGACGTTCGACCGCGAGGTCGTGCTGCGGGCCGAGGACATCGCCCCGTTCGTCACCTGGGGAACGAACCCGGGCCAGGGCATCCCGCTGTCGGAGAAGGTGCCGTCGCCGGACGACTTCGGCAACGAGAACGACAAGGTCGCCGCCGAGCGCGCGCTGGAGTACATGGGCCTCACCGCCGGGACGCCGATGCGCGAGATCCACGTGGACACGGTCTTCCTGGGCTCCTGCACCAACGGCCGGATCGAGGACCTGCGCGCCGCGGCCGGCGTGCTCGCCGGGCGGAAGGTTGCCGAGGGCACCCGGATGCTCGTCGTACCGGGCTCGGGCCGGGTCCGGCTGCAGGCCGAGGCCGAGGGTCTGGACGCGATCTTCAAGGACGCCGGCGCCGAGTGGCGCGGCGCCGGCTGCTCGATGTGCCTGGGCATGAACCCGGACCAGCTGGCCCCCGGGGAGCGCAGCGCCTCCACCTCGAACCGGAACTTCGAAGGCCGCCAGGGCAAGGGCGGTCGCACCCACCTGGTGTCGCCGCTGGTCGCCGCCGCGACCGCTGTCACCGGGACCCTGGCCGCACCGGCCGACCTGCCGCCCGTCGCCGTACCTGCGAACGCCTGAGGAGCAAGGGAATCATGGAAGCCTTCACCCAGCACATCGGTACGGCGGCCCCGCTGCGCCGCAGCAACGTCGACACCGACCAGATCATCCCGGCCGTGTACCTGAAGCGGGTCACCCGGACCGGCTTCGAGGACGGGCTGTTCGCTGCCTGGCGCAACGATCCGTCGTTCGTCCTCAACCAGCCCGAGTACGACGGCGTCTCGGTGCTCGTCGCGGGACCGGACTTCGGCACCGGATCGTCGCGTGAGCACGCGGTCTGGGCACTGCTCGACTACGGGTTCCGCGTGGTCGTGTCGTCGCGGTTCGGCGACATCTTCCGCGGCAACTCCGGCAAGGCCGGGCTGCTCGCGGCCCTGGTGGAGCAGGACGTGGTCGAGCAGCTGTGGACCACGATCGAGAGCGACCCGGGCACCAAGGTGACGGTCGACCTGGAGAACAAGACGATCTCGGCCGGTGACGTGTCGGCACCCTTCGAGATCGACGACTACACCCGTTACCGGTTGCTGAACGGCCTGGACGACGTCGGCATCACGTTGTCGCACGCGGACGAGATCGCTGCCTACGAAGCGACCCGGCCGTCCTTCAAGCCGGCCACGCTGCCTGCGAAGGCCTGAAAAACCCTTGCAGAGTTATCGTCCCCGTAACGTTGGGGTAGGCGGGGGCGATAACTCTGGTGTTACCCTTGCCGAGTTGTCGGCAGTTGTCAGAACAAGGCTTGCGAGACCTGGGAGGTGAGGCGTTGATGACCAACAGCAGCGATCCCTCCAGACATACCGGTCTCGCTCGGCCTGTGGGGGGCTTTTTCCTCTAGTAGTAAGCGGTCGGGCAGACGTGTGTGCATCACTCACTTGTTCCACCGCACCTGGAGGACTCATGTCCGACCTGCGCCTGCGCACGATCCGTGCGTTCAGCCGTACTCCGTCACTGCGCGCTGCCGCCCGCAAGCACGCTGCTGCCGTCTCCGCCGCCGTACCCGAGCAGCCCGAGAAGCAGCCCCGCGATCCGCAGATGCCCAAAGGGCACAGCGTCGTGGACAGTGCCATCTACTGCGACGGCCGCCGGGTCGCTTCTCCGGACTCCCTCGCCGAGACCTACGGCGAGCTGCACCAGGCCCCGCACAGCCTGGCCTGGATCGGCCTGTACCGGCCGGACCGCCGCGAGCTGGCCTCGCTGGCTCAGGAGTTCGACCTGCACGAGCTGGCGATCGAGGACGCCAACGAGGCGCATCAGCGGCCGAAGCTGGAGCGGTACGGCGACACGTTGTTCGTCGTACTGAAGGCCGCGCGGTACCGGGACGCGACCGAGGAGGTCGAGTTCGGTGAGGTGCACGTGTTCGTCGGACCGGACTTCGTGGTGACGGTCCGGCACGCCGAAGCGCCCAACCTGGCAGCGGTACGGCGCCGCGTCGAGCGCGACCCGGAGCTGCTCAGCCGCGGTGCCGAAGCGGTTCTCTACGCGATCATGGACAAGGTCGTCGACGGCTACGCGCCGGTGGTCGCCGGTCTGGAGAACGACATCGACGAGATCGAGACCGAGGTGTTCCGCGGCGACCCGAAGGTGTCGCGGCGCATCTACGAACTCTCCCGTGAGGTGATCGAGTTCCAGCGCGCCACCCGGCCGCTGGTCGGCATGCTCGAGCAGTTGCGCGGCGGATTCCAGAAGTACGGCGTGGACGAGGAACTGCAACGTTCACTGCGCGATGTCGCCGACCACGTCACCGAGGTGGTGGAGAAGGTCGACGGGTTCCGCGAACTGCTGCGCGACATCCTGACGGTGAACGCGACCCTGGTCGCCCAGCAGCAGAACGAGGAGATGAAGAGCCTCGCGATCGCCAGCAGCGAGCAGAACGAAGAGGTCAAGCGGATCTCTGCCTGGGCGGCGATCCTGTTCGCCCCGACCCTGATCGGCACCGTCTACGGGATGAACTTCGACAAGATGCCGGAGCTGCACTGGCAGTACGGATACCCGTTCGCGATCGGCCTGATGGCCTTGGTGTGTGGAGGTCTGCACCAGATCTTCAAACGCCGCGGCTGGCTCTGAACACCTGGGAATCTCCTGCGAAAAGGGCCCTCAGGGACCGGATCGGGCCAAATTGTGGCACGAATCGCCCAAAACAAGGGCGAATTGCCGCGTTGGTGTTTGTGAACGGCGTGTTGAGTCCATAACGTTCCTGTGAGATCGAGCGCTGTGCTCGACGCCTAGTGTTCACGGAGGGAAGCAGTGAACAAGAGCCAGTTGGTCGAAGCGCTCGCAGTGCACTTCGACGGAAACCGCCGCCAGGCCCAGCACGCGCTGGAATCGGTGATCGACACCGTGGAGCGCGAGCTGACCAAGAAGGGTGGCAAGGTCGCCATCACCGGTTTCGGTGCCTTCGAGGCCATCGAGCGTGGGGCGCGCATCGTGCGCAACCCGCGGACCGGTGAGACCAAGCGCGCCAAGAAGACCGTGGTTCCGAAGTTCCGCGCGGGTGCGGAGCTGAAGGCCGTTGTCTCCGGCGCGAAGAAGCTGCCGAAGCTGGTAGTCCCGAAGCCGGCCGCGACCGCCACCAAGGCGGCTGCCCCGGCGAAGAAGGCTGCTCCGGTCAAGGCCGCTGCAACCAAGACCGCCGCTGCGAAGAAGACGGTCGCGAAGAAGGCCCCGGCCAAGACGGTCGCCAAGAAGGCTCCGGCCAAGACCGTTGCCAAGAAGGCCCCGGCGAAGACGGTCGCGAAGAAGGCTCCGGCCAAGACCGTTGCGAAGAAGGCGCCGGCCAAGAAGGCCCCCGCCAAGAAGACCGCGGCGAAGCGTACCGCTCGCTGATCTTCACGCACTGCGGCACCAGTAGTACAGCGAAGGCCGGTCACCCCACTCCAGGGGTTGACCGGCCTTCGCCGTTGTCTGCAGCAACTAGAGCCGGGTGGCGAACTCGACTTTGGTAATAGTCAGGTCGGCGCCAGTTCCGGTGGTCTCCAGCCGGACCCGTTGTCCCACACGCAGATGGCGGACCGGGGTATCGGCGACGGCGTGCACGGTGAACGGAAGCTCGATCCCGGTGTCGGTCAGCACTGCTCCGGAGAACGTCTCGCCGTCGTAGCGGCTCACTGTTGCTTGCATGGCCTGCATGTCAGCAGGCTAGACCCTCGGTCCCGGTCGCGGCACCGAGAACCAGCGACATCACGTCGGCGGTGGCCGGCCCCACCCCGAGCTGTACGGCGTGCGCGAGATCGGCGGCCGTGTCGACATCACGACGTACCGACTCGATCCCGGTCAGCTCGATGGGGATCGCCCCGGACGCCTGGTGTGCCAGCGCGGAACCCACGCCGAAGCGGGGATCCAGCGGTACGCCGGGAGCCGCCGCGAGCAACGTCGTACCGGTGCCGGGCTGGTCGACCACGAACGAGCGCGGCGCCGTACAGGCCGCGAGGACGGCGGTCAGCTCGGCCGGCCGTAGCGCGGGCAGATCCGCGGACAACGCTGCGACGCCGTGACCCGGGAACTCGGCAGCGGCGACCGCGGCACCGTGCAGCAAGGCCTCGTTGAGCCCGGCGGCCGGCAGATCCGGTACGACGTACGCGCCGGCGGCGGTGACATCGGCCGCGACCAGCGGATCGTCCGTGACGACCAGGACGGCCCGCACCAGGGGAGAGGCGAGGGCAGCCGCAGTAGTGTCGACAGCGAAGGCACGGGCCAGCTCGGGACGGTGCTGCGGGTACGCCGGAGCGAGCCGGCTCTTCGCGATCGCCGTACGCTTCACCGGGATCGCCAGGATCCAGGGAGCGACCTGTAGGTCTGCCATCAGGCAGGATTCTCCCATGACGGATGGCAGCAACGAGCAGCAGGAGGCTCCAGTGGACAACGGGCAGGGTGATCCGCGTCCGCCGCGGGGCTTCTGGTTCGGCATCATCGCGGCGATCGTCAAGCCGTTCATGATCGTGATGACCAAGTGCCGGTTCACCGGCCGGGAGAACATGCCGCGCACCGGCGGCGTCATCTACGTGCCCAACCACATCTCGCATTTCGACCCGGTGCTGCTCGGGTACTTCATCTGGGAGTGCCGGCGGATCCCGCGATTCCTGGGCAAGGCGTCGCTGTTCAAGATCCCGGTGCTCGGCACGATCATCCGCGGCGCAGGGCAGATCCCGGTGTACCGGGATTCGACCCAGGCCGCGGATGCGTTCCGGGACGCTGTGGCGGCGGTCGAACGCGGTGAGTGTGTGGGCGTTTACCCGGAGGGCACTATCACCCGTGACCCGGACATGTGGCCGATGACCGGCAAGACCGGCGCCGCCCGGATCGCGTTGATGACCGGCTGCCCGGTGATCCCGATCGCCAACTGGGGCGCGCAGGACATCATCAAGTCGTACACCGGCAAGATCCGGATCCGGCTGCTGCCGCGCAAGACGCTGCTGGTCCGGGCCGGCGCGCCGGTCGACCTGAGCGCGTTCGAGGGCAAGCCGCTGACCAACCAGCTGTTGCACGAGGCAACCGAGCTGATCATGGCCCGGGTCGCCGAGACCCTCGGCGAACTGCGCGGCGAGACTCCGCCCAAGGAGCTCTACGACCTCCGCAAGGCCCGACGTGAGGAGAAGGAATGACCAAGGTCGCGGTGTTCGGTGCCGGGTCCTGGGGTACGGCGTTCGCGGTGGTGCTGGCGAACGCCGGGAACCAGGTGTCGGTCTGGGGCCGGCGTGAGTCGCTCTGCGAGTCGATCAACGCCGGGCACGAGAACGCCGAGTACCTTCCGGGTCTGCGATTGCCCGATGCGATCACCGCGACGCACGACCCCGCCGCCGCGGCCGACGGTGCGGAGGCGATCGTCCTCGCGGTTCCGTCGCAGTCGTTGCGGGACAACCTCGCGGACTGGGCCGGCGTGCTGCCGAACGCCGTACCGCTGGTCAGTCTGATGAAGGGCGTCGAGCTCGGTACGACCAAGCGGATGAGCGAGGTGATCGCCGAGCTGACCGGCGCGGGGCCGGAACGGATCGCCGTCGTCTCCGGGCCGAACCTCGCACGCGAGATCGCCGAAGGTCAGCCGGCCGCGTCGGTCGTCGCCTGCGCGGACGAAGGTACGGCGGCACGCCTGCAGAAGCTGTGCCATTCGCCGACCTTTCGCCCGTACACGAACAACGATGTCGTCGGCTGTGAGCTCGGCGGCGCCTGCAAGAACGTGATCGCGCTCGCGGTCGGCATGGCCGTCGGACTCGGCTTCGGCGACAACGCCCGCGCGTCGGTGATCACCCGCGGCCTCGCTGAGATCGCCCGCCTGGGTACGGCGCTCGGCGCGGACGAGCACACCTTCTCGGGTCTGGCCGGGCTCGGCGATCTGGTGGCGACGTGCTCGTCACCGCTGTCGCGGAACCGGACCTTCGGCGAGAAACTCGGCCAGGGGATGAGCGTCGCGGAGATCGCCGGCGCGACCCGGCAGGTCGCCGAGGGCGTGAAGTCCTGCGCGTCGATCTCCGAGCTGGCGCACCAGCACGACGTCGAGATGCCGATCGCCGAACACGTCACCAAGGTCGTCGCCGGGGAGATGACCCCGAAGGACATGCTGTTCAGCCTGGTCTCCCGCTCGGCGAAGTCGGAGCGCTGGGGATGATCCCGGCCGCGTTCGCCAAAGCCACCATCGATCGGGAAGGCGCTGACGGCGAAGCTTGGCTCGCCGAGCTGCCCGGCATCGTCGACGACCTGTTGACCCAGTGGGACCGCGAGCCCGACGGCGAAGCCGGACACGGGCAGGTCGGCCTGGTCGTGCCGGTCCGGGACGCCGTCATCAAGGTGTCGTTCCCCCATCCGGGCAACGTGCACGAGCCGGACGCCTTCGAGGCCTGGGACGGTGAGGGCGCGGTCAAGCTGTACGAACGCGACGACGCCCGTTACGCCATGCTGCTCGAGCGCGCGCATCCCACGACGCTGCTGGAACACGACGAGGACGTCGTCACGATCGCGGCCGAGCTGCACCGCCGGCTGACGATCCCGGCCCCGGACGGCCTGCCCCGCATGTCGCAGCAGGCCGACACGTGGGAGGACGAGCTCCGCAAGGACGCCGCCGAGCTCGACCACGCGCTGCCGCCGTACGTCGTGGATGCGGCGCTCGCCGTCGTCGACGAGCTTGGCCGCGATCAGCCGGAGGTCCTGATCCACGGCGACTTCCACCCGCGCAACATCCTGCGTGCGGACCGGGAGCCGTGGCTGGCTGTCGATCCCAAGGGCTACGTCGGCGACCCGGCGTACGACGCGACGACGTTCCTGCGGACCCGCGCCGCGCACCAGCTCGGCGCCGACAATCTCATCGGCATCCTGGAACAGGAGCTCGAACTGTTCGCCGAGACTGCCGAGCTCGATCCCGAACGCATCCGCCGCTGGGCCCACCTGAACATGGTCCAGTCCGCTTTCTGGGGCCGCCGCCACGGCTTCGGCCGCGCCCGCGCCGGCAGCGAACTCAACCGCTTCATCGCCCTGTGCGACGAGCTCGCCCTCAGCTGGAGCGCGTAGGCGCAGCCTAGTTGAGGGCCTGCTGGAGGACGAGGGTGGCTGCGCCCAGGAGGGCTGCGTCGCGGCCGGTCTGGGAGGGGACGACCCGGAGGTGGGTTGTGGCCAGGGGCAACGATCTGGCGTAGATGGTTTCGCGGAGGCCGGCGAGCAGGCTGTCGCCGGCCTGGGAGAGTGAGCCGCCGACGACGATCACCGACGGGTTGAGCAGGCTGACTGCGGCGGCGAGGACCGTGCCGATCTCGCGACCGGCCTGGCGGATCTCGGCGGTGGCGGCGGTGTTTCCGGAGCGGACCAGCTCGACGATGTCGCCGCTGGTGCCGACCCCCAGCCGGGTCGCCAGCGCAGCGGCGGACGCAACAGCCTCGAGGCAGCCGATGTTGCCGCAGCGGCAGAGTTCGGTGTGCCCGGGTGCCTGGATGTGGCCGATGTCGCCGGCCGCGCCCTGGGCGCCGCGATGCAGACGGCCGCCGCTGATCACACCGGCACCGATGCCGGTGGCAACCTTCACGAACAGCAGGTGCTCGACCTCCGGGTACGCCGTTGCGTGCTCGCCGAGCGCCATGATGTTGACGTCGTTGTCGACCAGCACCGGCCCGGGGAGTTCACGACTCAGCCGGCCGACCACGTCGTACGAATCCCAGCCGGGCATGATCGGCGGATGGTTCGGCCGTCCGGTGCCGTGCTCGACCGGACCGGGCAGTCCGACCCCGGTGCCGGCCAGATCGTCGGGGGATCGGCCGGCCTCGCGCAGCAGTGCTTGTCCGGCTCGCGCGACCGCGGCGAGCACGACCTCTGGTCCTTCGGCGATCTTGAGCGGTGTCGTCGACCGGTGCAGGATCCCGCCGGCCAGGTCGGTGAGCGCGACGGACAGGTGCGTCGCGCCGACGTCCGCGGCGAGCACGAGTCGCGCAGTCGGGTTGAACCGGAACCGCGCCGGCGGTCGCCCACCGGTAGACGCGGCTTCTCCGGACGGTACGACGAGACCGGCCGCGAGCAGCGCCTCGATCCGCCCGGTGACCGTGGACCGGGCCAGACCGGTGACGTCGATCAGCTCGGCGCGGGTCCGGGCCTGCCCGTCGAGGAGCAGCCGCAGGACCGCATCCGTCGTACCCAGCTCGCTCATGTGTCGGACTTTCGTCGTACCAGCCGTGGACTTTTGCTTGACAGGGTTCAAAAGGGTCCCATAGCGTCCTACGACGTGTCCACCACTGCGCGCAAGCTCAAGGTCGGGATCGTCGGCGGCGGCTTCATGGGCCAGGTCCACGGCAGGGCCGCGCTGGTCTCGGGAGCAACCGTGGTGGGCGCGGTCGGCTCGTCACCGGCAAGAGCCGAGGCCGCCGCGGAGGCGACCGGCGCCGAGCGCGGGTTCGCGACCCTCGACGAGCTGCTCGCCTCCGACATCGACGTCGTCCACGTCTGTACGCCGAACAACACGCATCGCGATGTCACGCTGAAGGCGTTCGAGGCGGGCAAGCACGTGGTCTGCGAGAAGCCGCTCGCCACGTCAGTCGGAGATGCGACCGGTCTGACCGCTGCGGCCCAGGAGGCCGGCCTCGTCGGCGCCGTCCCGTTCGTGTACCGCTACCACCCGATGGTCCGCGAGCTGCGAACCCGGATCGCGGCAGGTGACGCGGGGACGATCACCAGCCTGCACGGCTCGTACCTGCAGGACTGGCTGGCCGGCGCGGACGACCAGAACTGGCGTGTCGACGACTCGACCGGCGGCCCGTCGCGGACGTTCGCGGACATCGGGTCGCACTGGTGTGACCTGACCGAGTTCGTCACGGGCGACCGGATCGCCGCCATCAGCGCGCAGCTGCGGACCGTGCGGGCGCAGCGCGGTGGCGTCGACGTGCACACCGAAGATCTGGCGACGGCGCAGTTCCGGACCGAGGCCGGAGTGGTCGGGACGATCGTGGTCAGCCAGGTGGCGGCCGGCCGGAAGAACCGCCTGTACCTGGAGGTGTCCGGCACCGAGTCGAGCTTCGGATTCGACCAGGAGGACCCGGACCGCCTGTGGGTCGGCCGCCGCGACGCATCGCAGTTGCTGACCCGCGATCCCGGGACGCTGAGCCCGCCTGCCGCGCGGGTGAACCGGCTGCCGGCCGGGCACGCGCAGGGGTACCAGGACGCGTTCGACTCGTTCGTCGCCGACAGCTATGCCGCCGTACTGGGGGACCACCCGGACGGCCTGCCGGACTTCACCGCGGGAGCGCGGTCCGCCCGCGTGGTCGACGCCGTACTGCGCTCGGCCGCCGCGGACTCTGCCTGGATCACCGTCGACAATTCTTAGGAGCCTTCAGATGCCACGCCCGATCACGCTGTTCACCGGTCAGTGGGCCGACCTGCCGTTCGAGGAGGTCTGCCAGTTCGCGTCCGAGGCCGGGTACGACGGCGTGGAGATCGCCTGCTCGGGCGACCACTTCGACGTCCAGCAGGCCGTCGACGACGACACGTACGTCCAGGGCCGCAAGGACATCCTGGAGAAGTACAACCTGCAGGTCTTCGCGATCTCCAACCACCTGGTGGGGCAGGCGGTCTGCGACAACCCGATCGACTTCCGCCACCAGGCCATCGTGCCGTCCCGGATCTGGGGCGACGGCGACGCCGAGGGTGTCCGGCAGCGCGCCGCCGAGGACCTGAAGAACACCGCCCGCGCGGCCAAGAAGCTCGGTGTGAACACCGTCATCGGCTTCACCGGTTCGTCGATCTGGCAGTACGTCGCGATGTTCCCGCCGGTGCCGGCGGAGCGGATCGAGGCCGGCTACAAGGACTTCGCCGACCGGTGGAACCCGATCCTCGACGTGTTCGACGAGGAGGGTGTGCGGTTCGCGCACGAGGTGCACCCGTCGGAGATCGCGTACGACTACTGGACCACGACGCTGACACTCGAGGCGATCGGTCACCGCGAGGCGTTCGGCCTGAACTGGGACCCGTCGCACATGGTCTGGCAGGACATCGACCCGGTCGCGTTCCTCTGGGACTTCAAGGACCGGATCTACCACGTGGACTGCAAGGACACCCGGATGCGGGTCGGCGGCGGCCGCAACGGCCGGCTCGGTTCGCACCTGCCGTGGGGCGACCCGCGCCGCGGCTGGGACTTCTACTCGACCGGTCACGGCGACGTGAAGTGGGAGGACTGCTTCCGGGTGCTGAACTCGATCGGCTACGACGGCCCGATCTCGGTCGAGTGGGAGGACGCCGGCATGGAGCGCAAGGTCGGCGCCGCCGAGGCGGTCAACGTCATCCGCGCGCTCGCGTTCGACAAGCCGGCGGCGGCTTTCGACGCGGCCTTCGCGACCGACAAGTAGTCAGCCGAGTAAGTCAGCGGTTGTCGCGTCCGGCGACGAACCCGATGGTGACCTGCGTGGCTGAGAGTACGACGAACACGATGAGCGTCGTGCTCCAGCCGCCGGTTACCTGGGTCAGGTAGCCCGCGACGACCGGACCGGCCGCGGCCAGCGTGTAGCCGACTGCCTGCGCCATCCCGGACAGTTGCGTGGTCTCGTGGTGCCCGCGGCCGCGGAGACTGATCAGCGACAGCGCGGCGACCAGCCCGGCACCCTGGCCCAGACCGCCGACGATCGCCCAGACGACGGCCAGGTGCGGCGCCAGCAACAGGCCGAGCAGCGCGATCAGGATCGGCGTGCTCGCGGTCATCAGACCGGCCCGCTGGTTGGTCGGGTGCTTGAGCAGCAGCGGAATCGTCAGACCGCCGATCAGGCCGAACACCTGGAAGATGAACAGATGCACGCCGGTGGCGCGCTCGGAAACCCCGCCGGTCGAGATCTCGATGGTGGGCAGCCAGTTCACGAACAGGTAGAAGCTCGTGGACTGCAGGCCCATGAACGCCGTGACCAGCCACGCCATCGGCTGCTTCCAGACGCTGACCGGAGGCGTCTCGTCGTCTGTGTGCGTGGCCGGCATCGGCTCAGGTGCCAGCGTCCGCGGCAGCCATACCACAGCCACGAGGAGCGCCAGGCCGCCCCAGACGGCGAGTGACAGTCGCCAGTCGACTGCATCCGCGATCGGCACGGCCAGGATCGACGCCGTCGCCGCACCGCCGGTGATGAAGGCCGTGTAGATGCCGGTCGCGCGGGACACGTGACCGGGATAGTCGCGCTTGATGATCACCGGGACGAGCACGTTCCCCACCGCGATCGCCGCGCCGACCACCGCCGTACCGATCCAGAGACCGGCGTGGCCCGTGTACGGGCGCAGCGCGCTGCTGAGCGCCAGCACCAGGAGCGACGCGAAGACCGTCCGCTCCATCCCGAACCGGCGGGACGCGAAATGCACCAGGGGAGAGGCGGCTGCGAACGCGAGCAGCGGCAGCGTGCCGAGCAGGCCCTGCGCGGCCTCACCCAGGTGCAGGTCGAGACCGATCCGCGGCAGCACCGGACCGACCGCGGTCAGCGCCGGCCGGAGGCTCAGCGCGACCACGAAGGCGGTCGCTGTGATCAGCGCCGACCGCTCCCGAGCCACTGGTTCGGTCAACACCGCCACGACACACCTCTCCCTGTTCCCGCTCTCTGCAGATGTCCGACATTTACACACTGTACGCTATCCCCGAAACGGAGGTGGGCGCGTTGTCGATCGAAGGACCAGTGCGGCAGGTGCCGCTCGTGCTGCAGGTGTCGGAGCGTTTCCGTGCCCAGATCGAGTCCGGGGCCTGGCCGCGCGGCTCGCGGATCCCCGGCGAGAACCAGCTCGCGACCGAGCTCGGCGTCAGCCGCGGGACGATCCGCGAGGCGCTGCGTTCGCTGAGCCTGACCGGCCTGCTCGAGCCGCGCGTCGGCGACGGCACCTACGTCCGCGCGACGAACGAGATCAGCGGCGTACTGGTCAGGGACGAGCTCTCCGCATCGTTGACGCACGTGCTCGACGCCCGCGCCGGCATCGAGGCCGCAGCTGCCCGCCTGGCCGCTCAGCGCCCCGACCAGGACAGCCAGGCGGCTTTGGTCGTCGCACTGGAGGCTCGGGCGGCTGCGGGTGACCTGGACACGTTCGTAGCTGCTGACGCCGACTTCCACCGCGGAGTCGTGGTCGCGAGCGGGAATCCGCTGCTGCTGCGTTTGTACGACGCGATCGCCGAAGTGCTGACCGAGTCGATCCACCAGACCGCCACGATGCCCGAGGACCACCGGATCCTCGACGCGCATGTCGACGTACTCGAGGCGATCCGCGCGCGCGATCCCGAGGCGGCCAGTCAGGCGTCGTACGCCCTGATCGAGACCATCAAGCAAGAAGCGAAGGATCCGGCCAGTAGTACCTGAAGCAGGCCGGTTGCCCGTTGAGCCGCCGCGGCTCGCCGCCGGGCGGTGGGACGTCCTTGCGGTCGCCACGGACGCCGCCGCGCGCTTCGTAGAACCCCTGTGCGGCCGTGTTCTGCTCGAGGACCCACAGGTAGATCCCGGACCCCGGTGCGTCCTCCTGCAGCGCCTTGGCGGTCAACGCGAGTAGCTGTGTCCCGATCCCCTGCCGCTTCAGTGGAGCGCGGACATGCAGGTTGTCGACGAGCGCACCGAACTTCGGGTCGGCGCCGACAATCAGGTGGGCCAGCCCGACCAGCTGACCGTCGTACTCCGCGAGCGTCGTCCGCGTGCCCTCGCGCGCTGCCAGCCGCTTGGCCCACATCGCGTCGAGATAGCCGGCCGACTCGTCGTCGAGGAACGCGTCGGCGTACGCACCGCGGTAGTGCCGCCGCCAACTGTCCCCGTGCAGCTCAGCCACCGCTGCCGCGTCATCTGCCCCAGCCGTCCGAAACCGCAGCTCGTTCATCCTCGCATTGGTATCACTCGCTCCGGCGGTCCTCCGGGGATGTCCGAAGGGTGAACCCGGCGTCCGCCATTCGGCGGCGGATCAACGAGTCGAGCTGCTGCCAGCCCGGTGAGGATGCGTTGAGCGTGTTCTGCAGGAGGTCGGGGATGGCGGGATCGGCCTCGCTGCCGGGTGGCTCGGTTCCGTAGCGCTGGATGCTGGCCGCAACGATCCGGTCGGCGAGCTCCGTCAGGGCGGGGTCGTCCGGGTCGAGGTCGTGGGCGTGGTCGGCGGCGAGGTAGAGGTTCCTCAGCTCCGGCTGCGTCAGCGCCTGCGCCTGGTCGTGGAACAAGGTGCCGGCCAGGTCCGGATGGGTTGCGTAGACGATGATCCACAGGTCCCGCTCCATCGCGATCCATCGGTCGGTGAAGCCGAGCGTGGTCAAGCCGGCGAGGTGCTCCTCGACGTTGGCCGGCAGGATGCGGATCTCGCCGGCGGCCAGTTTGCGGAGCCGTCGCTGGGTGTCGCGGAGTCGTTTGATGCGGGCAGTCAGGTCGGCATCGATCTGCTTGACTGCGGTCCCGAGCTCGTCCGGCGCAGACCCGAGCTCGCGGATCCGGGCGAGCGGCACGCCGGCGTCGGCCAGCATGCGGATCCGGACCAGCTCGACGACCGCGTCCGCGCCGTACCGGCGATATCCGGACGCGTCCCGCTCGGGTTCGGGGAGCAGGCCCTTCGCGTGGTAGACGCGGACGGTCTTGGTCGACACCCCGACGTACCGCGCCAGCTGTCCGATGGTGAGCACGACACCATTCTTGACCTTGCCCTAGGGGCAATGTCGCACGATGGCCGCATGACCGATTGGGACACGCTGCGCGCGCTCGCCGACGAAGGCAACGAGAAGGCGCTCGACCGGCTCGCGGATCTGGCCGACGAGCGCAACGACGCCGAGGCCCTGAGCGAACTACTCGACGAAGGCTCCGACCGCGCCGGCGAACACCTCACCCGCCGCGCCGCCGCCGCGAAGGACCTCCTGGAACTCCAACGCATCGCCGACGCCGGCTACGACGAAGCAGCCGAAGTCCTCAACCGCCTACTGGGCTGAGCGGGCATCCGCCCGACGGGGTGCGAGCACGCGGGCGAACACGCCGATTCCCGCGGCCAGTGCGGTGACCACGATGAACGACATCGTCAGGTTGCTGGCCTGGGCGATGCCGCCGATGATCGACGGGGCGACCAGCCCGGACGCGTAGGTGATGGTCGCGACGCCCGCGATCGCCTGGCTCGGGTTGGGGCCGGTGTGACCGGCGGCGGCGAAAGCGAGCGGTACGACGACCGCGATCCCCACGCCGATCAGGCCGAAGCCGGCCATCGCCACGACCGCCGTCGGCGAAACCACCACGAGCAACCCGCCGAGCGTCGCGATCACACCGCTCCACCGCACCGTCCGTACGGCGCCGAACCGATCAACCACCGCATCGCCGGTCAACCGGGCGACCGCCATCGTCAACGCGAACCCGGTCGTCGCGCCGGCCGCGACCCCCGCCGAGCTGTCGAGGATGTCCCGCAGGTACACGGCCGACCAGTCCAGGCTCGCACCTTCCGCGAACACCGCGCAGAACCCGACCGCCCCGATCAGCAACGCCGACTTCGGCGGCAGCGCGAACCGCGCCGGCGGCTCCTCGTCCTCCTCCGGATGGATGTTCAGCACGAAGTGACACACCACCGCACCGATCACCGTCAGCACGACGGCTACGACTGCGTGATGGAGCTGTGCGCTGATGTTCTTGTGGGCAGCGATCGTCCCGACCGCCGAACCGAGCAGCGCGCCCACACTCCACAGACCGTGCAGCCCGGACATGATCGACTTCTTCAGCCGGTGCTCGATCTCGACACCAAGCGCGTTCATCGCCACGTCGGCCATGCCCGCCGTACCGCCGTAGATGAACAGCGCCGCGCACAACGTCAGCAGACCCGGGGCGAGCGACGGCAGGATCAGCGCGAGGGTCCAGAGCGCGAGCAGACCGCGCAGCGCGTTCCGGGTGCCCAATCGGTGACTGATCCGGGCCGCCAGCGGCATCATCAGCGCCGCGCCGAGCGCCGGGAACGCGAGCGCCAGCCCGAGCTGCCCGGCGGACACTCCCGCGTGTTCCTGGATCCAGGGCACCCGGGTCGCGAACGATCCGGTCACCGATCCGTGCACGCAGAAGACGGCGGCCACGGCGTACCGGGAACGTTTGACGAGGGCGGTGTCTTCAGTCACAAGCAAACACGCTATCTGTTTGAACGATCAGACGGATGGTAGATTTTTGCACGTGAGAAGTGCAGAACGGCATCAAGTGATCGTAGAACGACTACGAGTCGTCGACCGAGTGTCGGTCCAGGAACTGGTCGAGGCGACCGAGGCGTCGGATATGACGGTCCGCCGCGACCTCGACTTCCTGGCGGCGCAGGGCGTGCTGAAGCGCGTCCACGGCGGCGCCGTGTCCGCGATGCCGTCCGGCCTCGAGCCGCCGTACTCGCTCCGCACGCAGGCCGCGGCCGCCGCCAAGAAGGCGATCGCCAAGGCCGCGGTCGAGCATCTGCACGACGGCGAGACGATCGTCCTCGACAGCGGTACGACCGCGTTGGAGACCGCGCGACTGCTGCACGACCGCGCTCTCACGGTGATGCCGCTCTCGCTGCATGTCGCGCACGAGTTGGCGGACGCGCCGCGGATCCGGCTGCTGATGCCGGGCGGCGAGGCGCGCAAGGGCGAACTGTCGCTGGTCGGCCCGCTGACCGTCGCCTCGCTGCGAGCGCTGCGCTTCGACGCCGCCGTACTGAGTCCGTGCGCGTTCAGTCTCGACGCGGGGCTGACGGCGTTCGACCTGGGCGATGCGGAGGTCAAGCAGGAGGCGATGAAAGTCGCCACCCGCACCGTCGTACTCGCGGACGGCGCCAAGTGGGACCGCTCGGCGCTCGCGTACGTCTGCCCCGCCGACCGCCCGGACCTCATCATCACCGACGAGTCGGCGCCCGAAGACCAACGCACAATCCTGACCCAACGAGGCGTTCTGGTAGAGGTGGCTTCTTGACCGCGACTGATCTGCGACCGCAGACCGCGCCGCCGCGCGCCGCTCGGGTCGCCACCTGGATGTACTTCGGTCTGAACGGGTTCGCGGTCGGGATGTGGGTCGTGCACATCCCGAGCATCGAGCAGAAGACCGGCATCACCCACAGCACGCTCGGACTGCTCCTGCTGGTCCTCGGCGGCGCGGCGTTCACAGGTATGCAGGTCGCGGGTCCGCTCGTCGACAAGCTCGGCCAGCGCCGGCTCGTCCCGGCGGCCGGCATCCTGCTCGGCATCGCACTCGCCGGACCGGGCCTCGCGACGAACTGGTGGACGCTCGGCCTCACGCTGATCCTGATCGGCTTCGGCAACGGCTCGATCGACGTCGGCATGAACGCGCAGGCCGTGGTCGTCGAGCGCGGCTACCCGCGACCGATCATGGCCGCCTTCCATGCGATGTGGTCGATCGGCGGCGCGATCGCCGCGATCGTCGGTGCCGCGACGCTGCGGGCCGACGTACCGCCGGAGGTCACCCTCGCCTCGGCCGGTGTGCTGTGCATCGCGCTGTCGCTCGTCGCCAGCCGGTTCTTGCTGGAGGCAACCGTTCCGCCGGAGGACGACGTCGCCGAGGGGGAGCAGCGGGCGAAGCCGTCGGCCAAGCTGGTCTGGGCTCTGGGTGGACTCGCCTTCGGCCTGATGCTGTCCGAGGGCGTCGCGAACGACTGGGCCGCACTGCACTTCCGCGACATCCTCGGCACCTCCGTGAGCACGGCGGCCTACGCGTACGGCGCGTTCGCGGTCGCGATGACCGTGGGCCGATTCCTCACCGACCGGGTCGCGGCCGTCGTCGGTCCGGCGGCGATCGTCCGGTGGGGCGCGGCGATGGCGGCGGTCGGTCTGACGCTCGTGATCGTCGTACCGTGGGTGCCGGCCGCGCTCGTCGGCTGGGCCGTCTTCGGGCTGGGCCTCGCGGGCGGCGTACCGCAGCTCTTCACCGCCGCGGGCAACCTCGACCCGCGGTCTTCGGGCGCGCTGATGGCGCGCGTCGTCGGCCTCGGATACGTCGGACTGCTGGCCGGGCCGGCGCTGATCGGCGGACTCGCGCACTGGATGCCGCTGAACATCGCGTTCATCCTGCCGGTCGTGCTCTGTGTGCTGACGTTCTTCGGCGGCCCTGTTCTCAAGGGGTCGGCGCCGAAGAATGCTGCTAACTGAGGGCTTGTTCGAGGTCCGCCCAGAGGTCGTCGGGGTGCTCGATGCCGACCGACAGGCGGATCAGGTCCTCGGGGATCGTCGGGACCTCCATCGCCCAGCGGCGGCGGCGTTCGAGCATCGACTCGACGCCGCCGAGGCTCGTCGCGTGCACCCAGAGCTCGGTGCGCTCGCAGACCCGCTGGGCGAGGGCCGCGTCGCCACCGAGTTCGACGGCGAGGATCGCGCCGAAACCGGACATCTGGGCTTTGGCGCGGTCGTGGCCCGGGTCGCTCGGCAGTCCGGGGTAGCGGACGCGGCTGACGCGCTGGTGTGCCAGCAGGCGCTCAGCCAGGAACGCGGCGTTCGACTGGGCGCGCTCGAGGCGCAGGGCGAGGGTACGCAGACCGCGCAGCGCGAGCCAGGCCTCCATCGGGCCCGGGATCGCGCCGAGGCCACGGCGGCGGTGCTCGATCGCGGACCACAGGTCGTCGTCCGCGGTGACGACCGCGCCGAGGATGACGTCGGAGTGGCCGGAGATGAACTTGGTGGCCGAGTGCATCACGACATCCGCGCCGAGCCGGAGTGGCTGCTGGAGCAGGGGAGTAGCGAACGTGTTGTCCACGACAACGATCGCGCCGGCCGCATGGCCCGCCTCGGCGAGCGCGGGGATGTCGGCGACCTCCATCGCGGGGTTGGTCGGTGACTCGATCCACAGCATGTCGGCTCCGTCGACGACCTGCTTGACGGCGTCGGTGTCCGCGATGTCGACGTGCTCGACCATGAGCCGGCCGGTCTCGGTCTGCTGATCGAGCAGGGCCACCACGCCGGAGTACGCGTGCTGCGGCGCCACGACCCGCCCGCCGACCGGGACCATGTCGATCACCGCCGCTGCCGCCGCCATCCCCGAGGCGAACGTCACCCCGCGGCCGCCCTCGAGCTCGCCGAGCGTCTCCTCCAGCGCCGACCACGCGTCGTTGCCGAACCGCCCGTACCCGCGATCTCCGCCGGCGACGTACGTCGAGCTGAACACCGGCGACTCACCGACCGGCGCATTCGGCACCCGCTCCGGCCGCCCGGCGTGGACGACGACCGTGGAGGGATCAAGCTCAGGAGTCATACCGCGAATTGTCGCTGACCCGGTAGGTAGCTGCGGGCAGGGGGATGCCGCCGGTACGGAGCAGACTCATCGCTTGGCGAGCGAGCGACTTCGCGTCCGTCGTATCGGGCGTGTCGACCCAGACGCGGACCACCGTCTCGATGATGTTCATCGCGATCCCGGCCGCCAGCGCGCCGGTGAACTCGGCCCGGCTGTCGGCCGGCAACCGCAGTACCAGCTCGTCGGCGAGGTCGGTACGGAAGCGCCAGATCAGCTCGTTGAGATGAGCGCTCACCGACGCCGTCTGCGCGGCCATGTCGAACACGGCCCGCACCCGGCCCGGATTGGTCTCCAGCTGCTCCAGGACGCGCTCGATCACCGCCTGCAGGCCGGCCGTCAGCTCCAGCTCGGGCTGCTCACGGAACCAGCTGACCGCGTCGCCCAGACAGTCCTCGACGAACTCGAGGACCAGCGTCTCCTTGGTCGGGAAGTACCGGTACAGCGTGCTCGGCCCGACCTCGGCCGCCGCGGCGATCTGCTCGACCGTGGTCCGGCCGAAGCCGTTGTCGTTGAACAGCTCGAACGCTTTGTCCGCGATCAGCCGGCGGGTCCGCTCCCGCTTCACCTCGCGCAGTCCCATCAGCACCTCCGCGGGCAGGGTACCGGTTCGCCGACTCGCCGGATGTTGCTTCTGTTTGGTTGACTCAGCCATATGGTAGTCACTACCAAAATCTTCCGGGAGGGTTTGATGACCGAGAGCTTCCCCGTCGACCGGCCGTCCGGGTGTCCTTTCGACCCGGCCTCGGCGTACGCCGGATTCCGCCGTACTCCCGAGCTGGCGAAGGTCTCCACCCCGGCCGGCGTCGACGCCTATGTGGTCAGCCGGTACGACGACGTACGCACGCTGCTCCGCGACAGCCGGCTGAGCTCGCGGTCCGCGCCGTCGGACCACGTCGTACCGGGCGCGGATCTGGACCGGGAGGCCGAGTCGGGCTCGATCCTGCACGCGGACGGTGCGGCCCACAAACGGCTGCGGCGGATGCTGGCGACCGAGTTCGCGGTGAAGCGGATGGAGGCGATGCGGCCGCGGATCGCCGCGATGATCGACACCCAGCTCGACACGATGCTCGCCGCCGGCGGGCCGGTCGATCTGGTGCAGGCGTTCGCGCTGCCGATCCCGTCGCTGGTGATCTGCGAGCTGCTGGGTGTTCCTTATGCGGATCGCGACGAGTTCCAGGAGCGGAGCGCGACGCTGGTGCGGGTCGACGGCGATCGGGACGAGATCATGCGGGTCAGCGACGCGCTCAACCAGTACATGGTCGGGCTGGTGCTGGCGAAGCAGTCCTCCCGGTCGGACGACCTGCTGTCGCGGCTCATCACCCGTGGCGAGGAGCTTGGCGAGCCGCTGACCTTGCCGGAGCTGGTGTCGATCGGGATCACGCTGCTGATCGCCGGGCACGAGACGACGGCGAACATGATCGCTTTGAGCACGCTCGCGCTGCTGCGGAACCCTGTCGAGTTGGCCGCGCTGCGGGCCGATCCGACGCTGGCGCCGGCCGCGGTCGAGGAGCTGCTTCGGTATCTGTCCGTCGTCCAGTTCGGGCTGTTCCGTCATGTCACGGACGAGCTGCCGGTCGGGGCCGCGACTCTGCAGGCAGGCGACTACCTGATCGCGGCGCTGTCCTCGGCGAACCGGGATTCGGACGTGTTCCCGGATCCCGACCGGCTGGATCTGCAGCGGTCGGACGGGGCGCATGTGGCGTTCGGGTTCGGGCCGCACCAGTGCCTCGGGCAGCAGTTGGCGCGGGTCGAGTTGCACGAGGTCTTCACCCGGCTGTACGCGCGGATCCCGACGCTGCGACTCGCTGTACCGTTCGAGGAGATCGAGTACCGGGACAACACGCTCGTGTACGGAGTGACAGCGTTGCCAGTCGCCTGGGACTGACTTCGGCGCCGTTCGCTACGGAGCGCGATCTGAAGGGGTCTTAACCGAACCCTGGTCGGAACCTGATCCCCGGGCCGCTACAGTCGAGCCGGTGAGTGAGTACTCGAGCGAACAACAGCGCAAGCCCCGCGTCGCCGTCGTTTTCGGTGGCCGGTCGAGCGAGCACGCCATCTCCTGCGTCACCGCGGCCAACGTTCTGCAGGTGATCGACCGGGACAAGTACGACGTCGTCCCGATCGGGATCAGCACCAGCGGCCACTGGGTGCTGGAGAGCGGCGACCCCGAGCGGCTGTCGATCACCGACGGCAAGCTCCCCGAGGTCGATGTGACCGCGATGCCGGTGCTGTTCGGCGCGAACCGCGAGCTCGTGATCAGCGAACCCGAGCAGGTCCCGAGCACGCTCGGCCAGGTCGACGTGGTCTTCCCGCTGCTGCACGGCCCGTGGGGCGAGGACGGCACCATCCAGGGTCTGCTCGAGATGTCCGACATCCGGTACGTCGGCTCCGGCGTACTCGCCAGCGCCGTCGGCATGGACAAGCACTACATGAAGGTCGTCTTCCAGGCCGCCGGCCTCGAGGTCACGCCGTACGTCGTGATCCGCGACCGCGACTGGACCCGCGACCAGGACGCCTGCCGCGCGGCGGTCGACGCCCTCGGCTACCCGGTGTTCGTGAAGCCGTGCCGCGGCGGCTCGAGCCTCGGGATCAGCAAGGTGAACAGCCTCGACGAGCTCGACGAGGCCGTCGCGGTGGCTCGCGCCCACGACCCGAAGGTGATCGTCGAGGCGTCCGCGAAGCACCCGCGCGAGATCGAGGTCGGCGTACTCGGCGGCCTGGACGGCGCCAAGCCCGAGGTCAGCGTCTGCGGCGAGATCGCGGTCTCCGGCGGCGGCCACGACTTCTACGACTTCGAGACCAAGTACCTGCCCGAAGGCGAGGAGTACACCGCGCTCTCGGTCCCGGCCGACCTCCCCGAGAAGATCGCCGCCGAGGTCCGCGCCAAGGCCCTCACCGCCTTCGACGCCATCGACGCCGAGGGCCTGGCCCGCGTCGACTTCTTCCTCGACGCCGACAACCGCGTGATCATCAACGAGATCAACACCATGCCCGGCTTCACCCCGACCAGCATGTTCCCCCGCCTCTGGGCCGCCTCCGGCAAGGACTACGCAGCACTGGTCGAACACCTCCTCTCCCTAGCCATGACCCGCCCCACCGGCCTCCGCTAACCCACCCGGCGTCACCTCCTACTCCCGGCGTCACCTCCTACTCCCGGCGGGCCGGGAACTCCCGGCGGGCCGGGAACTCCCGGCGGGCCGGCTACAAGCGGCTGGCCCGGGAGTGGAGGTAGCGCTGTTGGGGGAGGCTGGTGGTCCGGCTCGCCGCCTCCTCGTACGCCTCGCGAGCACCAGCCGCATCACCTGACATCTCCAGCAGATGCGCCCGGACCGCCGCCAGCCGGTGGTCCTTCGCGAGGTGCTCGTCGTCCTCGATCTCACCCAGCAGCGCGAGCCCCGCGTCCGGACCCCGCGCCATCGCGACAGCGACCACGTGGTTCAGCGCAACCATCGGGTTGTCGGTCAACTGCAGCAACACCTCGTACAGCGCGACGATCTGCGGCCAATCAGTCTCCTCTCCACTGGGCGACTCGTCATGAACGGCAGCAATCGCCGCCTGCAACTGGTACGGCCCGACCGGCCCCCGCGGCAACGCCGCCGTGATCAGCTCCACGCCCTCCCGGATCAGCTCCGGAATCCACAGCGACCGATCCTGCTCCGCCATCGGCACCAGCTCACCGAGCGGCCCGGTCCTCGCCGGCCGTCGCGCATCGGTCAGCAACATCAACGCCAGCAACCCCGCCACCTCAGGGTCGGCAGGCAGCAACCGATGCAGCATCCGCGCCAACCGGATCCCCTCGGCCGCCAACTCCACCCGCTGCAGGCTGGATCCCGTCGTACTCGCATAGCCCTCGTTGAAGATCAGGTACACGACCTTCAGCACCGCACCCAGCCGCTCCTCGCGATCGGCCGGCAAGGTGAACCGCGCTCCGCTCTCCTTCACACTCGCCTTCGCCCGGCTGATCCGCCGCGTCATGGTTGCCTCCGGCACCAGGAACGCCCGAGCGATCTCCGCCGTCGTCAGACCACCGACCGCCCGCAGCGTCAACGCGATCTGCGACGCCGGTGACAACGCCGGATGACAACACAGGAACAGCAGCACCAGCGTGTCGTCCGCACCGCCGACCGGCTCACCCTGCGGCGCCCAGTGCGCCACCCGGTCCTCCCGCCGCTGACGAGCCTGCTCCCGCCTGAGCAGATCCGTCAGCCGACGAGAAGCCACCGTGATCAACCACCCGCGAGGACTGTCCGGCACACCATCCACCGGCCACTGCTCCGCCGCCGCCAGCAGAGCCTCCTGCACCGCGTCCTCAGCCGTGTCGAAATGCCCGTACCGCCGCACCAAGGCACCCAGCACCTGCGGCGCCAACTCCCGCAGCAGCTCCCCAAGCGCGACGGTCATCCCGGTCACCCCACCAGGTCGTCCTGGCCCTCGACGATCGGCCGGATGTCGGCGTACGCCGTGGCACGCAGGAACTCAGGCGCCGGCGTATCCGCGAGCCGGGACGCGATCTCCGTCGCCCGATCGAACGATTCGCACTCGACGATCCAGTACCCGGCGAGCACCTCCTGGGTCTCGGCGTACGGACCGTCCGTCACCACCGCCTGCCCGTCCTTGGACCCGAGCCGCCGCGTCAGCACCGGCGCCGCCAGCGCCCGCGTCTCGACCAGCTCGCCCGACTCGGCCAACTCGTTGTTGAACTTCTCCATGAACGCCCCCATCGCGGCAAAGGCCTCCGCCGTCCACGCGGGCTTCTCGGTCTCTTTCCCGGCCATCCCGTCGTAGTCCTGCTGCGACGCATACGTCAGGATCATGTACTTCACAACTGTCTCCCGTCGTCCGGACGCCCACCGCGGGCGCCTCCACCCGAGACGTCGCCCCCGAGGCGCCCAACCGGACACCGTCAACAGACGATTTTCGATCTCGCCAGGGAGTATGCACTCGTCAGGTACAGGGCGTGACGACTTTGTTGTGGTTGTGGATAGCGTCCGAGACGTCCGTGAGCGCGTTGGCTTCGGGGGAGTACTTCGACGGAACAGCCATCTCGAGATAGAGCTCGCGGCCGATGGTGGTGAAGATGTAGCCGTTCTTGACCTGCTTGGCGAACCAGCCGACGCCGTTGACCTGGAAGCACTTGGACAGGTCGTCGGCCGTCCCGGCCGGCGGCGCGACGCCGCATGTCACCTCGATCGGCGGGTCGCCGTACGCGGTGGTCAGCGGGCTCTCGGGCGAGGTCTTCCGCTTCTGCTGATCGAGCACCTTCGCCGGCATCGCCTGGATGAGCTGCGTGCAGGCGGCGGCGACCTCGGGCGCGGCGGAGGGAACCGGGACCGGCGTCGGACCCGGGCTGCACCCGGCGAGCACGATCACGCCGAGTGCAGCTAGCAGGATTTTGGGCATACCGAAAACAGACGGGTCCTCGTGTGGACGGCTCAGATGTGGACGACGGGACAGGTCAGCGTACGGGTGATGCCGGGAACGTTCTGGACCCGGGCAACCACCAGCTTGCCCAGTTCGTCGACGTTGCGGGCTTCCGCGCGGACGATCACGTCGTACGGACCGGTGACGTCCTCGGCCAGGGTGACGCCCTGGACCTCGGCGATCTGCGCGGCGACGTCGGCCGCGCGGCCGACCTCGGTCTGGATCAGGATGTAGGCCTGGACCACCACGTCGTTCTCCACTCAGTCGTCCTCAGCTGGCTCCGGCTGTCGTGCAGTACTGCGAGACAGCCGGGCGTACTCATAGTTGCCCGGTCACGGTACCGCCTAGACTCCGGTCAGCGATATGGGAGGTCTGCTGACGTGACAGAGACGTTGGGGAGCACGGGTGAGTTCGGCCTGATCGCGGCCGTCACCAAAGGGCTGTCCACAGGTGAGGACGTCCTGGTAGGTCCAGGTGACGACGCGGCCGTGATGGCAGTGCCGGACGGCCGCATGGTGATCACGACCGACCTGCTGGTCGAGGGACGCCACTTCCGCCAGGACTGGTCGTCCGCGTACGACGTGGGCCGTAAGGCGGCCGCACAGAACCTGGCCGACGTGGTGGCCATGGGTGCCCGGCCGACTGCGCTCGTGGTCGGCTTCGGCGGTCCGGCCGACCTGCCGACCGCCTGGGCGCTGGAGCTCAACCAGGGCCTCGTCGACGAGTGCGAACTGGTCGAGGCGAGCATCGTCGGCGGTGACACCGTCCAGTCGGACAAGATCGTCGTGTCGGTCACCGCGTTCGGTTCGCTGGACGGACGCCGGCCGGTACTGCGGTCAGGCGCCCGCCCCGGCGACGAGGTGGCGTACGTCGGCCGGCTGGGTTGGGCCGAGGCAGGCTGGGCCGTTCTCGCCCGCGGCTTCCGCTCACCGCGGGCAGTCGTCGAAGCGCATCGCCGCCCGCAACCGCCGTACGCCGAAGGTCCGCGCGCCGCGGTCGCTGGAGCGTCCTCACTGTGCGACGTGAGCGACGGACTGCTGTCCGACCTGGGCCATATCGCCGCTGCGAGCCAGGTGATCATCGACGTCCACACGAAGGCGCTGACCGTGCCGGAGCCGTTGCAGGCGGTTGCTGCGGCGACCGGTGTGGACGCGCTGAAGTTCGTGCTGACCGGCGGTGAGGACCACGCCCTGGTCGGCACCTTCGAGCCCGCCGACGTGCCCGAGGGCTGGACCGTCATCGGGTCGGTTGCTGAGGGCAACGAGGAACGCCCGGCCGGGACCGTGACGGTGGACGGCTCGCCGTATGCTGACGAGACAGGACACGCCCACTTCAGGAGTTGAGATGCCGGTCGGGATCGCACCGCCCAGAGTGCTGACGATCGCCGGGTCCGACTCCGGCGGCGGGGCCGGGATCCAGGCCGACCTCAAGGCGATGCTCGCGAACGGCGTGCACGGTATGAGCGTGCTGACCGCGATCACCGCGCAGAACAGCCTCGGCGTCCAGGGCGCCTGGGAGCTGCCGGAGGAGCAGGTGCGCGCCCAGTTCCACAGCGTGGTCGACGACATCGGCGTGGACGCGGTGAAGACCGGCATGCTGGCGTCGGAGTCGATGGTGCGGGTCGTCGCCTCGCTGCTGCGGACGCTGCCGGAGGGCGTGCCGATCGTGGTGGACCCGGTGTCGGTGTCCAAGCACGGCGACGCCTTACTGGCTGCTGACGCGATGGACGCCGTACGCTCCGAGATCGTCCCGCTGGCCACGGTCCTCACTCCGAACCTCACCGAGCTCGGACCGGTCGCCGGGGTCGAGCTGGAGACCATCGAGGACCGGGAGCTCGCGGCGAAGCTACTGCTGGACGCCGGTGCACGCTGGGTACTCGTGAAGGGCGGCCACGACGTCGGGACGGCGGCTGTGGACGTGCTGCACGGTCCGGGGGTACGGCGTTCGTACAGCGCGGTCCGCGCGGACAACAGGCACACGCACGGCACCGGATGCACGCTGGCGAGCACCATCGCGTCGTACCTGGCACGTGGGTACGACGTGCCGGGCGCGGTCGGTGCCGCGAAGGAGTACGTGACCGGAGCGATCGCGGCCGGGTTCGCACTCGGTGACGGGATCGGTCCGGTCGATCATGCGTGGAGATTTCGAGGGAGAAGCAGTTGACCAAGCAGCAGCCCCCGGTCGACGGGTACTGCGAGCAGTGCGGTTTCAACTACGACACCGGTGATCTGCAGGGCACTGTGACCCTGCTGATCCGGCAGTCGGCGGACTGCAGCATGGCGCTGACGAAGGCCGCGGCCGGTCCGGATGCGAACGTCGTGCGCCTGCGGCCGGAGCCGGAGGTGTGGTCCGCGATCGAGTATGCGTGCCACGTGCGCGACGTACTCGAGGTGCAGCGGCTGCGGATCGCGCAGTGCCTGGCGGAGGACCGGCCGGTGTACGCGCCGATGGACCGGACCGGTCGGGTGAAGCAGGAGAAGTACGAGAACCAGGACCCGATGGAGGTGGCGGCCGCGCTGGTGCGCAACGCCAAGGACTTCGGTGCGGCTGCGCGTGTGCTGCGGCCGCAGGAGCTGGGGAAGCTGGGGCTGTACAACTACCCGGTGCGGGCGCCGCGGACACTGGGCTGGATCATCCGGCACACCGCGCACGAGATCCAGCACCACCGGCACGACATCGTTGAGATCCTGGCGAAGGTCGAGCCGCCGATCGTCCCCAAGCCGAAGGCCGAAGAGGCTGACGAAGCAGCCGTCGTGGACGAGGCCGTTGTCGAAGAGGCCGTCGCGCAACAGGTGGCCGACTAGCGCCGCGCCACCCACGCGGCGATCGCGGGCTCCGTGGTGAGCTGGTCGAGCGCCAGCGCCGCCGCGCCACGGAGCGGACCGTCGGACAGGGTCGCAGGCAGCACCGGTGGGGGAGTGCCGCGGTGGAACGTCATCAGCCCACCCTCGTAGGCGTCCTTGAACGTGCGCTCGGCAGCCGCCCGGAGTGGGATCGCCAGCCCTCCGATGGTGATCACATCCGGGTCGTGCGCGTTGACCAGCCCTGCGATGCCGCTGCCCAGCGCTGACACCACCTTGGTGACTGCGGCCTGCGCACTCCGGTCTGTGCGCCGCAGGACTTGCTCCGTGTACGCGTACGGGTCGTCCGGCCGCCCCTGTTTCAGGTGCCGCGCCAGAGCACGCCCGTCGATCTCCAGGTCCCAGCACCCGCGCGCACCGCACGGACACGCCCTTGAGCGGTCACCGAACGGCATATGCCCGTACTCACCGCCCGCACCGGACGCCCCCTGCGCCGGCACGCCGTCAATCAGCAGCGTCCCGCCGATGCCCACCTCGATGATCAGGTGCAGCGCCGTACCAGCTCCCGCGGCGGCGCCCGTACGAGCCTCCGCCACGCCACTCAGAGTCGCGTCGTTGCCGGCCAAGAGCGGCAGCCCAGTGCCTTCGGTCACGGCCTCCAGATCCAGCTCGGCCCACTCCAGCGTCGGCGCCTGCATCAGGTGGTTGTCGCGGATGGTCCCTGGTACGGCGAGGCTCACCATCCGCAGCCGGTCGCCGTACTGCTCCCGTGCCTGCTCCACCTGCCGGCGCAGGTTGTGCAGCACCACCTGCGGCCGTCTGCTCCGGTGACGCCGGTGCTCCGGATCCTGCAGCGACCCGTCGAGCGTCACGATCGCACTCCGCCAACTGCTCTGCCGCAGGTCGAGCGCGAGCACCACAGGTCCTTCTGGATGCGCCCGCAGCAGCGTCGTCGGCCGACCCCGCCCCTGACTAGGCGCCGGTACTTCGGTCACCAGGTGAACGTCGCGTAGCCGAGCAGTCACTTCTGTCGCCGAACCCGTGCTCAATCGCAGCGTCCGCGCGACCGCGGCCCGGGTGATCCCGGGCTGACGGGCAAGTTGGGTCAGCACGTCCGAAGCCGTCTGCCACTGTCCCCGGCGCACAGGATTCATAGCTGCCTTCCGTTCTGTCCCCGGAGCAGTTTATGCTCGTGGGACGAGTTTAATGGGAGGGAAGGTCATGGAGATCCGGGACATCCGCGCCGTCCTGTTCGACATGGACGGCACCCTGGTCGATTCCGACGCGGTCGTCGACCGGAGCTGGAGCCGCTGGGCGACGGAGTACGGCGTGCCCGTCGACGACGTGCTCGCGATCGCGCACGGGAGCCCCGCCGAGGCGACCATTACGCGGATGCGGCCTGACCTCTCGCCGACCGATCGTGCGGCCGCGGTCGAGCGCGTGCTGGAGATCGAATGCGACGACGTGTCCGATGTCGTTGCCACGCCGGGCGCGCTCGTGCTGACTGCACTGCTGGATCAGCTGGGTCTGCCGTGGGCGGTCTACACGAGTGCGTCGACCCGGTTGGCGAAGGTCCGGCTGGGCGCGGTCGGGATCTCGCCGTCGGTCCTCGTGACGCTTGACGACGTCAGGCGGGGCAAGCCGGATCCCGAGGGATACCTGCGGGCTGCCGAGCTGCTCGGCGTACCAGCTGTGCAGTGCCTGGTCGTCGAGGACACCGTGGTCGGCCTGACGGCTGGGCGGGCTTCCGGCGCGCTGACGGCTGGGCTGAAGGGCATTGCCGCTGACATCGAGTTGGCCGACCTGCACCAGCTCGGCAGGCTGTTCAAAGGCTCGGAATGACCGCGGCCACGGAGGCGCCGGCGGACTCCGGAGCTCGCGGCGACGAGGTCCGGATCGGCATCGCGCTGTCCGCGATGGGGTTCGTCCTCGCCGGGCTCGGCGCCTGCGTCGCGATCCTCGCCCGCGATCTCGACCAGCCGACGGGCCGGCTGGCGCTGTTGTCGTCCGGGTTCGCGGTCGGGCTGCTGGTGGTCGCCTTCGTCGGGCCGCGGTTGCTGCGGTCGTTGCCGATCCCGATGGCGATGGCGTTCGGCTCAGTTGTCTGCGCATTCGGCGCGGTGCTGATCGCGGTCGCCCCTGTGTACGCCGTCGTCATCGCAGGCACCCTCTGTGTCGGGCTGGGTGGAGCGATGCTCACACTGGTCGCCCCGCTGATGCTCAACGGACCAACAGCCGCACTGCGTCTCAGCCGCGTCAACGCTGTTGCCAGTGGGGCAGGCATTCTCGCGCCACTCGCCATCGGCGCCCTTGACGGCCTCGGACCCAGCGGCCGCCTGGCCATGCTCGCTGCCGCGCCACCTCTATTGCTCCTGGCCGTTCTAACCCGTCGCGCGAACCCCGTCAGCGCCGCCGTTCTAACTCGCCGCGCGAACCCCGTCAGCCCCGGCTTCGGCCAACCCCCGGACCAGTCGATCCGGCAGGTGGATGGGGACGTCGAGCAGCCGGTGGCGGTCTTGATTGATTCCGCGCCGGCGGTGGGGCTGGGGCGGAAATGGCGGGGTCGGGTGGGGCGACAGGTTGTGATGGACGTCGGGATCGGATGGCTGCGCGTGGTGCTGTCGGTCTCGGTCGAGTTCTGTTTCGTGGTGTGGGCAGTGGCGCGCCTGGTGGCCACCGGATTGCCGACGGCAACGGCTGCGTTGCTCGGGAGTGCGTTCCCGATCGGGATGGCGGCCGGGCGAGCGATCGGCCCGATCCGCTGGCGCGGTTGGTCGCCCGTGCTGCCCTCCGGCGCGTTCGCCGCCTGCGGCACCTTGATGGTGAGCCTGTTCGACACCCCCGCGATCGTCGCCCTCGGCCTGGTCGTGGCCGGTCTCGGCGTCGCGCCGCTCTACCCGGTCACCCTCGCCGCCTTGGTCGCGACACCCGGCCTCAGCTCGGCCCGCCTGTCCGCGATCGGCGCGCTGGCCTCCGGTACGGCGATCCTGCTCGCGCCCGCGGTCCTCGCCGTACTAGCGCGTGTCGTCGATCTGCGTACGGCGTACCTGGTGACGCTTCCGCTGATCGCCGTACTTTTTCTGCTCAGCCGTCGATCCGGCCGGGCCTCGTTCGTGTAGGGGGTGAAACGACCCGATCGACGAATGAGGTGACGTGATGTCCGAACCGACGATTCTGCTGGACGGTCTCGGGATGCCCGAGTCTGCCCGGTGGCACGACGGACGGCTGTGGTTCTGCAACTGGATCGAGCAGCAGGTGGTTGCCGTCGACGCCGACGGCAAAGCGGAGTACTTCCCGGTGCCGGTCGAACAGCTCATGGGCTGGTCGATCGACTGGCTGGCCGACGGCAGGATGCTGACGACCGGCGAGAAGCTGCGCCGCTACGAGCCCGACGGATCGGTCACGGTTCTGGCCGAACAGAAGGCCAACGAGCTCGTGCTGGACGCGCACGACAACATCTATCTCAACGGCGCGGACTTCAACTTCGCCGGGGGAGAGGCGCCGAAACCCGGCTACATCAAGCTGGTCACGCCTGACGGTCAGATCCGCCAGGTCGCCGACGAGATCCAGTTCCCGAACGGGATGGTGCTCACGCCCGACGGCAGGACCCTGGTCATCTCGGAGTCGTTCGCCGGCCGCCTGACCGCGTTCGACGTCGAGCCGGACGGCGGGTTGGCCAAGCGCCGCGTGTTCGCCGAGAACCTCGGCCCGGACGGCATCTGCCTCGACGCCGAGGGCGCGATCTGGGTCCAGACCGGCGGCAACGCCGTCGTTCGCGTCACCGACGGGGGCGAGATCCTGCAGCACATCGATCTCCCCGAGCACCGCGCGCCGTTCGCGCTCACGCTCGCCGACTTCAACGGCCCGACCCTCTGCATCCTGACCTCGGAGTGGCGGGCGGACGACGGCATCACCGACAACCTCGACCGGCTGAAGAACGGACCGCGCACCGGCCAGATCTTCACCGTCCCCGTCAGCGTCGGTCGGTAAGATCCCCTGCATGGAGTGCTTCGCCGCCGGGCGTACTCGGCGCTGACACCGGCCCGCCGCTGCCACACGCGCGGCGCGCCGGTGACGCCTGCCCGGATTCCACCTTCGCTGCGAGAGGCACACTCCATGCAGATTCGTTCGTACGTCGATGCTGACCTGGCCCGGCTCATCGACCTGACCATCGACACCTTCGGGCCGTTCTTCGAGGAATCGTTCCGCCCGCTGGTCGGCGAGACCATCTTCACGCGCCAGCACGGCGACTGGCGGGGCGACTACCACCAGGAAGTCGCCGGGTTGCACGACCCGGCGCAACACAAGCACGTCGCGCTCGCCGAGGACGACGGCGTACTCCTCGGGTACGTCGCCTGGCACGTCGAACCGGCTCGCTCGAAAGGTACGGTCACGCTGCTGGCGGTCTCAGCGGCGTACCGTCGGTCGAACGCCGGAACCGCACTGTGCGAGCACGCGTTCGAGGCGATGCGCGCGGAACAAGCGGAGTACGTCGAGATCGGCACCGGCGGCGACGACTTCCACGCGCCGGCGCGTGCGTTCTACGAGAGTCTCGGCTGCGTGAAACTCCCGCTCGCGGTGTACTTCCGCGAGCTCTAGACGCGCTTGTCGATGAAGCGCTTGAGCTAGCCCGTTGATCATGCTCCGGCCCGTGGACGAACATCCGGGGCCGGAGCATGATGAACAGATCAAGGCTGGGGGCTCAGAGCGTCTTGAGGGGGAGCTGTGACCATCGACGACGTGCGGTCCGACGGAGGACCGTATCCGCAGGACCCGGACGAGATGTCCCAAGAAGAACAAGCCAGATTGCTCACCGAGCCGAGCTTCGACAATCGGCTCGACAACGAATCCGAACTGCTCGAAGAGGAGTTCGGCCCACCCGAACGCGGCGGCTTCGGACGCCCGCCGGCCACTCCGGAGTACAGCGAGAGCAGCGGCTCATGAGCGGCGTCGAGGACATGGTCCACCAGGCCGAACTCGACCTCGGACTCGGCGAGCCGAACAAGATCCAGAAGTGGTACCGCGACAAGAACGGCTCAGCCTTCAGCGGCAACTTCCCATGGTGTGACGCCTCGATCACCTACTGGGCCTGGCATTCGGGCAACCAGAACGCGGTGACGTACGGCGGGTTCTACGCCCTGACCACGGCCCACGCCCACGCGTTCAAGAACCACAGCCAATGGCACAAGGACGTCGCCGGCATCCAGCGCGGCGACATCGTCTTCTTCGACTGGGGCGGCACCGACACCAAGTCGAAGATCGACCACGTCGGCCTCGTCACCGGTGTCAGCGGCTCGAAGATCTACACCATCGAAGGCAACTTCGACGACAAATGCGATCGCCACACCCGCAAGTCGGACGTGATCGCCGGCTACGGCCGCCCGTCGTACGTCCACTCGACCGAACCACGCACCGGCTTCGTCACGTTCCCGGGCAAGTCGTTCTTCGTGATGGGCCGCAAGAGCCCGATCATCGCAGCCATGCACGCGCGGCTGATCGCCGTCGGCTGCAACAAATACGAAACCCAGACCAACAAGGACACGTGGGGCACCGGCGACCTCAAGTCCTACTCAGCCTGGCAACAAAAACTCGGCTTCCACGGCTCCGTCTCCCAACCCGGCAGCGACGCCGACGGAATCCCAGGCCCCGAAACCTGGGACAAACTAAAGGTGCCCCGCACCTGAGCTGCTCCTGCTCCCGCTGAGGTGAGTCCACCGCCGCTGCAACCCGACGGACTCATCCCAGCGGCCTGCAGCTCTTCGCCGACTACCCGCAGCACCGATGACGCACGTTTGCTGCCGGCTCCTGCGAACGGCCAGCGCGGACTTGCAGACGTCATCACCGTCGACCCGCAGTTCGGTCGGCACCGAAGTCAGGTCCGCGGCGGGGCCGTGCCAACGCCTACTCCCACATGCGCCCGGCGCGCCGACCTGTTGCCTAGGCAGCCAACCCTACGAGGCCCGGTGGAAAGGCCTCGGTGGGATACCGCTGCCTTCGTTACCCGTCGGCAGTCGCGTGACGACCGCGTCGGCCTGCGTGGCCTCGGCCTGCGTGGCCACGGCACGGGCTGCCGGCTCCACTGGCGGACCGGCACTGGACTCGAACGGAACCCCGAGCCGGCGATCCCTGCTCTGAAGCTGCGCAGGGCCAGCCAGTGAACCGCCCAGTGGATCACCCAGTGGATCACCCAGTGGATCGGCGAGTGGATCGGCGAGTGGATCGGGCGGCGTGGGCGTCTCGCCCCAGATCGCTTGATACGCAGCCTCGCCAAACGAAGCCGTCGACCCGTCGTCAACACCGCTCCGACCAGCACCACTGCTCCGACCAGCACCACTGCTCCGACCAGCACCACTGCTCCGATCAGCAGCGCCGCTCGGATCAGCACCGCTGGCCTCGTCCGGCCGACCTCGACGAAGCAGCTCACGCCCCAGCGCAGACCGCCGAACCACGGACGCAACAGCAGCCCTTGCCACAGAACGCTCGGTCAAACGACAGTCACCTACCGCCGGACCACCCACCGCCGGACCAGCTACCGCCGGACCAGCTACCGCCGGACCGCCCACCGGCGGACCGCCCATCGGCGGACCGTCCGACTCGTCCTGATCGCGTGTGGTCCGTGGGTCTGCGTCTTGACGGGCTGCCTTGGGTGGATCCGTCTCCGGACTGATCGCCGCGTGGTGGGGTGAGTTGTTGGCAGAGGGTTTGTCATTGGGCGTGGATGAGTGGCGCGCGGCGTGAGGCTGTGCCGCGGCGTTCGGGGGTGTGGGGATTGTTCGTTGGCGGGGTGGTGGGTCGGCCCAGTGGGGGCGGGATACGTGCACTTCGCCGTTCGTGATGGTGATGGTCCAGTCGCCGGCATGGAGGTCGATGTGGTGGCGGCGGCAGAGCAGGGCAAGGTTGGAGATCTTGGTTTCGCCACCGTCTATCCACGAGGTGAGGTGGTGGGCGTCGCACATGATTGGTGGGGCTACGCAGATGACGCAGCCTTTGTCGCGGGTGTTGAGGGCACGACGCATCGCTCGAGTTACTAGGCGTTCGGCGCGGCCTACGTCGAGGGGTTCGGAGTTTGTCCCGAGGACCAGGGGGATGACCTTCGCATCACATGCGAGACGGCGGATCGTAGCCGCCGATAGGCCGTCGCCGTACACGATGTCTCCGATTGCAGCCGAGGC
The DNA here is from genome assembly GCF_040300265.1 of Kribbella sp. NPDC000426. NCBI lineage: Bacteria > Bacillati > Actinomycetota > Actinomycetes > Propionibacteriales > Kribbellaceae > Kribbella > Kribbella sp. NPDC000426. The sequence goes on along the minus strand of NZ_JBEPDK010000006.1, from coordinate 167,234 downwards.
CGCTGACTTCAGGTCCTGGAGGTCGATGGTCACCGTGATGTTCGCCTTGGCGCCGAAACCCGGTACCTCGCCGCGTCCCTCAGGTCCCCGGCCGACTCCTGCACCGCCGGGTGTCGCCGGCGTGCGGGTCGTGCCGCTCGTGCCGGGCGCACCGGGCGTGCTGGGCGCACCGGGCGTGCGGGACGTGGTGGTGTCATCGCTCGTGCTGGGTGTGCGGCTCACGGTGGTTGCGTCGTTTGTGGTGGAGGTGGTCGGTGTGCGGGGTGGGTTTGGGGGTTGGTTGGGTGAGGGGGTGTGGGTGGGGCGAGGGGTGTGTGGGGTGGGAGTGCCGGCGTCTAGCGAGGTGGCGGCGATGGTGAGGGTGGTGGATAGGGCGTCGGCTTGGCGTTTTTCGCGGGAGCGGGGGTCGGGGTCGCCGTCGAGGGTTTTGTGGGGGCGGGCGCCGGCGTGGATGAGGGCGCGGAAGAGTTCTGCGTTTTCGTTGGCTAGGTAGCCGCGGAACTTCACGCCTCGGTCGGCGGTGGTCAGCGTGAGGGTTTCGCGGGCGTAGGCCTTGTGTTCTTCGGGCTCGGGGCCGTCGGTGTCGAGGACGTCTCGGATGCGTTGACCGGCTTGGCGTAGTTCCCAGGGGGACAGGTGGCGGGCCAGGCCGACCAGTTCGCGTTCGGCGACGGCGACGTCGTCGGGCGGCACCTTTGACGGGACCTGGTTGAGCGCTGACACGATTGCCTCCGCTTGCGCGGGACGCAGTACGACATCTGGGGCATCGCCGCATTCGGAGTCGGGGTCGGAGTTGGGGTCGGCGTGGGGATCCGGGAGGGCGGACGACACAGCGTCGTACTTGGCGAGGGAACGGGCCAGGCGCACGTCGCGGTGGGCGCGGGAGCGGTCCAGGCGGTAGCGGAACTCGAGCAGCTGGGCGGTGTTGTGTGCGCCGATCTCCTGTGCGTGTTCTAGCAGGTCCATCCGGGCGATGAGCTGGAGACGGTACGTTTCGCGGCGGGCGAGGTCAGCATCCAGCCGGTCGAGAGTCGACAGCACTTCTGCGCCGCTCATCGACCATGCCGGTCGCTCGCCCAACAGCTCCATGTCGATGACTCTAGACATGGTCACCGACAGTTCTCAAACGCGGAATCCCTTTATTTCAAGGGATTCAGGTTATCCACAGATTGAAATCTGTGGATAACCTCGTCCTAGTTGCTATGGGCAACTAGGGCTTGGCGTACTTGCCGACCATGCGGACCAGCGTGTCCGGCGGGATGACCTTTACGTGTGGAGCCAGGTTGTTGACGACGGACAGGACGTTGTCGACGGACTTGCTCCAGGCGTGCCAGACGACGATCGAGTAGCCGGCGGTTGAGTGCGGGTTGCGGGTGGCAGCGTTGAGTTCGGCGGTGACGGACGCCTCGTCGGCGCCGTCGAGGCCGTCCCACAGCATCGTGCGAGCCGAGATGACCGGCTTGCCTTCGGACCAGACGACCCTGCCCTTGAGACCGTCGTACCGGGAGTACTCGAGGTAGATCAGGCCGTCGATCTCGCGGCGCTTGAGGTACGACGACCAGAGGCGGGTGTTGTCGAATGCGTCGAAGTCGATGATCTGGGCCACCGACAAGTCGGCTCGGCCCATCGCCTTGGCCAGTGAGGCGGTGTGCTTGTCGAGGGCTGCGGTGGGGTAGCGGCTCGGGTACATGTAGCCGCCGCCGGAGGGGCCGACGACCCAGCGGTCCTTCTCGGACTGCTCGTAGAACCAGCGCATGACCGACGGGGCCAGATCGATCAGCGAGGGGGAGATGCCCCAGCCGAGGTCGACCTCACCGCGGCGGGGGCTGCCGAACCACCGCGGGTCGGTCGGGAAGTCGCCGAGCGCCCACTGGATGTTGTCGCCGTCGGTGATCAGGAAACTCACGTAGTGGGCGTTGGGGTCCGGGGCTGGTTCGAGGGCCCTCCCCCCACCCCCTCCGCTCTGTGGTCCGTTCGTCGGTTGAGCGGTGGACGGCGCTGGGGCTGGGCGCAGGGCGGGGTCGAACGCGCGGCCTTGCTGTTTCAGGGAGTCTTCTTGGATTCCTGACAGCACGGACAGGTTGCGTGCGTGGTCGGCGGGCAGGGCTTTTACGCCCGTGCTCGAGTTGACCCCGATGAATGCGTCTTCGCCGTTCGAGGCGTCGCCCCAGCCGATGACTGTGCCGTCGTCGGTGAGCGCGTTGACCACCTCGGCGCGGAAGTCCGAGTTGCCGTCGAAGAAGGCGAGCGTCCCCGCCATCGTGACGTAGTCCCGGAGCCGCTCCGGGAAGTCGGCGCGCTGCTCGACCACGACGTCGTGTCGCAGGCGGGGCCAGTACGTCTCGAACACCCAGCGGTCGTCCTTGTCCCGCACGTCCAGGACTTTGTGCAATCCCTGCTGGATTGCCAGTGCCTCCAAGCTTTCCTCGATTGCCACTGCACCCGTCACGCCGGCGAGCGTGGTCGCGACGTTGACCGACGGAGTGCCTGTACGGAAGAGAACATATCCGCGGATGCCGGAGCGTCCGACGGTTTTCCACAGGTCTTCGGTCCGGGTGCGGACGCCGTACTGCGTAACGAGGCCGTCGAGCCAGTGCTGGTAGCCGAGAGTCGGCAGGTTGAGGTACAGGGATTCACCGCCGCGGCGCGCCATCAGACCCTGGAGCGTCGTCGCGAGTGTCCGCTCAGCGGACGACAGCGAATCCTCGGTCAGGACGTTCAGCATCCGCGGCCGCTGGCCCTTGGGATAGGCCGACGCGACCCCAGCACCGACCCCAGAACCGAAGGCGAGTGAAGGCGACGCAACCGCCGTCAGACCGACCCCGGCGGTCAGGCCGAGAAGGCGTCGGCGGGAGAGATTGAACCGATCGGACATGGGAGGCCTCCAGGGAGCGGCTGGTGGATGTCCTACGTTGTCAACTGACCGGCGACGATGCCACAGCCGTCACTCCTTCACAAGACCTCAGGCCGGAATCGGCAGCCCATAACGCCGAAGCACCGAAGCCAGCGCCGGTACGCCGGCCGAGAGGTCGTAGTGCGATGCCTGCAGCCCGGCGCTCGACGCGGCCGCCACGTTGGCGACGTTGTCGTCGATGAACAGCACCGACGACGCCGGCAGGTCCAGCGAGGCCAGAATCGCCCGGAAATACGCCGGATCCGGCTTCGCGAGCCCGAGATCGCACGAGTAGAACGTCTGGTCGAACCACTCGCCGTACCCGCGCTCGTCCTGCATGATCGCCCGCCGGTACGCCTGCTGGTTGGTCGCGAGATGGCACCCGACCCCGGCCGACCGCAGCGTCCCGATCAACGACACCACCTCGGGCTCCGCGGCGAACCAGCTCCACGGCTCCAGCGCCTCGTCCACGGACGCGGTCGAGTTCCATCGCCGCAGTACGTCGGCCAGCGCGTCCCTGAAGTCGACCTTGCCGACCAGGCACGGCTTCTCCGCCGCCATCAGGTCCGCCACGAAGGCCTCCCCGTCACCGGGGACGAGCGACGACAACCGCGACCACCAGTCGGAGGTCGGGCGCTGGACGACGCCGTCCGCGTCGAAGAGGACGGCGGTGACGCCACGCATCATCATGAGTCCAATCTTGTCACCGGCACCTTGACCGGTTCAGTCGGTATGCGCTTACCTAATGGCTACGTAAACATATCTGGACACCTTCCGGCGAAATCCAACAGAAAGCGCCAGGTGAGGCTATGACCTTGAGCAGAAGGCACTTCCTCGCGGCCGGCGGCTCCGCAGTCGCGGCCGCCGCGGGACTCACCGGCTGCGGATCCCGCAGCTCACTGGGCGGATCGAACGAGCTCAGCATGTGGACCTGGGTCGGGTCTGTCAACGACGGCCTGATCGGTCAGGCGGAGAAGGCGATCCCGGGGTACGACGGCATGAAGCTGGCCATGACCCGGATCGGCAGCAACTACAAGACCAAGGTGCTGACCGCCCTGGCCGGCAAATCCCTCGTCCCGGACATCGTCGCGATCAACGACGACGTCGCGACCTACTTCCCCAACGCCGACCAGTTCCACGACCTCAACGACTTCGGCGCCAAGGATCTCGAGAAGGACTTCCTGCCCTGGAAGTGGAAGCTGGGCATCACCGAGACCGGCAAGATGATGGCCTACCCGATGGACACCGGCCCGACCGCGCTGTTCTACCGCAGCGACGTCCTCACCAAGGCCGGGATCGACGTCGACCCCGGCGCCGTCGCCGAGCTGGCACCCGACTGGGACACCTACATCGCGCTCGGCAAGAAGCTCAAGCAGGCCGTCCCCGGCTCCACGATCACCGACAACATCACCGGTATCTACGGCTACCGGATGGCGCAGCAGTCCAAGCGCTACATGACCGCCGACGGGCAGTACATCGGCGACCAGGACCACGTCCGGGAGGCCTTCGACCTGGCGGTCCGGGTCGTGAAGGAAGGACTGTCGGCCAACGCGCAGAACTCGACCGACAAGAACGCCGTCGTCACCAACGGCAAGCTCGTCGCGTACAACGCGGCCGTCTGGTGGGCGCAGCTCGGGCCGAAGAACGCGGCGCCGAAGACCAAGGGACTCTGGCGGGTGACGGCGGCTCCTGGTGGCGCCGGCAACAAGGGCGGGTCCTTCCTGGCGATCACGAAGTACTGCAAGAACCCGAAGGCGGCCTTCGCGTTCATCAGCTGGCTGGAGTCGGCGAAGAACCAGGCGCAGGCGTTCCTCGACCCGGTCCTGTTCCCGTCCACCCCGGCGACCTACACGGACAAGACCCTCACTGCGCCGGATCCGTTCTTCGGCGGCCAGCAGATCGTCGACGTGTTCGCCGACTCCGCCAAGAAGTACCCGGGCGCGTACTTCTCGCCGTACGACTCGATCGTCGACACGCCCATCGGCGCCGAACTCGTGAACGTCGAAGCGGCCGGCAAGGACCCCGACCAGGCCTGGGCCGACGCCCAGCGTCAGGTGCAGCGCGAACTCACCCGAGCGGGGGCGATCTGAGATGGCCGTGACCAGCAAAACCCTCCCCACCACCGTCAGCCGGACAGCCGCGACCGACGACAAACCGCCGAACAAGTACCGGCAGGCACTCCCGCAGTACGCCGCGGTCTCGCCGTTCTTCATCCTGTTCGCGATCTTCGGCGCGTTCCCGGTGCTGTTCTCGATCTGGATCTCGTTCCACTCCTGGGACGGCATCGGCCAGATGAAATGGGTCGGCCTCGAGCAGTACCACTACCTGCTCACCGACGCGACGTTCTGGAAGACCATCGGCAACACCCTGATCATCTGGGTGCTCTCCACCGTGCCGATGCTGCTGCTCGCGCTGATCATCGCCAACGCGCTGCACAACGCCACCAGGCTCCGCACCTTCTACCGGGTCGCCTACTTCATCCCCAACGTCACCTCGGTGGTCGCGATCACCCTCGTGTTCGGCTCGATCTTCAGCAACAACTTCGGCCTGCTGAACGCGTTCCTGCAATCGATCGGCGTCGGCCAGGTCGAATGGCTGACCTCGCCGTGGGGCATCAAGATCGCGATCGCCACCATCGTCACCTGGCGCTGGGTCGGCTACAACGCGATCATCTATCTCGCCGGACTCCAGGCCATCTCGGCCGACGTGTACGAGGCCGCCAAGGTGGACGGTGCCAGCCCGCGGCAGACGTTCTGGCGGATCACCGTCCCGATGATGCGGCCGGTCATCCTGTTCACCGCGGTCACCTCGACCATCGGCGGACTGCAGATCTTCACCGAGTCCCGCGTGCTGTTCGGCGACACCAGCAGCATCGGCGGCCCCGGCGACGCCGGTCTCACGATCGTCTCGTACCTCTACCAGAGCGCGTTCATCGACAACCAGTTCGGGTACGGCGCCGCGATCGGCTGGGCGCTGTTCATCCTGATCGTGCTGTTCAGCATCATCAACTGGCGGCTGATCGGCGGCAACGACGACGAACGCCTGACCCGACGCGCCGCTCGGCGGGTGGAACGCAAGATCGCAGCCCAGAATGCCAAGAGGGAGGCCGCAGATGTCCATGCAGACCAGCACTGAGCGCCTACGCACCGCCGTCGGCCACGTCGTGCTGATGCTCGGCGTCGTGGTCTCGCTGTTCCCCTTCTACTGGATGGTGGTGATGGCCTCCAACACCACCCCGGACATCTTCACCTACCCGCCGAAGCTCTGGATCGGATCGCATCTGTTCGAGAACATGGGCAAGGTGCTCGACAACATCGACTTCTTCGGCTCGATGCTGCTCACGCTGATCGCCTCGCTCGGCGTCACCGTGCTGGTGCTGTTCTTCGACTCGCTGGCCGCGTTCGCGTTCGCGAAGTACGACTTCCCCGGCCGGAACGTCCTGTTCGCGATCCTGCTCGCGACGTTCATGATCCCGGCCCAGCTGTCGCTGGTGCCGCAGTTCGTCACGCTCGCCGAGTTCGGCTGGATCGGCTCGCTGAAAGCACTCGTCATCCCCGGCGCCGCGAACGCGTTCGGGATCTTCTGGATGCGCCAGTACGCCCGCGGCGCGATCCCGGACGAACTCATCTCCGCCGCCAAGGTCGACGGCGCCGGGTTCTTCCGGCAGTACCTCACCGTCGGCCTGCCGGTACTGCGGCCCGGCCTCGCCTTCCTCGGTATCTTCACCTTCATCAACGTCTGGAACGATTACCTCTGGCCGCTGATCGTGATGACCGACCCCAACCGTCTCACCCTGCAGGTCGCCCTCGACCAGCTCAACGGCATCTACGGCACCGACTACTCAATGGTGATGGCCGGAGCCCTGATGAGCGTCATCCCCCTGATCGGCGTCTTCCTGATCGGAGCCCGCTCCTTCATCGCCGATCTCGCGGCGGGCGCCATGAAGTTCTGACCCAACCACACAGACACGGGATCTCTTTTGACTGACCACACGCTCCGCTGGGGCATCCTCGGCACCGGCAACATCGCTTCCCGGTTCGCCAGCCAGGTACCGACCTCGAAGACCAACGAGGTCGTCGCCGTCGGCAGCAGGTCCCTCGACTCGGCCAACGCCTTCGCCGACAAATGGGACATCGCCCACCGGCACGGTTCGTACGACGACCTGCTCGCCGACGACACCGTCGACGCCGTCTACATCGCCACCCCGCACCCGTCGCACGCCGAGTGGGCGATCAAGACCGCCGAAGCCGGCAAGCACGTGCTGTGCGAGAAGCCGCTCTCGATCAACCGGGCCTGGTCCGAGGCGATGATCGAGGCCGCCGTACGCAACGACGTCTTCCTGATGGAAGCATTCATGTACCGGTGCCTGCCGCAGACCAAACTGGTCGCCCAGCTCGTCCGCGACGGCGAGATCGGCACGGTCCACCAGATCCAGGCCACCTTCGCGTTCGCCGCCGGCTTCCGGCCCGAATCGCGGATCTTCGCCGACGAACTCGCCGGCGGCGGCATCCTCGACGTCGGCGGCTACCCGGTCTCGTACTCGCGGCTGATCGCCGGCGCCGCCACCGGCCGGCCCTTCGCCGACCCGGCCGCCGTCAACGCCGTCGGCCACGTCGGCGAGACCGGCGTCGACGAATGGAGCGTCGCCACGCTGTTCTTCGACGGCGGCATCACCGCACAGGTGAGCACCGGCGTACGGCTGGCCGACCAGAACCAGGTCCGGATCTTCGGCAGCGAGGGATACCTCGTCGTCGAGGACCCGTGGTTCGGCGGCGACGGCAAACCCACCCACGTCACCCTGCACAAGGTCGGCGAGGAACCCCGCGACATCTCCGCGGAACCCGCCCTGATCTACACGGCCGAGGCCGAGGCGGTCCAGGTGGCGATCCAGGCCGGGGCGAAGGAAGCCCCGGAGATGAGCTGGGCCGACACCCTCGGCAACCTCACCGTCCAGGACCAGTGGCGGGCGGCGATCGGGCAGCAGTACACGAGCGAGCGCGACGACGCGGTCATCCCGACCGCGAGCGGCCGTCCGCTCACCCGGCGCGACGACGCAACGATGACCTACGGGAAGGTCCCGGGCCTCGACAAGCAGGTGTCGCGGCTCGTCATGGGCGTCGACAACCAGCAGACACTGCCGCACGCCGCGGTGATCTTCGACGACTTCGTCGAACGCGGCGGTACGACGTTCGACACCGCCTACATCTACGGCGGTGGACGCGGTGAACGGCTGCTCGGGCAATGGATGAAGTCCCGCGGCAACCGGGACGACGTCGTCGTCATCGGCAAGGGAGCGCACACCCCGCACTGCAACCCCGAGGCGATCACCCGCCAGCTGCACGAGAGCCTCGAGCGGCTGCAGACCGACCACGTCGACCTCTACCTGATGCACCGCGACAACGAGGAGATCCCGGTCTCCGAATTCGTCGACGTCCTCGACGAGCACTTCAAGGCCGGCCGGATCAAGGCCTTCGGCGGATCGAACTGGTCCACCGCGCGCTTCGACGAGGCCAACGCGTACGCCGAGGCCAACAGCAAGCAGCCGTTCACGCTGCTCAGCAACCACCTCAGCCTCGCCCGGGCGTACGACGTACCGTGGGCCGGCTGCCGGCACGTGTCCGACGACGAGTCCCAGGCCTGGCTGCGCGAACGGCAGGTCGCGCTGTTCCCGTGGTCGAGCCAGGCCCGCGGGTTCTTCACCGGCCGCGCCAAGCCCGAGGACACCTCGGACGCCGAGCTCGTGCGCTGCTTCTACTCCGACGAGAACTTCCAGCGGCTGGACCGCGCGCGGGAGCTCGCCAAGGCCAAGGGAGTCGAGCCGACCGCCATCGCTTTGGCGTGGCTGCTGCACCAGCCGTATCCTGTATTTCCGCTGATCGGGCCGCGTCACATCAGCGAAACCCGCACCTCGACACCGGGACTTTCGGTGTCGTTGACCGAGGACGAAGTGGCCTACCTCACGTCCTGAAGCCGAATTGGTGGCTCGCTGACACCCATGTAACATGGTCTGTCGGTGTCACGACCCTGAACACGGAGAATCATGTCTAAGAAGTGCGATGTCTGCGGCAAGCAGCCGACGTTCGGCAACAGCGTTGCCCGCTTGGGTAAGGGCGCGATGATCCGCCGGGTCAAGGCTCGCACGCCCCGGCGGTTCAACCCCAACATCCAGCCGGTCCGGGCGCTCATCAAGGGCACCCCGACCAAGCTGAAGGTCTGCACGTCCTGCATCAAGGCCGGCAAGGTCCAGCGCGTCGTCGGCTGATCCCAGCTTTTACTCCGTGTAGGGCCTTTCGAAAGGCGCCCGGGACACTCTCCCGGGCGCCTATTCGTGTTTCCGCGCAACCACAGTGATCTCGTTGCGGTTGTGGTGCAGCTGACGAGCATGCAATACGTCGTACTGCTCGCGGAGCACCTCGATACCGCGCCGCGCCCCGTCCAGCGGGTTCTTGCCGCCGCCCTTCAACGTGACGATCGCCAGCCCGCCGCGGCGTAACTGGGCCGCCGCGTCGAGCATCATCCGCGCGCTCATCAACTGATCCATCCGCATGTCGTTGACCACCACGTCGAAGCGCACCCGGTTCGCCGCGAAGAAACGGCCCGCGGTCGTCGCCTCGTGATGGATCCGCCGATCGCGCCGCAGCCGCGGATCCAGCGAACCGGGATCCACCGACCACACCTCCTGCCCGTGCAGCCGCAGAATCCGCGTCCAGCCGCCCGGCGAGGCACCCAGATCGACCGCCTTCCCGCCGGCCGGCAGCACCAGCCCGAAGGTCGCGATCGCCTCCTCCAGCTTGAACTCCGACCGCGACACCCGCTCGTCCCCGCGCGCCAACCGCATCCGCCCACCCGGCCAGTCCGACAAGCTGTCCGCCAGCCGGTTCACACCGATCAACAGCTGCTTGCCGACCACGACGCCGGACACGACGACGTCCTGCCCGGACCGGGTGCTGGTGACCCCGCGGCCGGCCAACGCTTCGACTATCAAGTGGTGGTGCGAGCTGCCGGTGCCGTCGACCCAGGTCTGCACCGCGACCGACCTGGCCGAGACCTCCTCGAGCAGCGTCGTGGCGAGCTCAGGCTCGGTCGGCAGGTCGTCCAGCGGATAGCCGGCCACCTCGACCGTCAGATGCCGGACGAACATGATGCGGCCTTCGTCACACGCCGCCGCGAACTCCCCGATCGGAACCGCCGTGTCGACCAGCCGGGCCACCTCGGCCCCGAGCCGCTCGAACCGGTGCTCGCCCGGAAACGCCTCCCGGATCTCCCGGACCGCGTACCGGTAACTGTCGGACGCGAACGAGAACAGAATCGAGCGGGGCACAGCACATCGTAAACGGATTGGTTAGCCTTCCGGGCGTGGAGGAATTGACGGTCGAGGTACTGCGGGCCTGGGCGCGGACGGCGCTGGCGGAGCTGACGCGGGCCCGGACCGAGATCGACGAACTGAACGTGTACCCGGTGCCGGACGGCGACACCGGCACCAACCTCTACCTGACCTGGGAAGCCGCCTGCGACGCCCTCCCCAAGGGCGAGCTGACCTTCACCGAGGCGATCCAGGCCTTCGGCCGCGGCGCCCTGCTCGGCGCCCGCGGCAACTCCGGCGTCATCACCTCCCAACTCATCCGCGCCTGCGGGAACCGCCTCAACGAGAACCTCCCACGCGACCGCCCAGGCCGCCCAGACCGCACAGAAGGCGTACTCGCGGACCCCAGGATGAGCGAGGCCGCCGCCTTCGCCGACGCGCTCAAGTACGCCGCCGACGCCGCGTACGGCGCGGTCGCGCAACCCGTCGAAGGCACGATGCTCACCGTCGCCCGCGCCGCCGCGACCGGCGCGATGACCGCCGCCAACGACGGGAAGACCCTCGCCGACGTCTGCCTCGCCGCAGTCGCGTCCGCCCGGCAGGCGCTGACCAAGACCACCGAGCAGCTCGACGTACTGCGTCGTGCCGGGGTCGTCGACGCCGGGGGAGCCGGCCTGGTCGTGATCCTCGGCGCGATGGAGTCCGTGCTGACAGGCCGGCACGTACACGTCGACGTACCGGCGAGGATTCCCACCGAGAGCACGACCGATCTGAGCTCCGAGGGACCGGCGTACGAGGTGATGTATCTGCTCGACGCGCCCGACGACAAGGTCGGCGACTTCCGGCAGAGCCTGGCCGCGCTCGGCGACTCGGTCGTCGTGGTCGGCGGCGACGGGCTCTGGAACGTGCACGTCCACACCGACGATGTCGGCGCCGCGATAGAGCACGGCATCGACATCGGCCGCCCGCACCGCATCCGCGTCACCCACTTCGCCGACCAGACCCACCACCACGAACCCGCCCCCGGCCGTGCGGTGATCGCCGTCGTCGCCGGTGACGGACTGGCCGACCTGTACGCCGAAGCCGGCGCCCGGGTCATCCGCGGCGGCCCCGGCCGGCGCTGCTCGACCGGCGAACTGCTGCAGGCGATCGAGCAGTCCCAGGCGCCCGAGATCGTGGTCCTGCCCAACGACCAGGACTCGATCGCGGTCGCCGAGGCAGCCGCCACCGCCGCCCGCCAGGACGGCATCCGGGTCGCCGTGATCCCGACCCGCGCGCAGGTCCAGGGCCTGGCCGCGATCGCCGTCCACGACCCCGAGCGCAGCTTCGACGACGACGTCGTACACCTGTCGGCCGCCGCCGGGCAGACCCGGCACGGCGCGGTGACCATCGCGATCAAGGACGCCTGGACGATGGCCGGCCGGTGCCGGATCGGAGACGCGCTCGGCGTGGTCGACGGAGACTTCGCACTGATCACCGAGGACCTCGAGACCGCCGCGGTCGGAGTCGTCGACCGGCTGCTCGGCGGCGGCGGCGAGCTCCTGACCATCGTCACCGGCCGGGACGCGGACCCGGCGCTGGCCGAAGCCGTGGAGCGGCACGTGCGCCGGCAACGCAAAGATGTCGACGTCGTGGTGTACGACGGAGGGCAGGACAGGTACCCGTTGCTGATCGGGGTGGAATGAGGACTGACATTGACCGCAAGCTCCGCGACTTCCTCGGAGCGAAGACGGCCAAGACGTTCGCCGAGGTGCTCGAGATCGAGACCGTCGGCGAACTGCTGCGCCATTACCCGCGGCGGTACCTGAAGAAGGGCGAGCTGACCCCGTTCGACGAGCTCGAGGTCGGCGACCAGGCCACCGTCAACGGGCGGGTCAAGAAGGTCACCGCCCGCGCCCTGGACAGCAAGATCGAGATCCGGCCGGACGAGGTGCACAAGTTCCGCAAGCGGCGGACGATCACCAAGGTCGTCGTCACCGACGGCCGCAACGACCTCGAAGCGGCGTTCTTCAACCAGCCCTGGCTGCTGACCAAGCTCACCCCCGGCACCTCCGCCCTGTTCTGGGGCGAGGTGACGATGTTCCGCACCACCATGCAGCTGAAGAACCCCGGCACCGAGATCCTCGACGAGGAGGACCTCACCGAGGCCGAGATCGAACGCCGGGCCCGCCCCTTCCGCCCGCTCTACCCGGCCACCGCGAAGTTGCCCACCGCAACGATCGAGCGGTCGGTGAAGATCGTGCTGGACAGCCTGGACGAGCGGCTCGACGACCCGATCCCGGACCTGATCCTGCGCAACGAGAAGCTGCTCGGCCTGCGCGAAGCCCTGCAGTTGGTGCATCTTCCGGACACCGAGAAGGACATCGACAAGGCCCAGCACCGGTTCCGGTTCGAAGAAGCGTTGGTAATGCAAACGATCCTCGCGCAGCGGCGGGCGGTGACCGACGCGCTGAACGCCGTACCGCGGCCGCGCGTCGCGGGTGGTCTGCTCGACGAGTTCGACCAGCGGTTGCCGTTCGAGCTGACGGAGGGGCAGGCCGAGGTGGGGGAGGAGATCTTCGCCGACCTGGCCCGGCCGCACCCGATGCACCGGCTGCTGCAGGGCGAGGTCGGCTCCGGCAAGACCGTGGTCGCGCTGCGGGCGATGCTGTCCGTGGTCGACAACGGCGGCCAGGCGGCCCTGCTGGCCCCGACCGAAGTGCTGGCCGTCCAGCACCACAAGACGCTGACGAAGATGCTCGGTGACCTGGCGGAGCAGGGGATGCTCGGCGGCGCGGAGCATGCCACCAAGATCGGTCTGCTGACCGGCTCGCTGAACGCGGCCGGCCGCCGTACGGCGATGCTCGATGCGGCCAGCGGGGCCGCGGGGATCGTCGTGGGGACACACGCGCTGCTCGAGGACAAGGTGCAGTTCGCAGATCTCGGGCTGGTCGTGGTCGACGAGCAGCACCGGTTCGGCGTCGAGCAGCGGGCTGCGCTGAGCGCCAAGTCCGGTGACAACACCCCGCACGTGCTGGTGATGACGGCGACACCGATCCCGCGGACCGTGGCGATGACGGTGTTCGGCGACCTCGCGGTCTCGACGCTGACCCAGCTCCCGGCCGGCCGGTCGCCGATCCAGTCCTCGGTCGTTCCCGCCAAGGAGAAGCCGGACTGGCTGCAGCGCGCCTGGAAACGGGTCCGCGAGGAGGTCGGCAAAGGCCACCAGGTGTACGTCGTGTGCCCGCGGATCGGGGACGACGTCAAGAACGCCGGTGACGAGGAAGGCGAGCTCCTCGAGACCGACGAGGGCGGGAAGAAGCAGGCGCGGCCGCCGATCTCGGTGATGCAGGTGGCCGAGGCGCTGGGCGAGATCCTGCACGACCTGCGCGTCGACATCCTGCACGGGCGGCTGCCGGCCGACGAGAAGGACGCGGTGATGTCGCGGTTCGCGGCCGGCGACATCGACGTACTCATCGCGACGACGGTGATCGAGGTCGGCGTCGACGTACCGAACGCCTCGACAATGGTGATCATGGACGCCGACCGGTTCGGCATCTCGCAGCTGCACCAGCTCCGCGGCCGCGTCGGCCGCGGCAAGGTGCCGGGGCTGTGCCTGCTGGTGACGGACCTGTGGCCGGGGTCGCGCTCGTACGGGCGGCTCGACGCGGTCGCATCCACGACCGACGGGTTCGAGCTGTCCCGGATCGACCTGGAGACCCGGCGGGAAGGCGACGTGCTGGGCGTGGCGCAGTCCGGGCGGCGGACCAGCCTGAAGCTGCTCAGCGTGCTGCGGGACGAGGACATCATCCTGGCCGCCCGCCACGTCGCGAACTCGATCGTCTCGGTCGACGTCGACCTCGCCGAGTACCCGGCGCTCAGGGCCGTCGTACGGGCAGCCCTCGAGTCCGAGACCACCGAGTACCTGGAGAAGACGTGAGCCGGATAGTCGGGGGAGCGGCCGGCGGGCGGCGGATTGCCGTGCCGCCGGGGAGCGGGACCAGGCCGACCGCGGACCGGGTGCGGGAGGCGCTGTTCTCGTCGCTGGAGTCCGAGTTCGGCAGCTTCGACGGACTGGCAGTCCTCGACCTGTACGCCGGATCCGGCGCGATCGGGCTCGAAGCGCTGTCCCGCGGCGCCGCTGACGTGGTGCTGGTCGAGTCCGACCGGCGGGCCGCCGACGTGATCGCGGCCAACATCAAGGTCGTGGGCCTGCCCGGCGTGAAGCTCGTGACACGCCCGGTGGAAAAGATCACTGCGGGTGAGGTCCCGGCCGCGTTCGACCTGGTGTTCGCGGACCCGCCGTACAAGCTGGAGACCACCGAGCTGCAGGACGTCCTGACCGACCTGGCGGCGCGCGGCTGGCTCGCGGACGACGCGATCGTGGTCGTCGAGCGGGGCAAGCGGGAGCCGTGGGAGTGGCCGGAGGGGTTCGCCGCGCTGCGGGACCGCAAGTACGGCGAGGCCCGGCTTTGGTACGGTCACCGCCATGGCTAAGGCTGTCTTCCCCGGCACCTTCGATCCGCCCACCGTCGGGCACCTCGACATCGTCACCCGGGCGGCCGCCGCCTTCGACGAGCTGATCGTCGCGACCGGGGTGAACCAGTCGAAGAACCGGCTGTTCGACCCGCAGGAGCGGATCGAGATGCTCACCGAGCTGATCGCCCCGTTCCCGAACGTCCGGGTCGGCACCTTCGACGGGCTGCTGGTCGACTACTGCCGGGCCGAGGGCGCCGGAGTGATCGTGAAGGGTCTGCGCTCGGCCGCCGACTACGACTACGAACTGCAGATGGCGCAGCTGAACCGGCGGATGACCGGGGTCGACACGCTGTTCTTCCCGACGGCCCCGGAGAACGCTTTCATCTCCTCCAGCTGGGTCAAGGAGATCGCCCGGCTCGGCGGCGACGTGAGCACGTTCGTGACGCCGGCCGTTCACTCCCGGTTACTGGACAAGCTCTAGGCTGACCCGAATTGGGCGCAGCGCCGCGGAGTTGGTAGTGTAGATCACCGGTCTCGACGAGACCGAGTTCCTGCCTGCCCGTGCTTGAAAGGTTTGCTCTGAGCGTCTTGGACCCGCGGTCCCCACTCGTGATCGACACGCACGAGCTGACACGCCGCGCCGGGTCCCAACGCGAAGTCACTTTCACTGCCCCGGCGCCGGCGGATCTCGGAATCGACGTGATCGGCGTCCCCGAAGGCGATCCGATCCAGTTCGATCTACGGCTGGAATCGGTGGTCGAAGGGGTGCTCGTCACCGGTACGGCCCGCGGCCGTCTGGTCGGGGAGTGCGCGCGGTGCCTGGTCGATATCGAGGACGAGTTCCTCGCTGACGTCCAGGAGCTGTACGTCTACCCGGAGAGCGAAGCCGAGCCGGACGAGGCCAGCCGGATGGAGGGCGATCTGATCGACCTCGAGCCGGTGCTGAGGGACCAGGTGGTGCTCGCACTACCGTTCCAGCCGCTGTGTACGGACGACTGTCCGGGTCTGTGCCCCGAGTGCGGGGTTCGCCTGGCGGACGAGCCCGGCCACAAGCACGAGGATCCGACCGATCCTCGCTGGGCAGCCCTCGGCGGACTGCTCCAGAACGACCAGCAGGACAACTGAAGACCGAACAACGTCAGCTAGCCGGCCGGGTCCACCAGCCCCCGGCCGAACCGAGGAGTCATAACCGTGGCCGTTCCGAAGCGGAAGATGTCGCGCAGCAACACCCGTAGCCGCCGGGCCCAGTGGAAGACCACTGCCCCGTCGCTGGTGACCTGCGTGAACCCCGCCTGCCGCGCGAAGCACCTGCAGCACACCGTTTGCCCCAACTGCGGCCAGTACGGCGCCAAGGGCGAGCGTCGCCAGGTCGTCGAGAGCTAAACGGCAACCAACCCAGTGAACTCTGCCAACGAAACGGGGCTCTACGCCGAGCTGAACCAGCGGCTCGGCGTATCGCTGGCTGACGAATTGCTGGAGCACGCCTTCACCCACCGCTCGTACGCGTACGAGAACGGCGGGTTGCCGACGAACGAGCGGCTGGAGTTCCTCGGGGACTCCGTGCTCGGCGTCATCGTCACGGAGTCGCTGTTCCGGAACCACCCGGACCTGTCCGAGGGCCGGCTGGCCAAGCTACGGGCCGCGGTGGTCAACATGCGTGCGCTCGCGGGTGTCGCCCGCGAGCTCAAGCTCGGCAAGTACCTGCGGCTCGGCCGCGGGGAGGAAGCCACCGGCGGCCGGGACAAGTCGTCGATCCTGGCCGACTGCGTCGAAGCGCTGATCGGCGCCGTCTACCTGGACCGAGGGTTCGAGACCGCGGGCCTGGTGGTGCACCGGCTGTTCGACGACCTGATGGAGTCGTCGGCCCGGCTCGGCGCCGGCCTGGACTGGAAGACGTCGCTGCAGGAGCTGGTCGCCCAGCTCAGCGTCGGCGTCCCGGAGTACGTGATCGCGGAGTCCGGACCGGACCACGCGAAGACGTTCGAGGCGCGGGTCCGGATCGGCTCCGACACCTACGGTCACGGCATCGGCCGGAGCAAGAAGGAAGCCGAGCAGCAGGCCGCCGAGACCGCCTGGAAGGCCCTGCGCGCCGCGCATCCCGACACGATCGACCCCTCGCAGTCCTGAGTGCCCGAGCTTCCTGAGGTCGAGGTCGTCCGCCGGGGGCTGACGGAGTTCACCAACGGCCGGACCATCGACGCGGTCGAGGTCCTGCATCCCCGCCCGGTACGGCGTCATGCCGCCGGGCCGGACGATTTCGCCGCCCGGCTCAAGGGCCAGGTGTTCGCCGAACCGGCCCGCCGCGGCAAGTACCTGTGGCTCCCGCTGGAGTCCGGAGATGCCGTTCTGACCCATCTCGGGATGAGCGGCCAGTTCCGGGTCCAGCCCGTCGGCGCGCCCGACGAACCGCATCTGAGGGTCCGGTTCCGCTTTGCGGACGACCTCGGAGAGGTCCGTTTTGTGGACCAGCGGATGTTCGGTGGTCTGTCCTACTCCGAGGGCGGCGCGGAGCTGCCCGCCGAGATCGCCCACATCGGCCGGGATCCGTTCGATCCTCTGTTCGATCCGGACGCGGTGACGGCGCGGATCCGGCGCCGCAGGACCGGGCTGAAGCGGGCGCTGCTGGACCAGACCGTGGTCAGCGGGATCGGCAACATCTACGCCGACGAAGCCTTGTGGCGGGCCAAGCTGCATTACGCCCGGGCGACCGAGACGCTGAAACCCGTGCAAATAAAGGGCATCCTGCACGATGCCCACGAGGTGATGGCCGAGGCGCTGAACGTTGGTGGCACCAGCTTTGACGCGCTTTACGTCAACGTCAATGGGGAATCCGGATACTTCGAGCGCGGCCTGAACGTCTACGGGCAGGAGGGATCGCCGTGCCCGCGGGACGGCCGGCCGATCCGTCGCGAGCCGTTCATGAACCGTTCGTCGTACCGGTGCCCGAAATGTCAGCCCGTTCCCCGCCATGTTCGCTGGTGAGCGAGGTATCGTTAATAAACGTGGCCCAGGTTGACCCGTCGGCCCCGCCGGTGTCACCCTGAAAGACGGCACACATTTTCAGCGCTCCTTCATGACCAGGACCTGGAGCGCACCCGGCCAGAACCCTTCCGGAGGACAGCACAATGGCCAAGGCTCTTCTAGGGCATCTTGGAGGCACTGACCCGCGCATGCTCGAGCAGGTTCGTCTGCTCAACCGGCGTGTCGCCGACCTGGAGGCGCACGTGATGCGTCTGCAGGCAGAGAACGACCACCTCGTCGCACAGATTCACGAGGGTCGCCTGCTGACCGTCGACGAGGCTTTGCGCGCCCCCGCTTCGGTCTGAGGACCCTAGCCGCGACAACAGAGAATTGCATCTCGACCGTCCGCACAACCACGGCGGTGGCCCCCGTCCGGGCCTCCGCCGGTTCTATGTTCAGCTTCTGTTGCCCTAACAGCCGGCCGTTTCTTCACCGGTCGGCCTCCACAGGTTCACGCGCCTCTGCCCCTAGACTGCAGAGCGGAACTACTTCCCCCGGGTAGCGGCACGAGCAGTTACGACGGTTCCTTAGGTATCGTCTGTCCTTTCACGGGTTGGAGAGCTTCGCCTTGTACCTGAAGAGCATGACGCTCCGAGGCTTCAAGTCGTTCGCGTCCGCGACGACGATGAACTTCGAACCAGGCATCACCTGCATCGTCGGCCCCAACGGCTCCGGCAAGTCCAACGTCGTCGACGCGCTGGCCTGGGTGATGGGTGAGCAGGGCGCGAAGTCGCTGCGCGGCGGCAAGATGGAGGACGTCATCTTCGCCGGCACCTCCGGCCGCGCCCCGCTGGGCCGCGCCGAGGTGGTGCTCACCATCGACAACACCGACGGCGCGCTGCCGATCGAGTACGCCGAGGTGACGATCAGCCGGACGATGTTCCGCAACGGCGGGTCCGACTACCAGATCAACGGCCAGAACTGCCGGCTGCTCGACGTCCAGGAGCTGCTCAGCGACTCCGGTATCGGCCGCGAGATGCACGTCATCGTCGGCCAGGGCCAGCTCGACTCGATCCTGCGCGCCACGCCGGAGGGCCGCCGCGGCTTCGTCGAGGAGGCCGCCGGCGTCCTGAAGCACCGCAAGCGCAAGGAAAAGGCGATCCGGAAGCTGGAGGCCACCGAGGGCAACCTGCACCGGCTCGGGGACCTGATCGCCGAGATCCGCCGCCAGTTGAAACCGCTCGGGCGCCAGGCGGAGGTGGCGCGCCGGGCAGTGACGATCCAGGCGGAGGTGCGGGACGGCCGCGCGCGGCTGCTCGCCGACGACATCGTTCAGGCCCAGTCCGCGCTCGAGGCCGAGCTGCGGGACGAGGCAGCGCTGACCGAGCGCCGGTCCGAGACCGAGGCGAAGCTGCGGGAGGCCCGCGAGCTGGAGGCCGAGCTCGAGGACGCGCTCCGGGAGGACGCGCCGGCCCTGCAGGCCGCCCAGGACACCTGGTACCAGCTGTCCGGCTTCGGCGAGAAGATCAAAGGTACGGCGCGGATCGCCGCCGACCGGATCCGTTCGCTGAACGACGAGGCCGACGACGGACCGCGCTCCGGCCGGGACCCGGAGGAGCTCGAGCTCGAGGCCGCGCGGGTCCGGGAGACCGAGGCGCAGATCGAGGCCGAGGTCGAGGCCCACTCCGAGCTGCTCGCCGAATCCGTCGAGCGCCGCCAGCAGCTCGAGGCGCAGGAGGCCGAGGAGGAGCGCCGGATCTCCGCGCTGATCCGGGCCGCCGCCGACCGCCGCGAGGGCCTGGCCCGGCTGACCGGTCAGGTGAACGCGCTGAAGAGCCGCGCGGCCGCCGCCGAGTCCGAGATCGGCCGGCTCGCGAGCAACATGCACGAGGCCGAGGTGCGGGCCGCGAAGGCGCAGCACGACTTCACCGCGCTGGAGACCCAGGTCGCCGGGCTGGACGCGGGCGAGAAGGGGCTCGACGACCAGTTCGAGGCCGCGCAGGCGGTGCTCGACGAGATGGACGAGCGGCTGGCGAAGCTCCGGGCCGAGGAGCGTGACGCCGAGCGCGAGCGCACCGGCCTGGCGGCGCGCAAGGAAGCGCTCGAGCTCGGTCTCAACCGCAAGGACGGCGCCGGCGCCCTGCTGGCCGCCTCCGAGCAGGTCAACGGCCTGATGGGCTCGGTCGCCGCGCTGCTGAGCGTGCGCGCCGGGTACGAGACGGCCATCGCGGCCGCCCTGGGCGAGGCAGCTGACGCAGTCGCTGTCACGCACGCCGACGCGGCGCTGCAGGCGGTCGGGCACCTGAAGCAGCACGACCTCGGCCGGGCCGGGATGCTGCTCGGCGACGCCCCCGCGGACGACTACTCCATGTGGCCGGTGCTGCCGTACGGCGCGTCGTACGCCGTCGACGTCGTGGACTGCCCGGAGACGCTGCGACCCGCGCTGCGGCGGCTGCTGCGCAAGGTGGCCGTCGTGGACGACGTACCCGCCGCGCAGTCCCTGGTGCGGAACCTGCCTGACGTCACCTGCGCGACGCGCGCCGGCGATGTACTGGGTGCGCACTTCGCGTTCGGCGGATCGGACGCGGCGCCGAGCCTGATCGAGGTGCAGTCCGCGGTCGACGAGGCGGCGGAGAAGCTGCTCGAGGCGACGGCGCGGAGCGAGCGGCTGCGGTTCGAGCTGCAGGGGCTGGAGGACGAGCGGGCCCGGCAGAAGGAGTCCGTGGAGATCACGCTGGCCCGGCTGCACGAGTCCGACGCAGCCATGGCTGCGGTGGCGGAGCAGCTGGCGCACTTCGGGTCGCTGGCGAAGGCGTCCCGCGGTGAGGCGCAGCGGATGGGCGAGGCGATCGCTGCGGCCGAGGAGGAGCGCGACAAGAACCTGTCCGGCCTGGCCGAGCTCGAAGAGCGGCTGATGGACGCCGAGGCGTTCGACGACGACGGCGACGAGCCGGACGCGTCGGAGCGTGACCGGCTGGCCGAGGCGGCCAAGGCTGGGCGTGCGGCCGAGATGGAGGCGCGGCTGGCGCTGCGTACCACCGAGGAGCGAGCCCGGGCACTGTCCGGCCGGGCCGACTCGCTGGAGCGCGCTGCCCGGCAGGAGCGCGAGGCGCGGGCCAGGGCGATCGCTCGGGCGGCACGGCGGGCTCGTCAGGCAGACGCGGCTCAGGCTGTGCACCTGGCCGCTGGGCACGTGCTGGCCCGGCTGGAGTCCTCGCTGCAGCAGGCGGCGGCCGAGCGGTCGGCGATCCAGGCGCAGCGGGCCGACCGTGAGCAGGCGCTGTCGCAGGCCCGGTCCGCGACGCGGAACCTGAGCTCCGAGCTGGAGCAGCTGACGAACACGGTCCACCGGGACGCGCTGGCCCGGGCCGAGCAGAAGATGCGGCTCGAGCAGCTGTACGAGAGGGCGCTGGGCGAGCTCGGGATCGAGGTCGACGCCCTCGTCACGGAGTACGGGCCGGATCAGCTGGTGCCGCCGCTACCGAAGGACGGTGACGACGGGACGCTGGAGCTCGAGGGCGAGCCGTTCAACCGGACCAAGGTCGAGAAGCGGCTCAAGCAGGCCGAGCGGGCGCTGAACCAGCTCGGCAAGATCAACCCGCTCGCGCTCGAGGAGTTCGAGGCGATGGAGGAGCGGCACCGCTTCCTGTCCGAGCAGCTCGACGACCTGAAGAAGTCCCGCCGCGACCTGATGGACATCGTCAAGGAGGTCGACGAGCGGGTCGAGCAGGTCTTCACCGAGGCGTACCGCGACGTCGAGATCGCGTTCGAGCATGTGTTCAGCCGGCTGTTCCCGGGCGGTGAGGGCCGGCTCGTCCTGACCGACCCCGACGACATGCTCGCCACCGGTATCGACGTCGAGGCCCGCCCGCCCGGCAAGAAGGTCAAGCGGCTGTCGCTGCTGTCCGGCGGTGAGCGCTCACTGGTCGCGGTCGCGTTCCTGGTCGCGCTGTTCAAGGCCCGGCCGTCGCCGTTCTACATCCTCGACGAGGTCGAGGCCGCCCTCGACGACACGAACCTCGGCCGCCTGCTGGAGATCTACGAAGAGCTCCGCGAGAACAGCCAGCTGCTGGTCATCACCCACCAGAAGCGCACGATGGAGGTCGCCGACGCGCTGTACGGCGTGACGATGCGCGGCGACGGCGTCTCCTCGGTCATCTCCCAGCGGATCCGCGAGCCCGAACCCGTCTAGGGCCGGCCCGCCGGCGTCGGCCCGCCCGGGCCGGCGCGTCTAGGCCGTGATCGTCATCGAGGCGAGCTGGTCGCCCTCGACGGCGAAGGTGAAGTGGGAGGGGCCGTTGAAGCCCTTCCCGCCCACCTGGGTCAGGATCGTCAGCGGGTTGCCCGCGACCGTGACCCGGGTGTCGGTGAACGTGGCCTCTTTGCCGATCAGCTCGTTCCGGCTCCAGGAGCGGATCTGGTCCGGGCCGCGGAACTCCCGGCCCCAGTCGTTGACGTACCCGTCCGGGGCGAACGCCGCCACGAACGCGTCGTTGTCCTGTTCGTCGATCGCGGTGAGCGCGCGCTGGACCGCGGCTGGGATCTCCTGGCTCATGGTGGCGACGATAGCCCTCCCGGTTGAACCGATCCGTGAATCCGTACGTATGGCGGGGTGACGAACGGTCGACGGAGGAGGGTCTGATGAAGCGACTGAGCAGTGCGGTCGGAGTGCTCGGCGCAGCGAAGCCGGCGGCCGCGGACGTGAGCGGGCTCGGCAAGTCCGTTGTCGACGGCAACGGACGGGCCTCGCTGGTCAGCACGGTCACCCGCTCGGACGGCACCAAGCAGTTGGCCATCAACGGCCTGCCGCTCTACCTGTTCGCGGGCGACAGCGCGGCCGGTGAGGCCAAGGGCCAGGCTGTCGGCGGTGTCTGGTGGGTCGTCGGCGCAGACGGTAAGAAGATCACCACCCAGCCGAGCGGCTCCGGAAATGGCAACGGCTACTGAACCTCTGCTGGTGTTGGCACCGGCGAATCCCGGTATCGTGCGGTCGGTGGGTGACACCCCAGGGCCGCAGGATGCCGAGACGCTGATTCGCACGCTGTACGCCGAACACGGGCGCAGTCTGCTCGCCTACGCGACCCGTCTCACCGGAGACCGGGCTGCCGCCGAGGACGTCGTACAGGAGACACTCGTACGCGCGTGGAAGCACGCCGGCGACCTGACCACCGGCAAAGGGTCGGTGCGGGGCTGGCTGCTGACAGTGGCGCGCAACATCGTCACCGACCGCGCCCGGGCCAGAGCGGTGCGTCCGGCCGAGGTGGCGGACGTGGTGGACAAGCCGCCGGTCCAGAGCGACCACTCCGAGTCTGTGGTCAACACCATGGTTGTGATGGACGCACTGGACAAGGTGTCGCCCGAGCACCGTGAAGTACTCGTGCAGCTGTACTACCGCGGGCGGTCCGTGGCAGAAGCTGCCAAGGAGCTGGGTGTCCCACCCGGTACCGTGAAATCACGTTCGTACTACGCCCTCCGAGCTCTGCGCGCGGTGATGGCCGGAACAGAGGCGGAGGTGTCCCGATGAACGAGCACGACCGTACGCAACTCGGCGCCTACGCGTTAGGCGCATTGGAACCCAGTGAGGTAGCCGAGGTGGATGAGCACCTGGCCACGTGCGCGGAGTGCCGCGCCGAGCTCGCTGAGCTCGAGGAGATGAAGGACTTCCTCGGTGAGGTCCCGCCGGAGGCGTTCCTCGAAGGACCGCCGGAAGGCGGCGACCTGTTGCTGCAGCGCACACTGCGGGAGGTCCGCGAGGCGGTGCCGGAGCCTGTCGTCCAGGTTCCGGCCAAGCGCCGCGGCTCCCGCTGGCTCATGGTGGCCGCCGCACTGGTCGTGGTTGGCGGTGCGCTCGGTGGCGGCGTCGCACTGGGCCGGTCGACCGCGCCGCCACAGGCGACCGAGCCTGCGGCCGGCTACAGGGAAGTCACTACGACCGACACAGACTCCGGTGCCAGCATGGCAACCACCGTGGAACCGCGGACCGGTTGGAGCTGGGTGCAGGTGCAGGTCACGGGTCTGAAGGCCGGAGACCAGTGCCAGCTGCTCGTCACCGACAAGGCCGGCAAGACCTGGACCGCCGGCAGCTGGGTGGTCTCGGAGAAGGCAGCCAAGAACGGCAGCACGTTCGGCGGCGGTGTGCTGGTTCCGCTCGATCAGGTGCACTCGGTGGAGATCAGGACCCTCCAGGGAAAGCACGTGATCACCGCCACCATCTGAAAGTAGTTGCGGGACACGAGAGGATGGAGCCGTGGCTACTACAACCTCCGAGGACCTGCGGGAGCGCCGGAAGAGCGCGACGGACAACTGCGAGCGATGGCTCGGCAACCGGCGAGTGCCGGCGCCGGAGCGGCTCCAGCGTCTCGCAGAAGTCGCCACGGACGACCTCGTCGACATGTACGGCAACGGCGGCGAGGTCGCGGCGCTGGAGCAGGAGGTGGCCGACCTGCTGGGCAAGCCGGCCGCAGTGTTCCTGCCGACCGGCATCATGGCGCAGCAGAGTGTGCTCCGCGTGTACGCCGACCGCGCGGGCATCAGCCGGGTCGCAGTACACGGGCTGTCCCACCTCCTGGTGCACGAGCTGAACGCGCTGGAAGAGGTGCACCACCTGCGGATCGAGCGGCTGACGTCGGAGCCGCGCCAGCCGCGCCCGGACGAGCTGGCCGCTATCCCCGGCAAGCTGGCCACGGTCACGCTGGAGCTGCCGCTGCGCGACGCCGGGTACGTGCTGCCGACGTGGGACGAGCTGGTCGTCTTCTCCGAGTACTGCGCCGAGCGCGGCGTACCGCTGCACCTGGACGGGGCGCGCCTGTGGGAGAGCACGCCGTACCTCGAACACAGCCTGGCGGAGATCGCCGCACTGGCTTCAACCGTCTACGTGTCCTTCTACAAGGTGCTCGGCGGGATCAGCGGCGCCGCCCTGGCCGGTCCGGAGGACGTCATCGCCGAAGTACGCCGCTGGCAGCGCCGGCTCGGCGGCAACCTCTTCTCGCTCTTCCCGTACGCCGTGTCCGCGCGCGACGGTCTGCGGACCGTTCTCCCGCTGATGGACGAGCTGCACCAGCGTGCCGTCGAGGTCGCGATGGCCTTGCAGAGCGAGGGATTCCGCGTCTTCCCGGAGCCGCCGCACACGAACTCGTTCCGCCTCTATGCGCCGCGGGCGGCCGATTCGATCGAGCACGCGTCGATCGATAGGATGGAGCGGACCCGGGAGGCGTTGTGCTCTCCGTGGCAGCCGGCCGACGTGCCTGGCTGGTCGTGGATCGAAGTGGTGGTGACGCCGCACTCGCTGACCTGGCAGGTCGACGAGATCGCGAAGGCGTTCGGGGAACTTCTCACGCGCTGAGAGCGTCGGGAAGTGTGTTGGGGCGTGGGGATTCGGGGAGTGAAGTGCTGACATTCGTTGTGACGATGGTCGTTCTGCTGGTTCTGTCGGGCCTGGTGCTGCTCGCTGTGGCTCGTGGGGAGGGTAAGCGGTTCGGGTAGTCTCGCTGTACTGTCGCAGGGCATGAGGCGACTCATCTTCCAGGAGTACGTGACACTCGACGGCTACGCCGCGGGGCCTGACGGGGGACTGGAGTTCTTCGACTCCATCGCCGACCATGCCGATGACGACAATCTCGAGCTGCTGGACAGCATCGACACGATGCTGCTCGGCGCCGAGACGTACCGGTTGTTCGCGGGCTACTGGCCGACCGACGCCTCGGCGGACCAGCCGATCGCGCCGAAGCTGAACGCGTTGCGCCTGGTCGTCGTGTCGACCAGGCTGGAGAGTGCGCCGTGGGGGTCCTACGAACCGGGTCTGGTGATCCGCGACCTCGATGCGGTGCGTGCGCTCAAGGCCGAGGACACCGGCAAGGACATCATCCTGTGGGGCAGCATCACGCTGTTCCAGTCGCTGCTGCGCGCCGGGCTGGTCGACGAGGTCCAGCTGCGCATCTGCCCGATCCTGCTGGGAGCAGGCACGAGCGCGTTTCCCAGTGGCGAGTCACCGGTCCAGCTGGAGCTGATCGAAGCGCGCCCGTGGGCCAGCGGCGGCGTACTCGTGCGGTACCGGCCGGCTAGCTGACGGCGTCCACGATCGCCTTCACGATCGGGGCGGCGATGGTGATCGTGGGCAGGACCAGCAGTGTGACGGCACCGGCGTACGTCAGGGCAGCGAGCACGCGCTCGTCAGGAGCCGGGTCGGCCAGGCGCTCGACTCGGAGGACTGTGGCGGACTTGGCTGCGGCCAGAGCCGCTTCGGGCGCTGGTGAGCCGGCCAGGGCGACCAGTGCGCGGGCCAGCGGGCGCGGGCCGTTGCGGCGGCGGGCGTCGTCGTCAGCGAGGAGCTCCACGAGTGTGCGGGCCTGCTCCAGCGCCACGTCGCTCCGCACCCAGCGCGGGAACGCGTGGTGGAGCGCTGTGAACTCCTCCAGCACCAGGTCGTGACGTGCCCGCAGATGAGCTTGCTCGTGCGCCAGCACTGCCTTCAGCTCGCTGTCGTCGAGCCGGTCCAGCGCACCGACCGACACAACGACCCGTGCGCCTCGCAGCGCAGGTAGGCAGTACGCCAGCGGCGTCTCCTCGGCCAGCACCCGCAGTCCGGGGATCAGTCCGTCCGGAGTGGCGAGTACGTCGACCAGATCGCGGTGCCGCTTGCGACGTGCCCTCGTGCCGACTGCGACCTTCCCGACGGCCCAGAGCAACCGCACAACGACCGACGCGGTCATCGCGAGGATCAGTGCGGCCACGAGGTCCCGCGGTGACGACGGGTCGAACTTCGGCTTACCAGGCTGGCCCGCGATCGAGTACGAGAGCGCTATACCGGCACCCAGCGCAGCCAGGACGGCGGCCAGCGCGATCGCCTGCCAGAGGATGACCGCGGCGCGGGGGACCCGGTAGGGCCAGTTGGAGCGAGCCAGCACGGCCGGTGCCGGACCGGTGAGGACCAGTGCGAGGACGGCCAGCAGGACCGGGGTGATCACCCCGTCCGCTCCTGACCGTCCAGCCGGGACAGGGCCTCGCGCAGCAGCGCTGCTTCCTCGTCGGAGACCTGGCCGACGAAGCGGACCAGCGCCTCACGCCGGTCGCCGGCGCGGTCGAGTGCGTCGCGCATGAGGTCGGCGGCCAGCTCCTCACGGGGCGCGGCCGCGCGGTAGCGCCAGGCCTTGCCGTCGCGCTCGCGCTCGGTCAGCTTCTTCTTCGCCAGCCGGTCCAGAACGGTCATCACGGTGGTGTAGGCGAGCTCCCTGGTGCGGGACAACCGCTCGTGCACCTCGCGCACGGTCAACGCCGCCGACGCAGCCCACAGCTGCTCCATCACCAGCCGCTCGAGGTCCCCGAGAGGCCTCGGCGATTTGTCCTCACTCGCCACGTGACCAGTATAACTACACGTCGTAGTAGATCCGCGCTAGCATCTACTACGAAACGTCGTAGACGGCTCGGGAGGCCTTCCGATGGACACGCTGGATCTGGCCCGGTGGCAGTTCGCGATCACCACCGTGTACCACTTCTTCTTCGTGCCGGTGACGATCTCGCTGGTCGCGATCACGGCCGGCCTGCAGACCGCGTGGTACCGCACCGGCAAGGAGAAGTACCTGCGGCTGACCAAGTTCTACGGGAAGCTGTTCCTGATCAACATCGCGATGGGCGTGGTCACCGGCCTGGTGCAGGAGTTCCAGTTCGGGATGAACTGGAGCGACTACTCGCGCTTCGTCGGGGACGTGTTCGGCGCCCCGCTCGCGCTCGAGGGCCTGCTCGCGTTCTTCCTCGAGTCGACGTTCATCGGCCTGTGGATCTTCGGCTGGGAGCGCCTGCCCAAGCTCGTGCACCTCGGCTGCATCTGGATGGTCGTGCTCGGTACGCAGCTCTCGGCGTACTTCATCCTCGCGGCGAACTCGTGGATGCAGAACCCGGTCGGCTTCCGCTACAACGCCGCCCGCGGTCGCGCCGAGTTGACGGATCTGTGGGCGGTGCTGACCAACAAGGTCGTACTCGTCACGTACCCGCACACGATCTTCGCCGCGTTCATGGTCGGCGGCGCGTTCGTCGCGGGCGTCGCGCTGTGGCACTTGGTCCGGCGTCCGCTGGTGGACAAGGACGTGTTCCGATCGGCGCTGAAGATCGGCGCGTCGGTGGTGCTGGTCGCCAGCGTCGGCGTGGCGATCAGCGGCGACCTGCAGGGCAAGGTGATGACCGAAGTGCAGCCGATGAAGATGGCTGCCGCGGAGGCGTTGTACGAGACCGAGAAGCCGGCGTCGTTCTCGGTCTTCACCGTCGGCACGCTGGACGGGTCGAAGGAGATCTTCTCGATCAAGCTGCCGTACCTGCTGTCCTTCCTGGCCACCGGGCACTTCAACGGCGAGGTGAAGGGCATCAACTCGCTGCAGGACGCGTACGAGCAGTTGTACGGCCCGGGGTCGTACAAGCCGAACATCCCGCTGACGTACTGGACGTTCCGGCTGATGATCGGCGTCGGGATGCTGTCCGCCGCGATCGCGCTGTGGTTGCTGTGGACAACGCGCCGCGGCCGGGCGCCTGCGCATTGGCTGATCTGGCTGGCCGCGCCGTTGCCGCTGCTGCCGTTGATCGCGAACACGTTCGGCTGGATCTTCACCGAGACCGGACGACAACCCTGGCTGGTGTTCGGCTTGTTGCCCACGGCATCGGGTGTGTCGCCCAGTACGACGAGCGGCGAGGTGATCACGTCACTGGTCGGCTTCACGTTGCTGTACGGCGCGCTCGCGGTCGTCGAGACCAAGCTGATGCTGCGAACGATCCGCGGCGGACTGGCCGGCACCGACGAGCCACCGGACACCTCACCGGATCAGCCCGACAAACCACTGTCGTTCGCGTACTGAGGGGCTCGACATGGAACTGACCACCGTGTGGTTCATCGCGATCGCGATGCTGTGGACCGGGTACTTCGTGCTCGAGGGCTTCGACTTCGGAGTCGGGATGCTGTTCCGGGTGCTCGGCCGCAACGAGCCCGAACGAAAGGCTGCGATCACCACGATCGGGCCGGTCTGGGACGGCAACGAGGTCTGGCTGATCATGGCCGGCGCCGCGACGTTCGCAGCGTTTCCCGAGTGGTACGCGACGTTGTTCAGCGGCTTCTATTTGCCGTTGTTCCTGATCCTGGTCGGGCTGATCGTGCGCGGTGTCGCGCTGGAGTACCGCGGCAAGCGCGACGATCCGGTCTGGCGCGGGCGGATGGATCTGATGATCACGATCGGCTCGCTGCTGCCGGCGCTGCTGTGGGGCGTTGCCTTCGGCAACATCGTGCGCGGCGTACCGCTGGACGCCGATCACGAGTACATCGGGAGCTTCGGGACGCTGCTGAACCCGTTCGCGCTGCTCGGCGGACTGACGTTCGTCGCGGTGTTCGTGACACATGGCGCGATCTTCCTGGCCCTGCGCACCACCGACGACCTGCGCGTCCGCGCCAATCGGCTGGCGACGCGCACCGGGATCGTGGCCGCGGTGCTGACGATCGCCTTCCTGGCCTGGGCGCAGGCGTTGCGCGGCGACACCGTCTCGATCGTCGTCACGGTTGCGGCCGTGGTCGCGTTCGCCGGCGGCCTCGTGGCGAACCTGTTGCGTCGCGAGGGCTGGGCCTTCATCGGTACGACGGCGGCCATCGGGCTGGCGGTCGTGTCGTTGTTCATCGCGCTGTTCCCGGACGTGATGCCGTCGACGCTGGAGCCCGGGTCGACGCTGACCGCGGTCGAGGCGGCGTCCTCGGCGTACACGTTGAAGGCGATGACGATCATCACGGCGATCTTCTTCCCACTTGTGCTGCTGTATCAGGGCTGGACGTACTGGGTGTTCCGGAAGCGCGTGATGGTGGCGGCGTCGTGAAGCCGCTCGACCCGCGGTTGCTGCGGAGGGCCCGGGGCGCCCGGGTCTTCCTGGCCGCCTCGGTATTGATCGGTGTCGCGAGTGGCGTGCTGATCGTCGTACAGGCTGTGCTGCTGGCGCACGGCATCACCGGCGTCGTACTGCGCGGCAACGGGGTCGCCGGTGTGGGGCTGGCGTTGGCGCTGGTCGTTGCAGGGCGGGCGTTGCTGGTGTGGGGGCAGGAGGTGGTCGCGCAGCGCGCTGCGGCAGCGGTGAAGTCGACGCTGCGGCGGCAGGTGCTGGAGCACTCGCTGAAGCTCGGACCGGTGTGGCTGAGCGGTGAACGCAGCAGTGCGCTGACAACGCTGCTCACCAAGGGTCTTGACGACCTGGACCCGTACTTCGCGCGCTATTTGCCGCAGCTCGTCCTCGCGTCGACTGTCCCGGCCGGTGTGATCGGCTGGATGGCCACAGGGGATCTGATCGCGGCAGGGACTGTGCTGGTCACGCTGCCGTTGATCCCGATCTTCATGGCGCTGATCGGCTGGGCGACACAGGCGCGCAGCCGGCGGCGTCAGCACGCACTGGCCGTGCTGGCGCATCACTTCGCTGATGTGGTCGGTGGACTGACCACGCTGAAGCTGTTCGGACGCGCGAAGGCGCAGGAGTCCGCCGTACGTCGGGTGACCGATCAGCACCGTGCTGCGTCGATGGGGAGTCTGCGGCTGGCGTTCTTGTCGTCGTTCGCGCTGGAGGTGCTGGCGAGTATCTCCGTGGCGCTGGTTGCCGTTGGCGTCGGGCTCCGGCTCGTCGACGGGAAGCTGGGGCTGGAGACCGCGCTGATGGTGCTGATCCTGGCGCCGGAGGCATACCTGCCGCTCCGCCAGGTCGGCCTGCAGTTCCACGCCAGCGCTGACGGCGTTGCGGCGAGCGAAGAGGTGTTCCGCGTGCTGGAGACGCCGTTGCCGGTCCGCGGCGACCGGACCGATGTGCCTGACCTGCGGGTGAGTCCAGTGCAGATGTACGACGTGACAGTCCGGTACCCGGGTCGTGACGAGCCGGCGCTGGACGGGTTCGACCTGGAGCTGCGGCCGGGGGAGGTGGTGGCGCTGACCGGTCCTAGTGGCGCTGGGAAGTCGACCGCTCTGGCTGTGCTGCTCGGTTTCGTCGAGCCAGAGAGCGGTGTGGTTGTGGCCGGTGGCAGTGCGGCGGACGAGTTCGACCCGGCCGAGTGGCGTCGCCAGTTCGCCTGGGTGCCTCAGCGCCCCGGTCTGCGCCTCGGGACTGTCGCGGACAACGTGCGGCTAGGCCGTCCGACCGGGTCCGACGACGAGGTTCGGTTGGCCCTCATCACTGCAGGTGCCGGTGAGCTCGCGCTGGACAAGCCGGTCGGCGAGCAAGGCCAGCTCCTGTCCGGCGGTCAGCAACGCCGAGTCGCTCTGGCCCGAGCACTCATCACCAACGCCCCAGTGCTCCTGCTGGACGAGCCGACCGCCGGCCTGGACCCGGACGCCGAAGCTGCCGTCATCACCGGCCTCCGCTCCACCGGCCGGACCGTCCTGATGGTCGCTCACAGGCCAGCACTGATAGCGGCCGCCGATCGAACAGTCTCCGTCGGGGCTCGAGAGCTGGTGAACGCATGAGCTCGCAATTGGTGCAGCCCGAGCCAGGGGTGCGGTGGCGGCTGGTGCTTGCGTTGGTGTTGGGCGTTGCCGCTGCCGGGTCGGCGGTGGCTCTCCTTGCTACCTCCGCCTGGTTGATTACGGCGGCTTCGGCGCAGCCTCCGATCCTGCTGTTGCTGGTACCGATCGTGGCGGTGCGGGCGTTCGGCGTCGGCCGCGGCGTCTTCCGGTACGTCGAGCGCCTGGTCGGCCACGACGCGGCGTACCGGGTGTTGGGTGAGACGCGCGCCCGCGTCACCGGTCGGCTCGAGAAGCTCGGACCGACGTCCCAGCGGAAGGGCGACCTGCTTGCGCGGCTCGTGCTGGACGTGGACGCGGTTCTCGACCTCTGGCTGCGTGTATTCCTGCCGGTCGCGGTAGCAGCCGTCACGGCCGCCGCGACCGTGGCTCTCCTGGCCCTTCTCCTCCCAACAGCCGGTGCGGCGGTCGCGCTGGCAGTACTGGTCGCCTGCACCGTCGTACCGTGGCTGACCGCCCGCACCGCCCAGCGAGCCGAGCGGAACATCGCCGGTGCCCGCGGTGACGTGGCAGCCACCACGACAGAGACCCTGCTCACGGCAGCCGACGTACTCGCCTACAACGCGGTCGACGCAGTCCTGGACGACTTCTCCCGCCACGACGCCCGCCTGGCCGCCGCAGAACGCCGCTCGGCCTGGAGCACCGGCCTCGGCAGCGCCCTGCTCGTCCTCTGCATCGGCGGCGCCAGCATCGCTGCGCTGGTCCTCGGCAGTACCTCGAACATCAGCGGCGCCGTGTTCGCAGTACTGGTCCTCACCCCGCTGGCCCTGGCCGACGTGCTCGGGGGCATCCCAGCCGCCGCCCAGCTAGCCATCCGAGTCCGAGCGTCACTGGGCCGAGTCCAGGAACTCATGGACACCCCGGACGCAGTCACCGAGCCGACCGATCCGCTACCGCTCCCGACCGGACGTGACCTGCAGGTGCGGCTGCTGCGCGTCGGGTACGACGACACCGACGTACTGGACGGGCTCAGCCTGGACATGCCCGCTGGGAGCCGCGTGGTGATCACCGGCCCGAGTGGTTCGGGGAAGAGCACTCTGGCCGCAGTACTGCTGCGGTTCCTCGAGCCGCGTGGGGGAGAGGTGCTGCTGGACGGCGTGGACCTCGCCAGGCTCGAAGGCGACCAGGTGCGGTCCGTCGTCGGCCTGCTGACCCAGGAGAGCCACGTCTTCGACACGAGCATCCGCGAGAACCTGCTGCTCGCGAAGCCGGGTGTGAGCGACCTGCAGCTGTGGAAGGCGCTCTACCGCGCACGTCTCGGCCTCTTCGTCGAGAAACTGCCGGACGGCCTCGACACTATGGTCGGCGAGCACGGTGCCCGGTTGTCGGGCGGTGAGCGTCAGCGGCTAGCGTTCGCGCGGCTCCTGCTCGCCGACCGCGACGTACTCGTGCTGGACGAGCCGACCGAGCACCTGGACGAGGAGACCGGCCAGGCGTTGCTCGCGGACCTCTTCGCGGCCGCGGGCGAGCGGACCGTCGTACTGCTCACGCACCGTCCGGAGCTTGTGCCTCCTCACGTACCGCGACAACTGGTTTGCCTGACGTGACAAATGCGGGCGGCGGGCCCGGTGTCTGTCAAGATGGGGAATCGTGTTGACCCCACTGCTTGTCTCGCTCCTGACGCCACTCGTCCTGCCGCTCGTCACGGACCAGGCCCTGATCACGATCGTCGTCGTGATCGCGGTCGTGCTCGTCGTCGGCACGACCGGTCTGGTCGTCGCCCGGCGGCGCCGTTCCGAGCTCCCCGCGGCCACCATGCCGGCCGTGGAGGCACCGGAGCCGAAGGTCGGTGAGGACGCCGAGGAACCCCGGGACACCCCCACCCGGACGCTGGAGGACACCGAGCTGCCGGAGGCGGAGACCGCAGCTCCTGGCACCACGCTCGAGAAGCCGGAGTCCGCACAGGGCCGGCTGGTCCGGCTGCGTGCCCGGCTGGCGCGGTCGCAGGGCTCGCTCGGCAAGGGGCTGCTCGCGCTGCTGTCGCGCGACAAGCTCGACGAGGAGGCGTGGGAGGACATCGAGACCACGCTGATCACCGCTGACGTCGGTGTCGCGCCGACGCAGGAGCTGGTCGAGAAGCTGCGCACCCGGATGCGCGTCGAGGGTGTCGGCGCCGCACAGGCCCGCGAGATCCTCCGCGAGGAGCTGGTCGCCTTGGTCGACCCGTCGATGGACCGGTCGCTCAAGGCGAGCCGTAAGGACGGGCAGCCCGCGGTCATGCTGATGGTCGGGGTGAACGGCACCGGCAAGACCACCACCGTCGGCCGCCTGGCCCGCGTGCTGATCGCCGAGGACAAGCACGTGGTCCTCGGTGCGGCCGACACCTTCCGCGCGGCCGCGGCCGACCAGCTGCAGACCTGGGGTGAGCGCGTCGGCGCGCGCACCGTGCGCGGCCCCGAGGGCGGCGACCCGGCGAGCATCGCGTTCGACGCCGTGAAGGAAGGCATCACGGAAGAGGCGGACGTCGTACTGGTCGACACGGCCGGCCGGTTGCACACCAAGACCGGTCTGATGGACGAGCTCGGCAAGGTCAAGCGCGTCATCGAGAAGACGGCCGAGGTGGACGAAGTACTGCTGGTCATCGACGCCACCACCGGTCAGAACGGCCTCACCCAGGCCCGGGTGTTCGCAGAGGTCATCGACGTCACCGGGCTGGTCCTGACCAAGCTGGACGGTACGGCGAAGGGCGGCATCGTGATCGCGGTCCAGCGGGAGCTCGGCGTACCGGTCAAGCTGGTCGGCCTGGGCGAGGGACCCGACGACCTGGCGCCGTTCGACGCCGAGCAGTTCGTCGACGCCCTGCTGGAATGACGCCGCTCGAATGACGCCGCTGGAATGATGTAGAGCTGCAGAGGCCGGCTTCGTCTCCGGGTGAAGGCCCGAACGAGAAGGAGATGACATGACCAAGTTCATGCTGCTGATGACCAACGACGGCGGTAACACCGACATCCCGATGCTGGAGTGGGACGAGGCCGACCGGAACGCCCACATGAAGCACCTGGGCGACTCGATCGAGCGGTTGCGGCAGAGCGGCGAGCTGGTCGAGGTCAACGCACTGACCTGGCCCAAGCACGCGAAGGTGGTCCGCGCGACCGGTGTGAGCGCGCCGGTGCTGACCGACGGCCCGTACGCCGAGGCCAAGGAGGTCCTGGCCGGCTACACGATGGTGGACGTCGAGTCCGAGGAGCGGGCGCTGGAGATCGCTGCCGAGCAGTCTGCCGCCCCCGGTCCCGGCGGCGTACCTCTCGAGCAGCCGATCGAGGTGCGCCGCGTGATGGACGGCGATGCCGATCTGTACGACTTCTGACGCGGGCGACGGCCTGGAGGACCTGCTGCGTGAGCTGACGCCGCAGGTCCTCGGCGCGGTCGTGCGCTGGTCCGGTGACTTCGCCGCGGCGGAGGACGCGGTCCAGGAGGCGCTGCTGGCCGCCACGACCACCTGGCCGCGCGACGGCCGCCCGGACAAGCCGAAGGCCTGGCTGATCCAGACGGCCTCGCGGCGGCTGATCGACGAAGTACGGCAGGAGCAGGCGCGCCGGCGGCGCGAGGAACGCGCCGCACTGCGCGACGTACCGGTCGGGGAGACGGAGGAGCACGACGACACGCTCCGGCTGTTGTTCCTGTGCTGCCATCCCGCGCTGACCCCGGCCTCGGCGATCGCGCTTACCCTGCGGGCGGTCGGCGGTCTGACCACAGCGGAGATCGCGACGGCGTACCTGGTGCCTGAGGCAACCATGGCGCAGCGGATCAGCAGGGCGAAGCAGAAGTTGAAAGGCGCCAGCTTCGAACTCGACGCCGACCCGGACCGGCTGCGCAACGTGCTGCATGTCCTGTATCTGATGTTCAACGAGGGCTACACGAGCACCAGCGGTCCGGAGCTGCACCGCAGCGACCTCTCGACAGAGGCGATCCGGCTGACGCGCGCAGTACGCCGCCAACTGTCCGACGACGGTCAGGTCGCCGGACTGCTCGCTCTGATGCTGCTGACCGACGCCCGCCGCGCAGCGCGGACCGGCAAGAGCGGAGAGCTCATCCCGCTGGCAGAGCAGGACCGATCGCTGTGGGACCACGACCACATCGCCGAAGGCGTGGCGCTGGCGGTCGAAGCCTTCAACACGCCGCCACTCGGCGAGTATCAGATCCAGGCCGCCATCGCAGCATTGCACGACGAGGTGGACCGCGCCGAGGACACCGACTGGCCGCAGATCCTCGCGCTGTACGGACTGCTGGAGGACCTGTCCGGCAACCCGATGGTGAAACTCAACCGGGCGATCGCGGCCGCCATGGTGGACGGCCCCGACGCCGGTCTGAAACTCCTCGAACCACTCGACGACGAACTGGCCGGGCACTACCGCCTGGACGCCACCCGCGGACACCTCTACGAGATGCGCGGTGACCGCGAGACCGCCGCCGAACACTTCCGCGCCGCGGCCCGCGGTACGACGAGCCTCCCCGAACGCGACTACCTGACGGCCAAGGCCGCCTCGCTCAGCTAGACGTCTAGACGTACTGGGCGAACGCCCCGGCGACGTCGTCATCTGTTGCCAAGAGCAACCGAAGCAGGATGCGCGCCTTGTACGGGTCGAGGAATCCGCCGTCGATCAGGCCGCGCTGCAACAGGTCGGTCTCCGAGCCGGGGGAGTGGTACGTGTTGCGGACCACCGAGCCGGCGCCGGTGCGTGAGGTCAGGACGACCGGCATCCGGGCGGCCAGGTCGCCCAGCACCGGTGCGAGTGCGGCCGGCACATGGCCCACGCCGTACCCGGCGACGACCAGGCCCTGATGGGTGTCGGCCAGTCCCTGCAGGAGCAGGCCGTCGTCGTCCATGGTGACCGTGTAGAGCGCCACCTTGAGGTTGTCGAGCTCGGCGGGCTCAGCGCTGCCCTGTACGCCGTCCAGCCGCAGCGGCCGGGTGAGGACGCTGACGCGGTCCTCCACGACATGGCCGATCGGCCCGGTGTTCGGAGACACGAAGGTCGCCGTACTCGTGCTGTGTGTCTTGCGCACCCAGCGCGCGGCGTGGATCTCGTCCTTGAAGACGACCAGAGCGCCCAGATCGCGGGCAGCAGGGGAGCAGGCGACGCGCAGCGCGGCCAGGAGGTTGGCGGGACCGTCAGGACCGGCCAGTGTCGGGTTGCGCATCGCACCGGTGAAGACGAGCGGTTGCGGGTGCGGCCAGACCAGATCCGCGAGGAACGCACTCTCCTCGAGCGTGTCGGTGCCCTGCGTGACCACGGCGCCGGCAGCACCTGCAGCTACGGCCTTCGAGGCGGCGTCGACGACCTCGAGGATCTTGGCGGCAGTCAGGTTGGCACTGGGGATCTTCTCGATGTCCTGGATCTCCACCGGGTGTCCCAGCTCGGACAGCCCGGGCATCGCCGCGGTGAGGTCGTCACCGGTCAGGCGCTGGTTGCCGGCCATCGAGATCGTTCCACCCAAGGTGAACAACGCGACACTCACTACGAGTCTCCTGTCATGTGGTGCGGGCTCTGACGTGCATCCGCTCCCCTTGCGGGCCGTAAAGACATAGCACCTCTGTCGGTCCAGGGCCGGGATTGGCGAACCAGTGCGGCACCCGGCAGTCGAACTCGGCCACCTCACCCTCCTTCAGGATGAAGTCCTTGTCGCCGAGCTTCAGCCGGACCCGGCCGGACAGCACGTACAGCCAGTCGTAGCCCTCGTGCGTCTTCTGCACCGCGTCGTTGCCCGGATACCCCTCCGGGAGGATCTGCTTGAACGCCTGCAGCCCACCCGGGCGCCGGCTCAGCGGGATGTGCACCGTGCCGTGACGGTTGATCGGCTTCGCGTAGATCCGCGGGTCGCCGGTCGGCGGCGCGTCCACCAGCTCGTCCAGCTGCACCTGATGTGCGCGAGCCAGCGGCAGCAGCAGCTCCAGCGTCGGCCGGCGCTGGCCGGACTCCAGCCGGGACAGCGTGCTGACCGAGATGCCGGTGACCTCGGACAGCTGGGCCAGCGTGGTCCCGCGCTCGATCCGCAGCGACCGCAGTCGCGGTCCGACCGACTCCAGGACGTCCTCGTCGTTTGCCATATCAGCAACAGTACTTGTCGAAAATGAAAACCACGACGCATCCTCGAATCACAGTCGAGACGAGGAGCCCGGAACATGACGAAGTACGACGTGATCGTGATCGGCGGCGGCGCCGCCGGCCTGAGTGGAGCGCTGGCGCTGGTCCGGTCCCGCCGCTCGGTGCTGGTGATCGACGACGGTACGCCGCGCAACGCGCCCGCGGACGGCGTGCACAACTTCTTGACCCGCGACGGCACGCCGCCGGGTGAGATCTACGCGCTTGGCCGCCAGGAGGTCGTGGGGTACGGCGGCGAGATCGCCGAAGGCACTGTGACGACCGCACGGAAGGACGGCGACGGTTTCGTGGTCGAGCTGGCCGACGGTACGACGTACCGGAGCCGGCGGCTGCTGGTGACGACCGGGCTGACCGACGTACTGCCCGACGTACCCGGACTGCCAGAGCGGTGGGGGAAGGACGTGATCCACTGCCCGTACTGCCACGGCTGGGAGGTGCGGGACCAGGCGATCGGCGTACTGGCGACCAGTCCGATGGCGCTGCACCAGGTGCAGCTGTTCCGGCAGCTGAGTGACGACGTGACGCTGTTCCTCCACACTGCGCCGGAGCCGACCGAGGAGCAGTGGGAGGAGCTGGCTGCGCGCGGGATCTCCGTAGTACAAGGCAAGGTCGAGCAGCTCGAGGTGTCCGATGACCGGATCACCGGAGTGCGGCTGGAGGGCGGCAAGGTCATTCCACGACAGGCGCTGGCGATCCAGACCACCGTGCGCGCCCGGGCGGGCTTCCTGGCCGATCTGGGCCTGGAGCCAACCATGGTCGAGAACAACGGGGTAGAGGTCGGTACGGCGATCCAGGTCGACGGCATGGGAGCGACAGAGGTCCCCGGCGTCTTCGCGGCCGGCAACGTCACCAATCCGATGGCACAGGTGATGCCATCCGCCGGAGCCGGCCTGATGGCGGGTGCCGGGCTCAACTACGACCTGATCGTCGAAGAGACGGCTTCGGCGCGAAAGAAAACAGGCTCTGGCCGCAGGGAGTAGTTGAGGAGTTGAATAGAGGCGGGAGGGTGGATGCGCGACACGGTCGACCCGGATTTCGCCTCGTTCGTCGACGCACGACAAGGCAGATGGCTCCGGACGGCGTACCTGGTGTACGGCGACCTCGAACGAGCCGAGCGGGCGCTGTTGCGCGCGTTCACGCAACTGTCGATGCAGTGGACCAGGGTGGACGATCCGGATGCGTTCGTGCAGCGGGTGCTGTACCTGCCGGTGCTGAAGCCGTGGAACCGCACGCCGGCGTTCCCGGACGAGGACGACCAGGTGAAGGCCGCACTGGGCGAGCTGACACCCGCACAGCGCACCGTGTTCGTCCTGCTGCACGTGGAGGAGCTCACCGAGTTCGAGGTCGCTGATCTGCTCGGGATGTCGCACACAGCTGTCCACGCACACGGTCTGACGGCCTTCGGGCGGTTCCGTGCGGCGCTGGGTGCGGGGGACTGGCGTGATGCCAAATGAGGCGTGAAGACGTTCCACCGCTGCTGGTCCGGGCCGCCGACCAACTGTCCGAGCCGGACCTGGCCGACGCGGCCTGGGCAGCCGGCCTGAAGGTACGACGGCGTCGGCGCCGGATCACTCTGGCCGGTGTGATCCTGGTGTTCGTCGTGCTGCTGATCGTCTCGATCACGATCGAGGTGGGTTCGCGCGGCAACGCGGACATCACCCCGCCGAACAGGCTGCAGCACACGCCGCGCGACTACCTCGCGCCGGCCGGTCAGATCGCTGGGATCGACTTCTGGGTGGCGCCGCCGCCCGGGAGCGAACGGTTCCTCGACCGGCTCGAGACTCCACTCGGCGACCGCCTGGAGTTGCCGCGCAAGGTGCATCCGCTGGCCAAGCACAAGCTCGACAGTGTCGCCGCCGTGGTGCTGGTGAAGAACGGCGACGGCTACGAGCCGCTCCTGCTCGGCCGTGACGGGTCCTGGTCGGAGGCCGCGGTCCAGTTGGCTCCCGTCGACGAGGGTTCACCGTTGAGTCCGGGAGCGGTGTCACCTGACGGCAAGGTCGTCGCCTTTGCACAGCCCGGGAAACTCGTGGTCGTCGATGCCTCGACGGCGGAGATCTCGCAGTACGACCTGCCCGCTGGGGACTTCCGCAGCGTGTCATGGCTCGAGGACGACCAGCGCATCCTCGTCAGCGGACCGGGTGTCGCGTACCGGGTGCTGGTCGGGGAGGGCGGCGACGGTGAGCCGCCGCTGGTCCGGATCGAGGGCTCGAACGACCCGGAGGCGATCACCGCGCCGTTCCGGATCGAGACCGGCCATCTGATGCGCTACCTCGTCACCGGTCAGTGGATGGAGGAAAACCCGCTCACACTGCCGGTCCGGTCGTGGGTCGGTCAGACGTTCTCGTCCGGTAGCGGTGTCGCCCGGCTGTTCGTGGCGGAGAAGCTGCCGCAGGTCCCCACGATGCGGTCGCAACCACAGGGCGTGGCGGCTGTTTCGACCTTGAGCATGCGTCCCAGCCGGTTGCTGATCCTGGGCGAACCCTTCGCCGGCTCGGCACAGACACCGGTCGGCGCCGGGGATCCCTCCTATGTGCGGGAGCCCGGCTGCTGCGAGGTCCTGGGCTGGTACGACCAGCAGAACGTACTGGTGCAGGTCCGAGGCTGGGTCTTGGCCTGGGACCTGGACTCAGGTCAGGTCCGGAGGGTCACCGAACTCGCGGTGGGCCAGCTGGCGCTCGGCCCCGGCTTGCGGCCATGAGCCGCTCCACCCGTCCAGGATGGCCCGCAGGGTGACGTCGGCCAGGCGCTCGGCGTCCTCCGGCGGCGGCATCGGTCGTCCGGTCAATGCCCGGACCACGAACACACCAGCCATCCACTCCACCATCACTACCGGATCCGCGGTACTGCGGACCGGTTCTCCCCGGGCTCTGGCCCGGTCCAGCGCGGCCTCGGTCAGCTCGATCCGCCGGTCCAGGACGTCCCGGTAGATCTGCGCGGACCGTGGGTCGCGGTTCGCCTCGGCAACTGCGAGGCGGATCAAGGCAAGTCCCCTTTCACTGTTGGCGAAAACCAGTGCGGTCCGGTAGACCTCCAGCAGGTCGCCGGCGATCGAGCCGGTGTCCGCATCCGGTATCTCCATGTTGAACAGGTCGGCCATCGCGTCGTTGGCGAGCAACTCCTTGCTGGCCCACCGACGGTAGATCGTCGCCTTGCCGACCCCCGCGGCCTCGGCAACGTCGTCCACCGTCATTCCGTCGAATCCCCGCTCCAGTAGCAGTTGGACGGCGAATCGGCGGATCCTCGGCTCCGCCTCCGGGTCCCGTGGTCTGCCGCGGCGCGGCCTCACCCCGTACGTCTGCTCCATTTCTTCGTCCCCAGCTCGGACGGGTGCAGTGGCGCGGCTGCGGGCCCGTGTGGTCCAGGCCAGAGTGCCACACCTGAACGATTCAGGGGTGATGTCACCTCGATGTCACGTGGGAGACCGCTTTGTCACATGCCTGAAACAAATGGACCGATCGGCTGAAACGGCGCGCCGACACCGTTTGCGGTGTGGCTGGGCGCGGGCTCCCCGGTGTTGTGGAGTTCACCCGACTGAGGACGTCGGCCACCCCCTGTATCGATGGAAGGGATGACGTTGATGGAGATCAACGCCGGCGATACCGCCTGGGTCTTGGCCAGTGCCGCCCTGGTGATGCTGATGACACCGGGCCTGGCTTTCTTCTACGGCGGCATGGTGCGCATGAAGAGCGTGCTGAACATGATGATGATGAGTTTCATCACCATCGCCGTCGTCACCATCCTCTGGGTGGTGGTCGGCTACTCGCTGACGTTCGCCGGTGACACCGGACACGTGATCGGCAACTTCTCGGAGGTCGGCCTGAAGGGCCTGCTCGCACCGGAGGCGGTGAGCGGGACGACGCCCACGCTCGCTTTCGTCGCCTTCCAGTTGATGTTCGCGATCATCACGCCGGCGCTGATCTCCGGCGCCATCGCGGACCGGGCCACGTTCCGCGGCTGGATCGCGTTCGTCGTCGGCTGGACGCTGCTGGTGTACTTCCCGGTCGCGCACTCGGTCTGGTTCCTGGACGACGGCAACGGCGGCTGGATCGGCGACAAGCTGAAGGCGGTCGACTTCGCCGGCGGCACGGCGGTCCACCTGAACGCCGGCGCCGCCGCGCTCGCACTGGCGATCGTGCTCGGCAAGCGCGTCGGCTGGAAGAAGGACCCGATGCGGCCGCACAGCCTGCCGTTGGTCCTGCTCGGCGCCGGTCTGCTGTGGTTCGGCTGGTTCGGGTTCAACGCGGGCTCCGCGCTGAGCGCCGGCACCACCGCCGCCGTCACCTTCGTGAACACCCAGGCCGCCACCGCCGCGGCCGTGATCGGCTGGCTGATCGTCGAACGGATCGTGCACGGCAAGGCCACCACGCTCGGCCTGGCGTCCGGTGCGGTCGCCGGTCTGGTCGCGATCACCCCGTCCTGTGGCGCGGTGTCGCCGATCGGCGCACTGATCCTCGGCCTCGCAGCCGGCGCGATCTGCTGCTTCGCGGTGTCGCTGAAGTACAAGCTGGGCTTCGACGACTCGCTCGACGTTGTCGGCGTGCACTTCGTCGGCGGTCTGTTCGGCTCGCTGGCGATCGGCCTGCTCGGTACTGCGGCGGCTCCGTCGGCCGTGGACGGGCTGTTCTACGGCGGCGGCGTTACCCAGCTCGGGCGCCAGGCGCTGGCCAACGTGGTCGTCGGTCTGTACTCCTTCACCGTCGCCTACATCCTGGGCAAGGTCATCGACAAGACGATCGGCTTCCGGCTCAAGGAGGACGACGAGGTCACCGGTGTCGACCAGGTCGAGCACGCGGAGACGGCGTACGACTACCTCGGCTCGTCCGGTCTGCGCGGCGCGCTGTCGGCCCGCCCGGTCCCGGCCGGGACCGAGAATGGGACCACTGAGGCTGCTGAGCCGTCGGAGAAGGAAGGTGTCAAGGCATGAAGCTGGTCACCGCGGTGGTCAAGCCGCACAAGCTGGAGGACGTCCGGGCCGCGCTGGAGACGTTCGGCGTCACCGGTATGACGGTGACCGAGGCGAGCGGCTACGGCCGGCAGAAGGGCCACACCGAGGTCTACCGCGGCGCCGAGTACGAGGTGGACCTGGTGCCCAAGGTCCGGCTCGAGGTGGTCGTCGAGGACGGTGACAGCGCCGACGTGGTCGACGTGATCGTCAAGGCGGCGCAGACCGGCAAGATCGGTGATGGCAAGGTATGGGTCACGCCGGTCGAGACGATCGTCCGGGTTCGCACCGGTGAACTGGACGGAGACGCTCTCTAGATGGTGGACCGAGCAGAGCAGCGGCGCGTCCGTGCCGAGGAGGCCGACGCGCTGCTGTACCTGCTCCTCTCCAAGGCCTGTGACGCCCTCGGTGTACCTACCGAGGGCGTCGCGCTGGTCGCGGTCGGCGGCTATGGCCGGG
Organism: Kribbella sp. NPDC000426; assembly: GCF_040300265.1. Lineage (NCBI taxonomy): Bacteria > Bacillati > Actinomycetota > Actinomycetes > Propionibacteriales > Kribbellaceae > Kribbella > Kribbella sp. NPDC000426. The sequence goes on along the minus strand of NZ_JBEPDK010000006.1, from coordinate 124,594 downwards.
AGGAGCTGTCGCCGTACAGCGATCTCGACGTGATGCTCGTGCACGTCGAGGGGTACCCACGGGTGGACGAGCTCGCCGCACAGATCTGGTATCCGCTGTGGGACTCGCGGACCAAGCTGGACCACAGTGTCCGCACACTCGCCGAAGCACGCGAAGCGGCCGCGGCGGACGACCGGGTGGCACTCGGTCTGCTGGACGCGCGCCACGTAGCCGGCGACTCGCATCTGACGCTGCAGCTGCGGTCCGTGCTGATGGCGGACTGGCGTCGTACGGCGCGGACCCGGCTGCCCGGACTGGCGCAGGCGTGCCGCGACCGCGCGTCCACGGTCGGGGAGCTCGCGCATCTCGCAGAGCCCGACCTCAAGGAGGCGTACGGCGGTCTGCGGGATGCCGTCGTACTGCGTGCACTGGTGGCGTCCTGGCTGGTCGACGTACCGCATCCGGTGGTGGAGCGGGCGCGGCGTGATCTGCTTGAGGTCCGCGACGTACTGCATGAGATCGCCGGGCGGGCGACTGACCGGCTGGTGGCTGACCTGGCGGGTGAGGTGGCCGCTGGGCTGGGTCTGTCCGGGCGGGACGAGCTACTGCGCCACGTGTACGCGACCGGCCGGACGCTCGCGCACGTGTGCGACGTGTCCTGGCGACGGGTCGAGAGCTTGATGACCAAGCCGCCGCGTTCCCGGCGCCGCCAGCGGACCGGTGGGCCGCTGCTGCTTGCCCTGGACGAAGGAGTTGGCCAGCACGAGGGCGAGGTCGTGCTGATGCCGGATGCGCGACCGGAGCGGGACGCTGTGCTCGGTCTGCGTGCTGCTGCGGTCGCTGCGGATCGTCAACTCGTTCTGTCTCCCGCTGTCTGTGCTCGGTTGGCCGCGTCGGCTGCTGACCTGCCGGAGCCGTGGCCGGGGGAGGCGCGGCGGTTGCTGTGTGCTCTGCTCGGTGCGGGCAGCGGACTGCTTGAAGTGTGGGAGGCGCTGGACCAGGCCGGGTACGTCTCGCGCATCCTGCCCGAGTGGGACTCGGTGCGATTCCGGCCGCCGCAGTCCGCGGTCCACAGGTTCACTGTCGACAGGCATCTGCTGGAGACGTGCGTAGAGGCGTCGGCGATGGTCCGCGACGTACGACGGCCTGACCTGTTGCTGATCGCGGCGTTGATTCATGACTTGGGCAAGGCGCTCGACGGCGACCACAGCGTCACCGGTGCGGCCATTGCGGCTCGATTGGCTCGCCGCATCGGCTTCAGCGAGGCGGACTCGGACACCATCGCGTTGCTGGTCCGCCAGCACCTGATGCTCGCCCAGGTCGCCACCAGGCGGGACCTGGACGACCCCATGACTGTGGACATGGTGGCCGGCATCGTTCGCAGTACTGAGACCTTGGATCTGCTGGAAGCACTGACGTACGCCGACGCGCGGGCCGCCGGTCCGGCGGCCTCGTCACCGTGGCGGATGCGGCTGGTGGGTGAGCTGTGTCGCCGGGTGCGTGGTGAGCTGTCCGGTGGCGGCGAGGGCATGTGGACCGAGGCCCCGCCCGTTCCGGTGCCAGTGCTGCACCAGGTGGTCGGTGTGGGGCGGCTCGGGCTCACTGTGTCCGACCACCATGGCGACCTGCGGATCAACGTCGCCGTACCCGATCAGGTGGGCACGCTGTCGACCGTGGCCGCCGTACTCGCGGTAGAGCGGCTGGCAGTGCGGTCTGCCGTCATCACGTCGGTCGAAGGCCTTGGTATCTCGCAGTGGACCGTTGCAGGGTCGGCTCCTGATCCGGTCCGGCTGCGGGACCGGCTGGCAGTTGCGCTGCGGGACTCCAGCGACGTCGTACGCCGGTTGGCCGCGCGGGACTCGTCTACTGCACGTGTTGCCAGCAGAGTGGACCTGCTACCGGAAGCGTCCGAGACCGCGACTGTGCTGCAAGTGCGAGCACACGACCGTCCAGGACTGCTGTACGACGTCACTGCGGCGATCGCGGCGACTGGTGCGGACATCCGCTCTGCGCACGTCAGCACGCTAGGTGCGGAGTGCGTCGACGTCTTCTACCTCACCGACCGTCACGGCGCACCACTCGAGCCGGAGGACGCGCGAACGACGGCGAAGTCCGTGCTCGATCGGTTGACGTTCTAGTCTCAGCGCTGTGCATGTCGTAGAGGCTTTACAGCGCCAAGCCGTCGCCTGCGAGGACCTCGGGTCCCCGATGTACGCCGAGCTGCTCGGGCTGCTCGTCGACGACTACGAGGTCGGTGGTGTGTCTGTCGAAGTGCTGGAGGGGTACGAGGACCGGTCGTTCGGTGAGGCGATCGGTCTGCGGTTGCTGGGCGCCGTACACGGTCTGGTGCTGTCCGGGACAGTGCCCGAGCTCGCGGAGTTCTACCCGAGCGTGGGCGGCGCGTGGGACCCGGTCCTCGGCTGGGAGGCGTTCGAGCAGGTGCTGCAGTCGCGTCAGGGGGAGGTGCGGTCGCTGCTGACCCAGCCACCACAGACGAACGAGGTCAACCGATCTGTCGCCTTGTACGGCGGTCTCCTGCAATTGGCCCAGACCGTGCCGCTACCGGTGCGGTTGTTCGAGATCGGTGCGTCGGCCGGACTGAACCTGCGCGCCGACCACTTCCGCTACGTCGGTGACCGGGTGTCGTACGGGCCCGCGGACAGTCCGGTGGTGTTCGATCCGGCCTGGGTCGGAGACATGCCGGCCGCAGACCTGCGGATCGCGGAACGTGTCGGGTGCGACATCGCGCCGGTGAACCCCCTGACCGAGGAGGGGGCCCGCACGCTGGCGTCGTACGTGTGGCCGGACCAGGCCGAGCGCTTGGCGCGCCTGCACGGGGCGGTTGAGGTGGCGCGGCAGGTGCCGGCCGACGTACACCGGGAGGACGCCGTGTCGTTCCTGCGCGGGCTGGAGCTCTCCGAGGGGCACGTGACGGTGGTGTGGCACTCGATCATGTGGCAGTACCTTCGCAGGCCGGATCGAGCCGCGATCGAAGCCCGGCTGGAAGAACTCGGTGCCCAGGCGACGGAGTCTGCACCACTGGCGCATCTGAGCCTCGAGCCCCACGCTTCGATCAGTCATAGCCGTGGCGCCGAGGGCTGGGAGTACCGCGTCGACCTCCAGACCTGGCCCGGCAGCAGCCGGCGCACGCTCGGTGCAGTAGGGCCGCACGGCCAGGCGCTCGTCTGGAACCTCAGCTGAGCGCTGCAACGAGGGTGTCGGTGAGCTCGGTCGCGTAGCCGCCGTCCGGGTCGAGGTCCGGGTCGAAGATCCCGACGTCGATCCCGACACACTTCGGCGAGGCGAGCAGCGGTCGCAGGAGTGCTCGCAGTTGAGCGTGGTCGATCCCGCCGGGATCCGGGCTGTCGACCGCGGGCATGATCTCCGCGTCGAGGATGTCCACGTCCAGATGCACCCAGAACCCGTCCAGCTCGTCCCGCTCGAGATGCTCCAGCGTCCCGGCCGCCGCGGCGTCCACGTCCCCGGCGATCGTCAACGCCGGCCACACCGGGATCCCGGCCTTCACCGCGTCGGCGGCGTACTCGTCGTTCTCGCGGATCCCGAGCAGCACCGCGTCGGTGTCCCGCGTGTACGGCCCCAGCCCTTCCAAGTCGGTCAGATCGGCCTGGCCGCGCCCCGTGACCAACGCGAGTGCCTCGCCGCCCGCAGCACCGACGTACGGCGCGTTGTCGACAGTCCGGAAGTCGGAGTGCCCGTCCAGGTACACCACGCCGTACCGCCCCAGCCGCTTCAACCCCAACGCCGGCCCGAGCAGATTGCTGCACTCACCACCCAGCACCACGACGAACTTCCCCTGCTCGACGAACCCCGCAACCCGATCCGCCAACTTCACCGTGTACGCCGCCATCGCCCGAGCGTTGAACACCCCGTCACCCGGCTTCCAGGAACCCCGGTCGTACCGAGGCGGCGTCACAGACCCACCATCCTCCGCGCCGATCCGCCCCACGAACCCGCGATCCCGCAACGCCCCCGCCAGCTTGTAACACCCCGGCACAGCCCCCTCCACCGGCGGCCGCAACCCCAAGTTAGAAGGCCCATCCACCACAACCCGCACGCCATCGCTCCTAACCTGTAAACACCACCCAGCCGGTTAGATCCTCACGACTCCACCCCCACCTGTCAACGCCCAACCCCCCGGCCCCTAACCGCCGCGCTGTCGCGGGGTATCCCGCGGGGCCTAACCGCTGCGCTGTCGCGGGGTATCCCGCGGGGCCTAACCGCTGCGCTGTCGCGGGGTATCCCGCGGCGCTGAAGCACCCCGCGGCACCGACGCGCCTCGCCCCAGGCCCGCCGCACGAGCGGCTGCCGCCCGCGACCCGTCCCCGAGCGCCGACCCTCGCCCTGCCGCCCCCGCGGCCGGTGCCACCCCGCTCAAGAACCTCGCCGCCGGCACCTCGGTCGCTTGACTCGGCTTCTCCGGCCGCGGCTGCGTCCCGTCGACCGGCGCATCCCGACCTACCTGCTGTTGCGGTACGTCGCCACTCTCCGCACCACGCGCCGGGTGCGGCCCCCGACGCCGGATCTCCTCGACCTTCGCGTTCAGCCCCCGCCCGATCTCCTCAGCAACATGCTGCCCCGCCTCAGGCGACCGCCCCGCCAACGACTCCCACTGCGGATGCAACATCGTCTCAACCAACTCACGCCGCACCGCCGCCCGATCCACCCCCTCAGCCGGCGCAATCTCCGCCAACCGATTCCGCACAACAGCCTCCGCCAACTGATCAAAATGCATGACCGCCGGCCCCTGACTGAGCCGATCGATCAACTCCCGCCGATCAACCCCCACCCCAGACGCCTGCTGGATCAACCCGTTCGCGGCGGCGTACGCGCCCGACTGCTGGTCGTCGACTGTCAGACTCGGGTATCCGGCTCTTCTGCTGAAGGCGTGGAGGTCCGTGGCGGCGCGAACCGACGCCACGCCGTCGTGCAAACCTCGTGACTGGGTCGTCCGGACCGCATTGGTCTCACCTGGTGCGTCCAGCTCCATCCCGGCCTGAGTAACCCGGGTCAGAACCGCCTGCAGTGCGCGTGCCTGGAGCCGAGGATTCGCGGTCGACTGTGTCGCGAGCCCTTCCCTCAGGAGCGGCTTGTGGATCCCGATCGCACCGCTGTCCTGGTCGAAGCCGCCAGTTCCGCTCGTCTCGTACAGCTCGTGGTTCCATCGGTCGACGCTGGTCGGCCGGAGCTGCCGCGCAAGTTCGTACAGCCGGGTGAACTCGCGGTATGTCGGCGAGTCCTCCGGAACCCGCTCGGCTGACTCAGGCATCGGAGGTGGGGAAGGGGGCGTCGGTCAAGGGGAACGGTGGGTTGCGGATCCAGTTCTCCATCGACTCGAGGTCCTCCGTCATCGCCCGGATGTCCCACTCTTCGTCCGACGACGCGCGATCGGCGAGCTCCCAGATCCGGCGACGCCCGTCCGCCAGCATCGCGATCTGTTCCTCCGTCGTCCCCTTCGGCGGATAGACGGCGACATGGATCCGCACTGCTTCGTGGTACAGCTCACTCCATTCGCGGGGCGGAGGTGGCGGCTCGGCGAGGTCGTTGATCAGTTGGCCGGTCCAGGTGCGGTCCTCCTCCGACGCGTCGGCGGGTACGAGCGTGCGCAGCTTCTCCTGTTCAACTGACAGGTCGGCGGGCTGAGCGCTGCGGTGCACTCGGTCGTACGCTCGGCCGAACGCCATGTTGAAGGCTGGGATGTCGAGGGGCATGGGGTTCACGGTAGCGAGGGAGGGTGGCTTGCTGCCGGAGTTATCCACAGGTTGCCGGGCCGGTAGACTCGGGGAGTTCATCGCTTCGACGAAACGGACTGTTTCTCGTGTTCGACACGCTTTCCGATCGGCTCTCCACCGCGTTCAAGAATCTGCGGGGCAAGGGCAAGCTGACCGACGCCGACATCGACGCGACCACCCGGGAGATCCGGATCGCGTTGCTGGAGGCGGATGTTGCGCTGCCGGTGGTGCGGGAGTTCATCGCGGCGGTGCGGGACCGCGCCAGCGGCGCCGAGGTGCGCGGCGGGCTGAACCCGGCGCAGCAGGTGATCAAGATCGTCAACGAGGAACTGGTCAAGATCCTCGGCGGCGAGACCCGCGAGCTGCGGATGGCGAAGCGGCCGCCGACGGTGATCATGCTCGCCGGTCTGCAGGGTGCAGGTAAGACCACCCTGGCCGGCAAGCTCGCCAAGTGGCTGCGCGAGACCAAGCACCAGACCCCGATGCTGGTCGCCGCCGACCTCCAGCGGCCGAACGCCGTGACCCAGCTGCAGGTCGTCGGTGAGCGCGCCGGCGTCCCGGTGTACGCGCCCGAGCCCGGCAACGGTGTCGGCGACCCGGTCGACGTCGCCCGCAAGGCGATGGACGAGGCGCGCGCCAAGCAGTACAGCGTCGTGATCGTCGACACCGCCGGCCGGCTGGGTGTCGACGAGGAGCTGATGAAGCAGGCCGCGGACATCCGCGACGCCGTCAGCCCGGACGAGATCCTGTTCGTCGTCGACGCGATGATCGGCCAGGACGCGGTCACCACCGCGCAGGCCTTCCTCGACGGCGTCGGTTTCGACGGCGTCGTCCTGTCCAAGCTCGACGGTGACGCCCGCGGTGGTGCCGCGCTGTCGATCGCGCAGGTCACCGGCCGCCAGGTGATGTTCGCCAGCAACGGCGAGAAGCTCGAGGACTTCGACGTCTTCCACCCGGACCGGATGGCGAGCCGCATCCTGGGCATGGGCGACGTGATGAGCCTGATCGAGCAGGCCGAGCGCACCTTCGACGCCGAGGAGGCGGCCAAGACCGCCGCCAAGCTGCAGAAGAAGGGTGGCAAGGACTTCACCCTGGACGACTTCCTCGCCCAGATGCAATCGGTCCGCAAGATGGGTCCGCTGACCAAGATCTTCGGCATGCTGCCCGGTGCGAACCAGTTCAAGGACCAGCTGGAGAACTTCGACGAGCGCGAGATCGACCGGATCGAGGCGGTCATCCACTCGATGACGCCGGCCGAGCGCAACGATCCGAACATCATCAACGGCTCCCGCCGGGCCCGGATCGCGAAGGGTTCGGGCACCGAGGTCGCTACGGTCAGCGGCCTGGTCGAGCGGTTCTTCGAGGCCCGCAAGATGATGGCCGCGATGGCGTCCGGCAAGGGCATCCCGGGGATGCCCGGAATGCCGGGTATGCCGGGTGCGGGCGCCGGCGGGGCCCGGAAGGCCAAGCAGCAGGCGAAGAAGGGCAAGAAGCGCGGCTCCGGCAACCCCGCCAAGCGGGCGAACCAGGGCAGCGCGCAGCCGCAGGCTCCGCAGCCGGGCCAGCTCCCCGCCGCGTTCGGCGGCGGTCAGCAGAACGGCGGCGACTTCGAGCTGCCGGACGACCTGAAGAAGATGCTCGGCGGCAACTGACCTTCCCGAAAGGGCAGTGCGGATGTCTGACCGGATGTCTGAACTGTCATCGTTCAGCCGGCGCCGCCGCCCCCGGTTCGGCTTACGGTGGACGGGGGAGGGGGCGTGAACGTTGGGCGAAACCCGTCTGAACGGACCCGTTCGGCATCCGGTCACGGCGAGGGTTGGCACACCGTTACCGGTTGTCCTCGAACCTGTGACGGCTAAGATCGTGCCTACGCCCGAGAGACACACCACCTGCGGAATGCGTCGAGGACGGTTCGGATGAGGCAGCAGTTCAAGAACCTGGACACGTGGCGGGGCAAGTTGTCCGCCGCTTGTACCTGCTTGGCGCCGCCGACCGCGATGGTCGCCGTGTTCGTCGTCGGCGGCGTCACCTCGAACACGTTCATCGTCGACGCGCACGCGCTGGCCGCCCCGCGCCAGGACGCGGTCTTCGACGACCTGGCCAACAACGTGCCGAACCAGCCCGGTGTCGACGGCAGCCTGCCGACGCAGGAGAAGTCCACGATCGGGGTCCCGGTCACCGGCTCGACCGACGGCACCGTGCAGCCGATCCCGGGTGCGATAGGCGACACCTCGGGCATCCCGGGCACGGTGCTCGCGGCGTACCAGAAGGCAGCCAGGGACCTCGCGCTCTCGATGCCCGGCTGCCACCTCACCTGGCCGCTGCTCGCCGGCATCGGCAAGGTCGAGTCCGGCCACGCCAGCGGCGGCAAGGTCGACGCGAACGGCAACACCCGCGGCAAGATCCTCGGCCCGGTCCTCGACGGCAGCCCCGGGATGGCGGCGATCGCCGACACCGACCAGGGTGTGTACGACGGGAACACGACCTGGGACCGCGCCGTCGGTCCGATGCAGTTCATCCCCGGCACCTGGCGGGCGTTCGGCGCGGACGGCAACGGCGACGGGATCAAGGACCCGCACAACGTCTTCGACGCGGCCCGGGCGACCGGTGACTACCTCTGCTCCGGCGGCGCGAACCTGGCCGACCCGCAGGGCCTGGTCCAGGCGGTGCTGCGCTACAACCACTCGATGGACTACGTGTCGACCGTCCTCCGCTGGATGCAGTCGTACAGCAACGACACCGTGACCGTGCCGGACAAACCGGGCACGATCGACACCCCGGGCGACGGCGGCAACAACGGCGACGGCGACAACGACGGGCGTACGGCGACCACGCCGCCGCCCACCACGCCGACGACGGCCCCGACGACGGTTCCGACCACCGCGCCGACCACGAGCCCGACAGTCGCCCCGACCACGTCGAAGCCGACCAGCAGCCGCCCGAGCTCGTCGAAGCCGACCGTCCCGCGGCCGACGAACGGCCCGGGTTCGACCTCGACGTCACCCACCAAGCCGCCGTACACCCCGCCGACCACGCCCCCGACGACACCGCCGACGACTCCGCCGAGCACGCCGAACGACCCGACCTGTACGCCGACCCCGCCGCCGTCGGAGACGCCGACCCCGTCGCCGAGCGAGACGGTCACCCCGACACCCACGCCGACCCCGACGCCGAGTCCGTGCACCACGACCGGTACGGAGTCCGACCCGACGAAGACGGCGGCGACCCCGAGCGACGCCCCCGTGCCGGGCAGCTGATCGGGCAACTGACGCCGGCTGTAGCCTCAGGGCCGACACGGCTTCAGGTAGCCGCGATCGTTACCTCGGTGCCGGTTTTCCGAGCGGTTTCTGTGGCCCGTAACTTTGCGTCGTCTTGATGTAACTTTGTGGCGCATGGTTCGTTGAAGGGGCTATGCGCCTAACCCGTAGTGGTAACCGTCGGGTCAAAATAATCATCGCTTCGCTGTGCACGGCCCCGCTCCTGGTCGGGGCCATCGTGACAGTTGCTTCGGGCGGGGCCGGTGCCACCGGCCAGCTCGCCGGCACCAACCCGGTCGCCCCGTCGCCTGGGGCCGGGCTGAACAGCGGTGAGTTCGACGAACTGACGATGATCGTGCCGCAGCGTCCGGGAGTGGACGGCCGGCTCGGATCCGACCAGCCCGCCCGCGCCGACGTTCCCGTGCAGGGAGCCACCGACGGCCGGTCGGTCGTCCGTCCCGGCCGGCCGGGAGCAGTCAACGGCATTCCGCGCGGGGTGTTCCCCGCGTACCGCCGCGCCACCGCCAACCTCGCGGTCGTCCGGCCGAACTGCGGGCTCACCTGGCCGCTGCTCGCCGGCGTCGGCAAGGTCGAGTCCGACCACGCCAGCGGCGGCCGCGTCGACGTGGCCGGCACCACCCGCGGCCGGATCCTCGGCCCGGTGCTCAACGGCCGGCACGGCAACGGCCGGATCAGCGACTCCGACAAGGGCAAGTTCGACGGCGACGCGACGTACGACCGGGCCGTCGGGCCGATGCAGATCATCCCGCAGGTCTGGGACGAGTTCGGGGCCGACGGCAACGGCGACGGCTTCCGCAACCCCAACAACGTGTACGACGCGGTCACCACGGTCGCCGTCGTGCTGTGCTCCCAGGGCGACGACCTGAAGCAGCCGCGGGACCTGGTCGAGGCTCTGCTGCGCTACCAGCACTCCAAGGACTTCGTCGCCACGGTGCTGAAGTGGATGCGGGTCTACAGCAAGAACGCGGTTCTGATCCCGAACGCGTCCGGCAACATCGCCGCCGCGAAGTGGACCGGCAACGCCGACCGCAAGGTCGACCCGCGCCAGGTTCCCGACGTCCCTGACGACACGAAGACGACGACCGCGACGCCGACCGCGACCGTGCCGCCGCCGGTGCCGCCGTCGACGCCGCCGTCGACGGAGTGGGACAAGCCGACGGTGCCGAAGCCGATCGACACCCCGACTGGTACGCCGACGCACCGGCCGACGTCGACGCCGACCAAGACCCCCACGAAGACGCCGACCAAGACTCCGACCAAGACGCCCACGGAGACTCCGACGCAGACTCCGACCCAGACGCCCACGGACACCCCGACGGAGACCCCGTCCGGGACGCCGTGCGCCGGCAACGAGCCCACCACCCCGACCTGTACGCCGGGCGGCGGCTCGCACGGCTAGGAGGTCCCCGGATACGGTCGAGCCATGACCGTACTCAAGCTCGTCGGCACGGTGCTGCCGGTCGGTGAGCAGCAGGAGCTTCACCTCAGCGGTGGGCTGGTCGTCGACCGGCCCACCGCTGCTGATGTGACCACCGTGCACGCCGGCGGCTGGATCGTGCCCGGCCTGGTCGACGCGCACTGCCACATCGGCCTCGACCAGCACGGTGCCGTCGGCATCGACGTCCAGGAGCAGCAGGCGGTCGTCGACCGCGACGCCGGCGCGCTGCTGGTCCGCGACGCCGGCTCGGCCGCCGACACCCGCTGGATCGACGATCGCGAGGACCTGCCGAAGATCATCCGCGCCGGCCGTCACATCGCCCGCTCCAAGCGCTACATCCGCAACTACGGCTGGGAGATCGAACCGGCGGAACTGGTTGCGTACGTCGAGCAGGAGGCTCGTCGCGGTGACGGCTGGGTCAAGCTGGTCGGCGACTGGATCGACCGCGAGGCCGGCGACCTGACCCCGTGTTGGCCGGCCGATGCGCTGACGGCGGCGATCGCCCGGGCGCACGAACTCGGAGCCCGCGTCACCGCGCACGTCTTCGGCGAGCACGCCCTGCCCGATCTGCTTGCCGCGGGCATCGACTGCATCGAGCACGGCACCGGCCTCGAGCCGGACATGCTCGCGCACATGGCCGACCACGGCGTCGCCGTCGTACCGACGCTGATCCAGCTCGAGAACTTCCCGGAGTACGCCGAGCAGGCCGCCGCGAAGTTCCCGGTCTACTCGGCGCACATGCGCGACCTGTACGAGCGTCGCCTGCACCGGCTGCGGGACGCGTTCGAGGCCGGGGTCCCGGTCTACGCGGGCACCGATGCGGGCGGTGTCCTCGGGCACGGTCTCGTCGCCCAGGAAATCCAGGCGCTGACCGAGATCGGCATGTCGGGGGAGCAGGCCCTGGCCGCGGGATCGTGGGCGGCTCGTGCCTGGCTCGGTGCGCCGAGCGAGCTGCGGCCCGGAGACCCGGCCGATCTGGTCGTGTACGACGAGGACCCGCGGGCGAATCTGGCCGTCCTCACGCATCCGCGTCTGATCGCACTCCGTGGTCGCGTGGTATTCCACCGGTGACGGGAAAAAATTCACTCAAACACTGGATCGGACGGAAGATCTTCCCTTAGCGTGGCTCCCGGGACCGCCGACGCCCCTCGGCGGACCGGACAGAGGGAAGGACCGCCGCCCATGCGGAAGACCGCCACGATTCTGCTTGCTGTCGGAGCACTCGCGCTGACAGCCCTCCCGAGCCACGCAGCTCAACCGCCACAGCCCACCGGTCAGCCGGATCTCGCGTCGGCGTTCCAGGCCGCCGCGAGCAAGTACGACGTACCGCGTGAGGTGCTCGTCAGCGTCGGATTCGCCGAGACGCACCTCGACGGCCACGACGGCGCGCCGAGCCAGGCGAACGGCTACGGTGTCATGCACCTGGCCGGCAACAACACCAACAAGACGATGTCCGAGGCAAGCACCTTGACCGGGCTGCCGGTCGCGAAACTGAGCAAGGACGACTCATCGAACATCCTCGGCGCCGCCGCGGTCCTCGACTCGTACGCCGACCAGGCCGGTCTCAAGGACCGCTCCGACCTCGGCAAGTGGTACTCCGTGATCGCGAAGTACTCGCACTCCGCCGACGGCCCGACCGCGCGGCTGTACACCGACGAGGTCTACCGGGTCATCGCCCGCGGCGTCAGCACCGCGGGTGTCTCGACCGACCCGAAGCAGGTCACCCCGGACCTCGGCGCCTATGCGAAGGTATCGCCGCTGGGGACCGAAGCGAAGGTCCAGGCAACCGACTACCCGGGCGCGATCTGGAACCCGGCCTGCACCTGCAACTACGCGGTCGGCCGCACCCAGGCGATCACCACGATCGTGATCCACGTGACCCAGGGCTCGTACGCCGGCACGATCAGCTGGTTCAAGGACCCGGCGGCCCAGGTCAGCGCGCACTACGTGGTCCGGTCCAGCGACGGCCAGATCACCCAGATGGTGGCCGAGAAGGACACCGCCTGGCACGCCCGCAGCGCGAACCCGTACGCGATCGGCATCGAGCACGAAGGCTTCATCGACCAGCCGTCCTGGTTCACCGACGCGATGTACCGGTCGTCGGCCGCGCTGACCGCGAACATCGCCGACCGCCGTGGCATCCCGAAGGACCGCAACCACATCAAGGGCCACAGCGAGATGCCCGGCAACGACCACACCGACCCCGGCCCGAACTGGAACTGGGACTACTACATGCAGCTGGTGAACGGCGGCGACCCGAACCCGCCGGAGTACAACTTCACCACCTGGGGCAACGGCGTCAACGTCCGCTCGGCGCCGAAGCTCTCCGCCTCGGTCGTGACCACGCTGCCCGGCCCGACGCAGGTCTTCGTCGAGTGCCAGGTCCAGGGCGACACCGTGACGGCGAACGGCTACACCAACAACTGGTGGGCCAAGCTCCGCGACCAGGGCGGCTACATGACCAACATCTACATCGACGATCCGAACGCCAAACTCCCCGGCGTTCCAGACTGCTAGAGCCGCAAAGGTAGAGCCCGCTGTACCGACACGTGCCCGGCCGTCCCGCAGGATTGAGTCATGGTCAACAAGATCCTGGCTCGGGGCGGACGGGCATGCGCCTACCTGGCGGTCCGCTACCTCCGGGCGCTGCTGTTGTTGCTGGCATTGCCGAACGGTGTGTTCTTCGGCTGGCTGATCACGCCGTTCACCGGCGCGTTGGTGAAGCTGGCCAACAGTGAGCGCCGCAGGGCCGCCAAGCACCTGGGCGTGTCTGAAAGTACGCCGCTGCCGGCCGCGACACCGCGGAACCCGGGCGACGTGGTCACGCTGTTCAGGGACCGGTCGTTCAAGCGCAGCTTGTGGCTGCTGCTGATGCCGCTGGCCATGGTTCCCGAACTGCTCGTCGCAGTGATCGGACTTGTCGGCGTGCCCGCTGCGATCGCTGGGATGCTGCTGTGGTGGGTTGACCCGGGCAACTTCAGCCTGATGGGTGTGGACGTCGACAGCTGGTTCGAGGCCCTCACTCTCGGCCCGCTGCAGGTGGTGTTCAGTCTGGGCATCCTGGGCTGGGTCGCACCGGCTCTTGCCCGCGGCCACGCCAAGGCCACGCTCAAGCTGCTGACGCCGAGCCAGGACCAGCTGGAGAACGCCAGACTGTCGCAGCGGGTCGAGGAGCTCACCAAGAGCCGCGCAGGTGCGGTCGACTCCCACGGTGCCGAGCTGCGGCGTATCGAACGGGACCTGCACGACGGCACCCAGGCCCAGCTGGTGTCACTGGCCATGCGGATCGGCATTGCCAAGCAGACGATGGCAGAGGACCCGGAGAAGGCCGCCAAGCTGCTCGACGACGCCCGTGACGGCGCAGAGCAGGCCATGACCGAGCTACGCGGCGTACTGCGGACCATGTACCCGCCGATCCTCGCTGACCGCGGTTTGGTCGGGGCGGTCTCCGCACTGGCCGCCCGGTGCCCTCTCCCGGTCCAGCTGCGCATCGGTGAGCTGGGCGAGGTCCCGGCCGCAGTGGAGGCCGCTGCGTACTTCGTGGTCGCGGAGTCACTCACCAACGTCACCAAGCACAGCGCGGCCGGCCATGTCGACGTACAGCTCGAACGGCGGGGGACTGAGCTCTACCTGTCCGTCATGGACGACGGGATCGGCGGAGCGCGGATCAGCGAGCAGTCCGACCTACTGGGCCGGGGGAGCGGGCTGCATGGCATGCTCCACCGCGTGCAGGCGATCGACGGTCACATGGAGCTGCAGAGCCCGATCGGCGGGCCGACCACCATCGAGGTGATCCTTCCGTGCGGGTGATCATCCTCGAGGACAACCCGATCCTCGCCGAGGGCCTGAGCCTGCTGCTGAACAACTCCGGCTTCGAGGTCGCTGCGGTCGCCACCGACGCAGACGAGTTCGCCAAGGCGATCGCCGAGCACCCGGTCGACATCGCCGTGGTCGACGTACGGCTGCCGCCCACCTTCACCGACGAGGGCCTCCGGGCCGCGATCGAGGCACGCCGGGTCCGGCCAGGGCTTCCGGTGCTGGTGTTCTCGCAGTACGTCGAGGAGGTGTACGCCGCCGAGCTCCTCGCCGCCGGCAGCGAAGGTGTCGGCTACCTCCTCAAGGACCGGGTCTCCCGCGTCGACGAGTTCCTCGAAGCAGTACGCCGGGTTGCGGCGGGCGGGACCGTGCTCGACCCGGAGGTGGTCAGCCAGCTGATGGTCAAGCGCAGCAGCCCGCTCGACCGCCTCACACCGCGAGAGCGCGAAGTGCTCGCCCTGATGGCCGAAGGCCTCGGCAACACAGCCATCGGCGAGAAGCTGGTCATCTCCGACGGTGCCGTGCACAAACACGTCGGCAACGTCTTCCTCAAACTCGATCTCCCGCCGACCGATTCCGGCCACCGCCGCGTCCTCGCCGTCCTCGCCTACCTCGGTCTATGAACCCTGCGGTCGGCTATCTTCACGCGGTGAAGATGCAGAACACCGTGGTCCGAGGCGTGGTTGTCGTAGCGAGCATCGCAGCTGTTGCCGGCTGCGGCGGTCCGAAGAAGGACGCTGCTGACCCGTCGCCGGTGGTGGTCACCCCGTCCACGCCGTCGCCGCCGCCTTTGGATGCGACCCGAGCGGCTGCCGCTCTCGCAACCGGCGGGCTCGGGGTCCATGACGTGCCGGGCATGCAGCCGTTGGGTGCGCCGATCACCACGCTCACCTCGCCGACAGTCGCGGGCTTGTGCGGAACGACCGCGGCCGGGCTGACCAGTGAGAAGTTGCGGATGGCGCGGCGTCAGCTGGTCTGGAGCGCGGGTCCGTCGGAGTTCGTGTCGGAGGAGCGGATCGTCTACCGTCAGGGCGGCGTACAGGCTGCGCTGAAGGATGTGCGGACGTTGAGCACGATCTGCCCGGATCGGATCGGCGTACAGCCGGCGCCCGCGAGCGCGAAGCTGCCGGCCGGCTCGATGGAGGTCTCGTCGCACGGCACCGGGCAAGGCGGAGACTCGTACGCCGTACCTGTCGGCAACCAACTGCTGGTCGTTCTGTGGTCCAACTGGAACGGGTCAGGGGCAGCCGAGCCTGCCGTCATCCGGGCAGCTCTCGCCAAGGCGCGGCCAGTGGTCGTCCAGCGCGAGCAGTCGACCCTCCAGGCGCTCGCAGGCTGACAACGTCGGTCATTCGCCCTTGACGGACCGTCTCCAGTAGGCCACGCTCGATCGCGAGAGCGCTCTCATCCACCGAACCGCCCCTAGGTGAGGAGAGTTCAGATGAAGGTCTTACTGGCCGCCGTGATCACGGCGGGTGTACTGACCGTGCCCGCACAAGCGATAGCCGCGCCCGAACCACTGGCTGTGGCCGGCCAATCGGCCGCCATGCAGCGAGACTTCGGGCTGACCGACCAGCAGTTGCAGCAACGGCTCCAGGCCGAGACGTCGGCCGCCAAGCTGTTGCCCGCGGCCCAGAAGGCAGCCGGCGCCGCGTTCGGCGGGGCCTGGTACGACGCGGCCACGCGGAAGCTGGTCGTCGGCGTCGTCGGGCCCGACCGAGCGGCCGCCGTACGGGCAACAGGCGCCGCGGTGACCGCCGTACCGGTGACGGCCAAGACGCTGGACCACCGGAAGGCTGCCGTCGACAAGTTGGCCGGCAAGGCTGTGCCGAATGCGGTCAGCGGCTGGTCTGCCGACCCGAAGACCGGCAGCGTGGTCATCAACGTCCAAGCAGGTAAGCGATCCGCAGCCGTCGACGCGTTCGTGGCCAAGGTCGCCAAGACCGGTGCGGTGACGGTCAAGGAGGTCGCTGCTCAAGCGCCACGCACGTACGCCGCAGGCACGGTCGGCGGCGACCCGTACTACGTCAGCAACATCCGCTGCTCGATCGGCTTCTCGGTGTACGGCGGTTACGTCACCGCCGGGCACTGTGGTCGTAGCGGCATGGTGCGCGGCTGGGACGGGACGGACCAGGGCTCGTTCCAAGGCTGGTCCTTCCCGGGCAACGACTATGCATGGGTGGCGACCGGCTATGGCTGGTGGACCGTCCCGGTCGTTCTCGGCTGGGGACAGGTGAGCGACCAACTCGTCCGCGGGTCGTGGGAGGCGCCGATCGGGTCGTCGGTGTGCCGGAGCGGTTCGACGTCGCACTGGCACTGCGGCACGATCCTGGCCAAGAACGAGACCGTGAACTACGGCAACGGCGCACTGTTCTACGGCGCGACCAAGACCAACGTCTGTGCCGAGGGTGGCGATTCTGGTGGGTCGTTCATCACCGGCGACCAGGCGCAAGGCGTCACGTCCGGAGGCTGGGGTAACTGCACCAGCGGCGGCGAGACGTGGTTCCAGCCGGTCAACGAGATCCTGCAGGCGTACGGCCTGACGCTGCAGACCGCCTAGAAAAGACTGTGGATCCCCTTGCACGCAAGGGGATCCACAGGTTTGCCATCAGGCTGGGTTGTCTGGGACCGGCTCCAGGACCGGCTTCTGGTCCTCGGGAGTCTTGGTGGCCAGCGACTCGATCAGCTGCTTGGCCAGCGCGAAGCCCGAGCCGCCCATCGTGATCGTCTTGACCAGGGTGTCCTCGATGCCCTGCGCACCGTTCAGCACGACCATGTTGCCGACCTTGTCGAACGACGACGACGCGGCCCGGACGATCTCCGGGTACGCCTCGGCCAGCTGCTGCGCGACAACGGCGTCCGTGTTCGTGGCCAGCGCCTCGGCGCGCGCCTTGATACCGGCCGCCTCGGCCATCGCCTTCGCCTGGACTGCGGACGCCTCTGCCTTACCGGTCAGCTCGGTCGCCTTCGCCTGCGCCTCACCGCGCAGCTGGACCTCCCGGGCGTTCGCCTCGGCGGCCGCGATCTGCGCGTCGCGGGCGGCCTGCGCCAGCGTGCGCTGCTTGTACGCCTCGGCGTCGGCCGGCTTCAGCACCGACGACTCCAGCTGCTTCTCGGCCAGCGAGGCGTTCAGCTTCGCGGTCTCCGTCTCGGCGACGACGACCTCCTGCTTGGCCAGCGCGGCCGCCAGCGGTCCGGCCTGGAACGACTTCGACGTGGCCTGGTCGACCTCCGCCTGGTAGCCGGCCTTCGCGATCTCGCTCTCCCGGATCGCGGCCGCCTTGGCGGCGGCGGCCACCTGCTCGCGCTCGGTCGCCTCCCGGTCCCGCTCGGCCTGCGCGATCCGGGCCGCGGCCTCGACCGCGGCGGCCTGCGGGCGGCCCAGGTTCCGGATGTAGCCGGACTCGTCGTCGATCTCCTGGATCTGCAGCGAGTCGACCACCAGGCCGAGCTTCTCCATGTCGCCGGCCAGCGAGCCGCGGATGTTCGTGGTCAGCGTCTCCCGGTCGTGCAGCATCTCCTCGACCGTGGTCGAACCGACGATCGCGCGGAGGTGACCGGCGAACAGCTCGTGGATCGTGCTCATCACCTGCTCGTCGCTCTGCTCCAGGAACCGCCGGGCCGCGTTCGCGATCGAGCCGTAGTCGTCACCGACCTTGTACGCCGTGACGCCCTTGATGTGCAGCGGGATGCCCTGGCTGGACACGCACGTCACGGTCAGCGGCGTGGCCCGGATGTCCAGCGGCAACCGCCGTACCGTCTGGAAGCCGGGCAGTACGGCGGTGCCGCGGCCGACCACGATCTTGAAGCCGAGGGTCTCGTTGACCTGCTCGGTGCTGGAGTGCGCGCCGAGGCCGGAGATGATCAGCGCCTCGTTCGGCTCCGCCACCCGCCAGACCATCCGGAACACGATGAGCAGGACCACCACCGCGACTGCGGCGACGGCCACGTACGTCCAGAGCATTTCCCCTCCAAGGGAACTTCAATTAGATGGCGCGAGCGACGTAGACGGTCCGGGGTGGGTCGTAGTCGACGACAACAACCTGCGTCCCCACCTCGAGCACCTCGTCGGTCGCGGGGTAAGCGTAGAAGGCCTCGGTGGCACCGCGGACCGGAAGCATCACCTCGCCGACGATCCCGGGTGCGATCCTGCCGATCACCCGCCCCCGTTTGCCTACCATGTTGCCCCTCCGACGTCGCAGCGCACGATCCAGTTCCCGAAGCCTACGTTGTGATGCCCGGGTGCTGCTGGTCCTTGCCGCCGACGCGGTGCGGCGGCATTGTGGAGACGTCGGCCTGGGGGTGGGAGGGGCGATGGGGGACAGCGACGTACACGGGGTCCTGGTCGGGGTCGCCGAGGACGGGGCGGACGACGCGCGGCTCGAGGAGCTGGCACTGCTGCTGCGGCAGGAGCTGCTGGTGCTCGACGTACGTGCGGTCGAACCGGTCCGCGACGGTGAGGCGCCGGAGGGCACCCGCGGTGCTCTTGCTGCGGTGGCCGGTGTGCTGAGCGTTTCGCTCGCGCCCGGACTGCAGGTGCTGGGTTCGGTCGTCGCCGTCGTCCGGGAGTGGCTCGGCAGGGTCGGCGACGGTCGGACGGTCAAGCTCACGATCGACGGCGACGTGATCGAGCTGACCCGTGCGAGCGACGACATGCAGCAGCAACTGGTCGATGCCTTCGTCCGACGGCACACCGGGGCGTGAAATGGAGGGCACGCGGCACGCGCTCGTGGTCGCTAACGATCAGTACGACGATCCCGGTCTGAAGCGGCTCGTCGCACCGGCGCAGGACGCGGCCGCGCTGGCCGGCGTACTCGCGGATCCGGCGGTCGGCGGGTTCGAAGTGCAGGTACTGCGGAACGCGCCGGCGCAGGACATCCGGTTCGCGGTCGAGGACTTCTTCGCCGACCGCAGGCCGGAGGACCTGCTCTTGCTGCACTTCTCCTGCCACGGGTTGAAGAACTCGGCCGGTGAGCTGTTCCTCGCGGTCGCCGACACCAAGCCCGCGCGGCTCGCGTCGACCGCGGTAGCCGCGGACTTCGTCAACCGGCAGATGGCGGACAGCCGAGCGCAGCGGATCGCGTTGTTCCTGGACTGCTGCTACGGCGGCGCGTTTCCGCGCGGCATGATCGTCCGGGCGGCCGGTGAGGCGCAGGTGCAGGACGCCTTTGCCAATCAGGCCGATGTCGGCGGCGGGCGTGGGCGGGTGGTGATCACCGCATCGAGCGCGATGGAGTACGCCTTCGAAGGTGGCCAGTTGGCGTCCGACGCGTCCAAGCCGGCGCCGTCGGTCTTCACCGGCGCCGTGGTGGACGGGCTGACGACCGGGGAGGCGGATCGGGACGGTGACGGCTGGGTCGGTCTGACCGAGCTGGTCGGGTTCGTCACCGACCGGATCCACCGGGTCACGCCGAACCAGAACCCGCAGATGTGGACGTTCGGCTCGCAGGGCGAACTGCTGATCGCCCGCAGCCGGGTACGCCGGATCACGCGGGCGCCACTTGCGCCTGAGCTGACCCAGGCGATGGAAAGCCCGTTGCCGGCGGCAAGGTTCGGCGTGGTCGACTACCTGCGCGAACGTCTGTACGACGCGGACCTCGGGCAGGCGTACGCCGCGTGGCAGGCGCTAAAGCAGATGACCGACGACGACAGCCGGAAGGTCTCCGAAGCCGCGTCCGAGGCGCTGTCGACGGCGGAGTTGCGCGTCACTCCGTCGTCGGTGGATCTCGTCGGCTCGACGCCCGCCGAGCTGCTCCTGTCCGGCCCGCCGATCGCGTTGACGGCGGCCGCATCACCCAGCGATCCGTGGTTGAAGCTCGCCCAGGAAGGCGACGTCATCAGGGTCCACGCGGAGCAGTCCGACCCCGGTGTCCACGAAGGGGCGGTTGCCCTCGCGGGGCCGGCCGGGGAGTGCGTCGTACCGGTTCGTCTGACAGTCCCCGACACCGAGTCCGAACCGCCGGCCCCACCGCCCGAACCCGAACCCCAACCCGACCCCACACCAGCTCCCATCCCCGAACCACCCCGAACCCAACCGACGCCAGCCGAACCGGCGTCAGCTGAACCGGCGTCAGCTGAGCCGGTGTCGGCTGAGCCGGTGTCGGCTGAGCCGGTGTCGGCTGAGTCGGCGCTAGCCGGACCGGTGTCAGCCGCCCC
The DNA here is from genome assembly GCF_040300265.1 of Kribbella sp. NPDC000426. NCBI lineage: Bacteria > Bacillati > Actinomycetota > Actinomycetes > Propionibacteriales > Kribbellaceae > Kribbella > Kribbella sp. NPDC000426. The sequence continues at coordinate 104,177 of NZ_JBEPDK010000006.1, read as the reverse complement.
GGCGCGGGCCGGGCGGCCGGCCGCACAACCGGTCGCGGCGTCCATGGCCGACAGGCCGCCTCTTCCGCCGTGGTGGCTGGTGGCCGTGCTTGTCGCCGGCAGCGGGCTGCTCGTCTTCCTGAACTGGCCCGGCACGGCCTACTCCCGCAAGCTCTGGTACGACTCCAACCAGGGCTGGTATCTGTACCGGACCTGGTACGACCCCGCCATCTGGGGCGCGCTAGTCGCTTTGTTCGCCGCACTCATCGCGCGCTGGGCCGGCACGATCGCCCTCGGCGTCGTCGCCGGCTGCTCGGTGGCCGCGATCGAGGGAGCCATGCTGATCGTCGGCGGCGGGATCTCGGCGGACGAGACCTCTGCCTGGTCCCTCACGGCCGCGATCGCGATCGTGGCGCTCGTCGTACTGGTGATCGCGCTGAAGCCCGAGATCCGGCTGCAGCCGGTCTGGCCGCCGGCTGCCGGGATGGTTGTTGCTGGGGGCATCTTGCTGGTGCTGAGCGCCGTCGTACCGCACGGCGACGGGATCTCGTTCTTCGAGGTCACCCCGCTGGCGCTCCTCGACCCGATCGTGGCGGTCGCCATCGCCTGGCCGGCCCTGGCCGCGGTCGACGCCAGGACGAAGACCTGGCTGACCGCGGCCGTGGTGACCTACTCGGCCATCGGCGTCCTGGGCGGCGTACCCGCTCTGACCCAGGGACACTCGGCGGCCGACTTCCTCACCGGCCTGTTCGGCAATGCACTGGTCGCGATCGGTGTGCTGATCAGCCTCGGACGGCGCCTTCCGTCGCACCCTTGATGAACTGGCGGGCGAAGATCCCGAAGACGATGACCAGCGGCACCATCGCCATCAGGGCACCCGTCATCACCATGCTGTAGTCGACGCCGTGCGAGCGGTTCAGCGTCGACAGCGCGACCTGAAGCGTCAGGTGGTCCGGGTTCGTCAGCACGATCAGCGGCCACATGTAGTCGTTCCACGAACCGACGAACGTGAAGATCCCGAGGAACGCCAGCGCCGGCCGGGCCGACGGCAACGCGACGTGCCAGTACGTGCCGAAGAACCCGCAGCCGTCCAGCGTCGCCGCCTCGACCAGTTCGTCGTGGATCGAGTTCTGGAAGTACTGCCGCATCCAGAAGATGCCGAACGCGTTCGCCGCTCCCGGAATGATCAGCGCCTTCAGCGACCCGACCCACCCGAGCAACGCCATCGTCTGGAACTGCGGTACGGCGGACAGCTGTGCCGGCAGCAGCATCGTCGCGAGCAGGATCACGAACAACGCGTTCCGCCCCGGGAACCGGAACTTCGCGAACGTGAACGCCGCCAGCGAGTCGAAGAACAGCACGAGCAACGTCGTCGAGATCGCCACCGTCGCCGTGTTGGCCATCGACTGGAAGAACGCGACGTTGTCGAGCACCTGCCGGACGTTGTCGCCGAAGTGGCCGCCGAAGGTGAACTTCGGCGGGAACCGGTAGATGTCCGCGGTTGTGTTCGACGCCATGATGATCGTCCACACGAACGGGAACATGAACACCAGCAGGGCCAGTACGAGTCCGGCGTGCAGCGCGATCCCGCGCCAGCGGTAACGCGTCATCGGTCGTCGCTCCGTCCGCGGAAGATCCGCCAGTTGATTGCCGTGAACAACAACACGAGCAGGAAGATGCTCAGCGCGATCGCGGCGGCGTACCCGTAGTCGTTGTCGAGGAACGCGGTCCGGTAGAACAGCAGCACCACGGTCATCCCGCTCTGCCCGGTGCCGCCGCTGTTGCCGACCATCACCTGCGGCTCGGTGAACGTCTGCAGTCCGCCGATCGTCGAGATGACCACGGTGAACAGGATGACCGGACGCAGCTGCGGCAACGTGATCGAGAACAGCGTCCGGACCGCGCCGGCGCCGTCGACCTTGGCCGCCTCGTACTGCTCCTTCGGGATCGCCTGCAGACCGGCCAGGTAGATCAGCGTGTTGTACCCGACCCACTGCCACACGATCATCGTCGAGATCGCGATCTTGATGCCCCACGGCTGCCCGAGCCAGTCCTGCTGCGGGATGCCGAGCGAGCGCAGGGCGGCGTTCACCAGACCGAAGTTCGTGCTGAAGATCGAGCTGAAGAAGATCGCCATCGCGACCAGCGAGGTGACGTTCGGGATGAAGTACGCGATCCGGTACACGTTGGTGAACCGGACCGCCGACTGCAGCATCACCGCGAGCAGGAGCGCGATCACCAGCGTCGGGACCGTCGACATGAAGAACAGTACGACGGTGTTCTCCAGCGCCGTCCAGAACGTCGGGTCCTGGACCAGGAACTCGAAGTTGCCCAGCCCGGTGAACTTGCGGGCGCTCAGGCCGTCCCAGCGCTGGAACGCCAGCACGATCGTGGACAGCATCGGGTAGAGCCCGAACACCGCGAACAGGATGTAGAACGGCGACAGCGCCAGGTAGAACCGCCAGTACGACCAGATCCGCCGACCGGGCCGCTGACCCTTTCCGGTCAGCGGCTCGGCAGCGGCGGTCGGCACAGTCGCCGTACTGGTCACTGCACTCCCTGGCGTTTGGCGATCGCCTTCGCCTTGGAGACCGCGCTGGCCCAGGCGGCGTCCGAGGTCTTCGAGCCGGTCTGCACGGTCTTGAGCTCGTCGTGGAACGGTGCGGCGACCGAGTCGTCGTACGGGCTCTGGTACGCGACCGGGATCGCCTTCGCGGCCGGCCCGAACACGTCGATCGGCACCTGCCCGCCGAAGAACTTGTCCGCGGCCTTCAGCTCCGGCTTGTCGTAGGCCGCCGGCGCGGACGGGAAGATCTGCGCGTCGGTGAACGCCTTGGCCTCGTTGTCGGCGCTGAGCATGTACTTGATCACGTCGAACGCCTTCTGCGGGTCGGCGGCGTTCTTGGTGATGGCCAGGAACGAGCCGCCGAAGTTCGCCGGTCCGCTCGGCGTCGGCGCGAGCCGCCACTTGCCGGCGCTGGTCTTCACCGCGGACTTGATGTCCAGCGCGACCCAGGCGGCGCCGATGTGGGTCGGGATCGTGCCCTGGTCGAGCCCGGCGTTCCAGTCCGGGCTGCCGCTCGGCGTCTTGCCGTCGATCTTCATCGTCATCGCCTTGACCGAGGTGTCCCACGCCTTGCGGATGTGGTCCTGGTCGCCGATGAACTTGTTGTCCTTGGAGATGTACCGCTCGGTGCCCTGGCCGACGACCATGTCGTAGAGGTCGGTCGCGTCCCAGACCAGCAGCGCCTTCGGGTTCTTCGCCTTCAGTTGCACGCCGGCTGCGAAGTAGTCGTCCCAGGTCTTCAGCTGCTCGGCCACCTTGGCCGGGTCGCTGGGCAGGCCGGCCGCGGCGAAGATGTCCTCGCGGTAGAACAGCCCCGTCGGGCCGACGTCGATCGGCAGGCCGATCACCTTGCCGTCCAGCGTGGTCGCCTGGTTGACCTTCCACTCCAGGTAGTCGCCGAGGACCGAGTCCGCACCGACCGATTTCAGGTCGACGAACCGCGACGCCTGGGGGAGCAGCGAGGCGATGTCCTCGCCCTTGATCCCGGTGATGTCGGGGATGCCGGTGCCGCCGTTGAACGTGGTGACCAGCTTCTGCTTGAAGTCGCCGCCGATCTCGGAGTACTTGATCTTCGGGTCCGGGAAGTGCGCGATCGTGTCGTCGAGCACCGACTTGCCCAGACCGCCTGGCCAGCACCACATGGTCAACTCGGTGGTGGTGTTCTTCTTGGCCGTCGACCCGGTGTCCATCCCGGAGGAACAGCCGACGAGTGCGCCGCTGGCTACGGCTGCGAAGCCCCCGAGCAACGTCCGACGTGAGAGCTCCATGGTTCTACCTTCCTGAGTGTGCGCTGATCAGCGCTTGGAGGTGGTGGTCTTCGGGGTGCGCCGCCTGCCATCCGGCCAGGTCTTCCCAGCGCGGTGCGGCATCGGCTCCACCCAGCCGGGTGACGGACAGCGCCGCGGTGAGCGACGCGAACCGCAGCCGCTGCTCGAGCGGCAGTTCCCAGAGCGTGGCGGCGATGAAGCCGGCGGCGAACACATCACCCGCCCCGGTGGTGTCCGCCGCCGGGACCGGATACGCAGGTACGGCGATGCGCTCGCCGGTCCTGGCGTCGAGCGCTTCAGCTCCGTCGGCGCCCTTCGACACGACCACCAGCGGGACCTGTTCCGCCAGGGCTTCGAGTGCGTCGCCAGGTGACGTCGTACGGGTGTAGGCCATCGCCTCGTCGGCGTTGGGCAGGAAAACATCGCAGTGCTCGAGCTGGTCGAGCACTGCGGGGTCCCACTGCTCGGACGGGTCCCAGCCGACGTCTGCGAACACCACGCTGCCGGCCGCCTTCGCTTTCGCCAGCCACTCGTTGCGCCAGGGACCGATGTGGGCGGCGACTGCTCGGGCAGTCGGCAGCGTGGTGATCAGCTCGTCGGCCGACAGCAGGGGGTCCGACCCGCGCGTGACCAGTGCCCGGTCGTTGTCATAGGCAAGGGCCACGGTCAGAGGGGTCTGCCAGCCGGCGAGTCTTCGGGACAGAGTCAGATCGATGCCCTCGTCGTCGACGAGGCGGCGCCAGACCCGGTCACCCAGGTCGTCGGCGCCGAACACGGCGGCCATCCCGGTGCGCAGACCGAGCCTGGCCAGGGCGACGGCGAAGTTCGCGATGCCGCCCGGGCTCTCGTGCGAGTCGGTGGCCCAGACCTCGGTGCCGGGCCGGGGCGCGGTGGGCAGGCCGAGCACCAGATCTTGGAAGACCAGACCGGACACGACGACATCCAAAGCAGGCACGTCCAGTTCGTGCATGTTCAGCACACTCCTGCAGGGTCGATCAAACTCTTTCGTGAATCTAAAGTCGAGTGCGCAAGATCCGCAATACCTGATCAAAGATTTGACTGAGAATGACGGAGTTTGCGTGATACGGTCTGCGGTGTGTTGCCGAAGCAGCGACAGGATCAGATCGTCCGTGCGCTCCGGGCCGATGGGGCCGGGGGCGTGAAGGTGCTTGCCGGGAAACTCGGTGTCAGTGAGGCGACCATCCGGCGCGACCTCGAGCAACTGCACGCCGAGGGCCGGCTGACCCGGGTGTACGGCGGGGCCCTCGCGGTCGACGGCGGTGACGAGCCGTTCGCGGACGTCAACGCCGTCCATGCCCAGGAGAAGGACCGGATCGCCCGCCGAGCGGCTGAGCTGGTGAGCGACGGCGAGTCCCTCCTGCTGGACATCGGTACGACGGCGCTCCGGGTCGCCCAGCATCTGCACGGGCGTTCGTTGACCGTGGTGACCAGCAACCTCGCAGTGCTGGAGGAGTTGCAGAACGACGAGCAGATCGAGCTGATCGTGCTCGGCGGATTCGTTCGGCGCAGTTACCGGTCCCTGGTCGGATACTTGACGGAGGAGAGCCTGCGGCAGATCCATGTCGACTGGCTGTTCCTGGGGACGAGCGGGGTGCGGCCGGACGGCCGGGTGATGGACAGCACGATGATCGAGGTGCCGGTCAAGCGGGCGATGATCAAGGCGGCCGACCAGGTCGTCCTGCTCGCCGACCGGACGAAGTTCCCGGGCCATGGGGTCGCCCGGGTGTGTGAGCCGGGGGAGCTCTCCATGGTGGTGACCGAGCCAGGCGCCGACGAGGCAACCCGGACCCAATTGACCGAGGCGGGAGTACAGGTGGTGCTGGCATGAGGCTGACGATCCTTGGCGGGGGCGGCTTCCGGGTTCCGCTCGTGTACCACGCATTGCTGGGCGACCGCGGCGCCGGACGGATCACCGAGGTGGTTCTCTACGACACCGACCGCACTCGGCTCGGAGCCATCGGCGCCGTTCTCCGCCAGCAGGCGGCCACCACCGAGCACCCGCTGCCGCCGCCGGTCGTGACGGAGACGACCGACCTGGACGAGGCCCTGCGTGGCGCCGACTTCATCTTCTCGGCCATCCGCGTCGGCGGCCTCGAAGGCCGCACCATCGACGAGCGGGTCGCGCTCGGCCTCGACGTACTCGGTCAGGAGACGGTCGGCGCCGGTGGGATCGCCTATGGGCTGCGGACCCTCCCGGTGGCGTTGAAGATCGCACAGCGGATCGCAGCGGTCGCGCCGGAAGCCTGGACCATCAACTTCACCAATCCGGCCGGCATGGTGACCGAGGCGATGATCCCGGTCCTCGGCGACCGGGTGATCGGCATCTGCGACTCCCCGTCCGGGCTGGGGCGCCGGGCCGCTCTGGCGGTCGGTGTGGACCCGTCGACCGCGTTCTACGACTACGCCGGACTCAACCACCTCGGCTGGCTTCGCGGTCTGCGGTCCGGCGGTGTGGACCGACTCCCGGACCTGCTGCAGTCGGACGACGCGCTGAGCTCCTTCGAGGAAGGACGGCTGTTCAGTCCGGACTGGCTGCGGTCGATCGGCTCGATCCCGAACGAGTATCTGCACTATTACTACTTCGCCCGGGAGACGCTGGCCGCCGTACAGGCTGTGCGGCAGACGCGTGGCACCTTCCTCCTGGAGCAGCAGTCCGCGTTCTACGCCGAGACGGGGGAGCACCCGGAGCAGGCGCTCGAGCTGTGGCAGAAGACGCGGGCCGAGCGCGAGTCGACGTACGGCGTGGAGAGCCGTGAGGTCGCGGATGCGGGGGAGCGGGACGAGCGGGACATGGAGGCCGGCGGCTACGAGCAGGTCGCGCTGTCACTGATGCGGGCGATCGCCCACAACGAGCGGGCCTCGCTGATCCTGAATGTGCGGAACCGCGGCGTACTGCGTCATCTGGACGACGACGCCGTCGTGGAGATCCCGTGCACCGTGGACGCCAACGGCGCGCTGCCGGTGACTGTGTCTCAGCTCACCGACCACCAGGCCGGCCTGGTCTGCTCGGTGAAGGCTGTCGAGCGCTCCACGATCGAGGCCGCAACCACCTCCTCTCGCGCCGCCGCGCTGAAGGCGCTGGCCTATCACCCGCTCATCGACTCGGTGACGGTGGCGCGTAGCCTCCTGGACACGTACGTCGAGAGCCTGCCGGACCTCGCCTTTCTGCGCGCGTGAGGCCGATTGGTCCGGGACACGCCGGATCTGGCACAATGGCCTGCTGAGTCCGTCCAGGTTCCGTGCAGCCCTCTAACTCCACTGCCTGGCCGGCCCATCGAGCCGTCACTGCGTTGTCCCCACGACGCGTCGTGCTGCTCACCCAGACGTAATTCCGAGGGAGACCACCCGAAAGTGGCAGTCAAGATCCGTTTGAAGCGCATCGGCAAGAAGCGCACCCCGCACTACCGCATCGTCGTCATGGACGCCCGCACCAAGCGGGACGGCCGGGCGATCGAAGAGATCGGTATCTACAACCCGAAGACCGAGCCCTCGTTCATCCGGGTCGAGTCCGAGCGGGCGCAGTACTGGCTGGGCGTCGGCGCGCAGCCGAGCGAGGCCGTCGAGGCGATCTTCAAGGCCTCCGGCGACTGGCAGAAGTTCAAGGGCGAGCCGGCTCCGGCGCCGCTCAAGGTCGCCGAGCCGAAGCGGGACAAGCAGGAGATCTTCAACGAGGCGCTGGCCGAGGCCCACGGCTCGCTGAAGACCGAGGCGGTCACCGCCAAGAAGTCCGCGGCCAAGAAGACGGCCGAGAAGAAGGACGACGCGGCCAAGGCCGACGACGCTCCGAAGGCCGACGAGGCCGCCAAGGCTGACGAGGCGCCCAAGGCCGACGAGGCCGCGGCCGAGACCACCGAGGCCTGACGATGATGGAGACCGAGGCGCTCGAGCACCTGGTCCGGGGCATCGTGGACAACCCCGACGACGTCAGTGTCCGGTCCCGGAACCTGCGCCGCGGACGCACCCTCGAGGTGCACGTCCACCCCGACGACATCGGCAAGGTGATCGGCCGCAACGGCCGCACCGCCACCGCGATCCGCACCGTCGTCGGCGCCCTCAGCGCAGAGTCCTCGCTCCGCATCGACTTCGTCGACGAGTTCAACCGGCGCCCGCGCCGCTGAGCTCAGCAGTCCTTCGAAGGGCCGCACCCGGTCTGGGGTGCGGCCCTTCGTCCTATTCTTCAGTCAGTTGACCTCCGGAGAAGGGTTAGTGCAGGTGTTGGTGACAGTCGGGCGGATCGGCCGGGCGCACGGGATCAAGGGCGAGGTCGGCGTCGACGTACGGACCGACGAGCCGGACCGGCGGTTCGCCGACGGCGCGACCCTGGTGACGGATGCCAAGGTGTCCCGCAAGCTGACGGTGGCGTCGAGTCGCTGGCACAGCGGGCGGTTGCTGGTGAAGTTCGCCGAGGTGCCGGACCGGACGGCCGCCGAGCTGCTGCGCAACCTGTTCGTGCAGTCCGAGATCGACGAGGACGAGCGCCCTGAGGACCCCGAGGAGTACTACGACCGCGAGCTGATCGGCCTCGCCGTCCGCACCACGGACGGCGCAGAGGTCGGCGAAGTGATCGACGTGGTCCACCTCCCGTCCCAGGACCTCCTGGAGATCCGCCGCCCGGCCGGCAACGCCGTGCTGGTCCCGCTGGTCGAGGAGCTGGTCCCGGAGCTCAACCTGGACAAGCAGTACGTCGTCGTGGCCGATCGGCCCGGCCTGCTGGACCCGGACGGTGCCGAGGTGGTCCCGACCGATGAGGCTTGACGTCGTCACGATCTTCCCGGAATACCTGGCCGCCCTGGACGTCTCGCTGGTCGGCAAGGCGGCGAAGAGCGGCCTCCTGGACGTCCGCGTGCACGACCTGCGCGAGTGGACCCACGACCGCCACCGGACCGTCGACGACACCCCGTACGGCGGGGGAGCGGGCATGGTGATGAAGCCGGAGCCCTGGGGCCAGGCGCTCGACGCGATCGCTCCCGCGGACGGTCCGTCCCAGCCGCGGCTGATCGTGCCGACTCCGGCGGGCCGGCCGTTCACGCAGGAGCTCGCCTATGAGCTGGCGGCCGAGCCGTGGCTGGCCTTCGCCTGCGGCCGGTACGAAGGCATCGACGCACGTGTGGCGTCGTACGCCGGTGAGCGGATGCGCGTGGACGAGGTGTCGATCGGCGACTACGTGCTGAACGGCGGCGAAGTCGCAGTGCTCGTCATGGTCGAGGCAGTAGCCCGCCTCCTGCCCGGCGTCATCGGCAACCCGGAGTCCCTGGCGGAGGAGTCGCACTCGGGCGACGGCCTGCTGGAGTACCCGGTGTACACGAAGCCGCCGAGCTGGCGCGGGTACGACGTACCTGAGGTGCTCCTGTCCGGGAACCACGGCCTGATCGCCGACTGGCACCACGACGAGTCAGTACGCCGTACTGCGGAGCGCCGGCCGGACCTGCTGGCGGCGTGGGGCGACGTACTCGCGGCCAAGGACGACTCCGACGCTGTCCGCCTCCTCCCGGCCACAGCAGCCGACGCAGGCGAGATCCACGTGCTGCAGTTGGCTTGCTTCCTCTCCGAGGCCCGGCTGTACGATGACTACACGATTCCGCCCCTCACGGCGGACGTCGCGGACACAGCGGGCCGTCTGGAGCGCTCCATCGCCCTCAAGGCGGTCGCCGGTGCCCGCATCGTCGGCGCTGTCCAGCTGGCCGTCGACGGGGCGGTGGGGCAGATAGAGCGGCTCGTCGTCGCCCCGGACTGGCAGGGGCGCGGCCTCGGCGCCCGCCTGCTCGGCGCGGCCGAGAAGCTGGCTCCGGCCGAGGTCACGTCGTACACGCTGAACACCGGCGCGCTGAGCGACCGCAACCTGGCCCTGTACCGGAAGGCGGGGTACCGGGAGGTGCGCCGGGAGCCTCAGACCCCGAAGGTCGACCTGGTCCACCTGAGCAAGCGCCGCCGGCGAAAGTGACGGCGGTCACGTTCGGGTCGCTCACCCTGCGCTGATGGCTCGGGCGGATTTCGTCACGGTGCGGGGCGTGTGGCAAGATTGTCTGCTGCTGCCCTTCGGTGCTCCTGCCACAGGGGGTGACCACCGACCGGCAGCCTTTTGATGACTTCATCACCACCGACATTCGTGGGTGACCTGTGGCACGCGCGAGGAAGAGACACCTGATGAGCAACATCCTGAATGAGCTCGACAACGCGAGCAAGCGTGACGGCATCCCCGCTTTCCGGCCCGGCGACACCGTCAACGTGCACGTCAAGGTCGTCGAGGGCAACCGGTCCCGCGTCCAGGTGTTCAAGGGTGTCGTGATCCGGCGCCAGGGTGGCGGCCTGCAGGAGACCTTCACGGTCCGCAAGGTCAGCTTCGGCGTCGGCGTCGAGCGCACCTTCCCGCTGCACACCCCGATCGTCGAGAAGATCGAGGTCGTGACCCGCGGCGACGTCCGCCGCGCCAAGCTGTACTACCTGCGCGAGCTGCGCGGTAAGGCGGCGAAGATCAAGGAGAAGCGCGAGATCCCGGCCTCCTGACGCCGCGTAACGACGACGGTCTCAGATGGCGCCGAGCACTGCGACTCGAGCTCGCCCTCGCCCGGTAGCCACGAGGGCACGTCGCAGCAAGGGACGTCACCGCAGGCTGAAGCAGCGGAATCCGCTGCTCAGCCTGCTCGTCGAGATGAGCACCGTCACGGTGCTCGCGCTCGTCATCACCGTGGTCCTGCGGTTGTTCGTCGCGGAGGCGTTCTACGTCCCGTCGGAGTCGATGTACGACACGCTGACCAAGGACGACCGGATCCTGGCCGAGAAGATCAGCTACCTGCACCGTGACGTCGATCGCGGTGACATCGTGGTCTTCAAGGACCCCGACAACTGGCTGGACGAGGCGCAGACCCAGCCGGGCACGCTCCGCCGGATCGGCGAGTTCGTCGGCATCCTGCCCCGCAGCGGCGAGGGTCACCTGGTCAAGCGGGTGATCGGCATCGGCGGTGACCGGGTGATCTGCTGCAACAAGCAGGGCCAGATCACCGTCAACGGCATCGCGCTGGACGAGCGGGAGTACCTGCTCAAGGACGCCAAGCCGTCCGAGGTGCCGTTCAACGTGCTGGTGCCGCCGGGCCATCTGTGGGTGATGGGCGACAACCGCGCCGAATCCGCCGACTCGCGAGCCCATATGGGCGGCCCCGGCGGCGGATTCGTGCCGGTCGAGAACGTGGTTGGCCGGGCCTGTTGCGTAATCTGGCCGTCTGACCGGATGACGATGCTGCGTCCTCCGGAAACCTTCAAGAAGCCGGGGCTGAAGAAGTGACCGATACACCGACCAAGACGGACCCAAAACCCGCCCATCGTTCGGGCTTCGGAGCCGCAGCCCGGGAATTCGTGCTGATCGTGGTCGGGGCCCTGATCGTCTCGTCGATCCTGCGGGCGTTCGTCGGGCAGATGTTCATCATCCCGAGCGAGTCGATGGAGAACACGCTGCTGGTCGGTGACCGGGTCGTGGTCGAGAAGCTCACCGACGTCAAGCGCGGTGACGTGGTCGTGTTCGAGGACCCGGGCGGCTGGCTCGGCCCGGAGGAGAGCGGTCAGAAGCGCGGTTCGATCGGCCGGTTCTTCGAGATCGTCGGTCTGCTGCCGGATTCCAGCCACGGCCACCTGATCAAGCGTCTGATCGGCATGCCCGGCGACAAGGTCGCCTGCTGCGACTCCAAGGGCCGGTTGCTGGTCAACGGGCAGCCGCTCGACGAGACGAAGTACCTGTACCCGGGGGATGCCCCGTCCCAGATGGAGTTCCAGGTCACCGTCCCGGCCGGCCGGATCTTCGTGATGGGCGACCACCGGTCCGCCTCCGGGGACTCCCGTGTGCACCTGCAGGACCTCGACGCGAACGGCGGCAACCAGGGCGACGCGGCGTTCGTGCCGCTCGACAAGGTCACCGGGCGAGCGATAGCGATCGTCTGGCCGGCGGGCCGCTGGAGCAAACTCGGCGTACCCGACACGTTCAAAGCGGTGCCGGCCCCTGGCCCGGCGCCGAACAAACCTTCGATATCCCTCACGCCACCACCTAAGTGAGAACCTGTCGCCTCTGACGCCTAGGGTGAGTTGTGTGATGCGGAGGGCTGGATGAGCGCGTTGCCGCGCGGGAGCACGGTACGGCGAGACGCCGGGCTGTACGGGTACGAGCGTGCCCTGCGCCGCGTCGGCCTGGACCCGATCGCCGGCGTCGACGAGGCCGGTCGTGGGCCCTGTGCCGGCCCGCTGGTGGCGGCCGCGGTGATCCTGCCGGAGGGCAAACGGGGCCAGATCCCGGAGCTCGCCGACTCCAAGCTGCTGACCGCCAAGGCGCGGGACCGCTGCTACGAGGAGATCCGCAAGCGCGCCCTGGCCTGGTCGGTGGTCTCGATCGAGGCCGCGGAGTGCGATCGGCTCGGCATGCACGTCGCGAACGTGGAGGCGCTCCGCCGGGCGCTGTTCAGGCTCGACGTGCGCCCGTCGTACGTGCTGACCGACGGGTTCGGCGTCGATGGTCTCGGCGTACCGGGGCTGGCGATCTGGAAGGGTGACCGCGTGGCGGCTTGTATCGCGGCCGCCTCGGTGATCGCCAAAGTGACCCGTGACCGGGTGATGCAGCACTGGGACACCGTGTACCCGCAGTACGGGTTCGCGATCCACAAGGGGTACTGCACGCCTGAACACCAGGCGGCATTGGACGAATACGGCCCGTGCCCGCAACATCGACGGCGGTTTGAGAATGTCCGCCGCAGTCTGCGGCCCGACATGGGACAGAATGTGACCAGTCCCACCGGAGTGGAGAGCAATCGATGAGTGCCGATGACCTCGAGAAGTACGAGACCGATATGGAGCTGCAGCTCTATCGGGAGTACAAGGACGTCGTCGGGATCTTCAAGTACGTCGTGGAGACCGAGCGGCGGTTCTACCTGTGCAACGCGGTCGACCTGAAGGTGCGGACCGAGGGCGGCGACGTGTACTTCGAGGTGACGATGGCCGACGCGTGGGTGTGGGACGTCTACCGCTCGGCCCGCTTCGTGAAGAACGCCAAGGTCGTCACCTTCCGCGACGTCAACATCGAAGAGCTCGCCAAGTCCGACCTGGAAGTCCCCAAGGACTCCGACTTCGGCCGCTGAGGTTTTCCACAACCTCGAAATTGGCGGCCCGCATCAAGGCCTGATCCCGGCATGTTCTCTGCCGGAGGTGGTCAACGATGCGGACCAGGAACACCGTCGGACGGTACGGCGAGGATCTCGCCGCGAGGTATCTCAGCGAGCACGGTTTCGCGGTGCTCGAGCGCAACTGGCGCTGCGAGCTCGGCGAGATCGACATCGTCGCGCGCGAAGGCGACACGCTCGTCGTCTGTGAGGTGAAGACCCGGCGCGGGCTCAACTACGGCAGCCCGCTCGAGTCGATCACCTACCGGAAGCTGACCACGCTCCGGAAGCTGTCCGGCCGCTGGTTACAGGCCCATCAGCTCAGACCGGCGGAGATCCGGATCGACGTCGTCGGCGTCCTGTTCGACCACAACACACCGCCGACGGTCGACCACGTGCGAGGTGTGGCCTGATGGCGCTCGCACAAACCTGGTCCGTCGCGCTGGTCGGTCTGGAGGGCCACCTGGTCGAAGTCGAGGCCGACATCGCCCAAGGCCTTCCGAAGACGACTCTGATCGGTCTGCCCGACACATCCTTGTCCGAAGCCCGCGACCGCGTCCGCGCCGCCGTGGTCAACAGCGGTGAGCGATTCCCCGACCGCAAGGTCACCATCGGCCTGTCACCCGCCACCCTGCCCAAGACCGGCTCGCACTACGACGTCGCTATCGCCCTGTCCTTGCTGACCGCAGCCGGTGTCGTCGATCCCGGTTCGCTCCGCCAAACCGCGATCATCGGCGAGCTAGGCCTCGACGGTCGCATCCGGGAGGTCCGCGGCGCGCTGGCCATGACGCTGGCCGCCGCCCGAGCCGGTTTCCACCGCATCGTCGTCCCCGACCTCAACGTCGGCGAAGCACGCCTCGTCCCAGGCATCGAGGTGTACGGCGCTCGCTCGCTCCGTCAGGTCCTCGCTCTGCTCCGCGGAGTCGAGATCCCGGACGAGGCGCCGCCTCGGGCCGAGCCACGCCTGGCGTCGGAGTCGCTGACCCGGGTTCCAGCCGTGGACCTGGACGACGTCATCGGCCAACGCGAGGGCCGCCGCGCCATCGAGGCCGCTGCCGCCGGTGGCCATCATTTGTTCCTGCACGGCCCGCCGGGTTCGGGCAAGACGATGCTGGCGGAGCGCCTGGCCGGTCTGATGCCCGATCTGAGCACAGACGACTCGCTTGAGGTGTCAGCCGTCCATTCGCTCGCCGGCCTGCTCACCAACGACGCCGAGCTAGTCGTCCGGCCACCGTTCATCGCGCCGCACCACACCGCCTCCCTGGCCAGCCTCGTCGGCGGTGGCTCGGGCGTGCCCAGGCCGGGTGCCATCAGCTGCGCGCATCGAGGCATCCTGTTCATCGACGAGGCGCCCGAGATGCATCCGCTCACCCTCGACACGCTGCGCCAACCACTCGAGTCCGGGTTCGTCGAAGTCCATCGGGCCGCTGCGGTGGCGAAGTTCCCGGCCCGGTTCATGCTCGTGCTCGCGGCCAATCCCTGCCCCTGCGGGCTCTCCGGCACCAATCAAGGCATCTGCAGCTGCACACCCCAGGTCCTGGCGCGCTACCGCCAGCGGATCAGCGGCCCGATCAAGGACCGCCTGGACATCCAGCGCCAGATCCTCCCGGCCGCCCGCACCATCACCGACGGCGAGCCCGCGGAATCGACCGCCGTCGTCGCCGCCCGGGTCCAGCTCGCCCGCGACCGCCAGGCCCACCGCTACCGCGACACCGCCTGGATCCTGAACAGCGAGGTCCCCGGCCCGATCCTCCGTCGCGAGCACCCCCTGGATGCCGCAAGCAACAAACTCCTGGAGGACCACTACGCCACCGGCCGCCTCACCGCCCGTGGCTTCGACCGGGTCGTCCGACTCGCCTGGACCCTGGCCGACCTGGCCGACACCAAACAGCCAACCGTCGACCTGACCCACGAAGCCTTCCAACTCCGCGCCGGCGAGCCCCTCACCCACCTCTCCGACACCCGCCCCCTCAGAGGAATCGTCTAATGACCGACCACGCACCACAGACAGACACGACCACCTCCGGCAACCCCGAGGTGATCGCCAACCGCCACGGACATCGAGAACGCGTGCCCGACGCACGCACGCCGATCCTCCAGCCAACCCACATTGCCTGCCAGCTAGGGCCTTCCGGCACGCCCGAGCGCAGCTCTGCCGACGAGCCCTCCGACCTCCGCTCTCCCAGAGGACTTGCCTGATGACGAACTATGCGCTGACCAACTCAGCCCGTCCAAGTTTCGCCCTGATGAACCTGGCCATGACGAGCGATGTCGTCGGCTCCGGGGGAGGAACAGGTGGATCCGAGGTGTTTGCTGATGGCAACGACGATCGGGAACGCCTCGCGCGCGCCGGCCTGTCCCGCGTCGTCGAGCCGGGTGACCTCGCCGCGCTGAAAGCCTTCGACGGCATGTCCGCGCTGGAGATCTGGGACCGCCTTCGCCAAAAGTCGTCCGGCCTGGAGCGCTGGTCGACCCGCCTGGCCGAGGTCGACCCGCAACGAGACCTCGAGCGCGCCGCTGCCGCCGGAGCCCGGTTCGTGATCCCCGGCGACGACGAATGGCCCGACGACGTGGAGGTTCTCGCCGAAGCCGGTCAGTTGACCCGGCGCGCCGGCGTCCCGTTCGGCCTATGGGTCCGCGGCCGCGGCCATCTCCGCGAGGCGTTGACGCGCTCCGCCTCGGTCGTCGGCGCCCGCGCCTGCTCGTCGTACGGCGAACACGTCGCCGCTGAACTCTCCGCCGGCCTGGCCGACTCCGGCGTGACCGTAGTGTCCGGCGGCGCCTTCGGCATCGACGCAGCCGCCCATCGCGGCGCACTCGCAGCTTGCGGTACGACGATCGCGGTCCTCGCGTGCGGCGTCGACGTCAGCTACCCGAAACGCAACGCAGCCTTGCTCAGCCGCGTTGCCGAGCAGGGTCTGGTCGTCGCCGAACTCCCACCCGGCTGCTCACCGACCAAGCTCCGCTTCCTGGCCCGCAACCGCCTCATCGCCGCCGCCACCCAAGGCACAGTCGTCATCGAGGCCGCCATCCGCAGCGGCGCCCTCAACACCGCCGGCTGGGCCGAGCAATGCGGCCGCGCCGTACTGGCCGTCCCTGGCCCCGTCACCTCCCGCATGTCCGCCGGCAGCCACCTGCTCGTCCGTGAACGCAACGCCGTACTAGCCACCAGCGTCGCCGACATCATCGAAGCAATCTCGCCGTACGGCACCGGCCTCACCCAACCCCCACGAGCCCCACAATCCCTGACAGACACCCTCGACCCCGACCTCCAACGCACCCTCGACGCCGTCCCAGTCCACACCCCAGCCCCCGCCACCCGCATAGCCGTCACCGCCGGCCTCGACCTCCCCACCACCCACCAATCCCTAGAAGCCCTGACAGCCCTATCCCTAATAACCCAAACCCCAACCGGCTGGCACCTCCCACCCGCCCACGTAGCTCTTGGTCGTGGTCAGGAGGGCGGGGCGTAGTGAGTGGCGAGTCTGGTGGCTCGGGTGTGGAGGGTGGTGCGTAGGGATTGAGGGGCGAGGACTTCTGCGTTCGTGGATAGTTGCCAGAGCGCCCATTCGGCGTGGCGGGTGTCCTGGAAGGCGACCTCCAGGCGGAGCCAGCCGTCAGGGTCGGTTTCTTCGGTGGTGACGGCTAGTGCCGTGGCCATGAGGTCTTCTCGCCGCACGGGGTTCAGGCGCAGCAGGACGGCGGCCTGGCCGCCTCCGGTTCGGAAGCTTGTGCTGCGCTCCTGCCAGGTCCGGCGCAGATCAACCCGGTCGGGTCTTTGCGCGGGTTCGTCGAGTTCCTCAGCGGCCAGCACACGGGACAGCCGGTACGTGCGGTCCTCGCCGGACTTCTTCGCCAGCAGGTAACCCTGGTCTCGTACGGTGACCAAGCCGATCGGGTCCACCGTGCGCCATCTCGGAGGTTGATCAATGGCCGCGTACTGGATTCGCAGCTTATGGCCGGTGAATACGGCGCTCCGGATCTCGGCTGCGATGGCGTCTGGTACCTACTCGGCGACCTGCCGACGCGAGAGCAGGTCGGTCTCCGGGTCGATCAGCAACCGCTGTACGGCACCGGCCGCAGTGTCCCGATAACCCGCTGGCAGGGCATCGACTACCTTGAGCATGGCCGAGGCGAGCGCTGAGCCAAGGCCGAACACCTGCGCTCCCCGGCGCGATCCGGCGACCAGCAGGGCGAGCGCCTCGTCGTTGTTCAGCCCCGTGAGCTCAGTCTGGAATCCGGGCAGCAGTTCGAACCCGCCGTACCTCCCACGCTCGGCATACACCGGTACGCCGGCTGCCGACAGGGCCTCGATGTCGCGGAGCACGGTGCGAGTGGACACCTCGAGCTCGCGGGCCAGCGTCGGCGCGGACAGGCGACCGCGTTGGCGCAGCAGCAGGACCAGTGAGACCAACCGGTCGGCGCGCTCCGACGACTCTACCGC
This sequence comes from Kribbella sp. NPDC000426, assembly GCF_040300265.1. Classification (NCBI taxonomy): domain Bacteria; kingdom Bacillati; phylum Actinomycetota; class Actinomycetes; order Propionibacteriales; family Kribbellaceae; genus Kribbella; species Kribbella sp. NPDC000426. Next base: position 86,765 of record NZ_JBEPDK010000006.1, on the reverse strand, counting down.
CATACACGACACAAGATGTCGTGATTCGTTGGGAGGCTTTCAGTACGACGTCGAGCCGGGCTGCCGCGCCGCCGACGTACCTGTCGATCAATCGAATGGAGCTGATGTGGCTGTGGCTGTGGAGCGAACGACGGTCAACCCGTGGACCTGGTCGCTGGACCTGGGCTACAACCAGGGCGAGATCGTCTCCGGCCAGACCCAGACGCTGTACTGCGCCGGGCAAACCGCGATGAGCGCCGACGGCAAACCCGAACACGCAGGCGACATGGCCGCGCAGTTGGCGCTAAGCCTCGACAACCTGGAGGCCGTCCTCGGCGCCGCCGGCATGTCTCTCGCAAACCTCATCCGCCTGAACGTGTACACCACCGACGTCGATCTCCTCGTCCAGCACTACGCAGTGGCATCGCGCCTGGCCGCCTCCAAGGTCGCGCCACCAACGACGCTACTCGGGCTCACCCGACTCGCCATCCCCACCCTCCTGGTCGAACTCGAAGCGACCGCAGTCGGATGAGCTCGGAGCCGGAGACGATCGGCGTCCGAGATCGCGCCGCCGACCACGATGCTAGGAGCGACGCGAATCGCGGTCCCCACGCTGTCGGTGGGACTGGAAGGGACTGCGGTGGGATGAGTTCGGTGTTGGCGACGATCGGTGTGCGGGGTTGCGCCGCCGACCGCGATGCTCGGGGCGACGCGACTCGCGGTCCCCACGCTGTTGGTGGGACTGGAAGGGACGGCGGTGGTATGAGTTCGGGGGTGGCGACGATCGGGATCTATGGGTTCGACGTTGAGTCGTTCCTGCGGCGTCTGCGGGACGCCGATGTTCGGCTGGTGCTCGACGTACGGCAGCGGCGTGGTGTGCGCGGACCCGGGTACGCCTGGGCCAACTCGCTTCGGCTGCAGGCCGCTCTCGCTGATGCCCGAATCGCCTACGAGCATCACCCCGAGCTCGCGCCGACGACCGAACTCCGCGAATTGCAGTACGCCGAGGACGACAGGCGAGGCGTGGGCAAGCGTTCGCGCCGCGAACTCGCCACCGAGTACGTCCGGCGCTACACAGCCGAAATCCTCGACGACGCTGACCTAGCCTCGATCGTGTCGGCACTGCCGAGCAGCGGCATCGCCGCCCTGCTCTGTGTCGAACTCGAGCCCACCGCCTGCCACCGCTCCCTGATCGCCAACCGGCTGGCCGACCAGCACGACGTCAGAATCGAGCACCTGCGCCCCTCGTAACGCGTGGGTTCCTGCGCACCCACCCGCCGGCAAACGCAGGCCAGCGCCGCCCCGACCAGCCGCCCGCCCGCCGGTGCCTAAACACGCAGCCAGCGGTCGACATCGGCGGCCGCACCGTCGTCCCCGGCTCCGTCGCCCGAGCGGCGCCTTCCGGCGATGCCCGGGACCAGATGTCGCCGATCAGCAATGCGGCCCTCGGCGCCCCAAGCGCGTAGCTGGTGGTCGAGGTCGGCGGACGCGCGGTCGTGCCCAGTTTGTCGCACGAGCAGCGCATCCCGGGTGTAAACAGGGATCAGGTGGCGCCGAGACGACGAGTACGTCGGGCGATCGCGCCCCGCCCGAGGGGTTGAGTACGTCGGGCGGGCTCGGCCGGCCCGAGGGGTTGAGTACGTCGGGCGGGCTCGGCTCGCCCGGGGAGTGACGTGCTGGCGCTGGCGTGCGAGGTGCGGAACCGCTTGTTCTGCCGAGTGCGTCGGGTTGTCGCGGGTCGCGCGCCTGAGGAGGAGGTTTGTTGGGCGGCTGCGCGCCAGGTCGCGGTGCTGCGGACTGGTCGCGATCGACCCGCGCGCTGACGTCGGTGACGGGCGCGTGGGGTTGGGCTAGTTGCGCATGTGTTTGCCGCGGGTGGGTTTTTGGGGTTGTTGGTCGGGTGGGGTGCGGATTGCGCGGAGTTCGGGTGGGCGGTCTTGGTCGGTGCGGATGGCTTGGAGGCCGCCGGTGCCGGGGTCGGTGTCGCCTAGGTCGAAGTCCCAGCTGTCCTCGTTGGCGAGGCGGCTGTGCCAGCGGCCGTAGAGGGCGTAGATCGCGATGCCGATGACCATCCAGACGCCGAACTTGGTCCAGGTGCTGGTCTTCAGGTTCAGCATCAGCCAGACCGTGGCCGCGAGGGACAGGAGCGGGATCAGCGGGACCATCGGCACCCGGAAGCCGCGCTCGAGGTTGGGCTCCGAGCGGCGGAGCGTGAGTACGCCCACTGCGCAGAACGCGAAGCAGAACAGGGCGCCGATGACCAGGAGCTCCTCGAGCTCGAGGACCTTCGGGTACAGCGTGAGTGCCAGCGCGGCGAGACCGGCGAAGCCGGCGGCGCGGGCGGGGGAGGAGTACACCCGGCTGACCCGGCCGAGGCTCTTCGGCAGCAGGCCGTCACGACCCATGTTGAACAGGACGCGGCTCTGCGCGATGAGCACCACCATGATCACGGTCATCAACGCGAGCAACGCGCCTAGATTGACCACCTTCGCGGCCCAGCCGACTCCGACGGCGGCCAAGGCCTCGGAGACCGGTGCGGCGCCGCCCAGCTTGCCGTACGGGCGCATGCCGACCAGGACGACGGCCATCGCGATGTACAGGATCGTCACCGCGCCGACGCCGAGCAGCATCCCTTGCGGGACGGTCTTCCGCGGGCTGCGGGCGTCCTCGGACGCGGTCGCGATCAGGTCGAAACCGATGTAGGCGAACACGATCGTGCTGGCCGCCGTGAAGATGCCCATCGTCCCGAACGAACCGAACGACGAGTCGAGGATCCAGCCCAGCAACGTCGGACTCGCGGTCGCGGGTGCGGCCCGCGCCGGGGGCACGAACGGGTGGTAGTTCGACATGGTCACGTGCGCCGCACCGACGATCACGACGAGCAGGATCACCGCGACCTTCGCGATCACGACGACGGTCAGCACCCGGGCCGACAGCTTGGTGCCGGTGACGATCAGCGCGGTCAGGACCAGCAGGAGCAGCGGGGCAACGAGGTTGATCTTGGCCTCGGGACCGAAGAACTGCGCCACTCCACTGGGCAGCGTGACGCCGAATCCGTCCAGCGTGGCCAGGAAGTACGCCGACCAGACGCGGGCGACGATCGCCGCCGCGGTGACGAGCTCGAGCACGAGCGCCCAGCCGACCAGCCAGGCCCACATCTCACCGAAAGTCACGTAACTGAAGGTGTACGCGCTACCGGAGACAGGGATCGTCGAGGACAGCTCGGCATAACAGGCCGCGGCCAGCACACAGACGATCGCGGCGATGACGAACGACAGGATCACTGCCGGTCCGGCGACATTGGCCGCCTGGACGCCGCTGATGCTGAAGATGCCGGAGCCGATCATCACGCCCAGGCCGAGTACAACCAGGTCGCGACGACCGAACAAGCGCGGCAGACGATGCCGCGCGTCCTCGACTCGAGTGAACGCCGACTCGACCGGCAGGCGCCGGCCTACGGTCTGTCCGTTCGCTGAGGGGGCCATGGTCAGGGGTGCCTCCGTTGCTACTAGGGCAATCGGGCCGAACAGTAGTCGACCGTCGGGTTATCGACCAGACCTCCTCTCGCCGGTCTCCGCGCGGTGGCTTGCGATGCCGGGCCGCCTCACGCATCGTCGACACATGGCGCCGGACGATGTCAGTAGAAACTCTTCCTGGCCGGAAGGTTTCACTCAGTTACTGGCTGACTACGAACGGCATCTGACGGCGGAAAGAGACCTCAGCACTCACTCGGTCAGAGCCTACATCGGAGATGTCGCGGATTTACTCGAACATTTGATTCGGCTTGGTCACGATGATCTTGCCGGGTTGGACATCCGGGGGCTGCGGTCCTGGTTGGCCAAACAGCAAAGTCTGGGGAAATCCCGCAGCACGATGGCTCGGCGGGCCACGGCCGCAAGGGTGTTCACCGCGTGGGCGCAGCGGACCGGGCGGATCGGTACGGATCCGGGAGCATTGCTCGCCAGCCCCAAGGCGCACAAGAGTCTGCCGGGCGTTCTCGGCCAGGCCGACACCCGAGCTGTCCTCGACGCGGCAGCCATTGCCGCTGACGACGGAAGTCCGGTCGGGCTGCGAGATCTCGCGATCATGGAGCTCCTGTACGCGACGGGGATCCGCGTCGGCGAGCTGTGCACGCTAGACGTCGACGACATCGACCGGTCACGCCGCGTGGTCCGCGTGTTCGGCAAGGGCCGCAAGGAACGGTCCGTCCCGTACGGCGTGCCGGCCGCGGAAGCCCTCGAGCGGTGGCTGGCCGAAGCGCGGCCCAAGCTGGCGCGGGAGGGTAGCGGTCCGGCTGCCTTCCTCGGCGCGCGTGGTGGGCGAATCGACCAGCGAGCGGTACGGCGATTGGTGCACGAGCGGATCGCGGTCGTCGACGCACCGGATCTGGGCCCGCATGGTCTGCGGCATACGGCGGCCACGCATCTCCTGGAAGGCGGCGCGGATCTGCGGAGCGTGCAGGAGTTGCTCGGGCATGCGTCCCTGGCGACGACGCAGGTCTACACGCATGTCTCCAGCGATCGGCTCCGGAAGGCCTATCAGCAGGCGCATCCGCGGGCGTGAGCGGGCGTCTCTGTGCGGGGGATGCGGCGCGTGGGTGGCCGAATGCGGCAGACTGCGGGACATGCGGGTTTCGGCGAAGTCTGACTATGCGTTGCGAGCTCTGATCGAGATCACCCAACGGTGGGTGGCCAACGATCCTTCGGTGGTGTCGGCCGAGGAACTGAGCCGGGCGCAGGGCATTCCGCACGGCTTCCTGCAGGGCATCCTCGCCGACCTCCGTCGGGCCGGTGTGTTGTCGAGCCAGCGTGGGCAGTCGGGCGGATGGCGGCTGGCCGTCGACCCCAACGACATCTCGGTCGCCGACGTGATGCGCGCGGTGGACGGTCCGATCGTGAGCATCTCCGGTGTCCGGCCGGAGAGCGTTTCGTACAACGAGCATGCGGTGGTCCTCCAACGGGTCTGGATCGCGGCTCGCGCGAGCCTGCGCGACGTACTCGAGAACACGACGTTGATCGATCTCGCCAAGAACAAGCTCCCGGCCGGCGTCGAGCGCCGCTCGAAGGACGAGGACGCCTGGCAGGCCCGCGTCCCCGGCAGCTGAACCCGGCATTCCGAAAGGCGTGCCCAGCTGGGCACGGCGGACGGCGGCAAGGCGCGGCGGCAGGGCACGCAGCGGGAGTGGGTCAGGTGCGGCTACTCGCGCCTGATCAGTAGGCCGGCGGTCAATGTCAGCGCTGCGGTGGCGGCGATGATGAGCTTGGCCGTTCGCTGGTTGCTGTCCGGCGGGTCGGGTGACGCGTCCGCAGCGCGTGGCGTTGGCCGCGCCGGGGACGGACCGCGGGCAGGCAGATCGGTGAGCGGGAGTAGGCGGACCGGCCGGTCTGGAATGAGGGTCAGCGGATTCAGGTACTGCTTGCCCTGAAGCAGACCCCAGTGCAGGCAGGCCCTCGGCAAGCAGTGCGAGCCGGTGGCCGACAGCCGCCCGATCACGACCCCGGCACGGACCGTGGCCCCGACCGAGACCGCCGGCACGACCGGTTCATACGTCGTACGGCGCGCCCCCGTGGTGATCGTGACGACGCCGCGGCCGGCCAGCGGACCGGCGTACGTGATCGTGCCGGGGGTAGCGGCCAGGACGGGTTGACCGGGGCGGCCGGCGAGATCGACGCCGCGATGGCCGGGGAGCCACGGTTTCGCGGGTAGTTCGAAGCCGTGCACCACCTCCGGACGGGGCTGGAGCGGCCAGTCGGAGGTGGCACCGGGCAGGATGGCGAGAGACAGCAAGGCGAGGTTCATGCCAGGGAAGATGCCGTCGTCAGAGGCTGCCTGGGACCCTCAGCCACGCGATTGTGGATAACCGGGGCCCGGTTCGCGTTGCCCGCCGCCGGTCACGTACACTTCCGGTGGCGTCCCATGTGAGTGGGACGACTACGCATGCCCGCACAAGTGTGCGGTTCCAGCGGTCCCGGGGCGATCCGGGCGGAGCCGTACGACGGGCATCAGGAGCAGCGGATCATCCGATCCGCGGCATGACAACCGAGTAGACCCGGACGAGCCGCCGGGTCGCAATAAGGAGACCACTCATGGCCGTCGTGACCATGAAGCAGCTGCTGGAAAGCGGCGTGCACTTCGGGCACCAGACCCGACGCTGGAACCCGAAGATGAAGCGCTACATCCTCACCGAGCGCAACGGCATCTACATCATCGACCTGCAGCAGTCGCTGTCCTACATCGACCGCGCGTACGAATTCGTCCGCAGCACGGTCGCGTCGGGCGGGGCGATCCTGTTCGTCGGCACCAAGAAGCAGGCCCAGGAAGCGATCGCCGAGCAGGCGACCCGCGTCGGGATGCCCTACGTGAACCAGCGCTGGCTGGGCGGCATGCTGACCAACTTCCAGACCGTCAACAAGCGGCTCCAGCGCCTCAAGGAGCTCGAGCTCATCGACTTCGACGACGTCGCCGCCTCCGGTGTCACGAAGAAGGAGCTGCTGCAGAAGCGTCGCGAGCACGACAAGCTGCTCAAGACCCTCGGCGGTATCCGCGACATGGCCCGGGTTCCGGCCGCCGTGTGGATCGTGGACACCAAGAAGGAGCACCTCGCCGTCGACGAGGCGCGCAAGCTGAAGCTGCCGATCATCGGCATCCTCGACACCAACTGCGACCCGGACGAGGTCGACTACCCGATTCCGGGGAACGACGACGCGATCCGCTCGGTCGGCCTGCTGACCCGGGTCGTCGCCGACGCCGTCGCCGACGGTCTGATGGGCCGCTCCGGCCAGGGCGCGGCCGCGTCCGGCGAGGAGCTGGGCCAGGAGGAGCCGCTGGCCGCCTGGGAGCGCGAGCTGCTGGAGAGCCAGAACGGCACCACCGAGGCCAAGACCGACGCCAAGACCGAGGAGAAGGCCGAGGCTGCCCCGGCCGCCGACGTCCTGACCGAGCCGGTTGCGACCGACGCCGTCGTCGAGACCGCGCCGGAAGCCGCCGAAGCCAAGGCCGAGGAGACCCCGGCCGAGGAGACCCCGGCCGAGGCGAAGGCCGACGAGGCCCCGAAGGCCGAAGAGGCCTGACAGCCACGGATGCCGCCCGGTCCCGCCGGGCGGCAACCTGCTGCGTCGCACGGTCCGCAATCGGGCCTGCCCCGCCCATCCAGCCGTATCGACAAGACGAGAGAACGAGGAATGGCGAACTACACCGCCGCTGACGTGAAGAAGCTCCGCGACGCCACCGGCGCGGGCATGATGGACGCGAAGAAGGCGCTCGAGGCGACCGACGGCGACTTCGAGAAGGCGATCGAGGAGCTGCGCATCCACGGCGCCGCCAAGGCCGCCAAGCGGGCCGACGAGCGGTCCGCCAGCAACGGCCTGGTCGCCGCCGCCGAGAACGCCCTCATCCAGCTGAACTGCGAGACCGACTTCGTCGCGAAGAACGAGCAGTTCCAGCAGCTCGCCGCCGACATCGTCGCGCACGCGTCGGCCAGCAAGGTCGGCGACGTCGAGGGCCTGCTGAACGAGAAGCTGACCGACGGCAAGTCCGTCGCCGAGAACATCGAGGCCCTGGCCGCGGTCATCGGCGAGAAGCTCGAGCTCGGCCGGGTGGCCGTGTTCGACGGCCAGGTGACCGCGTACATGCACAAGCGTGCCGCGGACCTGCCGGCCCAGGTGGGCGTGCTGGTCGAGTTCGAGGGCGACAACGTCGAGGCCGCCCGCGGTGCCGCCATGCAGGCCGCCGCGATGCGTCCGCTCTACACCACCCGCGACGAGGTCCCGGCCGAGACGGTCGAGAACGAGAAGCGGATCGCCGAGGCGACCGCCCGCGAGGAGGGCAAGCCGGAAGGCGCGCTCCCGAAGATCGTCGAGGGCCGGGTGAACGGGTTCTTCAAGGACGTCGTGCTGCTCGAGCAGGCGTCGGTCCAAGAGAGCAAGAAGTCGGTGAAGGCCGTGCTCGACGAGGCCGGTGTGACCGTGAAGCGGTTCGCCCGCTTCGAGGTCGGCGCCTGATCCCGACGAGGATCTGACAGCGACAGCAACGAACGAGGAGGCCGGAATCGTGACGGAAACCCTGGGTACCGAGACGAATCCGGCCTCTTCGCCGTTCGCCCCGGCCTATCACCGGGTGCTGCTCAAGCTGTCGGGTGAGGTGTTCGGCGGCGGCAAGCTCGGCGTCGACCCCGACGTGGTGAACTCGATCGCCAAGCAGATCGCCGAGGTGGCCCGGGCCGGTGTCCAGGTCGCCGTGGTGGTCGGCGGCGGCAACTTCTTCCGCGGCGCCGAGCTGCAGCAGCGCGGGATGGAGCGCAACCGCGCCGACTACATGGGCATGCTCGGCACGGTGATGAACTGCCTGGCGCTGCAGGACTTCCTGGAGAAGCTCGGCATCGAGACCCGGGTGCAGACCGCGATCACGATGGGTCAGGTCGCCGAGCCGTACATCCCGCGCAAGGCCGAGCGGCACCTGGAGAAAGGCCGCGTGGTCATCTTCGGCGCCGGCTCCGGGATGCCGTACTTCTCCACCGACACCGTCGCCGCCCAGCGGGCCCTCGAGGTGGGCGCCGAGGCGTTGCTGATGGGCAAGCAGGGCGTGGACGGGGTCTACGACTCCGACCCGAAGAAGAACCCCGACGCGGTCAAGTTCGACCAGCTGTCGTACGACGACTTCCTGGCCCGCGGCCTCCGGGTCGCCGACGCCACCGCGATCAGCCTGGCCCGCGACAACGCGCTACCGATCGTGATCTTCGGCCTCGAGGAGGGCAACATCGCCCGGGTGATCCACGGCGAGAAGATCGGCACGGTCGTCTCCCGGGGGCAATAACCAGGGCCACGGCGGCGTACCACTAGGATCGGTTGTCACAAGGCGCAGTAGGAGTGGCCGCATCGACGCGGCCCAGAGGAAGCGAGGAATGTCGTGATCGACCAAGCTCTCCGCGAAGCCGAGCAGAAGATGGCGAAGGCCGTGGAGGTCGCGAAGGACGACTTCGCCGCGATCCGCACCGGCCGGGCGCACCCGCAGATGTTCGCGGGCATCCTGGCCGACTACTACGGCAGCCCGACGCCGCTGCAGCAGCTGGCCGGCTTCCAGGTCCCTGAGCCCCGGACCGTGCTGATCTCGCCGTACGACAAGGGTGCGATGGCGGCGATCGAGAAGGCGATCCGCGACTCGGACCTGGGTGTGAACCCGGGCAACGACGGCGCGGTGATCCGGGTGGTGATGCCGCAGCTGACCGAGGAGCGGCGCAAGGAGTACATCAAGGTCGCCAAGACCAAGGGCGAAGAGGCCCGGGTCTCGATCCGCAACATCCGCCGGCACGCCATGGACCAGGTGCACAAGACGGTCAAGGACGGCGAGGCTGGCGAGGACGAGGGCAAGAGTGCTGAGAAGCGGCTCGACGGGTTGACGAAGAAGTACGTCGACTCGATCGACGACCTGCTCAAGCACAAGGAAGCCGAACTGCTCGAGGTGTGATGGGCGTCGACAGCACGCCCGCGCCGAGTCCTACTCCGAGCCGCGCCGGGCGAAATCTGCCCGCTGCGATCGCGGTCGGGGTGGGACTGATCGCGCTGATCCTCGGATCGCTGTACTGGCAGAAGGTCCTGTTCGCCGTCCTGGTGCTCGCGGTCGTCCTGATCGCCGTGGACGAGATGATCAAGGCTCTGCGCACCGGCGGAGCGGAGATCCCGCGGATCCCGCTGTTCGCCGGTACGACGGCGATGCTGACCGCGGCGTACTTCGGGGGACCGATGGCGCTGCTGGTTGCGCTGGGGCTCACGGTGCTGGGGACGATCTTCTGGCGGATGCCAGGTGGTTCGATCGGGTTCGTCCGCGACGTGAGCGCGGGAGTGTTCCTGATCGGCTACGTCCCGCTGCTGGCGGGATTCGCGATTCTGCTGGTCCAGCCGGACGCGGACGGCCCGGGGCGCGTGCTGACGTTCTTCGCGGTCGTTGTCGCGAGTGACGTCGGCGGGTACGTCGCCGGGGTGCTGTTCGGCAAGCACCCGATGGCGCCGACGATCAGCCCGAAGAAGTCCTGGGAGGGCTTCGCCGGTTCGGCGTTGTTCTGCATCGGCGCCGGTATCGCCGCGGTGGTCTTCCTGCTGGACGGCGACTGGTGGGTCGGCGCGATCGTCGGCGCGGTCGCCGTACTGACCGCGACGCTCGGCGACCTCGGCGAGTCCATGATCAAGCGCGACCTGGGCATCAAGGACATGTCGAACCTCCTGCCCGGCCACGGAGGCGTGATGGACCGGTTGGACTCGCTGCTCGCGACCGCCCCGGTGGTTTGGCTCCTGCTGCACCTGCTGGTGAAGGCATGACGCTGGCACCGGACGGACGCCCCCTGGTCGGCGACGTCGTCAGACTGGACCGGATGCAGGCGTCCGACATCGACGCGCTGTACGCCGCGATCGCGAACGAGCAGGTGTACGCCGGAGGCTTCGCCGGCGGTCCCGCTGCGATGCCGAAGAGCGCGGACGAGATGCGGGCGAAGTGGATGCCGGCCGCGGCCAAGCGGTTCGCGTACGTCGTCCGGATGGTTGCCGACGGCACAGTTGTCGGTACGTCGAGCCTTGCCGACGTCGACCTGGTGAACGAGCGGATCCACCTCGGCTACACCGGCTACGCGCCGGCCGTCTGGGGGACCGCGGTCAACCCGGCGGCCAAGCTTTTGCTGCTCGAGCACGCCTTCGAGACCTGTGGATTCGGCCGCGTGAAGATCCAGACCGGCTCGAAGAACACCCGCTCGCAGGCGGCGATCGCCAAGCTCGGCGCGACCCGTGAGGGCGTGCTGCGGCGGCACATGCTGATGGCCGACGGGTCGTTCCGCGACACGGTCGTGTTCTCGATCCTGGCCGACGAGTGGCCGGATGTGCGGAAGCGGCTCGAGGCCCGGATCAACCGATGAGCTTCGCCAGCGAGGCGAGGAGATCGTCCCGGTCGTAGGTGTTGGTCGTGATCAGGACCTCGTCCGCGGCTGTGCGCCGTACGAGATCCTCCAGTGCGGCGTGCACCTCGTCGGAGGTTCCGTAGTACTGACCGCGCAACGCGTTCTCGAAGAACTCTTGCTCGCGGGCGTTCATGGTCGCAGGGACGTCAGGCTGCAACGGCGGGAAGACGCCGCGGGTACGCGAGTAGGCGCTGGCCCATGCCTCGGGCAACAACAGCTCACGGGCCGCCTCAGTGGTATCGGCAACTGCGGCGGTGACGGCGAGGATGACATAGGGCTCCGGCGCCCAAGCTGACGGCTGGAAAGCCGATCGATACTCGGAGACCAGCTCCACAGAGTCAGGGCGAGCAGCCAGCACCACAGGTAGGCCTAGCGAGGCTGCGATCGCCGCACCCTCGCCCACGGCCAGGATGAACGGCGGGATCCGCAGTCCCTCGCCTGGTCGGGCGTGGACGTCCGACGTACCGACGAGATAGCCGAGTAGTTCCTGGACCTGTGCGCCGAAGTCGTCCGCAGCGTCCTTCTCGACGCCGAGCGCACGCCGTACTCCGTTGGTGAAGCCGACCGAGCGCCCGAGGCCCATGTCGATCCGGCCCGGGTACAGCGACTCGAGTACGCCGAACTGCTCTGCCACCACGAGCGGCTTGTGGTTCGGCAGCATCACTCCGCCGGTGCCGACCCGGATGTGCGAGGTGCGAGCAGCGACAGCCGCAGCCAGGACTGTCGGCGCCGAGCCGACCACTCCGGGAACGCTGTGATGCTCCGACACCCAGAACCGCTTGTAGCCAAGGTCTTCCACCTGCCGCGCGAACTCCACCGTCGCCCGCAACGTCTCCGGCTCCGTCTCGCCAACACGCGTCCGAGAACGGTCAAGGACTGACAGCGGGACGGAGAGCATGTTCAGTCCAACGGGTCCGCCGGAGCCCTCATTCCCCGAGCAGCGACTGCAGGTCGTCCCGGAAACGCTGCGGCGCCGCCAGGGGAGCGAGGAACTCGCGCTCGACCTCCAGCCGGATCCGCTCCGCCGCTTCAAAGGTCGACTGACCAAGAGACGTCAGTACGACGACGTTCCGCCGCCGGTCCTCCGGGCTGCGCCGGCGCTCGACGAACCCGCGTTCCTCCAGCCCGTCGAGCAGATCGCCGATCGACGTACGGTCCACTCGCAGCCGGGCCGCGACCTCGAGCTGGGACAGCGGCTCACCGGAAACGATCGCGGACAGGACCGCCAGGTCGCGACCGTTCAGGCCGTGCGGAGCCAGCGCCTTGGTCTGCGCCTCGGTGAGTTGCGCGAGGACGTGTTTCAGCAGATACCCGAGCCGATCAGACATGCCCCAAATCTACCGGGCAACTGATCGTCAGGAAGGCTGATCATCAGTTACCCTGATGATTATGCAACCGACCTTCGGCCTGAAGACCACCCCGATGCACGTCCCGTACGCCGAGATCCGCCGCGTCTGGCTCGAGGCCGACGAGACCCCGCAGATCCGCGACGCCTGGCTGTGGGACCACTTCCTCCCGCTGGCCGGCCCGAAGAACGGCGACGTCCTCGAGGGCTGGACCCTGCTCACCGCACTCGCCGCACAGACGACGAGGCTCCGACTCGGTCTACTCGTCACGAGCAACCGGATCCGCCCGCCGGCCGTCCTCGGCAAGATCGCCAGCACGCTCGACGTGATCTCCGACGGCAGGCTGATCATGGGCCTCGGTGCCGGCGGCACCCATCAGCCGGCCGGCCTGAGCGGCATCGCCGGCCCGAACCCGGCGATCGAGGAGTACGCCGCGTACGGGCTGACACTCGTGCCGCCGGGGGAGGGCGTCGACCGGCTCCGCGAGACCATCGAGATCCTCCGCCGGATGTGGACCGAGGACGAGTTCGACTTCCACGGCCGCTACTACCAGCTCGAGCGCAACCGCAACGAGCCCAAACCGATCCAGCCTGCGGGCCCGCCGCTCCTGATCGGCGGCTGGGGCAACCGGATGCTCCGCCTGGTCGCGGAGTACGCGGACGTGTGGAACATCAGCGGTCCGCCGCACACCGACTTCGACGCCCTCGCCGACCGCGTACGCCGCCTGGACGCTGAATGCGAACGGATCGGACGCGACCCGGCGACGCTCAGCCGATCGCTGCAGCAGATCGTGTCGTACGACGACCCGGCCGTGACGCGCGCGATCGTGGAACGGGCGGTCGGGCTCGGGTTCGACCACATCGTGCTGTCGTTGCCGCGCCCGTACCCGGACCGCGCCGTGCGCTGGCTGGTGCGCGAAATCATCGAGCCTTTCCACTGAGCTGGAAAGGGTCGGTGATTTTTTCACCACACCTCCAAGACCTGTGTCAGTATCAAACACAGGACGATCCGCCCCGGTCGTCCAGTGAGGAGCTGACATGACCCCCACGACGAAGTTCAAGGCCGCCCTGAGCGGTCTCGCCCTCCTTGCCGCCGCCGTCCTCCCGATGGCTGCCGCCCCGGCCATCGCCGCCCCGGCCGCACCGCAGACGATGTCGGCCGAGGTGGCGGCCGCAATCAAGCCGGTGCCGAAGCTCGGCTTCTCGACGCAGACCGTCAGGACGCTGAACATCGAGTTCCAGTACCAGCAGACCGGCTACTGGTGCGGGCCGGCCGCGACCCGGATCGCGCTCTCGGCCCGGATCTCGCCGCCGAGCCAGCAGCAGCTGGCCAACGAGCTGCCGACCACGACCAACGGAACCGACTGGATCGGCCAGGTCACCCGGGTGCTGAACAACCACCTCGGCACCGGCTGGTACGAGACGAAGGAGATGCCCAACGACCCGCCCACCCAGGCGCAGCGTGACCTGCTCTGGCGGGACGTCGTCCTCGACATCAACAACAACTACCCGATCGTCGCCAACATCGTCGCCCCGGCCAGCAACCACCCGCCGGGCTACCCGAACTACACGATCTACCACTACTTCACGGTGATCGGGTACGACGACAGCGACCAGACCGTCCTGATCGCGGACCCGGCCGGGTTCGCGCCGACCGCGACGTACTGGCTGACCTTCAACCAGCTCGCGACCCTCATCCCGCCGAAGGGCTACTCGGCCTGAGACACACCAACAGTCCCTCGTCACGGCGAGATACCTTGGTCGCCGTGACGAGGGAACCGCGGTTGGAGATCGAGTACTGCACCCAGTGCCGCTGGTTGATGCGGGCGGCCTGGACCGCACAGGAGCTGCTGACCACGTTCCCGCAGGAGCTGGGCGAGGTGGCGCTGGTCCCGGGCACCGGCGGTGTGTTCGACGTCAGCCTGGACGGTGAGCTGCTGTGGTCGCGGAAGGCGGAGGGCGGGTTCGCCGAGATTCCGCTGCTCAAGCAGATGGTGCGGGACCGGATCGCCCCGGACCGCAAGCTCGGCCACTCCGACCGCAAGCCTGCTGGTGACGCGGGTCATGGGATGTGAATTTGTGAACGGTAGACCGGCCTTGCGACAATAGATCGGTTATGACTACGAATCTCCCCCTGGTTTTCGATGAGCCCCGCCGCGCCAAGAAGCCGCCGCGGCACCTGGCCGACCTCACCGGGGAGGAGCGCCGTACGGCGGTTGCCGCGCTGGGCGAGCCCGCGTTCCGGGCCAAGCAGCTGTCCAACCACTACTTCTCCCGGCTGGTGTCCGACCCGGCCGAGATGACTGACCTGCCGGCCGCGACCCGCGACAAGCTGGTCGCCGATCTGATGCCGCCGCTGCTGACTCGCGTCCGCGACCTCGAGTGCGACAACGGGGAGACCCGGAAGACGCTGTGGAAGCTGCTGGACGGTTCGCTGGTCGAGTCGGTCCTGATGCGGTATCCGGGTCGCGCCACCATGTGTGTCTCGAGCCAGGCCGGTTGCGGGATGGCCTGCCCGTTCTGCGCCACCGGCCAGGGCGGACTGACCCGGAACATGTCGACCGCGGAGATCGTCGAGCAGGTCGTCGACGGTGCGCGGGCGCTGGCGCGCGGCGAGATCGCCGGCGGGCCCGGGCGGGTCAGCAACATCGTGTTCATGGGGATGGGCGAGCCGATGGCCAACTACAAGGCCGTGATGGGCGCCGTCCGCCGGTTCACCGATCCGTCGCCGGAGGGGCTAGGAATCTCGGCTCGCGGCGTGACCGTGTCGACGGTCGGGCTGGTGCCGCGGATCAACCAGCTCGCGACGGAGGGCATCCCGGTCACCCTCGCGCTGTCGCTGCACGCGCCGGACGACGAGCTGCGCGACGAGCTGGTGCCGATCAACAACCGCTGGAAGGTCGACGAGGTCCTCGATGCGGCCTGGGGGTACGCGAGGGAGACCAAGCGCCGCGTCTCGATCGAGTACGCGATGATCCGCGACATCAACGACCACGCCTGGCGGGCCGACCTGCTCGCGGAGAAGCTCAACGCACGCGGCGACTGGGGCTGGGTGCACGTCAACCTGATCCCGCTGAACCCGACCCCCGGCTCCAAGTGGACCGCCTCCGACCCGGCCGACGAGCGCGAGTTCGTTCGCCGCCTCGAGGCCGCCGGCATCCCCACCACCGTCCGCGACACCCGGGGCCAGGAAATCGACGGCGCCTGCGGCCAACTCGCCGCCGCCAGCAAGTAGCCGCCAGACTAGGCACATGCGCGTACGGCGGTACGAAGAAGCGGACCACTCAGCCGTACTCGCCCTGGCACCCCGGCTCGCCGAGGGGGTGGCCTCGTGGCGCTCACAGGAACTGGTGCTGTCCGCGGTCACCGGCTGGGTCGTGGAGGCCCTGGCCCGAGCCACCGAACCAGGCCGCTTCGTGTTGGTCGCCGACGACAACGGCACCCTCGCCGGCTTCGCAGCCGGCGAAGAACGCGCCCACTGGTCCGGCGACCCCGAGCTGTACGTCGGCGAACTGGCCGTCGACCCGCAGTACGAACGCCGGGGCGTCGGGCGTGCGCTGATCGACGCCGTCAGCGACCACGCCAGACAGCTGGGCCTGAAGGCCATCACCCTCGACACCGGTGCGGCCAACGCCAACGCACGAGCCTTCTACCGGCGCCTCGGCTTCGAGGAAGAGGACGTGAAGTTGACGATGAGGCTTGATGGGATGATCGGGGGGTGAAGATCCTTTCGATTCAGTCGGCTGTGGCGTTTGGGCATGTGGGGAACTCGGCAGCTGTCTTTCCTCTGCAGCGCATCGGTGTGGAGGTGTTGCCGGTCTACACGGTGAACTTCTCGAACCACACCGGGTACGGGGCGTGGCGGGGGCCGATGATCAGCCCGGACGACGTGCGGGAGGTTCTGCGCGGGATCGAGGACCGCGGGGTCCTTCCGCAGATCGACGTGGTGCTTTCGGGCTACCAGGGCGGCGAGGGGATCGCCGACGTGATCCTCGAGGCGGTGGAGCGGGTCAAGGCGGCCAATCCGGCAGCCGTGTACTCCTGCGACCCGGTGATGGGGAACGCCAAGTCCGGGTGCTTCGTGGCGCCCGCCATCCCGGTTCTGCTGCGCGACCGGGTGGTTCCGGCGGCCGACATCATCACGCCGAACCAGTTCGAGCTGGGCTTCCTGACCGGCACCGAGCCGGACACGCTCGAGTCCACGCTGGCGTCGGTGGAGCTCGTCCGGGCGACCGGCCCGCGGACGGTGCTCGTCACCAGCGTCGAGCGGCCCGACCGCGAGGACGGCACGATCGAGATGCTGGCCGTCGACGACAGCGGCGCATGGCTCGTGCAGACGCCGTACATCCCGATGAAGGCGAACGGCTCCGGCGACGTGACGGCCGCGCTCTTCACGGCGCACTACCGCAGTACGGGCGATCTCGCGGAAGCGCTGGCCCGTACGACGTCGAGCGTTTTCGACCTGCTCACCCGCACCCACGAGTCCGGCGAGCGCGAGCTGCAGCTGGTCGAGTCGCAGGACGCGTACGCCAACCCGCAGATGCAGTTCAAGCCGCAGCAGGTCGGCTGACTAGGCGGTCGCGAGGATCTTCGCGAGTGCCGTCGGCTGCGAGAACATCGGCCAGTGGCCGGTGGGCAGCTCGACGAGTTGCCACTGCGGTGACTCGAGCTGCTCGGCGACGTCCGACGACGGAGTGGGGCCGTCCATGAGGCATTTGACGTACGTCGTGGGCAGCTCGCCGATCGCGCGGGTCAACCGGGCCGGCTCGGTGATCGCGCGACCGGGATGCGGCGTACCACGCTGCAGAATCACCGCGACGGCCTCCTCGGAGAGGTCCTGGCCGGCGTAGTCGTCAGCGGTCAGCGGCGGCCAGAAGCCGCCGGACTTCTCCAGCTGGTCCCGCACCCACGCCTGTCCCTCCTCCGACCAGCCGTCGACGAACGACCTCCCGTCGGTCGGGATGTTCGAATCGACGTACACCACCCGCCGCAGCCGCTCACCGATCAGCCCCGCCGCCTGCCCCACGGGGATCCCGGAGTAGCTGTGCCCGACCAGCACGACGTCCCGCAGATCCTGCGACTCGACCACCGCGACGATGTCATCCACATGCTGCTGCTGACCGGCATCCGCGCCCTGCCGCTCGGCCAGCCCGCTCAACGTCACCGGATACACGTCGTGCCCCTCGGCCCGCAGGACAGCGGCCACCTCGTCCCACGCCCACGCACCCAACCAAGCCCCCGGTACCAACACGAAGTTCGCCATGTGGCGGAGGTTAGACCCCACCACCGACAATCGGGGCGTGGCCCGTCAGCTGACCAGACTGGCCACCTGGTCGATGTCATCGACCAGGTGGAGCTGCATGTGTCGCTCGGCGGTGAGGGACTGGAGCAGGGGCCAGACGGGGAGCTGGGTCGTCCAGTAGTCCGTGCCGACGAGGATGAGCGGGATCTGAGTGGCCGCGTCGCCGTAGTAGTTCGGGGTGACCGCCTGGAAGACCTCCTGGACCGTGCCGGCGGCGCCGGTCAGGTAGACGATGCCGCCACGGGCCCGGCCCAGCAGAACGTCCTCACGCTGAGCGTTCGAGAAGTACTTCGCGATCGCCGACGCGAACACGTTCGGCGGCTCGTGGCCGTAGAACCAGGTCGGGATCGACACTCCGCCATCGCCAGGGAAGCGGGAGCGGACGTTCATCCCGGCGGTCGCCCACGCGCCGATCGACGGGCGGAAGGACGGTACGGCGGCCAGCTCGGCCAACGCGGCGTCGACAGCGGCATCGTCGTACGCCGCTAGCGAGGCGCCGAGGTTGGCCGCCTCCATCGCGCCCGGACCGCCACCGGTCACGACCATGCGCTCGGCGCGGGCAAGGGAGCGGCCGAGCAGGACGGCCGACCGGTAGTCGTCACTGCCACGCGAAAGGCCGTGCCCGCCCATCACACCGACCCACGGGCGGTCGGACGGCAGCTCGGACAGGGCGTCCGCGATGGCGTGGTCGTGGAGCGCGGCGGCCAGGGTGCGGCTGGTGTCGCCCTTCTCGTCCTGCTGCCGGGACCAGGCGTAGATGCGGGCGTCCGGCGTGGCGTCGTACCCGTGCTCGAGACCGGCGTACAGCTCGTCGGCGTCGTACAGGCGCCCGCGGTACGCGTCGAAGGGGAGTGCCGGGATCGCCGGGAACACCAGTCCGCCGCCGTCGCGGACCCAGGCGTCGGCCTTCTCCTCCAGCACGCAGCCGAGGAACAGCGAGCCCATCGGCTTCAGCCCGGTGATCTCCGCGGTACGGCGGCTCAGATCCACCGACTGCACCCGCCATCCGGCCATCGCGGTCGCCCCGGCGGCCAGCAGCCGGTCGAAGTGCTCCAAGGACTCGATGTCCACATGCGGGATGCTCGGCAACGTCACGGAGAGCACAGTAATAGACGCCAACTCTCACCTGAGGTAATGCTTAGGCATGACACATGCGGAGCTCTGGGAGCGTCACAAGGCCGTCATGCCGGCTTGGCTCGCGTTGTACTACGAGGAGCCGATCGAGATCGTCGAAGGTTCCGGCCGCCGGGTCACCGACGGTGAGGGCAACACCTACCTCGACTTCTTCGCCGGCATCCTGACCAACGCGATCGGGTACGACATCGCGGAGATCTCGGACGCGGTGCGTGACCAGCTTGGCACCGGGATCGCGCACACCTCGACGGTGTACCTGATCCGGAAGCAGATCGAGCTGGCCGAGCAGATCGCCGAACTCTCGGGGATCCCGGACGCGAAGGTGTTCTTCGCCAACTCCGGCACCGAGGCGAACGAGACGGCCCTGCTGCTCGCAACCCAGAACCGCCGCTCCAACCAGGTGCTGGCGATGCGGAACTCCTACCACGGCCGCGCGTTCGGCACGGTCGCGATCACCGGCAACCGGGGCTGGTCCGCGAGCAGCCTGTCGCCGGTGAACGTGCAGTACGTGCAGGGGGCGTATCGGTACCGCAGCCCGTTCCGCGACTTGTCCGACGCCGACTACGTCAAGGTCTGCGTCGACGATCTGCGCAACGTCATCGAGACCACGACCGCCGGCGACGTGGCCTGCCTGATCGCGGAGCCGATCCAGGGCGTCGGCGGGTTCTCGTCACCGCCCGACGGGCTGTACGCCGCGTTCAAGGAGGTGCTGGACGAGTACGGGATCCTCTTCATCTCCGACGAGGTGCAGACCGGTTGGGGCCGGACCGGTGACCACTTCTGGGGCATCCAGGCGCACGACGTGGTCCCGGATGCGATGACGTTCGCGAAGGGGCTCGGCAACGGGTTCGCGATCGGCGGGGTGGTCGCAAAAGCTGAGTTGATGGACAGCGTCAAGGCGAACTCGCTGTCGACGTTCGGCGGCAACCCGATCTCGACCAGCGCGGCGAAGGCGACGATCGACTACCTGCTCGACAAGGACCTGCAGGCGAACGCCGCCAAGCGCGGCGCCCAGCTCGTCGACGGCCTGCGCGGGATCTCCGACGAGTTCCCCGAGCTCGGCGACGTCCGCGGCAAGGGCCTGATGCTCGCCGCCGAGATCGTCAAACCGGACGACAACACCCCCGACGCCGCGAGCACCGCCAAACTCCAGCAGGAGACCAAGAACCGCGGCCTCCTGGTCGGCAAGGGCGGCCTCTACGGCAACGTCCTGCGGATGGCCCCGCCGATGACGCTGACCGAAGAAGAAGCCGCCGAGGCCCTGGAAATCATCCGCGACTCCTTCAACACCCTGCGCTGAGCAACGAAGAAGGCCCCTCTCACCTGAGAGGGGCCTTCAACTCAGAGCGGGGCCTCCGCCGACGTGGCGGCCTCGGCGGCCGAGGGCGGTGGTGCGCCGGTTACCTTGCGACGGCGCCGCGAGCGGCCCTCGAGGTAGCGGGCCAGCAGCGACAGCAGCGAACACAGACCGATGTAGATCACGGCGACGACGATGTATGTCGGGATGTACGGGAATCCGTACTGCAGCCGGCCGCCCATCTGCTTCGCGACGTACAGCAGTTCGGCGTAGGTGATGATGAAGCCGAGCGCGGTGTCCTTGAGCAACACGACCAGCTGGCTGACGATCGCCGGCAGCATCGAACTGATGGCCTGGGGCAACAACACCAGCCGGACCACCTGGTTCTTCCGCAGTCCGATCGCGTACGACGCCTCGCGCTGGCCCTTCGGCACCGCGGCGATGCCGGCCCGGAAGATCTCGGCGAGCACCGAGCCGTTGTAGAGCGTCAGTCCGAAGACCACCGCCCAGAACGGCGTCAGGCCGAGGTGGAACTGCAGGCTGCCGTAGTAGAAGAAGAACATCAGGATCAGCAGCGGGATGGCCCGGAACAGCTCGACGACGAACGTCGCCGGCACCCGCACCCACTTGTGGTCGCTGATCCGGGCGGCGGCGAACACCGCACCCATGAGCATCGCCAGGACCGCGGCAAGGCCGGCCGCCTTCAGCGTGTTCAGCAGACCGTCCAGCAACTGGTTCTGGATCGCCGTGTACTGGAACTGGGCCCACCGGCGGCCCTCGAACTGGCCGGTCGCGTTCAGCCGGTAGATGATCCAGGCGACCGCGCCGAGCACCAGCAGGATCACGACCACGTTCAGGGTCCGGTTGCGGAGCCTCGCCCGCGGTCCGGGGACGTCGTACAGGGCGCTCATCAGGCCACCGCCGTCTTTCGTTCGGCGTACCGCTGCAGGAAGATCAGCGGAACGATCAGGACCAGGAAGCCGATGGTGATCCACACCAGGGTGAGCATCTGGTTCTCACCGCGCTCGTTCATCGCCGCCGGAATCGCGCCGGCCTCGGCGACCGAGAAGCCGGCCGCGATCGTGGTGTTCTTCAGTAGCGCGATCAGCACGCTCATCAGCGGCGGCACGATCGCCCGGAAGGCCTGTGGCAGCACGATGACCGACAGCACCTGGATGAACGACATGCCGATCGCGCGGCCGGCCTCGGTCTGGCCGGGCGGGATCGTGTTGATGCCGGACCGGACGACCTCGCAGATGAACGCCGAGGTGTAGATCGTCAGCGCAACGACCGCGGACCAGAAGAACGACGGGAGCTCGATGTTCATCTTCGGCGCACCGAAGACCAGGAACGCGAACACCAGGGTCAGCGGGGTGTTCCGCAGGACGTTCACGTATCCGGTGCCGACGCCGCGCAGGGCCGGTACCGGCGAGACCCGGAACGTTCCGAGCAGAGTGCCGAGCACCAGGCTCAGCACACCGGAGATCAGGAACAACTTGATCGTGGTCCAGAACCCGTGTCCGAACAGATCCCAGTTGTCGGTGAGAACCGAGAACATCGCGACCTTCCTCTTGGTTCACTGCACAGACCGGCCGCGGCACCTCGCAGGGCGCCGCGGCCGGGTGTGGGTCAGTACTTCTCGAGCGGCGGCGGGGTCGAGTCCGAACCCGACTTGCCGAGCGTCTCGCTGTAGATCGCCTTCCAGGTGCCGTCGGAGGCCGAGGTCTCCAGGATCGAGTTCACCTTGTCGCGCAGCGCCTTGTCGGCCAGCGGCAGGCCGATGCCGTACTTCTCGGTGCTGAACGGCTTGCCGACCACGCGGAGGTCGTCAGGCGCGGTGGCCGCGTAGCCCTTGAGGATCGCGTCGTCGGTGGTGACCGCGTCGGTCTTCTTGTCCAGCAGCTGGGAGACGCACTCCGAGTAGGTCTTGAACTCGGAGATGTTGCTCGCCTCGGTGAGCTGCTCGTCCTTGACCTTCTGGATCGGCGTCGAACCGGTCGCCGAGCAGACCTTCTTGCCCTTGAGCGCGGTCTTGCCGGCGTCCATCGAGGTGTCGTCCTTGCGGACCAGTAGGTCCTGACCGGCGATGAAGTACGGGCCGGCGAACGACACCTGCTTCTTGCGCTTGTCGGTGATCGAGTACGTACCGACGTAGTAGTCGACCTCGCCGCCGGCGATCGCGGTCTCGCGGTTCGCGGACGGAATCTCCTTGTACTCGATCTTGTCCGGGTCCAGGCCGAGGCCGGCCGAGACCATCCGCGCGACCTCGATGTCGAAGCCGCAGCGCTTGCCGTTCGCGTCCTTGTAGCCGAGGTTGGGCTGGTCGGCCTTGACGCCGACGGTCAGCTTGCCGGCCGACTTGATCTTGGTGAAGGTCGGGCTGCCGGCCACGTCCACGCCGCTCGCGGTGGTGAACTTGTGCAGGTCGCCGCAGGAGTCGGAGGCGTTACCGCCACCGCCGCCGCTGGCGGCCGGCTCGTCCTTGCCACAGGCAACAGCGGTCAGCGCGAGCGCACCGACGCCGAGAGTGGCGACGAGGTTGCGCATTCTCATGATCTGGTTCCCCTTCGTTGGTTACAACAACAGCTACAGCCGCCGGCGGGAGCTCAGTGCTTCAGGATCTTGCCGAGGAAGTCCTGGGCCCGCCGGGAGGTCGGGTTGGTGAAGAAGGTCTCCGGGTCGGCCTGCTCGACGATCTCGCCGTCGGCCATGAACACCACCCGGTTCGCCGCGGTACGGGCGAAGCCCATCTCGTGCGTGACCACGACCATCGTCATGCCCTGCTTGGCCAGATCGATCATGACCTCGAGGACCTCCTGGATCATCTCCGGGTCGAGCGCCGAGGTGGGCTCGTCGAAGAGGATGACCTTGGGGTCCATGGCCAGCGCCCGCGCGATCGCGACGCGCTGCTGCTGGCCGCCGGACAACTGAGCCGGGTACTTCGAGGCCTGGTTGGCCACCCCCACCCGCTCCAGCAGTTCCATGCCCCGCTTCTCGGCCTGCTTCGGGTCGGTCTTGCGGACCTTGAGCGGGCCGAGCGTGACGTTCTGCAGGATCGTCTTGTGCGCGAACAGGTTGAACGACTGGAACACCATGCCGACGTCGGCCCGCAGCCTGGCCAGGGCCTTGCCCTCGCTGGGCAGCGGCTCGCCGTCCAGCAGGATGCTGCCCGAGTCGATCGGTTCCAGCCGGTTGATCGCGCGGCAGAGCGTTGATTTTCCGGATCCCGACGGGCCGATCACGACGACGACCTCGCCCTTGGCGATGGACAGGTTGATGTCCTTCAGGACGTGCAGTTCGCCGAAGTGTTTGTTGACACCCGACAGTGCTACCAACCCGGTTTTCGTGAGAGTGCCGGAATCGCTCATGGCCAGAACCTACTGGAGCCGGGGGTGCGGTCGCAGGCCCGGGTGGTTCCCCCTTGGTAACGATCTGCAATATACCGGCGCTGACCGTAGCCGGATGATCACGGACCGCTGGCGATTGTTCGTTTGTGAGCGACCCGCCCGCTCAGGTGACGATTCCGTACTCGCGGATCTTCCGATAGATCGTCGCGCGTGACATTCCCAACGCTCCCGCCGCGGCCTTCTTGTCGCCGTCGTACGTCGACAACGCGTCGACGATCGCGTCCCGTTCGAGTGCCTCGATCGGGGTCAGCTGCCGGCGCGTGGTGGCTCTGCACTCGGGCGGCAGGTCCGCGAGCTCGACCACTCCGGAGCGGCGGCGCCGGGCGACCGCGGTGAGGACGGCGCGCAGATGGGTGATGTTTCCCGCCCACGGCAGCCGCATGAGCTGGTTCATCGTGGCAGGGGAGAAGGTGAGCCCGCTGATGCCTGCCTTTGCCAGCAATGACCGGACCAGGGCCGGAACGTCCTCGACGTGATGCCGCAGCGGCGGCACCTCGACGGTCCGGGGGAAGAACGCCAGTAGCTCGTCGGCGATCTCGGACCGGTCGGCCGGCAACGTGAGCGCGACCCAGGCGTCCCCGGCGATCGCGCCGTCACGGGCGTTCTGCAGCAACTCGGTCA
Organism: Kribbella sp. NPDC000426; assembly: GCF_040300265.1. Lineage (NCBI taxonomy): Bacteria > Bacillati > Actinomycetota > Actinomycetes > Propionibacteriales > Kribbellaceae > Kribbella > Kribbella sp. NPDC000426. The sequence continues at coordinate 62,741 of NZ_JBEPDK010000006.1, read as the reverse complement.
GCCCGTCGAGGACCTCGCGGGTCAACAGATGAGCGCGCCGGATGATCAGGTCGGCGCCGGAATCCAGCTCGGCGCGTGCCTCGGTCAGCAGGTCGTCGCCCATCGCCTCGGGATCGAGTACGACGAGGCGACGCTCGGGCGCCACGTGCCGGCGTACGGCGCGCAGCATGGACAGCTTGCCCGTCCCCGCTTCGCCGTCGGCGATCAGCCACTCGGACCGGCTGCACGCCTCCAGCAGCTCCTGCGTGACGTGCTGCCACACGGCGCTGGTCCCGGTCGTCCCGGGAATCAAGGGCGCCCGGGCGACCTGCGGACTGCGGACCGGTGCCCGTTGCTCCTTGATCTGGATGACGCCGCCGGCCAAGGTGTCGCCGAGGAAGGTTGGGCGATAGGCCAGCCGTGCGGTGGTCCCGCTAGGTAGATCGGTAAGGAATACAAGTGGTTTCGTCCCGCCGCGCGCGTCCCGCGTGCGGTCGATGAGAGCCGCCTGGTCGATGGCGTCGAACCGTGCCTGCGCGTAGGCGTTCATCATGAACACCTCGTCGCCGAGGGCCAGCACCGGACCGCCGCTGTGGCGGCAGGCCGCGTAGTAGTCGCTCAGCAGGGCATGGTCCAGCGCGTTCGCTTCCTCGACCACGCGTTCGTGGATCCGCCGCGCGGCGAGCTTGGCGAACGACAGCAGGATCGTGTTCGAGTTCTTCGCCTGCGTCGTGATGTCGAGTACGCCGAGCAGCCCGCCCGTGACCGGATGCGTGATCGTCGCGCCGGCGCACGAGAACATCCGCAGTTTCCCGTTGTAATGCTCGGCTCCGTCGATCTGGATCGGGCCGCCGACCTCGAGCGCCGTACCGATCCCGTTCGTGCCGACGGCGGACTCGGCGTACTGGAAGCCGGGTGCGAGGTCGACCGAGTCCAGCCGCCGGAGCAGGGACGGATCACCGCCGCGACGATCGAGGACGACGCCCTTGGCGTCGGTCAGGATGATGCAGACCGGTTCGTTGTGCAGCTCCGACGACAGCGCGTCGATGACCGGGCGGGCCGCCCGCATCAAGGTGGTCTCGCGGTCGATCCGGTCGAAGTACTTCGGGGCGGGGCGGTCGACATCGACCTGCGACGCCTGTGAGCGCTCCCACGACACTCGGATCGGATCTCTGACCGGCGGTGCAGCGCCCATAGCGGTCTCCTTCACGTCCGTCACCAGCGGAACTGCGACCAACGGTAGCTCCCCCGGCTGTGACCGCCATCTCACATTGAGACACGGAGACGTCCAGCAGGCGGCTTTCATCTCCTATCAACCCCGATGATGGAGGCCCACATTGAGCAGGCAGAGTCTCACCAAGGCCCACGCCAAGATCACCGAGCTGTCCTGGGAACCGACGTTCGCGACCCCGGCGACCCGGTTCGGCACCGACTACACCTTCGAGAAGGCGCCGAAGAAGGATCCGCTGAAGCAGATCATGCGGTCCTACTTCCCGATGGAGGAGGAGAAGGACAACCGCGTGTACGGCGCCATGGACGGTGCCATCCGCGGCAACATGTTCCGCCAGGTGCAGCAGCGCTGGCTGGAATGGCAGAAGCTGTTCCTCAGCATCATCCCGTTCCCGGAGATCTCCGCGGCCCGGGCGATGCCGATGGCGATCGACGCCGTACCGAACCCGGAGATCCACAACGGGCTCGCGGTGCAGATGATCGACGAGGTCAGGCACTCGACGATCCAGATGAACCTCAAGCGCCTGTACATGAACAACTACATCGACCCGGCCGGTTTCGACATGACCGAGAAGGCGTTCGCGAACAACTACGCGGGCACCATCGGCCGGCAGTTCGGCGAGGGGTTCATCACCGGTGACGCGATCACCGCGGCGAACATCTACCTCACCGTCGTCGCGGAGACCGCCTTCACCAACACGCTGTTCGTGGCGATGCCGGACGAGGCCGCGGCCAACGGCGACTACCTGTTGCCGACGGTCTTCCACTCGGTTCAGTCCGACGAGTCGCGGCACATCAGCAACGGGTATTCGATCCTGCTGATGGCGCTGGCCGATGAGCGCAACCGGCCGCTGCTGGAGCGCGACCTGCGGTACGCGTGGTGGAACAACCACTGTGTCGTGGACGCGGCCATCGGCACGTTCATCGAGTACGGCACGAAGGACCGCCGCAAGGACCGGGAGTCGTACGCCGAGATGTGGCGCCGGTGGATCTACGACGACTACTACCGCAGCTACCTGCTGCCGCTGGAGAAGTACGGCCTGACGATTCCGCACGACCTCGTCGAGGAAGCGTGGAACCGGATCACGAACAAGGGCTACGTGCACGAGGTCGCGCGGTTCTTCGCCACCGGCTGGCCGGTGAACTACTGGCGGGTCGACGCGATGACCGACAAGGACTTCGAGTGGTTCGAGGAGAAGTACCCAGGCTGGTACTCGAAGTACGGCAAGTGGTGGGAGAACTACAACCGGCTCGCCTACCCCGGCAAGAACAAGCCGATCGCTTTCGAAGAGGTCGGTTACCAGTACCCGCACCGCTGCTGGACCTGCATGGTGCCGGCGCTGATCCGCGAGGACATGGTCACCGAGAAGGTCGACGACCAGTGGCGCACGTACTGCTCGGAGACCTGCTACTGGACCGACGCGGTCGCCTTCCGCGGTGAGTACGACGGCCGGCCGACGCCGAACATGGGCCGCCTGACCGGCTTCCGCGAGTGGGAGACCCTGCACCACAACAAGGACCTGGCCGACATCGTGCAGGACCTCGGGTACGTCCGCGACGACGGCAAGACGCTGATCGGCCAGCCGCACCTGGACCTGGACGACCCGAAGAAGATGTGGACCCTCGACGACGTCCGCGGCAACACGTTCATGAGCCCGAACGTGCTGCTCAACGAGATGTCCGACGCCGAGCGCGAGGCGCACATCGCGGCCTACAAGGCCAACGGCACTGCCTCGACCCACACGGCAGCCTGAGGAGGTCCCGGTGGCCGACAAACACCGTATCCAGTTCGAACCGGTCGGCATCGAGATGGAGGTCGGCGAGGAGGAGAAGATCCTCGACGCCGCGTTCCGGCAGGGGATCCATCTGATGCACGGCTGCCGGGAAGGGCAGTGCTCGGCGTGCAAGTCGTACCTGCTCGAGGGTGACATCCAGATGGAGCGCTACTCGACGTTCGCCTGCAACGACGCGGAGGTGGCCGAGGGGTACGTGCTGCTCTGCAAGTCGCACGCGTACAGCGACTGCACGATCGAGCTGCTGAACTACGACGAGGACGAGTTGCTCGGCGGTATCCCGATCCGGACCGTGAGCACGCGGGTCGCGGCGATCGAACCGGTTACCCGCGACATCGTGTCGCTGCGGCTGGAACCCGCCGAGCAGTTCGACTTCAAGCCGGGGCAGTACGTCGACCTGACCATCCCCGGCACCGAGGAACACCGGTCGTTCTCGATGGCCACGACCCCGGCACCGTCGGGCGAGATCGAGTTCCTGATCAAGAAGTACCCCGGCGGCCGGTTCTCCGGCCTGCTCGACGACGGCCTCGCGGTCGGCGACGAGCTGACCATGACCGGGCCGTACGGCTCGTCGACCCTGAAGGACGGCCACGTGCTGCCGGTCGTCTGCGTGGCCGGCGGGGCGGGGATGGCGCCGATCCTGTCGATCCTGCGGCACCTGAAGGAGACCGGCAGCACCCGGCCGGTGCGCTTCTACTACGGCGCGCGGACGGCGGCCGACCTGTTCTACCTGGAGGCGATCAAGGAGCTCGGTGCGGATCTCACCGGCTTCGAGTTCATCGCCTGCCTGTCCGAGTCGGCTCAGGACTCAGAGGGGCTCCAGGTGGAGGAGGGCAACGTCACCGAGATCGTCGAACGGCGCGAGCCCGAGCTGCATCGCAGCGAGGTCTACCTGTGCGGCCCGCCGCCGATGGTCGACGCCGCCCTGACGTTGCTGGAGGCAAGCAGCGTGCCGAAGGACCAGGTCTTCTACGACAAGTTCACCAGCCCAGCTACCGATGGAGCCTGAGATGACAGAAACGAAACAGCGCAGCTTCCCGACGATCGAGTTCACCGACTCCGAGGCCGGCGCGCTGGAGTTCCCGAGCTCGCAGAGCCGCTCGTACAACTACTACAAGCCGGCCAAGCTGCGCGCGACGATGTACGAGGACGTCACGGTCGACGTCCAGCCGGACCCCGATCGGCACCTGAGCCAGGGCTGGATCTACGGCTTCGGGAACGGCCCCGGCGGCTATCCGAAGGAGTGGACGGCCGCGAAGTCGTCGAACTGGCACGCGTTCCTCGACCCGAACGAGGAATGGAACCAGACGATCTACCGGAACAACTCCGCGGTCGTCCGCCAGGTCGACCTCGGCCTGCAGAACGCCAAGCGGGCCAGGGCGTACGACGCCTGGAACCCGGCCTGGCTGAAGTTCGTCGAGCGCAACCTCGGCGCCTGGATGCACGCCGAGAACGGGCTCGCGCTGCACGTGTTCACCAGCATCCAGCGCTCCGGCCCGACCAACATGATCAACACCGCGGTCGCGGTCAACGCGGCGCACAAGATGCGGTTCGCCCAGGACCTCGCGCTGTTCAACCTGGATCTCGCGGAGGCCGACGTACCGTTCGACGGGTCGGCGCACAAGGAGGTCTGGCAGAGCGCGCCGGAGTGGCAGCCGACGCGTGAGGTGGTCGAGCGGCTGACCGCCGTCGGCGACTGGTGCGAGCTGTTGTTCGCCACCAACATCGTGTTCGAGCAGCTGGTCGGGTCGTTGTTCCGGACCGAGCTGGTGATGCAGATCGCGGCCCGCAACGGCGACTACATCACGCCGACGATCGTCGGTACCGGCGAGCACGACTACGACCGCGACCTGTCCTACAGCCGCAACCTGTACCGGCTGCTGACCCGGGACGCGGAGTACGGCGACAGCAACAAGGTGCTGTTCGGCGAGTGGCTCGCGACCTGGGTACCGCGCTGCCTCGACGCCGCGCACGCCCTGCAGCCGATCTGGTCGCAGCCGGCCGACAAGTCGGTCACGTTCGCGGACAGCCTGGACGCGGCCAAGCAGAAGTTCCGTTCCCTGCTCGAGGACCTCGGGCTCGACACTCCGAAGGAGCTGGACCAGTGAGCATGCAGTTCGGATCTGAAGCCTCGTTCTCCAACAAGACCGGCGTCACGCTGATGAACACGCCGATCGGCCGCGTCGTCGCCCAGGTGATGGGCGCCAAGGACGGCGTCGAGCTGACCGAGTACCCGTCGATGATCCGGGTCGACGGCACCGGGCTGCTCGACTTCGACTACGCGGAACTGTCCGACGCACTCGGGATGGAGTTCGACGGGTCGGTGTTCGAGGAGATCTCCTCGACGCACTACGGCCGGATGGTGCACCTGGACGACAAGACCATCCTGTTCGCCAGCCCCGAGGACGCCGCCGAGTACATCGGCTTCGACCTCACCACGAAGTGAGCGCGCATGTACGAGAAGAACGGTGAGAAGTACTACGTCTGCGACGCGCACATCGCGTTGTGGGACGCGCGACCGGAGAACCAGCGCAACATCCACGGCAAGCAGTTCATCGACTGCTTCTACGACTACCACAAGAACCTCAGCCCGGCCGAGGTCGTGTGGGACTACGACACCTACACGTACTACGGCGAGCAGCGCCTGCTGAAGGACCTGTTCGAGGACGGGTACGTCGACCACGCGATCTTCCAGCCCGCGATCCTCGGCGACTTCTACAAGCGCGGGTTCGGTCAGACCGAGGATGCGCTCGCGCTGACGAAGGCGCATCCGGACAAGCTGACCTACAACCACGCGTGGGACCCGCGCCACGAGGAGGCCGGCCTCGAGCAGCTCCGCAAGGACGCCGACCGGATGGGCCTGAAGGGCGTCAAGCTCTACACCGCCGAGTGGAACGGCGACTCCCGCGGCTGGAAGCTCGACAGCTTGTGGTCGCGGCGCTATCTCGAGGAGTGCATCAAGCTCGGCATCAAGAACATCCATGTACACAAGGGCCCCACCATCAGGCCGCTGGACCGCGACGCCTTCGACGTCGCCGACATCGACCAGGTGGCGACCGACTACACCGAGCTGAACTTCATCGTCGAGCACGTCGGACTGCCCCGGCTCGAGGACTTCTGCTGGATCGCCACCCAGGAGCCCAACGTGTACGGCGGTCTCGCGGTCGCGATGCCGTTCATCCACACCCGGCCCGGGTACTTCGCGCAGATCATCGGCGAGCTGCTCTACTGGATCGGCGAGGACCGGATCCTGTTCTCGTCCGACTACGCGCTCTGGACGCCGAAGTGGCTGGTCGAGCAGTTCGTCGACTTCCAGATCCCGGCGGACACCGAGTACGCGCCGCTGACGGTCGCGCAGAAGAAGAAGATCCTCGGCCTGAACGCGGCGAGCCTGTACGGGCTCGACGTACCGGCGGAACTGCGGCTGTCCATGCCGGATCCGGCTGTGGCGTCATGATCGCGGTCGCCGCATCGCTGGAGTTGGAGGCCGAGGTCGTAGCGGCGCTGGCGACCGTCATCGACCCTGAGCTCGACCAGCCCATCACCGACCTCGGCTTCGTCCGGTCGATCCGGATCGACGACGACGGCGTGACCGTGCACCTGCGGTTGCCGACGTCGTTCTGTGCGCCCAACTTCGCCTATCTGATGGCATCCGACGCAGTTGACGCCCTGCGTCGGGTGCCGGGCGTGGGTGCGGTGAGCGTGCTGCTCGACGACCACCACGACTCGGACAAGATCAACGCCGGCCTTGCCGCGAACGCGGGCTACGTCGGCACCTTCGGCCACGAGGCCGAGCAGGACCTCGACGAACTGCGCCGTACGTTCCAGCGCAAGGCGCACACGGCGGCGATGGAGCGGTGCGTGATGGCGCTGCTCCGGTCCACCGGCAAGACGATCGAGGAGCTGCCGGGGCTCACGCTCTGGCACCTGCCCGGCGGTCCGCAGAAGGACGCGCTGCTGCGCCGCCGGGCCGACATCGGGCTCGGGATCCGGCCGGAGGATCTCGTGCTGGTCGACGACGACGGCGTACCCGTGCCGCCGGACGCGGCGCCGATCCGACTGCGGTTCGCGAAGGCGGTCCGGATCTCGGTCGAGGGCAACGCGCACTTCTGCCGCGGCCTGCTCCAGACCCGGTACGACGACGAGCCGCTGGCAACCCGGATCACCAACACGAGGAGGAATCGATGAAGGCCGTACAGGTCGTCGGCTACCACAGCAAGCTCCAATTGGCCGATATCGCCGAACCGAAGATCACCGGTCCGCTCGACGTGGTCGTCCGGATCGGCGGCGCCGGCGTCTGCCGGACCGACCTGCACATCCTCGAAGGGCAGTGGGCCGAGAAGAGCGGCGTACTGCTGCCGTACACGATCGGGCACGAGAACGCCGGCTGGGTGCACGCGATCGGCAACGCCGTCACGAACGTTGCCGTCGGCGACAAAGTGATCCTGCACCCGTTGATCACCTGCGGACTCTGCCGGGCCTGCCGGTCCGGCGACGACGTGCACTGCGAGGCGTCCGCGTTCCCGGGCATCGACACCGACGGCGGGTACGCCGAGTACCTGCGGACGACGGCCCGCAGCGTCGTCAAGATCGACGACTCGCTGGAGCCCGCGGACGTCGCCGCCCTCGCGGACGCCGGCCTGACGGCGTACCACGCGGCCGCTAAGGCAGCGCGAGAGCTGCGGCCGGGCGGGGTCTGCGTCATCATCGGCGCGGGCGGGCTCGGGCACATCGGGATCCAGGTGATGAAGGCGATCTCGGCCGCGACGCTGGTCGTCGTCGACCGCAACCGGGCGGCGGTCGACCTGGCCGTCGCGATCGGCGCCGACCACGGAATCGTTGCCGACGGCACCCAGGTGGAACAGGTCCGGGCGCTGACCGGACGGCACGGCGCGGAAGCGCTGATCGACTTCGTCGGCGAGGGCGGCGCCACCGCCGACGGGATCGAGATGCTGCGCCGGGCCGGCAACTACTACGTGGTCGGGTACGGCGAGAACCTCGACGTACCGACCATCGACGTGATCTCCACCGAGATCAACTTCATCGGCAACCTGGTCGGGTCGTACAACGACCTGCAGGACCTGATGGAGCTCGCCGCGCAGGGCAAGGTCGCGCTGCACACCACGAAGTACCCGCTGGAGGAGTTCCAGCAGGCCCTCGACGACCTCGACCGCGGCCAGGTCCGCGGCCGGGCGATCCTCATCCCGTAGCAATCCCCCAGCAGGAGGCAGACGATGGCGAAGGAACTGCGGTTCAACACCGACGCCCGGCGGTTGCTCGAGTCCGGCGTGAACGCGCTGGCCGACGCGATCAAGGTGACGCTCGGGCCCAAGGGCCGCAACGCGGTGCTGGAGAAGCTGACCGGCCCGCCGACGATCACCAACGACGGCGTCACGATCGCCCGCGAGATCCAGCTGCGCGAACCCTTCGCGAACATGGGCGCCCAGCTGGTCAAGGAAGTCGCGATGAAGACCAACGGCGTGGTCGGTGACGGCACCACCACGGCCACCGTGCTGGCCCAGGCGATGGTCCGCGAAGGACTGCGCGAGGTCGACGCGGGCGCCAACCCGATGCGGGTGCGCCGCGGTATCGAGCGGACCGTACCCGTGGTCGTCGAGGCGCTGCGCGGCCGGGCGGTCGAGGTTCGCGGCCGCGAGCAACTGCAGCACATCGCGACGCTGGCGGCCAGCGACGACGAGATCATCGGCGAGGTGATCGCGGACGCGGTCGACTGGGTCGGCCGCAACGGCGTCGTCACGACCGAGGAGTCGGACACGCTCGGGATGTCGGTGGAGGTTGTCGACGGCATCGAGTTCGACCACGGTTACGTGTCGGCGTACATGGTCACCGACCGGGAGCGGATGGAGACCGTCTACGACCGCCCGCTGATCCTGCTGACCAACAAGAAGATCACGCAGGTGCAGGAGATCATGCCGACCCTCGAGGTGGCGCAGCGTGCGGACCGTCCGCTCGTGGTGCTCGCCGAGGAGGTCGACGGGCCGGCGCTGCAACTGCTTGTCGGCGGCAACATGCACAACACGATGCGGTCGGTCGTCGTCCGGGCGCCCGGGTTCGGGCACCGGCGGATCGCCGAGCTGGAGGACCTGGCCACCGCGCTCGGCGGTGCGGTGATCGCCAAGGACACCGGGCTCGACCTGACCGACGTGACCCGCGAGCACCTCGGCTCCTGCGACCGGATCACGATCACCGAGAACACCACCACGATCGTCGGTGGGCACGGGGACGCGTCGCTGGTGGAGGCGCGGATCTCTCAACTGGACAAGCAGTTCGAGCGGGCGAAGATCGACGCCGACCAGGACAGCCTGCAGCTGCGGATGGCGCGGCTGGCCGGCAAGGTCGCGGTGATCCGGGTCGGCGGCGCGACGAGCGTCGAGCTGAAGGAACGGATGCTGCGGGTCGAGGACTCGCTGGCCGCGACCCGGGCGGCACTCGAGGAAGGCGTCGTGGCCGGCGGCGGGACGGTGCTGGCCCAGGCCGCCTTCTCCGACCTCGGGCTGAGCGGCGACGAGGCGATCGGGCGCGAGGTCGTCCGGCGTGCGCTGTCGGAACCGCTGCGCTGGATCGCGATCAACGCCGGGTACGACGGTGACGAGGTCGTCGCGCAGGTCACGTCGTTGCCGGCCGGGCACGGTTTCAACGCCCTCACCGGTCAGTACGGCGACCTCGTCGAGGACGCCGTCATCGACCCGCTCAAGGTCACCCGGGCGGCGCTGGAGAGCGCGGCATCGATCGCCGCGCTGATCCTCACCACCGAGACCGCGGTCGTCGAGGAGATCATCGGCAACCCCGGCGCGATCATGGCGCCCGGCTTCGGTGATCTCGCCGAGGGCATGGTCCGTCCGTCGAACATCTATTGAGGAGCCGGCCATGACTCCAACGGCCGTGAACCGACGGCACCAACTCCTGGAGACCTTCCTGCACCGGGTTCTCGGCGTACCCCTGGACGAGGTGCACGGGGAAGCGCTCCGGCTCGAGTACGGGTTGAGTGATCGGCTCGAGGAGCTGATCGACGCGGCGCTCGGGTATCCGGCGCACGACCCGTTCGGCGAGCCGATCCAGCCCAGGGTGCGGGTGTGATCGAGCCGACTCCGCCGCAGCTCGCCACCGCGGCCAGGACATTCGGCCTGTTGCTGGCGCCGGTCCGGCTGCACCTGGTCGCGTTGGCGAGCTGCGGTGAGTACGACGTCGGCACGCTGGCGGCCAGGGTAGGTGTCAGCGTGCCGACGGCGAGCCAGCACCTGGCCAAGCTCCGCCTGGCCGGGCTGGTCAGCGCACGACGCGAGGGCCGGCGGCAGTTCTACACCGTCGACGACCCCCACGTCGTCGCCCTCGTCGAGCAGATCTTCGAGCATGTCGCGCCAGACGGCACCCTCGCACCTGACCCACCCCGACGAGCCCTCACCGGCTGGATCGGCCGCCTCGGTCGCCACGGATAGTCGTGACGGATACGAGCGGCTCCCGGGGCCGGATCAGGCCGGCCCGGCCCGGGAGTCTTGGCTAGTTGGCCGGCCTGCTGCCGCAGCAGCCGCCTGCGGCGATGGTTGCGACGGTTGGCGGCTCCTTTACTGCTGCCTCGACGTCCGCGAGCATCTGCCGGCGCTGCGCGGGAGAGATGACCCGTCCGCGGGTGACCACCGTGTGGATCTTGCGGGTGTTGCGGATGTCGGTCAGCGGGTCGGCATCCAGGACCACGAGGTCGGCGATCTTCCGCGGTTCGACCGAGCCGAGGTCCGCGGACATCCCCAGGAACTTGGCCGGCTCGGCGGTCGCGGCGTACAGGGCCCGACGCGGCGTGGCCCCGGCGCCGACCAGATGCTCGAGTTCGTCGTGCAGCGCGAACCCCGGCACGGAGTACGGCGTTCCCGTGTCGGTGCCGGCCATGATCGGGACGTCGTACGCGAACAGCTCCCGGACGAAGCGCTGCCGCCACGCCCACATCTCCCGCTGGTGCGAGATCTCCTCGGCGGTCCGGTTCGGCTTGTAGAGCGTGTTGAGGGCGTAGTCGTAAACATCGAGCTCGTCCGCGCTCATGTACTTCGCGAGCGCCGAGTCCATGGCTGTGTAGTCGGGCATGTCGAGAACGCGGTGCATGGTGAGCGTCGGCGTCACCCGGGTCCGGTTGCGCCGCAGCGTGCCGAACACGTCGGCCGCGCGGGACCGGCTGAAGCTGTTCGCCGCGATCCACTCGATCGGGTGCATCTGCCGGAACCAGGCGTTGTAGTCGCCGGTCTGCACGCTGATCTCGCGGACCATCCGCCGTACCTCGGCCTCGCGGGTGGAAACGGCGAGCCCGAGCGAGTGGATGTGCTCGATGCTGCGTTGCCCTGCGTTGCTGACCTCCTTCGAGGTGAGACTGTCCGGCCCGTGGCCGTGGACGGTCAGCCCCAGCTTGCGGGCCTCATCGACGATCGCGCGGTACGCCGTCACGCTGAGCCGCGAGTACACCTTGACGAAGTCGGCTCCCTCGGACTTGACCTGCCGGACCGCGGCCCGGGCGCCGGCCTCGTCGTCCACCACGAGCACCTTGAGCAGGTTCGGGTCCCACAACGTCGGGTCGCCGTCGATGATCTGGCTGCCGACGACCATCCGCGGACCGAGCAGGGTGCCGGCCTCGATCTGGTCGCGCCAGCCGTACAGCCGCGGGTCGGTGCCGGCCATCTCGCGGATCGTTGTGAGCCCGTTCGCCAGGTACAGCGGGGGAGAGACCCGCTCGTCGCCGAGGCTGTGCGCGTGCATGTCGGCGAGGCCGGGGATGACGTACTTGCCGGTGAGGTCGAGCTCGACGGCGCCGCGCGGGACCGGGAGCCGGCCGACGCCGATGATGCGTTCGTCGCTGATCAGCACGGTCTGGTGCCGGTCGCGGCGACCGGTAGCGACGTCGATGACCGTGACGTTGGTGAGAGCGGTGATGTTGCGTGGCTTGGTCAGGGCGGAGGCGCTGCTGGTAGTTGCGCCGGTGGCGAAGGTTCCACCGGCGAGGACGGCGGCTCCGGCGGCGGTGCGGGCGAGGAACTGACGGCGAGAACTGTTCATGCCCCTCACTATTGTCGGCGGGCTCCCGCCGGTCAGGGGTCGCAGGCAGCCGGTCCCCGGTAGGTTTTTGTCTACCCCGGCACGTACTCTTGGTGGCTGTTATGCGTACTTACGAGGTCCGCACTTACGGGTGCCAGATGAATGTCCACGACTCCGAGCGGCTGCGCGGCCTGCTGGAGGATGCGGGCTATGTCCGCGCGCCCGAGGGTGACGAGGCCGACGTGGTCGTCTTCAACACCTGCGCGGTCCGCGAGAACGCCGACAACAAGCTGTACGGGAATCTCGGCCACCTGGCGCCGGTGAAGGCGCGCAAGCCCGGCATGCAGATCGCCGTCGGCGGGTGCCTGGCGCAGAAGGACAAGGCGTCGATCGTCCGCAAGGCACCCTGGGTGGACGTCGTGTTCGGCACGCACAACATCGGCTCGCTGCCGGTGCTGCTGGAGCGGGCGCGGGTCGCCGAGGAGTCCCAGGTGGAGATCCTGGAGTCGCTCGACGTGTTCCCGTCGACGCTCCCGACGCGCCGCGAATCGGCGTACTCCGCCTGGGTCTCGGTCAGCGTCGGTTGCAACAACACCTGCACGTTCTGCATCGTCCCGTCGCTGCGCGGCCGCGAGAAGGACCGCCGGCCCGGCGACGTGCTGGCCGAGGTCGAGGCGTTGGTTGCCGAAGGCGTCCTCGAGGTGACGCTGCTCGGCCAGAACGTGAACTCGTACGGCGTGGAGTTCGGCGACCGGTTCGCGTTCGGCAAGCTGCTCCGCGCCTGCGGGTCCGTGGAGGGCCTCGAGCGGGTCCGGTTCACCTCGCCGCACCCGCGGGACTTCACCGCGGACGTGATCGAGGCGATGGCCGAGACGCCGAATGTGATGCCCTCGCTGCACATGCCGCTGCAGTCCGGCTCCGACACGGTGCTGAAGGCGATGCGTCGTTCGTACCGCCGGGATCGGTACCTGCGCATCATCGAAGACGTCCGGGCGGCGATGCCGGACGCGGCGATCACGACCGACATCATCGTCGGGTTCCCGGGCGAGACCGAAGCGGACTTCCAGGGCACGCTCGACGTGGTCCGGCAGGCACGGTTCGCGGGCGCATTCACCTTCCAGTACTCGAAGCGTCCCGGTACGCCGGCCGAGTCGATGGCGGACCAGATCCCGCGCGACGTCGTCCAGGATCGGTACGAGCGGCTCGTCGCTCTGCAGGACGAGATGGCCTGGGGCGAGAACAAGTTGATGGTCGGCCGGACCGTCGAGGTGCTCGTCGCCGAAGGGGAGGGGCGCAAGGACGCCACCACCCACCGGCTCAGCGGGCGCGCACGCGACAACCGGCTGGTGCACTTCGCGTTGCCGGCCGAGGTTGAGGCGCCGCGGCCTGGTGATGTGGTCACGGTCGAGGTCACGTATGCAGCGCCCCATCACCTCAACGCGGACGTGTTCGGCGCCGTACGCCGTACTCGCGCCGGCGACGCGTGGGAGCGGGGCCAGGACGCGCCCGGCGTGATGCTGGGGATGCCGACGATCGGCGCGAAGCCACTCGAACCTGCTGCCGGAGGTTGCCAGCTCGGATGACAGAGACCTCCGCCCCGGGCGAGCGGCAGCCCGACATCTCCGCCGTGTCCTCTTTGCTTCCGCCCGGCGCCGAGCCGTTCGCGTTCGGCCGTGATGCAGACGTGTACGACATCGACGACCAGTGGGTGCTGCGGCGGTATCGCGACGGGCACCCGGTGCGCGACGAAGCCGACTTCATGCGGCACGTGGCGACGTACGGCTACCCGGTCCCGGTCGTCCGCGAGATCGAGGGCGCGGACATGGTCGTCCAGCGCCTCGACGGCCGGACCCTCGGCGACGCGGCGATGACCGGCGACCTCAGCGCGGACGAGATCGGCCGCATCCACGCCGACCTCCACCACCGGCTGCAGGCGATCCCGGTCCCCAGCGGCACACCCGGCCTCGTCGTCGTCCACGGCGACCTGCACCCGCTCAACGTGATGGCCACCGCCGACGGCCCGGTCGTCATCGACTGGCGCAACGCCCGCGAGGGCATGGCGGAGTTCGACGTCGCCCTGACCGCAATCATCTTCGCCCAGGTAGCCCTGGACCCGGCGTACGCCGACCTCGCCACCCTCCTCCGCGAGTCCCTCGCCGTCTACCTGGCCAACTCCATCGACCCAACCCCCGGCCTACCCGACGCCCTCGAATACCGCGGCAACAACCCAACCCTCACCCCCGAGGAACTATCACTCCTCCCCGCCCAGGAAAAGCTGATCCGCTCGTACCTCTAGGCGTTGAGGAACTGGGTGGGTTTGAGGGGGTGGGTGACGATGCGGAGTTCGCCGATGTGGCCGGCGAAGCCTTGGTCGACTGTGTTGGCGTAGTGGCCGGCGCCGACGAGCCAGGGTTTGCCGGCGGTTGCTAGGCCGTTGGACGGGGTTGCGGGGTTGCGTAGGAGTTCCGACGAGTCGACGTACACGATGGTGTGGCGGCCGTCGTTCACGATGGCCAGGTGGAACCAGCGGCCGGCGACCATCTCGTGGCCCCAGTTCGTGAAGGTGTCGTTCTTGTCGAACGGGTAGACCGCCCACTGCAGCTCGCGCCCGCCGGAGAACCCGAGCTTCACCGTCGGCTCGTCGGGGTCGCTGCCGGTCTTGCCCGCGTCGCGGCCGGTGCCGAGCCGGGTGAACAGCCCTTCCCACGAGTGGTCCTGCCCGTCGTCGGCCAGCTTCACGAACGCCTCGATCGTGTAGCCGCCCTTGAACGTCAGCGCGTTGAGCGGCGCGTTGTCTGCGGTCTGCAGGTATCCGCCGCGGGCCGGGTTCTTGTTGCCCGGGAACAGCCAGCTCGCGTGCCCCGGCTGGTCCGGGTGGAACTCGCTGCTCGCCGTCGGTGCGTCGGCCGACAGTTGCCTGCGGGTGAGGTGGTTGCCCTTGCCCGACTGGTCGATCACCTGATCCGTGACCGGTCCGTCGAAGCGCCAGTACGCCGCAGTACCCGGAATGACGAGCTGGGACGCTGGCCGCGCCGGGCGGACCGCCACCGGCGCGAATCCGGCGAACCGCTCGTCGAAGTCGATCGGAATGCTGAAGCGGTTGACGTCGTCGGTCAGCTCGATCTCGAGCTCTTCGAGTTCGTTGCGCCGGGCCGGGTTCTGGCCCATGATCCACGGCGAGATCGTCTCGACGTCGATCGTGTTCCGGGCCAGGTCGAAGTGGTACAGCCGGACCATGCCCGACCCGCCGTAGTACCGGTCCTGGTAGTTGGTGATGTGCAGGTGTACGTCGTTGCCGGCCGCGTTCTTCCGCGTCACCCGGCCGGGCGGCCAGTAGTGGCCGTTCATCGTGATGAAGATCTGGTCGTTGCCGTCGATCAGCTGGTCCCAGACGCGGTTGCCCTGGTCGCTGAAGTAGGCGGTCGGGTCGCCCGCGTCGGCGTACACGATCTCGTGCGTGGTCAGGATCACCGGCAGCTTCGGGTGCTTGGCTATCACGTCGCGGGCCCAGGCGAAGCTCGCGTCCGACGGGCGCCAGTCCATTGCCAGCAGCAACCATTGCCGGCCGGCCGCGCGGAACACGTGGTACGAGTTGTACCCGTTCGCCGTCGACCCGCCGTACGTCGGCATCCAGCGGAACCGCCGCGGGTTGAACGTGTCGAGGTACGGCGAGGCGCCGCGGGTGTCGTCCTTCGACCCGTCGATGTCGTGGTTGCCGGCCAGCACGGAGTACGGGAAGCGGGCACGGTCGAGGATCTTGAAGACCGGGTCGGCCTGCGCGAACTCCGACGCCAGCGCGTTCTGCACCACGTCGCCGAGATGCGCGATGAAGACGATGTTCTCGTCGGTCCGGTGGTCGATCAGCCAGTCGAACGTCGCGGTCAACGGCGCGGGATCGCCCCGGTCCTCATCGAACTGGTACTGCGTGTCCGGCACCACCGCGAGCGTGAACCGCGGGTGCTCCGTGTCGATCCGCCCGGCCGCCCTGCTGCCGGCTGCTTCGCTCGTGTTGCCGGTACTGCCCGTGGCCGCCGCGTTCCCCGCGCTCAGGGCACCCGAGGTGAACACCGCGCCCGCGCCGAGCGCTCCTGCCTGCAACAGCTTCCGCCGGCTCGTCCCGTCGTATCGCTCGTTCATCGCCCACGCTCCCAAGCTCGCTGACACCGCAGCGAACACTAGAGCGAAGCGAGGCTAACAACGGTGAACTCAGGCGAAACCCTGGGCGATCACCGCAGGAAGCCCACGCCCGTCGGCGACCGCCGCCAGCACCCGCGCCTCGTGCGGGACCAGCGGCTCCGGCAGCTTGTCCAGCGAGTACCACTCCAGGCCGGCCGCCTTCTCCGGCTCCATCAACCGCGGCTCGCCCGACCACTTCGACGCCATGAAGAAGAAGTCCACCCGCTCGTCGATCGGATCCCCGTTCCCGCCCGTCCGATGCATCGCCGTCACCGGCACGAGCTCGGCCGGGTCGACGTCGATCCCGACCTCTTCCTTCAACTCCCGCACCGCCGCCGCGATCACCGACTCGCCCTGCTCGACATGCCCCGCCGGCACCGCCCAATGCCCGTCCATGTATCCGGTATTGGCCCGCAGCAACAACAACACCTCGTCCCCCCGCCGCACCACCACATAAGCCGCCGGCACCACCCGAAACCGATCCATCCCCAAACCCTAGCCACCCCCGCCGACAACCATCGGCGGCGCGACTACGTGGAGGTGGGGGTCGCGCCGGCGATGATTGCCGCGCGGAGTTGCTGCAGGGCTTCGGATCGGGCGCCGGTGAGGGCCGGCTCGGCGGTCAGCGCGGCGGCGCGGACCGGCACCGGCCGGGGGAGATCACTCGCGGCATCGACGATCGCTTCGAGCACAACTGGATCGGATCCCCACGGCCCACCGACGATCACCGTCTCGGGGTCGGTCAGCGCGACGATCGCCGCGAGGGTCCCGCGGACGGCGTCGCCCAGCGCGCGACGCAGCTCGGAGCCGGCCGGTTCATCTGCGCGGATCCGACTGAGGAGACGGTCGACGTCGATGGCGGTGGAGTCCGGCTGACGGAGCCCCAGTTGTGCGAAGACCTCGATCAGGCGGGTCGCGGAGCCGTCCGGTCCGGTGGTGATGAGATGGGAGATCTCGCCCGCCATCCCGGCGTACCCCTGGCGGACCTGGCGGTCGCTGACGATCGCGCAGCCGAGACCCTCGCCGAGGAACACGTACGCGAAATCCCGCAGTTCCGGCGCGTTGTCCCGTTCGGCCCGGGCGGCCCAGTTCACGTCGTTGTCGACCGCGATCGGGCCGGCGACGTCCGCCGCGAGCAGTTCGGCCGGATCGAGCTCGCCCAGCAGGAAGGCCTGGTCGGGGACCTCGATGAGGCGATCGGTGGTGCGATCGACCGGACCGGCTGCGCTGACCACGGCCAGGCGGATCGGTTGGGTGACCTGTCGACGTACGCCGACGAGCGCGCGGCTGACCGCGGTCGCGGCTGCCTGTGGGCGGGCCGGGCGCTCGACCTTCTGTTCCGCGCGGGCCACGACGTCGCCGTACGCGTCCACGCACTCCGCGACGATCCCCTCGGGCGCGATGCTCAGCGCCAACGCCACGCCGGTGTCGGCAGCGAGCGCGTAGTACGACGCGACCCGCCCGCGGCCACGACCGCCGGCGCTACGTTCGCCGGTGTCGACGACGATGCCCGACTCCGACAGCCGCCGCACGCTCTCGCCGGTGGTCGGCTTGGACAACCCGGTCTCCGTGGCCAGCTCGGCCCGCGTCATCCGATGTTGCCGCATCAAGGCCGACAGCACGTGCTCATCGGTCAGGCCGCGCAGCAGCTCGAGCGAAGGCTTCACCGGTTCCACGCCCAGCATTCTAGTCAGGAGTCTTGCCTAGAAGGCGGCGCAACGCCTAGAGTCCGATACAAGTAAGGAGTCGTGACTAGAAGGAGTCGCCATGTCCGAGCTGCCGTACTGGGACCACACGCCCGACGATCTGCCGGCTGCGATCCGGCAGGTCAAGGCCGCCCTCCGCGCTCGCATCGCAGAGTCCGGGCGGACCGTCGAGGAGGTCTTCGCGGTCGTCGAACCCGAGATCCGCGCCGAGGTCGACGACATCGCGAGGGTCAAGAAGAACGGCGAGCAGGTCTGGCCGGTGATCGAGTACGCCGATATCGCCGCCGGCACCGTCCCAGCGGGGCAGCTCGCCCTGCTACAGCGCCGGGGCTGCGTCGTCATCCGCGGACATTTCGACCGCGAGCAGGCGCTGTCCTGGGACCGCGATGTCGTCGAGTACGTCGACAGCAACGACTTCGCCGCGACGTACCGTGGTCCCGGGGACGACTTCTTCGGCAGTGTCGGCTCGAAGCCCGAGATCTACCCGATCTATTGGTCGCCCGCGCAGATGCAGGCCCGGCAGAGCGACCGGATGGCGCGCGTGCAGTCCTTCCTGAACCATCGATGGACGTACAGCTCCGGCGGCGTCGAGTGGTTCGACCCCGATCGCGACTCGTTGTACCCGGACCGCATCCGGCGCCGTCCGCCCGGCACCGACTCTGGCGGCCTCGGCGCGCACCTGGACCCCGGCACGCTCGACCTGTGGATGACGCGGTTCAACCAGCAGGCGTTCTCGCATCTGTTCGACGGCAGTGTCGAGGAGTACGACCCGTGGCAGGCGGCCCATCGGACCGCGGGGGAGCAGTACCCAGGTACGACGATGTGCTCGGCGTTCCGCACCTTCCAGGGCTGGACGGCGTTGTCGGACATGGAGCACGACCAGGGCGTTCTCCATACGGTGCCGATCGCCAAGGCGATGGCGTACCTGTTGCTGCGGCCGCTGCTGTCCGACGTACCCGACGACGACATGTGCGGCGTGATGGTGAACCAGGTGTTCCCTGTCAGTGAGAGATGGCACCCGTTGTTGCTCGAGGCACTCACCGGCATCCCGGACGTCCAGGCCGGCGACTCGGTCTGGTGGCACTGCGACATGATCCACAGCGTCGCGCCGGTCACCGATCAGAAGGGCTGGGGCAACGTCATCTACATCCCCGCCGCGCCCTGGTGCCCGCGCAACGAGCGGTACGCCGCCAACGTCCGCGATGCGTTCAGCACCGGTTCGAGTCCGAGCGACTTCCCGGCCGAACACTACGAACGCACGTGGCCGAACCGCTTCCAGCCGGCCGATCTCAACACCACCGGCCGCCGCGGCCTCGGCCTCACCCTCGGTTGAGGACTCAGACCGCTTTGACGGTCTTGCTCATGACAGTGTGGTTCTTGCCCTTGGGGCGGAGGTAGGTGAAGCCGGCCTGCTCGAAGAGGGACCGGGTGCCGTTGTAGAGGAAGGACGCGGTGATCTTCTTGCCCGCAGTGTCCTGCGGGTAGGCCTCGACGACTCCGCCGCCGGCCTGGGCGATCAGGTCGAGGGCGCCCTGGAGGGCCAGGGCTGAGACGCCTTGGCGACGGTAGTTGCGATCGGTGAAGAAGCAGGTGAGGCGGTAGTCCGGCGGACGGTCCATGCCGGCCTCGTACTCCTTGCGGTGGTTGATGTTCGGCAGCTCGACCGGTGGGCCGTACTCGAGCCAGCACACCGCGAGCTCACCGTCGAACACGAGCGCCGCATGCGCGCGCCCCTCCATCACGAGGCGGTGCTTGAGTTCGCGGTTGCTGTCGGCCTCGAACGTCTTCTCCTCGTGCATGGTGTGGAAGTACGTGCACCAGCACCCGCCCCACACCCCGTTGTGGCGTTCCGCCAGCGCCGCGAACGCATCCCACGTGTCGGGCCCGAGCGCCCGAACCGTCAACTGCCCCACGTCCACCTTGACCATGAGCTGAGCGTACGACGCTATCCGGACGATCCGCCTCCGGAACTCGATCAATGTCCGGGCATGGCGAAGGGCCGCAAGCTGGTGCTTGCGGCCCTTCGGGGGATCAGGCGGACTGGTTCGGCTTGTCCGGGATGTCGTCGTTCTGGCCGTCCAGGTTGTCCAACCCTTCCTTGGCCTTCTCGACGCCGGTGTCGATCTTGTCGCCGTACTTGCCGCCCGTCTTCTCGTCGACGAAGTCACCGGCCTTGTCCAGACCTTCACCGACCTTGTCGCCGTGCTCGTTGACCAGGTCAGTGGCCTTGTCCTTCAGGTCCTCGGCCTTGCCCTTGAACTTGTCGAAGATGCCCATCTCGGGGGCTCCCATTCCTGCGTAGTTGAGTGCTTACAGACAGCTAGCGGTGATCTTCGCACCTGCAACGCCGGAACTGTGGGATCTCCGCGAGCGCCATGCTGACGCGCGTCGAACGGGTGTCAGACAACCATTCAGACGCCGTCGCCCGACGGTTCCGACTCTACGTCGCCGCCGCTGTCTTCACTCTCGTCACCGGTGGATTCGACGTCTCCACCGCTGAACTCGACGTCGCCGCCGCTCTTCTTCGCCTCGACATCGCCGCCGCTGCGCTTCGCGGCCGCCAGGTCGTCGACTTCTTCCCCCAGGCCGAGCGCGTCCTTGGCCGCGTCCGACTCTTCTTCGAACCCATTCGTCACGTGGTTTCCTCCCGTAGAAATGTTTCCAACTCCCAGGCGTTCCTACCGAATACTCAGGGTCATCCACAAGGCCGGCTGGTACCTCTTGGCGAAGTCTTGGAACAGCAACTGCCAGACTGGACCGATGCCTGAACCACTCGTCGTCGCGGTCGTCGGTCCCACCGCGGCCGGGAAGTCCGACCTGGCCGTCGCGCTGTCCGAGCGCCTGGACGGCGAGGTGGTGAACGCGGACGCCATGCAGGTCTACCGCGGCATGGACATCGGTACGGCGAAGATCAGCACCGCGGAGCGCGCTGGCATACCGCACCATCTGCTCGACATCCTCGACGTCACCGAGACCGCGACCGTGGCCGAGTTCCAGCAACTGGCCCGAGCGGCCATCGACGACTGCATCGGCAGGTACCGTACGCCGATCCTCGCCGGCGGCTCCGCCCTCTACATTCGCGCGATCCTCGACGACTTCGTCTTCCCCGGCACCGACCCGGTCGTCCGCGCCCGCCTGGAGGCCGAGCTCGAAGCGCACGGCTCCGGCGTACTGCACAGCAGGCTGCAGGCGATCGACCCGAAGGCGGCCGAACAGATCCTGCCGAGCAACGGCCGGCGGATCGTGCGTGCGCTCGAGGTCGTCGAGATCACCGGCGGCCCGTACGTCGCCACGCTGCCCGAGCACCGCTATGTGTATCCGGGCGCGATCCAGCTAGGTCTCGACGTACCGCGGCCCGAACTCGACGCGCGGATCGACCTCCGGGTGGACCGGATGTTCGACGCGGGTTTCGTCGCCGAGGTGCGCGGACTGCTGGACAAGGGTTTGATTGAGGGGAGGACGGCCAACCGCGCACTCGGGTACTCGCAGGTGATCGCGTTGCTGAACGGTGAGATCGACGAAACGCAGGCCCGGGAACGGACCGCCCAAGCCACGCGCCGGTTCGCGCGGCGGCAGGACTCGTGGTTCCGTAAGGACCAACGCATTACTTGGCTCCCGTACGACGCACCCGATCTGGTGGAGAAGGCAATTCGAGTGATAGCCCAGGGCAACCGCAGGGGGACCGGCGGCGTAGTCGGGGTGGAATCGAATGCGAGGGGGTGACCGTGAGGCCGAGTTCCGTGAGTACCTGCTCGCGGACCGCACCAGGCTGATGAGAACGGCGTTGCTGCTCACCGCCGGTGACGTGCACACTGCCGAAGATCTGGTCCAGACCGCCTGCACGCGGGTTTACGTGCACTGGCACCGGATCAAGCACGAAGGCGCGGGCCCGTATGCGCACCGCATCCTGGTCAACGCCTTCCTGGACGAGCGCCGCCGGGCCGGCCGCCACCCCGAGGTGGTGACCGCGGAGACGCTCGAGCCGCGCCTGACCGACGTACCTGATCAGGCCGACACCCTCGCCATCCGGGACGCGTTGCTGGATCTCGCGCCGCGGCAGCGGGCGGTGCTGGTCCTGCGGTACTTCCAGGACCTGGATGTCGCGACCTGCGCCCGGATCCTGGAATGCACCGAGGGCACGGTGAAGAGCCAGACAGCGAAGGCGCTGAAGCGGCTGAAGGACCTGATGACGGAAGAGACGGATCGTACGACGGGGAGTGGTTGAGAACACCAATGGATGACGTGAAGAGGCTGTTGGAGGGCTTCGCGGACCGCGCGGCCGAGGCGCTGCCGGATGCCGACATCGAGGCCGATGTCAGCCGCGGCCGCCGCGCGCTGCGCCGGATCAAGCGCCGGCGTCGCGTCACCGGTGTGTTGTGCGTTGCCGCTGTCTCGGCTCTCGCGCTCGCGATCGGCAACCAGGTGAAGTGGTGGGGGAACACCAGCGAGGTCGCCGGCGGCACGAGCGAGCCGGAGAAGACCGCGGCCACCCCCGCGACCGCACCCGCCGCCAAGCCGTCGAGCGGCGAGACGATGTCGATGTTCGGGGCGTCCGTCGTCGAGCTGGTCGCGAACAACCAGCCGTGGCGGACGATCGACTGCACCCTCACCCCGAAGGGCTGGAGCGCCGAGACTCCGATCGCCGCCAACCGCGTCGTGCTCTCCCAGCCGACGATGCGTACGGCGGACGCCGCCGCGAAGGTGGTCCTGCAGGCAGCCCCGGACGCGCGCAGCCTGTCCGCGGTCCGGGTCACCGACGGCAGCGGCAAGACCTTCCACATCGGCACTCTCGACGGCCGCCTGACCGGTCAGGTGAAGCTGTCCGACCAGTGGCTGCTGGTCGAGCTCCCGACCGGCACGGTCGAGTGGCCGGACGACGTACTGCGACGCTTCATGGACTCTTGCACGGTTCGTTAGCACTGGCGTTCGGACTGTAGGTGGGATAACAAGGGCATGTCCCTGTCGCCGACGCCCCGCGGAGTACTGGTGAAGAAACTGGTCGCATCGCTGTCTGCAGGTGCCCTTGTTCTGGCTGGCCTGAGTTCGAGCGCCGCCGCCAACCCACCGAAGCCTCCGGTGAAGCAACCGACCGCGATCGGGTACGGCGGAGCGGTGTCCTCGGTCGACGCGGACGCGACGGCCGCCGGTCTCGGCGTACTGCGGCGCGGCGGCAACGCGGTCGACGCAGCGGTCGCAACGGCCGCCGCCCTCGGCGTGACCGAGCCGTACTCCGCAGGTCTCGGCGGCGGCGGGTACTTCGTCTACTACAGCGCCAAGAACCACAAGGTCTACACGATCGACGGCCGCGAGACCGCGCCCGCGGCGATGCCGTCGGACGCGTTCATCGACCCGGCGACCGGCAAGCCCTACAACTTCACGCCCGAGCTCGTCACGTCGGGTGTGTCCGTCGGTATCCCCGGCACGCTGGCGACCTGGGACTCGGCCCTGCGCCAATGGGGTTCGCTGTCGCTGGGCAAGGCGCTGACCCCGGCCGCCGATCTGGCCGACCGCGGCTTCGTCGTGGACAGCACGTTCAACCTGCAGACGCAGGAGAACAAGGCCCGGTTCTCGGCGATCGTCCCGACTGCCAAGCTGTTCCTGCCCGGCGGTGACGCGCCGAAGGTCGGCACGGTGTTCAAGAACCCGGAGCTCGCCGACACCTACCGGATGCTCGGCAAGAAGGGCCTTTCGACGTTCTACGGCGGAGAGCTCGGCGCGGAGATGACCGCGGTGGTCAAGAACCCGCCGAAGACCGCGACGACCACTCTGCCGGTGATGCCGGGCTACATGACCACCGGCGACCTGCAGAAGTACAAGCCGTTGGACCGCGTCCCGACGAAGGTTCGGTACGACGGTCTGGACGTTTACGGCATGGCCCCGTCGTCGTCCGGCGGCACCACAGTCGGCGAGGCACTGAACATCCTCCAGCCGTTGCACCTCAAGCAGCTGAGCACCCCGCAGTACCTGCACAGCTACCTCGAGGCGTCCGCGCTCGCGTTCGCGGACAGAGCAGCGTACGTCGGTGATCCCGGCTTCGTGAACGTGCCGACGAAGGAGCTCACGTCGCGCGGGTTCGGCGCCGAGCGGTCCTGCCAGATCGACCCGGCGAAGGCGGCGGTCAAGCCGGTGCCGGCCGGATCGCCGGACGGCAAGTACCAGCACTGCGCGAAGGGCGCTGCGACGGCGCAGCGGCCGGACACCGAGGGCAAGTCGACCACGCACTTGGTGACAGCGGACAAGTGGGGCAATGTCGTCTCGTACACGTTGACCATCGAGCAGACCGGCGGCAGCGGCATCACCGTTCCGGGCCGTGGATTCATTCTGAACAACGAGCTGACCGACTTCTCCGCGGTCTACGACCCCGCCGACCCGAACCGGATCCAGCCCGGCAAGCGGCCGCGGTCGTCGATCTCGCCGACGATCGTGCTGCACAGCGGCAAGCCGTTGCTGGCGCTCGGTTCGCCGGGTGGCTCGACGATCATCACGACCGTCCTGCAGACGCTGACGAACCGCCTCGATCGCGGTATGACGCTGCCCGAGGCGATCGCCGCACCGCGGGCATCCCAGCGCAACACCGCGTCGGTGACGGCGGAGCAGTCGTTCATCGACAAGTACGGCGCGGCGCTGGGGGCCTACGGCCATACGTTCACGCCCGCCGGTGCTCCGGGATCGTCGGCCGCTGAGATCGGTGCTCTGGAAGGTCTGGAATTCCTGCCTGGCGGCGCAATCCTCGCCGCCGCAGAACCGACGCGACGCGGCGGCGGATCGGCCGGAGTCGTGTGGCCCAGATAGCTTCTAGATGGTGCTGATGATCGCGGCGACCAGGGCGACCCGCTCGGCCAGGCTCGCCGCGATCACCTGTTCGTGGACGGCGTGCGCGCCCTTGCCGACCGGCCCCAGGCCGTCCAGGGTCGGTACGCCGAGCCAGCCGGTCAGATTGGTGTCGGCCGCACCGGACGCGGCCGCACCGCCGACCTCCTGACCGACAGATCGCCCGGCCTCGATCACCTTTGCCAACAGCTCGTCCGTCGCCGCCGACGGCTGCCACGCCGGGCGATTCGACATCACGCGCACCTGCAGCTGGGCGTCCCGCACCGGCTGCAACTCGCCAACCGCCTTCAGCACGGCCTGCTCTGTGGACGGATCGACAAAACGGAACCCGATATCGGCCGACGCCGACCCCGGTACGACGTTCGTCCGCCCGCCACCTGTGATCGTGCCGACGTTGCACAACACCTCGTCGTACTGCGCGACGATGCCCCGCACCGCGATCAGCTGGTCGACGAGCTCGTCGATCGCTGAGACTCCGCTGTCCGGATCCAGCGCGGCATGCGCCTCGCGTCCGGTGACCTCGATGCGGACCCGGGTGCTGCCCCAGCGCGACGTCTTCAGGTCGCCGTTCGGATGCGGCGGCTCGAGCCCGAAGGCGGCGTACACGCCGGCCGACTCGGCCGTGACGAGTTCGCGGGCTGAGGGTGAACCGACTTCTTCGTCGGCGACCACGATCACGCGCACCGGTCGGCGGTCCTGCACTTGCTCCAGGGCGGTTTCGAGGACGACCAGTCCGCCTTTCATGTCGAAGACGCCCGGGCCGTAGATGACACCGTTCTCTTCGCGCCACGGCATCGCATCGTCCAGTTGGCCGATCGGCCAGACGGTGTCGTGGTGAGCGAGGAACAGCAGGGGAGCCTGATCGGCCCGGCCCGGGAAGTCCGCGACCAGGTGATCGCCGGTCGGCGCCGGCACCCGGCGGACGGTCGCGCCGAGGGCGGCGTACCGCTCGGCGAGGCGGTCGGCGAAGGCGTTCAGCGCGGCCGCGTCACCGGTCGGGGTCTCGGCGCCGACGTACTCCTGGAGTCGCTCGATGATCATGGATAGTCAACGTATCATCATCTGATCACCGTTTGACTGCCTTGAGAACCATGAGATCTACTCAAGATATGAATCGTATCTCCGAGGTGAGCTTCCGTGCGGTCTCGCTCACCACGGCCGCCAGGTTCGCCGAGGCCTCGGAGCTGTACCGCGCGGTCTTCGGCTACCTCGACCCGGCATACGGGCTGAATCCGCGACTGCTCGGCGCGTTGGCGAGCAACGGCGGATCGGTGGTCGGCATCCTCGACGAGACCGACAAACTGGTCGCGTTCGCGTACGGCTTCTGCGGCACCGACCGGCGCGGTTTCTACCACTACTCGCAGTCGGCCGTGGTCGCCGCCGACCAGCAGGGGCACGGCCTCGGCCGGATGCTCAAGCACGCCCAGCGAGAAGTTGCCCTCAGCCACGGTATGTCGCGGATGCGCTGGACCTACGACCCGATGCAGGTCCGCAATGCGCACTTCAACCTCGACGTGCTCGGCGCCCGCGGCCGCTGGTTCGCCCCGGACATGTACGGTCCGGGCACCGACCGCGTGATCGTCGAGTGGGACCTGACCCGCGATCAGCCCGCTGTCCCCGCCGACATGACCGAGTTGGTCGTGCCGAGCGACCCGGCCGAGCTCCGCAGCTCGTTCGAAGGTCTGCTCGCGCAAGGACTCGTCGCCGTCTCGTGCCGCCGCCTTCCGGACGGCAACGGCGCGTACTACTTCGGGCCGGCCGACGATGCCTGACGATCCGCGCAACCGCGAGCTCACCAGCCCTCACGAGCGGTACGACGCTCGCCTGCAACGGCGATCGTCGACGCTCCTGCAGCGTCGCGTGGTCGAGCAGGAGCGCGCCTCGATCGACGAGGCCCTCGACCAGATCCTCGCCGACGAGTCGATCGCGCAGGCCGCCGCGCGGATCGTCGCCGCCCGGCGGCGGTTCATCGTCGGTTCGGCGAAGTCCTTCTCGTACGCGTCCTTGCTCGCGTTCGACCTCGGCGCCGGCCTGTCGCAGGTGACGCTGATCGACGGCACGGTCGTCCGCGGTGTCGACGTACTGTCAGACGTCCGGTCGAACGATCTGATGGTCGCGTTCTCGTTCCGCCGGTACCGTCGCGACACGGTCGAGATCGCGCGCCGGTTCGTCGAGGCCGGCGGTGAGCTGGTCGCGGTCACGGATTTCGAGGACGCGCCGCTGGCCGAGATCGCCGACCAGTGCATCTACGTCGCCACCGGGAGCGCGTCGTACGTCGATTCGCCGACCGTCGTCGCGTCCGTCCTGCACGTGCTCGCGACGCTGACGACGGCGAGCGCGAAGGGCGCGCGGCGACGGCTGCTCGAGCGCGACCGGCTCAACACGGAGCTGGGTTTGTATGTCAACTGAGCTGAAGATCGTCGCCGCCCGGCTGCACCGGGTGCGGATGCCGTTGGTGCACGAGTTCCAGACCAGCTCGCACCGCAAGGCGTTCCTCGACCACATCCTGGTCGAGCTGGAGGACGCGTCCGGCGCGATCGGCTGGGGCGAGATCGCCTCGTCCTCCGATCCGTACTACGCGCCCGAGACCGTCGAGTCCTGCTGGCACATCGCCTCGCAGTACCTGCTGCCCGCCATCCTCGGTCGTCCGTGGACGCATCCCGACCAGCTGGCGGCGATCTGGTCGAAGGTTCGTGGCAACTACTTCGCGAAGGCCGGCGTGGACACCGCCGCCTGGGTCCTCTGGGCCGAGGCCCGATCAATGCCATTGGCAACGGTTCTGGGCGGAACGCGGACCGCGGTCGTCGCAGGTGTTTCGCTGGGAATCGAGCCGACGATCGACGATCTCCTCACCCAGGTCGCCAGTCAGGTGGCCGCCGGCTATCCACGGGTGAAGTTGAAGATCGCTCCCGGCTGGCACGTCGAACCGGTCCGCGCGGTGCGTACGGCGTACCCCGATCTCGATCTCCATGTGGATGCCAACGGCATCTATACCGCCGACGACCTCAAGCTCTTGCAGGAGCTGGACGAGTTCGGCCTGACGATGATCGAGCAGCCGTTCGCCCCTCGCGACCTGCTGACCCATGCGCGACTGCAGCGGATGATCGAGACACCGATCTGCCTGGACGAGAGCATCGAAACGGTCGACGACCTGCAGACGGCGCTCGAGCTAGAAGCGTTGCAGGTCCTCAACATCAAGGTGTCGCGGATGGGTGGGCTGACCCCAGCGCGTGAAGCGCACGACCGGGCCCGGGCCGCCGGCATCCCGGTCTGGTGCGGCGGCATGCACGAGTTCGGCATCGGCCGGCTCGCGAACGTCGCACTCTCCAGTCTCGCCGGCTTCACCCTCCCATCGGATGTGTCCGCCTCGGAGAAGTACTACGCCCGGGACGTCGTCGAACCCGCCGTGGTCGCCGTCGAAGGCGTCGTACAGGTGCCTGCGGGGGCTGGCCTCGGCCATGCCGTGGACCGGGCGCTGATCGAGGCGAACACTGTCGCCGAGCTCGCCCTCGGGCCAGAACAGGAGTGATTGGATGCGGGTGGCACTGACCGGCGGCCTCGTTGCCGACGGCACCGGCACGGACCCGGTGCCCGGGACCGTGCTGATCGACGGCGATCGCATCACCGCGGTACTGCCACCCGGTCCGATGCCGTCCGGGGCAGAGGTCATCGATGCCACAGGCAACATTGTCGCACCGGGGTTCGTCGATCTTCACTCACATGCGGATTTCAGTCTGCGCACAAGTCCGGCCGCCGAGTCGCAACTCGCGCAGGGCGTGACGACGCTGGTCGCGGGCAACTGCGGCTGGTCCCCGTTCCCGATCACCGACCTCGAAACCCTCCGGGCGGGTACGGCGTTCCTCGCGCCGTTGCACGACTGGTCCTGGACCGATCTCGCCGGCTTCGGTGCAACCCTGGAATCCGCGGTGAACCTGGCTCTCCAGGTCGGTCACTGCACGCTGCGGATCGCGGTGATGGGGAACGCGCGGCGGGCGCCGTCGCCGGCGGAGCTGCGGCAGATGCAGGATCTGCTCCGGGCGGCCGCCGACCAAGGCGCGGTCGGGTTCTCGACCGGGCTGATCTATGCGCCTGGCGCCTACGCTTCGCCGGAAGAGGTGGCCGCGCTCGTCGCCACCGCCGCTGAGTGCGACTTGCTGTACTCGACCCACATCCGCAACGAAGGCTCCGGCCTGCTCGCGGCGCTGGACGAGGCGATCTCCGCGGCCCGTGCCGGGGGAGCGCGCCTCGAGATCTCCCACCTGAAGGCAGTCGGCAAGGCCAACCACGGACTGGTCTCCGCGGCGCTCGAGCGCCTGGAACAGGCCGACGATCTGGACATCGGCTGGGACGCCTACCCGTACACAGCGACCAGCACCACGCTCACCACCCGCCTGCCCACCTGGGCCTTGGCCGACGGCGCGCTGCTCGACCGCCTGGCGGATCCGACCGAACGCAAGCGGATCGCCGAGGCACTCCGCTCCGACAACCTCCTGTCACCGGACTCGGTCGTCATCGCCTCGCTCCCACCTGGTCCGTACGAGGACAGCCGCGGCCTCAGCCTCACCGAGATCGCCCGGCGCGACGGGGTAGATGCCGCCGAGATCGTCCTGCGCATCCTCGAGAACCATCAGGCCGCGGTCAGCGTCGTCAACCACGCCATGAGCGAGGACGACGTCATCACGGTCCTGGAGCACCCACGCACAGCGATCGCCAGCGACGGCTGGATCATGGACGCGACCGGTCCCGGCCACCCCCATCCCCGCAACTTCGGCACCTTCCCCCGAGTCCTGGGCCACTACAGCCGAGACCTCGGCCTGATGTCCCTGTCGGAGGCCATCCGCCGAATGACCTCCCTCCCCGCCTCCCGCCTGGGCCTCACCGACCGCGGCGTCATCAGGCCGGGCGCGATCGCCGACCTGGTGGTCCTCGATCCCAGGGCGATCGCCGACAAATCGACGTACGACGACCCCTGGCAGCTGTCTGTCGGCGTCCAGCACGTCCTGGTCGCCGGCCAACCAGCCCTCTCGGACGGCAGACCTACCGGGAGCTTCGCGGGCCGCGTTATCGCTTGAACCGCTTCGGTTCCTGCGGCAACGGAGCAGGGGCGGGCGGCTCTTCATCGACCTCGACCTCCAGCCAGCCGCCGTATTCACCCAACAGCTGGTCCAGCGCTCCCCGATCCACGTCCTGGAGCTCGAGAACCCACGGATGGTCCTCGTCGTCGTCCTCCCCGTGGAACCGCCCACGCCGAACGTCCCCACCCAGCCGCGAGGCCACCGCGGCGGCGTCCTCCCGCTCCCAGAAGTAGGCGATCATGCCCACACGGTACGGCGCGGACGCCCACCACTCACCAACGGCGCCGCAGGCTGACTGCTTAGCGTGTGGTGCCCGCTCGGCGGATGCTTGGTGAGTGGTGGAGGTCCGCGCCGTACGCTGCTCCCATGAGCACGTTTCCCTGGTTGAAGGGTCATGGCACGGAGAACGACTTCGTGATCCTGCCCGATCCCGACGGTTCCCTGCACGGTGAGCTGGGTGCGGACCTGGTGCGGTTCCTGTGCGACCGCCACGCCGGCCTCGGCGCGGACGGCGTACTGCGGGTGATCCGGGGCGACAAGCAGGCGTACGTCGAGGACGGCGGCGACTGGTTCATGGACTACCGGAATGCGGACGGCTCGATCGCGGAAATGTGCGGGAACGGCGTCCGCGTCTTCGTGAAGTACCTCGCGGACGCCGGGCTGATCGACGACAAGCCCGTCCGCGTCGGCACCCGCGCCGGGATCAAGGCGGTCTCCCAGAACGACGACGGCACGCTCACCGTCGACATGGGCGAGCCGACGCTACCCGGTCCGGCCGGAATCGTGGTCGAGGCCAACGGTCACCAGTGGCCGGCCGTTCACGTCGACATGGGCAATCCGCACGCCGTCGCGTTCGTCGACAACCTGGACGAGCCCGGCAACCTCTGCGACCAGCCGACCTGGTCACCCGACGGTGCATTCCCGCACGGCGTCAACGTCGAGTTCGTCGTACGCCGCGACGCCCACGACGTGCAGATGCGCGTCCACGAGCGCGGTTCGGGGGAGACCCGGTCCTGCGGGACCGGCACCTGCGCGGTGACCGTGGCCGCGGCGCGGCAGGCCCGCGACGAGCTGCCGGTCACCTACCGCGTCGGCGTACCAGGCGGTGAAGTGAGCGTGACGTGGCGTGCGGACAACCACCTGGAACTGACCGGACCGGCCGTTCTGCACGCCCGCGGGGAGTTCGACCGCTCGTGGCTTCCGGTCTAGCGCGGGAATCCTGCTCGCGCGTGGGGCGTTGACGTAGGTAAACGGGTCGCCTGTACTGGAGGCCCGTGCCACCATGGAAGGTATATGACGACCCATTCACATGCATACGACGAGACCACCGACGTCGAACTTGACCTCATCGAGGGCGAGGACTCCGGCGATTCGTTGACGGGTCACGATGAGTATGACCACGAGCTGAGCACCGAGGGCCTCGACCTGGAGGAGCGCCAAGCGCTTCGCCGCGTGGTCGGGATGTCCACCGAGCTGACCGACATCAGCGAGGTCGAGTACCGCAAGCTGCTGCTCGAGCGGGTGCTGCTGGTCGGCGTCTGGACCGAGGGCAGCGCCGACGACGCGGAGAACTCGCTGGCCGAGCTGAAGCTGCTGGCCGAGACCGCCGGTTCCGAGGTGCTGGACGGCGTGATCCAGCGGCGGAAGAAGCCGGATCCCGCGACGTTCATCGGCTCCGGCAAGGTGGCCGACCTGCGCAACCTGGTCGCGTCGCTCGGCGCGGACACGGTGATCGCCGACGGTGAGCTGGCCCCTGCGCAGCTGCGCAACCTGGAGGACAAGCTCAAGGTCAAGGTGGTCGACCGGACGGCGCTGATCCTGGACATCTTCGCCCAGCACGCGAAGAGCAAGGAAGGCAAGGCCCAGGTCGAGCTGGCGCAGCTGCAGTACATGAAGCAGCGCCTGCGTGGTTGGGGTGGCAACCTGTCCCGCCAGGCCGGTGGACGCGTCGGCGCGGCCGGTGGCGGTATCGGTGGCCGTGGTCCCGGTGAGACCAAGATCGAGACCGACCGGCGCCGGATCAACACCAAGATCGCCAAGCTGCGCCGCGAGCTGAAGAGCCTCAAGGGCAAGCGTTCGACCTTGCGCCAGGAGCGGCACCGCAACCTGGTCCCGTCGGTCGCGATCGCCGGGTACACCAACGCCGGCAAGTCCTCGCTGCTGAACAAGATCACCGGCGCGGGCGTGCTGGTCGAGGACGCGCTGTTCGCGACCCTGGACCCGACCACCCGCCGGACGACGGCCGCGGACGGGCGCGTGTACACGCTGACCGACACCGTCGGGTTCGTCCGGCACCTGCCGCACGACATCGTCGAGGCGTTCCGCTCGACGCTGGAGGAGGTCGCGGACGCGGACCTGCTGCTGCACGTGGTCGACGGTTCGCACCCCGACCCGATGGCGCAGATCCAGGCCGTGCGCGAGGTGCTGGCCGAGATCAACGCGCTCGGCGTACCGGAGATCATCGTCATCAACAAGGCCGACCTGGCCGACCCGATGACGCTGGCGCCGATCCTGCACCGTGAGCCGCACGCGATCGTCGTGTCGGCCCGCACCGGTGAAGGCATCGACAAGCTCCGCGAGCTGATCGAAGGCGGCCTGCCGCAGCCGCACGTCGCACTCGACGTCCTGCTGCCGTACGACCGCGGTGACCTGGTCTCCCGGATCCACTCCGAGGGCTCGGTCGAGCAACTCGAGCACACCGCCGACGGCACGCGGGTCACGGCCCGGGTCCATCCGGCGCTGGCCGGCGACCTGACGCCGTACCAGACGGCCTAACGCGTAGAAGAGCCCCCGAGGTCGGTTGACCTCGGGGGCTCTTCTCGTTCACTTACGCTTCGAGACCTGGACCTTCATCGAGGTGCCGGTCTTGGAAATGACCTTGATGTTGACCCCGTTGTTCGGGACCTTGACGCTGCTCGTCGGCTGGTCCGCGGTCCAGTACGACTTGCTGTCGTTGAACGTCGGAACGGCGTTCTGACCACGGATGTAGCTGGCCTGCCCGTTGACGTGCAGGCTGAACGAGTCCGCCTTCTCCAGGCTGAACGGAGCGTCGTACGCCGCCACCCGCGGGCGCCAGATCTGTCCGTCGAGCCGGTTGATCGGCACCGGATGCGAGTCGATCGGAAGGATCAGGCCCTCACCCGGGTGCTCGTTGGTGTTGTTGTCCTCCTGCGACGTGTCCCAGTACCAGATCAGCAGACCGTCCTGGTACGGGAAGTGCTCGACCTTGTCGCCGAGCGTGCTGGCCCACCCGAAGTTGTACGGGCCGGTCTGCAGGTTCTTGTCGTAGTCGACGTAGTTGATGTTCGACGCCAGGTAGTAGTTGTCGTGCTGGGTGGTGAAGGACGGACCCGCCGAAGCGAAGCCGTTCAGCGTCCAGCCGTCCGGCGACGTCTCCGCACCGGAGGCGACCACCGTGGTGGAGCCCGAGGTCACCTTGATGTCGTCGGCGAAGAACCCGATCCCGCCGGCCGCCGGGTCGGTGGCGTAGCGGAACTGCAGCGTGATCGTCTTGCCGGCGTACGCCGACAGGTCGAAGGTCGCCGGCACCCAGCCGTTGCTGGTCCCGTCGATACCGTTGCCTTCGGCATCCTTCGTGATACTGCCCTTGATCGTCTTGAACCCGCTGCCGTCGTTGACGTCGACGTAGGCGTAGTCACACGGGTCCGGACCGCAGTCCTCGATGTCCCAGTTGGCCTGGAAAGTCAGGCTCGCGGGCTGACCGGCCGGGAGTGTGACCTGCCGGCTCATCGTGTGGGTGAAGTTGTTGCCCTGTCCGCTCCACCAGTCCTTGGTCCCGACGGGCGGCTGGACGAGTTGGTGCTCGACCTGCTTCTTCGGCAGTGTCACCACCAGCCCCTGGGCCTTCTTCGAGTTGTACTCGTGCGGGCCGAGGTCGACGGTCCGGTTCTGGCCGGCGTTGACGATCTCGTAGTCCAGCCAGCCGAGCTGCAGCTTGTCCCACGCGTTGAAGTCGGCCGCCTGCTCGCCGATACCGCCGTCGGTGGGCTTGCTGACGCGGCTCTGGGACATGATCGTCCACCAGTTCACGCCGTTCTCGACCGCTGCGCCGGAGGTGTCGTACTCGTCTGGCAGACCGAGGTCGTGACCGTACTCGTGCGCGAAGACGCTGATGCCGCCGTTCTCCGGCTGGATCGTGTAGTCACCGACGTAGACGCCGGTGTCGCCGATCTGGGCGCCGCCGCGGTTCGGCTGGTTCACCGGACCACCGGGGAAGCCCGCGTACCAGCGGTGCGACCAGATCGCGTCCTCGCCCTGCCACGGGTCGCCGTCGGCCTGGTCGCCGCCGGCGTGCACGATCTGGAAGTGGTCGATGTAGCCGTCCGGCTCGTTGAAGTTGCCGTCACCGTCGTAGTCGTAGCGGTCCCACTGGTCGAACGTCTTCAGGTCCGCGGTGATCTGCGCCTTGGTCCGGCCCTTGGCCTCCTGGTCGGTGACCCACTGGTTGACCGCGTCCTGGATCAGGTTCCAGGTGTTGTTGCAGACGTTCCCGGCGCACGGGTAGCCGTTCGAGCGGCCGTACCGCGCCTCGTTGTACTTCACCTTCACCCAGTCGGTGACCTCGCCGGAGACCGAGTACCGGCCGGACGACTGCTTCTCGTAGTACTTCTTCACCGAGTTGCCGTTGCCGAAGTACAGGTCCTGGAAGTGCTTCTGGGTGTAGTCGGCCTGCCAGACGGTCGAGTTGTCGACCGAGCGGTCCGGTGCCGGGATCTGGTTGTGCAGCGGGCCGTCGAAGCGCGCCGGGCCCGGGACGGCCGGTGCCGTGTCCTGGTCCGGGTACCTCGGGTCGCGCTCGTTGCCGAACTCCGCGAGTACGACGAAGATCCGGTCGGTCTTCTCCCGGCTGAGCTCGACGTACTGGTCGACCTTGCCCTTGGCGTTCTTGGTGCCCTTGGCGCCGGCGGCCTTGGTACCGACCTTGACGACAGTGCTGCCGTTGCGTTGCTCGGGCTTGGCCTGTCCGTTGATGACCTGGGTCAGGGCTTCCTGCCGCAGCTCGCGACGCTTGTCCTCCTGCGGGCTGGACAGTTCGTCCGGCCCCGGCGCGGCCTCGCTGGCGATCGGCGCCGACCCTTGCTTGGGCGGTGTGGCGGCGTTGGTTGCCGAGGCGGCGGCCAAGCCGAGCCCGGTCGTCGCCGCCAGAGCCAGGCTGAACAGCCCGGCGGGTAGCTTGCGCACGATTCCCCTCCGTGTCTTGGTAACGCAGTGTGATCGAAGCTCCCCCGAGCGTGTTTTGCGCGAGAGTACGGGGAAAATCCGCTCAGCTGAAGGAGAAACTGAGGAAAAGCTGTGAAGGTGCGGGGAAACCTGCACCTTTCGGTTTGAGTAGTAGGGCTCACGCCGCGCGGTCGCGGTCCTTGGCAGACTGTGACGCGTGGAGCGCGAGACGGTCGACCTGCTGCAGCCGCTGTGGCGTGCGCTGGTGGTGTTCCGCGTCATCACCTGGGGCTTCGCCTGCCTCGGCGTGTGGACCCGCTGGGACGGCATCGCGCGGCCGTCTGGTGCGCTGCTCCAGCTGGCCGTGATGGGAATCTGGACGCTGATCTCCTCGCTCGGCTACAGCCGGCGCTGGGGCCGCCGCAACACCCGGCTCGCCTTTGCGGACCTGGTCGTCACGGTCGGCTGCATGTACGCGACCCTGTGGGCGCAGCCGCTGATCGACATCCGCGGGGGAGCGTCCGTGCTGACCTCGCTCTGGGTGGCCGGCCCGGTCCTGGCGCTGGCAATCTCCCGCGGCCGCGACGGCGGTCTGCTGGGCGCGGCGACGATCAGCCTCGCGCTGCTGTCCCTCCGCGGCGTCGACAACGCGTCGAAGATCCTCAGTAACGTCCAGCTGCTGCTGGTGGCCGGACTGGTCGTCGGGTACGCCGCCTCGACCATGCGGCGGGCGGGTGAACGGCTCCGGTCGGCGATCGCGGCGGAGAGCGCTACCGCCGAGCGTTTGCGGCTGAGTCGGTCCATCCACGACGGCGTACTGCAGGTGCTGGCGCAGGTCCAGCGCCGCGGTACGGCGATCGGCGGCGACGCGCTGGAGTTGGCTCACCTCGCGGCCGAGCAAGAAGTTGCCCTCCGCACCTTGATGTCTACACGTCCGGCCGTTGCCGATGGAGATCGCGTTGATCTGTGCGGGTTGTTGTTGCCGCTGGCCACGACGCGGGTAGATGTCGTCGTACCAGCCGCGCAAGTACTGTTGCCGGCAGCCACAGCCGGCGAACTGGTTGCTGCGGTCAAGGAAGCGCTGAGCAACGTGTCCAAGCACGCCGGCCCCGACGCCCGCAGCTGGGTTGCCGTGGAGGACCTCGGCGAGGAGGTAGTCGTGTCGATCCGTGACGACGGAGTCGGTACGACGCCTGCCCGGCTCGAGCAGGCCCGCGTCGACGGGCATCTCGGCGTCAGCCAGTCGATCCGCGGACGGATCGCCGATCTGGGCGGCACCGTCACCGTCCGCACCGCCCCCGGTGAGGGGACCGAATGGGAGCTGAAGGTATGACACGGGTGATGATCGTCGACGACCATCCCATGTGGCGCGAAGGCGTCGCCCGGGACCTGGGAAGTCGCGGGTACGACGTCTGCGCGACCGCGTCGGATGTTGCGAGCGCGGTGAAGATTGCGCTGGCGACCCGTCCGGATGTGGTGGTGATGGATCTGCAGCTGGGCTCCGGGTCAGGCGTGGACGCGACGCGTGAGATCACTACGGCCTTGCCTGATACGCGCGTGTTGGTGCTGTCGGCGAGCGCGGAGCAGGACGACGTACTCGCGGCTGTGAAGAACGGGGCGTCGGGGTATTTGGTGAAGTCCGCGTCGCTCGACGAGTTCGACGACGCAGTACGGCGTACTGCCGAAGGGGACGCGATCTTCAGCGCCGGCCTGGCCGGGCTGTTGCTGGGCGAGTATCGCCGCTTGGGTGCGACCGGGCCCGAGGTCCCGCAACTCACCGACCGCGAAACCGAAGTCCTCCGCCTGGTAGCCCGCGGCCTCACCGCCAAACAGATCGCCACCCGCCTGGTCCTCTCGCACCGCACCGTCGAGAACCACGTCCAAAACACCCTCCGCAAACTCCAACTCCACAACCGAGCCGAACTCGTCCGCTACGCCATAGAACACGGCCTCGACAGCTAGCCCAGGCGCCTGGCGAAGTCCGTCCCACGCGTGCCGCGCAGCCACTTCCTTCGCCGCCGCACTCCTCAGCGCATCCGCTCCGCACGCTCCCACCCGCCCCGGCTCATCGCCGTACTTCCCGGTTATCGCCGGGTGTTCCAGCTGCCGCCGTACTGGCCGGCTATCGCCGGGTGTGCTGCTGGGGAGTGGGGTTCGTCCCCACGCGTGCTGCGCAGCCGCTTCCTTCGTCGCTGCGCTCCTCAGCGCGTCCGCTCCGCACGCTCCCACCCGCCCCCGGCTCATCGCCGTACTTGCCGGCTATCGCCGGGTGCTCCGGCTGCCGCCGTACTGCCGGCTGCCGCGGGCTCCTCCCGCTGTCGCTGGTGTGGCGGGCTGCCGGCCGCGGTCGACTTCGGCGGGGTCTGGGCGTGGCGGCGTGATCCGACGGTGCTGCTAGGGGAGTGGCCGTACCGCGCGTGCTGCCGGATGTTGCGACTGCCGCCCGCAGCCGACGGCGCGGCGGGCCTGGCGGCGATGAGCCAGGCCGGCCCTGGGCTGATCGCCGTACTTGCCGGCTGTCGCTGGATGCTGCGGGCTGCCGCCCACGGCTAACGCCTTATTTCGCGGCTACCGGCGGAGCTTCCCGCTGTCGCCGGAACTTCCTGCTATCGGTGGATGCTGCTGCCCGCGGTCGGCGGTGGGCTGGCATGGCGGGGTGAGCCAATTGTGCTGCTCGGGGGTGGCCAGTACGGCGCGTGCTGCCGCCGGATGTTGCAGCTGCCGCCAGCGACGGCGAGGCGGGCCTGGCGGCGTGAGCCAGGTGTGCGCCGGCGATAGCCGTACTTGGCGGCTATCGCCGGATCTTTCCGGCTCTCGCCGTACTGCGGGCTGTCGCCGGGTGTGTTGTCTGCTGGCGCCCGCGGGTCGGCTGCGAGCGGGGGTGCGCGTGGCGGCGAGGAGGTGGTGCTGGGGGAGTGGGGCAGCGAAACCCGTGCTCGCGGCCGCCTTCTTCGTCACCGCGCCGGCGTGCTTCGTCAGTTGTTGGTCGGAGTAGGTGGCGCCGTCGCCGCGACCCCGTCCTCCGTAGCTGCAGCACCCCGCGCGGCCCGCAGTACGCCGACGACCGCGCCGATCAACCACAACCCGAACGCAACAGACGCTATCCCTCCACTCCAGAACCCAGACAGACACAACACAACAACCACCCACGAAGCCCACATCGCCCACGCCGGCAACACACCGGCTTGCCGGGCGATCCGAGTCGTAACGGCAATCACCACACCGCCACCGATCAACCCAGTAAGCGCCAGCACCTGGCCCGCCATCCCAAGCGCCCGCACAGTATTCGGATCAGGCGTGAACTCCGCCGACCACGCCGCGAACGCGCTAGACACATCAAGCGAAACACCCGTAACCATCAGCCCACCGAACATCGCCACCGCCGGCACGATCACATGCGCCAGCGGATCCCCGCCCGACAGCCGATCCAGCACCCGCCGCAGCCCAGCAGCGAACCACAGCAGCAACGCAACCCCCGCAGCAAGCACCGGCGGCGCGAAGCCGGCAGCGGCCTGCCGCGTGTCGTCGTTCAACCGAGCGATGATGTCCGCGTCCGACATGCTCGGGTCGTCAACGCCGACCAAGTACCCCAACGCCACCGCACCAGCAAGCAGTACGAGCGAACCAACCCCCGCCCACCCCGCGCGCCGCAGCGCCCGTGACTCGTCCATCCCGCCTCCCCGTCGAGGCCCGGCTGCAGGCACCGACGTCCGCCTTACGCCACGAAGTACCCCCGGTCCGAGTCTGCACCCGAGCCCGACCACCAACAACAACGGGCCATCAACAACGGGCCGTCAAAACCTGTCGGACTCAATGTCGGATCGAGCGCAACGGGTTCGTGGTAGATGTGAAAGGCCGCCGACAACGGCGCCCACCGAACTCCAGGAGAGCACAATGAGCGCCACCTTCACCTTCGACATCTTCTCCAGCTTCGACGGTTACGGCTCCCCCACCGGCACGTTCGGCGGCTACTGGGGCAAGCAAGGGCCGGAGTTCCTCGCGCACCGTCTCGAGCAGTTCGGCGAGAAGCAGCGGATGGTCCTCGGTGCCAACACCTACCGGCTGATGGCGTCGATGCTGGCCTCGCACCCGGCAGGAGCCGAGGTGCACGACTCCTGGGTCAGCCGGATGACGAGCCTGCCGACGACCGTGGTGTCGAACAGCCTCCAAGGACCGCTCGACTGGCCGGATGCGACCGTTCTGAGCGGCGATCCGATCGAGGCCGTCGCGCGTCTGAAGGAGGAGTCGGACCTGCCGCTGCGTTCCCACGGCAGCCTGACGCTGAACCGGGCACTGCTCGCCGCCGGCCTGGTCGACCGTGTCCAGGTGACGATCTTCCCGGTGATCAACAGCCGCGGCCAGAGCGCAGAGGACCGGATCTTCGACGGCACCGGCGACTTCGATCTGGAGCTGATCGAGAGCAACACCCTCGACGGTCACACGCAGGAACTGATCTACCGCCCCACCCCGCACAACTGAGAAGCGGGTGGCATCCCACCTCCGAGAGGGGATGCCACCCGCCATGTCACAGTGGCCTACTCGGCCAACTCATTCCTCCCACTGGAACTGCCAGCCCGGAGCGCAGGGCCACTCCGGTGCGCAGGTCGAGTTCGGATCGTGGTACCAGACGTCGGACACGGCGTACCCGTAGTGCCGGTACATGTTCTGCTTCTGGATGCATTCGTCCTGGGTCGCGCAGGTGACGGTGTGGACGGCCTCGGTCTGCGCCTGAGCCACCGTCGCCCCACCGGCGACGACAGCCACCGCGGCCGCGCCCATCGCAACCATTCGCCCGATCGATCTCATCAAGCATCCGCCTTTCGGGTTGATATAGATCGTTGCCCAATGCAACTCTCCGTCACGCTAGTACCGCTTTCGGCAGCCGGGCAATCGATTCGATCCCAACCGAATCCCGTTTGCGAAACGGATGCCCTGGGCAACGATGACCCGGAGGTCTCGCCGCGGGGACGGCCGCACCCGCGACCCGGTCGCTTGTGCATTTGTTCGTTCGTGGCTTGAATGGCTTCGTACACTGTGCGTCCACGCTCGCGTGGGTGCTCTCTGTCACGACATCCGCACCGCGGGTGCCCACCTCCGGAGGCTTCGGTGAACCGGTCGTCCCTTGTCCGCGTAGTCCTCGCGTTCCTGGTCCTGGCGGCGTCGACGTACGTCACGCTGACCGCGAAACCACAGCTCGGTCTCGACCTGCGCGGCGGGACGCAGATCGTGCTCGAGGCCAAGGACTCCCCGACCGTGAAGGCGACCAGGGAGACCACCGACAAGGCCACCCAGGTGCTGCACCGGCGGATCGACGCGCTCGGGGTCAGCGAGCCGAACGTGACCCGCCAGGGCGAGAACCGGATCATCGTCGAGCTGCCCGGCGTGCAGGATCCGCGCGAGGCGGCGAAGGTGATCGGCAAGACCGCGCAGCTCACCTTCCATGAGGTCCTCGACCAGGTCGCGGAGAAGCCGGCGAAGCCCGCGGCCGGCGACCTCTACCTGCCCAGCGAGAGCGGTCAGGGCTTCCTGAAGCTCGCCAAACCTGCAATGACCGGCGAGCTGGTCAGCGGCGCGGAGGGCCGGCTGGATCCGCAGCAGGTCGCGCAGGGCTGGTTCGTCGAGATGAACTTCAAGGGCGACGGCGGCAAGATCTGGTCGAACATCACCGGCAAGGCCGCCTGCAACCCGGTCAACACCCCGCCGCGGCTGATCGCGATCGTGCTGGACAACGAGATCATCAGCTCGCCGCAGGTCGACCCGAACGGCGGCAACCAGCTCTGCAACATCGGCATCACCGGCGGTACCACGACGATCTCCGGCGCCTTCACCGAAGAAGAGGCGAAGGACCTCGCCGCGCTGATCTCCGGCGGCGCGCTGCCCGTGCCGGTGCAGGTGATCGACCAGCGGACGGTCGGCCCCTCGCTCGGCCAGGACGCGATCCAGGCCAGCGCCCTCGCCGCGATCATCGGCCTCGCGCTGACCGCGCTGTTCATCATCGTGGTCTACCGCCTCGTCGGCCTGATGGCAGTCCTCGGCCTCCTCGGGTACGCCGCGATGTCGTACGCCGCCCTGACCGCGCTCGGCGCGACCCTGACTCTGCCCGGCCTGGCCGGGTTCGTGCTGGCGATCGGTATGGCGGTCGACGCGAACGTCCTGGTCTTCGAACGCGCCCGCGAGGACTACACAGCCGGCCGCACGGACGGACTCCGAAGATCACTCCGCAGCGGCTTCCAGAACGCCCTGTCCGCGATCGCCGACTCCAACATCACCACGCTCCTTGCCGCTGG
Source organism: Kribbella sp. NPDC000426 (assembly GCF_040300265.1). Taxonomy (NCBI): domain Bacteria; kingdom Bacillati; phylum Actinomycetota; class Actinomycetes; order Propionibacteriales; family Kribbellaceae; genus Kribbella; species Kribbella sp. NPDC000426. Next base: position 21,450 of record NZ_JBEPDK010000006.1, on the reverse strand, counting down.
TCTGCTCTTCTTCCTGGCCGCTGGCCCGGTCCGCGGCTTCGGCGTCACGCTGTCGATCGGTGTCCTGGCCTCGATGCTGTCCGCGCTGGTCGTCACCAGGGTCTTCGCGGAGTTCGCCGTATCGCGTGGCTTCGTCCTGCGCCGCCCCGCCCTCAGCGGCATCGCCGGTCACGGCCGGGTCCGCACCTGGCTGGAGTCGAAGCAGCCGGCGCTGATGAAGCACAGCCGCCGCTGGCTGGTGATCACAGCCGTCGCCATCATCGTGAGCGTGGCCGGCGTCGCCGTACGCGGCCTGAACCTCGGCATCGAGTTCACCGGCGGCCGGCTGATCGAGGTCAGTACGACGCAACCCGTCACTCCCGACCAGGCGCGTGCCGCCGTCGGCGAGGCCGGGTACCCGACCGCGGTCGTCCAGGCGTCCGGGACCGACGACATCACCGTCCGCACCGGGACTATCAGCGACGACGAAGCCGAGAAGATCAAGGAGTCGATCGGGCGCATCGGCGGCGGCGCGGAGGTGCTCCGCAACGAGAGCATCGGCCCGTCGCTCGGTGAGGAGCTGCGCAACAAGGGCCTGATCGCGCTCGGCATCGCCCTGCTCGCCCAACTGGCGTACCTGGCCGCACGCTTCCGCTCGACCTTCGGCGCCGGCGCAGTGCTCGCGCTGGTGCAGAACGTCGCGGTGGTCGTCGGCGTCTTCGCCTGGACCGGGAAGCCGATCGACGGCATCTTCCTCGCCGCGATCCTGACGATCATCGGCTACACGGTGAACGACTCGGTCGTCGTCTTCGACCGCATCCGCGAGACCCGCAGTGCCCGCGCGACCGACAACCTCGGCAAGGTCATCGACACCGCGATCATCAACGTCCTGCCGAGGACGATCAACACCGGAATCTCCACACTGTTCATCCTCAGCGCACTGCTGTTCCTGGGCGGTGACTCGCTGGCCGACTTCGCCCTCGCGCTGCTGCTCGGCATCCTGGTCGGCACCTACTCCTCGAACCTCACCGCAGCGCCCCTGCTGCTCGAGCTCGAGCGCCGCTACCCGGCCCCGCCACCGCGTCCCAAGCGTCCCCAGGTCGACCGCGACGCCCAGCCCGATCGCGGCGCCGTCGTCTGAGCCGACGTACTGGCAGGGTTATCCACACCCTGCCCGCCGGACCGGAAATCTGTCGGCCCGGCGGGCTAGGGTGTGGCGGTGGGTGTTGATGTGCGGGATCTGCTGGAAGCTGCCGTGGCCGGGATCGCCGGTCAGACCAGGCCGGGGCAGGTGGAGATGGCGCAAGCCGTGGACACCGCGATGCACGACGGATCGCATCTGCTCGTGCAGGCCGGCACCGGCACCGGCAAGTCCCTCGGGTACCTCGTGCCCGCGCTGCTGCACGCGATCGAGGACCGCCGCGTGGTCGTCTCAACTGCGACCCTCGCGCTGCAGTCGCAGCTCGTCGACCGCGACGTCCCCGCGCTCCTCGACGCGACCGAGAAGCTGCTGCCGCGCAGACCGAAGTACGCGATCCAGAAGGGGCGGAACAACTACGCCTGCCTGCACCGGATCCGCGAGGGCGCGCCGGACGACGACGGGATGCTCGTCGACGTGCCGCCGCCCGGTGAGGTCGGTCGCCAGGTCCTCGAGCTGCGCGACTGGGCCGAACAGCAGCTGGCCGACGGGGCGGCCGGCGACCGCGACCACGCGCCCTCACATCAGTACCAGGCCTGGCAGCAGGTCGCGATCGCGGCGCGGGAGTGCCTCGGCGCGCAGAAGTGCCCGTACGGCGAGGAGTGCTTCGCCGAGAAGGCCAAGGAGCACGCCCGCAAGGCCGACATCGTCATCACCAACCACGCGCTGCTCTCGATCGACGCCTTCGAGAACCGCACCGTCCTGCCCGAGCACGACGTCGTCATCGTCGACGAGGCGCACGAGCTGCCTGCCCGGGTCACCGGTGCCGCGGGTGACGAGTTGTCGCCGCAGATGGTCGAGCGCGCCGCCAAGCGCGCCCGCCGGTTCGTCGACGACGACAAGGCCGACGACCTGATCGACGCCTCCGACGCCCTCCGCGCCGCCCTCGACGGCACCCGCGAGGGCCGGATCGAGGCGTCGAACGGGCCGGTCCTCGAGGCCGCCGCCCTGGTCCGCGACGCCGCCCGCGGGATGTACTCCGATCTCAACAAGAAGTCCGACGACAAGGACGACGACCCCGACGGCGCCAAACGGCAGTCCAAGGGCGCGGTCAAGGAGATCTTCGACGTCGCCGAGCGGGTCGCCGCGCTGAGCGACCTCGACGTCGTCTGGATGATCGACCGCGACCGGTTCGGCCGCGAGCTCCGGATCGCCCCGCTGACCGTGGCCGGTCTGCTCCGCGAGCTGGTGCTGCGCGACCGCACCGCGATCCTGACGTCCGCGACGCTGACGCTCGGCGGTGACTTCGACGCGATCGCCCGCCAGGTCGGTCTCCGGCCCGCGGACAAACTCGCGGACGACGACGAGATGCCGGAGCTCGACTCCGACGACGAGACCGCCCCGCTGCCGTGGCGCGGTCTCGACGTCGGTTCCCCGTTCGAGTACGAGAAGCAGGCGATTCTGTACGTCGCGAAGCACCTGCCGCCGCCGCACCGTGACGGGCTGGGCAAGAAGCAGTTCGACGAGATCATCGACCTGATCACCGCGGCGGGCGGCCGGACCCTCGGCCTGTTTTCGTCCCGCCGCGCCGCCGAGGCAGCGACAGCCGCGGTCCGTGAGGCCACCGACCTCAAGGTGCTGTGCCAGGGTGATGCGCAGCTCGGGGAGCTCGCCCGCGAGTTCGTCGACGACCCGGAGACCTCCCTGTTCGGCACGCTCTCGCTGTGGCAGGGGATCGACGTGCCGGGCTCGACCTGCAACCTGGTGATCATCGACCGCGTCCCGTTCCCGCGGCCGGACGAGCCCCTGATGGCGGCCCGTCAGCGCGCGGTCGACGAAGCCGGCGGCAACGGGTTCATGGCCGTCGCCGCCACCCACGCCGGGCTGTTGCTCGCGCAGGGGACCGGCCGGCTGATCCGCCGCAGTACCGATCGAGGCGTCGTCGCGATCCTCGACCCCCGCATCGTCACCCAGCGGTACGGCGCGTTCCTGCGCGCCTCCTTGCCCCCGATGTGGCCGACCGCCGATCGTGAGAAGGTGCTCGGTGCCTTGAAACGACTGCAGTCCACATGAGTCCGGCCGGTCCGCCCGTGCTGCCGATGATGGCGTCGCTGGGGCAGATGCCGTCCGGTTCAGGCTGGTCGTACGAACTGAAGTGGGACGGCATCCGCGTCATCGCCGAGGTCGACGACGGCGTGTGCCGGCTCTGGTCACGCAACAGCCACGACGTCTCCGGCGGGTACCCGGAGCTCATCGGTCTCGCCGAAGCGCCGGGCCTGCGCCTGCCCGCCGTGCTCGACGGTGAGATCGTCACGCTGGACGAGAAGGGCGCACCGTCGTTCGGTCTGCTGCAGCGGCGGATGCATGTCCGCGATCCACGGCAGCTCAGGCATCTGATCACCGAGGTGCCGGTCTCGGTCCGGCTCTTCGACGTACTCCGCTTCGACGGCGAGTGGTTGCTGGAGGCAACGTACGACGACCGGCGCGGACTGCTCGACTCGCTCGACATCGGCGACCCGTTCTGGGAGGTCCCGCCCGCGCTCCAGGACGGCTCGGAAGCCCTGGACCAGTCCGCCGCGCAAGGACTCGAAGGCGTCGTGGCGAAGCGGCGCAAATCCCGGTACCTTCCCGGCCGGCGCAGCTCCGACTGGATCAAGATCAAGCCGGTGCAGACCAGGGACGTAGTGCTGTGCGGCTGGCATCCGGGGGAGGGCAACCGCGAAGGGACGATCGGCTCCTTCTACTGCGGCGCGTACGCCGAACCCGGCGGCGAGCTCGTGCTGATCGGCAAGGTCGGATCCGGCCTGGACTTCGCCACCCTCGACATGCTGAGTGCCGAGCTGGCGGGTCTCGAGATCGACCGCCCGTCGTTCGACCCGTCGAGCATCCCGATGACCGACCGGCGGCGGGCGCACTGGCTCGATCCCGTCCTGGTCGCCGAGGTCACCTTCTCCGGCTGGGGCGGCGACGGCCGGCTCCGGCATCCGGTCTGGCGTGGATTGCGCCTCGACATCGACCCGGAAACGGTTCTCGTCGCACGAAACTGACTGTGCAGCTGCATTTGCAGGACCTCGCGACATGCAGACAGCAGCAGGAAATGTTCGAAATGCGGAGAAGAATCTGAGGTGCTGCGACGCCGTCTGTTCACCTGTCGCAGGAATTCAGCAAACCGACAGTTGCGTACGGCCCCGAATCCCGGTCGTCGCAGGGTCAGGGTCAGTCGTTCGTTTCCCTCGACGGTGCCGGCACCGCCAGTGCGGCCTCGATCTTGTCGGCCAGCTTCTCGGGCGAATGGGTGGGCGCGTAGCGCGCGATCACCCCACCGTCGCGGCCGACCAGGAACTTGGTGAAGTTCCACTTGATCCGGCCGCCGAGCAGGCCGCCCTGCTCGCGTTTCAGCCAGTTGTACAACGGGATCGTCCTCGATCCGTTGACGTCGATCTTGGCGAACATCGGGAACGTGACGTGGTAGATCGTCGAGCAGAAGTTCGCGATCTCGTTCTCGTCACCAGGCTCCTGGTGGCCGAACTGGTCGCAGGGGAAGCCGAGCACCGAGAAGCCCTGCCGGCGGTAGGTCCGGTAGAGCTTCTGAAGACCGGTGTACTGCGGAGTCTGGGCACACTGCGACGCCGTGTTCACCACCAGGAGCACCTGGTCGCGGAAATCGGCAAGAGACTGTTCATTGCCTTCGATCCGCGTGGCGCTGAAGTCATAGACAGTCGTCATAGCTCAATGCTGACACGACACGCCGGACTTCGCTCGCCGTCTGACATGTCAGACTCGGCGCAGAACTGTTACGACCTTTCCGAGAATGACGGCGTCCTTACCGTCGATCGGCTCGAAGGCCGGGTTGTGCGGCAGCAGCAGGATCTCGGTCTTGGTCTTCTTGAACGTCTTCACGGTGGCCTCGCCGTCGATCATCGCGGCCACGATGTCGCCGTTCTCCGCGGTCTGCTCCTGCCGGACGACGACCCAGTCGCCGTCGCAGATCGCCGCTTCGATCATCGACTCGCCCTTGACCTTCAGCATGAACAGCGTGCCCTCGCCGACCATTGCCTTGGGCAACGGGAAGACCTCTTCGATCTCCTGCTCGGCCAGGATCGGGTTACCGGCGGCGATCTGGCCGACTACCGGCACGTAGACCGCGTCCGGATGCGCGTCGCCGGCACCGGTCTCGTCGTACGTCGTCTGGCGCACCGAGCCGAGCGCGGAACGGCGGGCCGCCGCGTCGACCTCACCCGGGTAGCGCACCTCGATCGCCCTTGGCCGGTTGGGATCGCGGCGGAGCAGGCCCTTCTGCTCGAGCACGCGCAGCTGGTGCGACACCGAGGAGGAACTGGTCAGGCCGACCCGCTCGCCGATCTCGCGCATCGAGGGCGGGTAACCGCGGCTGTCCACCGAATCGCGGATCACGTCCAGCACACGGCGCTGGCGCGGGGTCAGTCCGGTCGCGTCGGCCGGCCCGTCGGGCAGCTCGGTCACGGTCCGGTCCGCCGCATCCGGACCCGCCCCGCCGCCCCGGTTGTCTTTGCTGGAACCGCTCGGCGTCCTGGCCATCGGTGATTGCTCCTCAGGTCGGGCCGGCGATCGCACCACCGGCCGAAGCTTGCTCGACAGTCATGACCGTAGACCGAATCCTGAGATTCTTCAAACATCTGTTCGAAGGCGTGTCGGTTCGCACATCTGTTCGTGTGTCAGGTTATAAGCCGCACGCGGGCAACTTTGGCGTCAGGGAATTTCACTGGCGTGTCCTGGTTGGAAGTGGTTGCGCGACGGGTACCTGTCGGTTAATCATTCGTACAGACGTTCGATCGAACAGGTGTTCGGTCGAGATTGGACGGGCCGCTCTGCAGAAACTGTCGGAGGCGGCCGGTAGACAGGACTCAACACCGCAGGACACGCACTGACCGAGGTCTGGAGGACCCGATGAGCACAGCAGCTCTGGCGGCAAACCCACTGGCACGACGTTCACCCGAGCCCGCCGTGGCGCCGGTGACCGCACCGGTGACCGCGCCGCGCCGCCGGCCGCGGATCGAGGGTGCCACCGACTCGCTTCCGGTCCGGGCATGCTCCGGCGAGGCGCTCGGGCGGCACGTGACGCCGATCCGTCGGCGCCCCGAGGTCGAGCCGTCCGCCCTCCGCCTGACCCGCCGCGGCCGCGTGCTGCTGACCGCCGTGTCGGTCCTGATCTTCGGCGCGGCGATCGTCGTCCTCGGTCTCCGCGTCACCGGCGTCCTCGAGCCTGGCCCGCGCTTCACCCATACCGTCCCGGTCCAGGTGGCGCCCGGTCAGACCCTCTGGTCGATCGCGCAGAACACCAACCCGACCGAGGACCCGGCGACGATCGTCGAGAAGATCGCGGACCTCAACAAGCTCTCCAGCCCGGCCGACATCACCCCTGGCGAGACGCTCCAGATCCCGATCGCCGGCTGAGCTTCGTCGCGTAGCCCAGATAGGACAGGTCGGTCCGCCGCACCTGACCGATATCCATTCGCAGACTCACCTCGCCGAACGACAGCTGTCCGAGTCGCATCCGCACGAAGTTCAACCCCAGCGACGTCAGACCCGCTCGCGGACCGAGCCCGGCGATTTCGCGCAGCCGCAGCCCGTGCCGTCGCAGGAGCTCCTCGAGCTCGAGCGGCTTGATGAACATCGCCCACGAGTGGACGCCGGTGTCGACGACCCGCGTCAACCGCCACTCCTGCAGCAGCTTCACGAAGAACAGCTTCGACGCCCGCGTCCGGTTGATCGTGTCGAACAGGTAGACCCCGCCGGGCTTCAGCACCCGGGCCGTCTCCGCGATCACTCGCTCCAGGTCGGCTACATGCTCGAGCACATCACAGCAGTAGGCGATATCGACGCTCTCGTCCTTCAGGGCAAGCCGCTCGCCCGCATTCACGACGTACCCGATCTTCAGGGCGTACGCCGAAGCGTGCTGCCGCGCGGTGCGGATCGAGACCTCCGAGGGATCGACGCCGACGACCCGGCATCCGATCCGCGCGAACTCCTCGGCCAGGAAACCGCCGCCGCAGCCGATGTCGATCGCCCGCAGACCGGCCGGATCGAGCCCGAGCCGGTCGAGGATGTCGCGGAAGTACGCGAACCGCGCAGGCGTGAAGCTGCCGTTCAGCGCATTCAGTGGATTCGACTCGTCCCACCAGCCGCTGCCCAGCCGGTCGTAGATCGCGTTGTCAATCGGCATCACGCCAATCGTCCTCCAGCAATGCGTACACGTACTCGTTCGCCCATTCGCCCTTGAACTGGAGCGCGTCGATGAAATGCGCCTCCCGACGCATCCCCAGCCGCTCGAGCAACCGGGCCGACGCGTCGTTCCGATCGTCCAGGACCGCGACGATCCGATGCAGCCCGAGCTCCTCGAACCCGACCCGCAACATCTCCCGCGCCGCCTCCGCTGCCAGCCCCTTCCCCTGGTACGCCGTGTGCAGCGCGAACCCGATCTCGCCCTGACGATCGATCTCGCTCTCCCACTTCAGCAGGACCTCGCCGATCACGGTCCCGGTCTCGTGAAGCTCGATCGCGAGCACCAGCCACTGACCCGACTCCGTCAGCTCGCCCTGCGAGAGCTTCTTCTCCAACGCAACCCGCGTCTCCTCGCGATCGCGCACCGGCCACGGCGTGTACCGCACCACCTCCGGCCGGGAGTGGAACGCGTACAGGTCGTCCAGGTCGTCCATCCGATGCGGACGCAACTCCAGCCGCTCGGTCCGCAGTGGGTACGCGGGTCGGAATCCAGTCACGGCACCATCCTCGGCTACGCTGTCTAATAACGTTAGACAGTACCCGCGCCCCGACCACTCCGACAACGAGATTTCATGACCAGACGCGACCCGTCGTCCCACGCCGCGGCCGGCATCACCGTCGCGGCGATCGCCGACGCCGCCTTGGCCGTCATCCGCACGAACGGCGTCGACGGCCTCACGATGCGAGCCGTCGCCGAACGCCTCCACGTCCGTGCGCCGACGCTCTATCACCACGTCCAGAACAAGTCCGACCTGCTCGACCTGGTGGCGCGCAACGCGTTCGACCAGTTCACCGCGGACAACGCGGCGTACGAGAAGCTGCGGACCATCGACGAATGGATCGCGCTGACGAGATCAGGCTCGCTCGAGCTGCGCGCCTTCTACGCCGACCACCCCGGTCTGGCCGGACTGATCCAGTCAAAGGCCACGCCGGATCGCGACCAGGGCGACGGGTCCCGCGCCGAACTCATCCGTGCCCAGATCGACGCCCTCGTCCGCCTCGGCGTACCGGGGCCCGAAGCGCGTCACCTGTTCGAGGTCACGGCTCGCTGGAGCCTGGCCGCCGTCGTCGCGGAGTCGGCCGACAGGCCCGATGTCTTCACCGACGGCCTCGACCTGTTCCTGTACGGCGTACGCGCCCGCCTGGTCGATCTGGTCAGCTGACGGTCGCGAGCCACATCTCGGCGTACCGCTTGCTGTCCACCGCGGTCGCGACCTGAACCGTGGTTGGCGACAGTCCATGCGGATCGCTGGTCAGATCAGCCGACCAGTCCCGCGTGTCGACGATTGTCCGTCCCCGTGACCAGCTTCCCGACAGCTCGATCCGCACCGGGAACGACTGCGTCGTCAGGCCCGACGGGTCAATCACCGCACAGACCGCGCCGCCGTCGCCGATGCTCGCTCCGTCGGACTGGTACAGGCTGCTCCGCTTCTCGATCAGCTTCCGCGCCAGGTCGGCCGACGGCGATCCGCTCAATCCGTGCGCCTGCTCCAACGTGACCACCACGTCGTAGAAGACATCCAGCCCGTACATCGTCGTCGGTACGCCGAGCTCGCCGGCCGCCGTCAGCACGACCGCGGCCGCCTCCGGATCGGTCCAGATGTTGAACTCCGCCGATGCGGTCGCGTTCCCGATGCCCGCGGCGCCGCCCATGAATACGATCTCGCGCAATCCGGCCGCCGCATCCGGGTACGTCCGGAGCAGCAACGCGATATTCGTCAGCGGCGCCAGCGGAATCAGCGTGATCAACTCACCGGTGGCCGCGGCCTCCCGCAGCACGTCGCGCAGCAACTCGACCGCATGCCGCGGATCCGTGGTCCGCGTCGAACGCGGCCAGTCGAGGTCCCCGAGCCCGTCGGCCCCGTGGACGTGCCGCGCCATCCGCACCGGCTGAAGCAGCGGTACGGCGGCCCCGCGCGCGACCGGCACGTCCGGACGGCCCGCGGCATCGAGAACCGTGAGCGTGTTCCGGACGACGTCATCAAGTCCGACATTGCCGCCGGCACACGTCACGGCCTTGAGGTCGAGCTCGGGGTGCCGAGCGGCGAGCAGCAGCGCACAGGCGTCGTCCAGACCCGTGTCGACGTCGAGAATCACCGGCTTCATGCCGACATCCTCACATCCGGCGTTGGCCGTCGCTTCATCGTCGGCTCGGGCGCCGTTCGTCTCGGCCGGTTTACCTGCGTGGTGATGTCTCGGACCGAGTCGTTCCTCCGCGCGCCCGGCACGCAGTTGCGGATCTGGGCACACCGCGGCAATTCGTCCGCCGCCCCCGAGAACACCGCTGCCTCGGACGAGGCCGCCCGTCGCGCCGGCGTCGAGTGGATCGAGAACGACGTACGCACGACGAAGGACGGCGTACCGGTCGTGTTGCACGACGAGACCGTCGACCGCACCACCGATGGGACCGGTCCGATCCAGTCGCTCACGGCTGCCGAGGTTGCGCAGCTGGATGCAGGCTCGTGGTTCGCACCGGCGTTCGCGGGGCAGCGGGTGCGGACTTTGGCGGCTCAGCTCGACGGGTTGAAGACCCGCGGCGGCAAGCTGTTACTCGAGATCAAAGGCGAGCACGCACGAGCTTCCGTGGTACGGATCGTGCAGGAGATCCAGGTGCACCGGATGAGTGGCCGGGTGTTCGTGCAGAGTTTCGAGCCGCAGCACCTGCGCTGGGTCCGCGAACTCGCGCCCGAACTGCCGCTCGGCCTGCTCCGCTTCGCACTCGACCCGGATCCGGTCGCGGTCGCGAAGGACCTCGAACTGACGTCGTACCACCCGTCCGACGCGGCACTGCAGACCCGGCCCGGGATCGTCCGCGAACTGCACGCGGCCGGCATCGCGGTCAACGTCTGGACCGTCGACGACCCGAACCGATGGGACGCGCTCGAGCGGGCCGGCGTGGACGGCATCATCACCAACTGCCCGGCCGAACTCGCCGGCTGGAACGCCGGCCGGTTCGCGCTCGCCGGCTGACGGATCCGGGCTGCCCGCCGCCCTCGAACCGCCTCCGAACCTCTCTCGGATCGGCCCGCTGCGGAGGCCGTAGTTTGCTCCTCGAAAGGGTCATTCGGGCGACGCCACGCGGGAGTACACGAGCCCGCGCGAGTGTTGGAACCTAGACACGCGCGGGCGATCGGGGCGTGCTTGCAAACTGTCGGAGCAGCGATCTAGGATCCCTAGATGTAGTGGTTACACGGGTGTAATTTTCCACAGGTAGTGGTTGGTTGCACACAGGTTCTACACAAGTTGTCCCCAGGCTGATCCACAACCTGCCCCCTCGGGGGTGGTCACGGGAGGAGTGATTCGTCGTGCACTGTCCGTATTGCCGGCACGCCGACTCACGGGTGGTCGACAGCCGGGTGGCCGAGGACGGCGGAGCGATCCGCCGCCGGCGTCAGTGCCCGGTCTGCGAGAAGCGGTTCACCACTGTCGAGCAGATGCAGCTCACGGTCGTGAAGCGCTCCGGCGCGACCGAGCCGTTCAGCCGGGAGAAGGTCATCAACGGGGTCGGCAAGGCGTGCAAGGGCCGGCCGGTGAACGCCGACCAGCTCGCCCGCCTGGGTCAGAAGGTCGAGGACGCGCTGAAGGGCAGCGGCTCGCCGGAGGTTCCCGCGCACGAGGTCGGACTCGCGATCCTCGGGCCGCTGCGGGAGCTGGACGAGGTCGCCTACCTGCGGTTCGCGAGCGTGTACCGGCAGTTCGAGTCCGCGGACGATTTCGAGACCGAGATCGCGCTGCTGCGGGCCGAGAAGGAGCCGCAGGGCACCGAGCCGGGCCAGCTCAAGCCGACCCAACAGACGTAAACCGGGGGAACGGTAGTTCCACGAAGTACAGGCGGTATGTGGCGTTCACGCAGTACTCCAACGGGGCGGTCCCGACAGACCGCGGTAGTAGACACAGGGCGAGGAGCAACCATGACAGAGACGGTGACCGGCCACTCGGGGTCGACCAAGCGGTCGGCGGCCGGGTTCCGCGGGCGGAAGAACGCGCCCGCGGGACTCACCATCGAGCGCGTCTTCAGCACCGAAGGCGTCCACCCGTACGACGAGGTGACGTGGGAGCGTCGCGACGTCGTGCAGCAGAACTGGAAGACGGGTGAGACGGTCTTCGAGCAGCGCGGGGTCGAGTTCCCCGACTTCTGGAGCGTCAACGCCTCGACCATCGTCACCACGAAGTACTTCCGTGGCGCGGTCAGCCACGACAACCGGGAGTGGAGCCTCAAGCAGCTGCTCGACCGGGTCGTGAAGACCTACCGCCGGGCCGGCGAGGAGCACGGCTACTTCACCTCGCCCGCCGACGCGGAGGTCTTCGAGCAGGAGATCACCTGGCTGCTCCTGCACCAGTACTTCAGCTTCAACTCGCCGGTCTGGTTCAACGTCGGGACGTCCTCGCCGCAGCAGGTGTCGGCCTGCTTCATCCTCGCCGTGGACGACTCGATGGAGTCGATCCTGAACTGGTACAAGGAAGAGGGCCTGATCTTCAAGGGCGGCTCGGGCGCCGGCCTGAACCTGTCCCGGATCCGCTCGTCGAAGGAGCTGCTGCAGTCCAGCGGCGGTACGGCCTCCGGCCCGGTCTCGTTCATGCGCGGCGCGGACGCGTCGGCAGGCACGATCAAGTCCGGCGGCGCCACCCGGCGCGCGGCGAAGATGGTCGTGCTCGACGTCGACCACCCCGACATCGAGGAGTTCGTCGACACCAAGATGCGCGAGGAGGAGAAGATCCGCATCCTGCGTGACGCGGGCTTCGACATGGACCTCGGCGGTCGCGACATCACCTCCGTGCAGTACCAGAACGCGAACAACTCGGTCCGGGTCTCGGACGAGTTCATGCGCGCGGTCGAGGAGAAGGGCGACTTCGGGCTGCGGGCGCGGCTCGACAACTCGGTGATCGAGACCGTCGACGCGCGGAACCTGTTCGACAAGATCGCCCAGGCCGCGTGGGCCTGCGCCGACCCGGGCCTGCAGTACGACGACACGATCAACGACTGGCACACCACGCCGGAGACGGGCCGGATCACCGCGTCCAACCCGTGCTCGGAGTACATGCACCTGGACAACTCGTCCTGCAACCTGGCCTCGCTGAACCTGATGAAGTTCCTCCGCGACGACGACCTCTTCGATTCGGAGCGGTTCGTCAAGGCGGTCGAGCTGATCATCACCGCGATGGACATCTCGATCTGCTTCGCGGACTTCCCGACCGAGGCGATCGGCGTCACCACCCGCGCGTACCGGCAGCTCGGTATCGGCTACGCAAACCTCGGTGCGCTGCTGATGGCAACCGGTCACGCATACGACTCCGACGGTGGTCGCGCACTGGCGGGCGCTATCACCTCGCTGATGACCGGTACGTCGTACAAGCGGTCCGCCGAGCTGGCCGGCATCGTCGGCGCGTACGACGGCTTCGAGCGGAACAAGGACGCCCACACCCGGGTGATGCGCAAGCACGCGGCGGCCAACGACGCGATCCGGACGATCCACGAGATCGACAAGGACGTCCACAAGCACGCGGCCGCGGCCTGGGACGGCGTCCTGAAGGTCGGCGCGAAGAACGGCTGGCGGAACGCGCAGGCCTCGGTGCTCGCACCGACCGGCACCATCGGCTTCATGATGGACTGCGACACGACCGGTATCGAGCCGGACTTCTCGCTGGTCAAGTTCAAGAAGCTGGTCGGCGGCGGCTCGATGCAGATCGTCAACCAGACCGTCCCGCGGGCGCTGCGGCAGTACGGCTACACCGAGGAGACGATCGAGGCGATCGTCGAGTACATCGCGGAGAACGGCCACGTCGTCGACGCCCCGGGCCTGAAGCCGGAGCACTACGAGATCTTCGACACCGCGATGGGCGAGCGGGCCATCAAGCCGATGGGCCACGTTCGGATGATGGCGGCGGCGCAGCCGTTCCTGTCCGGCGCGATCTCGAAGACGGTGAACCTGCCGGAGACCGCGACGGTCGAGGAGATCGCCGACGTCTACTTCCAGGGCTGGAAGCTCGGCCTGAAGGCGCTCGCGGTCTACCGCGACAACTGCAAGGTCGGTCAGCCGCTGGCGGACGCGAAGGCGAAGAAGGCTGCTGCGGCCGAGGCTGCGGTAGCTGCCGAAGCCGCGGTCGCCGAGAAGATCGTCGAGAAGGTCATCGAGTACCGGCCGACCCGCAAGCGTCTGCCGAAGTCGCGTCCGTCGCGCACCACGTCCTTCTCGGTCGGCGGCGCCGAGGGCTACATGACCGCCGGCTCCTACCCGGACGACGGTCTCGGTGAGGTCTTCCTGAAGATGGGCAAGCAGGGCTCGACGCTTGCCGGTGTGATGGACGCCTTCTCGATCGCGATCTCGATCGCCCTGCAGCACGGCGTGCCGCTGGAGACCTACGTCCAGAAGTTCACCAACCTGAAGTTCGAGCCGGCCGGTCTGACCGACGACCCGGACGTCCGGATGGCGCAGTCGATCATGGACTACATCTTCCGCCGCCTGGCCCTGGACTACCTGCCGTTCGACGAGCGGGCCGCACTGGGCATCTATTCGGCGGAGGAGCGGTCCCGGCAGCTCGACACCGGTTCCTACGAGCCGGCCCCGGTCGAGGTCTCCGAGGCCGAGTCCCTGAAGTCGGTCGAGCCGACCGAGGCCGCTGAGGTCACCGAGATCAGCGACAAGTCGGTCGACGCGGCCGCGGCCAAGCCGGTCAAGGGCGAGGCCCACACCACCGCGGAGATGCTCGAGCTGATCACCGGCACTTCGGTCGACGCCCCGCTCTGCTTCACCTGCGGCACCAAGATGCGCCCGAGCGGCTCCTGCTACGTCTGCGAAGGCTGCGGCAGCACCTCCGGCTGCAGCTGATCTCCAACGGCCGCCGCCGACTCACCAGTCGGCGGCGGCTCTGTAGCTGGCCTCAGAAGTTGGCCTCACTAGCTGATAGCGCCACGGCCTCCGGGAACTTCCCACTTTCCCCGGGGGCCGAGGTGCGTCTGCTCACGTGTTGCTCAGCTGGAGGGCTCGAAGCGCACCCGCCCTCTCCCTAGGCTCACTGGCAACCGCATCCGCGACCACATCGAGCCTGGAGCCGCCCTGTGCTGTTTCTGTCCTCGCTTCGACGCGTGCTTGCGGCCGCAGCGGCCGGGCTCATGCTCGCGGGCGTGCTGACCGCGGCTCCGGCGTACGCGAACTCGGCCGCCAACTGTTACGCCAACCACACCAAGGAACTGCTCAACTCGCGCCTGAGCGCCGCGGTCTACTGCACGGACGGCGAATGGCTCGGCGTCCACGACGACCAGGCAGACGGCTACAGCGCCCGCGCCGCGATCCAGCTGTACCAAAGCCAGGTCGGCTTCTGGTACGACGCGCACGAGTGCTTCGACGACACCACCGTCGCCGACTACCAGGGCTGGAGCTTCTGCAACTTCTCGGTGCCCGACGGCACCCTCGTGCGGATCCGGCTGTGGTCCTCCAAGGGCGGCGTCGAGTCCTACTCGGTCGTCACAGGCTCCTTCACCACCTGATCAGTGGCCGGCACGATCGGAGTCGGCGGCGGCTTTCGCCGTACCGTCGAGGTCCGACAGCGCAGCCAGCTCGTCGGCGGTGAGGTCGAAGTCGAACGCGGCCAGGTTGTCCGCGAGCCGGCCGCGGTCGGCTGACTTCGGGATGGGTACGACGTCCTGCTGGGTCTCCCATCGCAGTACGACCTGACCCGGCGTCCGCTCGTACTTCTTCGCGAGCTGCTGCACCGTGGGCTGGCTCAGCAGGTCGGTGCCCTTGCCCAGCGGGCTCCACGCCTCCGTAACGATCCCGTGCTTGGCATGGAACTCGCGCTCGGCCACCTTCGCCCAGACCGGGCTCAGCTGTACCTGGTTCACCTCCGGTGCCACACCGGTCTCGTCGATCAGCCGCTGCAAGTGCGCCGGCTTGAAGTTCGACGTACCGATCGCGCGCACCAGTCCGGCGTCCCGGAGCGCGATCAGCCCCTGCCAGGCTTCGACGTACCGATCCTGGTCCGGATTCGGCCAGTGGATCAGGAGCAGATCCAGATAGTCGACGCCGAGTTTCTCCGCGCTCGCCTCGAACGCCGTACGCGCGCCCTCGACGCTGTGCCACTTCTTGTTGAACTTCGAGGTCACGAACACCTGGTCGCGTGGCACGCCCTTCAGTGCCCGCCCGACGCCGACCTCGTTGCGGTAGTTCTCCGCCGTGTCGATCAGCCGATACCCGAGCTCGAGCGCCGTACTCACGGCCCGCTCGGCATCCGCATCGTTCATCGGCGACGTCCCGAGCCCGATCCGCGGCATCGCAGATCCGTGACTCAAAGTGACGGTTGGGGCCTGGCTCATCCAACTCCTCCTTCGGCTGACGCTGCCCCGACACCGTACGCCGATCACAGTCCGCACCCTCCGTGCAGACCGTCCGGAACCATCCGGATCGGCCGTACGCCGTACGGCCGGGACGACCTGTCTCAGCCCCGGGAAACCACCCTGCGAACTGTCGGAGCCGTGGTTCATGATGGTCCCGTGGGGCCTCGAAACACGTTGGAGGGGTGGGCAAATGAAGAACCGTCTGATCACTCTGGTGGACCTCGGTCTGGACAGCTCGTTCGACGCGTCGATGACGTTCGTCCAGGGCATCACCGGGAACATCAACGCAGGCTGGAACCGGCCGGTGATCGACGTGAACTTCATCCGCAGCCGCGATCACGAGACCGCCTTCTCCGCCCTGACCACCCCGTCCTCGGTCCTGCACGTGATGGCACACGGTGACCACAGCGAGGAGCCCTCGTTTCTCTCCACCGACGGCCAGACCCAGGTTTCGCTCCGATCCCTGGCCGACTGGTTCCTGGATCGCCAATGGGGAATCGCCAGCGGTGTCGTCATCGCCGACGGCTGCAAGACCGGCATCGGCAAGTGGCAACGCGCGATCCGCGACTGCCTGCAGGACGACATCACCTACATCGGCACCAGCACCGTCATCGGCTGGTACGAAGCGACCGTCTTCTGCTCGGCGTTCTACGGCGCCCTGGTCCGCAACCGGGGCCTCGGCCGCACGCCGGCCGAGCAGGGCTGGGACGCCGCCAACCGAGCCATCCGGGCCTACGAGACCCTCACCGACCAACGGTGCCCCTACAAGCCGGTCCTCCTCACCCCGTCCCGTCAAGCCCTCCGCTCCCTGACCGGCTGACCCGGTTGTCCCTCGCCGTCGGTCAGGCGCCGGCGCGTCCAGGTCGTGGGCGGCGACACGCTTTCGGCGACTACTTTGGGTGAGGCATGGAAGACTTTTTGTGGACTCGTCGTGTGGCGCAGTCTGTGGTCTGGGTTGCCGGTGGCTCGGATGGTGTGAGGACGGGGAAGCCGTCTGATCCGCAGTGGCCGACCTGCTGACCTCCGCCCGACGCGGTGAAGGAACGCGCCCATGAAGCTCCACCGGAACTCCCTCCTGACTGCTGCCGCGATTGTGCTGGTGCTGTACCTCGTGTCGCTGGTGATCGGCCTGCCGGATTGGTCGGCCGTGGTCCTCACCGTGGTGCTCCTGGTCCTCCTGGCCGTCGTCTGGAAGCAGCCCGACGAACCCCGTCCAGTCGTCACCAAGCCGGCGCCGCCCTCGGTTGTGCTGCCGGATCCCGATCCCGTCTTCACCGGTCCGCCGTCGCGGACGGTGAGCGACGTACGCCTGCCGTCTGCTTCGCCCGACTTCCAATTCAGCTTCTCGGCCGTCGTCCAGTGGTCGACCGTCCTGTCGGGCTCGCGCCACGCGGACCTCGGCGCGGTGGCTGTCGATGCATTGCTGGAGCGGGCGCGGTCGCTGACCGCGAGGCAACAGGTGACGGAGGAGTCGCTCAACCAGCACCGCCTGGCCGCGCTTCTCGGCGAGCCCGCGCTCGACGAGAAAGGGCAGGTGCGCAGCTGGGCGACCGAGGTGCGACTGCGACTGCCGGATGCGGACCACAAGCACCTCCTGCATCTGGCTGCCTTGCATCGGCGGGAGCAGACCACCCTGCTCGAACGCCGCATGGAGCAGGACAAACGCGCCTACTTGAAGGACGACGTCTTCGCCACGCCTGGTTCGGCCGCAGTCTGGTGGCTGGTCAACCACCCGGGCGACGTCGAGACGGCGCTCGGTCTCCTCGACACGCTCGCCGAGTTGTCGGCCGCGGCGAACGATCTCCCCATCCGTACCTCGGCGGAGGAGATCGAACGCCGGCGGCCGACCCGTGCCGAACTCGCCTTCAGCACGGCAGTCGACGATCTGACCGACCTGGACGACTCGGGTGGCCCGGAGCCGGAACAGAACGGCGCGAAGAGCCCCACGGATGAGTCGCACCAGCGTCCTGTCCCACGGCACGCGCCCTACCGAGAGCAGTTCTACTCGGAGTAGGCCGGTGAGGCGGGCCGGCTGCAGGGTTGGCCCGCCCCACCGAGATCGGCTACGCATAGCTACTCGTCCAGCCAACGGATCGTGCTCGATCCGCTGTGGCCGTGGATCGTCAGAAGGGCCTCGATCCCGTCCGGCCACACAGTCGTCGTTGCGTACTTGCCGCCCCAATGCAGTGCGACCGTCCCGTCGCTCCACTCGACGCCTTCGGCGACCACGCCCGTCCCGCTGACGCCGGACGGGTCGGAGTGGCGGTCCAGCACGAAGCAGCGTGGCCCGGTCGTGCTCGCGACCTTCAGATGGCGCCGCCGTCTGGCTCGCGGCAGCGTTGCGGTTCTTCCGCTGATCTCGTCCATGCGCCAAGTCAACGCGTGACCGGGTGTCCTCACCAGGAACTCAACCGGTATCCACAGCGAACAAATTCTGCCCACCGGCGGTCACCGAATCGCCATATTCTGATAGCAGGGAGTAACGACACGCAAGGGAGCGACAGGCATGACAATCATCGACGAGTGGACCGGTCGGCACGCACACGCCTTGCGTACGGCGCTGCGCATGACCAACGAAGCCTTCGCCGAGCACCTCGGCATCTCGCCGCGCACATTGACGAAATGGCGGGAGAGACCCGAGGTGGTGCCGAGTCCCTTCCTCCAGGAGGCACTCGACACGTTCCTCAAACAGGCGCCGCCCGACGCCCATCTCCGGTTCGCCGCCAACCTCGGCCTCGACCAGCGACAGCTGCCGATCGACGACACCGTGCTGACCCAGCTCAACACGGCTCTCGGCGACCTCGCCCGCGCCCTGGCACGGCTGCAGACCGATGATCCGGAGCGATCTCGCACCGCTTGACACAACCGGCAGACTGGGCGCCGCAGCGCGAGGTGCGGAAGGAGCGACGCATGAGGCGACGCCCGGTGAATTCGTCGAGTGTGCGGTCGGTCGGATGGTCCGACGGCACATTGGAGCTCGAGTACGTGAACGGCTACGTCTACCAGTACTTCGACGTCCCACAGCCGACATACGCCGCGCTCCTGGCCGCGTCCAGCATCGGCGCGTACATCAACAGACACATCAAGCCGAACTACGAGTTCCGCGAGATCTGAGTTTCTGTCAGTTTGGCGGCGGGCACCGGGGGAGCGCAGCACGGGGGCACGCCGAACCAGGAGATGGACATGGCTACCCGGAGAGCTTCTGCCACCCGTTCCCGCGCAATCTCGATCCTCGTCGTCATCTGGCTGCTGATCGGCTTGGCAGCTGCGGCCCAGCGTCACTACTTCGAAAGTTCGCGCACCTCGTGTGCCAAGGTCGGGACGGTGCTCGTGACGATTGTCGCCGGCCCACTGAACTACGTCGGCGCCAACCCGAAGATCGACTGCAACGCCCCGCAGCCGTCGCGATAATCCCGAGCCGGCGAACCGTGCCCGCCGTACCGTTCCAGCCACAGGACTGGAACGGGAGGGGACACGGACATGCTGGATGAGGGCGTCAAGGCCGACCTCGAGCAATTCAACGTGCCTGGCGTGAGCTGGGTCGTGATCGAGAACGGCGTGATCCAGGAGACCGGTACGGCGGGGCTTGTGGAGGCCGGAGGATCGCGCGCTATCGCACCGGACACGTTGTTCCAGGCCGCGTCGATCAGCAAGCCGATCGCCGTACTGGCGATGCTGCGGCTGGTCGATCGCGGCCTGCTCGACCTCGACGAGGATGTCAACGAGAAGCTCACGTCGTGGCAGGTCCCACCGACAGGGGCGTGGCAACCTGTCGTGACATTGCGGCAGTTGGCGAGCCACAGTGCCGGGCTGACCGTGCATGGCTTCCCCGGGTACGCCGAGGGCGCCTCGCTGCCCACAACGGTGCAGATCCTCGACGGCGTTCGACCGACCAACACCTTCGGCGTACGCGTCGACCTCGTGCCCGGCACCCAGTTCCGGTACGCCGGCGGCGGCACGATCGTCATGCAGCAACTCCTGGAGGACGTGACGGGTACGCCGTTCCGTCAACTGGCTCGTGAACTCGTCCTGGAACCTCTCGGCATGTCCGACAGCGACTACGCCCAACCACTGCCGCCAGAGCTCCACGGCAGAGCCGCCGTCGCGCACGACGAACGTGGTCGGCCCATCGAAGGCCGCTGGCATGCGTACCCCGAGCTGGCGGCAGCCGGACTCTGGACGACTCCAACAGACCTCGCCAAGGCCGCTATCGGCGTACAGAGGATGTACGCCGGTGCCGAGGACGCGCTGCTGCCGCAGGAGCTCGCCCGGGAGATGTTGACGCACCAGATCCCCGCGGGGCAGCGGATCGGTGGGCTGGGGCACCTGGGACTCGGGTTCTTCCTGGATGACTCCGGCCAACGGTTCGGGCACAGCGGGGGCAACGCCGGGTTCAGCTGCCACCTGCTGGCAGATCGCGACACTGGGCAGGGCGCCGTGGTCATGACGAACAGCGACAACGGTGGCTGGGTTGTGCAGAGAGTTTTCGCCGCGGTGGCTGCGGAGTACGGCTGGGAGGGGTACCCAGCTGAGGTGAACACCCTGGATCTGCCGAGCGACGAGGTACTTGCGGAGTTGGCCGGTGGTTATCGGCTAGCGGGCCGGCTGCCGTTCACCGTTGAGCGCTGGGGGAGCGGGCTCGAGGTGAGGTTCGATCGCCAGCCCGCGCAGCTGTTCATGGCGCGGTCGGCGACGACGTTCACAGCGATGGAGACCGAGTCGGGGTTCGAGGTGCGCGACGGCGCGCTGGTCTTCGAGCAGGAGGGCGTCGTGTTCGACTGCGTCCGGGAATAGGTGCTGAGGCCGCCGGGTTACACCTGGTGCCGTCCGGTTCGTGACCCCGGGCCTCAACCTAAGCCGCTACGAGCGGCCACTCGCCGAGAGGCGTCTGCTGGACGGTGCGGTACTTGACGAGGTGGGAGCCGGCTGACCGGCTCCCACCTCGTCGTCACCCCCACGAAAACGACTTGTGTGGGTGCGGCATGATGGAAGCGTCGCTCGCGGAGACGTGAGTGAGTGATGTGACCAGAGGGACCAGCACTGCTTCCCTCGACGCCGGTTCGCCGGGGTCGAGGACGGGTGCCGAGGAGCTCGGACGAGGGTCCGGGACCCCGATTTGCATCCGCACCATGAATGTCAGTAATGTTCTTCTTGTTGGAGCGAGGCGCAGGACGCGAAAGCGGCCGGCCCTTCAACAAACTCCCTGAAGGTCTCGGAAGCCGAAACACGCCTCGGCGGGTTTCGGACACTGAGTCACGCAGGGAGGCTGGATCGAAAAAGGCCGATTTGACCGGCTGGAAGCGAAACAGTAAAGTTGGGCGAGTTGCCCCGGAGCTTCAAACGAAAGTCTGAAGCGCGGTGTGCGTCCGATTCTTGAGAACTCAACAGCGTGCCGAAAGTCAATGCCGAAAGATGCATTAACCCCGTCTATAGGCATTCAATGTCTATGGCGGATTCCTTTGAAATATAACGGATGACAAGCCAGTAATGGTTTTGTTTCTGATTCAAAGGATCACTCAAAGTAGTCTGTTTTCCATGGCCTTTTGGGGTTGTGGTTGACATATAGATTTCAACGGAGAGTTTGATCCTGGCTCAGGACGAACGCTGGCGGCGTGCTTAACACATGCAAGTCGAGCGGTAAGGCTCCTTCGGGGGTACACGAGCGGCGAACGGGTGAGTAACACGTGAGCAACCTACCCTCAACTTTGGGATAAGCCTCGGAAACGGGGTCTAATACCGG